>CAOSLI010000001.1 GCA_948524275.1 uncultured Clostridia bacterium
ATCCAAGCACAAGTACATCTCAAACAGTAGAGCCAGGATATTATTCGGGTGGAACACTAAATACAAAACCGGCTTATGATGCAGGCTTTAATAATGGAAAAGCAAAAAAAATCAATATTGAAATTGTTAGCAAGCCAAATGGACCACCAGACTATAAGATTCCTGATGACTATGATTCTTTGATTTGTGGATACTTATTTGATGAGACAAAGCCTGCACTAAATCATTGGTTTATAGATAGTACAGGGAGGTACATTTCAACTGGCCTAAGTAGTAGCTCGTCGGGTGGTAACTTTACTGGTTCGACTAATGTAGGGACAAAAGACCTTACTGGTCTAACAGCTGGTGCAATCATTAGCGGAAATTTCTTCGGAGGAGGACCATTTTCTCCTACGTATAGAACTTTTACCTTCATATATAATCCAAAGTAATTAAATAAAGATTAAAAACATTGAATTTTACATATGTATTTTCAATGTTTTTTATTGCTGTTGTATAAAATAAGTTAATTTTATAACTTATTTTATATGATATGCTAAAACTTTTGTATATATCAAATACTTATTTACAAATAATAAATATAAATTACGCTCATATACTTGAAAAGTTAATACAAATACTGTAAAATACAAAAAGAGAAGAAAGGATATTATTATGGCAAACAAGTTGATTATAGTGGAATCACCAGCTAAAGCTAATACAATAAAAAAATTTTTAGGTAATGATGTCAAAGTTGTTGCATCAATGGGACATGTAAGAGACCTTCCAAAATCAAAGATGGGTGTTGATATTGACAAAGATTTTGAACCAGAATACATCAATATTAGAGGAAAGGCATCTTTAATAAATTCGTTAAAGAAGGATGCCAAAGAAGCTAAAATGGTTTACTTAGCAACTGACCCTGATCGTGAGGGAGAAGCTATAGCTTGGCATTTAGCATATATTTTAGGGATTCCAGAAGATGCAGTATGTAGAGTAACTTTTAATGAAATTACAAAAGAAACTGTACAAAAATGTATTAAAGAACCTAGAAAAATTGATATGAATTTGACTGACGCACAACAAGCAAGAAGAATACTTGATAGAATAGTTGGTTACCAGCTAAGCCCAGTATTATGGAGAAAAGTAAAAAAAGGACTTTCAGCAGGTCGTGTTCAATCAGTTGCAGTAAAACTAATTGTTGATAGAGAAGAAGAAATAGAGAAATTTATTCCAGAAGAATATTGGAATATATATGCGAAATTAGCAAAAGATAAAGAAAAATTTACAGCTAGATTTTATGGCAAAGATGGTAAAAAAGTAGAATTACACAATGAAACAGAAGTTAAAGAAATTTTATCTGCAATTGAAAATGGAAAATATATTGTAACAGACGTAAAAAAAGGTGAGAAGAAAAGAACTCCAGCACCACCATTTACTACAAGCACAATGCAACAAGAGGCTTCAAGAAAATTAGGATTTCCGATTAAAAAGACAATGAATGTTGCACAAGGCTTATACGAAGGTGTTAGAGTCGAAGAAAAAGGAACAGTAGGTTTAATTACTTATATGAGGACTGACTCGACAAGAATTTCAGAAGAAGCAAGGCTAGCCGCCAAAAAACAAATTACAGGAACATATGGTGCAGAATACTATGAAAATAGGTATTATAGAACTAAATCAGATGCACAAGATGCTCACGAAGGTATTAGGCCAACTTATATAGATTTATACCCAGAAAAAATTAAAGACTCATTAACACCAGATCAATATAAATTATATAGACTAATTTATAACAGATTTTTAGCAAGCCAAATGTCAGCAGCAGTATATGATACAATTGCTGCAAATATTGACACAAAAGCTAAAAATGATACTTATAATTTCAAGGCAACTGGTCAAACTATTAAGTTTAAGGGATTTATGACGTTATATGTAGAAGACAAAGACGATAAAGATGATGAAGACGACGAATCAAAAATTCCTAATCTTATTGTTGGAGAAGAAGTAAAGAAGGAAAAGATAGAGTCAAAGCAAAGCTTCACAGAGCCACCAGCAAGATATACAGAAGCAAGTTTAGTAAAAACTCTTGAAGAAAAGGGAATTGGAAGACCAAGTACTTACGCAACAATTATTTCAACAATAATTGATAGAAGATATGTAGAAAAAAATCAAAAACAACTTTCTCCAACAGAATTAGGAAAAGTAGTAAACAAGCTACTTATAGAGAATTTCACAGATATTATAAATGTAGAATTTACTGCAGGAATAGAAGATGAATTTGATAAAATTGCCGAAGGAATGGAACCTTGGAAACAAGTAATTAGAGATTTTTATGCTCCATTTAAAGCTGAAGTTGAAAAAGCAAACCAAGAATTAGAACATGTAAAAATTGAAGAAGAAGTTTCAAATGTTCAATGTGATAAATGCGGAAAAATGATGGTTGTAAAATACGGTAGATTCGGCAAGTTTCTAGCCTGCCCAGGATATCCTGAATGCAAAAACATAAAGCCTTATGCAGATAAAATAGATGTGCCATGTCCAGTTTGTGGAGCAGAAGTACATGTTAGAAAAACAAAAAGAGGTAAGAACTATTATATATGTGCTAATAATTCAAAGGATAATCCAAATCCTTGTAACTACATTTCTTGGAATAAGCCAAAGGTAGGCGAAGAATGGTCACCAGAAATAGAAAAAGAAAAAAATAATGAAAAGGCTAAAAAAAGAAGAACAACAAAAGCCAAAAAATCTGTAACATCTAAATCAAAGACTAAGAAAACAAGCAAGGCAAAATTAAGTAAAGCCAAAAAGACCAAAGGCGAAAAATAATAAAAGGAGTAATCTAATGAAAAAAAATGAAAATGGTTCTGCGACTGCAATAGTAGTAGTTACAATACTTTTCATATTGATGATACTTGGGACTTATTTGACGAGTATAACATCAAAGAGAAAAGCGCAATTGCAGGAAACTAGGATTTTGCAGAATATATATGATGGAGATATGAAAAATATATATGAAGAGCAACTTCAAAAGAAAAATAGTACTAATAGCTCATATACAGATGTTTTATATATAGAAGCAAAAGGAAATCAGAGTTTATCAGGTATTATACTACCTAAAAACTACAAAATATCAATAACAGCTTTATTAGAAAACGAAGCGGATTATAATATTTTTGACAGTAATCTAGGTGTGCCAAAGATTGGAATAAACGGCAATAAGAAGCTAGAACTTAAAACGAAACAAGACACAGCAACAACTGTTAGTGAAGAAAATAATGTAAATGAAACTGAGATGACAACTACCTCAGCAGAAACTGAAATTAATGAATGTACTATAGCATTTGGACAAAAGTTAACTATAACCAATGATAATAGTGGAAACAACAGTATATTATTAATAGATGGTGCAAAAATGATGGAAGATAGTAAGATAGAAGGTTCTACAGCTATTACGATGTTTAATGGTTTTAAAGGAAAAATTTATTCTATATCGATATACGAAGATAATGAACTAAAATATAATTTAGTGCCTTGTTATAAAAATGACACTAAAAAAGTACGGATTATATGATAATATTGGAAAGAGATTTTATGGAAATGATGGAACTGGTATAGACTTTATAGCAGGTCCTGAGATTTAAGCAATTTATTTAACAAACAATAAAGAAAATGTGGATAATAAAAATAGTATAATTTGGAGGTAGAAATGGGAAAATTATTTGTAATTGATGGAACAGATGGAAGTGGAAAGCAGACTCAATCAGCAAAACTTAAAGAAAGACTAGAGAGAGAAGGAATAGAATTTAAACAGGTAAGTTTCCCAAATTACGATAGTCCATCATCAGCACTAGTTAAAATGTATTTGGGTGGAGAATTTGGAAATGATCCAAAGAAAATAAGCCCATATATCGCATCTACATTTTATGCAGCAGATAGATTTGCAACATTTCAGAAAGAATACAAAGAATATTATGATAATGGTGGTATAATAATAGCTGATAGATATACAACATCTAACATGATTCACCAAGCAGGAAAAATTAAAGACGATACCGAAAGAGAAAAATTTTTAAATTGGCTTTGGGACTTTGAATTTAATTTATATGGGTTACCAATACCAACAGAGGTAATATTCTTAAACATGCCAATAGAATATTCAATGAAACTAATGAACGACAGAGAAAACAAGATAACACACGAAAGCAAAAAAGACATTCATGAAAACGATAAAAATCATTTAATTGATGCATATAATGAAGCATGCAAATTAGCAAAAAAATATGATTGGAAAGAAGTTATGTGCGTTAAAAATGATGAAATAAGAACGATAGATGACATTCATGAGGAAGTTTATAAAATTTTTTCTAGTGCGTTATAATGAGTGCTAAAAAATTTGCAATAGGAATAAAATAAATTTGAGAGGAGAAAATAAAAATAATGGCAAAAGAAGATTACGAATTAGTTATAGGGCTAGAAGTTCATGCCGAATTATCAACAAAAACAAAGATTTTTTGCTCATGTGAGACAGAATTTGGTGCAGAGCCTAATACTCATATATGTCCTGTATGTACTGCAATGCCAGGAGCTTTACCAGTACTTAATGAAAAAGTTATTGAATATGCTGTAAAGGCAGGTTTAGCTACAAATTGTACGATTTCACAAGATAGCAAGAATGATAGAAAAAATTATTTTTATCCTGATTTACCAAAGTCATATCAAATATCACAATTTGATAAGCCATTATGTAGCAATGGTTATATAGAAATAGAAGACGATTTAGGAAATCCAAAAAAAATAAGAATATTAAGAATACATATAGAAGAAGATGCAGGAAAATTAAATCATAATGAACTTTCAGGTGGAAGTTTAGTTGATTTAAATAGAGCAGGAGTTCCACTAATTGAGATAGTTTCAGAGCCAGACATTAGATCATCAGGTGAAGCTGATAGATATTTGAAAAAATTAAAATCGATTTTACAATATATTGATGTATCAGATTGTAAAATGCAAGAAGGGTCACTAAGGGCAGATGTCAATGTATCAGTACACAAAAAGAATGAACCTTTTGGAACTCGTCATGAAATGAAAAATATGAACTCTTTTAAATCAATCCAAAGAGCAATAGAATATGAAAAAGATTCGCAAATTAGTGATGCCGAAAGAGGAATAACAATATCACAAGAAACTCTAAGATGGGATGACTTTGAGGGAAGAACGTTTAACATGAGAGATAAGGAAGATGCTCAAGATTATAGATATTTTCCAGAACCTGATTTAGCACAAATCAAATTATCTGATGAGTACATTGAAAACATTAGAAAGTCACTACCAGAGATGCCAGAGTCAAGAAGAGCAAGATATATGTCAGAATTAGGCTTGTCAGAAAAAGATGCAAACCTTTTAACAGCATCAAAAGCACTTTCAGATATATTTGAAAAAGCAGGAGAGATTTGCAAAAATTATAAATCAGTATGCAACTGGCTTAACTCAGATGTTGCAAGAATTCTTAATGAAAGAGAAGAAGAGCCAGAACAAATTCCGTTTACAGCTGAAAATTTAGCAGAGCTTGTGAAGCTAATTGATGATGGAACAATAAGTTCAAGTATTGGAAAAAAAGTTTTAGATGAATTATTTGAAAATCCAAGAAGCCCAAAGCAAATAATAGAAGAAAAAGGCTGGGTACAGATTTCAGATGAAAGTGCAATAAAAGAAGTAGTAATTAAAATATTAGAAGCAAACCCTGGGTCAGTAGCCGATTTCAAAGCAGGAAAAGACAGAGCGTTGGGATTTCTAGTAGGACAAGCAATGAAAGAAACAAAAGGAAAAGGAAATCCTAAAATGCTAAATGAGATGTTTTTAGAGGAACTTAGAAAATAATCAACCACGGGGACGGGCCTTTTGGTCGACCAAAGGGACAGGTCTTGGAATTTAAAAAAAATGAATAAATTTCCAGTTTAAAATTGAATTAACTGCACATCCTATATATTGAAAAGGAAAAAACGAAAATTAATTTACTTAAAATTATTTTCAATCTTTTCAAAGAAATTTTAGGAGGTGAATATTATGCAAAACAGCAATTACAAAGCAGTTCCAGAAGCTACAGATGCTTTAAATAAGTTCAAATATGAAGTAGCTAGCGAAGTTGGTGTATCTTTAAAAGATGGTTACAATGGTGACATATCTGCAAAAGATGCTGGTAAAATAGGTGGAAACATGGTTAAGAAGATGATCGAACAAGCTGAAAGACAAATGTCTAAATAGTTTTAGTTTAAATCAGTAAACCAACATTTATTTTTAAGAAATCGATAACGAGTGAAAAAAATTATTTAAATTTGAAAACAAGGACTACTATTTATAGCAGTTCTTGTTTTTTGGTAAAAGGTATTAGGTAATACATTTGCTGTTCTATATCTATAATAGTTCAATTTTATCATATAAAACCACTACCAAAAATTACAATTGGGTTACATATATTGACAATAAAGAAAATACATAGTATAATAATAAAAGTTGTTATCCAATAGGTGTGAAATGGATAAAGAAGAGATTTTATTTAAAATATGTTTAAGAAGAGAGAGAAAAGTAAATAATTTTTAGGGGCAGAGGTAGTAGCGTAGTCACTATCTTAAATTAACGAGAATTTACTTTATTTAGATGAAAATAAGTTATAAATAGCAATGTTTTATAACGTTATTTTTGCATTTATTTTAGACATTTTAAAATCAAGAATAAAGTCTAAAACTTGTATTTCCGTATGTGTTTTATGTAATCATATGGAATTAAAATGAGAAATAGAAAAGGAGAATGTATGAACGAGAAAACAAACGAGACATCTGAGATATCAGATAATAAAATGAGAAGAAACTATAAGAGAAATTATAGAAATAATAATATAAGAGATACAAAAAACTCTACTGAAAAAAGAGAAGCAAGAGTAGATACAAAGAGAAACGCAAATCAAGACGCAGAAGAAAAAAATGAAGCAAGAGTTCAAAGAAGAGAAAATAATAGGATTTCAATAAATAGTGAAAAAAGAAAAGGTGAAAGATCTAGAATAAATAGAGAAGAAAAAAGCCTTAAGCCTACTCATCAAAGAAATAAATCAATATTAGATTTTAATTTTAAAAAGAGTAACTTAAAGATAATTGCATTAGGTGGAATCGACGAAATTGGAAAAAATATAACTGTGTTTGAATATGAAGATGAAATAATATTAGTAGACTGCGGTTTAGAGTTCCCAGAGGATGATATGCTTGGAGTTGACTTAGTAATTCCAGATGTAACATATTTAATTAAGAATCAAGAAAAGATAAAGGGACTAGTAATCACACATGGACATGAAGATCACATTGGTTCAATTCCATATGTATTAAAGCAAGTAAACATGCCAATATATGCAACAAGACTAAGTGTTAAATTAATTGAGCATAAATTAGAAGAACATCATTTATTAAATCAAACTAAGATGACAATTATAGAACCAGGACAGACAATTAACTTAGGAAAAATGAATGTTGAATTTATAAGAAGTTCACATAGTATTCCAGATGCTGTAATGCTTGCAATTCATACACCAGCAGGTACAGTAGTTCATACAGGAGATTTTAAAGTTGATTATACACCAATAGATGGACAAATGATGGACTTAGGAAGATTAGCAGAACTAGGAAAAGAAGGAGTCTTAGCATTGCTATCAGATAGTACAAATGCTGAAAGAAAAGGATTTACATTATCAGAAAAATCAATAGGTCCTGAATTTGATAGACTATTTGATGGATGCAAAAAAAGAATAGTTGTTGCAACATTTGCATCAAATGTTCATAGGGTTCAACAAATAGTAAACTCAGCAGTTAAATATGGAAGAAAAATCGCGATTTCTGGAAGAAGTATGATTAACATGATAGATGCAGCAAGAGAACTAGAGTACATTGATGCACCAGATGATTTATTTATTGATATTGATTTAATAAAAAATTATACAGATGAACAGCTTGTTATAATTACAACTGGAAGCCAAGGAGAGACAATGTCAGCACTTACGAGAATGGCAAATGGTGAGCACAGAAAGGTTACAATAACAGGAAGTGACTTAGTTATTATATCTGCAAATCCAATACCAGGAAATGAGAAGGCAGTTTCAAAAGTAATTGATCAGTTAATGAAAATAGGTGCCGAAGTAGTATATAGTGCTTTAGCAGATGTCCATGTATCAGGACACGCATGCCAAGAGGAACAAAAACTTATTATGGCACTTACAAAGCCAAAATATTTTATACCAGTTCATGGTGAATATAGACAGCTTATGGCACACAAAGATACAGCAATGGAAATGGGAATTCCAAGAGACAATATAATGATTACTGGAAACGGAAGAGTATTAGAACTTAATGATGATGAAATTAAGTTTACAAGTACTGTTCCATCAGGAAGAGTTATGGTTGATGGATTAGGAGTTGGAGATGTCGGAAGTGTAGTATTAAGAGACAGGCAGCATTTATCACAAGATGGACTTATAGTAATTGTGATGTCAATGGATAATCAAACAGGAGAAATAGTATCAGGCCCAGATGTAATTTCAAGAGGATTTGTATATGTACGAGAATCAGAAAACTTAATGGAGCAAGTAAAATTCTTCATAAGAGAGAGGATCCATGAGTTAGAAGAAAGACATATAACAGACTGGTCAACGATAAAATCAACCTTAAAGGATGAAGTAAGAGACTTTATATTTGATAAAACAAAGAGAAATCCAATGATTTTACCAATTTTGATGGAAGTTTAATTTTGAGCCAAGGGGACGGGGCTTTTGGTCGACCAAAGGGACACCCCTTGGCATAGGAGGTAATTATGTATAAAAAAATAACTAAAAACGAGAAGGTAACTAGAAAAATTTCTGATGCACATTCTGCTGATAATTATTTAACAAAAGAAACAACAGAAAATATTAGTTTAGCAATTAACAGATTAGATGGAAAGTTAGATTTAATAAAGACAGTTAATGAAAGAGTATTTTACTTTATAAGTGCTGATGTGGATTTTACAATTGATAATGAAAAGGTGCATTTTGAAGATGGGGAAGTGTTATACTTATCTAAAGATACAAATTATTCAGCTAATGGAAGATTTGAAGCAATTGTTGTTAACAGTCCTGCCTTCGGAGTAATAAAAGAATAAAACAAATTAATCATAATTGAGATAATTTGCTAGCAATATGAAGATTAATAATTATTTAGGAGATTTAATTAGAACAAATGGGGGCACGAGAAAGGAGATTTCTGTGCCTAGAATAGCTAGAAATAGTTTACCAGGAACATTTTTTCATATAATGGTCCAAGGAATAAATAAGGAATATATTTTTCAACAAAAAGTTTGTAAAGAAAGATATAAGAAAATAGTTAAAGACAATATGAAAATTTTTAAAATTAAGATAATTGCATATTGTATTATGAACAATCATGCTCACTTGTTGATACATTCAGATAAAATGGAAAATGTAATTAAATTTATGCACAATGTTAATATAAGTTATGGTATATTTTATAACAAAATAAATAATCGTGTAGGGTATGTATTTAGAGATAGATATAAAACACAGGAAATTTTACACGAAAATCATTTGAAAAATTGTATAGTTTATATTCATAAAAATCCTATTAAAGCTAGGATGATACAAAATGAGGAAGAATATGAGTATTCTAGCTATAATGAATACATAAAGAATAGCGAAATAGTAGATATTAAATTTGTGAAAGACATATTAGGGATAGATAAACAAGATGATTTTATAAAATATATTCTTTTAACACATAGAAAAGAAAGCATAGAGGATAATTTTATTGATATAGATACAAGAAAAAATTTAACTGATACTGAGTACAACATATTTATGGAAAAATATAAAAATGATGGTTATACATATAGAGATATAGCCAAAATTTTAATAAAAGATTATAATATATCTGAAAGAGAGATTGCTAAAAGAATGAATTTAACAAGATATAAGGTTAGAGAATTACTTAGATAAAGAGTTAATAAAATTTGAAAAATTTAAAAAACCAAAGGGGTGTCCCCGTGGTCGACCAAAAGGCCCGTCCCCTTGGTTGAAAGGAAGAAAAAAATGGATTATAAAGATTTAGCAGAGTTAATATTTCCAAATGCAAAGGATATATCTTATTATGAAGAAAAATATCCAGAAAGAAACTTGCCAGAAGGTGCAATAGTTACAAGATTTGCACCAAGTCCAACTGGATTTGTACATATTGGTGGACTTTATCAGGCATTGGTTGCAAGAGAGTCAGCTAAAAAAACAGGTGGTGTGTTTTTCTTAAGAGTTGAAGATACAGACCAAAAAAGAGAAGTGGAAAATGGTGTAACTGGAATAGTAAATTCACTTAAAGATTTTGAAATGGCACCAGATGAAGGTATGATTTCTGATACAGAAGAAATCGGTAATTACGGACCTTATAAACAATCTTTAAGGAAAGAAATCTATGAGAGTTATGCTAAATATTTGTTAGCACAGGGTAAGGCATATCCATGTTTTTGCACGCCAGAAGATGATGAAGAAAGAAAGCAAAAGCAGGAGGCAGCAGGAGTAAGACCAGGATATTATGGTTCTTGGTCTAAATGTAGAAATCTTACTGTTGAAGAAGCGGCTGAGAGAATAAAAAATGGTGAGAACTATATTGTTAGATTTAAATCTCCAGGTAGAGATGATAGAAAAATAAAGCATAAAGATGTTATAAAAGGAAATGTTGAATTTCCAGAACATGACCAAGACATTGTTATCATAAAAGCAGATGGTCTTCCAACGTATCATTTTGCACATGCAATTGATGACCATTTAATGAGAACAACACATGTAATAAGAAGTGACGAGTGGCTTTCTTCAGTACCACTTCATTTACAATTATTCCATGAACTAGGTTTTAAAGCTCCTAAATATGCACACATCTCACCTATAATGAAAAATGATAATGGAAATAAACGTAAATTAAGTAAGAGAAAAGATCCAGAAGCAGCAGTTTCATACTACAAAGAGCAAGGAATACCAGCAGACGCAGTTAAAGAATATCTTATGAATATTGCAAATTCTACATTTGAAAATTGGAGAAGAGCAAATCCAAAAACTCCAATGGATGAATTTGAATTTAGTCTAAATAAAATGAGCGTAAGTGGTGCATTATTTGATATGGTAAAATTACTTGATATAGGCAAGACTGTAATATCAAAAATGACAGCAAGTGAAGTATATGATGGAGCACTAGAATGGGCAAAAGAGTATGATGAAGAATTGGTTAAAATGCTTGAAGATAAGGAATATGCTTTAAAGGTATTTGGAATAGAAAGGGATAATTCAAATAAGCCTAGAAAAGATATAGCAAAATGGTCAGATGTAAAAGATAATATAATTTATATGTATGAAGCGCCTTCAAGTTATGATTTTGACAAAATTACAGGTGATGATGCCAAAAAAGTTATAGAAGAATATTTAAAAGTATATGATGAAAATGATGACAAATATACTTGGTTTAGCAAAATAAAGGATACTGCAGAAAAATGTGGCTATGCAAGAGAAGTTAAGGAATACAAGCAAGAACCTGAAAAATGGCCAGGACATGTTGGAGATATAAGTACAGTTATAAGAGTTGCTATTACAGGAAGAAGAAATACTCCAGACCTTTATGAAATAATGGGGGTTCTGGGAAAAGAAGAGGTAGTTATAAGACTAGAAAACGCTATAAAATAAGCCTACCGCTGTAAGCTAAATTTTGAAAATAGTTGAAATGTTATGTAAAGTATGATATAATAACCGCATATATAGGATTGAATGCCTATATTAGTATTTTTTCACCAAGGAGGAATGTATTTATGTTTTTGATTAAACAAATTTGTGTCAATAACATGGAGCGGAGAGTGCAGGTAGAAGATGGTTTAACTGTAGCGAAAATAGGAAAAGAGGTATGTAGCCTTCCGTCAGCCTTTTTCGGAAAAATTACTTTGAATTCGGGTGCTTTTCCAAAACAAGACCGTATGGAGACAACAATTGTTTCTTGTCAGTCGTATTTCACAAGGCCGATTGGCGACGGCTATATTGAATTGTGTTTATTCGATAGTGATGAACCCAAATTTTTCAAAACCAATATTAACGATGAAGAATTCGTTGGTTATCTTATTTTTGTTAGGAAATCTCTTGAAGACATCAAGACTAATGCAGAAGTTTTGTTTATGAGATATCCTACAGAAATCGTTTGCGTTATGAAGAAAAGCGGCGATTACATCGAAGTAGACGGTTTTAGGTTCGAGTACGAAGACAAACGTGTTTCCTATAAAACCTATATTTAAGTCATAATATGCATGTGCATAAAGAACGAAGGTGAGGCTTTTTGTCTCACTTTTGTTGACCTTTTATGATAGAATGATATAAAATAAGTAATATGGAGATGAAAAAGATGGAGAGTCAAATATTATTAGAACAAATTAAAGAGTTTAGAGACATTTACAATTCAAATAAAACTAATAAAATAATAGAAAATGCAATAACCAAAAATGGACTAGAAAATGCGTTAATTTCAAGGGATATTATCATAGAAAATCAGCCCATATTTAATATAGAATTGCCAGAAAGCAAAAGATATAATCAGCAAGATAGCTGGAGATGTTGGATATATGCTGGATTGAATTTAATAAAACACAACATAGCGAAGAATTTAGATATGAATGTTATGGATTTAGAATTATCTAATAATCATATTGCATTCTTTGACAAATTAGAAAAGTCAAACAATGCTTATGAGAATATAATAAATACAAAAGATACTAGTTTTGATTATCTTCATAAGGAAAATATAATAAAATATTGTGTTTCAGAAGGTGGATATTGGGAATGGTTTGTATCAATTGTAAATAAATATGGAATACTTCCATATTCGTATAATCCAAATGCAGTTGAAAGTACAAACTACGAAAAAATAGAGTATTTATATACTGAAAAAGTTAAAAAAGATATTATAAAGTTATTAGAATTAAAGAAACAACAAAAAGATATAAAATTATTAAGAGAAGAGAAAAATAAATTTTTACAAGAAAATTATATCTTATTATGCAAAATCCTAGGAGAGCCAATAACAGAATTAAATTATGAATATCAAGATAAAAATGGGGAGTATAAAAGGATTGAAAATCTAACACCAATTGAATTTAAAAATAAGTTTTTAGATTTACCATTAGAAGATTTTGTAACCATAGGAAATATGCCTATGTATAACAAGGAATATTATAAATTATATAAGAAGAAATACCTTGGAAATATATATAAAAATTCTTATGTTACATATTTAAATTTACCAATCGAAGATTTGAAAGAACTTACTATAAAGCAATTAAAAGATGATATACCAGTATATATGGGAGCACATATTTTAAAATTTAGTGATGAAAAATCTGGGATATTAGATATCAGATTATACAACTATGAAGATGCATTAAATCTAAAAACTTTATCAAAACAAGAAGCGTTAAATTTATATGATATTAGAATGCATCATATTATGACATTCACAGGAGTTAACTTAATAGATAATAAACCGCAAAGATGGAAAATAGAAGATAGTTATGGAGATAAAGAAAAAGCAAATGGATATTATACAATGAATGACAATTTCTTTAATGAATTTGTATTGAGTGTAGTTATAAATAAAAAATACTTATCTAAGAAACAATCGAAACTTCTAGAACAAGAGCCAGTTGAATTTGAAATTGAGGATCCGTTTTAAGAAAATAATATTTAGGAGAAAGATATGCAAAGAGATAATGTGATAAGGAAAATAGAAGAACAAGATTTAGAACAATTACAACAGATATTAGAAAGTGTTTTTAATAATAATATAAGTTATGAAAAAGTGCAAAATTTATATAAGAGGTCCAAAACTAATAAAGATATTTATATATTAGGATATTATATCAATGATGATTTAGTAGGAACAGTAACATTAAATATTTTAACATTGCCATCAGGAAAAGAGGCAACGATATGGGATTTAGCTATAATGGAGAAATATAGAAGATTAGGAATTGCAACAAAACTAATGAATAAAGCTGAGGAAATAGCAAAGCAAGAAGATATAACAAGAATATGGTTGTTTAGTGGATCTCACAGAAAAAATGCACATGAATTATATAGAAAATTAGGATATGACGAAAATAGAGATAAAGCATTTGTAAAGCAGATATAAACTTTTGAAAAGGAGAAAAGCTTGAAAATAGGGATAGATATAGATGATACAATGGCAGATACTTTTGATTATTTAATGCCATATATAGCAGAATTCTTTGATGTAGATATAAAGTATTTGAAAGAAAATAATATTTCATATTGCAATTTACCAAAAGAAATGAGACAACGAGAGCTTGAATTTGCAAAAAAGTATTATGATAAGATTATTCCTAGTACACCTTTTAAGCCCAACGTTACAGAATGCATTGACAAAATTAGAGATTTAGGTCATGAAATCATAGTTATTACAGCAAGAGACAAAACACTATATACAGATGAATATAGGACAACTATTGAAGAACTTAAAAATAATAATATTCACTATAATAAATTGATTTTCGATTTTGACAAAGCAAAGGTTTGCAAAAACGAAAAAATAGATTTATTTATAGATGATTCTATAGCAAATTGCAGTAAAGTTAATGTATTAGGGATTAAAACCATATTATTTAATAGTAAAAGTAACATAAAAGATAAAACGGATTTAGATAGAGTTGATGATTGGAAAGAGATATATGAAAAGATAAAACAAGAAGATTTTTAATAAAGAATATGAAAATACATTAAATTGTGATATAAATATACTTAGATAAGCCAGAAGAAATTTTAAAATAACTTATTTTGGAAAAAGTATTGACAATATAAATATAAGATGTTATACTAATTATAGCGAAAGCAATATTTGATGAAAAACATGAATAATAAAACCCCGAGACGGTCATCTCGGGGAGTTTGCTATTTATGTATATCTTCAATTAGTTCTATAATCAAACTAATTACATCGATTACAATAGATATTATCTTTAGTAACCATTTGATGAGAAACATTGTAGTTTACCTCCTTTCATTAGATTTCCTAATTCAAGGATAAACAACATTATAGCATATATAACAAAATATGACAATATATTTTAAGAATAAAAATGTAAAATAGTACCAAAAAAGATGCAACCTAAATTTGCATCTTTTTTTCTATTTCTTCCCAAGCCATATCTGTATAAACTTTTCTCTCAGAAGAAAAGGGGATGAATGTTATATCATGAAGAGGGTTCAAGGCATTTGCAAGCTCTGTAACTCTGTTATCTACTTTGGTAACTGCAATTTTATCAGCTTTATTAGCAATAATTATACAAGGCAAGTTTTGATTTATTATGTAGTTGTACATAAGCCTATCATTTTCAGTAGGGTCATGTCTGATATCTATCAGAAATATAACCAAAGAGATATCTTTGCACTTGACTAAATATTCCTCAATAAAATTACCAACTTCTACTTGCTGAGTTTTAGACATTTTGCTAAAACCATACCCAGGAAGGTCAACAAAATAAAATTCATTATTTGCTTTATAAAAATTGATTAGTCTTGTCTTACCAGGCTCACTACTTGTTCTGGCTAGTTTTTTTCTATTAAGCATTGTGTTAATAAAAGAAGATTTCCCAACATTGGATTTCCCAACAAGAACTATTTGTGGCAAACCGTCCTCAGGATACTGCCTAGGACTAACAGCTGAAACAGTAAATTCTGAACTTTTAATAATCATACATATACTCCTTTATATATAAACTCAACCAAAAAGGACCGTCCCTATTGGTTGAATTTTAGATTATTTTTTAGGCATAATTTTTTCTAAACCACCCATATAAGGTCTTAAAACTTCTGGAACAGTAACTGATCCATCTTCATTATAATTGTTTTCAAGAACGGCTATAAGTCCTCTTGGAGTTGCTAAAACAGTATTATTTAAAGTGTGAAGATAATAGTTACCTTTATCAGATTTTACACGAATTCCAAGTCTTCTTGCTTGTGCATCACCTAATGTAGAACAGCTACAAACTTCAAAGTATTTCTTCTGTCTAGGAGACCAAGCTTCAATATCACAAGATTTTACTTTTAAATCAGCTAGATCACCAGAGCAACAGTCAAGCTGCCTTACTGGGACATTAAAATTAGTAAATAAATCTACACTTAATTTCCACATTTCATTGTAGAATTTCATTGAATCTTCAGGTTCACAAAGAACTATCATCTCTTGTTTCTCAAATTGATGAACACGATATAAACCGCGTTCTTCTAAACCATGAGAACCAATCTCTTTTCTAAAACAAGGAGAATATGAAGTCATCTTAATAGGTAAACTTTCTTTTTTTACTAACTGTCCTTTAAATCTACCAATCATTGAATGCTCAGATGTACCAATTAAATATAAATCTTCATTTTCAATTTTATACATCATTGCATCCATTTCTTCAAAAGACATAACACCATTTACAATATCACCATGAATCATAAAAGGGGGAATGGCATAAGTAAATCCATTGCTTATCATATAATCACGGGCATATGCAAGCATAGCCTCATGAAGTCTTGCAACATCACCGATAAGATAGTAAAATCCAACACCGCTTGTACGACCAGCAGATTCTTTATCTAAACCTCCAAATCTGTCAATAATATCTGCATGATGAGGAATCTCGTAATCAGGAATAATAGGTTCTCCGAATCTTTGAACTTCAACATTCTCACTATCGTCTTTTCCAATAGGAACAGATGAATCCATAATATTAGGGATTTTCATCATTCTTGATTTTATTTCTTCAGCATACTTTTCTTCTAACTTTTCATTATCCTCAAGCTCGCTATTAATTTCTTGGACTTTCTTTTTTATTTCTTCAGCCTCATCTTTTTTGCCTTCTCTCATAAGGCTTCCTATTTGAGAGCTTAAAGAATTACGCTGACTTCTTAAATTATCACCATTAAGAGTAGCTTCTCTGCTTTTTTTATCTAACTCAATAACCTCATCAACAAGAGGCAATTTGTGGTCTTGAAATTTATTTTTAATATTAGTTTTAACAATTTCAGGATTTTCTCTTAAAAATTTAATGTCTATCATAATAACATCCTCCATTCTAAAGGCGGACATAGTGACTGAATATCATATAGTCACATTTGCAGCCTACCTAAAAGTACATAGATATTTTACCATTTTTGTAAGGATTATACAAGTTTTTTTGCAAAATACTTTATACCGCTAGCAATTTTTTTGATTTAATGATAAAATATAAATGGAGGAAAATTTATGTCAAAACAAATAATATATCATGGTAGCTATTGTAAAATAGAAAATCCAGAAATAATAGAAGGAAAATATACAAAAGATTTTGGAATAGGTTTTTACTGTACTATTCTTGAAGAACAAGCATATAAGTGGGCTAATAAGTATGAGACACCAGTTGTAAATAAATATGAATATAATGAAAATCCAAATTTAAGAATAAAGAATTTTACAGTTATGACAGAAGAATGGTTAGATTTTATAATTAACTGTAGAAATGGAAAGAAACATGATTATGACATTGTTATTGGTGCAATGGCAGATGACCAAGTATATAATTATATAACAGATTTAATTTCTGGGCAAATTTCAAGAGAAGCATTTTGGGAGTTAGCCAAATTTAGACATCCAACACATCAAATTGCATTTTGTACAAAAGAATCTTTAAAATGCCTAAAATTTATTGAAGTATAGGAGAATTTTTAGCTTAAAAGGAATGTAAGTTATTTTTATAACAATGTTTGATTTGCAATCGAAGAGAGAAAAGGAAGGAATTTAAAAATGGAAGGTGAATCAAAAGAAGAAAACGATTTGTTTTTTTTATGTAGTCTGATTGAATATATATCAAGAAAAACAAATAATCACAAAGAAAATGTAGTTAAAATGATAGGAAGAGATTTTTTGACAAAGATATATAATTTGGCAGATGTATATCATTCAGAAAATATAGAGAAGATATCAGATGAGATTATTGAAAAATCTAATATAAAAATGGGAGAATATGATATTATTTCAAAATGCGAATATAGAATTCCATCTTATTGGGAAATAGGTAAAGTGTATAAAAGACTAATTACAATGGTAAATGGTGATAGTAATAAATATATAGACACATTAATAGAAATACTATCTTCTTGGATTATAGAAAAGATTGATAACTATAATAGCAGTTTATACTATGAAAATCCTGATTACATATATGAATGTTACATTCAAGGTAAAATTATATAAAAATGAATATTTATAAATTTTCTAGAATATACTAAGAAAAGAAAATTATAACAGTATAGGGAGATTTATAAATGGGTGAAAAATATTTGAGTGAACGAATACTAATTCAAATGACAGAAGAAGCGGAAAAAAAGGAAATTATTCGAAACATTATAAACACCAGAGCAGCACTAACAAACGCGAATAAGAATTTTGAATTTGCAAATACAAATGAACTTATTGATTATTATATATATAAAATAAAAACAACTCAAACTAAACTAGATGGATTAATAAAACTAGCAAAATTAAAGGGAATTGAATTAGAAAAATTAGCTTAAGATTTAATCTTAAGTTATTATTTATTTAATTATGTATAAGAAAAGCAAATTTAAAATATAGGTTATAAAAACAGTATGTCCATCATACAATTTACAAAGTACAAGTTTAAGTGTTTTTAGAACACAAGAAACAGGGAAGGGAAAAATTGATGATGGACAATAAGGTTATATTAACATTTGTAGCATGTATTGCTATAATAATTATTTTTGGAAAATATTTCGCATTTCCGATAAAAAAGATAGCTAAATTAATTGGAAATTCAGTACTTGGAGCGCTAATAATATTTATAATAAATCTTGTCCGGAACTTCATTTAATTTTCATATTGGACTTAGTATAATTAACTGTATAATAGTTGGGGTGTTAGGAATACCAGGAGCATGCTTGCTCGTACTTTTACAAATTTTTATATAAAAATAAAATAGATAAACATATTTAAAAATAAAAGAGCCTAAATTGTTGTGACTAACAATCTAAACTCTTTTATTTTTATTATTCGACAGTAACTGACTTCGCAAGGTTACGTGGTTTGTCAACATCTAATTTCTTGAACTTAGCAATGTGATATGCAAAAAGTTGAAGTGGAACAACAGATAAAACAGGTGAAAGCATAGGGTGAATATCAGGAATAGTCACAATATCACTTATCTTATCATTGTGAATCTCTTGATTTGTAACAAGTAAAGCATTTCCACCACGAGAAATAGCTTCTTCTAAGTTACTAATTGTCTTAGCAGCTATACTTGGGTTTGTTGCACATCCGATTATTGGGGTATCCTTTTCAATTAAAGCAATAGGACCATGTTTTAGTTCTCCAGAAGCATATGCGTCTGAGTGAATGTAGGAAATCTCTTTAAGTTTTAATGAACCCTCTAGTGAAACAGCATAATCTGCTCCTCTACCAACAAAGAATAAATCTTTTTTCATATAGTTCTTTTCAGCATAAGATTTCATAATCTCGTCTGTATCTAATACTTCCTTTAATTTATCAGGTAAAGCTAAAATACTTTGTTTAAAATCATTTAACTCATCACTAGTATTTCCTAATAATTCAGCTATATTTGCAGCTAATATATTAAGAAGCACCACTTGACAAGTATAGGCTTTAGTAGATGCAACAGCAATCTCAGGACCTGCGTGAGTGTAAATTGTATGGTCTGCTACTCTTGTAATTGAGCTATCAATAACATTAACAACAGCAATAGTTGTAGCGCCTTTTTCCTTAGCAAGTTTTAATGCTGCAATTGTATCAGCTGTTTCTCCTGATTGGCTGATAAAAATACAAAGAGTTTGGTTATCTATTAGTGGGTCTCTATATCTGAATTCAGAAGCCATATCAATTTCAGTAGGTATCTTGCAAAACTTCTCAAAAGCATATTTACTAGCGAGTCCTGCATGCATAGCGGTACCGCAAGCTACAATATACATTCTATTAAATTTTGAAAAATCTACATCATCTAAACCAAGTTTTACTTTATCAGAAGACATTCTTTGACCAATTGTCTCACGAACAGCTTTTGGTTGCTCATATATTTCTTTAAGCATAAAGTCTTCGTATCCATTTTTTTCACTGCTAACAGCATCCCATTCAATGCTCTTTAATTCCTTTTTTATCTCATTTAAATTAACATCATAGAAAGTAATACTATCATCTTTTATAACTCCAATTTCATTTTCACCAACAAAATAGAAATTACTTGTATAAGCTAGTATCGCAGGAATATCTGATGCAATATAATTTTCATTTTCGCCAACTCCAACAACTAAAGGACTATCCTTTTTAACAATTATTATTTCATCAGGGTGCAAAGGGGAGATAACCTCAATTGCAAAGCTACCTTCAAGCTCTTTAACTGTCTTACTTACAGCTTCTAAAATATTTCCATTGTAATTCATATGAATCAGATTAGGAATAACCTCTGTATCAGTCTCAGAAAGAAGTTTGTAACCATTGTCTATAAGTTTTTGTCTAAGAATACTGTAATTCTCGATAATTCCATTATGAACAACTGAGAATTTTCCTGAATTATCAAGATGTGGGTGAGAATTTACCTTAGATGGCTCACCATGAGTTGCCCATCTTGTATGAGCAATACCAATATTGCCTAAAATTTTATCAATCTCAGGATTATCTTGCAAATTTTTAACTCTTCCTTTATCTTTTACGACTTTAATTAAATCGTTTTCAAGGACAGCAATTCCAGCTGAATCGTATCCTCTATATTCTAATGAAAGCAATCCGTTAATAAGCACTGGCACTGCTTTCTTTGTACCAATGTATCCAACTATTCCACACATGTGAAATCCTCCTTAAATAAAAGGTTCACAGCTAGTTATACCTACTCTGTTACAATATTGCTATTGCTTTTTATAGGTATATTAGGTAGTAGCATACCATAGAGCCATCCGCCGAATCTTTCGATAAGCTCTCTCCTCGTTAGGCAAATGCAATTTAAAGTGTATATTATTTGTCTCTTATAAGCAAGATTTAATTACAAATTCCCCTGGCGCTTACTTTTAAATATAAAAAGTATTTAATGTTTTGTGACCTTGATATATTTTATACACCAAAACCACCAAAAGTGCAAGACTTTTTTGATTTTTAGCATAAAATATGATATAATAGTAATGAGATTGAGTGATATCTCACAAGCAGTAGGTACTATATTTAACAATTTGAGGAGGAATCAACATGACAATTGAGGTACCAAAGGACAGATATCTGTTGGATTTTTTGGCAGAGCAGGGAGAGCAAACACGCGATTCATGGATATTCATTAAGAGAGAACTTGTTACAAGGTTTCTGACGAATGAATGCCGTGATATAAACTTCAAGAGTAGCATAGATGGGATACCGTGCATTATGGTATCATCTACAGCTACGAAAAAAAAGTCACAAAGAACGATTTGGATGTGCAATACCGCAAAACTTGCTTGGATGATGGTAGCTAAGATAGATGCAGAAGATATTGCATTTAAGTTACCGTCTGACGATCCCAACGAAATCCTTATGCTAAAGGAAGAAGAATAATTTGTCCTAAAACAGTAAAATAATTTCTTTACCTTTTTCTAGAGTGAATTCGATAGAGTTTACTTTAGGAAGAGGTTTTCTTTTTTACATAAAAATATAAAATTTGCTAAAAAATGTATATTGAATATTGAAAATACACAATGGATATGATAAAATTCACAGTAGAATAAAGCAAGGGAGAAAGTGAAAAAAATGGATTTAGAAAAGAAAGATAATAATTCAATGATTATTAAATATCAAAATACAGACAATGTAGTAAAAGATATATGTTCTATTATCGAGTCAGCAAGAAACTATGCCTATAAATCTGTAAATATTGCATTAGTAGAGAGAAATTGGTTTATTGGTTATAGAATTGCAGAAGAAGAATTAAAAGGTGAAAATAGAGCAGACTATGGAACTGAAATAATAAAAAAATTATCTAAAGAACTGAATGAGGAATATAGAAAAGGTTTTGATTATAGAAATTTATATTATTATTTGAAATTTTATAAAATGTTTCCAAATATTTTGAACACAACGTGTTCAAAATCTAATATATTACTTTCTTGGAGTCATTATAGAACTTTATTGCAAGTTGAAGATGTAAAAGCAAGAGAATGGTATGCAAAAGAAACAGCCGAACAGACTTGGAGTGTAAGAACTTTACAAAGAAATATTTCATCCCAATACTATTATAGACTACTAAAATCACAAGTTAAAGAACCTGTAATCCAAGAAATGAGGGAAAAAAACAAAGAACAATATTTGATGAATAAACTAGAATTTATTAAAAATCCATTAATAGCAGAATTTTTGGGATTTTCATTAGAAGATACCTATACAGAAACAGAACTAGAGACAAGCATTATAAATAATTTACAAAAATTTTTAATGGAACTTCGGAAAAGGATATGCTTTTGTTGAAAGACAACAACACATTAGTACAGAAAAAGGCGATTATTTTATAGATTTAGTTTTTTACAACTATATTCTAAAATGTTTTGTATTGATAGACCTAAAAACGAACCAAGTAACACATCAAGACATAGGACAGATGGATATGTATGTAAGAATGTATGATGAATTAAAGAAAACTAAAGATGATAATCCAACAATAGGAATTCTACTTTGCACTGATACTGATGCAGATGTTGCAAGATATTCGATTTTAAATGGAAATGAACAACTTTTTGCAACAAAATATAAAACATATCTACCAACAGAAGAACAGCTAAAAGCAGAAATAGAAAGTCAAAAAGCAATATTTGAAATACAACAACAAGAAAAAAATGAAAATAATGAAGAATAAAAGTAATATAAGGGAGAATTTATATGGCAAATAATATAGAAGAAAAGAGATGTATGTTATGTAATAAACCATATAACTATAAATATGATATGTTTGGAAGAGGATGCTTAGACAATTTATACGAATTGCTTAAAGTGTCAAAACCTCCCAAAGTGATATGGAATAAAGAATTATATTTGTGTACTATGATTGCATGGAAAAATCATAAATTTTTCTTAAGTAAAAATAAAAAGTATACATTGACGCAAAAGTATATAGCTTTAAAATATTTAGATACTATGAATTATGAATCATTAAATGACATAAAAGAAAAAATATCAAAAGACATAAGCAATATAAAATTTTGGTCGAAAAATATAATAGAATTAATTTCTTTTAAATTAAATGATATATATCAATTATTTAATTATTCACAAAGATTTGACGAAATGATAAAAGAAATTAAAAATATAGACTTTGAAAAACTAGATAAAGAAGTGGCAGAAAAGTTTATAAAAGATTTGAGCTTTATATTTGATGAAACTAAAATGTCAAATCCAGTTTCATATGCGGTATTTTATGCAATGCAGTACGCCTTTTGGCAAGTAGTAGTTGCTGGAGGAATATTAGCTAAAATGAATCTATCAGCAAAGCTATTACTACATTCATTAGCACCTTTTGAACAAGAACCAGAAGACTTAATTATAGAGGACAAAGAAACGATTAAATTAATAACTGAAAGTGATGAAGTTAAGAATAAATTAAATCAATTGATACAAAGATATGGACAGGGTAAGAGAAAATTTGTTATAGATGAGGGTGCAAGCGATGAAGATATTCTAATTAGATTTGAAACTGGTGATTTACTTTTTGCATTACATGATGCCTCAATATTAGTCAAAGCTCAAAAGGATAACGAAAATAAATGGAATTTTGAAATTGAAATAATTGATGAATATGATTTTACTGACTTTAAAAATCTAAAAGAATATGCAGATTCAAATAACAATAAATTTCGAGACATATTTTCAACTTTATTAAATAATTTTGGAGTTGTATCAAGTGAATATGGCGTTATAAAAACATATAATCTAAAAATAAAATTTAAAACAAAAGAAGGAGAATTTTAGAGTTTAATAGGTGGTGTGTTTAAATTGAAAAAGATAGAAATTTTAAAAACTATAGGATTAATAATATCTATAACTATTATATTTTGTTTAATTGTATACATATTTATATTAAAGATGTTTCTTAAAATCGACAGTGATTATAGAATGCTAGGATTAAAAATTGAAGATTATGATATAGAATATTGTTTAATTTATGACCAAGATATTTTTAGCCAATATAAGGTATATAAAATAAAAAATTATTCTAGTAAAAGTATGGATGAATTTAGAATTCAGTTGGAAAATAGTAATTTATGGAGTAGGGAAAAATTTTTTGAATACATAATGATAAGATTTTATGACAAAGAAGAAGGAAAAAGCGAAAGAAAGCAAATTGCTAGAGATGATTTATATTATTATCATCAAAATGGAGTATATGCTATATTAGATTTAAAAAATGCAAAGCTGTACTATTTTGAAAATGGTCTTTTTAATTATCATCAAAATTATAGTGAGATTTTAGGAATAAAAACCAAAGATTATTTGGATAGAGAAATTTATAGTGTAAGAGGTGGACCACAAAACGATGGAACAGATTATTACGTATACAAGTTCACAGATAAAAAAGGAGAAGATATACAAGATAGAGTAGATAAAAGCCTGCTGTGGAGTAAAGAAAAATTAAATGAAGATATAATAGATTGCTTTGAATATAACAAAGAGGTTAGTGATATTCAAAATGGATATTATCACTATAAAAAAGTGTGCAGAACAAGTGATGAATATAAAAAATATCATTTTACTGATGAAGAGGCAACAGGCTATGAAGTTGGAATATATGATACTGATAAAAATATTTTATATTATTATTGGACTAGTTATTGATTGAAAATAGTTACAAAGATATAAAAATATGTTATAATAATATTATATAAAAAGAAAGATGGTGAATTCTTTATGAAGAAAATTCCAAGCAATATAGCTATTAGTATTGAACAGCTAATTGAAATTGTAAATAAAGTAATGGGGAATAGAGCAAAGAAAATAATATTATATGGGTCTTATGCAAGGGGAGACTTTAAAAAAGATTCGGACATAGATATTATGATTTTAACAGACTTTAAAGATGATGAAATAGATGAGTATAGAGACAAGATATGGGATTTGGCATATGATATTGAATTACAAAATAATGTAATGTTAATGCCATTGATAAAAAATATTGATAAATTTAATTATTGGCAAGAAACTCTTCCTTTCTATATTAATATTCAAAAGGAAGGAGTGGTTTTAAGTGAGTGCTAAAATATCTAAGGAATTATCAAATCATAGACTTGAACAAGCAAAAGAAGATTTGATCGCAAGTAAAGCCTTATATGAATTAAAATTATATAAATCGGCAAATAATAGGGCATATTATTCTGTTTTTCATTCAATAAGAAGTATATTGCCATTAGAACCAACAGATTTTAAAAAGCATAAAGATGTAATTGCTTATTTTAACCAACACTATGTAAATACAGGAATATTTCCTAAGGAGTTAGGACGAAGAATATCAAAATGTAATAAATTAAGAGAAGATAGCGATTATGATGACGAGTTTGTTGCAAAGCCAGAAAGTACACAAGAACAAATTAAAACAGAAGAAGACTTAATAATATTAGTAGAGAAATATAGCTGTTAATGCTATTATGAAAAAAGAAGTAACAAAAGTCCCAAAGGGCAAATTTCCACTTGATGTTTTGGCAGAGTTGGGAATACTGACAAGAAATGCGCAGATATATTTGCACGAGAATGTTGTTAGTGAGTTAGATAAGAGTTTTCATCATCAGAAGCTCTTGTCTAATGGTCAAATCCAATTGACTTGGAATGAAACAAATGAAAGACCATTTATCACAATCAAAATTAAATTCGGAGAATCTGGCCCATGGAAGCCTGTGCTTTTTATTGGGTCAGAAGTAATCGCATTTACGGAGAGGAGTCTTGACCCATACGAAATCTTTTTTCTTAAGATGGAAGAATAACTTGCCCTAAAAAGTAAAATAATTTCTTTACCTTTTTCTAGAGTGAATTCGATAGAGTTTACTTTAGGAAGAGGTTTTCTTTTTTTGACTTGGAGACATTGAAAAAGCCCTGCATATATGGTAAAATAAAAAATATAGTAAACAATAAAAGTATTAACTTTAGGCAAAGGTAAAGGATATGTTTAATATAGAAGAAGAACTAAAAAAGTTACCACAAAAACCTGGGGTCTACATTATGCATGACAAAAATGACAAAATAATATATGTAGGCAAGGCAATTTCATTAAAAAGAAGAGTAACTTCATATTTTCGAAAAACAAATAAAACGCAAAGAATATTAAATATGGTTGCGCTTATTGACCATTTTGAATATATTGTTTGCGATAATGAAGCAGAGGCACTTATATTAGAATGCAATCTAATAAAAAAGAATATGCCTAAATTTAATGTGCTTTTAAAAGATGACAAGACATATCCATATATAAAAATAAATGTAAAAGCAGATTTTCCAGATGTATATATGACAAGAAAAAGGCTAAATGATGGGGCAAGATATTTTGGACCATATGCAAACGCAGGAAGTGCAAAGGAAATGGTTGAATTTATAAAAACTAAATTTAAAATAAGGCAGTGTAAGAATTTTAAATATAAAGATAGAGCATGTCTAAACTATCATATTAAAAAGTGCATGGCGCCATGTATGGGGTACATTTCAAAAGAAGAGTATAGAAAGCAAATCAATCAGATAATATCGATTTTAGAAGGGAAGACTGGAGAAGTTCAAAAAGAATTAAAGGCACAAATGGATGAGGCTTCCAAAAATTTTGAGTTTGAAAAAGCGGCTAGAATAAGAGATGAACTTTTGGCAGTTGAAAGAATTTCACAAAGACAAAAAGTTTCAAATATATCTGATAATGACATAGATGTAATTGGAATTGCAAGAAATGAGCAGGAAATTTGTGTAGAGATATTTTATATTAGAAATAGCAAGATGATTGGCAGAGATCATTTCTTCTTAAAAGGGCTAAATGATGAACAAGATTCTGAAATCATAGAAGAATTTATAAAACAATATTATACAGGCAGAAGTTTCTTTCCTAACAAGATAATGATTAGAGATGATTTTGAAGATAGAAAGCTTTTTGAGGAATGGCTAACTAAAGAATCAGAAAGAAAAGTGGAGATAAAAGTTCCACAAAAAGGCGAAAAGGTTAAGCTTGTTGAAATGGCAGAAAGTAACGCCAAAATTACATTGGATAATAAGGAAAAAGCACATAAAAATGTAATTGTTGATATGAAAGATACCCTAGGATTAGATAGGTTACCCAGAAAGATTGAAAGCTTTGATATATCAAACATTTCTGGTGAATATATGGTAGCCCGGAATGTGTGTAATGATAGATGGAATGATAAAAAAGAATCTATCAAGAAGATTTAAAATAAAAACAGTATATGAGCAAGATGACCCAAAATGTATGGAAGAGGTTGTAACAAGAAGACTTAGACATTCTGTAAAGGTTAAGGATAAAGATGAGCATATAGACTCAAAAATAGAATATGGAAATGACAGTGGATTTGGAAGGCTACCTGACTTAATTTTAGCAGATGGTGGAATTACACAAATAAGGGCAACGCTAAAGGCAATTGAAAATGTAGAAAAAGAAACAGGTCAAAAGCTTGGTATTAGAGCATTTGGTATGGTTAAAAATGATAAGCACCAGACAAGAGCGCTGATGGATGAGAACCGAAGAGAAATAGAAATATCGGAAGACATATTTAATCTAATTACTAATTTCCAAAATGCAGTTCATGATACTGCGATAGGATATCACAGGTTTTTGAGAGACAAGTCAATGATTAAATCAAAATTAGATGAGATTTCAGGAATTGGTACAGTTAAAAAGTTAGCATTATTAAAGGAATTTGGCAGTACGGAATGTATAAGAAATGCTGATATTTCAGAGATTATTAAAGTAAAAGGTATCAATGAAGAATTGGCAAGGAAAATAAAGGAAGAATTGTAGAAAAATGGATTATTATGGCATACGATTTTATTCATAAATGTAATACTCCCAGAATATTATTTATAATAGGACAAGTCTAGGACTGCAAAATCACAGAAGATTAAGCAGTTAAAGATTTTATACAAAATCAAAAGAAAAGGGGAGTTACTATGAGAAAAAAATTTTTAAAGGCAATGATAATATTAGCAGTAGTATTGCAAGTTATTATGGGAGTTATGATTTATAATTTTGTAATGATGCTAAATTTACTATAACAACAACATTTATATTGTAAAAATATGAGATAATATGATATAATACCAATGTATTATAAATAATATTATCTTATTTTTATTTATAAAATTAATTTTGAAGTAAAAATAAAGTAAGTATAATCAAGGGAGTAGTAATGAACGTAGCAAATAATTGGAGCGATTATGAGATACTAGACATGGCAAATGGGGAAAAGCTAGAAAGATGGAATAACATAGTTTTAGTTAGACCAGATCCACAGATTATATGGAAGGAAAAATCTCATCCAGAAATGTGGAAAGATGTAGACGCTAAATATTCGAGAAGTAATACTGGCGGTGGAGAATGGGATTATAAAAATAAACTTCCAAAAGCATGGCAAGTAAAGTACAAGAATTTAACATTTAATATCAAGCCAATGGGTTTCAAACACACTGGTCTTTTTCCCGAGCAAGCAGTTAATTGGGATTGGATGATAAACAAAATTAAAGAAAGCAAAAGAGAGATAAAAGTTTTAAATTTATTTGCATATACAGGTGGTGCAACAGTTGCATGTTTATCAGCAGGAGCCTCTGTTTGTCATGTTGATAGTTCAAAAGGAATGACTGAGTGGGCAAAGGAAAATGTAGTATCATCAGGACTTAAGGACAGGCCAGTAAGATTTTTAATTGATGATGTTGTTAAATTTGTGAACAGAGAGATAAGAAGAGAAAATAAATATGACGCTATAATAATGGACCCACCATCATATGGTAGAGGAGCAAATGGAGAAGTATGGAAATTTGAAGACAATATTTCAGAACTAATAACACTATGCTCGAAGGTTTTATCAGATGACCCACTATTTTTCTTAATAAACTCATATACAACAGGAATATCAAGTGTAGTGCTTGAAAATATGTTAAGGATAAACTTACCTAAAGGAATAAAAGGAAAATTCTCAAATGGAGAGGTAGGACTACCAATGAAAGATTCAAATTTAATATTGCCATGTGGAATCTATGGCAGATGGGAAAAATAAATTTCAACCAATGGGGACGTGTACTTTTGGTTGACCAAAAGGGACAGGTTGAAGGGTGATAAAAATGAATGAATTAAAAGTATTATATGAAGATAATCACATAATTGTAGTAGAAAAAATACCAAATATTCCATCACAAGGTGACAAGACAGAAGATAGGGATATGCTTACAATGATAAAAGAATATTTAAAAGAAAAATATAATAAGCCAGGAAATGTGTATTTAGGCTTAGTTCATAGATTAGATAGACCAGTTGGTGGGGTAATGGTTTTTGCAAAAACCTCTAAAGCCGCATCAAGGCTTAGCGAAGAAGTCAGAAATAAAACTATGAAAAAAACATATTTAGCAATAGTTAATGGTAAAATGCAAGAAGAAAGTGCACAATTAGTTGATTATTTGTGGAAAGATGAGAAGAATAATACAAGTTATGTTGTAAATGAAAATAAGAAAAATGCTAAGAGAGCAGAACTTGATTATAAAGTATTAAAATATGATGAAGAGCAAGAGCTTTCATTAGTTGAAGTTGATTTGCATACAGGAAGACATCATCAGATAAGAGTACAATTTTCAAGCAGAAAACATGCAATTTATGGCGATAACAAATATCATGGTAGAGGAGCTGGAACCGGAATCTGTTTGTGGGCATATAAATTAGAATTTGTCCATCCAACAACAAGAGAAGAAATGATATTTGAAGACTTACCAGAACCAAAAGGAATGTGGAAAAGTTTTAGAATTAAATAACAAATAAAACCGCGGCTTACTGCGGTTTTATTTTGGTAGCGAAAAGTGGACTTGAACCACCGACCTGCCGGGTATGAACCGGATGCTCTAGCCAACTGAGCTATTTCGCCATATGTAACAATAGCTATTATACAAAAAAATATATATCTTGTCAAGCAAAATTTAGAAAAAAATCATATAAAAATGTCCCTCTCCGAAAACTCGAAGAGGGACTGCGGATTAGCTTGCTTGGTCGAGCGCTTTGAGTCCTAATGCTTTGATTATCTCACATACAACCGTTTTGTAGTTGCAGTAGAAAGTAATGTCATCATCGTCTCTGCCAGTCAACACGAAGCTTTCAGGTATTGCTACAGAATACTTCGTATCGCAGTATTCTTGCTCCCTTGTATGCTTCGCGTGAAACTGGAGCGTGTATGGTGTACCCAGCAAAGTGATCTGGTTGGGCTTCTCGGTGGAAAACGGAATCCCGTTCTCGGAGAGAAACGTTGACGTTTTAGCAATAATTGATTCTTTCATGTTTTTTCCTCCTGATGTTTAATTCAATTATTTTGTGGTTTTTACCACTACTTACATTTCTATTATACCATATTTTATGTAAAGTGTCAAAATTTTGTAAAAAAAATTATTTTTACTTTTTTTTGAAAAACATATATGTTATAATTAGAAATATAAAATAGTGTAGAAAGGTAATATATAAAATGGAGATTTCAACATCAGTATTAAGTGTAGAAGAAGAAAATTCACCACACACATTTTATAGACTAGAAGTCGCGCATACAGATTATTTTCACATAGATGTAATGGATGGAAAATTTGTAGAAAGAGACACAGTAGAATTGATGCAGAAGTATGCAGATAATTTGAAAAACATAACAAACATTCCATTAGATGTTCACTTAATGGTACAGGATGTAAAAAAATATATAGATATCTTTTCCTCTTGTAATCCAAGGAATTTATATTTTCACATAGAAGCGATGAAAGATAAAAAGCAAGTCTTAGAAATGATAAAATATATAAAAGACTTAAATTGTAAAGTTGGACTTGTAATAAGTCCTGAGACAAATGCAAGTGAAATCTATGAGTATTTACCATATATTCATAATGTGCTTGTAATGACTGTTGTTCCAGGAAAAGGTGGACAAGATCTTATTCCTGATACAATAGATAAAATAAGAGAAATAAGAAAATATGCCAAAGAGAATGACATTGACATTGAAATTGAAGCAGATGGTGGTATTAACATAAGTAATATAAAAATGATAAAGGATGCAGGAGCTGATATTGCGGTAGTTGGAAGTTATATAATAAATTCGAAAGACTACAAATATACAATTAGTAAGCTAAAAGAAATCTAACATATACATCAAGGGGTGTCCACGATGGTCCAAGCTCAACCCAAAAGGATCATCCCCAATGGTTGAATTTCAACCAAAAAGGACCGTCCCTCTTGGTTGACTCTTGGTTGAAAAAATAGGAGGAACAAATGCCAAATAGAAGAGCAAGAACAAGAAGAAAAAATAATGTAATAATAGATACAATTAGCAATAAAAATTTTATAATCATAAGCTCTATTATGATTGTAATTATAATTGGATGTATAGCTACAATGAAGTATCTCAATGTAAAAGAAGCTAAAAGAATTGCTGAAGAAAAAGAACGTATAAACAGTCAAATTGAAGAAATATATAGCAGTACAATAGCAGAGATTGACTCTTTAAAAGATTATAAAACAAATTCTATTATAAGATTATCTGCAGTGGGTGATATTCTTTGTGGAAATAACTTAAAACAATATGGTAGAGATTATAATAACATTTTTACTGATATATCACATCACTTTAGAGATTCTGATTTTGTAATTGGAACATATGAGACTGTCATAACTGATGATACAAAAGACTTTGCAGATGCAGTTAAAAATAGTGGTATTGATTTTGTGAGTTTAGCACATAATCATGCATTAGATATGGGAATGGATGGCTTAAATAGGACTCAAGAATATCTCGAGAAAATAAGTATAAAGACTGTTGGTAAAGCAGAAGAAACACCAGCACAAAGAGTTAAAATTATTGAGGTTAAGGGTACTAAAATTGCCATCTTAGGTTATACATATGATAATCACAAAACAGGAGTAAATATTTATAAAGAGGACTTAGTAAAACAAGATTTAGAGTATGCAGAAACCAATAGTGCGATATCAATTGTAATGATGCACTGGGGAAATGTTAATACAAATGAGGTAAGTAGTGAGCAACAAAATCAAGCTAAGTTTATGATAGCAAATGGTGCAGATATAATAATTGGTGCGCATCCGTCAGCAGTACAAAAAATGGAGATTATTCAAAATAGCAATTTTAAAGACTGCTTTGTAGCATACTCTTTAGGAGATTACACATCTGATTTTACAATAGAAAATGCTAACTTAGAACTAATTTTAAATCTTCAAATATTTGTTGACAAAGAAGGAAAAGCACAGATTTATAAGGTTGATTACACACCAGTTTATATGAATGATATGGGGATAGAAAATAAAGAAAATAGATACAAGATTTTAGACATGAAAAAAGAAATTGCAAATTATGGAACAGAAGGAAGCACCATAGATAAAAAAACTTATGAAAAGTTAGTAAGAGGAGTAGATAGGTTAAATTCTATAATAGTAAAGAAATAAAGGAATGGAGCAAAAATGAAAGTAGGTTTTGTATCATTAGGATGTAGCAAGAATTTAGTAGATACAGAAATGATGATAGGATTATTTAAAAACAAAGGATATGAGATAGTAACAACCCCAGAAGATGCAGATATAATAGTTGTAAATACTTGTGGTTTTATTGAATCTGCAAAAGAAGAAGCTATTGGTACAATTTTAGAAATGGCAGAATATAAAAAAGTTAATTGTAAATTTTTAATAGTTACTGGTTGTTTAGTAGAGAGGTACAAAGATGAACTAATTAAAGAGATTCCAGAGGTTGATTTGTTTGTAAAATTTAGCGAATATGATACTATTTGGGAGCAAATACAAAATGCGTGCAAGATGAAGGAAAAATCGAAGCGGAAGTATGCAATTTCAAGACAGAATAATTAGTACAGGAAATAACTTTGCATATGTAAGAATAGCAGATGGATGTGATAATTTCTGTACATTTTGTGCTATACCATATATAAGAGGTAGGTTTAAAAGTAGGACAAAAGAAGATATTTTGCAAGAGGTTAAGATGCTTACTAAGCAAGGAATAAGGGAGATAATTGTAATTGCACAAGATACTACTAAATATGGAATTGACATTTATAGAAAACCAAAACTAGCAGAGATTTTACATGAAATAAGTAAGATACCGCGGTATAGAGTGGGTAAGATTTTTATATTCATATCCAGAAACAATTACAGAAGATTTAATAGAAGAAGTAAAAAATGATGATAAGATTTGCAAATATTTTGACATACCAATGCAACATATTTCAGATAATATTTTAAAGAAAATGAATAGAAAATCTACTAAAGAAAGTACAATGAAACTTATAACTAGACTTAGAAAAGAGATACCAAATGTAATAATTAGAAGCACTTTAATGGTTGGATTTCCAGGAGAAACTGAAGAAGATTTCAATGAATTATATGAATTTGTTAAGTGGGCAAAATTTGATAAATTAGGATGTTTTACATATTCTAAAGAAGAAGGAACTGGTGCTAGCAAAATGGCAGGTCAAGTTCACCCAATGACGAAAAAGTCTAGATATAGCAAAATAATGAAACTTCAAAATGAAATATCAAAACGAAATCTAGAAAGTAACATTGGCAAAACTTATAAAGTTTTAATTGAAGACGCTGTGGCAGACGAAGCTAATGGTGGTGCAATATTTATTGGAAGAACTTATATGGATGTGCCTGAAATTGATGGATATGTGTACTTAAAAGGAAAAGCTGAAATAAATACATATGTAGATTGCAAAATTACAAGGGTTACATATTATGATTTGTGGGGTGAGATTTTATAGTATTGACTTATTATGTAAATCATAGTAAAATATAATGTATATGCTAAAGATAGCATTGCAGAAAAAAGTGTATGGGAGGAACACAACATGGACTTTGAAAAGGTGATAGCATCAACACTTGATATTCTTGAACATCGGAATAAAATAATTACTAAGGACTATGACATTTCGAAAAATGTTAATAGGGAGATTTGTGCTGAGTGTGGCGGAGCATGTTGCAAGATGTGCGGATGCCATTTCAGCCCAGACGATTTTGAAGAGCTTTCGTTTGAATTCTTAAGAAAAGAAATCGAAAAGGGATATATTTCTATTGACTTTGTTGATAGAGACTATATTTATTGTGACCACGGTTACTATATCTTAAGAATGCGAAATAAGGGCGCACCAATAGTAGATACAAAGAGATTCCGAGGGTCACCATGCATAAAACTAACTGAAGGTGGATGCGAATTTGACTATGAGCAGAGACCAACAGGTGGCAAACTCTTAATTCCATCAAAAAAAAGGTCACCTTTAACAGGAAGAAACTGCGAAAGCAAATATTCTCTAAGAGACTGTTGTTTTGAGTGGGAACCGTATCAGGAAATTTTGCGTAGATTAGCACAATGCTTTTAATGTACAAATGGGCATTAAAAAGTCGTCTTCAGCTGAAGTTAGAGACAGCATACCAATACAAAAAGCGTCTACTTTAACAGGTAGGCGCTTTTAAAATAACTTATTTATGATATTAGCACATTACTTTCTTATCTAAATAACAATATGATAAACTAAATTATTTAACATGCACAAGGCGATTCCACAAACAGTAGGAATTGCAAACGAGATGAAAGCCCATTTCCAGCTATTAGTCTCTTTTTTTATAGTAAGCAAAGTTGTTCCACAAGGAAAATGTAAAAGTGAGAATACCATTACATTTATAGCAGTAAGGATAGTCCAGCTATGGCTAGATAATATCTCAAAAATGCTTTGAAGATTTTCCATATTAACTAAGGCTCCAGCACGAGTATAGCACATTAAAATAATTGGAAGAACAATCTCATTTGCAGGAAGTCCAAGCAAAAATGCGGTTAAAATGTAACCATCAAGCCCCATAAGTTTAGCAAAAGGATCAAAGAAATTAGCAATGTATGTAAGCAAACTTAAAGAACCAATATTAATATTGGATAAAATCCATATGACAATACCAGCAGGAACAGCAACTACTAGAGCTCTGCCAAGTACAAATAAGGTTCTATCAATAAGTGAACTTGCTAAAATTCTACCAACTTGAGGTTTTCTATAAGGTGGAAGTTCTAATATTGCTCCTTCAGTCTTTCCTTTAAGAAGTGTTTTTGACAATATACTTGATATTGCAAAGGTAAAAGCTATACCAATGCATACAACTAAACATACAATTAGTGTTGCTATTAAGCTACTTTTAAAACTATTACCGAGACCCCATTGCACCACTAAAGAATATTGTTGCTATTGTAATTAAAAAAGGAAAACGACCATTACATGGTACAAAATTATTAGTAATAATAGCAATTAATCTTTCTCTTTTTGAACTAATTATTCTGCAACCAATAACACCAGCGGCGTTACAACCAAAGCCCATACACATAGTTAGAGCTTGCTTTCCAGAAGAGCAACATTTTTTAAAACATTTATCTAAATTAAAAGCTATCCTTGGCAAATATCCTAGGTCTTCTAGCAATGTAAAAAGAGGAAAGAATATAGCCATTGGTGGAAGCATAACGCTTACTATCCATGTTACTGTTTTATAGACTCCATCAACTAGTAAAGAAATAAGCCATTCAGGAAAATGCAATACTACAAGCAAATTCGCAAAGCGAGGCTCTAAAAAATTAAAAAAATTGGATAATAGTTCAGAAGGATAATTAGCTCCAACAATCGTAATCCAAAAAATTAGGCAAAAGAATAATATCATAATAGGAATGCCAAATCTTTTAGATGTTAAGATTTTATCAATTTTTTTATCTCTTTCATTGTAATTTATATTACGAAATGTACAGATATTTTTAGATACTTCTTGAGCCTTGTCAAAGATGAGTTTTGTATTATATTCAGAATTATCTTTTTGCAACTCTAATTTATTAGGATTGCAAATAATTTTTCCTTGACATACTAAATCAATAGTCTTTAATAAATTCTGAAGACTAGATTTCTTTTTCGCAATAGTTCCAACAACAGGGACACCAAGCTCAATGGATAACTGTTTTAAATTAACAGTGATACCTTTAATTTTAGCCTCATCAAGAAGATTAACACATACAATAATGTTATCTGTTAAATTCATAATTTGATAAACTAAATTAAGATTTCTCTCTAACCTAGTTGCATCTACAATTACCACAGTTATATCCGGAATTCCAGAAGATATATAATCTCTAGCAATTTTTTCTTCCTCAGAATCAGCCATAAGAGAATATGTACCAGGAATATCAACAAATAGATATTTTTTATTTTTATAATTACAGATTCCAGCAGCATTTTCAACTGTTTTTCCAGTCCAATTTCCAGTATGTTGATGCATACCAGTTAGACTGTTGAAAATTGTTGACTTTCCAGTATTAGGATTACCAGCTAAGGTAATCTTATAGTCGCAGCCTAGCTCTATATTTTGATTTTCATTTAGTTTTTTACCCGTAGAAGAATTAGTAAGTCCCATAATTCTTAGTGTCCTTTCTAAATACTCTGTTAAAAATTTATTAAGGAATCTTGTACAAAATGACACATATTTAATATAAAACAGGTTAAAAATAAAAATTAAAAAAATTTAAAAAAGGTGTTGACAAATAAAAAATAAAATAGTAAAATAAAAATCGAACAGAGATTTGGAAAACAAACATACGAAAATGACATAAACAAATTTGCCATAAAACCTATAGATAGAAAGGAAATAGTTAAAATGAAATCAATAAAATATGAAAACAAGACAATAGCATATACAGTAAGCAAAGCAAAAGTAAAAAATATATACATATCTATACAAAATGGTGAAGTTGTTATTAAAGCACCTTGGTATGCAACATCTACACAAATCCAAAGCATAGTAGAAGAAAAAAGAGAATGGATAATGAGAAAGTTATCTGAATATAATTCATCTCCAAGAAAAGCAAAAGAATATGAAGATGGAGAAAGATTTCAAATACTAGGAGAAAGCTACTTTTTAAATATTTACTATAAAGACACGAATACAGCTAATTTAAATGTGGAGAATGGTAAAATTGAGGTAATATTGCCACTTGCATATGCAGACCAAGACAACTCAGAACAAATAAAAAAGATGATAGATAAGATGTATTACATGTTAGCTGAAAAAGAAGTAGAACATGCAATGGAAAAGACAAGAAAGATGGTTGGATTAGCACCAGAAGAATATAGAATAAAGAAAACAAAAAGTGTATGGGGAAGTTGTTCTTCAAACAAAAAAATTACTATAAACCAAGATCTAATGATGTATAGTAGAAAAGCTTTAGAATATGTTGTATTACATGAAATATGCCATCTAAGATATATGAACCACTCTAAGAAATTTTGGGCTATGGTAGAGTACTATATGCCTGACTACAAAGATGCAGAAAAAGAACTAAAAAGATAAAACTGTTTATCTACAAACAAAATAATAAAATATAGAATCAAATATACTAAAGAAGACCCTAATATTAGATAAATGCACAATAAAATATGATATCTAATAATAGGGCTTTTTATAATTATTTTAATTCTCCACAATTATTTGTTTAGCTTCATCATTTCTTATAGCTATAATACTACCTCTAAATTCATAAGCAGTAGGGTCTCCTAAAGGAGAACGTAAGATAGCTATGATTGGTGTGCCTTCTACTAAACCTAAATCTTGTAATCTAGTTTTTATAATTCCAGTACAGTTAATACTTTTAATGCTAGCGGTGGAGCCTAATGATAATTTATCTAAACTGAACATGTATGCACCTCAAATATTTATAATTTTTTATGTGTTATAGGAAATTGTTTTTAGTTATGACTACAAAATTTTCTATATTATATTCTATGCAGTTATTGACAGAAAGGTTATTATGAAATAAAATACAAGAGGTAAAAGAAAGAGAGGAAATTAAAATGGAAAAAGTAAGAGGATTTGAAATAGCAAAGGGATTTGAAGACAAAGGAATAAATATACCAATTAGAAAAACTGCAAAATCAGCAGGATATGATATTGAAGCAGCAGAAGATGTGGTAATACCTGCATTTAAAATGGGACAAAAACCAACATTAGTAAAAACAGGACTTAAAGTATATTGTATGGAAGATGAATATATAATGTTATGCAATAGAAGTTCTAATCCAGGAAAAAGGGGATTAGTGTTATCTAATAGTGTAGGGATAATAGACAGTGATTATTATGGAAATCCAGACAATGATGGACATTTTATGTTTGGTTTTTATAATGTATTTGATCATGATGTAGAAATAAAAAAGGGAGATGCAATAGGACAAGCTATATTTATGAAATACTTAAAAGTTGATAACGACAACGCAGAAGGAGAAAGAGTTGGAGGATTTGGCTCAACTTCTAAATAGAAAGGGGATAAGCAATGTACAGGGACCATAATTGTGGAGAATTAAACATAAAAAATATAGGAGAAAGTGTAAGCTTAGCAGGATGGGTTCAAAGAATAAGAAATTTGGGATCTATGCAATTTATAGACTTGCGTGACCAATATGGAATTACTCAAATTGTAGTTTCAAGTGAAGAGTTAAAGAAACAAATGGAAGATGTTTGCCAGGAGTCAGTTATAAGCATTATAGGAAAAGTAGTAGAGCGTACAAATAAAAATCTTAAAATGTCAACTGGAGAAATAGAGATTTGTGCGGAAAAAATTGAAGTTTTAGGAAAATGCAAAAATACATTACCATTTGAAATAAACTCAGAAAAGATAGATATTTCAAATGTTAGAGAAGATCTAAGACTTGAATATAGATATTTAGACTTAAGAAACGAAAAGATACATAATAACATTTTACTTCGCTCTAAAGTAATGAAGTCATTAAGAAACGAGATGGATAAACTAGGCTTTACCGAAATTCAAACTCCAATTTTAGCAAACTCATCACCAGAGGGAGCCAGAGATTATTTAGTACCAAGTAGACTTCATGCAGGCAAATTCTATGCACTTCCTCAAGCACCACAACAATTTAAACAATTACTTATGGTTTCAGGCTTTGATAAATATTATCAAATAGCACCTTGTTTTAGAGATGAGGACCCTCGTTCTGATAGAGCACCAGGGGAATTTTACCAATTAGATTTTGAAATGGCATTTGCAACTCAAGAAGATGTATTTGAAATAGTAGAAACAGTTATTCCTAAGGTATTTAAAGAGCATACAAGTTGGAAAGCAGATGATGGATCATTTGTTAGAATACCATATAGAGAAGCAATGGAGAAATACGGAATTGATAAGCCAGACTTAAGAAACCCATTGATTATAAAAGATGCGACAAACTTATTTAAAAATACAGAATTCAATAGCTTTAAAGATAAGACAATAAAAGTTATAGTTGTGCCAAAAGGAGCAGAGCAAGGAAGAAAATTCTTTGATTCTATGGGAGAATTTGCAGTAGAAGAAGCTGGAGCAAAGGGACTAGCTTGGGTAAAAATTGACGAAGAAAATAATGTAACAGGTGGTATATCTAAATTTGTAACTGATGAAATAAAGACAGAAATTGGAGCAAAAGCAGGAGACAGTATTTTCTTTATAGCAGATGAATTCGAAAAAGCTCAAAAAATTGCAGGACTAGTTAGAATCGAACTTGGAAAAAGGCTTGATTTAATACAAAAGAATGTATATAGATTTTGTTGGATAGTCGATTTCCCAATGTATGAATACAATGAAGATGAAGAAAAGATAGACTTTAACCATAATCCATTTTCTATGCCACAAGGTGGACTTAAGGCTCTTAATGAAAATGACCCATTAGATATATTGGCATATCAATATGATCTAGTATGTAATGGATATGAAATGGCATCAGGAGCTGTTAGAAATCATGACCCAGAAACGATGATTAAAGCATTTGAAATTGCAGGATATACAGAAGATGATGTTAAGAAAAAATTTGGAGCATTATTTACAGCATTTCAATATGGAACGCCACCTCATGCAGGAGCAGCACCAGGATTGGATAGAATGATAATGTTAATATCAGATTCAGATAATATTAGAGAAGTAATAGCATTCCCTAAAAACAAAAAAGCAAGAGATGTAATGATGAACGCACCAAGCAAGGTTTTTGATGAACAATTAAAAGATGTGCATATAGCAGTTACTGAGGAAGAAGATTAGAACTGTAGAAGATCGGTAAATCCGTAAGGATTTTCGGTCTTCTAATTGCTTTTAAAGAAACAAAATTACTAATTACTACCAACAAAATTAACTTAAATAAATGCAAAAATTACTTGCTATTTAGTATATATTGTGATATAAGATATATAGGAGTATAGTATGAAAAATATAAAGGACTATAATTTAGAAGAACTTAAGGAAGAAGTGAAACTCCTAGGGGAAAAGCCATTTAGGGCGGAACAAATATTCAAATGGATATTTGATGTAAAGGTAAAAAACTTTGATGAAATGACCAATATATCAACAGAACTTAGAGAAAAATTAAAGCAAAACTATGATATATGTAACTATGATATAGTAAGAAAATTAGAATCAACAGATGGCACTAAAAAATACTTATTTGGTTTAAATGATGGAAATGCAATAGAATCAGTACTGATGGAATATCACTTTGGGAAAACAGTATGTGTGTCATCACAGGTAGGGTGCAAAATGGGATGCAAATTCTGTGCTTCAACAGGTATCCCATTTGTAAGAAGCTTAAGTTCAGGAGAAATTGTACAGCAGGTAATTGCAATTGAGCAAGATACAAGCTCAAAAGTATCAAATATTGTATTTATGGGTATTGGAGAACCATTTGACAATTATGATAATGTCATAAATGCTGTCAAGATACTTAATAATCCTAAAGGAATAAATATGGGAGCAAGACATATAAGCATATCGACATGTGGAGTAGTGCCAAGAATATATGATTTCGCAAATGAAAATGTACAATGTACTTTATCAATATCACTTCATAGTAGCAATGATAAAGTTCGTTCTAGTATGATGCCTATAAATAGTGCATATAATATAGAGGAACTAATGAAGGCATGTAAATATTATATACAAAAAACAAATAAACGTATTTCATTTGAATATGCATTATCTAAAGATAATAACGACAATTTGAAAGACGCAGATGAGTTGATACGACTTCTAAAAGGTATGCTATGCCATGTTAATTTAATTCCGATAAATAAAATTGAAAACGGGAAATATACAAAGAGTTCTTTAGAAAATATAATGAAATTTAGGGATTATTTAAATGACCATGGAATAACAGCAACAATTCGAAGAGAACTAGGTTCAGATATAGACGCAGCTTGTGGACAACTTAGAAGAAAGAATTTAAAAGACAGAAAATAAATTTTAAACATATAATAATTAAAAGACAATTAAATATATAAATTTGAGATTAAATAAAATAGGAGGAAAATTGATGGCAAAGGCTTTTGCAACTTCTGATGTAGGAAAAGCTAGAGAAATTAATGAAGATTATTTTTATATAAGTTATCCAGATGACAAAATTCAGCTATTTATATTAGCTGATGGAATGGGCGGATATAATGGTGGTGAGATTGCAAGCAAGATGGCTGTTACTGCTGCCAAAAATTATATAATGACTAACTTTGATGAAAATAATACTAATAAAGATGTGTTATTAGAACTAGTTAAGAGTAGTATTAGATATGCAAATATGATAGTATATGAAAACGCTAAGGAAAATACAGAATTAACTAATATGGGAACAACTCTAGATGTATGCTTAATATATCAAAATAAGGCATTTGTTGCACACATAGGAGATAGTAGGGTATATAGGTTAAGAAATGAGTTTTTTAGAAGACTAACAAAGGATCACAGTTATGTTCAGAGACTTATAGATGATGGAGAACTTACTAAAGATGAAGCTATGGTACATCCAAAGAAAAATATGCTTACCAAAGCACTTGGATGTGAAGGATTTATAGAGCCTGACGGAATGGTAAGAGGTTTCTTAAATGGAGATTGCTTGCTTATGTGCTCAGATGGTTTAACTAATATGATTTCAGAAGACGAGATAAAAAAAATAATACAAGATAATCCAGCAGATGCAACGAAACTATTAGTACAAAGAGCAAATGATTTAGGTGGACTTGATAATATAACTGCAATAATCATAAGGTAAAATGGTAGTCACAACTTCTAGCTACCATAAAGGAAGGAAAAATTTTTATTATGAATTTGATAGGAAAAATAATAGGAAATAGATATGAAATTTTAGAAGAAGTCGGAAATGGTGGAATGGCTACAGTATTTAAAGCTAAAGACCATGTACTAAATAGATATGTAGCAGTAAAAGTATTAAAAGATGAATTTACAACAGATACCGATTTCATCAAAAGATTTAACACAGAAGCACAGTCAGCAGCAAGTCTATCTCACGCTAATATTGTATCGATTTACGATGTTGGACATGAAGAAGAAAATAATCTATATTACATAGTAATGGAACTTGTAAAAGGAAAAACACTAAAACAAATAATAAAAAAAGATGGTATACTTTCATGGAAATGGGCTGTAAATATTGCTATACAAATTGCATCTGCCCTAGAAGAAGCTCATAAAAAAGGAATTGTGCATAGAGATATAAAACCACATAATATTATTATAACTGAAGATGGAATTGCTAAGGTAACAGACTTTGGTATTGCTAAAGCTGTATCAAACTCTACAATAACATCATTTGGAACAACAATTGGATCAGTACATTACTTTTCACCAGAACAAGCCAAAGGCGGAATAACTGATGCAAAATCTGACCTATATTCTTTAGGTGTTGTAATGTATGAAATGCTCACAGGTCAGGTACCATTTGACGCAGATACCCCAGTATCCGTAGCACTTATGCATATGCAAGAAGGAGCTAAAGAACCAATTAAAGTTAACCCTGATATACCAACAGCTATTAATGATATAGTAGTAAAAGCAATGCAAAAAGAGCCAACTAATAGATATGAATCTGCAACAGATATGCTTAAAGATTTAGCACACAGTTTAAAGGATCCAGAAGGTGACTTTGTTATAATTCAAAATAAAGATGGCGAATATACAAGAGTCATGAAGGCTGTCAATAATGATGGAAAAAAGAAAAAGCAAAATTTCTTTAAAGAGCATCCAAAGGCCAAAGTTCCAATATTTATACTTGGACTAATATTAATATTTATTATAGTATTCTTTAGTACAAAGATTATTTTAGATGGAGGAATTATAAGAAATGTAAAAATTCCTAATCTAGTTAATAAAACAAAACAAGAGGCTCAAGCTGAGATGGATAGCTTAAAGCTAAAACTAGAGATAACAGAAGCAGCAAGTAGCACAGTGGAAGAGGGAAGAGTAATTTCTCAGAGTCCAGAATTTAAAGATGGAGAAAAAATAAAAGAAGGTAAGATAATTAAAGTTATTATAAGTAAAGGACCTGAGACAACTGAACTTCCTAATTTTGCAGGAAACAAAATTGAAGATGCAAGAGAGAAAGCATTAGAGATTGGAATAATATTAGAAGAAGAACATCAAAACAGTGATACTGTGCAAGAGGGATATGTAATAAAACAAGATACTGAAGCTAAGACAATGGTTAAATCAGGAGATACTGTAAAAATATATGTAAGTAGTGGTGTTAAGAAGACTAGAATGCCAACAGTTGTTGGAATGGATGAAGGAACTGCAAAGGCAACACTTGCAAACAGCAATCTAGTTGCCAATATTATATATGAAAGCAACGAAGATGAAGAAAACGGGAAGGTTATAAAGCAAGGAGCAGAACAAGGTACTGAACTTGCAGAAGGAAGCAAGGTTGACATTACTGTTAATAAGATAGAATCAAAGCCAAAAACAGTTAATCTAAAATTTATAGTTCCAAAACTTAAAGGCTCAAATGAATCTACAAACACTACAGAAAATAAAGTTGGAGCAGATTCTAAGACTGCTACAATTACAGTTAATATAAATGGAGCAACAAGAATTAATGGAAAGACTGTAAAAGAAGGAGACGAAATTGATTGTGGAACAGTTACAGGCTCTAAAATACAACATGTAGAAGTAATACTTGTAGATAGTGGAGATACTAAATCAATGACTGATCAATTCAACATAGATGACTTTGATGATAATGCAACACATTACATTAAAAATAATTAGTATCAAATATGAAAACCGCCTTAAGTACGATGCTTAAGGCGGTAAATTTAATGTTTGATAAATTAAATTTCAACTAAAATTACATTGTCTCCGAATACACTTTATTTTATCCCAGGTAATCACAATATCATTATTTGGTGAAAGAAAATTAAAGGCTTTAGAAGAACCGTGGTACAATTATAGAAGTAATAGTGCCTGAATTTAAATCAGCACAAACATCCTGAACATAGCCGAGTCTTCTACCATCTCTAATATTTATAACTTCTTTATGCCTAAAATCCATACCTTTCTGACTCATAAAAAAACCTCCTAAATAAATATATTATTCATAAGCTTTTTTTATGTGATTAATAGCACTTTTTTCTAATCTAGATACCTGAGCTTGAGAAATGCCAATTTCATTTGCAACTTCCATTTGAGTCTTACAGTCGAAGAAGCGCTTCTTTACTATATTAAGTTCTTTGCTTGATAACTTTTTTATAGCTTCAGAAATAGCAATATCTTCAGTCCAATGTTCGTCAGTATTTTTTTTATCACTAATTTGGTCCATAATATATAAATTGTCTGAATCATTTCCAGAAATAGACTCTTGAAGTGACACAGGGTCTTGAATGGCATCTAAGCTAAAAGCAATATCTTCTTTTTCGACTCCAAGCTCTTTGGCAATCTGCTCAATAGTAGGCTCTGATTGGTGCTCTTTTACATATCTATCTTTAAACATAAGTGCCTTGTATGCTAAATCTCTTATAGAACGACTAACTCTAATTGGATTATTGTCTCTTAGGTATCTTCTAATTTCGCCAATAATCATTGGAACTGCATATGTTGAAAATTGTAAATTTTGTGAAATATCAAAGTTATCAATAGCTTTAATTAAACCAATGCATCCAACCTGAAATAAATCATCAGCATTTTCATTTCTTGATTTAAATCTTTTAATAACACTCAAAACTAATTTTAAATTACAATTAATAAATTTTTGCCTAGCATCTAAATCTCCATTTTTTATTTTTTTTAAAAATTCTTTTTTTTCTTCATTTGATAGCGTAGGTAATTTGGAAGTATTAATTCCACAAATTTCCACCTTGTTAATCAAATAAAAATCCTCCTTACATTTATAAAAATATTAATTTAATTATTTCCAATAAAATTTCTATTTATACATAAATGATAGGCTGCCAATTTATACTATTGACTTTTTAAGACTCTATGTTAAAATATAAAATTATACAGGAGGATAAAATGTTACAAGTAAGTAGAGACAATAGTTTGAAGATACCAAAGAAGATAGAAAATGTTGATAGTATGCCAAATAGTATTGAAGATAAGATAGCAGTTGAAAAAGCTATTGCCACAGCAGAAAATAAGAGAATTAGAGAAAAAAGTATTGCAGAAAATGTAGAGAATGATAATGAATTAGAACAGATAGAAAAATTGCCATTCAACAGCAATGATTTAGTTGTAATAACGGTAGTCAAAAAGTTAACTGCTTATACAATTGCAGTGACAGAAAAATCTCCTAAAAAATTCAGGGGTGTTTTTGTAAATAGAATGCAAAATTATTGCCTTGATACATTACAATCTCTTGTAGAAGCAAACTTTGTTAGAATGGACGCATTAGAAAAGAAAATAATAAGAGAAGAACTTCAAAAAAAGGCCATTGTAAATTTGAAATTACTAGGATATATTTCTATGGTTGCAGAAAATACAGGATGTATCCTAAAAAAGCAATATAAACAGATTTCCATACAATTATCGGAAGCAATCAATTTAATAGTAGCGTGGAAGAAGAGTGATGATGAAAGATGGAAAAATAAGAAGTAGGATTTTAAGCTTAAAGGCTTTTAATTAAGAGAAAAATTTATGCTTAGGCGTGTTCGTCCGCCCCTTGTCGTTTCTCGACGCGCGCGTGGTTAACTAAAATGGTAATAGAAACAACAACAATGTTAATAAACGTAATTGCGGGGCGCGCCCAGATTCACTTTTGTATAATTCTACATATAGAATTAAAAAAGAATCAGATAAATATATTTTAAGAAAGATATATCAGTATTTTAAGGTGAAGGAATTTTTCTCTTTTCTAACCGCTAAAGTAATAGTGCGGTGGAAGAATATGAACGCTCACACAAACAACGAATAGTTTTCTATTTTTTGCAAGTTATAAGGAGCGTTCTTTTGTTTTGGAGGGAAATATGAATTTAGAAGAAATATTTACATTTGAAAACTTATATGATGCCTATAAAGATTGTAGAAAGACAAAGCAACATAAGGGAGAAGTAATCAGATTTGAAACAAATTTATCAACTAACATAAGTAGCCTAAATCATGATATAGTGACTAAAAAATATAGACTGGGAAAGTATAAGGAATTTCTAATATATGAACCTAAAGAAAGAGTAATTGAAGCATTACCTTTTAAAGATAGAGTAGTTATAAAATGTTTTTGTGATGTAGTATTAAAGGCCAAAATTGATCAAAAGTTAATATATGATAATGCAGCTTGTAGAAAAGGAAAGGGGACAGATTTTGCAATAAAACGACTAGAAGAATTTTTAAGAGATGAATATAGAAAGGAACATAATAATAAAATTTACTTTCTAAAGTGTGATATTAGGAAATACTTTCAGAGCATAAATCATGGAATTCTATTAAATATGTTAAGTGGTATAGGCTTTTCTAGTGATGAAATGTGGATGATAGAAAAGCTAGTAAAAGAGCAGCCAAATAATGCAGATGTGGGTTTACCACTTGGAAATCAATCCAGCCAATGGTTTGCACTCTTATATTTAAATGTAGTCGATAGATATATTAAAGAAAAATTAAGAATAAAGGCATATGTGCGTTATATGGATGATATGATTTTAGTTCACCGAGATAAAAGTTACTTGCAATATTCTCGCTTAAAAATTGAAGAGAAATGCAAAAAAGATTTAAAATTAGAACTTAATCAAAAGACACAAATAGGAATTGTTAAGAATGGAATAGATTTTTTGGGTTATAGACATATTTTAAATGAAAATGGTAGTATAACCAGAAAATTGCGTGCTTCATCTAAACAAAGAATGAAGAAACATTTAAAAACATTAAACAAGTTGATAAGTAAAGATCTTGTTGATGATGAATATGTATATGTTATAAAAAACGCTTTTTATAATCATATTAAAGATACTAAGGAAAGTATGAAATTAAAAAATATGTTATTTTTTAGGAAAAGTATTCCAAAATAAATTTGCTTATGTTAGAATATAAAAAAAGAGATAAATCTACAAAATTTTTGTAGTTATACAAAGGAGTAATGATATATGAGTAATTGGACTTTTTTAACTGAAGAAGAGTGCTTTGGTGACAACCAATTAGATGTTTTTAAGAAAAGAGGAGTAAAAGCAGCAATAACTGATTTTGCTATTCTTTTAGGTGGATGGGTTTCAAACTCTGAACATATAGATACAGATGAAAATTTATCTGGTCGCACTGGTTATTATTGGACTAAGACGGATGACGGAGACCTCGACGCGCGCGTGGTTTACTGCTATGGTATTAGTTACAACTACAATGTTAATGAACGTAATTGCGGGGCGCGCCCAGTTTTACCGTACTCATCAATCGATAACATCTTTGCGAACGTAGTGAGCAAGAAAAGAGCAAAAGATGGAATTGAAGAGATAGAAGTTGGTGGTTTTCCACAACAAGCACCATTAAAAAATATGCAGATTAAATTAGAAAAGGCATTTAAAAGAGGCGGACTTAAAAAGGTTGCAAAAGGACCAATAACAGACTCAAGAAAATATAATGAATATGACAAAAGCTTTTGGGCTTTCGAACATCAGCAATATGAATATGAAGGAAAAAGATATGTAAGAGTTAAAGCAAATTCATGTTTTGATGGAAGCGAATTTACTCTATCAAATGGAGAAAAATATAAAGATGGAGATTATGTATGGGTTGAAGTACAACCATTTACATTTTGGAAAGATGAGAAGAGAAAATGTTGGGTACCAGCGAAAATATATATATCAGGTTTACAATTTAATCAAGAGAGAAATTATCATACAGAAGATTTTGATAAAACAGATATAAAGAGATATTTGGATAATCATTGGGCTAAATATATAGAACTTTCAATGGAAGAAGTAAGTTTAGGAGAGAAAAAAACTGAAACACCAGAAAGTACAGATACAAGAAAATCTAGGTTACAAAAATTAAATCCAGATAAAACAAAAACAGCTAATAGAGCAAAGATGACTGATACTGAAATAATACATGATTGGATTGAATCAGGAGAATCAGTCTTATTAAGAGGTCCTTCTGGAATTGGAAAAACAGAAAGGATTAAATCATTGTACCCTGATTTAATTTATTTGAAGCTTACAAATAATATGTTCCCAGAAAAAGTTGTAGGTTCAGTAAATTTACAAACAGGACAAAGTTTGCCACCAGACTTTGCTAAAACAGCTATTCTGCAAGCTGCAACAGAAGAAGAGAAAAAACTAATAGAAGAAAATATACAAAATATTTTTAATATAGCTGATACAATTTATGAAAGGTCGAAAGAGTCAGACAAGAAAATTGTAATTTTATTAGACGAGCTTTTGAACGTAAAGCCAGCAGTCCAACAATTAGTATATACATTGGCACTAAATAGAATTGTAGAGATAGGAAAAGGACTTAAACTACCAGATAATGTAGTAGTTGTTGCAACAGGGAATCAAAAGAAGTTTTCAAACGCTGCAGAGGATATAGCAAAGCCCCTAGAAAAAAGATTTGATCATATATTAGATATGGAACCAAAGGTGGGAGAGTGGATAACAGAATATGCAATTCCACAAAAGGTTCATCCATCAGTAATAGGATTTATGCTATCAAAATACAATAATGCAAATAAAAGTGAAAGTATTGATGATATAGGATATTTTTATGAAGAACCAGAAGTAGGAGAAGAAAATTTAGATAAATATGGATGTGAGGGAAAAACAAATGACCCCCGTGGATGGACATCAATTTCAAATTCATTATATAAATTTGAAAAAAAATTAGAACAAGGTGAATATAAAGGAAAAGATGTAGAAGATATACTTCAAAGAAATCTAAACTCTAAACTTCGTATGGAATGGGCAGAAGAATTTTATGATTTTTATAATTTGCCAACATTAACGCCAGAAGAAGTTGTACAAGGTATGGGAAAAGGATATACGCAGGCAGATTTGCCAAGAGATATAAGTGAAAGGTTTGCGTATATGACATCATTAATAACTGCAGATGAGACTCAAGTTGAAGCATGTAGAGATTTTATCAGAAAATATTGTGACCCAGAATATTTAGCTGTTTATGATATTTGTTGGGCAGGTAATAATGAGAGAAAAATGGAGAAGATAAGCGAGCTTCAAGATATGTCAATTCCATTGCATATAGGAGAAGAAACAAAAGAATATGCTGACAAAGGAGCTTTAGCATATAAGAGTATAGGACAAATGTACAATGGATATTTAGAAAGAAGTGCTAAAGAAGAAATTAGAGGTGAAGAAAATGATGGAAAACAAATATAGTGAAGCGGCAGTGGAAGTATTAGATATATTAAATTATACAGATAAAAATGATTTGAAAAATATACCACAAAGTTTTATAAAGTTCTTGTCTGATATTTCAAATAAAAATTATAAGGTACAATTTAACCATGAATATCCAATTAGTGGACTTAATTTAAAAGAAGAGACAAAAGAACTTTTAGGATTTATATATATTACTTGGTGGGCTAATAAAGAAGAACGTGAAGATTATAGAAGCAAAATAAATATGACTAATACAATAGATGAAATAGAAACTAAAAAATATGATATAGATGATATTTTCAAAAATAGGAAATCTCAAGTACAAACAATAGTGAAAGACAAAGATATAAGTGAAACGAGCATGATAGAATATAAAGATAAGAATTTATTAGAAAAGATATTTGATAAGATATTGAGTTTATTTAAAGGTAAGAGATAAAAATTAAAGATTATTTATGTTTCAAAAGAAAAGAGAGGAATGATATAAAATGGTTAATATAGAGTTGATAGAATTGCAAAATGGATGTATGGCAACTTGCGTTGTAATTCAAAATGAAGATTATGCAGCATTAGATTCCAAAATGGTTATAAATGCTAAAACTAGTGATAGTGAGTTACTCTTAGCCTTCAAAGAAATTATAATGAATAATGAACAATTAAATTATTTTGTTATAACTGAAATTGACGAAATAAATTATAACTTACAAGATAGATACTTTCATATTGTTAAAGATAGAGAATTTTGTGGATATAACTTACCAAAAGACATAATTATAATTTTAACAGTAAAAGATAAAGAGTCATTAAAAAAGATTACTCCAGAACTTTATCAGTTGTGTGTAGTTGCATTTTAGATTATAGTTTTTAGAAAGGTGTAATACAAAATGAGTGATAATATTGATTTGCTTTATGAAACTAAGAAAAAAATGTTAGCTAAGTATCCGAGGTTTGGTAGTGAAGTTGCTGCAAGTCCAGTTGTATTCACGAATGATGTAAATACTGGTGCTACAGATGGCAAAAATATATATTTAAATCCAGAATATTTTATGGGAGCAAATGAAGATACTAGATTATATTTACTTGCACATGAAACTAGTCATAAAAAATTTAAGCATATGTATAGATTAAAAGATAAGAATGGAGATATGAGAGATTCAGAATTATGGAATATAGTGTGTGATGCTTTAATTAATGCAAATTTAAAACGTGATGGCATTAAAATACCAGATGATAGGATATGTTCTGACACAGATGAAGAATATGGAGAATGGGTTTTACAATATAATTGTGAGGAACTATATGAAATGAAAAAAAGAGAAAAGGAGGAACAACAAAAGAAAGAGCAAGAATCGAACAATTCACAAAATCAAGATAATGACAATTCGGAACAAACTGAAAATCAAAATTCTAATGAAGGTAAAAAACAATATGACGACCATAGTTTGTGGGAAGAAGCTTTTAAACAACAACAGATGAAAAATTCTAAAGAAAAAGAAAATACACAAAGCCAAAGAAATAAATCAAACAACCAAGAGCAACAAAGTCAAGAACAAGAGCAAATAGAAGAACAGGAATCTATGAATTTTGATGAAAAAGAAGAATTTGAAGAAAATAGAAAAGAAAAAATAGAAAGATTTAAGTCAAGACGAGAAAAAACAGAACAAAATATAAGAAATGATAATAAAGAGACAATTGAATTTGGAGATATAGGAGAAAGTAAAGAAGAAATTGACTGGAGAACTTTAACACGAAAGGAAATAGATAAAAGTGAGGACATATGGAGCCAACGTCGTTCAATTGCAGAAAATAATTATGCTTATAGATTAGAAGAGAATGAAATAGAAGATGACGCAGAAACAGAAGTCATGATTGATGTTTCTGGGTCAGTAAATCTAGAATTAGTAAAAGCGTTTTTAAGACAATTAAAACCATTATTAAGAGAATCAAAATTGAGAGTGGGATGCTTTAATGAAAAATTTTGGGGTTTTGTAGATATACGAAATCCAAGAGACATAGATAATTTTACTATTCCCCAAGAGGCTAGAGAAGATGCTGCATGGACTGAAGATTGGGATCTAGCAGTAAGAAGTTTTACTAAGAAAAGAGAAATAAATAAATTTGTTTTTACTGATGGATATCCTGGCCCTGGAAATATGCCAAAAGAAGATTTGAAAAGAGAAAATGTTATTTGGCTAGTATATGGAAACAAAGATTTTAAACCTTGTTGTGGTAAAGTTATAAATATTACTAAAAAGCAATTAGAAAAGCTTAACCAAAAGGATCAAAGCATGGATTATGTAAGTAGATAATATCAATAGGAAAGCAAGCTTTTTTGTATACTTTGGAATGATTAGCAGTATTCTTGCAAGTTATTACAAAATATGCTATAATAATGAATAACCTTGTTTGGTACAAGGATTTTAGAACATTGAAAAATTTAGTCTTTTAAGACAGGAGGAAACGATTTATGTTGTACAGCACAGTGAAATTCGCAGAGAGAAAGTCCGAGAAACCGGGATATTACGATATATATCGGGTATCGGACGATGGAGAAAATGCTACGCTTGAAATTAGCATTCCTGCGGAAGAAATCGAAGGCGTAAAGTACGGCGCTCTCTTTGCACAAAGAGAAGATGGAAAATATTCTCTGTATGCTTGCCCAAGCATTACAGAGGATAACCAAGAAAAGTTTGGAAAACTTAGACTTTTCATAGATGGAATTGTTGAATTCGATATACGAGGTCCATTTTTAGTCTACAAGACAAATAAGGGAATTTTTTTCTTAAATCTTACGCGAGCATTCTGGAATATTGACAATGATGACATTCTGGAAAAAAGGCGAAATACTATTCCAAGAATTATGGACTGGGATGATAAGATTCTTGCAATGGATTGTTTCGAAGACAAAGATGGAAAAACAGTTGCCTGCATAGTGTGGGCGGTAGATGAAAGGTTCATACTTTTTGAAGGTGAGCCGTTTTGCAAAACAGATGTGCCTAAAATCGTATATGACGATGAAGGGCATCAGCACTTAAATCTTGTTCCTTTACATGGTGAGTTTCTCAAAATTGATAGATATGAAGCAATTTTGGGATTTAACCATAGCGGTAAGATTTACCCTTATGAAGAGGACGAGTTTTACATCGGTAGCATTATAAGCATACACGAATGCAAACAGCCTGAGATACTGTATACCAAGATTGTAGCTCAGTGGGAAGCAGAGCGCGGTATGTATTTTGCCGTTGCTAATAAGTTAGGCGAACAGGCACTAATTTATGTCAAAGATGGTCGTGCTCCAAGAATGGTAACGGATTGGTCTAAGAAATCCATTGTGATGCGTTATCAAATTTCAGGTCAAACATTTTTTTCATTATTCGAAGGCGATGATGTAATACAGATATCTGATGACATAAATAAAGGCTAAAGAGAATCCCCCTAGCACCAATTGATGTTGGGGGGATTTGTATTTTATATAAGAAACTTAGATAATTAGTATTGACACTCATAGCACAAGGTGTTATAATATGAAAGTATAAAAAAGAAATACCATATATGGATATTTCTAGAAAAAATGTTAATAATAACTAAAAATTATTTTATGATGAAGATGAAAGGCTGTAAAGGTTTCTAGAAAGAGAGTAAGGGTCGTTGGCTGAAAGCCCTTTTAGAGTACATACATAACCGAAACACATTGGAGTAACTTGATTTTTAAAAGAGTGGAAAGTTTTTTGGTAAGCTTTCAATATGGGTGGTACCGCGGATAAATTGTTCGTCCCTGCTATTTATAGCAGTGGGCGATTTTTGTTTTTCTAAGCATAGATTTGCAGCTTTAATAAAAATATTAAGAGGTTTATAGGTATCCTTTAAAAACCTAAATATGATTATAAATTTTGAAAGGAATGATTTTAAAAAATGAACGAGTACAGAACACATAATTGCAACGAAATTGGATTAGAAGATGTAGGCAAGAAAGTGAGAATTGCAGGTTTTGTAGAAACTATTAGAGACTTAGGAGGCTTAGTATTTCTTGATATTAGAGATATGTATGGAGTAACGCAAGTAGTTATTTCAGCTGAAAGCAAAGATGTTGATGAGATATCTCATATACCTGTTGAATCATCTGTTACAGTTTATGGAACAGTTAGAGAAAGGTCAGAAGATACAGTAAATCTAAAATTAAAGACTGGTAAAGTTGAAATATACATCGAAGATATTAAAGTACTAGGAAGAAGAACAAAGGAACTTCCTTTTGAAATAAATAATGATAAGCAAGTAAGAGAAGATTTAAGACTTAAATATAGATATTTAGACTTAAGGTCAGAAAGATTAAAAGAAAATCTTAAATTAAGAGCACAAGTACTTCAATTTATAAGAGAAGCAATGACTTCAAGAGACTTTTTAGAAGTTCAAACACCAATACTTACAGCATCATCACCAGAAGGAGCAAGAGATTATTTAGTACCAAGTAGACTTCATCCAGGGAATTTCTATGCACTACCACAAGCACCACAACAATTTAAACAATTGTTAATGGTTGCAGGAATTGATAAATATTTTCAAATAGCACCTTGCTTTAGAGATGAAGATGCAAGAGCTGATAGAGTTCCAGGAGAATTTTATCAATTAGATATGGAAATGGCATATGCCACTCAAGAAGATGTATTTAGCGTAATGGAACCTGTTATGTATGAGTTATTTACTAAATTTTCTAACAAAGAAGTTTCTAAATATCCATTTAAGAGAATTCCATATAAAGAGGCTATGCTTAAATATGGAAGCGATAAGCCAGATTTAAGAAATCCACTTGAAATCGTAGATGTAACTGATGTTTTTGAACATGTTGACTTGAAGGCATTTGCAGGACAACAAGTAAGGATAATTTCTACACATGATGTAAAAGATCAGCCAAGAAGTTTCTTTGAAGGAATGACAGATTATGCAATTAAAGAATTAAAAGCTAAGGGATTAGCATGGCTTAGAATTATGGACGATTTAAGTCTTCAAGGACCTATTGCAAAATTTATACCAGAAGATGCAAAAATGGAAATGCTAAAAAGAACAAATTCAAAAGCTGGAGATTGTTTCTTCTTCATAGCAGAATATCCAGGAGCAGTTGATAAATTGGCTGGTGGGGTTAGAGAAGAACTAGGAAGAAGATTAAATCTAATAGATGAAAATAAATTTGAATTTTGTTGGATAACAGATTTTCCAATGTATGAATATGACGAAAGAGGAAAATTAACATTTTGTCATAATCCATTCTCAATGCCAAATGGTGGATTAGAAGTATTAGATGCAGAAGATCCATTATCAATAGTTGCATATCAATATGACATAGTATGTAATGGTGTGGAACTAGCATCAGGAGCAGTAAGAAATCACAATCCAGAGATAATGATAAAGGCATTTGAAAAAGTTGGATACAACAAAGCATATATTGAAGAAAAATTTGGCGGAATGTTCACAGCATTCCAATTTGGTGCACCACCACATGCTGGAATCGCACCAGGTGTAGATAGAATGATAATGCTTTTAACAGATAGTGAATCAATAAGAGAAGTTATTGCATTCCCACTAAGCGGAAAAGCAGAAGACCTAATGATGGGAGCACCAGGAGAAGTTACAGATGAACAATTAAAAGAACTACATCTAAAAATATCAGAATTTTAGGAGGTAAAATATGAAAGTAAGTAATGAAGAATTATTGCACATTGCAAAATTAGCTCATATAAAGATTGAGCCAGAAAAAGAAGATGAATATTTAAAAAACTTAGAGGATATTTTAAATTTTGCAGATATAATAAAGAATGCTGATACAAGCATGATTGAAGATGGAGAAAATTCACAAAATTATAATGTATTTAGAAAAGACGAGATAAAAGTTTTTGAGAATAATGAGGCGCTACTAAGCAATTCAGTGGAAACTGAAAGAAATATGTTTAAGATACCTAAAACAATACAATAAAGGAAGGAGAAGGAATATGGATTTAACAGATTTAACCGTGCATGAGTTAATAGAAAAATTAGATAAAAAAGAGATTTCTTCAGAAGAAATAGTAAAGGCATATGCAGATAATATAAATGCACATGAAAGTGATGTAAAGGCATTTGTAACGAGTCAAGCAGATGAAGCCATAGAAGAATCAAAAAAGATTGATGAAGAGAGAAAAGCTGGAAACATAAAATCAAAATTTATGGGTATTCCAATTGGTATAAAGGATAACATTTGTATAAAAGGTGTAAAAACAACATGTAGTTCTAAAATGCTTGAGAATTTTGTTTCACCATATGATGCAACAGTTATAGAAAAGTTTAAAGAGCTTGGATTAATTAGCCTGGGTAAACTTAATATGGATGAATTTGCAATGGGAGCATCAACAGAATATTCTGCTATGCATAAAACTCATAATCCATGGGATTTAAGCACAGTACCAGGTGGATCTTCAGGTGGGTCTGCAGCAGCAGTAGCGGCCCATGAAGTGCCATGGGCGCTAGGATCTGATACAGGTGGGTCAATCCGTCAGCCAGCGTCATTTTGTGGTGTTGTAGGATTAAAACCAACATATGGACTAGTTTCTAGATATGGATTAGTAGCATTTGCATCATCATTAGACCAAATTGGTCCAATAACAAAAGATGTTACAGATAGTGCAATACTACTTAACTTAATTGCAGGACATGATGAAAAAGATTCTACATCAGTAGACGTTCAAAAAAAAGATTATACTAAGGCTTTAACAGGTAGTGTAAAAGGACTTAAAATTGGTGTACCAAAGGAATTCTTTGGCGATGGTATAAATGAAGAGGTTAAACAGAAAGTTACTAATGCCATCAACCAATACAGGGAAATGGGAGCAGAGATAGAAGAGTTTTCACTTGATATTGCAAATTATTCTTTAGCAACATATTATATAATTGCGTGTGCAGAAGCAAGTTCAAACCTTGGAAGATTTGATGGAATAAGATATGGTTATAGAGCAAAAGATTACAAAGATTTAAATGAATTATTTGTAAATTCAAGAACTGAGGGATTTGGAGCAGAAGTAAAAAGAAGAATAATTCTTGGAACTTATGTGCTTTCTTCAGGATACTATGATGCTTATTATAAAAAAGCACAACAAGTTAGAAAACTTGTAAAAAAAGAGTTTGATGAGGCTTTTTCAAAATATGATGTAATACTTACTCCAACATCTCCAAATGTTGCATATACAATTGGTACAAAATCTAATAACCCATTAGAGATGTATTTAGCAGATATTTGCACAGTTTCTGTAAATATTGCAGGGCTTCCAGGAATATCAATTCCAGTAGATGTAAGTAAAGAAGGAATGCCAATAGGGCTTCAAATAATAGGAAATAAATTTGAGGAGGAGAAGCTTTTGGGTGCAGCATATGCGTTAGAACAAAAAATTAAGTTTAGAGAAAATCATAAGCCAGAATTTAAAGGAGGAAAATAATATGGATGAATATGAAATCGTAATTGGACTAGAAGTGCATGCTGAACTAGCAACAAAAACTAAGATATTCTGTAATTGCCCTACTGAATTTGGTGCTGAGCCAAATACACATATTTGTCCTGTGTGTACTGCAATGCCAGGAACACTTCCTGTTTTAAATGAAAAAGTAGTTGAATATGCTGTAAAGGCAGGACTAGCTACTAATTGCTGGATTGAACAGAATAGTAAAAATGATAGAAAAAATTATTTTTATCCTGACCTTCCAAAATCATATCAAATATCTCAATTTGATAAGCCATTATGCAATGATGGATATATTGAAATTGATGACGATGAAGGTAATAAGAAAAAAATTAGAATACTTAGAATTCATATAGAAGAAGATGCTGGAAAGTTAAATCATAGCGAACATGGTGGAGATACATTAGTTGATTTAAATAGAGCTGGAGTCCCACTTATTGAGATAGTTTCAGAGCCAGACATGAGGTCAAAAGGTGAAGTTGATAGATACCTAAGAAGTCTAAAATCTATACTAGAATGTATCGAGGTTTCTGACTGTAAAATGCAAGAGGGTTCACTAAGAGCCGATGTAAATATATCAGTTCATAAAAAGAATGCTCCATTTGGAAATAGATGTGAAATGAAAAACATGAACTCATTTAAAACTATTCAAGCAGCTTTAGAGTATGAAATCAATAGACAAATTGATATTTGCAAAAATGGCGGAACAGTTGAGCAAGAAACTTTAAGATGGGACGACGCTAAGGCACAAACTGTTGTAATGAGAAATAAAGAAAATGCACAAGATTATAGGTATTTCCCAGACCCTGATTTAGTGGCAATTAAATTATCAGATGAATACATTGAAAATATTAAAAATAACTTGCCAGAACTTCCTGAAAAGAAAAAAGCAAGATATATGACTGAGTTTGAATTATCAGAAAAAGATGCTAAGAATCTAACATCTTCAAAACACTTATCAAAAATATTTGAAGACGCAGTAGAAATTTGTAAGAATGCGAAAGCTGCTGCAAACCTAATAATATTTGACATTGCGAGAATTTTAAATGATAAAGAATTAGAGGAAGAAGAGATTCCGTTTACAGGAAAAGAACTTGCAAGCATAATAAAACTAATAGAAGATGGAACAATAAGCTCAAGTATTGGTAAAAAAGTTCTTGAAGAATTGTTTACACTATCTAAGGAAAATATGAAAGATCCAAAAGAAATAATAGAAGAAAAAGGTTGGGTTCAAGTTTCAGATGAAAATGTAATTAAAGAAGTAGTATCTAAAATATTAGCAGCTAACCCTGGTTCAGTTGCAGATTACAAATCAGGAAAGACAAAGGCAATGGCATTTTTAGTTGGTCAAGCGATGAAAGAAACAAAGGGAAAAGCAAACCCACAAATGTTAAATAAGATTTTTGCAGAAGAAATTGATAAAATTTAGTTAAAATAAGGATGATTATAAATGAAGTTGCTAAATATAAATACATGTATTAAATTAGATAATGCAAATGATATTATTAAATTGATATCTGATGGTGAATATAATATTGTGACTCTTCAAGAAGTCATGAGAAAGATAGATGGTGCAGTATTTGATAAATATAATAAAAGTAAGATTATAAAAGCTAATACTAGTTATAAATACAGTTTCTTCGGACCTTTATGGATTGCAGATCACCATGAAAAGAATAATGCGATTTCTAAAGAATTTGGTGGTTTTGCAGAACAGGGAAATGAAATATTATCAATATATCCAATTGCTTACTCAGAGAATGTATTTTACTATAAAAACTATTCCAATTTTACAGATACAACAAATTTTAGACAAGAAGATCATCCAAGAGCATTTGAAAATGTTATTTTAAATATAAATGACAAAAAGCTACAAATCATTAATGTTCATGGAATTTGGAATAAGGATAAAACTGGTGATGAAAGAACTATTAATCAATCAGAAGTGATTTTATCATATGTTAGAGATGATATTCCATGTATTATTACAGGAGATTTTAATCTTTTACCTAATACTGAGAGTATTAAGAAAATAAATAAAAAAATGACTAATTTAATTGAAGAGTATAACATTCAATCAACAAGACCCACATTTGATGATGGTTTAGATAAAGGTGATTTAGTTTGTGACTATATATTTGTTAACGAAAAAGTAAAGGTAAATGATTTTAAGGTTTTAAATTGTAATGCCTCAGATCATTTGCCATTAATATTAGATTTTGATATATAGAGCTTTTGAAAAGGAGAGAGAAAAATGGATAAATTTTATGTAACGACTCCAATATATTATCCAAGTGGAAAATTCCATATAGGTACTGCATATACAGAAGTTTTAGCAGATGCAATAAAAAGATATAAAACATTGCAAGGGTATGATGCATATATGCTTACAGGGACTGATGAGCACGGGCAAAAGATAGAAGATAAAGCAAAAGAAGCGAATTTAAGTCCAAAAGAGTATGTTGATCTTCAAGCGGATAGTGCTAAAAAACTTTGGAAAGAAATGAAAATTAATTACAATCAATATATAAGAACAACAGACGATTTACATGAAAAGGCTGTAGGCGTTATATTTGAAAAATTTCTAAAGCAGGGAGACATATACAAGGGTGAATATGAAGGATGGTATTGCAAGCCTTGTGAGAGTTATTTTACAGAAACACAATTAGTAGATGGAAAATGCCCAGACTGTGGAAGACCTGTGGAAAAGATGAAGGAAGAAGCGTACTTTTTTAACATGAAAAAATATGCAGACAGACTTTTAAAATATTATGATGAACATCCTGATTTTGTAAAGCCTGCATATAGAAAAAATGAAATGATAAATAATTTTATTAAGCCAGGATTAGAAGATTTATGTGTTACGAGAACATCTTTTGATTGGGGAATAAAGGTGCCAAGTGACCCAAAACATGTCATATATGTATGGCTTGATGCGCTTACAAACTATATAACTGCACTTGGATATGCATCAAATAATGAAGAATTATTTAATAAATTTTGGCCAGCTGATTTGCAGATAGTTGGAAAAGATATTGCAAGATTTCACTTAATATATTGGCCAATATTCTTGATGGCACTGGACCTTACACTTCCAAAAACTATTTTAGTTCACAATTGGATAACAATGAAAGATGGAAAAATGTCTAAGTCTGTTGGGAATGTAATTTACCCAGAACAGTTAATGGAGAGATATGGACTAGATGTGACTAAGTATTTTCTACTTAGACAAGTTCCAGTAAATTCAGATGGTGTATTTACACCAGAGGAATTTGTAGAAAGATATAATTACAATTTATGTAATGATTTGAGTAATCTTTTAAATAGAACTGTATCAATGATAAATAAATATTTTGATGGAAATCTTCCAGTATATAATGGAAATCCTAATGATGAAATAGATATTAGCATAGAAAAAGAAGCGGAAGATACTGTAAAAGAGTTTGAAAATTTAATGGAAAACTGTGAAATTGCAAATGCTATCCAAAGAATATGGGGATTAGTATCACGCACAAATAAATACATTGATGAAACTTCTCCATGGAGCCTAGCTAAAGAAGTAGATGGAGAAAGTGAAGAAGAAAGAAAATTAAGGAAAGAAAAATTAAAATCAGCAATGTATCATCTAGTAGCTAACTTAAAGGAAATTGCAATTTTAATTAGACCTTTTATGGAAGAGACATCTAATAATATATTAAGGCAACTTGGAATATCTAGCGAAAACATAACTTGGAATGACTTAAAAGATTACAAGAACTTACAAGACATTAAGGTGATTGAAAAAGGTGAGCCAATATTCATGAGACTTGATGTAGAAGAAGAGATAGAATATATAAAAGGACTAATGCAAAAGTAATTGTAATTATATCAGATGAAAGTAGAGTGAAGTTATATGAAATATATAAATGAAGAAGACATAGATAGTAATAACGTTACCATTTCAAGAAAAGTATTGAATTTAGACAAGTATGATATGTATTATATAAACTTTGGAATGAAAGATGGAACTAAAAGACAGGTAAGAGTATTTTGCGAAAAAGATACCTTTCCAGACTTTGGAAATGGATTGTTTAAAAGATATCAAAAAAACTATCCAAAAGAATTATCAATATTTTTCATAAAAAGATTATTAGGACCTGATGGACTAATGGCTAAGTCAGGTAGAGATGATTATATATATTTAGGTGGGGAATTCTTAAAGAATGGATGCATTGCAAACAGAGGAATCTTGCAAGAAAACGGAAAGACAGGTCAAGAGAATTTTGATAATAATTTATTTAATATAAAAATGCAAGTTCAAGCTAAAGAAAATCAGGAAAAGGAACCAAATAGTGAAGAGAAAGGAAAACATTATGTAATATCAGATATTCATGGAATGTATGGCTCTTACATTGATGCAATAGAAAGATTATCGCCCAAAGACCATTTATATATTTTAGGAGATGTTATTGATAGAGGTAACGGTGGAATAAAGACTTTAATGGATATTATGAATAGAATACAATATCCAGAGGATAATCCTAAAATAACATTTTTCATGGGAAACCATGAAATGCAATTTATGGAGACAGTTGCCATAATGCTAAAACATGAGCTACATAAAAATGATTTAGTTAATATTATAAATCGAAAAAATATAAATTCACATATAGGAATGATGAAATTAGATAAAAGACCTAAAAGCGAAATTGAAAGATATGAAGAACAAATAAAAGGATATAAAGAATTTTATGAAGAACTGATTCACAAAAAAGGATTAAGTGAATATGAAGTTAGATATATGGAAACATGGCTAACATCTAATAGAGGAACAAGTACTATTTTTAATTATTTAGAGTGTAATCCAGAAGAAAAACAAGAAATATATAAATTTATGTATAATGCGTATGTAGTCCTACCACAAAAAATAGAAAATAGAGATTATCTTTTGGTGCATGCAATGCCACCAAAAGATGATAATATGATAATAAGTATGAAGTTAACAGGTAAAGGATATAAAATGTCAGATGTATCTAGACAGCAATATACATTTATGTTAGATACAAGAGAATGTGATGCAAGCACATATGAAAATGCTAAAGATTATGGATTTACTACGATATGTGGACATGAAGTCGACCTTGGAAATATTGAGAAAAACAAGAAAAAAGGATATATTAGAATAGATGCAGGCTGTGGTCATAAACAAAGAAGGTCAAAACTTGCAATGTATTGCATAGAAGATGACAAAGTACAATATATAGATGAAAAAGAAGAAATACAAGATATAGAGAAATAATAAAAAAATACTTGTGCAAATACAAAAAAATGTGGTAAAATAAGAAAAGTTAAAAATATAAAAGGAGGAAATTTGTATGTCAGGACACAGTAAATGGCATAATATACAAGCCAAAAAAGGAAAAGCAGATGCAGCAAGAGGAAAGATATTTACTAAATTAGGAAGAGAAATATTATTAGCAGTAAAACAAGGTGGACCAGACCCAACAAGTAACTCTAAATTAAAGGATGTTATAGCAAAATGTAAGGCTAATAATATGCCAAATGATACAATAAATAATGCAATAAAGAAAGCTTCAGGAGAAGGAAGCAACAAAGTTTATGAAGAAATGACATATGAAGGATATGGACCATGTGGAGTTGCTTTAATAGTTGAAGCAAGTACAGATAATAAAAATAGAACAGCAGCAGATGTAAGACATGTTTTTGATAAAGCAGGTGGAAATCTTGGAACATCAGGATGTGTATCATATATGTTTAATAAAAAAGGTGTAATTGTAATTGATAGAACAACAACTGATAAATCAGAAGATGATATGATGATGATTGCATTAGATGCAGGAGCAGAAGATGTAAAAGCAGATGATGAATGTTTTGAAATTACAACTGATCCATCAGATTTCTCAAGCGTAAGAGAGGCTTTAGAAAATGAGGGACTAGAATTTGTAGAAGCAGAAGTTCAAATGGTTCCAACAACAACAGTTGAATTAAGTGACGAAGACGCTGAAAAAATGCAACGACTTATTGATAATCTTGAAGACTTAGATGATGTAATGAATGTATATCATAACTGGGCAGAATAAAATTTAATAACATAAATGAATAAATAATAGCATATATTTTAATATGCTATTATTTTTTGTGTTTTGGAGGACATGCTAATATGATACATAATTTAGATATAATTTTAAGAGTTATGCCAAGAGAAATTGCAAATAAGATTGATGCTGAAAATTTAGAAGAAATTAGAATAAGAGCAAATAGAAAAATAATTTTAAAATATATTGATAGAGAACAAGTTGAAGAATATGTGCCATCACGGAAGAGAGATTCTAAATATGGTACAAGTTTTTTGTGATAACTCTATATATTCATACCAAAGCCAAATATGTAATGGCTTTATTACCCTTCCAGGAGGACATAGAGTAGGGCTTACTGGGAGTATTGCGATGAAAGATGGACAAATTATAAATATTACATATGTATCTTCTCTAAACATAAGAATTGCTAAAGAAATAATTGGCGCAAGTGAAAAGATTTTGCCACAAATAATAGAAGATGGTCAAGTAAATAGCACATTAATTGTCTCAAAACCAGGATGCGGAAAGACAACAATACTAAGGGATTTGGTAAGAAATATAAGTAATATGGGCTATACAATTTCAATGATAGATGAAAGAGGAGAACTAGCTGCAATGTATAAGGGTATTCCGCAAAATGATGTTGGACTAAGAACTGATATACTTGATAATGTAACAAAGAGTCTTGGAATGAAGATAGCAGTAAGAACTATGGCGCCACAAGTAATTGTTGCTGATGAGATAGGTTCAGAAGAAGATATTGAAGCTATAAATTATGGAATATGCTCAGGAGTAAAGGGGATTTTTACTGCACATGGAAGCACAATTGATGAATTAAATTTAAACAAAGTATTAAATAAATTATATGAAGAAAGAATATTTAAAAAGATAATTTTTTTAGAAAAAAAGGGAATGGTGCAAAAAATATACACATTAGATAAGAATATGTATAAAACGGGCGATGAAAACTTAGCATAAATATGAATAATTCTGAATATATTGGTTATAGAGAGAGGAATAAATATGGGAATTATCAAATTTATTATGTTGGCTGCAATATTTGGTATGTCAACTATTATAGGAGTAAATATTTCAAAGAAATATAGTACAAGAGTTAAGGAATTAAAGGAATTTCAAAGCGCACTAAATATATTTGAAGAGAAAATAAAGTTTACATATGAGCCAATACCAGAAGTGTTTGAAGAAATATCTGAAAAGCTCGTAAAGAATGTAGGACAAGTTTTTAAGACAGCATCAGAAAATATGAAATTTGAATCTGCAGGAGAAGCATGGGAAGATGCTATAAATAAAGCAGAAATAAAGATTAACAAAGAAGATAAAGAAGTATTAAAAGGTTTGGCTAAAATGCTAGGAAAAACTGATTTGGATGGACAAGTTAATGAAATTAGATTGACGGAAAAATTTCTAGAAACCAAGATAAAAGATGCAGAACTAGAAAAAAGCAAGAATGAAAAATTATTTAAAACATTAGGAGCTACTGTAGGACTAGCCATTGTAATTGTTTTAGTTTAGGAGTGAAACATGAGTATAGATTTATTATTTAAGATAGCTGCAATAGGAATTCTAGTAGCAGTTTTATATCAAGTATTAGTTAGAGCTGGTAGGGAAGATCAGGCAATGATGACAACTTTAGCAGGGCTTATCATAGTTCTAACAATGGTAATTAAAGAAGTGAGTGGATTGTTTGATACAGTTAGAACAATTTTTAATTTATAAAAGGATAAGATATGGATATTGTAAAAATCATAGGAGTTGGCTTCATTGCAGTTATTATTATAATAATATTAAAACAATATAAACCAGAATTTGCAGTATATGTATCAATTGCAACAGGTGTAATTATATTACTTATGCTAGTTGGACAAATATCAGGAATACTAGATTTACTAAGGGATATTTCAAGCAAAACAAGCATAAATTCTGGATTTCTAAAAATATTAATAAAGATAACAGGAATTGCAATATTGACTGAATTTGCTGTAAGTATTTGCAAAGATTCAGGAGAATCTGCAATAGCTAGTAAAGTAGATATTGGTGGAAAGGTAATAATAGTTGCACTATCTATGCCAATTGTGCAGAGTTTATTGGAGACAGTAATAAGAATTTTACCATAATATCTAATGTAAGGGGAAACAAATGAAAAAAAAGCTGATAATTATAATGCTTATAACTATAATGTATATGTTCCCAAATGCTAGTATAGCAAAAGAAAGTGATGAAGAGGGTCTAGATAAGCAAGCAAAATCTTTAGGTGTAAGTTCCTTCATAGGAGAAGCAGAAAAGTACTCTGATGAATTAGATATATCAGACATTTTTCAATCTAGTATGAAAGGAAACATTGATAACAATAAAATACTCAAGGTTATATTTAAATTACTTGGAAAAGATGTAATTGAAGCAATAAAGACAGTATCAGGGATTATTATTATAGTAATAATTCATAGTATTTTAAAAAGTATAAGTGAAAATTTAGGAAATGAATCTGTTTCAAAAATTGCATATTATATACAATATATTTTAATAGTAACATTAATAATGAAAAACTTTGGAAACATAATAACAGACATAAAAACAGCAGTAGCAGATTTAATTGCCTTTACAAATACATTGGTACCACTACTTACAACTCTAATGATTGCAACAGGAAATGCAGTAAGTTCAAGTATGATAGAGCCAATACTTTTACTTATAATAACATTTGCAGGTAATTTTATGAGCAATGTATTGATACCAATAATTTTAGTATCAACAGCACTTGGTATAGTCTCTAAAATATCGGATGATGTACAGGTAGACAAATTATCTAAGTTTATGAAAAAAGGTTCTCTATGGATTTTAACAACAGTACTTACTTTATTTATAAGTTTAGCAACACTACAAGGAAATGTAACAAGTGGTTTAGATGGAGTAACGTTAAAGGCAGGCAAGTCAATAGTATCAAAGGTTATTCCTGTTGTAGGAGGAATATTAGGTGACGCAATAGACACCGTTTTGGGATATAGCAATATAATAAAAAATGCTGTAGGAGTAGTTGGAATAATTACAATAGGATGCATTTGCATAAAGCCAATATTGAACCTAGCGGCCCTCACAATTACTTATTATCTAGGAGCTGCATTATGCCAACCTATAGCAGATAAAAAGATAGTAGGTCTATTAGAACAGATTGCAGGAACATTTAAAATTCTGCTTGCAATTTTATTTACAATAGCAGTCATGATAATTATAGGAATTGCTATTGTCATGAAAATATCAAATAGTGGAGTTATGTATCATTAGCGTAAAGAAAGGAAATAAAGATGATGGCTGGTATAAATTCATGGGCTAAAGGAATTATTGTTGCGATAATAATAGGTATAATAATTCAAATGATTCTGCCAGAAGGCAAAAACAAGAAGTATATAAAGGTAATAATTGGAGTATATACTTTGTTTTGTATTATAAGTCCAGTAATAGGAAAGAATATAGATTTAGAAAGCTATAATATAGAAAAATATTTAAATATGGAGACAGTTATAAAAACAGAAAGTGCTAGTGATACATATGATGAAAATGTAAAGGAAATGTTTAAGAATAAGATGTCAGATGAGATAAAAGAGAAAATAAAAGATAAAGGTTATATGAGCAATAATGTACAAATAGAAGTTGATGGTAAATGCAATATAACAAAAATAAAAATATCTAATGTATCTAAATTGAAACAAAATGATGAGCAAAATAAAATACAGATGCAGGTAAATAAAATAGAAGTTGGAATAAAAGAAGACAATAAAGATAAGATAGAGGAAAGTGACAAAGAGGTTTTAATTAATTTCATAAATGAAAATTATAAAGTAGATAAAAAAAGCATAATAGTACAATAAGATTTTACAGGAAAGGATTATGTATAAATTATGAACGAAAAACTTAAAAATATGTTTAAGGGAAAGAAAAAGACAGAAAATTTAGTTTGTTTAATTATAATACTTATTATTACAGTTGTGGCAATAAATTATATTTTAAGTGGGGACAAAAACAAGAAAACAACCAATAAAGAAGAAAAAAATATAAAAATGGGAAACGCAGTTCAAGTTTCAAGTAGTGCAAATGAAGATGAGCTTGAACAAAGATTAGAAAATATACTTGGAAAAATTTCAGGAGTTGGAAAGGTAAAGGTAATGCTGACATATTCCGAAAGTAGTACTTTTAGACCAGTATATAATGAAGATTCAAAAGTAAGTAATACAAACGAAACTGATAGTAATGGTGGAACTAGAGTTACAACTGAAACAGATTCACAAAAGGAAGTTATATTTAAAGAAAATAGTGATGGAACAAAAGAACCAGTTACGCAGAGTATTGTAAGTCCAAAAATTGAAGGAGCTATTGTTGCGGCTCAAGGAGCAGATACATCTACTGTAAAGGCAAGTATAATTCAAGCAATTGAAGCGGCAACAGGACTTGCTACACATAAAATACAAGTTTTTAAGATGGAGGATTAACTATGAAGATTACATATATAAAAACTGGAAAGAGAATACATAAACGGAACTAATAAAAAAATGCAAAATATATATGATGAATTTAAAATAAAAAATAGAGAAGAAAAAACAAGGGCAAAAGTCCAAAATAAGAAAAAAGAATTTAAAGGAATTGAGACTATGCAAAAGATATTTAAGAAAAATCAATTAGTAATTTTATCATTAGCATTAATGCTTATTACAGCTGGATATATGAATTACAACAATAATGAAAATGAAGCTAATATCCAACTAGGAGAGCTAGGAGATGCTCAATTAGTTGGAACTAACATATATGTAGAAACTCCCAATGAATCTAATGCAGACAATGAGCAAAATCAAGTAAATATAAATGAAGAGTATAAAAATGACGTGACTGAAGACAAAATAAACGAGGTATCAACTCCAATAGAAAATCTAATTAATAATGAAATGACTCAAACTAATAATAATGTAGAAAATAACAACGTTACAGTTTCTAATCCAGATGTATCATCAAAAGATTATTTTGTGCAAACAAGATTAGATAGGGATACAATGTATTCACAGATGTTAGAAACCTATCAAAAGATACTTGAAAATGAAAAAGTTCCAAGTGATCAAAAGAGTATAGCTTCTAATGAGATAAAAAATATTAATGATAGAAAATCAGCAATAGCAATCGCAGAGAATCTTATAAAAACTAAAGGATTTGAAGATGTAGCAATACTCATAAATGATAATAGTATAAATGTTGTTGTAAAACAAAAAGATAATTTAAAAGAAGAACAAGTCGCACAGATAACAAATATTGTGTCAAGAGAATTAAAAGCAGAAATTGGAGATATACATATTTCTGTACATAAATAGAAAGAAAAAACTCTTTGTAAGTCAATTGACTTTCAAAGAGTTTTTCTGCTAACGGGTTCTAGTTGCTGGGATTAATTTCTTGGGTTACGACGCATATCTTGATAAGGATCTCTTTGTCCTATTTGCCTTTTCTCATTCATTACAATCTTGTGAGATGTTGATAAGCAATAATAGATACTCAAAATTGATCCAGGGACAGCTGCACAAATCAGTATAATAGTGAAATCTCTTATTATTACGCCGTCTTCAGAATGGCTACTCTTAAGAAGCCAATCCGTGTAGGGGTCATTTTTTGCTAGCTCGTATTTCTTGTCGATTAGAGCTTCGTAATCAGCTGTTTTTGCATCGGTCCAACCTCCATACTGAGCTTGCTCTTCGATGTATTGCATCGAAGCAGTTATGTCCCAATAGCGAATGGTTTTTCCAAGCAGAACCATCGTTACAATTGCGATAACGAGGCTTACCAGAGCTATAATAGCCCATTTCCTAAGTTGCCTTTTTGTCCGGTTTGTCATGTTATTTTCCTCCAATTTTTTTTCAAAGTTCTTTATAGGCAGTATTACCTATCTATTTAATTATAACACAAATTTCAATATTTGGCAAATTTAATATATAGAAGTTTCCATAATAATTACTTTACAAATTATATTTAATTATGGTATAATTGCCAAAGAAAAATAAAAGAAAGTAATGGAAGAATGAAGGATATATATACTTTAGGAATAGAATCAAGTTGCGATGAAACAGCAGTAGCAATTGTGAAAAATGGAAGAGAAATAATTTCAAATATTATAAACACTCAGATACCAATACATACTCTATATGGTGGTGTTGTGCCAGAGATTGCATCAAGAAATCACATTCAGAATATATCAGAAGTTGCTAAGATGGCAATATGTGAGGCTAAATTAACATTTCAAGATATTGATGTGGTAGCTTGTACATATGGACCTGGACTAGTAGGAGCATTGCTAGTGGGACTTTCATATGGAAAAGCTTTAAGTTATGCTATAAATAAACCACTAGTAGGAACTAACCACATAGAGGGACATATTGCAGCAAATTATATTACATATAAAGATTTAAAACCACCATTTATTTGTGTAATGATGTCTGGTGGAAATACTCAAATAGTATATGTAAAAGATTATACTCATTTTGAGGTTTTAGGAAAAACTAAAGACGACGCAATAGGAGAAGCATTTGATAAGGTGGCAAGAGTAATTGAGTTAGGATACCCAGGTGGACCTAAAATTGATAGCCTTGCCAAAGATGGAAAGCCAACAATAGAGTTGCCTAAAACTCATATGGAAGGTCTAGATTTTAGTTTTAGTGGAATAAAGACAGCAGTAATAAATTTACATCATAAAAATCCCCAAATTAATAAAGCAGACTTGTGTAAAAGTTTTGAAAAAACGGTAGCAGAAATGTTAATAGAAAATGTAAAAAAAGCAGTAGCAATAACAGGAGTAAAAACTGTAGCACTAGCAGGTGGAGTATCGGCTAATAGTTATATTAGAGATGAATTTATGAAATTGGCAGGAGAAACTAAAATATATATGCCAGACCTTAAATTATGTACAGATAATGCAGCAATGATAGCATCAGCAGGGTATTATAATTATATAGCTGGAAAAGTAAGTGATTTGACATTGAATGCAGAGCCTGACCTGAAATTATAAATATAATATGAGATTTAGATGTGATTTGACAGACGAGATTTTTGAAAAAATCTTGGATGCAGATAGAACGGAGCGAAGCATAGTGAAAGGAGATATAACCTAAGTGTCAATATATGCAATAGCTGATTTGCATTTATCTTTTGGAGTGGACAAACCAATGAACATTTTTGGAGACAAGTGGCAAAACTATGAAAAAAAAATAAAGGAAAATTGGATAAACCAAATAAGCGAAAATGATACAGTAATACTACCTGGAGATTTCTCGTGGGCAATGTATATGGAAGAGGCTAAAGATGATTTTGATTTTATAAATAAATTGCCAGGAAATAAGATTCTGATTAAGGGAAATCATGATTATTGGTGGTCAACTATAAAGAAACTAAATGAATTTATACAGGAGAACAATTTTTCTAACATAAATTTTATAATGAATAACGCTATTGAATGTGATAAGTCAGTAATTGTTGGTACAAGAGGCTGGTCTTTTAATGATACTGATAATAGTGAAAAAATGACTAAAAGAGAATGCGCAAGATTAGAACTTTCAATTAAAGATTCATTAAGTAAGAATACAGGTAAAGAAATTATTTGTGCAATGCATTATCCACCAATAACCAAAAACATGGTGCAAAATAATGAATTTGGTCCATATATAGAAATAATGAAAAAGTATGGAATTAAGAAATGCATATATGGACATTTACATGGAAGGTCACATATAGAAGCAGTAGAAGGAAATATTTATGGAATAGATTTAAAATTAGTAAGTTCAGATTATTTACAATTTATGCCATATAAATTAAATTGACAAAGTTATTTTTTAATATTAGAATGATTATAGGTGAAAAATAATGAAAAAATATAAACATGTTTTAAAATACATAATAACAGGAATAATAGCCATTGCAATTTTATGTGCTATTATTTTTGTTGTAATTAAAATAAGAAACAAAGTTTATCCAATTGAAGAAAATAAAACATCGTCATTAGACATACAAGTTCCAATATCAAAACAAAGTACTTCTAAAAAGATAGATATTGATGAAGTAATTAAAAAGAATGAGGAGAATATAAAAACAGAAAAAATAGAAAGACAGGAAATTGATATAGAATTTACAACTCAATATAGGCAAAATGAATCTTTGGCAAAAGGAAAAATACAAACCATTCAAGAAGGTCAAGATGGTAGGCAAGATGCAATTATGAAAACAATATATCAAAATGGTGAAATTATATCAAAAGAGCAAATATCATCTGAAATAAGAAAAGTAGCAGTTGATAAAATTGTTGAAATAGGTACAGCTCCGTTTTCTAATAATTATGTACCAATAGTTGGAGATCAGTTAAAAGTTACATCAAATATGTTAGCTATAAGAACTGATCCAGGTGAGGAAGCTGAAAAATTAATTACTCTAAATAAAGGAGAGATAGTTATACTAAAAGCAAGAGTAGAAAACTGGTACTATGTCTCATATAATAGCTATATGGGTTGGGTACCAATGGATTCAGTAACATATGTAAATCCAAATGGTACAAGTGATGGAGATGAAAATAATCATCAATATACTAAAGAAGAACTATCAAAAGATATGGGATTTAGTATGTTATTAAACAAAAAGAGTGACCTTACAATAGAACAATTTAAACAAGTTTTAGAAAATGATACTAATGACAGAAATAATGTTTTTACTGAAAATGCAGAATATTTTTACTATGTCGAAAGTCAATACAATCTAAATGGACTATTTGTTGCAGCAGTTGCTATACATGAAAGTGGATGGGGAACATCAGAGATATCACAAAATAAAAAGAATTTATTTGGATATGGGGCATATGATAGAGATCCGTATGGAAGTAGTTACAAATTTGAAACTTTTGCAGAAGGAATAGACCTAGTATCAAGAGTTTTCGTAAAATACTATATTAATATGCCTGGTACAAATATATATAATGGTGAAAAAGCAGTTGGCACATATTATAAAGGTGCAACCTTAACAGCAGTAAATAAATCATATGCGAGTGATAAAAATTGGGCAAATGGAGTATATAGATGGATGATGTATTTGTATAATAAATTGTAAAAAATTACTTGCTATTTTATAAAACTTAGTGTATGATATAAGAGATAAAATGAAAAAATAGGTTTTTTATAATTATTGAAAGGAAATGAATTCACGATGAAAAAAATTATAGCATGTTTTGGGATAATTATGAGTTTATTAAGTATAGCATGTATAGGAACAGTTTTGGCGGCAAATAATACTCAAGAAATAATATTAAATGAAACAAAAAGTGAGTTAGTTAATATAAAAAATAAAGAAGTTAAATCATTAGCAGATTTTCAAAATTCTTACGGAAGTCCTACATACGGACTAGTGGCATACATATTAAATAAGGTTAGAGTATATAGTATACCTTTAGCAATTTTAGGAATAGCAATTAGTGCAATTAATCAATATATAGTAGGTGTAAGACATATGGAGACATATTATAAAGGATTTAACACAATGATTGCAATAGTTACATGTTTTGTAATATGTCAGATACTACCGTTAGTGTTTGCTATTATAGTAAAAGGTTGGAGGGGTTAACGAATGAAAATTTTATTTGCAGTAAGTAATGATAATATTACAACATCAGTTGTAAATAAATATCAACAAAAATATAAGGAGATAATTACTAATAAAAATGTATATTACTTTAATGCAATAATAAAAGAACTACAAAAGAATAAAAACTATGATGCAATAGTTATTGGAGAAGACTTAGAACCGATATCTAATAATAATTATGAAGCTATAGATAAATTTTTATTTGAAAAATTAGATAGTATTAGTGATGAGGCAGCAAAACCTACAGGAGAAGATATACCTGTAATATTAATATGCTCAGACAGAAGAACCCAAGCTGATGGACTATTAATTAAACTCTTTGGAATAGGAATATACAATGCAATTATAGGAAACGACAGAAGCATAGACACAGTGTGCAATTTAATAAATAAACTTAGAAACAAAAAGGAAGCTAAAATATATTATAAAGTTGAATCAGATGATATTGCTCCATATGAACATACAAGTGATTCAGATGTTAGTGAAACGGAAATTCAAAATATATTAGCACATTATAGAAAAATAGGGACAAACCCAAAAAGGTGTTCTGAAAGTTTTGATAGTATTGCAGAACAATATAATGATACACAATTGAGAATAATTATAAAATTTTTGCCAAAAGAGATAAAAGCAATTCTAGAAAGGAATTCTGCTAAATATCAAAAGCTTGTAAATAATGGTACAGTTTTATCAAATGGCAAGTATGTAACTTACAATAAAGATGATAAAAGTGAAAAAAGGGATATATTAACTAAAGACTTGAAGAAAACAAACTTATCAAAGCCAGTTATAATCCCATCAACAATAAATATAGGAAAAAAGAAGGAAACAAATAATCCAAACATAAATTCAAATCCTAATATAAATCAAAATATAAATCAAGGTGTGAAACAAATGAATAATATTAATCAAAATTTAAATCAAAATAATATGAATAAACATATGCAAGGTAATATGCCAATGCAAAGTAATCCAAATTATATGAATAATGCAATGCCTAATATTAATGATGTACAGGTACCGAATCAAAATAATATGAACAATATGCGTTGGCCAATGCAAAATGTTCAAAATAATATGCAAAAACCAATGCAGAATATTACAAATAATGTACCTAAACCAACTCAAGATATCTCAAATAATAATATGAAGCCAAATATACAAAATCAAGGATTAAATAATATGGACCAAATGAGAATAGAAGATAATCAAATTAAACCAATGGAAAATAACAATGTAAATCCTACACTTCAAATGACACCAATACAAGACATACCAATGAATGAAAGTGTGCCATTATCTTCTGCTGATGTAGCTCCAGTTAAGAGGGGAAGAGGTAGACCTAGAAAAAATCCAGAAGCAGTTGTTCCTAAAGCGGTAGTTCAATATGATGAATTTGGTAATCCTATTAAAAGGGGAAGAGGTAGACCACGTAAACAGCCATTAGAAAATCAGGCTAATAGCAATACTAGTATGCCAATATCAACAGAAAGTACAAGTATTTCAGTGCCTGATAATAATACAAGTATTGTTCTTCCTGAAAGTAATACAAGTATGGTGCTTCCTAATACTAATAATGACTTGGTATCTTTTGATAATAAGGACACAATGCCAGGGTTTGAACCAATACAAGATAATGATATTTTTGGAATGGATTTAAGCTCAAATACAATTCCAGGGTTTGAAGAAAATAATGATATATTTTCAAACAATGATGTATTGGCTCAAAATGATGAAAGTGTAATGCCTGGATTTGGGTTAGACAACGATTTAGAGAATTTATTTTCATTAGAAGCCACAAGCGAACCAGCATTTACAAAAGAAGATAATAATGTAATACCTGGATTCGACAGTAGTATAAATAATTCTTCAAATGATTTATTTAGTAGTCCATATGGAAATGTATCTAATGTACAAGACGACATATTTAACATACCAACTGAGAGTTTAATAAATACAAATAATAATACAAGCGTTAATACTTCAAGCAATAATATTATAGTTGGAAATGGTAAATTAGTTTCATTTGTTGGAACAAGCAAAAATGGTACATCATTTATTGTAAATAATTTAGCGCAAATGTTATCAAATAATAATGTAAAAACAGCAATACTAGATTTAACTCAAAATAGAAATTCATATTATATGTTTACAAACAACGACCAAAATCTTATGCAAATAGCAGTAAACAGTATGAAGGAACTTTCAGAAGGCAGAGTAAATGGAGTAAATGTTAATAGAAACTTAAGCGTGTTTACAGCATTACCAGATGAAAAAATAGACATTAATTTAAGTAATGTAATGCAAACATTATCTAATAATTTTGATATTACATTAATTGATTGTGATTTTGATACAGATGCAGAATGTTTTAAAATTTCAAATGAAACATATCTAATTCAGACAATGGATACATTTACAATTCAACCACTTACAAAATTTTTAAGCGATTTAAAATTAAAAAATAGTTTAGATGAATCGAAACTTAGAGTAGTTATAAACAAATATATAAGATTAAAGAAACTAAATGAAAAAATGATTATTGGTGGAATGTCAAAATACAATGAGCCATCAATGACATTACAAAGAGACTTATTTAATAGTCAAACAATAAAATATGTAACAATTCCTTTTGAAACAGACACATATGCAAAGTACCTTGAAAATATTGCTATGTGTGAGCTTAATCTAAGCGGATATTCTCAAAATTTAATTAATGCTTTAGACGAATTAAAAAATATGGTATATCCACTAATATATGGTGGAAATAAACCAACTTCAAATGTAAAACAAGCAAATACTGAGGAAAAAAGAGGATTATTTGCTAATAAAAAACAAGTAGTAGAGCCACAGGGTGCACAATTTACAAGCAATATAAATGACACACTAAACAAAATGAGGTCAAATAATTTTTAAAGTAGAGGGGTGATATCTTTTGATAATAGCTATCATATCATTATTAGTAATAATAGTAATGGTATTAATGATATATAATTATGCAATTCATAAAAAAGTAGAGACATTTTCTAATTTAAATCAAAGAGTAAATAGTTTAAATGTATTGCAAGAATTTATGAATACAATACGGTGAGAATACCACAATAAAAGAGAAATTAGAAAACATAAATGATATTCTTATAAATAAATATTCCATCAAATACTCAACTATTGTAGTATTTGATGGAGCTGAGTATGTTGTAAAAGCATCAAATGTAGAGCAAAAGCATTGGGATACACTTAAAAACTTGCAAAGTGACCCAGTATTTGGAGATAGCATAAAAACTGCAACACCAAAGTATGTTACGGTTGATAATGACAATGAAAAATTGCCATATCAAAAGATGGAATTTGGAAGAGCAAAATGTGCAATTTTCTTTCCACTATATGTTGATAATGTATATATAGGTTATTGGATAATAGAAGGAAGTCAGCCACATGAATTTGACAAAGTAGATACAACAATTCTTGAAGTAGTTAGAAATAATATTGTTACAATACTTAGAACTGTTGAAAATCAGGCTACAATAGAAAATATTGTTAGAGATGATTTATACTCTGGACTTAAATCAGCAGAATACTTATATGGCGCTGGGAAGAAAATAATAGATAAACACGCAACATCTGCTATTTGTATATTTAAAGTTGTTAATTTAACTCAAATAAACACTGAAATTAGCAGAAAAACTGGGGACAATATAATTAGTAACATATCTAATTTCGTTAAAAATAGCTTATCAAACGAGTATATATTTGTAAGATATATGGGACCTAAATTTGCAATTGTATTCTCTGGAACGGAAGTGGGCGGAGTAAATAACTTTATGAAGGAATTAAAACAGGGAATTGAATCGATCAAAATTGAATCAGCATCAGATTATAAAGGTGAAAAAACTTATGTAAGTCCTAAGATCAGAGTAGCTATATCAACATATTATAAGGGAACATCTTTAGATGGTGCATTAAAAAAGGTTGAAGAATACATAGAATTATCAGATGAGGATACAATAAGTACCCTATAAAGGAGGGATAAATTATGGCAACAGATGAAACCGTAAGTTTTATAGTTGAGAGAGAAAAGAACGAAAAGTCAAAGGAAATTCTTAAAGAAGTATATGCTTCTTTAAAAGAAAAGGGATATAATCCTATAAATCAAATTGTTGGGTATATCTTATCAGGAGACCCAACATATATTACAAGTCATAATGGAGCAAGAAACTTGATACGCCAAGTTGAAAGAGATGAATTACTAGAAAAAATGGTAAAAGAATATATTGAGGACAATAAATAAAATGAGTAGAATTTTAGCAATAGATTATGGTGTAGCAAGAACAGGAATAGCAATTACAGATGCATTAGGAATTACGGCTCAGGGACTAGAAACTATCAATTCAAATGGTAGCGACAAGACCATTTTAAGAAGGTTAGAAGAACTATTAAATGAATATGAGATAGATACATTTGTACTAGGTAATCCACTTAACATGGATGGGACGAAAAGTCAAAGAGCAGAAGAGACAGAAAAATTTATGCATAAACTTAAATGTAGATTTAATAAGATAAATATTATACAAGTCGATGAAAGGCTTACTACAGTTGAAGCTCACAAAACAATGAATTATCTAGATATAAAAGGCTCGAAGAAGAAACAAATAGTAGATACAATTGCTGCAGTTTACATTTTAGAAAGCTATATTAATAAAAAGTAAAAATATAATTAATGCTTTTTATGTTAATTGTAAATATAGATTAACGTAAAAAGCTTGATTTTTACGTTAATCTGTAGTAAAATAAAAAGTACGTTAAAAATGAATAATAATTATAGGAAGGGGAAATAATAATGGCAGTATATTCAGCAGGAGATTTTAGAAATGGAACAACATTTGAAATGGAAGGGAATGTTTATAGAGTTGTTGAATTTCAACATGTAAAACCAGGAAAGGGTTCAGCATTTGTTAGAACAAAGATAAAAAATGTTATAACAGGAAGTGTTTTAGAAAAAACATTTAATCCATCAGAAAAATTTCCATCAGCAGAAATTGAAAGAAAAGAAATGCAATATTTGTATGAAGATGGAGGCATATACTATTTCATGGACAATGAAACATATGAGCAATTGCCTCTTAATAAAGAACAACTTGGAGATAGCTTAAAATATTTAAAAGAAAATATGAATGTTAAGATACTTTCATACAAAGGAAACGTATTTGCAACAGAACCACCAATGTTTGTAGAATTAGAAGTTACATATACAGAACCAGGATTTGCTGGAAATACAACTACTACATCTGGAAAACCTGCTAAACTTGAAAATGGTTTAGAAATATCTGTACCTATGTTTGTTAACATTGGTGATATCATAAAAATTGATACAAGAACAGGTGAATATTTAGAGAGAGTTTAATTTTGAAAGGAACCGTTTATGTCAGGATTAAGTGAAAAGATAAATAGCATACTAAAGGATATTGATAATAACATTAATAACCCAAAGGAAGCAGAATATGTTAAATCTAAGGTTATGGATTTAACTACTACATTTATTGAATATATGGATAATATGATAGGGCTTCAAAGCAACCAAGATCAGCTAGAAAAGAAACTTAAGAAAATTCAAAAGAAGGTTTTGCAAATTGAAGAAGATATCTATATGGACATGGATGACGACTGTAGTGATGATTGTGAATGCACAAGTTGCCATGGAGAAGATGATTCTTGTGAATTTGAAATATCATGCCCATACTGTGGTGATGCATTTATAATTGATGAATGTATGCAAGATGAGAGTGAGATAGAGTGTCCTAATTGCAAAAATATAATAGAATTAGATTGGGATGAACCAATTTCTTGTAAAGGAGAATGCTCACATTGTACATCAGGATGCTATGAAGAGGATGTGGAAGAAGAGATTGATACAGTTGCAGAGGCAGAAGAAGAGTATAATGCTAATAACAATACATCTAATCAAAATGGCGATAATAATCAAACTCAAGGACAAAATGGTCAAAATAATGCACAATCAAATCAAAGCAATAGCCAAGGTGGACAGGAAAATTCAAAACAAAATAATAACGAAGATGATATGTAAAAGATATTAAATAAAATTAGATAGGCTCGTTACAATTAAGTGGCGAGTCTTTTAGATTTTATAAAGGGATTAATTTTAATTAAAGTAAGATCTAATAATAATCTAGTGGATTTACAAATGTACCATTTTCTTTAATAGCAAAATGCAAATGCGTACCAGTAGTTGCACCATTTGTTGGATTTCCACTAGAATCTTTATAAGGATTGTTGTTAATTCCATATACGTTTTTAGGTCCAACCATACCAATTATCTCATTTTTAGAAACTTCTTCACCATGTTCAACAAACATGGTAGGAGATACATGACAATAACTAGCTTTCATATTAGGATAATTAATGAGTTCAATTACAATAGTATATCCACCACCAGCACCCCAAGATGCAAACGAAACATAGCCATCATCAATTGCATAAAGATATGTACCTTCTGGAGCTGGTATATCTAAACCAGAATGATAGCTAGAAGCACCTGCAGTTGGACTATTTCGCTTGCCAAAATAAGATGATATATTAGTATATCCAGGAATAGGCCATATAAATTTATCTTGACATATAAAATCAGGTGGAATCCAATTATTAGAATTAATACCTAAAGAAAATTGACTAGCATAAATGATTGGAATAAAAAATATACATATAATTAAAATAAAAATGAATATAAAACTAAAAATTTTATTAAAATTACTAAACATGAAACCTCCAAGTTTAGCACCCCATAAGATATAAAACATAATACCATAATATGTTAAAAATATCAAGTACATTATAAAATAAACTTATATGAATTATCGATATTGCAAGTAAAATGTAAAAACCACTTGCATAAAATAAATTTATATGTTATGATTAATAATGTTAGGAAATATAGGGGTATGATGTTAATGGTAGCATTCCGGTCTCCAAAACCGTGCGTGAGGGTTCGAATCCTTCTACCCCTGCCAAATATACTCAAAATGGATATTAAGCTATGTAAATGAAGATCTGAAGCGTTTACATAGTTTAATTTTTGCAAAAAATAATGTAAATACTATTATAGGAAAATAGAATACAAAAATAAATTAAAATAACATTAGAAAGGGAATAATAAATATGAAAAAAGAAGTAGAATCAAGCGGAACAAAAAGTAATAAAATAATTGAATTATTTAGAAAATATTGCACGAAAGAAGTAATTATGTATCTAATATTTGGAGTGCTAACAACAGTTGTATCACTTGCAGTTTATTACATTTGTATAAACACATTTCTAAATGCAGATAATGCAGTTCAGTTACAAATTGCTAACATAATTTCATGGATAGCGGGGGTATTATTTGCGTATTTTACAAATAGGAAATATGTATTTGAAAGTCATGAAAACAACAAAATAAAGGAGTTTACTAAATTCACCGGCTCAAGAATAATTACATTATTTTTAGATATGGTCATCATGTTTGTTGGTGTAACATGCATGCATGCAAATGACAAGATAATGAAACTAATCTCACAAGTATTAGTTATTGTTGGTAACTATATATTTAGTAAAATATTTGTATTTAAAAAATAGTGTTACATATATTTTAATATGATTACAAAAAGGTTATAGTTGTTGATATTAAACAGAAAATATGGTATAATAAATAATACATGGGGATGTAAATGGTTTCGACATTTTCCCAGAAACATTGATAGCGAGTAGTGGATGGTTGCTTTGGCCACTTAAAAAAAGCAAATTAAAAATAAAAGCTGATAAACAAGAATTAGCTTACGCTGCCTAAATGCAGCGCCGTTTTATTGTAAGAAGCCTACTGTCTTCGATAAGGCGCCGATTTAAAGTAGGGAACAAAGCTGTCCTTTCCATTAGGATAGTGGGTAACTTAAATGGATACATCTTATTAGAGTTGTTTGCTCTACTATAATAGGATGAAACTTTGAGAGCAAACTGCACTCGGAGAAGTCAATGTGGAAAGGTTAGTGGACAGCGGTTCAAATCCGCTCATCTCCACCATTTTTTCTACTTGAATTAAATTGAATAGAAATAGAAATAGCAAAATCAATCATTAAAATGGTTGATTTTTTAGAAAAAGATTGAAAAGACCGGCAAAAAGTGATAAAATATATATACCCTGTTTTACAGGTTGACATATAGACTCATTTTAAAATAATTATTTTTAGGAGGGCTTAAAAATGTTAAAGGAAAAGTGGCAAAGACTACTGTTACGGGAAAAGGTATTGTTAATAAGTGGCATATCAGTTATATTAAGTATTCTACTTTTAGTAATTACTTCTTACTGTATGGTAGCAGCGATTACATTTTTTTTAATATCTGTTTCTTATAATATGTACAAATTTATAAAGATGACTAATGTGTCTATCTCAAAAGCTATGGAAACAGATATTCAAAAAGGGCAAGACAAATTAAAAGAAGGCAAGATAATATCTGGAGCAGTAAAGATAATAGCATTGCCTTTAGCATTTGGTATTGGTATACCTATGGTAGTAATACTATTGGTATACTTATGGATTACAGCTATATAACTTGACAAGAAAAATATTTGCAATTTGTCAAAAAATATGCTATACTAAAAAAGTAACTTTGGAAAGTAGCAAAAGGAGGTGTCTTATGTCACGTAATAGACGGGCAATAGACAAGCAAAGAAAGCAGTCCGCAAAAGCTAAACGCAAAGCGCAGCAAAGAGCATACTATGCTTCGTATCAAGCTACAGTGGATTGGGAGGAAAAGAAATCTCGCAAGACTCAAAGCCAGATTAACAAAAAAGCGTCTTTGGGGATCTCTACTAAATGTCCTCTTCCTGTGTGGCAAAATCCTAATCAGGAGACATGTAATGGCTGCACACTCAAATGCTCCTACAATCACCAGTAAATTTATTGGCGCAAATCGGAAAGGGAAATCTTCTCTTTCCGATTTTGTTATATATATAAAAATATTTGTACAAATTATTGAATAAAATTGTCGAATAATATATAATTATGTTAGAAAAATAAATGGAGGTAAAACTTATAATGCAGGAAGTTATGTGCGAGGGCGAATTTCAAACGAAAGCATTTGCGAGTAATTTTGCAAGCACATTAAAAAAGGGTGATGTAATAGTTTTATCAGGTGAGTTAGGAGCGGGAAAAACAAAATTCGTAGAGGGAATTTTATCTTACTATGATATGCAAGAGCAAATCTCAAGCCCAACATTTACAATAGTAAATGAATATCATAATGAAAGAATAGATATATACCATTTTGATTTATATAGACTAGCTGATGTATATGAATTTGAAAGTATTGGTGGAGAAGAATATTTTAATAAAGGTATATGTATTTTCGAATGGGGAGAACTTATTGAAGATATTCTTCCAAATGATTATATAAAAATTTCATTTGACAAAATAGAAGAAAATGAAGAAATAAGAAAGCTAAAAGTTGAGTGTTTTGGAACAAGATATAGTGATATTGACTTTAATAGTTATTTGAAAAATTAAATTTCTATAATTAATTGTATATAAATACAAGAGTTAGAAAGGAGGAAAACTATGAAAGTACTAGCAATAGACACATCTCAAAAGGTATGCTCAGTAGCCGTAGTAGAAGATGGCAAAACTCTTAAAGAAATGCACACATGTAGCGAAAAGGAGCATTCACAAACGCTTATGCCAATGATAAAAGATTTATTAGAATCACTTAAGATAACATTAGATGATATCAATCTTTTAGCTTGCTCAAAAGGACCTGGTTCATTTACAGGAATAAGAGTGGGATTAGCTACCGCAAACGCATTTTCAGATGCAAAAAATATCCCAATAGTTGGAGTTAACTCACTTGAAGCAATGGCCTATAGTGCAATTATGCAAAAAGGAAATAAAAATAGCAAGATAATGTCGATACTAGATGCAAGGAATGATAATGTTTATTATGCTGTATATAAGATGCATAATGGAAGTATATCAAAGTTTAAGAATTCTGAAGTAATGAATGTATCTAATACAATAGAATATGTAAATTTTAGAGAGCCAGTTTATATAATTGGAGATGTAAGTAGAGAAAGAATTGATCCGCTAATTGAAGCTAAGAAAGATAAGGAAAGAGCACAAGGAAAAGATGTGTGTCTACATGAATATGTAGAAAATAATGTTATTTTAGCAGAAGCAATTGGACTAGCTGCATTAGAAAAATATAAAATGGGGAGATTTGGATTTTCAGAATCCATTAGACCATTATATTTAAGAAAACCACAAGCACAAAGACAAAAAGAAGGAGAAGATGGAACAATTTATATATGGGAGATGACATCAGTTGATATTGAAAACATAAAGAATAACTATGAAAGTTTCCCAAACAGTTGGAACTTAGAAACATTTTCAGAAGATGTAAAAGATTCAAAATATTTAGTCGCAAAACAAAATAGCCAAATAGTTGGATTTGTTGGAATGAGAACAATTTTTGACGATGTAGATATAATGAATATAGTTGTAAGAGAAGATAAACGTGGTATTGGAATTGCTTCAAACTTACTTAGCTACATTATTAGAAAAAATGAAAATAAGAAAATAAATTTAGAAGTAAATGAGCATAATATTAGTGCAATAAAACTTTATCAAAAATTTGGATTTAAAGTAGAGGGAATGAGAAAAAAATATTATAATAAAACGGAAGATGCTGTACTTATGTCTTTGAATCTAGGATGATTTTCAACCAAAAGGGACCGTCCCCGATGGTTGAATATAGGAGGAAATAATGAAGAAAACAAATGAAGTAAATTATAAGGAATTAAGATATACATGTAATCCTGATGTATTTAAATTTGAGACTACTGCAGAATATGAGTCTAATTACAAAGGGCTTGGACAAGCTAGGGGAATTGCAGCACTTGAGTTTGGACTTTCAGTAGATATAAAAGGATACAATGTATATTTGGAAGGACCAACAGGGTCTGGAAAAACAACATATACAAAAAATTATCTTGATAAGTTGTCTAAAGAGAAAAAAGCACCACCAGATTGGTGTTATATATATAATTTTGAAAATCCTAATGAACCAGTTGCCTTAAGTATGCCAGCAGGTGAGGGAAATAATTTTAAAGATGCGATGGACAAGTTTATCAAAGAGATAAGAATTGACATTCGTAACACATTTAAAAATGAGGATTTCGAAAAGGAAAAAGGAATTATAACTCAAAGATACCAAGAAATGAGATCGACTTTACTTGAAAATCTAAATAAGAAATCAGAAAGCTATGGCTTTCAAGTAAAATCTGCTGATAATGGTATTTATATGATGCCAATTGTAGATGGCAAAGTGATTGAGGAAGAAGAATTTGATAAATTAGATGATGAAGTAAAAAAAGAATATGAGGATAAATCTGGTATAGTTCAGCAACAAATTATAGAGGTTATTGCACAAATAAAGGAACTAGATGCTGAGTCTGAAAAGAAGATATCAGAATGGCAATCGAATATTGCAGTTCTTACTATTGAAGGTCACATATCATATATAAAATCTAAATTTAAAAGAAATAAAAAGATAACGAAATTCTTAGATGGTGTAAAAAAGGATATTCTTAAAAATATATCTAAGTTTATTGAAGAAGATAAAAAAGAAGACGTAACTAATGGCAGTCCAAAGATGCCAGAAACTAAACCTTGGGAAAATTATAGAGTTAATGTATTTATAGACAATAGTAATGAAGAAGGAGCTCCAGTTATAATGGATTCAAACTATTCATTTAACAACCTATTTGGTAGATTAGAGTATGAAAACTATTATGGAGTACTTAAAACTGATCATACAATGATAAGACCAGGAATTTTGCAAAGAGCTAATGGCGGGTATATAATTTTTCAAGCAAGTGATTTATTATCAAATCCAGCATGTTACGAAAATTTAAAGAAAGTATTAAGAAACAAAGAAATTGGTATAGATAATTCAATGGATCAAAAATCATCAATGGTATTAGTATCACTAAAACCAGAGCCTATACCACTTAATCTAAAGGTAATACTACTTGGAAATGCGAATGTTTATCAGACGCTTCTTTCAGTTGATGAAGAATTTAGAAAATTATTTAAGATAAAAGTTGAATTTGAAGATTCAGCAGTATTAGATGATAATAACCTAAATGATTTGGCAGGATTTGTTCATGGATTTTGCAGTGAAGAAGAATTGCAACCATTAGACAGAGGGGGAGTTGCTAGACTCGCTGAATACGCATGTAGACTTGCTGATGATAAAGGAAAACTTTCGACTCAATTTGGTGAACTTACACAAGTAATTGTTGAAGCGGCAACATGGGCAAGAATTGATAAAGCAAAAATAATTACCGCAGACTATATTGAAAAAGCACTAATGGAGAGAAAGAATCGCGTTAAAAAATACGATGAAAAGTATACTGAAATGATTAACAGTGAAATGCTTTTGATTGATACTGAGGGAAGCAAAGTTGGACAAATAAATGGATTAACTGTAATGTCAATGGGAGATTATACTTTTGGAAAACCTGTTAGAATTACAGCCAACACTTATACAGGAAAAAGTGGAATAATAAACATAGAAAGGGAAGTTGAGCTTTCGGGTTCTTCACACTCAAAGGGAATACTTATCTTAAATGGATATTTGGGAGAAACATTTGCAAAAGAAATGCCACTTTCACTTACTGCAAGTATATGTTTTGAACAATTATATAATGGAGTAGATGGAGATAGTGCTTCAAGTACAGAGCTTTATGCACTACTATCTAGTTTATCAGGAGTTCCAATTAATCAATCAATAGCAGTAACAGGTTCAGTAAATCAAAAAGGTGAAATTCAGGCTATTGGTGGTGTTAATGAAAAGATTGAGGGATATTTTGAAATATGCAAGCGTAGAGGTTTAGATGGAAGCCATGGCGTAATGATACCAAAAACGAATATACAAAATCTAAACTTAGATAAAGAAGTAGTAGAAGCGGTTAAAGACGGGAAATTCCATGTATATGCAGTATCAACAATAGATGAAGGAATTGAAATACTAACAGGTGTTCCAGCAGGTAAAAAAGATATTCCTGGTACAATAAATTATTTAGTATATCAGACATTAAAGAAATATGCTAAAGCAAGTAAGGAAGATTAAAAATTATTACACAAAAATTGGAACTTATCTTTATGATAGGTTCCAATTTTTTAAAACATTTTTAAAATTTTATATGCGTTGCACATTTCGCAGTTAGGGCATTCAGTAACCTTATTGTCAAATATAAGCTTAATTGTATCAATAAAATTGTCTTGTGGTGTTATTAAATGAAGTACTATTTTAGATGGAAGCAATCCCACTAGAGTATTAAGGACATAATCGTTATTGCTAAATGTTATATCAGAAAGATAAATTGAATCAAATAAGTCCAATTTAATAATATCTCCATTTTCCGAAAGCAGTATTGCCTCAGAATTTACATACACAAGGTTTATAACTCTATCATTTGGAACTTTGGAATCAACATAGGCTTTAAGTAAATTTACAAATTCAAAATATTCTTTATCCAATATAAATTGATTTACAGCTTCCTGCACATAATTATCTAAAAGGTTCATATAATCAGGCAATCTAAAATTTAGTATACCTTCAACAATAACAGATTTATTATCTTTCAAATAGTTTATTAGCGGTTTTGAAATTATATTTATTTTTTCCCCATATTCATTTTTAGAAGATTTTTTTACTAAAATTTTATATTCATCAAAAATAACTTTTTTATCTGATTTATCAAAATAAAAATAGTCTCTGTTTATAAATTGTTTTATCAAATTTGGTTCATAATATGATATGATAGCATTTGATATTGCAGAAGATAAAACTTGATAAAATTTATTTGTAGAATCACCTTTATAGTGAACAATTATATTCTCATAAATCTTAAAAGAATGCTTAGAATAATGTATATCAGGGATATCTACTCTTTTTAATTCATTAAATAAGCATTTAAGAAATTGAGAATGGCTGTCTTTAATGCAAATCGAAATCATATACCATTCCTTGCAAATATATTTAGGTTTTTGGATTTACCTATAAACCTGGAATAAGAGTCTAAAAAGACTATAATTCGCATATAGGTCTATTATTTACTTATATATATATATTATTCACAAAAATGGTATCGTGCTATTGATTTTATATTTTAGTTAATATATAATTTATCTGTAAAAATGGATAAATGTATTTAAATAAAAAATAGAAGACAAATAATGGAACTTGAACTGCAATATAAAATCAGAAAGGAATGAAAGCTAAAGATGCCAAGAACAAAAGGAAGCACTAATGCCAAAAAGAAGAAACAAGAACAAAAAAAGTTAAATATAATAGTTATGAGTTTAGTAGTACTTAGCATACTATTAGGGGTACTAATCTACACAAAATCAGGATATTTAGGAAGAACCTTAAGCCCAGCATTAGGTGGAGTCTTAGGATACATAAAATACCTACTACCAGTAGGACTTTTAGCTATGGCTTTTTATATAGCGCATGAAAGAGATACTAAACATTATAGATCAAAGATTTTTATGTTACTTATAATACTAGTTTTAGTAGATGTTGTGCTTGCATCATATCAATTATCAACAAGAGGTATTGACTTAAATGCAAATTTAAGTGAAGTTTTAGATGTTGCATTTGACCTTGGAAGGAGAGATGTTGGTGGTGGAGTTTTAGGTACAGCAATAGCTATGCCAATGGCTAGACTAATAGGAATCACAGGAACTATTATTGCAGCACTTGGGATAATAGTAATTCTTATTGTGTTTGCATTTAGTTTGCATCCAGCTGATTTTATGTCAGACTTATTAGACAAGTTTGCTGAGAGAAGACAAGAAAAAAAGGAAAATAGAGAAAAAGAAGATCAAAGTGAAACTGTTGTTGCTCATGAAAGTTTTAGAGATAGGAGATTAAGAGAAAAACAAGAAAGATTAGAGAGAATAGAAGCAAAGAAAAAGCTAAATAGTGAACCTTTAGAAGAACAAATTACTATAAATATAAAAGAACCTAAAAAGTATGACCATTCTAATGATAATTTAGATGTACCAAACTTTAAATTAGGAAAGAAAACAGCTACGCCAGTAACAGCAAAGATGCCAAATACTGAGGTATCAAAAGAAGAGACTCAAGGAGAGGGATTATTTGCAAAACAGGAAGTTGAAAAAGAAGAAAAAACAAAAGAGGTATTACAACTTGAACATGCAATGACTGTTGAAGATGAAAATTATGAATTTCCACCAATAGAATTATTAAGTCAGGGGTCTGGTTCAGATGAAACAGAAAGTAGAAAGGCACTTTTAGCAACAGCAGAAAAATTAAGAAGAACATTATACAGTTTTGGTGTTTCTGCAAAAGTTGAAAATGTATCAGTAGGACCAGCAATCACAAGATATGAATTGGCACCAGCTGAAGGTGTAAGAGTTAGTAAAATTGCAAACCTTTCTGATGATATAGCGTTAAGTTTAGAGGCTGAGACAATAAGAATAGAAGCACCAATTCCAGGAAAGCATACAGTTGGTATTGAGGTTCCTAATAAAGCAAAAACAACAGTTGCTTTAAGAGATATAATCGAGTCAGATAAATTTACAGATAGTTCATCAAAGCTTGCTTTTGCACTTGGAAAAGATGTAGCGGGCGAAGTAAATGTTACTGATATAGCAAAAATGCCTCACTTACTTATTGCAGGAAGTACAGGTTCAGGAAAATCAGTATGTATAAACACACTTATTACAAGTATTATATATAAAGCAAAACCATCTGATGTAAAACTTCTTATGGTTGACCCAAAAGTTGTTGAGCTTTCAGTATATAATGGAATTCCGCATTTACTTATACCAGTTGTAACAGACCCTAAAAAGGCGGCTGGAGCTTTAGCGTGGGCCGTACAAGAAATGGTAAATAGATATAGCTTATTTGCTGGAAAAAATGTTAGAGATGTAAAAGGATATAATGAAGCAGCTAAAAATGCAGGAGAACCAACGCTTCCACAAATAGTAATCATAATAGACGAGCTTGCTGACCTTATGATGGTTGCTGCAAAAGAAGTGGAAGATGCAATTTGTAGATTAGCCCAAATGGCAAGAGCAGCAGGAATGCATTTAGTTATTGCGACACAAAGACCATCAGTAGATGTAATCACAGGTATAATCAAAGCAAATATTCCATCAAGAATTGCATTTGCAGTATCTTCACAAGTTGACTCAAGAACAATATTAGATGGAGCAGGAGCCGAGAAATTACTTGGAAAAGGAGATATGTTATTTTATCCATCAGGAGCACCAAAGCCAGTTAGAATTCAGGGTGCGTTTATATCTGATAAAGAGGTAGAAAACATAGTTAAATTTATCAAGCGTGAAGGTGACTGTGTATATGATGAAAGAATTATAGATTCTATAAATAAGGCTGATGAGCCAGAAAAAGTGGCAAATGGAAAAGACGATGACGATGATACTGATCCATTATTAGAAGAAGCAATAGAACTTTGTATAGCTTCAGGGCAAGCATCAACATCAGCAGTTCAAAGAAGATTAAAAGTTGGATATGCAAGAGCAGGTAGAATAATTGACCAGATGGAAGAGAGAGGAATTATATCAGGATATCAAGGAAGCAAACCAAGAGAAGTACTTATGAGCAAAGAAAGATGGGAAGAATTAAAAATGGCACCAGCACTTGGTGGTAATGGTGGTGAAAAAGAAGAGATGGCCGAATCAGAGGAAAATACTTCAAATGAGTAAAATGTAATAAAACTAGCATTAAACTGTAATAATAAGAGGTAAAAAAGGAGAGATTTACAAGTGAAAAGCAAAATTATAGCAAGGGACTATAAAGAAGAATTAGCTAATGTTGCAGAACTAAAAGGTTTTTCTCAGGAAGCAGGAAACCTTTTAATGAGCATGATGTATAAAGCTGAAGATAGCTATGAAAATTATGCAATAGTTAAAAGGGAAGTTCCAGAGAAAGACAAATTCATGGAGGACATTATAGATACTGTTACTAGAAATTGTGCTAAAATAGAAATTGCAGCACCAAATACCGAATTAGGAAAGAAAGTAAAAGAGAGTAAATGTAGTATTGTATCAAGAAAAAATGGAAATGGAAAAGAAGTTTTAACATTTCCAAGTGAAAAGAATTTACTTTATGGAATAGCTAGAGCTGGAATTGAAGAACTTGGAATAGAAAATATGGATACAAAGCAAAAGGCAGTTTTAACAGCTATTTCAATCGGTAAATGCATATCAAAATCAGAAGTACTTAGAGATTTTAACGGATGGACATGGTATATTAGCCCAAAAGAAATTGAAAGTACTGAGTGCAATATCATATACACTTTCTTATCATTTCTATATGGACATGAATTTATAGATAGCATAAACAGTACAAACTTAAATACATTAAAGATGAGAATGCAACCTGAACTATGGAACGAGATTGAAAGTGTTTCACTTCAATTTTATTTATCATTTGACAAGGATGAAAATGAGAAGCTCCTAAAAAAATTAGCAGTATATAAAACAGAACTTGAAAAGATGAAAAATCAAGAAAAATATATGCTAGATATGATTGAAACTAAGAAAAATGAGGAAATAGAAATTGCGAGCATTGATAGAATTTTAAGTAATCCTAAATTACTTAAAGACCAATACACAGAATACAATAGCAAACTTCCAAATGAAAAGAAAATATTTAGTGTAAGTCATTATACAGATTTATTACAAAAGAGAAAGAAAATTGCTTTAAAAAAGATAGAAGAATGTGAAAAGATGCAAGATGAGAATGTATTTTTAAAAGCAAGACAAGACTTGCAGCTTAAAGTTAAAGCATATGAAATTAAAACAGATATTACTAAATTGCAAAATGAATTTTTAAAATGTTTTAAGAAAAAAATTGATGAAGCAGAAGAAAGAAAAGAGATAAGAGATTTATTATATGAAATAAGATATTTGAATTTTATACCAAATTGTAAAATGAAATTAAATGATTTAATGGAAAAAATTATACCAAAAGCGATAGATGCAAGAATATTAAATCCAATCTCGAATAATAATTATTTAGATAAAAAAATATTAGCTGGAATATTTAACTCGAAAGCAATTTTGCTAGAAGGATTATACATTAAAATATCGGCAGTAAATGAAGGCCTAGATGTAGAAATATACGATGGAGAAACATTAGATAGCAAATATACTGTGGTACTTCCAGAAGATAGTAGTGTCGAAATTATGAGAGTAAGAAAGACCAAAATTTTTGAATAAATAGAAAGAAGGTACAAATGAAGATAACTTTTTTAGGTGCAACAAAGGCAGTTACTGGTTCAAATTTTTTAGTAGAAGCAGCAGGAAAGAAATTTCTTGTAGATTGTGGACTTCATCAAGGAAAGATGGAAGAGGAATTACTTAATGACAAACCATTTGAATTTGATGCACAAGAAATAGATTTTATGCTACTTACGCATGCACATATTGACCATTCAGGTAGAATACCAAAGCTATATAAAGATGGATTTAGTGGTCCAGTATATGCTACAAAAGCAACATGTGACTTATGTGAGATAATGCTACCAGACAGTGGACATATACAAGAAACAGAAGCTGAGATAAAAAATAAAAAGCGTAAAAGAGCAGGAAAGAAGGATATGATAGATCCACTTTATACTGCTAAAGATGGGGTAGATTGTATAGAAATATTTAAAGGCATAGATTATGACCAAATAATAGACATAGCAGATGGAATCTCGGTTAGATTTAATGACGCTGGACATATGCTAGGCTCAAGTATAATTGAAGTTTGGGTAACTGAAAATGGAAAGCAAGAGAAAATTGTATTTTCAGGAGATTTAGGAAACAATGATATTCCGCTTTTAGCAAGTCCTACAATGATTGAAAGCGCTGACTATTTAGTCATGGAATCAACATATGGAAATAGACTTCATATAAGAAATGATGAAAAAGCTGAGATGTTTTTAAAAACTGTATCAGATACAATAAAAAATGGTGGAACAGTTGTAATCCCTTCATTTGCAGTTGGTAGAACTCAAGAAATTTTATATGAGTTAAATGAAATAAAAGATTATCATAAAGACGATGAAGCTTTTCAAAAAGAATATGAAGTACTTATGAACACTGATGTATATGTAGATAGCCCGCTTGCAGTATCTGCAACAGAAGTATTTAGAAAGAACATGAACTTATTTTCTGACGAGATACAGGAATTCATATCAAGAGGAGACAATCCACTTGATTTTCCAGGACTGCATTTTACACAATCAGTTGAAGAGTCTAAGGCATTAAATGAGTCAAATGAACCTTGTATCATAATTTCTGCAAGTGGAATGTGTGATGTTGGAAGAATTAAGCACCATCTAAAACACAATATCTGGAATCCAAATAGTACTATTCTTTTTGTAGGATATCAAGCAGTTGGAACATTAGGAAGAAAAATAGTAGATGGCGCTGAAACAGTTAAGGTATTAGGTGAAGAATTTTCAGTAAATGCTAGAGTAGAATACATAGAGGGATTTTCAGGGCATGCTGATCAAGATGGACTTTTATCTTTTCTTTGTTCATTTAATACTAAGATGCCAAAGCAAGTATTTTTAGTACATGGAGAGCCAGAAGCACAAGAGATACTACGAGAAAAGATTCTTGAGGAAACAGGAATAAACGCAATTATACCATCATATGGAGAAGAATATGAATTGGCAGAAAACATACAAAAAACAGAAAAATACACAAATCCATTCAATAAACAATTAGAAAGAATAGAACTAATTGATAAAATGCAATACTTAGAGAGTGAACTTGAAAATATAAAACATGCACTTAAAGAAGATATAAGAATACAATCAACAAGCGATGAAGATTTAACGAAATTAAACAATAGAGTAAATGAACTAAGAAAACAAATAGTACAGATAATGAATAAGGGAGAAAACTAATGAAAAAGAAATATTATAATGATGCATTTATAGGAAATAAAAATGTAATAGCAAGTTTTAGTAAATATGGAGAACTTCTTAGAATTTGCTATCCACTACCAGATTATTGGCAGTATTCTGAATTTTTTCATACTGGAATGAAGATAAATGATTCTAATATAATTTATTTACATAACGATATAAATAACAAATATAAGCAATACTACACAAAAGACACTAACATATTAAATACTGAAATTGAAAATACATATTTTAATGTTGATATTTTACAAACTGATTGTGTAATGATAAATCAAGATGTTATTATAAAAAAATACACTTTTAAAAATAATAATTCGATTGATTTGAATATTAAATTTATTGTACGTTCAGCGGTACTATCATCTCCAAATAATATGGCAGGTTCAATGGTAGAAAATGATGCATTAGTACAATATAGTCATAATTTTACTTGTGCAATTTTTTCAAAAGAAAAATTATCTAGCCATCAGTTAAATAATGTCGATAGAAATATCCAAATGGGTGAGATATATGACAAAGACTATATTGCAATGAGTCCAGACAGTGGAATTGAGTATGATTTAGGAAATCTAAAGCCAGGAGAAGAAAGAGAATTTAGTATATTTATTTACATGAAGTATGATGATGACGATATACACGATGTATCTGATAAAATTGCTAAAATTAGAAAAGTTAGTGTTAAAAAAGAAATAGAAAAGGTTGAAAAATACTGGACTGATTTTTTAGACAAGCATAATACACTTAAGTTAAAATCAGACGGTTCAGAATTTATGAATAAGTTAATAAACATTTATAACAGAAGTATCTTATTTGTTCCATTACTTATGAATGAGAAAACAGGAGGAATATCTGCATCACTAGAAGTTGACGAAGAAAGAGACAAATGTGGAAGATATTCATATTGCTGGCCAAGAGATGCTGCTTGGGTGTATAAAAACATAGACCATTTAGGGTTTGAAGATATGACTGAAAAATTTTATGATGTATTCCTAAAAAAAGCACAGAGTAAAAATGGAATGTGGGAACAAAGATTTTTTACAGATGGAAGATTAGCACCATGCTGGGGATACCAAGTAGACGAGACAGCTATTGTTGTATGGGAAGCATATGAGCATTATAAAACTGTAGAAAAGAGAAGCGGAAAGAAGAATAAGACATTTTTAAAAAATAATTTAAAGACTTTAGAAAAGGCAACAGATTTCTTAGAAAAATATATTAGGCATATTATAGGAATAGAAGAAAAAGAGGATTTAGTTAGAATCGAACTTGAAAAAGACTATAATTACAAGGACAGAGACGAAATATACAAGCATCCAAGCTTTGATATCTGGGAAATGAATGAAGGTGTACATTTATATTCTGTTTCAAGCGTATATGGAGCATTCTCAGCAATGATAAAGATATATGATGAGCTTTCTGATTTATTTGAGAAAAATAGATTAAAACAAGATGATATATTAAAGAAAAAGGCTAAGTATGAAGAATACAAAAGAAACATAAAAGAGTACATAATGGATAAATTGTATGATAAACAAAAGAAAGTATTACTGAGAAACACAAAAGACAACCTAACAGACATAAGCATTTTAGGTGCAGTCATTCCATTTGGGATATTTGAACCAGAAGAAAAAATTGTAACTAATACTGTAGAACAAATTAATATGACACTTAGAACATACTTAGGTGGATATCTAAGATTTCAAAATGATACATATATTGGTGGACAAAATCCTTGGATAATTGCAACAGCATGGATGGGAATGTATTATAAAAGAATCGGTGATCAAAAGAAAGCTAATGAATGTTTGCAATTTATTGTAAACAGTGCAAATCCATTAGGACTTCTTGCAGAACAAGCCAATAGTGATTTAAACGAGACATGGGTAATAGGACTTGGCTGGTCACATGCAATGTTTATAGGAATGCTAGTGGACTAATTCAACCATTGGGGACGCGCACTTTTGGTTGACCAAAAGGGACAGGTCATCTTTAAGTGAAGATGTTTAGAGAATGGTTAAGATGATATTATATAAAATAGGAGAAAATTATAGTTTTGGGGGCACAATAAAATAAGAAAGGAAGTTTTATTATGCCTAGAAAAGCAAGAAATCAATTAGTGGGAAATTATTTTCATATAATGATTCAAGGAATAAAAAAAGAGTATATATTTGACAAGGATATATATAAGAAAAAATACATACAAATATTAAGCAAGCATTCACAAAAAGAAAATGTTAAAATTATTGCTTATTGTGTTATGAGTAATCATGTGCACTTACTTATGTATATTGAAAATATACAAGACATGTCAAAGTTTATGCATGACATCAATGCAGAATATGGTCAATATTATAATGCAATAAAAAATAGAGTTGGGTTTGTATTTAGAAATAGATTTAATACACAGGAAATATTAGATATTAATCATCTAAGAGCTTGTGTTGCATATATACATAAAAATCCTGTAAAAGCAGAAATGGTGAAACATGAATCACTGTATCAATATTCTAGTTATAATGAATATTTTGAGGAAAATAAGATTATTTCATATGAAGGAATTAAATTATTATTTGGAACGACAGCTAAAGAGAAATATATAGAGGATTTTATAAAAATACATGAATGCAAAGGACAGTATTTTTTTGAAGAAGATGAAATCGACTATGGTAAAGTTATTAAAGAATATAAACAAAGAAATATTAGTAACGAAGAAATAGTTATGAATTTAAGAAAAGAATATAATGTATCTGAAAGAAAGATTTCAGAACTATTGGATATAAGTAGATATTGTATTAGGAATATATTAGGAAAAAAGGCATAGAAAAAATTGCGTTAGGGAGCGCATTATATAGAAAGTATTCTATATAAGGATGACCTGTCCCTTTTGGTCAACCAAAAGTGCACGTCCCCAATGGTTGAGAAAGGATGTATATGGCTAAATCAAAAACAATATTTGTGTGTAGTAGTTGTGGATATGAGTCTCCAAAATGGCTTGGGAAGTGCCCAGCTTGCAATGAATGGAATTCATTTTATGAAGAGAAGATGCAATTGACTACTTCATCAGGCACTAATGTAAAATTAAAAGAAAGTTCAAAACCACTAAACTTAAATCAAGTTGAAGGTAAAGAGGCTGTAAGAACGAAAACTGGAGTTAACGAATTAGATAGAGTATTAGGTGGGGGCTTAGTAAAAGGTTCATTAGTACTTTTAGGTGGCGAACCAGGAATCGGAAAGTCTACACTAATTCTACAAATATGTGATAAAATTGCAACCGATGGAAAAGTGTTATATGTATCGGGTGAGGAATCAGCAGAGCAGATTAAGTTAAGAGCAGATAGGTTAAACATACAAAATGATAATATAATGTTTTTGGGTGAAACGGATATAGATATAATTGAAGCAGAGATTTTAAATATGAATCCAAAGCTTGTAATAATAGATTCAATTCAGACAATGCTTTCAAATGAAATAACATCAGCCGCCCGGAACAGTTAGCCAAGTAAGAGAAATTACTGCAAGAGTAATGAAATGCTGTAAACAAAATCAGATTACTACTATAATAATTGGACATGTTACAAAAGACGGAAACATAGCAGGACCGAGAGTCCTAGAACATATGGTTGATACTGTTCTATACTTAGAGGGAGAAAGATATTTTGCATACAGAGTATTAAGAGGTGTGAAAAATAGATTTGGTTCAACCAATGAAATTGGAATGTTTGAAATGAAGAATGAGGGAATGTGTGAAGTAACTAATCCATCATCTGTACTTATTTCAGAAGATTCGGAAGAAGTACCAGGTTCTGCAATAGTTTGTAGTTTAGAGGGAACTAGACCACTGTTAGTTGAAATGCAGGCTCTAACAACTCCAAGTATTTATGGAATACCAAAAAGGACAGGAAACGGAATTGACTTTAATAAAATATCACTGCTTATTGCAGTACTTGAAAAAAGAGGGCACCTAAATCTTGGAAATCAAGATGTATATTTAAATGTGGTTAGTGGAATGAAGATAAATGAGCCAGCAGTAGATTTAGGAGCAAGTTTGGTTATTGCATCAAGTTTTAAAAATACATACATCCCAAAGGACACTGCTATAATAGGTGAAGTTGGACTAACTGGTGAAATTAGGTCTGTAAATATGATTGATAAAAGATTAAAAGAAGCTGAAAGACTAGGAATAAAGAAATGTATAATTCCAGAGAACAACAAAAAGACTCTTAAAGATTCATATAAGCTAGAGATTATTGGTGTAAGAAATATTAAAGAAGCATTAAGTGCAATTGGAATTTAGAGATATAAAATAATTGCAAACGAAAGACTTATGTGCTATAATAAAAATTAAATTATTTAAGTAAGAGTGAAGTGAGGGAAAGTTTATATGAATAACGAAGTGCCAACGAATATAAAAAAGCCAATTAAGGAATTTTTAAAAGGTGTAAATGATATGTTTGGCGATAGAGTAAAAAAGATTATATTATATGGTTCATATGCAAGAGGAGATTATAAAAATAATTCAGATATTGATATAATGATATTAACTGATTTTACAGATGATGAGATAGTAGAGTATAGAGAAAAAATATGGGATTTTGCTTATGATATTGAATTAGAAAATGACATTATAATTTCTCCTTTAATTAAAAATATAGACAAATTTAATTATTGGTTAGCTGCATTACCTTTTTATATGAATGTTCAAAAGGAAGGAGTAACATTATATGGAGAATAAAGTATCGAAGGAGTTAGCAAGTCATAGATTAGAACAAGCAAGGGAAGATATTGTTGCAAGTGAAATGTTATATAATGGTAAACTATATAAATCAGCTAATAATAGAGCATATTATGCAATATTTCACTCAATAAGAAGTGTGCTAGCTTTAGAACCAATAGATTTTAAAAGACATAAAGATGTAATTGCATATTTTAATAAAAATTATGTGAATACAAATGTATTTCCTAGAACAATTGGAAGAAGAATCGCAATAGCAAGTCAAGTAAGAGAAGATAGTGATTATGATGATGAATTTATAGTAAAGCCAGAAAACACTTTATTACAAATTGAAACAGCAAAGGAATTAATAAAACTTGTTGAAAAATATATAAGTAAATAAAATACAGAATTAGAAATAAAGATTCTTGACAATGTAATTAATAAGTAGTATAAAATAAGAGAAAATCTTGGATGCAGATAGAACGGGCGAAGCGAGAGAAAGGAAACGAGTAATAATGAGCGAAAAAGAAGAAAAAAGGAAGAATGAAAAAACAAAGACAACTACTAAAAAGGAGACCACAAAGAAAACAGAAAAAGCTAAAAATGAAACAACAAAAAAGGAAAATATTGAAAAGTCAAAAGTAGTTGATTCTAAGAAAAAAGATGATACAAAAAAAGTAGATGTAAAAGAAGAAAATAAAAAAGGAACAATGAGCCTAATAGCTGTAACAGCAGCAATTATAATAGTTATAGGACTAATTGGATATGTAGTTGGAACAATAGTGAAGAAAAATAGTTTTGATATAGAAAGCCCAGTAGCTACAATAGAAATTGAAAATAGAGGAACAATAAAGGTAAGATTGTATCCACAATATGCACCAAATACAGTAGCTAACTTTATAACACTTGCTAACAGTGGATTTTACGATGGATTAACATTCCATAGAACAATACCTGACTTTATGATACAAGGTGGAGATCCAGCTGGTGATGGAACAACTAGAAAAGCAATTGGAGAAGATAGTTCTGATAAATACGCAATTAAAGGTGAATTTATAATAAATGGATATACTAAAAATACTTTAAGACATAAAAAAGGCGTAATATCAATGGCAAGGTCAGATTATAGTTCACTTCCAAGTTTGGCTAAAAAAGGATATGATTCAGCATCAAGCCAATTTTTTATCATGACAGCTGATAATTATAGTTTAGATGGACAGTATGCAGCCTTTGGTGAAGTAATAGAAGGAATGGAAATTGTAGAAGATATATCTAATGTTGAAGTTGAAACAAGAGAGTCAAATGTTGAAGGTAAGACTGCTGATAAGCCAGTAAATCCACCAGTGATAAAATCTATAACAGTAGATACATTTGGAATAGATTATGGTAAGCCAGAAGTAATTGAGCCATTTGATTATTATTCATATATGATGCAACAATATTATGGTGGTTCAGGAATAAACTAATATAATAACAAAAGTCCAGTATCAAAAATAGATACTGGACTTTTTAGAAACGCTTAAATAGCAATTTCAATTAGAAGTTTACCAAAAAACGGAATTGATTATCAGTCGCAAACAAAATCACAGCGGAAACCTTTTGGAGTGATTTTTCTTATGCAAACCCATACATAAGAGCCTTGTTCTAACATAGGAGTATTTTCATCAACATCCATGATACCAACGTTACCAGGATCAATTTCTACAAATCTACCACCAGGTATAGTACCAAGAACTTTTACACGTTCAGAAGTATAAGGTTTAAGTACTTGACGTTCATAAGCCCGTTTAATAGATAGATTAAAGCGATTGGTTTGTGAGTCAAAACTAAGAATTTTTACCTTAGGGATTATTTGACCTATTCTAAAGAAATCACTAAATGGCGAATATTTGGCGGAAGAACATTCTTTTTCGCGAATGAGCGACCGAACGCCATTACCAATATCCACAAAAATGCCGGAATTATGAATGTTTTCAACTGTTGCCTCTACTATAGATCCAATGCTATTAACTAACTTTTCGTAGGCAGATTGCATTACTATTCGCCTATCAAGCTCAATGCTGCCATCCTCGTGAAAGGCGACTATTTGAGCAGTAATCTTCTTACTAAACGTGGAATTTACTTCTTTAGGAAGATTATGATATTCTGCATTGTCAGTTAAAGATAACGGCGGATAGAAAAAATTGTCAAACTGAATAAAGCCGTGAAGTTGTGGGGATATAGTAACTGATAACCTATTAGATTCGGAATCATAATAATCCAGAATGACAGCAATTACATCCCCAATCCGTAAATCATCTTTGTTCTCTAATTCTGTCATAGAATAGAGTCTCTCAGGTCTGATACCTTGCACTATTTTGTTCTCCATACTTGTAAATCTCCTTAAATGTAATGTGCGAGGAATTTCGCATATAAAGAGTATAACATATTCTCGTGCAATATGCAATATTTATGTTAATTATGTAATTTTACATAAAAATAATCTAAAAGTCTTGATTTTAGAAAAAAATGTGATATAATATAAAAGCGTTGTTTAGATGGCTATGAACGAAACGAAGTGAAGAGGAAGGGAAATAAAATGAGCATAAAACAAGAAAAAACAGGAAACAAGGATGAATTAAAAATTACATTTACAGTTGAGGCTGATAAATTTGAAGAAGCAATAATGAAAGTATTTAACCAAAGTGCTAAATATTTTAATATACCAGGTTTCAGAAAAGGAAAAGCACCATATAAAATGGTTGAGAGATATTATGGAGCAAGTATTTTTTATGAAGATGCTTTCAATGATTTAGTACCAGATATATATGATAAAGAAATAAAAGAAAACAAGATAGAAGTTGTAAGCAGACCTAAGATTGATGTTGTTCAAATGGAAAAAGGCAAGGACCTTATCTTTACAGCAATTGTAAATACTAAGCCAGAAGTAAAACTTGGAAAGTATAAAGGAATTGATGTTAAGAAAGTAGAATATAAAGTAACAGACGAGGACGTTGAACACGAATTACATCACAGAGCAGAACACAATGCAAGAATGGTATCAGTTGAAGACAGAGCTGCCCAAAATGAAGACATAGTTACAATAGACTTCGAAGGATTTGTAGACGGAGTTGCTTTTGATGGCGGAAAAGCTGATGGACAACAATTAACAATTGGAAGTAACACATTTATTCCAGGATTTGAAGAACAAATTATAGGAATGAAGCTTGATGAAGAAAGAGATATAAATGTTAAATTCCCAGAAGAATATTTTTCAAAGGATTTAGCAGGAAAAGACGCTGTGTTCCATATCAAATTACATGAAATTAAACAAAAAGAACTTCCTAAAATAGATGATGAATTTGCAAAGGATGTTAGTGAGTTCGATACTTTAGCTGAACTTAAAAAAGATATAAAAGACAAGATGACTAAAGACAATGAAGCTAAAGCAAAACAAGAAATGGAAGACGAAGCAATAAATGCAGTATGCGAAAACACTAAGATAGACATTCCAGAAGGTATGATAGAAGCCGAAATAGACAATATGGAAAACAATATTGACCAAAGACTACAATACCAAGGAATGAATTTCGAGCAATATCTAAAAATGATGGGTAAAACTGAAACTGAAATGAGAAAAGAATTTAAGATAGATGCAGAAAAGAATGTAAAGACAAAATTAGTTCTTGACCAAATTATAGCTGATGAGAAAATTGAAGCTGACGAAAAATATGTTAAAGAAAAGCTAGAAGAAATGGCAAAGCAATATAACAAAAAGATAGAAGAATTAGAAAAGAATGAAGAATTAAAATCATATTTAGAAGCATCTTCAAAAACAGAAAATGCAGTTAAATTTATACTAGATAATGCAAAAAATTCTAAATAAAGTTTAAAATTATAAAAAGTTGGGGATAATCACATTGATTAAAAAAGCCCAACTTTTTTGTATCAAAAAGGTTGATAAATTATAAAAAAAAATATATAATACAAAAGTATTATAAAACTATATAGTATAATTATAATTTAGCATATTATGGTTATATAGACTATAAGAATAGAAAGGATGATAAATAATGAAAGAAATGAATGATAGTTTAGTACCTTACGTAATCGAGCAATCATCAAGAGGAGAAAGGTCATATGATATTTTCTCAAGATTATTAAAAGATAGAATAATATTTTTAAGTGAAGATGTTAACCAAACATCAGCAAGTCTAATAATAGCGCAATTGTTATTTCTAGAGTCTGAAGACCCAGACAAAGAAATATCTTTATATATCAATTCACCAGGAGGCTCTGTAACTGATGGACTTGGAATAATAGATACAATGAATTACATCAAATGTCCTGTAACAACAATTTGTATAGGAATGGCAGCAAGTATGGGTGCACTTCTCTTAACATCAGGAACAAAGGGAAAGAGATTTGCAACACCAAATGCTGAGATACTTATTCACCAACCATTAATCGGTGGCCAAGGTGGAGGAATCTCTGGTCAAACAACAGAAATAAAAATTCATGCAGAGCAAATGATAAAAACAAGAGATAGAATAAATAAGATATTAAGTCAAACTACAGGAAAGCCAATAGAGCAAGTAGAGCAAGACACTGAAAGAGATCATTATATGACAGCAGAAGAAGCCTTGGAATATGGACTAATAGATGGAATAATGGACAAGAGAAATTAAAGGAGAAAAGCTTAAAAATGTCTAAAATGGAAAAGAATATAAAATGTTCATTTTGTGGTAAATCGCAACAAAATGTTAGAAAGATAATAGTTGGACCTGGTGTATATATATGTGATGAATGTATAAGAGCATGTGATACTATTTTAGAAAATGATGATTATGAAGAAGAGTTAGATGATAAATATACATTAAATAATGAAGAGTCTTTACCAACTCCAATGGAGATAAAGGAAATTCTTGATGAATATGTAATTGGTCAAGATGAAGCTAAAAAGACATTATCTGTTGCTGTTTACAATCATTATAAACGAATTGAAAGTAAAGAAGATATTTCAGATGATGACATAGAACTTCAAAAAAGTAATGTCTTACTATTAGGTCCTACTGGTTGTGGAAAAACATTTTTAGCTCAAACTTTAGCTAAGATACTAAAAGTGCCATTTGCAATAGCAGATGCTACAACTTTAACAGAGGCAGGATATGTTGGAGAAGATGTTGAAAATATTTTACTTAAGCTAATTCAAGCAGCAGAATACAACGTAGAAAGAGCTGAAAAAGGAATTATATATATTGATGAGATTGATAAGATATCAAGGAAATCAGAGAATCCATCAATAACAAGAGATGTTAGTGGAGAGGGAGTTCAACAAGCACTTCTTAAAATTGTAGAAGGAACTGTGGCATCAGTACCACCTCAGGGTGGTAGAAAACATCCACATCAAGAGCTTATACAAATTAATACGTCTAATATATTATTTATATGTGGTGGTGCATTTGAGGGATTAGACAAAATAATCGGAGATAGAATAGGAAAGAAATCAATCGGATTTGGAGCTAAAGTTGAGAGCCAAAAAGAGATAGATAAATTTAAAATCTTTGAAGAAATGTTACCACAGGATTTACTTAAATTTGGACTAATACCTGAATTTGTTGGAAGGCTTCCAATTATAGCAACTCTTAGAGAATTAGATAGAGCAGCTTTAATTGATATAATGACTAAACCTAAGAATGCGTTAGTAAAGCAATATAAGAAACTATTGAAATTAGATGATGTTGAGTTAGAATTTACTGATGATGCATTAGAAACGATAGTTGATAAAGCTATAGAAAGAAAGACTGGAGCAAGAGGGCTTCGTTCAATAATGGAAGAAACCATGAGAGATGTAATGTATGAGATTCCATCAAATCATAAGATTGCAAAATGCATAATAAATAAGGAAACTGTTTTAGGTAATGCTAAACCTGAAATAATAATTGATGAAAACAAACCAGAGAAAAAGAAAAATACAAAAAAGAAGAATATTAATATATCAAAATCAGAAGACCAGGAAACTGCATAAGTACTTGTACTATAAAATAACAAATTTTAGGGGGAAATATGCAAAGAAGACTATTAGTGTTTGCAATTATAGGAATAATACTTTTTATAGCAATTATAGGAATAATTTTTTTTAAAGTACAAGAAAGAAATAATATTATATTAGAAAATAATAATATAAACCAAAATAATTATAGAGCCACAATGACAATAAAAGATGGTACATTAAATAAAGATGGTGCCATAGTTGTAATTAAAAATAACGATGAAAAAACCTTGGGATATGATGAATGGTTTAGAATTGATAAAGAGAAAAATAAAAAATGGGAAGAACTAAAAGCTAAAAATAATTATATATTTTATTCACTTGCATATATTATTGAAGGCAAAAAAGAAACAGAAATAAAAGTAGAATGGAGCAAATTATATGGAGAATTAAAAGCTGGAAGATATAGATTAGTCAAACGTTTTAATGATAATGAGTATCTAACAACTGAATTTGTTATATTTTAAAAAGGAGCCATAGGCTCCTTTTTACTTATAGTTAATACCATTAATACATTTTACATAAATGAAGTTTTTTAGATTTTCTATATCTCCAGTTTCATAATAAGCAGTTAATTCTTTACCAAAGTTTATATCTTCTTCAATGGGAATACTAATTATTCCTTTACCATTTTCAATCATAATTTTATTTGCAAAAAGCATAGCTGTTCTCTTATTTCCATCAGAAAATAGTTGAGACCTCATTAAATAGCACATAACTGATATTGCTCTATCAGTAATACAAGGAATTTGTAGCAATTCGGATAGCTTATTACTAACAACATTCATATCAGGAATATCAGGTCTCCAATTTGTACCGCCAATACTAACATCATAAGCACGTATTTCACCAGGTCTATCAATTAGATTTGAGCCTACTAAGCTATTGATTGATTTTAGCAATTGAATGTCACTGTCAGAATCAATAGAGTTTAATATAAAGATCCATGCATGTTTCAAATTATTAACTGTTTGAATCTCATCTAGTCTAAGATGAGCAATATTTCCACCATCATACAATGCTTGAGTTTCAGGGTAGGTAATATTAATTCCCTCAATGTGAGAACTTTTCCAAATTGTATCAACAACGCATCTTTTAGCTAGAAAAATATTTTCTTCTTTAGTCATATTATATTTATCTTGCATTTTTAATCCTTCCTTATTTATATTTATAAAGTTATATTATAATAAAAAAATATAATTTGCAACAATAAAAATTATTTTATGAAAATTTTAATTCTATAAATAAATAGTATAATCTATTTCAGGGAAGATTGGGTCATACTCTTCCACATGACTTAGAAACTTAAGTTTATCATCAGATAAAACATCATTATCTCGTAAATCATTATCATTCTTTATCCACTCATATAGTTTTGTAAATCTTCCGATATGTTCTTTTGTTCTGCGTTTAGCATAATCAACCATAGTATTATTAGTTATAATAAATGCCCAATCACTACTTTGTGCTAATACTAACTCACGAGCGCACTGATTTAAAACTCTTCTTTTTAAGGAATTGCTTGGTTCATTAGGAAATTCAGAAGCTATCTCACACATACGGTCTCCAGCAAGATGAATATGTCTATAAATATAATCATTTTGGTTATTTAGCCATACCTCACTATATCCTTTAGCACCCCAACTTGAACGACATGGTGTACACATCTGCATATTAGGATATTTATCTAAATATTCACTAGGTGTAATTAACTTAAAATTGCAATCATCATAATAAACTTTTTTAGCTAAAGTATATAACCAATCTGGACCTTCATACCACCAGTGTCCATAAAGTTCAGCATCATATGGACAAACTATAATAGGTGGATTTTCTGTAACATGTGATAGATGTTCAATTTGCTTACATCTACAATCAAAGAAATGTCCAGCTTGCATATTTACAGAATCCTGAGCCCACTGTAAATTATAGATATCTTTATTCTCAGTAGGACCAGTTATTCTATGATATCTAATACCAGTAGAAACTCTGGCGCCGTTTGAGGCAATATAAGGTTTTATATAATCGTATGGTGCATCATAACCAATATCACGATAAAACTCTCTATAATTAAAATCACCAGGATATCCATTAATTGAACTCCAAACTTGCCTTGATGATTCTAAATCTCTTCCAAAAAAGCACACACCTTCAGGAGAAACAATAGGAGCATAAGTTCCGTAGAGTGGAGCAGGGTCAGCATATAAAATTCCATGTGTTTCAACTAAAACATATTCTATACCAAATTCTTTTAAATATTTTTCAGATTCTGGAACATAACCGCATTCAGGAAGCCAGAAACCTTTAAGAGGTTTGTCAAAATATTTATAGTAAGTTTGCACGCCAATACCAATTTGTGCTCTAACTGTTTTTTCATTAACATATAGAATAGGAAAGTAGCCATGTGTGGCTCCACAACCTATAATTTCAAGAACTCCTAAATCATTAAACTTCTTAAATGCAGATATAATATTACATTTATATACATCTCTAAATAAATGCAAATCATTAGAATATCTGTCAAAATAGTAATGAGCAAGCTTATTTATTTGAGCATTATCCTTTGTCCTTTCAATCTCCTTTGTAGCCAGTTCAATATGCTTTTCTAGATAGTCAATATAACGTTCTTGAAGAAGCTTATTATCCAACATATTAAGAAGAGGGGGAGTAAGTGACATAGTAAATCTAAAGTCAACATGTTCATCAATCAATTTTTGAAAATTTGTAATTAGAGGAATGTATGTTTCAGAGATTGCTTCAAAAAGCCATTGTTCTTCTAAATAATCATCTCTGTCAGGATGATGAACAAATGGCAAGTGTGCGTGGAATATAAAACTTACATAGCCTTTTTCTTTATTTTTCATATTAATGCATTTATCCTTTCTTAATTAAAAAAGTAAGGTTTTCTATTTTTAGAAAACCTACAAAACATTTGAAGATAGAAAATCAGAAGAAGGATTTTTTATATCCATTTTATCTTGATTTTCAGGTATATTGTAATTTTTATAAATTTCATGAATACTATTCCAATAAATGTGATTTTTAAATATTTTTGTGGTTACTTTATTGGTTTTTATATTCTTAAAATGTATTTTATCATTTTCTTTAAAATATAGAATTCTGTCATTTGGAATCTCAATTGCATTTGAATATGCAACATCTAAATAGTCATATTTTGTATCTTGTACATATTCACGTTTGCGACGTCCTAATGTAATAGAATACTCACATTTCGCATCATCAACATTAATGTACCAATTATTTGCAAAATCATTTATTTCAACTTCATATGTATAATTATCAGTTAAATTATTAACAACCAATACAGGTTTTGTATTGTTAAAGAAGTTAGCTCCATAATTTTTTATAAAAGCCTCTCTATCATTATCAGAGATGTCCCAATAAACAAATAATGTGTGAGGATTCTGAGCAAGAACTTTAACAATAGTTTGATTATATCTATAAGGTAAATCGTAATATTCTAAAACGGGAGGTGTAAAAGACATCTTTGGAGTTGTCGTTTTCGTAGTAGAAGTCTTTTTTGTTGTGGTCGTCTTTTTAGTAGTTGCTTTTTTAGATGTTCTGGACTTTTTTGTAGTAGTTGTCTTCTTGGCAGCAGTCTTTTTTACAGGTTCTTTTTTAGTAGGCACCTTCTTAGTAACTGGTTTTGCTTTAGATTCTGTCTTTTTTGCAGATGAAGTTTTAGCCTTTTTTGTAGAGATACTCTTAGTAGTAGCTGCTTTCTTTTCTGTCGTTTTTTTTGTCGTAGTAGACCTTTTGGCAGACGTTTTTTTACCAGTTACGGTTTCAGTTTTTAATTCATCATCTTTTGTTTTTCTAGGCATTTTTTCCTCCTTAAGTAAAGTATAAAACTACTTATTCTATAATATATCAACTAAAAAAAATTATCAATAGAAAAGAACAAAAATTATACATATTTTGACGAAAACATATAAATGAAAATTCGTAAAAATTTTGTAAAAAATATTAAAATTAGCTTTACTTTTATAAAAATTATGTATAAAATAGTCAAAGAATGTAATTGAAAATACTACAAAAGAAAATAAAACTTAAAGGGGGCATAAAATTATGAAAATTTTAATGCTATCATGGGAGTATCCACCAAGAATTGTGGGAGGCATGGCAAGGGTTGTACATGATTTGTCACAAAGACTAATAAAAGATGGACATGAAGTAACTGTTATAACATATAGAGATGGAAACGCACCATATTTCGAAAATGATAAGGGAGTAAAAGTATATAGAGTTGATAACTATATAATACATCCTAATAATTTCATAGACTGGATAATGCAACTAAATTTCAATATGGTTGCAAAAGCATCTGAAATAATAAATGAAGAAGGAAAATTTGATGTAATTCATAGTCATGACTGGCTAGTTACATATGCTACAAAATCTTTAAAGGAAAGCTATAAAATACCTGTTGTTACAACAATACATGCAACAGAAAACGGAAGAAATAGTGGAATACATGATGAAGTTCAAAGATATATAAATGATTCAGAATGGCTACTTACATATGAGTCAACAGAAGTAATAGTAAATAGTAATTTTATGAAGGGTGACCTTCAGCGAATATTTGGACTTCCATTTGAAAAAATCAATGTAATTCCAAATGGAGTAAATCTTAATAACTTTTCTGGAGTTGAAAAAGACTATGATTTTAGAAGACAATTTGCTATGGATAATGAAAAGATTATTCTTTATGTTGGTAGATTAGTATATGAGAAAGGTATACAAAATTTAATTGCAGCAATGCCAAAGATACTTCAAAATTACCATGATGCTAAACTTGTTATTTGTGGCAAGGGAGGAATGATGGATGAACTTAAAGAAGAAGCAAGAAATCTTGGAATAGAAAATAAAATTTATTTTGCTGGATATTGTGATTCTAAGAAAGTTCAAAAAATGTATAAATGTTCAGATATAGCTGTATTTCCAAGTACATATGAACCATTTGGAATAGTTGCTCTAGAGGCTATGCTTGCAGGAATTCCAACAGTAGTATCTGATGTTGGAGGACTAAATGAGATTGTTGAACATGGAGTAACCGGAATGAAGAGCTATGCAGGAAACGCAAACTCAATAGCAGACTCTGTATTAACGTTATTATTTGATGCAAAGTTATGTGATATAGTATCAAAGAATGCAGTAAAGAAAGTTAAAGAATTGTATAATTGGAATAAAATTGCACAAGATACTCATTATGTATATGAACAAGCTATATGTAAAACTGAAGCTCAAAAACAAGCTGAAAAAATGGCGCAAGAAATAGCTAGAAAAACTGATAAAGCAAAAAATTCTGGTACAGAGATTTCAAAATTACTAAAATTCAGAAAGAGTGCATACGCTTAAAAGAGAATTGAACCATTAGGAACGAGCACTTTTGGTACCAACTAAAAGGGACAGGTCACATAATATTAACCAAAGGTGTACGTCCACAATGGTTGAAAGAGAGGAAAAATAAATGGAAATTTATGATACAGCAAATAAATTAGCTGATGAAATTAGACACTCAGATTGCTATAAAAAGCTTAAAGAATCAAAAGAAAATTTATTTAAAGATAACGATAAAAGAAAAATGATAGAAGAATTTGAAATCCTAAAGCAAGAAGTTCAAATAATGGAATTTAGAAGACAAAACAATGAAGAAATTGACGAGGAAGATAAGAAAGTAAAAGTTGCTAAATTATATAATGTGCTAATTGAAAACAATGACATAAAGGAGTATTTTGATTATGAAATTGAATTTAGCAAAATGATAGCTGACATTAATAAAATAATTGGAGATACAATAAAGGACGTAATGTAAATTTTGATATTAAAAGTATATACAAAATAGGAGGAAAGCTATGCAAGAACAAAATGGGATTACATTAGTTTCATTAGTATTAACAATAATATTAATGCTAATATTAGTAGGTGTAACTGTAAAAATAACTAGAAATGGATTACTTGATAAAAAGGACAAAGCAGTAAATGAATATTACAGTAAAGAAAAAAATACAACAGATAAGATAAAAACCATTGAAGATGAATGGGACGGGGTCATAAAGTAAAACAGATAGAGTAGTATATACTACTCTACTTTTTTATAGATAAAAAGCTCACAACTTATTATAACTTGTGAGCTTTTGTTTTTAATTTAAAATCGATTGTAATGGAACTTGATTGCTGTCTGATGTACTATTGGATACTACGTTATTGCTAGTATTGTTTGAAACACTGTTACCAATTTGGTTAGATATTAATCCACTAGGAACCTCATTAGATATTGCATTGCTTATTTGATTAGTAATTTCATTACTTATTGCATTACTATTCTCATTATTTGGATCATTAACTTCTTCAGCAGATATACTTGTTAAAATATTGATTACCTCTAAGTTGGTTGCATAGTCAATATTTGTATCATTACTAGAAAGGATAAATTGGAATAATATATCTTTTTCTGGAAGTAATAATAAGTAATATCTTGATGTAGCTGTATCAGATATTATATCAAGATATGCATAATATGAATCATTACCTGATGCAAAGTTATTTGTAACAACTTCAAGAGATAAATTAATTGCAGCAGCTTGTGACTCTAAATTAGATACTATAGTGTTAAGTAAACTAGTTCTACCTGTAGGAGTTGTTACATCAACATTAAAGTTGTTTTTTAAATTATCAAGGTATTGTCCTGAATATGCTAAACTATAATTTCCCTTTGTCAATGTGTTGTCAATTGGATTAAAGAACCAGTTTAAAGAATCATATTGAACAGAATATTCATTTAAAAAGTTGTATGATTTCATATCTGCTACAGGTTCTACAGTCTCATTATCTGATCCACCTAGTTCCTCATTAGGAAGTTTATTAGATAGTTTTTCTATCGAATTTGAAATAGTAGTACCTAAACCTACAGAGGTTATAATTGCACTTACAATAAGAGCTATTACTACACCTAAAGCAGAAGTGCCACCTTTAGTATTTGCTTCATTAATTAGGGCTGAGTTATCTGCAATTGTTGTTTTTAGACTATTAAATTTTTTATTTACAAAACTTTTATATAAAGGATAGAATAAAAATCCAAATAGTATAATAAAAATCAATGGTAATATAATAGCAAGTGCAGTATATAATGCTACTGATTTTAAAATGCCACCAAAAAACATTAAAGATGGAATAAGCATAGTCAAATTAAATAATATTACAAATAGTAAACCTGAAACATACATTTTTCTATACATAAAATATGCACCATTAAATAATGCACTGCACCAGTTAAATTTCTTTGAGTGAGCCTTATCATATATATTACCCATCCATGCTTTTTCAAAATCTGATGCATAATCAGAACCATCTGAATAACCATAACCAGTGTTCATACCATTGTCAAAATTATTATTTTGAGTATATTGTGTATTAGTATTTTCAAAAGATTGATAAGAATTTACATCATTAGTAGTTTGTCCATATTGTATACCATTGTCAAAGTTATTATTTTGAGAATATTGCATACCGTTATCAAAGCTGTTATCTTGAGAATACTGCATATTATTGTCAAAATTATTAACTTGATTATATTGTGCATTAGTATTTTCAAAGGATTGATAAGAATTTACATCATTATTAACTTGTTCATATTGCATACCAGTATCAAAGTTGTTATCTTGAGAGTATTGCATACTGTTGTCAAAGCTATTATCTTGAGAATACTGCATACCATTATCAAAATTAGTATCTTGAGAATACTGTATATTGTTATCAAAGTTATTAGCTTGGTCATATTGCATACCATTATTAAAATTATTGTCTAAATTATATGGGCTAGTGTAATCAATATTATTAGACTGTTCATATTGCGCATTATTATCAAAATTGTTATTTTGTTCATAAGGTATATTATTGTCAAATAGTTCATAAGGGTTTGAAAGGTTATTTGCTGGTTCAAATAATTGATTGTTATCATCATATGGTGAACCTGGATTATTTGGATTATTGCTATTATCTGGAATGTCCATTAGAAAAATCTCCTTAAATTTATATTTAGATTTTAAAGTAAAAATCTATAAAAATCACATAAATATTAAATATTATATAACAACACAAAGAAATAAACAAGATATATATTGTAAATGTAAAATAAATGTAAAATTAGAAATGAAACAATGCATAAAAGTTATGATGAACATTGACAATATAGCAGTATAATGATAAAAATAAATAAGTATAATTGTAGAGGAGAAACCGTAATAAAGTTATGGGAGAATTGGAAAAAGAAGTTCAGTATATAAAAGGAGTAGGACCTACAAGGGCTAAAAGTCTTAATAAATTAGGAATATATACTCTAGAGGATTTAATTACATATTATCCAAGAGATTATGAAGATAGAAGTAAAGTGCAAACAATAGCAAGTACAGTAGATGGAGAAAAGTGTACAATTGAAGGAACCGCTGTAACTAGCGTCAGTATGCGAATGATTGGAAGATGTAGAAGCATTGAAAAGCTAATAATCAAAGATGAAACAGAAAGTTGCACCATAACATGGTTCAATCAGCCATACATAAAAAATCAAATACATAGAGGAGATAGGTACAGATTTTTTGGGAAAATGTCAGTAAAAGGTGGAAATAGAGAGCTTAATTCACCTGTATTTGATATTATAGAAAAAAATAATAATACAGGAAAAATAATACCAGTATATCCACTTATTTATGAAGTAAAACCAACTACAATAAGAAATGTAATTCAAAATGGATTAGAATTGGCAGGTAATCTTGAAGAAACAATGCCTGATTATATTGTAGATAAATATAAACTAATGAGTTATAATGAAGCAACAAAGCAAATACATTTTCCTAATGACTTTGAAAACTTTAGAAAAGCAAGAAGAAGGTTAGTTTTCGATGAACTTTTAAGCATGCAACTGGGGCTATTAAAACTTAGAGGGGAAAACAATAGAGAAGTAAAAGGAATCAAATATAATAAAGATGCAAAAATGTCAGATGTTATAAGTGATTTGCCTTTTAAGTTAACAGGAGCACAATTAAGAGTACTTGAAGAAATAAATAGTGATATGGAAAAAGATAAACCAATGAATAGGCTTCTTCAGGGAGATGTTGGATCAGGAAAAACAATAGTAGCAATGATATCTGCTTATAAGGCTGTAAAAAGTGGATATCAGGTGGTTATTTTAGCACCAACAATGATTTTGGCAAAACAACATTTAGCTAATTTTAATAGAATACTGGAAGACTACGGAATTACATGTGAGGGATTAGTCGGTGGTATGACTGCTAAACAAAAAAGAGAAGCTTTAGAAAGAATAGAAAGCGGAGAAACAGATATCATAATCGGAACTCATGCGATTTTAGAAGAGAATGTTAATTTTAAAAAACTTGGTCTAGTTGTTACTGATGAGCAACATAGATTTGGAGTAAAACAAAGAAGCACAGTAATTGCTAAAGGTGATAACCCAGATGTTCTTGTAATGACAGCTACTCCTATACCAAGAACATTAGCACTAATATTATATGGGGATCTTGATATATCGATTATTGATGAGTTACCACCTAACAGAAAAGAAGTCCAGACAGTTGCAGTATCAAAGAAGATGGAAAACAGGGTAAATGATTTTGTGAAAAAAGAAGTAGATAGTGGTAGGCAATGCTATGTAGTTTGTCCCTTAGTTGAGGAATCAGAAGAAGAGGATATGGCAAAATTAATACCAGCAACAGTTCTTGCAGAAAAATATAAAAATGAAATTTTTAAAGATTATAGAGTAGAATGTTTACATGGAAAAATGAAGTCTAAAGAAAAAGATGAGATAATGACAAGATTTAAGAACAGAGAAATTGATATATTAGTTTCTACTACTGTAATTGAAGTTGGTGTTGATGTACCAAATGCAAGTATTATGATAATAGAAAATGCGGAGAGATTTGGACTAGCTCAGCTTCATCAGTTGAGAGGTAGAGTTGGAAGAGGAGAATATAAATCTTATTGTATATTAAAATGTGCTGGTGGAAGTGAAGCTACAAAAGAAAGAATGGATATAATGACTAAGACAGATGATGGTTTTGTAATTGCAGAAAAGGATTTAGAATTAAGAGGTTCGGGAGACTTCTTCGGCACTAAACAACATGGAATACCAGAATTTAAGATAGCTAATTTATTTCAAGATATGGAAGCACTTAAAGAAGTACAAGCTTTAGCTATGCAGATAATAGCAGAAGATCCTAAATTAGAAAGTTCTCAAAATATAAAACTAAGTAAGCTAGTCGAAAAATGTTTTACTTCTAAAGAAGAAATTACAATTTAAATATATACAAAACATATTGCTGTATTTTGTAAAATATGGTAATATGTTTTTGCGTTTCGAAATGTTAAATTCTATAAATTGTTTTTAGTCATGTAAAAGATAAAATATTTTTTTCTAGAAAATTCCCAACATCAATTGACGAAAAATAATCAATACTATATAATGGAGGTGATAAAATAATTAAATGTTAAATTAGAATTGGCTATAGGATTGCCAAAATATAAAAAAGGGGGCACTAAATTATGAAAAATAATACAAAAAAAGAAAGGAAAAACAATATGAATGATAATTTAGCAAGAGTGCCTAAAAAATACACATATAAAGATTATAAAAAGTTTAGAGATAGTTTTGAACTAATTGACGGAAAGATAATAAGTAAGACAGACGGAAGTATAGTAGATATTGGACGTAGAGCTACATATGAAGATTACAAAAGAATTAGTGATGAGCACAGAGTTGAGCTAATTGATGGAGAGTTTGTGCAAATGGTAGCTCCAACTACAAAACATCAGGATATAGTAGGAGAAGTTTTTATGCAATTTAAAATAAATATTACAAAGTAAACTAAATAAAGATACGGGATTTTATGATACTATTAAACTTAAAATAACAGATGAAGTTGTAATTAAAAAAGGAAATGAAATAATTAAATTTTGTTTAAAAGATACTGATGTATTAGGATAATAACAAAGAGGTTTGGCATTACCAAGCCTCTTTTTGTAAGGGCTAAGTGTTACTTCACAAAAATTTCACAAAAAAATTAGCAATCTCTATTGACAATTGCTAAAAATGGATATAATATATAGGAAGTTAGCAGACAAAACATAAGAGTGCTAAAATACTATTTTAGTAATCGAGGTGATAAAATTTGGAGTTAGATAATAGAAAAAAACGTATACTTCAAGCTATTGTCAACGAATATATTGATACAGTAGAACCTGTAAGCTCAGGAAGTCTTATACAAAAATATGAATTAGATTGTAGTAGCGCAACTGTTAGAAATGAGATGGCCAATCTTGAAAAGGCAGGTTTTTTAGAAAAAACACATACGTCAAGTGGAAGAATTCCATCATCTAAAGGATACAGATTTTATGTAGATAAATTACTTAGCGAAAAGAACTTAAGCCTAAATGAAATCAAATACATTAATTCTACACTCCAAAATAGAGTTGATGAAATGGAAGAACTTACAAAAATAGCAACAAATACGATTTCTGAAATAACACATTATACTACAGTATCAATTGAACCAGATGCAGCGAAGCAAAAGATACAAGAAATAAAGTTTGTACTAATTGGTGCAAGAATGTTAATGGCAATAATACTTACTGAAAATGGAACAATAAAAGAAACTATAATTAAATTTGATAGTGATATAACAGAAGAGCAAGTGGAAACATTAAATACAACATTTAATAATAAACTAAAAGGACAATATTTATCACTAATTGATATGCCATTAGAACAGTATATTATGAATGAAATGAGCTATAGAGTAGATGTAATCAAGCCAATAGTAGAACAAATTAATAAGGTATTAAATGATGAATCTAAGTTCTATTTAAAAGGTGCTAATCAAGCATTAGACAATCCAGAGTTTGGAAGTAGAGATCTAGCGAAGAGATTTCTAGGATTGTTAGATAGAAAAGATTTTATATCAGAAATATTAGGTGAAGACGATTTTAATGTTTACATTGGTAGTGAAGAAGATGGACTAAAAGACTTAAGCATAGTAACATTTAGAAACAAAGTAAATGGTAAAGACTTAGGAACTATTGGAATTATAGGACCAACAAGAATGGACTATTCAAAAGTTATATCTGTTCTTAAATATATTAATAAAGAACTAAATAAGGATTTAAGTCTAGGACTTGAAGAAGGTTCAGACAAGAGGGACGGTCCTTAATGGTTGAAGTTGTGGCTAATAGGGAAAGTATTTAAAAACGAAGAATTAAGAGTTTTTATTATAGAATTGAATATTGAAAGGAGGATAAAAAGTGGAAAATAATGATAAGAATCAAATGAATCAAGAAAATACAAATGAAAATATGAAATTTGAAACTGAGCCAAAAAGTGAACTAGATATTTTAAAAGCTAAGATAGATTCTCAAAAAGAGGAAATAGATGAAAAAGACGATAGAATAAAGAGACTTATGGCAGAATTCGATAATTTCAAAAAGAGAAGTGATAAGGAGAGAGTAGGATTATACAACTCAGTAATGGGAGACGTTATAACAAAGCTCCTTCCAGTAATAGATAATTTGGAAAAAGCAGTAGCAAGTGAAACTCAAGATAGTGGGTACAAAGAGGGTGTTGAAATGGTTTTAAAACAGTTTAAAGATGTTTTAACATCTAATGGTGTTAAAGAAATTGAAACTGTTGGAAAATTATTTGATCCATCACTTCATGAAGCGGTAAGTACAGTAGAAGATAGCACTTTAGGAAAAAACATTATAAAAGAAGAATTTAGAAAAGGATATATGATAGGAGATAAAGTGTTAAGACATTCTCTTGTTGTAGTAGCTAATTGATATATTTACATTAAATAGATTAATGTGTTAGAAAGTAGTCTATAATAATGTAGGAAAGTAAAGCAAAATTTAGTTATTAATTTTAAAAGATTAATATATAGTAGGGAACATCTAAATATATAAAGGGGTGTCCCTATGGTCGACCACAGGGATGTACTTTTTGGTCGACCAAAAGGCCCGTCCCTGTGGCCGGAAATAAAGTAGGAGGAAATTTATTATGGGAAAAATTATAGGAATTGATTTAGGAACAACAAATTCATGTGTATCAGTTATGGAAGGTGGAGAACCAGTTGTAATACCAAATTCAGAAGGTAACAGAACAACTCCATCAGTAGTAGCATTTTCAAAAGATGGAGAGAGATTAGTAGGACAAATTGCAAAAAGACAAGCAGTTACAAATCCTGATCATACAATAATGTCAATAAAAAGAAAGATGGGAACAGCTGAAAAAGTTTCAATAGATGGAGACAAATTTTCACCACAAGAAATATCAGCAATGATATTACAAAAATTAAAAGCAGATGCAGAAAGTTATTTGGGAAGCCCAGTAAATCAGGCTGTTATAACTGTACCAGCATATTTCAATGACTCACAAAGACAAGCAACAAAAGATGCAGGAAAAATTGCAGGACTAGAAGTATTAAGAATAATTAATGAACCAACAGCAGCAGCCCTAGCTTTTGGAATGGATAAAGAAGATCAAGATCAAAAAATAATGATATATGACCTAGGTGGAGGAACATTTGATGTTTCAATTCTAGATATAGGTGATGGAGTATTTGAAGTTTTATCAACAAACGGTAATACTCATCTTGGTGGAGACGACTTTGACAATAAGATAATAGACTATCTAGTATCAGAATTTAAAAAATCAAGTGGAATAGATTTATCAGCAGATAAGATGGCTATGCAAAGACTAAAAGAAGCTGCTGAAAAAGCTAAGATAGAATTATCAGGAATGCAACAAACACAAATTAACTTACCATTCATCACAGCTGATAGCACAGGACCAAAACATTTAGACATAACACTTACAAGAGCTAAATTTGAAGAATTAATTCATGATTTAGTTGAATCAACAAGAACACCAGTTGAAAATGCTCTAAAAGATGCAGGTTTACAAGCATCTGATATTCACAAAGTATTATTAGTTGGTGGTTCAACAAGAGTACCTTGTGTACAAGAAATGGTTAAGAAAATAACAGGAAAAGATCCTGATAAGGGAATAAACCCAGATGAATGTGTTGCAATTGGTGCAGCTATTCAAGGTGGTGTACTTTCAGGAGATGTTAAAGATTTAGTATTATTAGATGTAACACCACTATCATTAGGAATTGAAACATATGGTGGAGTTTCTACAAAACTTATTGAAAGAAATACAACAATACCAACTAAAAAATCACAAATATTCTCAACAGCAGCAGATGGTCAAACAAGCGTTGAAGTTCATGTTCTTCAAGGTGAAAGAGAAATGGCTGCAGACAACAAAACACTTGGAAGATTCCAATTAACAGGAATTGCACCAGCACCAAGAGGAGTACCACAAATTGAAGTAACATTTGATATAGATGCAAATGGTATAGTTCACGTATCTGCAAAAGATATGGCTACTGGAAATCAACAACAAGTATCAATCACAGCTTCAACTAATCTTACAGATGAAGAAATCGATAAAGCTGTTAAAGATGCAGAAGCACACAGTGCAGAAGATAAGAAGAGAAAAGAAGAAATTGAAGCTAGAAATAATGCAGAAAGTTTAGTATACAATTGCCAAAAAACTTTAGATGAATTAGGAGAAAAGATTAGTGAAGAAGAAAAATCTAAAGCAAAAGCAGAAATAGACAATGTAAACAAGGCTTTAGAAGGAAAAGATGTAGAAGAAATAAAAAAGGCTACTGAAAACTTAACACAAGTATTCTATTCAATTTCTGAAAAATTATATGCACAAAATGCAGGAGCAACTCAAAATGCAGAAGGAGCAAATGCTGAAAATGCTTCAAGCGAAGAAAGTGCAGCTGATGGAGAAGCAACTGAAGCTAATAGCGAGGAAAAATAATAAGTATAAAATTGGACGGATAACTTAAAATGTCCGTCCAATTGATTAAATAAAGAGGAATATAAAATGGCAAAGGATTATTATGAAGTTTTAGGAGTTAGCAAGAATGCTAGTGATGATGAAATAAAGAAAGCCTATAGGCAGCAAGCTAAGAAGTGGCATCCTGATGCAAATCCTGATAATAGAAAACAGGCAGAGGAAAAATTTAAAGAAATTGGTGAAGCTTATTCAATACTTTCTGACCCAACTAAAAAGAGAAACTATGACCAATTTGGATCAGCTGGAGGACCAGGGTTTGGAGGCGGAGCTAGTGGATATGGAAGCGGATTCGGTGGATTTGGCGGATTCGGAAATGGCTCTTATACATATAGTACAAGCGGATTTGGATTTGATGATGTTGTAGATGATTTTGTGTCTTCTATATTTGGAGGAGGAAGAAGATCATCAAGGTCAGCAACAGGACCACAAAAAGGTGGAGACCTAGAATATAGTATAGAAATAAGTTTCAAAGAGGCGTTTACAGGGGTAGACAAAGAATTTACAGTAAATAAAAATGTTAAATGTGATATTTGTGATGGATCAGGTGCTAAACCAGGAACTAAAGTTGAGACGTGTCCAATATGTCATGGAACAGGTCAAGTTAAAAAGAATCAAACTATTGGTGGTTTTGCAACATTCCAAACAGTAGGACCTTGTGACAATTGTCGTGCAACAGGTAAAATAATAAAAGAGCCTTGTGAATCTTGTAAAGGTAAGGGAACGATTAGAAAAACTGTTACAATTAAAGTAGAAATTCCAGCAGGAATAGAAGATGGTCAAACATTAATATTAAGAGGCAAAGGTGAACCAGGTAAAAATGGTGGAGAAAATGGTGATATTTACGTAAATGTAAGAGTTAAGAAAGACAATATATTTACTCGTAATGGAAGTAATGTTGAATGCATTATTCCAATAACAATAACACAAGCAACCTTAGGAGCAACAATAAAAGTTCCAACCGTCACAGGTGAAAAGGAAAATTATGAAATTGCAGAAGGAACACAATCAGGAACTAAATTTACTTTAAAGGGAAAAGGATTTAAAAAGTTACATTCAAGTGCAACTGGAGACTTAATATTTACTGTACAAGTACAAACTCCAAAGAGGCTTACAAAAGAGCAAAGAGAGCTATTTAATGAACTTGCTAAAACAATGGGTGAGCAACCACCAGTTAAAAAAAGAGGAATATTTGGATAAAACCAAATTATGACAAAAAATCACGAAAACTATTGACAAAGTAAATAAAACATTATATAATGAATATACTAATAAAGATACTTATGTATCTTATAAAAAAAGCTGGCGATTCCGGCCATAACAGGAACCGAAAAAAGCGGCGATTCCGGCCATAACAGGAACCGAAAAAAGCGGCGATTCCGGCCATAACAGGAACCGAAAAAAGAACCAGAGAGCACACTCTGGTTTATATTTTACTAATGGAGGTTAAATGACGAAAGAACTAAAACTTGTAAAAATTGATAAAGAATATTGTAACTACTTAAGAAAATACGATAACAAAGTAATATATAATTCAGAAACGAAAGAGAATAGACCATTTGTAGGAGTCTTATTTGAAGTTGAAAAATGCAAATATTTTGCACCATTATCCAGCCCAAAAACGAAGCATTTGACAATGAAAAACAACATAGATTTTTTGAAAATTGATGGTGGAAAATTGGGTGCAATAAATTTTAATAATATGATTCCAGTTGAAGACAAAAATATAGAATTGATTAATCTGAAAAATGAATGTAAAAATTTAATAGAAAATGAATATAATCAATTAATGAAAAAGCAAATATATTGGCTTAATCGTAATAAAGAAATATTATATTCAAAATCATTAAAACTATATACAAAGTACATAGACAATAAATTGGATATAAAAATTAGAAAAAGATGTTGTAATTTTAAGTTGTTAGAAGAAAAATGTATTGAATGGAATAGAAAGAATTAGAAAGTAAAATTGTATAAAAATATAGCAATTTAGTAAAACTTATGTTACAATTAAAATGTAAATAAGTTTTATTTTTTTGCATAGGGAGATAAATTTAATGAATAACGAAAGTATATATAAAAAGAAAAAAATGAATAGAGTAGTAAAGCAAGCAGTAATGCTTATAATTGTAATAGTGCTACTAATTGCTACAATAGTGGCTATTATACATGTAAATAAGAAAAAGCATACTGCCCAAGTTTCAAGTGATGAATATGGGACAAGCCAAAATGAATTAGATGAAGAAAATTCACTAATAGTTGATATAACAGAAAATGAAATAGATGAGCAAAAACAAAATAATGAAATAAATGAAAACAGTCAGTCTAATACAACTGATAATAATCAACTAAATAGCAAAAGTAATAATTCACAAGGTACTAAATACAAATTAGAAGTAAATTGCACTGCAAATGTGGTAAATGTCTACGAAAAGGATGAAAATGGAGATTATACAAAATGTGTTAAAGTAATGCTATGTTCAGTAGGAAGTGCAACACCACATAGTGGAACATATAGCTTAAAGAAATATGGAGGTGCGTCATGGAGATGGAGACCTTTATTTGGAAATGTTTATGGACAATATGCAACACAGATAACAGGTAATATATTATTCCATTCAGTACCATATACTAAACCTAATAATTCCAACTTAGAATACTGGGAATATGATAAACTAGGAACATCAGCATCAATGGGATGTGTGCGTTTAACTGTACAAAACGCAAAATGGATATGGGATAATTGTGCATCAGGAACAAAGGTAAGATTTTATGATGATTCAAATCCAGGACCATTAGGAAAACCAACAGAGGCAAAGATTTCATGGAATGAAGAATGCCGAAGTTGGGATCCAACAGACCCTGATGCAAATAATCCATGGAGAAACAATAATAAAAAGCCTGAAACGAATAAGCCAAATGAAGATAATAACAAGCCTGAGGAAAATAAAACAGGTGGAAATGAGTTGACTGGGGATGAGAACAAACCTGTGGAAAATAATCCATCACAAGATAATAATTTACAGGAAGGCAAACCGACTGGTGACAATAATAAAACTGAAGAAAATAAACCAGTAAAGGATGAGAATAAAACTGGGGAAAGCATGAAACCATCCAAAGATGAAAATAAATCGCTAGAAAATAATACAAATAAATAGATATCTTACGAAAATGTGAGAAAAACACAGAAATACGTTGCAAAAGCGTGATAAAAACACCATAAAACCTTACAAAAATGTGAATTTAATAGTGTTATAGTTAATTTGATAAAGAAAAAAATGTAAAAAACATGCGCTTGGTGGCAATCCTAAAAACAAAACATATGCATATAGTGGCATTTTTGAAATGAAAACATATGCATATAGTGGCAAATACATTGACTAACCGTTCATTTTATGGTAATAATATAGCAAGTGGAGGAAACGAAAATGTATAGATTATTTGAAAAAAAGTTATTAAGTTGGAAGGAATCTGGGATGGCAAAGCCATTGATGGTAATTCGGAGTAAGACAAATCGGAAAAACATACACTATTGACAAATTTGCAAGAGAAAATTTTGAGCAATATCTATATTTTAATTTGGAAAAAGATAAAGAAGTAAGAGAAATTTTTGAAAAAACTATAGATGAAGAAAAAATATTAGAAGAGTTAGAATTGTATATTGGCAAGAAAATAGATATAGAGAATACATTATTATTTTTTGATGAAGTGCAAGTAAGCGAAAATTTTATTGTCTCACTTAAATATTTTAATGAATCGAAAATGCCATATAAAATTGTATGTGCTGGAAGTTTGCTACGGGGTAAAAATAAATAGATTTAATAGTTCATTTCCAGTAGGAAAAATAAGAATGGAATATATGTATCCAATGAACTTTGAAGAATTTTTAATTGCAACAGGTAAAGAAATATTACTTGATAAAATAAAGGAATGCTATTTAAAAATAGAAGTAATGCCTGAATTTGCACATGAACAAGCACTTACATTATATAAGCAGTATTTATGTGTGGGAGGAATGCCAGAGTCAGTAAATAATTTTATAGAAAATGACATGGATATATTAAGATATGACTCACATATAATATCAAATATTGTTGAAATGTATATTTCTGATATGAAAAAATATGTAAAAAATAATATGGAATCTGTTAAAATTGAAAAAGTATACAAGAATATACCAAGTCAATTGGCTAAAGATAAAAAGACATTTAAGTACAATTTGATAGAGGAAGAGGGCAGAAAGAGAAAATATGAATCACCAATAGAATGGCTTGTTTCATCTGGAATGATTTTAGCTAGTCATAAAATAAAAAAGCCAGAAATCCCATTAAAAATTTATATAGATGAAGATATGTTTAAATTATACTTAAGTGATGTGGGCTTATTGACTTCAATTTCAGAAATAAAATATCCAGATATTATCTTAGATAAGGCGCTTGAATTTAAGGGAGCAATCACTGAAAATTATATTGCTCAAGAATTAGCTTCTAATGATACATCATTATACTATTGGACCTATGGGAGAAATGCAGAAGTAGACTTCATAATATATAATAATGATGGAATTATTCCGATAGAAGTAAAAAGTAACACTAACGTAAAATCTACTAGTTTAAATTCATATATAAGAGAACATAAGCCAAAGTATGCAATTAGAATTTCTGCAAAGAATTTTGGATATGAAAATAATATAAAATCAATACCTTTATATGCAGCATTTTTGATTTAAATAATAAACCTCAAAAAGTGTCGACTGAAAATCTTAAAAAACACGAAACAAATTTAATAAATTCCACGGAATAGAAGATAAAAAATCACGAAATGAATGCCTAAATGAGGTATATGTTGAGGCAATTACAACATTAAAGCCATAATGAATAGTATAATAAATACCAATAAAATGCAAAAAGGAACAAAAAGGGAGAAAGTTTTCTTCCTTTTTGTTGACTTATACTATAGTAAAGATGTATAATTACAACATATGTAATAAAAACGAAGGAGACATAAATATGAAACATGATGATGATATGATAAATAAAGAACAAAAGAAAAGAAAATCACTAAAGATATTGCTAATAATATTAATAATTTTAGCAATAATAATTGGTGGTGGATATATAGCAACTAATGTATATATAGATGGAAAATTAGGAAAAATTAATTTTGAAAATATAACAGGAAATACAGAAGAACTTGGAATAAATAATGAAAACAAAGAAAATGAAATGGCTAAATATAGAAATATAGCACTTTTAGGACTAGACTCAAGATATGATACATATGATACAGATTACAGAACAGATTGTATAATGGTAGCATCAATAAATGAAGATACACATGATGTACAATTATACTCAATATATAGAGATACATATGTTCAAATGGATTCAAATGATGGAACAACAAAGATGGATAAAATAAATCATGCATACTATGGTGGTGTACAAAATACTTTAAAAACAATAAATACAAATTTAGACTTAAATATAACAGAATATGTAATTGTTGATTTTGATGCAGTTATAGATTTAGTTGACAGCGTAGGCGGAATAGATATAAATATAGATAGTGAAGAAATAAAATATATAAATAATTATATAAAAGATGTTACAAAAGTAACAGGAAAAAAAGCTAATCAAATTACAAAAACAGGCACTCAACATTTAAATGGGGTTCAAGCTGTATCATATTGTAGAATTAGATACACATCAGGTTGGGACTACAAAAGAACTGAAAGAATGAGAGAAGTATTAGAAAAAGTAGTATCTCAAATTAAACATTGTAGTATAGGCGAAATCAATAACTTGTTAGATATAATGTTGCCAAAGATAAGAACAAACATAACAGGAAAAGAAATAAAAGCGTTTATTCCACAGGCATTATCATTTAATATTAAGTCATCATTTGGATGGCCATATAAAACAGTAGGTGTAACATTAGGTGGACAATTCTATGGACCAGCAGCAACACTAGAAAGCAATGTAAAAAAGTTACACAGAGAAGTATATGGACAAACAGATTATGAAGTACCACAAAGTGTAAAAGATATAAGTGATAAGATTGTGAAAACTACTGGAGTAAAAGAATAAAAAGGGGAAATAAAATGAATAAAAGAATATGCTTAATTTCATCGTCAGGTGGACATTTTGAACAGTTATTATGTCTAAAACCTTTATTGGATAAGTATAATGGCTTTATTGTAACTGAAAAAACAAAATATAATAAAAAGGATAAGAAAATTAACTATTATTTAAAACAGGTAAATAGAAAAGAAATACTGTTTATACCAAATATGATAGTAAATTTTATAAAATCATTATGGATTATTATGTTAGAGAAACCAGACATAATTATAAGTACAGGAGTATTATCTACGATACCTATGATGTATTTAGGAAAAATGTTAAAAAAGAAAATTATATATATTGAATCTTTTGCTAAAATAAATAGTCCAACTAAAACAGGACAATTAATATATAAGAAGAAAATAGCAGATCAATTTTATGTACAGTGGGAGAGTATGCTAGAAATATATCCAGATGCAATTTTCTTAGGAGGAATTTATTAATGATATTTATAACAGTTGGATCGCAAAAATTTCAATTTGATAGACTTATTAAGGCTATAGATGAATTAATAGAAAAAAAAATTATAACAGAAAAAGTTTTTGCTCAAATAGGGGTAAGTAATTATAAACCAAGGAATTATGAGTATAAAGAATTCTTAACTCAAGATGAATTTAAGAGATATTTAAGTGACTCGGATTTGGTTATCACACATGCTGGAACAGGTGCAATAATAAGTGCATTAAAACAAGAAAAAAAAGTAATTGCAATACCAAGGCTATCGAAGTATGGAGAACATGTTGATGATCATCAAATGCAACTAATAGAAGAATTTAAAGAACTTAATTTTATAGAACCAGTATATGAAATAGATGAATTAGAAAGTGCTATAAAAAATGTAAATAATAAGAACTATAATAAATATATTTCAAATACAAAAAATATCATAGAAAGTATCGAAAGGTTTATAGGATAGAAGGGAACATAATGAAAGAAATATTAAGAAAAATTTATTATGCTATTATAAAATTGTTACCAGCTAGATTTGTTTTAAATATTGAAACTTTTAGAACATATAAAAGATTTTTAAGTAAAAATAAGCCATTGTATTTTGGAGAAAAAATACAATGGTTAAAGCTATATGGAAATTTGGATAAATATAGTGACTATGTGGATAAATATAAAGTAAGAGAATATGTAGGAGAAGTAATAGGAGAGGAATATCTCATACCATTATTAGGTGTATACGAAAAAGCAGAAGAAATAGATTATGATAAATTACCAAAGCAGTTTGTATTAAAGTTAAATCATGGCTCAGGTTATAATATAATAGTGACAGATAAGAATAAAGAAAATTTTGTAAATATAAACAAGAAAATAAATAAATGGATAAAAGAGGATTATTATAAAATAAAAAAAGAATATCAATATAAAAATGTAAGAAAAAGAATAGTGTGTGAAGAATTGATAAGGGATACAAAAGGACAATTAATGGATTATAAATTTTTTTGTTTTGATGGAGAACCAGTATTTGTAAAGGTGGATTTTGATAGATTTGAAAATCATACAAGTAATTTTTATGATTGCAATTGGAATTATATTGATATGCAAGAAATGGGATACAAAAATTATAAAAAAGAAGTTAAAGAACCAGAAAATTTTGAAGAGATGATAAGAATTGCAAAAAAACTATCAAAAAATTTTCAATTTGTAAGAGTAGACTTATATAATGTTGATGGAAAAATTTACTTTGGAGAGTTAACATTTACACCAGCATCTGGTAAAAATGCATTTATTCCATTAGAAAAAGATAAGAAAATTGCAGAAAGGATAAAAATATAAATGAAACAACTAAAAGTACTTATGATTGGACCTGCAAGGACTGTAAAAGGTGGAATGACAACAGTTGTAAATAATTATTATATGGCAAAATTAGATGAAAAGGTATCATTAAGGTATGTTGAAACTATTAATGATAAAAATATTATATCTAAATTTATACAAGAGAAAAAAGGCTTTAGAGAATTTAAGAAAAATATAATAAATTATGATTTAGTACATGTTCATATGGCTTCAAGAAGAAGTACCTTTAGAAAAGGAAAATATATTGAAATTGCAAAAAAACATGGTAAGAAAGTTATTCTTCACATACATGGAGCAGAGTATAAAAAATTTTATAGCGAGTGTTCAACAAAGGAAAGGGAATATATAAAAAGGATTTTAGACTTATCAGATGTAGTAGTTGTTTTATCTAAAGAATGGAAAGACTTTTTTGATGAAATTGTAAAAGATACAGAAAAAGTAGTTATTCTATATAATGCAGTAGTTTTGCCAAATGATTTTGAAAAAGATACAAATTCAAGAAAAATTTTATTTATGGGAAGAATTGGACAAAGAAAAGGAATATATGATTTGATAGAAGTAGTTGAAAAGATTGCAAAAGAATATAAAGATATTCACTTATATATAGGTGGGGATGGAGAAGTCCAAAAATTACAGAGAATAATAAGTGAGAAAGGAATGCAAAATAATATTTCATATATTGGTTGGATAACTGAACAAAGTAAAATTAAGTATTTAAAAGAGTGCAGCTACTATATTTTACCCTCTTATAATGAGGGAATGCCAATGTCTATTTTAGAAGGAATGGCATATAAGAATATTACTATTTCTACAAATGTAGGTGGAATTCCACAAGTAATAGAGAATATGAAAAATGGAATAATTATCGAGCCAGGTGATAAAAATGCACTATATGAAAAATTAGTTATGCTACTTAAAGATAAAAATGTCCGCGAAAAATTATCGACTAATGCTAGAAAAACAATAGAAGAAAAATTTAATATATCAAATAATATAGATGAATTACTTGATATATATAATAAAGGTGTGAATTATGATTGAGAAAAACAAAAAGAGTAAGTTAGAACTATTATTTATCCTTTTAATTATAATAATGTTTATTGGATCAATTAATCAAATTCTAACAATGTTTGCGTTAATGTCAACTTGTATTATTGCTTTAAACATTGGAATGAGTAATCCTAAAGAAGGAGATAAAATATGTATTGGGTTAGTTTGGATGTTATGTTTGCAAAATTTATGTATTGGAATTGGAGCACATACTTTTGGAAATATAAGTGATACTTTAAAATATATTACACAGATACCATTTTTAACACTTTTAGTAATATGGATTTGCATACAAATAAGAAAAATAAAAAGTGGAAAAATAATTGTAAGAAAATATACTAAATGGTTTATTGCATATGTATTTTGTATATTATTATCACTCTTTATTGGAAGAGGAGATATAAAAGCTATATTAATTAATATAAGAAATATGTTAACATTTTTCTTTGCATATGAAATAGGATTATATTATTTAAATACTGAAGAAAAATTAGCTGAATTTTACCAAAAATTTATGAAAATAATAAAAATTGTTTTTTTACTTGGGATTATATTGATGATTGGAGGTTACAATCTTTATAAAGTAATTGGTATAAAGGAAGTGTATATAGCTAAAGGTGCGGAAATTAGTGCATTTAAGGAAGACTTGCCAGGAAGATTTTATACTAGACTATTTTATACGCTTTTACCAAGGATGGGATCGATATATTATGAGCCAATCAATCTTGCATACTTATTTGCATTTGCATTAATAATGAGCGTATTTTTTTACACTAAGAAAAGAAAAATTGGGGACATCATTATATCAGGAATAGGACTAATTCTAACTGTCGGAAAAGGAGGATTCTTTATAGTTGGATTATCTTTATCAATGTTATATTTGTCAAAGATAATAAAAACAATCTTTAAAAGAATGCAATCAAAAGTAATTAATATTTTTACAATTTTTGCAATAGTTGTAATTTTAAGTTTATTTATTGGTATATATGTTAAATTATTTCCATCTTCTTCTGTAATGCCACATATATGGTCTATTCAAAGAACCTGGCAAGAAATATTAGATAAACCATATGGAAATGGACTTGGCATAGGGGGAAATATGTCTCATTTATTTGGTACTGGACAAGATGGATTATCTGCAGGAGAAGAGTCAGCGATAATGTCATTTACCTATCAATTTGGAATTCAGGGTATATTTTGCTTATTTATGTGTCTTATAACCTTGTTTTCAAAAAGTGATTGGAAAAACAATAAAATACAAATATGTTATTTTTTACCATATACAATTTTAATTACATCATTATTTCAGGAAAATACATATACACCACAATGCATTATTGTTTATATGTTTTTATTAGGAGCAATGCAAGCAATTCAAACAGAACAAAAAGAAAGTAAAGAGTAAATTTGCAGAAAGGAGCTAATCAATTTATATTGGTTGAGTTATATTATGAAAGTTTTAATCTATTTTGATAAAAATCTCTTAGCACCTACAGGAGGACCAGCTGGTTATTTATATAATCTGAATCAAGAATTAGAGAAAAAAGGTATAACTAATATAGAATTTCTTGATAACAAAACTGCAAAGAGTAAAAAGGTAATACGTAAAATATTAAAAGGTAGTCCTAAATTTATAAAAAAGATATATTCAAAATATAGAGCAAATTATGGCACAAAAATAATTAGAGACATATTTTTTGACAATAATTTTGTAGAATTTAACTTTAATAAGTATGATATTGTACATTTTCACAGTACTATATCACTATACAAATGCAAAGAAGCACTAAAAAATTATAAAGGAATTGTTTTATTAACATCTCACACGCCTAAAGCACCTTACTTAGAAATAATAGATAACATAAATGAAAAGAATAGAAAAAAATATAAAAGAGAAATTCAAAGATTGGATTTAGTTGATGAATATGCATTTGATAGAGCTAATTATATAATATTTCCATGCAAAGAAGCAGAAGAATGTTATTATAATACATGGAATAAATATGAAGAAATACATAATAGAAATATAAATAAGTATCTATACATCCCTACAGGAATAAATGAAGTAGCTATATATAATGATAATGAATCTATACGAAAGATGTATAACATACCAGATGATGCATTTGTAATTTCCTATGTTGGAAGACATAATGAGGTAAAGGGATATGCCAGTTTGAAGGAAATAGGAAAAAAAATATTATCAGAAAATGATAATGTATATTTTCTAATAGGCGGAAGAGAAGAACCAATAAAAGGATTAAAAAATGATCATTGGATAGAGGTTGGTTGGACAGACAAGCCACACGATTTAATAAACGCCAGTGATATGTTTATTCTTCCTAATAAAGAGACCTATTTTGATCTAGTATTACTAGAAGTTCTATCGGTTGGAAAGACAGTTCTAATAACAAATACAGGAGGAAATAAATATTTAAAGCAATTTAATGATTCAGGAATTTTTTATTATGAATACAATGATATAGAAATGGCAATAAAGCAAATAAACAAATTAATTGGCGAAAAGGAACTTCTATATAAATATGATGAAAAAAATAAGAAAATATTAGAAGAAAACTTTACTACGGAAGTATATACAAAAAAATATATAGAGTTGTTAAATAATATAAAAAATAGGAGAGATGATGGAAAAATATAATTATTTAATAGTAGGTTCAGGCTTATTTGGGGCAATATTTGCATATGAAGCGAACAAGAAAGATAAAAAATGTTTAGTAATAGACAAGCGTTCACATATAGGTGGAAATATATACACAGAAAATATTGAGGAAATCAATGTCCACAAATATGGCGCACATATATTTCATACTAATAATAAAGAAGTTTGGGATTATGTAAATCAATTTGCAGAATTTAACAGATATACTAATTCACCAGTTGCTAGGTATAAAGATGAGGTATATAATTTACCATTTAATATGAATACATTCAATAAACTATGGGGAGTATTTACACCAGAAGAAGCTAAGAAAAAAATTGAAGAGGAATTAAAAGAGGTAAATATTGAAGAACCAAAAAACTTAGAAGAACAAGCTATAAAATTAGTAGGAAAAACAATATATGAAAAACTTGTTAAAGGTTATACTGAAAAACAATGGGGAATGAAAGCAACAGAACTTCCAAGTTTTATAATAAAAAGACTACCTGTACGTTTTATATATGATAATAACTATTTTAATAGTGAGTATCAGGGAATACCAAAGGGTGGTTATACTCAAATTATAGAAAAAATGTTAGAAGGTATTGATACAAAAATAAATTATGATTACTTTGATCATAAAGAAGAACTAGATAACATGTGTAAAAAGATAATTTTTACAGGACCAATAGATAGATATTATGATTATTGTTTTGGAGAACTAGAATATAGAAGTGTAAGATTTGAAACAGAGATATTAGACATGGAAAATTATCAAGGAAATGCAGTAGTAAATTATACTGAATATGAAGTACCATATACAAGAATAATAGAACATAAACATTTTGAATTTGGCACTCAGCCTAAGACAGTAATATCAAGAGAATATTCTGATAAGTGGAATAAAGATAAGGAGCCATATTATCCAATCAATAATGAAAAGAATAATGAACTATATATGAAATATAAAGAATTAGCAGATAAAGACGATAAAGTAATATTTGGAGGTAGACTAGGTCAGTACAAATATTATGATATGGATAAGATAATAGAAGAAGCATTAAAATGTGTAAGGAATGAGTTAAATGGCTAAAAAAAGTATTACAAAAAATTATATATATAATTTAATATATCAAGTACTAATAATGATTGTGCCTTTAATAACTACTCCCTATTTATCAAGAGTACTTGGAGCAGAAAACATTGGAATATATAGTTATACATTATCAATAACTACTTATTTTGTGTTATTGGGTTCATTAGGAATAGCAACATATGGTAGTCGCGAAATTGCATATGTGCGAGATGACAAATATAAAATGAGTAAGTCTTTTTGGGAGATACTAATTGTTCGTTTTATATGTTTATGCATATCAATGATTATTTTTTATTTCAGTTTTTGCCAGCATGGAGAGTACAATATATATTATAAAATATTATTACTAGAATTACTTGCAAATTGTATAGATATTAGTTGGTTCTTTCAAGGATTAGAAGAATTTAAAAAAACAGTATCTAGAAATTCTATTATTAAAATATTAGGAACAATCTTAATTTTTGTATTAGTTAAATCAAGTAAAGATTTAAAAATGTATTTCATTATTTATGTACTATCTAATTTTATTGGAAATATGACATTATGGTTTTATTTGCCAAAGTATATAAATAAAATAAAACTATCAGATTTAAAATTTTCAAAGCATATAAAACCAGCTATTAGTTTATTTATTCCACAAATAGCTATTAATATATATGCTGTTTTGGATAAGACTATGATAGGAACTATAGTGACAGATAAGTCACAGGTTGGATTTTATGAACAAGCTCAAAAAATAATAAGATTATTACTTGCTTTAGCCACATCATTAGGAACGGTATTGGCTCCAAGAATTGCAAACATATATGCAAAAGGAGAATACAATAAAATTAAGGAATACTTAAGGAATTCTTTTTCATTTATTTTGTTTTTAGCATTTCCAATTATGTTTGGAATAATAAGCATAGCTTCTAAATTTGTACCAATGTTTTACGGACCAGGATATCAAGATGTAATTATATTAATTAAGGTGATAAGTCCAATAATTGTTTTTGTTGGATTAAGCAACATAACAGGTATTCAATATCTATTACCAACAAAACAACACAAAAAGTATACAATTTCTGTTATATGTGGTGCTTTGATAAATTTTATTTTAAATTTAATGCTTATAAGAAAATATGAGTCTATTGGAGCCTCGATAGCTACAGTATTTGCAGAATTTTCTGTAACATTCATACAGTTATGTTTTATAAAAAAAGAAATAAAAATGAGTGAAATTGTTAAGCTTTCATATAAATACCTTATAGCTTCAACTATTATGTTTTTTATTAGTATTATAATAGGAAAATTTATAAAAGATGAACTGATATCTATATGTACACAATGCTTAGTTTCTATAGTTGTATATATTATAGCATTAATTGCGATGAGAGATGAGATGATATTGAAGGTAATAAATTTAAAAAATAAAAGGAGTGAATCTAAACAATGACAAATGACATATTTAAAAAAGATTTATATAGATTTTACAAGGGAAAAAGAGAGACAATATTGGAGAGAATATATAGACCTATGGAACTAAAATATATATATTGTATGAGAAAAATTAAAAGTAGTAAAAATATTATATCGAAATTATATTATAAAATTAGATTACATAATTTATCAAAAAAGACAATGATTCAGATTCCTAGTAAGACAAACATTGGGGAAGGATTTTATATTGGACATACAGGAAGAGTAATTATAAATGTAAATGCCAAAATAGGTAAAAATGTAAATATATCTACAGGTGTAACAATTGGACAAGAAAATAGGGGAAAAAGAAAAGGTTGTCCTACAATAGGAAACAGAGTATTTATTGGTACAAACGCTGTAATTGTTGGAAATATTACAATAGGAGACAATGTATTAATTGCACCAAATGCCTATGTAAATATTGATGTCCCAAATGATTCTATTGTGATTGGAAATCCAGCGTTAATTCATCCAAACAAAAATGCAACAGATGGATATGTAGAAAATTTAGTTTAATGTACAAATTAAGTTGATAATAGAAGGAGAAAAATATGAAACAAAAGAGACTATTACCAGTAATAATTATAATAATATTAGTGAATTTAATGAGTGGAAAAATAGTAATGGCACAGATCAATGATGAAAATATAAAATACAATGTTTTTATTAAAGAGGGAGAAAAAATTGTAGTAGAGAAAAAGGATTTCGATATTATAGAATTATATAATTGTTTATATATAAACATGAATGATATCTTTAGTAATTTATTTGGTGATGATTATAAAGTAAATGAAGATATTACAATAAATTATAAAGATCAAGCAATAGATATTAATTCTACAAATAATACAATGACTTTATCAGATATATATGAAGATAATAATTCAAAATATGATAATTCAGTTGAAGTTGAAATAGAAAATATAAATAATAAAAAATATGTTCCTATATATTTAATATCAAATTTACCTGGAATTATAGTAAAAATTGATGAAAAGATAATTTACAGTGCAGATAATTATTGCAGCTCAATAGATGCGATTAGTAATTTATTATCAGTACATAAAATTGAAATTTCAATAAACAATATAATAGAAGAAGATAATAATTTGAAATATAAAGGACAGCAAGATGGAGCACTATGGCGAGAAGAAGCATATAAAAGAATTGAAAAATATAGAAAAAAAGATATTAAATTAATTGTAAAAGATCAAAATGGAAAAGTGATTAACAATGCAGAAGTAAACATTAAAATGACAAATAATAATTTCTGTTTTGGAACAGCTATAAGAAGCAATTCAAATTATGAATCTAATAATTATGAAGGTGTAAATAGAAAATTATTTAATGCTATTTTAAGTGAAAATTCAATGAAATGGCTTGTGTTAAATGAAGAGGGAACAGCGCCTGCAAAGGATGTGAGTAAATATGCACAAGACAACGATATGATTGTAAAAGGACATACTTTATGGTGGGATATGGTAATGGTAGATGAACTAGCAACATTGGTTGGGAATAAAGAAGAACCAGAACCAGATACAATGGCTTATGTATATTATGAATATGTAAATGATACAAAAAGTGAAGAAATGATACAAGAAGAAATCGAAAGACTTAAGGAAAAGTTTGAAGATATAATATATAATCATGTAAAGGAAGTTGTAAGAAATTTTCCAGAAATAAAACAATGGGATGTAGTAAATGAGATATCAACTTATCAATATTTTAAATATTATTTATATAATCAAAAATTCCTAACTGATGAAAGTTTTATGGATAGTACAAAATATCATAGCCTAAAGAATGAATTTAATGAAGATTATGATAAATTTATTGCAAAATGTTTTGAATTGACTAAAGAGGCATCACCAAATTCAGTTGCACTAATAAATGATTGTGTCTTGAATGGAAATTTAAAGAATATTAATTTAATGGATGAAGTATCTGAAATAAAACAAATAACCAAATTTACTAATAATGTAGATGCGATTGGTTTTCAATATCATGTTGGTAACATTGGATTTTATAGAAGTCCACAAGCTTATTATAATAATATTTTAAATATAATGAAAGAAACAGGGATAAACAATTGTTATGTTACTGAATATGATACATCTAAAAACGGTGATGCTAATATTAGAGCAAAATACTTAAGAGACTCATTAATTAGTATATATAGTAATCAAAACATGGATGGCTTTTATTTTTGGGTATATGGCTCAAATAGTAATAACTTTTCAAATGAGGAAAAAATTGAGTATGAAACACTTATGAAAGAATGGCTAAATTACTCTGATATTCCACGCTTTAACGAAAAATTAGAAGGATATTATTCATGTTTATATAAAGGAAGTTATACAGCAAGTATTAGAGTAGATAATTTAGAAACTGTGGTAAACTTTGATGTTGATGATAAAAAGCAAGATATAATACAAGTAGTAATAAATATAGATTACCCTATTGATGAGACAAATGATACTAATAAAAGAGAAGATAAAACAACTGCAAATACTAATATTCCACAAACAGGAGAGAAGATTTTGAGTTACATTTTTATAATTGTAATAATATTTGCATTATTCTCAATTGTGAGATATATTATATTAAAAAGAGGTATGATTGGAAAGTAGGATTTAAGTTGTGAAAATAATTATACTTTAGAAATGTGTGATATTTTAAGAAAGGATATAAGATTCAATATGAAGATTGCAATAGCAGGGACAGGATATGTTGGACTATCATTGGCAACATTACTTAGTAAAGAAAATGAAGTAGTTGCATTAGATATAATACAAGAGAAAGTTGAAATGATTAATAAGAGGGTGTGCCCTATTCAAGATAAGGAAATACAAGAATATTTTGAAAATGAGAATTTAAATTTAAGTGCAACACTAGATTATAAAGAAGCTTTTAAGGAGGCAAAATTCATCATCATAAGCACACCGACTAATTATGATGATGAAAAAAACTATTTTGATACTTCTAGTGTAGAGGATATAATCAAAAAAGTAATAAGTATGAACATAGATACTACTATGGTAGTTAAATCAACTATACCAGTAGGTTTTATAGAACAGGTTAAGAAAAAATATAATATTGATAATATAATATTTTCACCAGAGTTCTTAAGAGAAGGACATGCTCTATATGATAATCTATATCCTTCAAGAATTATTGTGGGAGAAAAAAGTACAAGAGCAGAAAAGTTTGCTAATCTTTTAAAAGAAGCTGCATTAAAAGAAGATATACCAATAAAATATATGAACTCAACAGAGGCAGAAGCAGTTAAATTATTCGCAAATACATATCTAGCCTTAAGAGTAGCCTATTTTAATGAGCTTGATACTTATGCAGAAACTAAAGGATTAAATACTAAAGATATAATTGATGGCGTATGCCTAGATCCTAGAATAGGAACACACTATAATAATCCTTCATTTGGATATGGAGGATATTGCCTTCCAAAAGATACAAAGCAACTAAAGGCAAATTACAAAGATGTACCTGAAAATCTAATAAGTGCAATAGTTCAAAGTAATACAACAAGAAAAGATTTCATAGCACAAGAAATAATTAACAAAGAACCAACCACAGTTGGAATATATAGACTAACAATGAAAAGCAATTCAGATAATTTTAGAGCAAGTGCAATTCAAGATGTTATGAAAAAAATCAAAGAGAAAGGAATTGAAGTAATTGTATATGAGCCTACTTTAAAAGAACAAGAATTCTTTAATAGTAAAGTGATTAATAATATTGTAGAATTTAAAAAGAATAGTGATATAATTTTAGTTAATAGATATGATAAAATATTAGAGGATGTAAAAGATAAAGTATACACAAGAGATTTATATAGTAGAGATTAAAATAAGCTAATAAATTTATATTTTAGTGCTCTATTTTGTAATAGTATTACAAGATAGGACACTTTTTATTTTTTTGGAATAAATTTGAAAAATTCTAAAAACTGTCATAATAATTTCAAAAAATCTATTTACTAAAAAATCTTTCTAGTGTATAATTAAATATAGATAGCAATTATAGCAAAAGATATTTAATTAGGGGGTGTAAATATTGGCTGAAATTACTACAAGAATAAACATAGATGAAACAACTAAAAGAGTTAATAGTAATAAAAATGTAATACATAAATCAAATTATATATTTTATAATATTACAAAAAGATGCATAGATATATTGGCTGGTATAGTTGGCTTAATAATATTGATACCAATGACAATAGCAATATACATAATTAAATTAGTAAAAAAAGAAAATGATGGTCCGTTATTTTATGAACAACTACGTATTGGTAAGAACGGAAAGAAATATAAATTCTACAAATATAGGACAATGTGTATAAATGCAGATGAAAAGTTAGCAAAATATTTAGAAGAAAACGAAGAAGCAAGAAGAGAATATAAAAAATACAAAAAATTAAAAAATGACCCAAGAATATCTAAATTTGGTAATATATTAAGGAAAACAAGTATAGATGAATTTCCACAATTTATTAACATTATAAAAGGTGACATGAGCTTAGTGGGACCAAGGCCATATATGTTAAGAGAACAAGAAGAAATGGGAAGATATTATAGTATAATTACAAAATGTAAACCAGGTCTAACAGGATATTGGCAAGTTAATGGTAGAAGTAATACAAGCTTTGAGGATAGACTTGAACTTGATGAATACTATGTAGAACATAGAAGTACAATATTAGATTTAAAGATAATATTAAAAACTATAGGACAGATAATCAAAAAGAATGGTGCATTATAAAATAATAGCAAAATAAAAATAGATTTTGCTATTATTTTTTATAGAACTATTGCATACAAAATTTTACTATGTTAAAATATTTTGTATGTGAGATAAAGAATAACATAAGAGAGGATAAAAAAATGGAAGAAATTGATTTAAAAGAACTATTTGAAGTATTTTGGAGTAAAAAAATATTTATAATTATTACAACTATTGTATTTGCAATCGTAGGAATTATATACAGTAAAGTATTAAAGGAACCTAAATATACAGCAACTGCTTCAATGATATTAGCACAAACTAGTAATAATGATAGTGCAACAATTACATCTACTGATATAAGTATAAATAATCAATTAATTGCCACATATAAAGACTTAGCAAAGAGTAGTGCTGTTGTTAGAACTGTAATGAACAACTTAAATATTACAGATATGAGTGAAGGAGCCCTAAGAGGTGAGATAAATGTTACAGCTAAGACAGGAACACAAATGCTTAATGTATCAGTTACAGATGTAGATGCATATAAGGCTACAAGAATTACAAATGAACTTACGACAGTATTTGCAAATAAAGTAAAAGAGCTTTATAAGATTGATAATATAAATGTTGTTGATAAAGCAGAGGTGCCAGGCGGACCAAGCAATATCAACCATACAAAAACAACTGTTATGTGTATGGCTGTGGGATTTGTATTATCAATAGCAGTAATATTTATAGCTAATATGCTAGATAACTCAATTCGTACAGCAAGTGACATTGAAAAAGCAATTAAATTACCAGTTTTAGCAGAATTACCACAATTAGATTTTAATAATAATAATATGAAAAAGAGAAGAAGGTAGGAGGAAATACTTATGAAGAAAGAATTAATAACTAGATTAGATCCAAAATCTCCAGTATCAGAGGTATTTAGAGCATTAAGAACTAATATTCAGTATATGGGTAAAGTAGGCAATGGACAATCAATTCTTATGACAAGTACAATGCAAGGTGAAGGAAAATCATGGGTAGTAGCTAACCTTGCAATTACATTTGCACAAGCAGGCAAAAATGTTATATTAGTTGATGCAGATATGCGTAGACCAAGACAGAACAATGTTTTTAATGTAGATATGTATCCTGGATTATCTAATTATTTATCTGGTATAACGAGTAGAGGTGTAGAAGAGGATATAAGCATTAAAGATTGTGTGCAACCTACTGAAATAGATAATTTATATATAATACCAGCAGGAAATATTCCACCAAATCCATCAGAATTATTAGCTACACCAAAAGTAAAGCAATTAATAAAAGAATTAAAAAATATATTTGATATTATTATATTTGATGGTGCACCATGTTTAGTAGTAACAGATTCAACAGTACTTTCAAGATCTGTTGACTATACATTACTTACTGCAGCACAAAAACTTACTAAAGCTGATGATTTAAAAGAAGCTAAAAAGAGAATTGAGGCAGTTGGTGGTAATGTTGTAGGTGTAGTATTAAACAGAGTTAAAATGTCTGCTAAAAAATATGAAAATAAATATTATTATTATCAAACTGATTCTACAACAGGTGAAAAAAAGAAGAAAAGAAGTACACATGGTCATTCAGAACACAGAGATATTAGTAAGCTTACAAAGATTGATGAAGAAGATGCAAAACAAGATACTCAAGCTGATATAAAAGAGGAAAAGACAGAAATAAAGAGACCAAACAAAAATGAGAAAAAAGTAGATGATATTATGAAATCAATTAAAGGATATGGTGAAAGGAAAGAAGAAGAATGATAGATATTCACACTCATATTCTACCAGGAATAGATGATGGCTCTAAAGATATTATGCAAACAATGCAAATGATTAAAGAAGCAGAGCTTGCAGGATTTACAGATATTATAACAACTTCACACTATATAGAAAATGAATATGATGTTGGAAGAGATGATAGACAAGCATTAATAGATGCTATACAAAATGAAGTTAATAAAGAACAAATAAATATTAAGTTATATAATGGTGCAGAAGCATTTATAACTAATAATCTAGTTGATTTAGTAGATGATAAAGAAATTCCAACATTATCAGAAAGTAGATATGTTCTATTTGAATTGCCAATGCATATGAATGTTATTTATCTTGATAGAGTAGTTGAAGAACTTATTACATCAAAATATAGACCGATAATTGCTCATCCGGAAAGATATGATATAGTACAAGAAAATCCTAACTTAGCAATTAAATGGGTAAGAAACGGAGTTTTGCTTCAATCTAATTATAGTAGTATAATAGGAAACTATGGAACAGATGCTAAGGATACATTGCTAAAATTATTAGATGCAAATGCAATTCATTTCTTAGGAACTGATACTCATAGTCCCAATACTAAATATGTGCACATGAGTGAGATGCTTGAAGAATACAAAAATGTAATTGGAGAAGAAAAGTTAGAAGAATTAACTCAAATCAATCCAAGCAAGATTTTAAGTGATGAAAAGATAAGACCAGATGAACCTGAAGACATAGCAATTAAAAAACATTGGTTTAAATAAATTCAATATTGCAGAAAAATAATCTATTATGTTATAATCTTAATAGATTATTTTAATATAGAATGAATTTTTATTACAAAAGAAAATACAATTAACAAAGGAGGAAATTATGCCAAATATAAAACTTAATTTTGAGTTTACTGGAATTGAAGAATCTAAAATACAAGAAAATGCAGAAGTAGTTAAAGAGATAAACGAAGAACTAGAACAAAAATCTCATGATGAAAAAGAATTTTTGGGGTGGCTACATCTACCAACTACATATGATAAAGAAGAATTTGAAAGAATAAAACAAGCTGCTAAAAAAATAAGAGAGGATTCTGATATTTTATTAGTAATTGGAATTGGTGGATCTTACTTAGGAGCAAGGGCTGTAATAGAGGCTCTGCATAGTTCAATATATGGAGAAGATAAAACAAAAACACATGTGATATTTGTAGGAAATAATTTAAGCCCTAATTACATAAATGATGTAATTGATTTGCTTCAAGGAAAAGATTTCAGTATAAATGTTATCTCAAAATCAGGAACTACAACTGAACCTGCAATCGCATTTAGAATATTTAGAGAAATAATAGAAAATAAATATGGAATAAAAGAAGCTAGAAAAAGAATATATGTAACAACTGATAAGAAAAAAGGAGCACTTAAAACTCTAGCTGATTCTGAAGGATATGAAACATTTGTAATTCCAGATGATGTAGGAGGAAGATTTTCAGTGCTTACTGCGGTAGGCCTACTTCCAATTGCCGCTAGTGGACTAAACATTGATAGCATTATGAAAGGTGCGAGAACAGCTGAAGATAAATATGCAGATAAATCTTTAAAATACAATGAATGCTACAAATATGCAGTTGCTAGAAACTTATTATATGAAGATGAAAAATCAATTGAAATGTTAGTAACATATGAACCAAAATTACATTACATGATTGAATGGTGGAAGCAACTCTTTGGCGAGAGTGAAGGAAAAGATGGCAAAGGATTATTTCCAGCAGGAGCAGAGTTTACAACAGACCTTCATTCATTAGGTCAATATATACAAGAAGGAAGAAGAATTTTATTTGAAACAGTAATAAATATAGAAAATAGCAATACTGATTTAAGTATAAACTTTGATGAGGACAATTTAGACAATTTAAATTACTTGCAAGGAAAAACATTATCATATGTAAATAAAAAAGCGATGGAGGGGACAATAGAAGCACATGTAGATGGTGGTGTTCCAAATATTGTGATAAATCTTGAAAGGCTTAATGAAGAATCTATTGGAGAACTTATATATTTCTTTGAAAAGGCATGCGCTATGTCAGCAGAACTTTTAGAAGTGAATCCATTTAACCAACCAGGAGTTGAAAAATATAAGACTAATATGTTTAGACTTTTAGAAAAACCAGGGTATGAGGAAAAATAAATTAAAGTTAGCTTGGAGATGAACGAGCGAAGTAATTTAAATTAGATTTGACAGACGCGATTTTCCAAAGGAAAATCATGGATGCAGATAGAGCGAAAGGAAGATAATAAAATGTCAAAAGAATTAATAATAAAAAGATGTAAAAATTGTGGAGCAACAATTAGAGTAATTGAAGATTGCAGTTGTAATGGATGTGGAATCATTTGCTGTAATGAGCCAATGGAAGAGTTAAAACCAAATTCAGTAGATGCAGCAGTCGAAAAGCATGTACCAAATTATGTAGTAGAAGGAGAGCATATTATAGTAACTGTTAATCATGTAATGGAAGACGAACATTACATTGAATGGATTGCAATGGTATCAGAAAAAAATGAGTGCACAAAATATTTAAAACCAGGAGATGAAGCAAAAGTAACATTTAAATATGTACCAGGAAGTATAATATATGCTTATTGCAATAAACATGGACTATGGAAGAATGAAGTCAAATAAATTGATAAATAATATTGACATATAAAGAAAAAGAGTCTATAATAAACATATAATACAAAATACTAATGGAAGAAAAAGTAAAATAGAGGTTGCTTTAAGAGAGAATTAGTCGTGGCTGTAAGCTAATTTAAGTAAACATATTTGAAAAACCACCTTCTTATAGTGCTAGTGATTAAGCTAGACGCATAAGCTACGTTATAAGCTGTTTAAATTAAGTAAAAAGTTTGGGTGGAACCGTGCTATATAGCACCCCAAAGAATGATATTTTTATATTGTTCTTTGGGGTTTTGTTGTATTTAAAAGTTAAAAAGAAAGGAAGAAAAGATTATGAAAATTATGTTAAAAGATGGTTCTATAAAAGAAGTGGAACAAGGAATATCAGTAATTGATTTAGCTAAACAAATTAGTGAGGGACTAGCAAGAGTTGCAACATGTGCTAGAGTTGATGGGAAAGTAGTTGATTTAAGAACTGTATTAAGCAAGGACTGTTCATTAGAGATACTTACTTTTGATTCTGATTTAGATGGAAAGAAAGCATATTGGCATACAACATCACATATAATGGCACAAGCTGTTAAAAGATTATTTCCAAACGCAAAATTGGCAATAGGACCTTCAATAGATGATGGGTTTTATTATGATTTTGATGTGGAAGAAAATTTTACAGAAGAAGATAAAGCAAAAATAGAAGAAGAGATGAAGAAAATAATTAAAGAAGATTTACCTATTGAAAAATTTGTTTTACCAAAAAAAGAAGCTTTGGAACTTATGAAAGGTGAGCCTTACAAGGTAGAGCTTATAAACGAACTGAAAGACCGGAGAAGAGATATCTTTTTATAAACAAGGCGATTTTACAGACCTATGTGCTGGTCCACATTTAATGAGTACAGGAAAAGTAAAAGCTATAAAACTTCTATCAAATTCAGGTGCATATTGGAGAGGTGATGAGCATAATAAAATGCTACAAAGGATTTATGCAATTTCTTTTCCAAAAGCTAGTTTATTAGAAGAACATTTACAATTGCTAGAAGAAGCAAAACAAAGAGACCATAGAAAAATAGGAAAAGATTTAGAAATATTTATGACACATCCATTAGTTGGATCAGGGCTTCCAATGTACTTGCCTAATGGTGCAACAATTAGAAGAACACTTGAAAGATATATTCAAGATAAGGAAGTAAAACTTGGATATGACCATGTGTATACACCATCTTTAGCTACAACAGACCTTTATAAGACAAGTGGACATTGGGATCATTATAAAGATGATATGTTTCCAATTATGAAAATGGATAATGAAGAATTAGTTTTAAGACCAATGAACTGTCCACATCATATGCTAATATACAAAAATTCAATGCATTCATATAAAGACTTACCAATCAAGATTGGTGAACTTGCACATGATTTTAGATATGAAAATTCTGGTGCAGTATGTGGATTAGAGCGTGTTAGACAAATGTGCCAAAATGATGCGCATCTTTTCGTAAGACCAGATCAAATTAAAGAAGAAGTTGGAAAGGTAATTAATCTTATATTTGAAGTTTATATTCATGACTTTGGATTTAAGAGAGATGACTTTAAGTTTAGACTTTCTTTAAGAAGTAAAGAAAAAGCAAAATATATTGACAATGACCAAATGTGGGAAACTGCGGAAAATCAATTAAGAGAAATTTTAAAAGAACTTAAAATTGACTTCTATGAGGCAGAAGGTGAAGCTGCATTCTATGGACCTAAGATTGATATTCAGATAAAGACTGCTTTAGGACATGATATTACAATACCAACATGTCAATTAGATTTTGCTCTTCCTGAAAGATTTGACTTAAGCTATATAGGTGAAGATGGACAAAAGCATAGACCAGTTGTAATTCATAGAGCAATACTTGGAACTTCTGATAGATTTATTTCATTTTTATTAGAAGAAACAAAAGGTAATCTACCAGTATGGCTTTCACCAGTTCAAGCTATAATTTTACCTATTAGTGAAAAACAAATTAATTATGGAAGAGAAGTACTTGAAAAATTACTAAGCCAAGGAATTAGAGTTAAGTTAGATGATAGAAATGAAAAAATAGGATACAAGATTCGCGAGGCACAACTTAGCAAAGTTCCATACATGTTAGTTGTTGGAGATAAAGAACTTGAAGAAAATAAAGTAGCTGTAAGAGATAGAAAAGATGGAGATATTGGAAGCTTTTCAGTTGATGAATTTGCTAACAAAGTGTTAGATGAAATTAAAAATTACAAATAACTTCAATAACAGACAAAATATGACAATGCATAGCGATAAAGATATGAGAAAATATGGCAAAATGTATTGAAATACAATAAAATACGATGTATAATATTACCAACCTTTGCAAAGGAAAACTTGCTAAAGGGGGTGATGGATATGACCAGTTATATGCTTATATGGATGTTACTACAGGAGATAGAAAAATTGCAAGAAGAGTTAAATACATATAAGAATAATACAAAAGAAAACGGAAAATAAAATAAAGCAGAGTAGAAAACGGCTACTCTGCTTTTTGTTAAAATTTTTATATGACCAGCTATATCTTTTAACTAACTTTAGTATACAACTATTTACAGTATATGTCAACTGCTTTCTTAAAATTTTATAAATTTCTTGTCTTTTTTTATTAGCAATGTTATAATGCGATTAAAGTAAAATATGGAGAGGTAAACTTATAGATACATGAAAACAAATGAATTAAATAAATTAGGTAAGGAACTTGAATTATACACACATGTAGATTATATAGGAAAAGGTTTTCCTATAATTCTTCCAAAAGGTTCAAAAGTAATCGAGATAATAAGAAATTATGTTGAGGCAGAAGAAGAAAAAAATGGATATCAAATTCTAAGAACTCCAAGTGTTTCAAGAGCAGAAATATACATGATTGAAGATAGATTAGAAAACCAAAAAGACGATATGTATATAATTGAGACGGAAAATAGTATAGGTGATAGAGATGAAAATTGCATTGTATTAAGACCAGAAGTATCTCCTTTTCATTTAGCTGTGTATAAAACAAAACAAAGAAGTTATAAAGCAATGCCAATCAAATATAGTGAGACCGCTACTGTTTTTAAAAATGAAAAAGATATAAAAGGTATAAGCAAGACAAGGCAAATTACAATGTCAGATGAAAGTATATTTTGCTTAAGAGATGATTTAGCAAAACAAATAAAAGAAGCATTAGAACTTAGCCAGAAATTTATAAGTAAGCTAGGGCTAGAGGTAACATATAAAATAGAAAATTGGAATTTTAACAAAAAGGAAGAATATATAGGAACAATTGATGAGTGGAATTTTGCAGTAGCTGCAATGAAAAATGCACTAAATAGTTTAAATGTAGAATATGAAGAAACGGATAAAGCAGAGATGTATGGACCAAGCATACAGATATATTATGAAGACAGAGATTTTTCTAGTTTGCAAATAGATTTTGAAATTATACATAGGTTTAGCGCTACATTTATTAATAGAAATAATGAAGAAGAATATCCAATATACATTCGAAGAACTGCTGTTGGAAGTTACGAAAATTTGCTTGCAATTTTAATCGAGAAATATCAGGGCAATTTTCCACTGTGGATTGCACCAGTTCAAGTAGTAGTTATTTCAGAAGATGAGTCTTACAGAGATTTTGCAAAAGAAGTGGTTAATAGTATGCTACAAAAAGGTATAAGGGCAGAAGAGGACTTATCAGACACAAATGTACAAAATAAAGAATACAAGGCAGTTGATATGAAGATACCATATATTATAAAAATTGGAGAAAGTGAGTATAAACGAAAGAAAATTAAAGTAAGAGCAAAAGATTTTATAAAAGACATGAGCATAGATGAACTAATTAGGGAGGTACAAAAATGCCAGGAGCAAACATGCTAGAAAACATAGGATTTAATAGAGAAAAGTCTCAGCAACTTTTAAGATGTAGGAAACCTACTTTTAATATTTCAAAATCATATGACAATTCTATGTTATATAAAATTTATAAATTTATAAAAGTAAAAGATATAGACATTTTAGTGAGCAATACTGATAGAACTACAGATATAAAAGAAAGATTTGCCTTATCAAAACCTATAAATATATACATAAAAGAAAATTATAAAGATTTTGAAAAGCTTGCAAGTTTGGCTAAGAATTGGGAAATTGAACGAATAGAAGAAATTCAAAAAGAATTTCAAAACAATATTCCTTATTTTGTGAGATATGATAAAAATTATATTTGGCAGATTTATTATTCAAGAGAAGACAATAGATATTTTATGCTATTTCCAACAAAAGAAGAGGGAGACATAGCGGTACTATTTTACATGATAAAGCAGAAGTTACAAAATCCAGAAGAAAGAATTTATGTACCAATTTGCAAAACAGACTATGAGGAATTTTATTTAAAAAGTGAAGAAATAACAGACATAGAAAATTATATATATCTTTTTACAAAAGAATGGCCAACAGTATATGAAGTTACGAAAGAAGGAAAAAAAGAATACATTACACGGAAAGACTAAAGTAAATGAAGGATTGGTAAGTAAATATAGGATAGATATAGAATCAAGAGAAGAGGCAGAAGAAATATATACTCTTCTTAAAGCTTTATTTATTTTAACCACTGAAACTGGATATAAGTATACATTTCAGCCTACAATAAACAAAAATGGTAGCTTAATATTTAAATATGAAGAGAAAAATATAACCTCAGAAAACTTAGCAGAATTTATAACTAAAGAAGCAATTAAGCAAAATGAAAGAAAAGAAGATGTATGCAAAGATATAGAAGAGTTAAAAGAAAAATTAGAAGATATAAAGAAAACTGTAAATAGTTTGGCAGAAGCTTATAGAACATATGAAAAACAAATAGTAATGTTTTTAGAGTGCAAAAAAAGCGTATTTAAGAGAGTAAAGTTCTTTTTTAAGAAAACTAAACTAAATGAAACTTATGTAACAATTGAGGGAAAAGAGTATGTAGAAGACGATGAAGAAACTATTGTAGAAAAAAAGAAGAATTCAATGAGAAAACTTAATATGCTTATAAAGAAGAAATCAGGACAAGCCCAAGATGATATAGAAGAAGCGGAAGACAAGGAGATTGAAGAAGAAACCAGTAAAGAATGCAAAACGACTCCAAAGGTATATACCATATCAGACTTGATTAGAATATGTAAAGAGAATTCAAATTTAGAAAGCGAGTATAAAAACGCTAAAGCTGATTTTAATGCAATGAAAATTAAGAAAAAAAATATGAAGAGTAAAATTGATAATGCAAAAGATTATTTATTTGAGATTGAAAAACATAAAAAGAGTATAGTTGACTTTTGGAAATTTACAAGTAAAGATGCAGTACCAAACCTAACTAAAGGAGATGAAAGTACAGAAGAAAGCAAGCTACAAGCAAATTTTAATTTTGACGAGGACATGACTGAGGTTGGACAAAGAGCAGATGGCATTCAAAAGCAAAAGCTATCAATCGATGAGTGTAATAGCATTTTTTCGTGTAATTATATAATAAATTCTATAAATGCAGTGCTTACTGGAAAAAATGAAAATGAGATATTAGCAAATGATTTAGAAAAACTAAAAAAGAAATATAAAGGAAGCAAGAAAACTGAGATTTTTGGCGAGTTTGAAGAAGATTATACAAAGATAAAGAACCTTGGTAATAACAAGCATAGAGAAAATAAGAAAAATATATATGGAGTACTTAAATTAAATGATAGGACAACATTAGAAGAGTATAGAAATTCAGTAGAGAATATTGTAAAAATGCTAAACGAAGCATATAGGAAGATTACATCTGTTGCAGAATTCCCTGTATATTATAAAAATGCGGAAGTAGGAAAGTACGTTGTTGCAGATATAGATCCTAAGAATCTGATAGATAATAATATTATTTATAAAACTAATATAACAAAGGACATGCATATATTATATCTAAGCAATATTACATATTATGATAATTACAATAAAACCCTTCCAAATGGTATGGATGAAGGAACAAAAGTTATTATAAAATTGGATGAAATACACAAATCTAAAGAGAATGAAATAAATATTGTAGAAAGTGATGGACAATATAATATAAAGATAAAGAATATAAAAATGATAGATGTAAATAACTAAATAAATATAATAAGCCCGACAAAATTGTTTAGCAATATTGTCGGGTAAATTTGTATGTCAATAATTCTATAATATAATGCATATTAGTCCACCAGAGCCCTCATTTACAATTCTCTCTAAGGTTTGTTGAAGTTTAATTTGAGCATCTTCTGGCATGCAAGATAATTTATTTTGTAATCCTTCATTAACCAGACTATGCAAGCTCTTTCCAAATATGTTAGATTCCCATATCTTTTTAGGATCAGTCTCAAATTCCGAAAGTAAATACTTAACTAAATCCTCAGATTGTTTTTCACTACCAACAATTGGAGAAACCTCGGTTGCTACATCTGTTTTTATAAGGTGTATTGATGGAGCTTTTGCCTTTAATTTTACACCATATTTAGAACCTTGTTTAACCATCTCAGGTTCATCTAATATAAGATCATCAATTGATGGAGTAATAATTCCATATCCCTTACTATTGACCTCTTCAATTGCTGGTGCAATTCTATCATATTTTGATTTTACACTAGCAAAACTTGAGAATGTAGAGAATAGTTCAAACTCATTTGTAATAGTGGTTCCAGACATTTCTGTAAGAACTTTATAAAATAATGAGTTGTTAACTTCAAGAGAAATATTAATATTGCCAGTTCCAAAATCAATTTGATCAACATTGCAGGTTGTGATTATATTATTTGCAACTTGCCCATTAGAGCATAGAGAGTCAGCGACAGAGTAAGCATCTTTTATAATATTTAAATCAGAAAAACTATTTCTGATTTCACCAAACATTTGAGATTTCAGCCAATGATTATTATCAAGTGCATCAATCCACTTAGGAAAGCTAAGGTTGATTCTTTGCGTTGGGAATTCATATAAAACTCTTCCAAATATATTATTTATATCATCTAAACTTAGGTTAGAGCAGTCAGTTGGTATAACAGACACTCCATATTTTTCCTCAAGGGAAGCTGCTAAAAGGGTTGTTTCATTACTTGCTGGAAATGCTGTATTTAAAACTATAACAAAAGGCTTATTTAAAGACTTCAATTCATTAGCAACTCGTTCTTCTGGAATAGCATAGTCATCACGGCTTATTCCTGAAAAACTTCCATCAGTAGTAATAAGTATTCCAATAGTTGAATGATCCTCAATTACTTTTTTAGTGCCAATTTCTGCAGCTTCTTCAAAAGGAATTTCATCGTCAAACCATGGAGTTTTAACCATTCTAGGAATATCATCTTCCATATAACCAATTGCATTATTTACTAAGTAACCAACACAATCAACTAATCTTGTCTTAAATTTTACATTACCATTTAAGGTGATTTCAGCTGCCTCATTAGGAATGAATTTGGGCTCAGTTGTCATTATTGTTCGTCCTGCAGCACTCTGAGGTAATTCATCAACAGCCCTTTCTCTTTTGTAGTTATTATCAATGTTAGGAATAACAAGTAAGTCCATAAAATTCTTAATAAAAGTTGACTTACCAGTTCTAACAGGTCCAACGACGCCGACATAAATATCACCATCAGTTCTATTTGCTATATCTTGATATAATTTTAAGTTGTCTTCCATTTTAACCTCCTTTTAAAGACGCATTTGCATAAAACTTTATTAAAGTATATTACATGAAATTTGAGATATGACAAATTTGTGAAAATTGTTATAGAAAAGCATAGACTATGTATGAAAACTGTCATGGACAAAAATGCTTGCATATTATATGTTAATATGATAAAATGCGTAGAGGAAATTATGGATGGCAATTGAAGCGAACAAAGTAATTAAAATGCGATTTGGCAGACGGGATTTTGTGAAACAAAATCTTGGATGACGATGAACGAAGCGAAGCGTAGTGAAAGGAATTTATGGGTATGGAAAGATATGAGCAAATACTAAGAAAAAATGGTCAAGAACATATTCTAAATTACATAGAAAAATTAGAAGAAGAAAAAAAGCAAAACTTAATAAATCAAATAGAAAATGTAGATTATGAACAATTAGCAAAGTTATATGAAGAAAGTAATAAAGATTTTAGCAAAGCAATAAAAAGTGTAATGATAGAGCATATACCATTTTGCGCAAAAGAAAAGCTTGGACAAAGCAAATGTGAGAAATTAAAAGAAATCGGTGAAGATATTATAAAGCAAGGAGAATATGCAGTAATTACAATGGCAGGAGGACAAGGAACAAGACTTGGGCATGATGGACCTAAAGGAACATTCAAATTAGATGTTAAACCAGAATCTAAATATTTATTTGAAATACTTGCGGAAAATTTAATTAGAAATAATAAAAAGTATAGAGTAGCTTTACCTTGGTATATAATGACTAGCACAGAAAACAATGAAAAGACTGTTAGCTTTTTTAAAGAACATAACTTTTTTGGATATCCAAAAGATAATGTCAAGTTCTTTAATCAAGGAAATTTACCATTATTAAATGAATCGGGAAAGTTAATGATTGACGAAAACTACAATATTAAAATGGCATCTGATGGTAATGGAAGCATTTATAAATCTATGAAAAAAGATGGTATTCTAGCTGACATGAAGAATAGAGGCATTGAATGGATATTCATAGGATCAGTTGATAATGCATTGTTAGATATGTGTGATCCAGTTTTAATTGGACTTACAATATCAGAAGGAAATGAAATAGCATCAAAATCAGTAGCTAAAAGAAATCCACAAGAAAGAGTGGGAGTATTTTGCAAAAAGAATGGTAAACCAGGTATAATAGAATACACAGAGCTTCCAGAAGATATGGCTGAGGAGACAGACGAAGACGGAGAATTATTATTTGGAGAGTCAAATATAATTTGCCATTTATATAGTATAAATGCACTAGATAGTTTAGCAGAGAAAGAACTTCCATATCATAGTGCACATAAAAAAGCCAATTATATAGATGAAAGTGGGAAGTTGCATGTATCTACAGAACCAAATGCATATAAGTATGAGTCATTCATTTTTGATGGATTTGGATATTTTGATAATATGTCAATTCTAAGATGCAAAAGAGAAGAAAATTTTGCACCAATAAAGAATAAAGAAGGAAACGATAGTCCAGAAACAGCAATTAAGCTATACAATGATTTTTGGGGTCAATAGGGACTCGCATTTTGACCCTGACCATTTGGGACAGGTTACATAAAATCAACCAAAAGTGTACGTCCCCAATGGTTGGAAAATAATGAAAGTGAGGAGAAAATGGAGAATTGCAAAATAAGTAATTTGTATAATTTAGACGAGACAATAGCAAAAGATTTACTAGTAAAGTATACATATCCATGGGAAGTGCTACCACATATTGAAGAATTTATAATAAGTTTAGGAAAAAGTCTTTCAAAAGAAGAATATACACAGGTTAAGGAAAATGTGTGGATTCATAAGACTGCAAATGTATATGAAAGTGCATATATAAATGGACCTGTTATAATATGCAAGGATGCTGAAGTAAGGCATTGTGCATTTATTAGAGGAAAGGCAATAGTTGGAGAGGCGGCTGTTGTAGGAAATTCAACAGAGCTTAAAAACGTAATATTATTTAATAAAGTACAAGTACCACATTATAATTATGTTGGAGATTCTATTTTAGGATACAAATCTCATATGGGAGCAGGTTCAATTACATCAAATGTAAAGTCAGATAAGAAATTAATTGTTGTAAAAGATAAAGATGAAAATATAGAAACAGGACTAAAGAAGATAGGAGCAATGTTAGGAGATAATGTAGAAGTCGGATGTGGAAGTGTTTTGAATCCAGGAACAGTAATTGGAAGAAATACTAATATTTATCCATTATCTTCAGTAAGGGGAGTTGTACCTGAAAATAGTATATATAAGTCAAAAAATGAAATAGTAGAAAAGATGTCAGAATAAATATAACAGTTTATTAAGAATATACTTACATAAAAGTGTATTTGTGGATAAAAGGGGAAAATTTAAGATGAAAAGAGCAAAAGAGAACAAAAATAGTATTAAAGTGATTGCAAGTGTAATAGCAGTTATTGCTATAGCTGCGATAGCATTTGGAATTGTAAGGATATGCAAAGCATCAAAAACAGGAAGTAGCCATGTAAATACAAATAATTTTTTAGGTGGAGATTTCCTTGAAGGAAATGAATGGAAAAATAGTGTATTGTCAAATCAAATAGAAACTAAAAACCAAATCGAAAATAATGTAATTCAAAATACTGTCCAATCTAATACAATAAAAAATGAAGTTGCTACAAATACTACTAAGCCAGTAAGTACTGGAACAACTTCAAATAATGCAAACAATAATTCATCTAGCAATAATTCGAACAAAACAGAAAGCCAAACACCAACATATAAAAATTCAGGAACTGGCGGACTACCAGTTCTTATGTATCATTTCTTTTATAATGCATCAGCAGGAGAAACTGCCAGAGACAACAACTTTATAGAAATATCAGCATTTGAAAGTCAAATGAAATATTTATCAGACAACAATTTTTATTTTCCAACATGGCAAGAAGTTGAAGATTATATAGATGGAAAAAAATCATTACCAGCTAAAAGTATTGTTATAACAGTAGATGACGGAGATGAATCTTTTTTTAGGCTAGCACTTCCAGTAATAGAAAAATATAATGTTAAAGCAACAGAATTCTTAGTAACTTCATGGAATGGTTGGTATTGCAATGATTATAAATCAAGCAAAGTAAGCTATCAATCTCATTCAGACCAAATGCACAAAGGCGGAGTAAATGGTAAAGGTGTATTATTATCATGGAGTTATGACCAAATCTACAAAGATTTAACAGATTCAAAGAATTGCCTAAATGGACAGGCAACAGTATTTTGCTATCCTTTTGGACAATATAATGAAAATAGTAAAAAAATATTGAAGGATGCAGGATATAAATTAGCATTTACAACTCAAGGGGGAAGAGTTTACAAAGGTGCAGACAAATATGCACTTCCTAGAGTAAGAATATCAAAGGGAATATCACTTCAATCATTTACTAATATGGTTAATTAAAACAAAAAAGACCAATGGAAGTAGTTTATTACAACCATTGGTCTTTAAGATTATAAATAATTGTTTATATTAATTTTTAAATATTTATTAGTGTTATTTTCTATGCTTTTTATTAGTTCATTCTTTGTATTATTAGCTAATTCATAATCTTCCTTAGTTATCATATTTTTATCTAGGGCTTCATTTAATTCATCTTTATCTAACACTTCTATATGATTATTATAGACAACATCTAAATATAAATCATCATAATAAGGAATTTGAGTATATTGATCTAATCCATTTTCTTTTGTAATATCAAAATAATATGATATTATTTCTTTTTGCTCATTAATAAACATTCTTATACAATAATGTTCATTTTTAGGAACTACTTCTACAAGATAATAGTCATTTTTAATCAAAATTGTATCATTTATTATAAACGGATTCTCTATTTGTATTATTTTCTTAACTCCAATATAACAATCTTCTCTATCAAAATAAATTTTTAATGTATATTTATCAACATCTTTTAAATATGTTTTACTTATATATTTTTTTCTCATTTACCATTATATCTCCATATCATCTTTATCTAATAAATATTTTTACATTATGATGTTACTATTTTTTTACATTAAATATGTATTTATTATAACATTCTTCATAGTTTATGTCAATTGTATATGGTATATTATAGTAATACTCTATAATAAACTAAACATTTTGTAAAAGTAAAAAGACCAATGAAGTAATTCATTGGTCTTTAAATGTAGAGAATTGCTTTATAGTAGCAAAGGAGTGTCCCATTGGTCGACCAAAAGGCCCGTCCCCTTGGTTGATTTAATCTTGTTCTCTACTAGGTAACATATAATCTACTAATCCATAAACTATAGCACCCAAACAGATTGAAAATGCTGAAACTGCATATCCTATAGCAAAATATTGTACTAAAAATAATGCTATAGCTGCAAGTATTGCACCAATTATAAATTTTACAATTGGGTGAAAATACAATTTAGTAAAAGTAGAAATTAGAAAGTCTATAAGAGCTAACAAAACAATAGAAATAGCGAGCATCCACCAATTTGCAAAAGTAAAACCAGGTGTAAAGAAAGCAGTAACTCCAAGTATCAATATACTTGCTATTAATCTACCAATAAATTGAATTGACTTATTTATTATCATAATAAAAAATTCCTTTCTAAAAAGTATTTTAAAAACTAAGTCTAATAAAATTAAACTTTATATTTTAATTATGTCCAATTAATATAAAAATATACCTTGCTCTAATTTTTGTGCATAAAAACAAAAGATGTGGAAAAACTAAACAAAAATTATAAATGCAAGGAGTTTATGTATGTTAACTACATTTTTAAGATCAATAGTTCTTTATGTAATTGTATTAGTTGTAATGAGATTAATGGGAAAAAGAGAAATAGGACAACTTCAACCATTTGAACTTGTAATATCAATAATGATAGCAGATTTAGCATCAATTCCAATGTCGGAGCTAGGAATTCCTATTTTTAATGGTATTATCCCAATATTAGGTTTACTTGCAATGCATTTAGTAATATCATTCTTTAATATGAAATTTGTAAAGTTTAGAGAGATAACTTGTGGGAAGCCTAGTATTTTAATTTTTAGAGGAAAAATAGATGAACAGGTATTAATAAAAGAAAGATTTACTTTAAATGAACTTCAAGAAAGAATGAGAGAAAATAATGTATTTAATATTGGAGATATAGAATATGCAATTTTAGAGACAAATGGAAACATTTCTATAATTTTAAAACCATCAAAAAGAAATACAATATGTGAAGATTTTAATATAGAACCAGACTATGAGGGGTTGCCATATGATTTAGTTTTAGATGGACAGGTTATGTATGAAAATTTAACTAAGTTAGGTAAAGATTATAAATGGTTAAGTAAACAAGTGGCAAAATTTAAAACTACACCAGAACACTGTTTAATTGCTACAATTGATGGTAAGGGAAACTTCTTTTGTCAAGAAAAAGAGGGTAAATAAATATAGATGCCGAGAGGAGTAAAATTTATGAAAAAGGAGTTAATTATAACAATAATTATTATAATTGCAATTATAATCGCAGATATTTGTACACAGAATTATACTAAAAAATGCGTGCATGAAATAGATGAAAAGCTTCAGAACATAAAGCAAGAATGTTTAGAAGAAGAAAGTGATAATTTAAAGCTGGCACAAGATGTTGATGAAGTTTATCAAGAATGGACAAAAAAAAGTGATAAGCTTTCATTTTATTTAGAACATGATGAACTAGAAAAAGTACATTCAAGTTTGCGTATAATAAAAGGCTTTTTTGAATCAGATGAAATAAATGATAGTATTCCTGAACTAGAAAACTGCATGTATATTCTTTATCACATACAAGAAAAAGAAGCATTTAAATTTAAAAATATATTTTAGAAAAAGTGTTGAATTTGACAAAAAAGAGTGATATAATATTACGGTATGTAAATCTTCTGATGAGAAGAAGGAAAGGAACGGAAAATTTATGAAGAAGTATTTAAGAAAAACTAAAATTGTAGGAACAATAGGACCAGCTAGTGAAAATAAGCTAGAAGAATTATTTGAAGCAGGACTAAATGTATGTAGAGTTAACTATTCTCATGGAAGTTGGGATGAACAATCAGAAAAGACAGAAAACATTATTCGTTTAAGAAAAGAATTAGATATTCCAGTTGCATTACTATTGGATATGAAAGGCCCAGAAATTAGAACAGGAATGCTATATACAGGAAAGAACACAAAAATACAATTAAAAGATGGACAAAAATTTACATTAGTAAATGAAGATATTACTGGAGATGAAGGAAAAGTTTCAGTAACATATAAAGAATTATATAAAGATGTTAAGCCAGGTACAAAAATCTTAATAGATGATGGTGCAATTGAATTAAAAGTTGACGAGATTGCAGGAAAAGATATAGTTTGTACAGTAGTTCATGGAAATGGATTAGGAAGTAGAAAAACAATGAACTTACCTGGAACTGTTATTAGATTACCAGGGTTAGCAGAAAAGGATATAGCAGACTTAAAAACAGCTTGTGAGCATGATTATGACTTTGTAGCAATTTCATTTGCTAGAAACTTAGATGATATTAGACAAGTAAGAAAAGTACTAGATGAAAATGGTGGAAAAGATATAAAAATAGTTACAAAGATAGAAAACGTAGAAGGATTATCAAACTTAGATGCTATATTAGAAGAAGCTGATAGCCAAATGATAGCTCGTGGAGATATGGCTACAGAAACAGACTTTACAGAACCACCTATAATGCAAAAGAGAATTATAAAAACATCTAATAGATTATGCAAGCCAGCTATAACAGCTACACAAATGTTAGAGTCAATGACACATCAACCACTACCAACAAGAGCTGAGGCGAGTGACGTTGCAAATGCTATATATGATAGAACAAGTGCAATAATGCTTTCAGGAGAATGTGCACAAGGTGATTATCCAGTAGAATGTGTTAAGACAATGGATAAGATAGCAAGAAGAGTTGAACCAGAAATAAATTACTGGAAGAGATTTGACGAAAAAGATACTCCAATACTTGACACATTAGAACAAAATGTATGCTATGCTACATGTGTTACCGCTAAAAACATGAAAGCTGATGCAATTGTATGTTACACACATTCAGGAGACACAGCTAGAAACTTAGCAGGACTTGGAGCAGCTTGCCCAATCCTAGCTATAACAGACAATAGAAGAACATTTAACCAATTATCATTAGCATGGAATGTTACACCAGTTTATATAGATGCTAAAGAAACAATTAACAAAACAATTGAAGTTGGTATCAAGAAATTAAAAGATAAAGAAATACTTGAAAGCGGTGACTTAATAATAGTTGCAGGTGGAGATAAAATATTAGACAACAATAATCCATCAATTAACAAAACATTAGGTGGAGTTATAAGATTATCATAATAGAGTGAAAGAATTTCAAAAGTAAGAGAAAATTTAATAGAGTATCATAAAATTTTATATAAATTTTATGATACTCTATTATTGATTCTATAATAATAAAATGACCAAAGAATTTGACAGTTTACATAAGAAAATGCTATAATTAAATTGTAACAACTTTTTTGTATTGTTCATATGTTTATGAACTTTGCATAGTACCTATTAACAGCAAACGAGGATATAGTAAGGAGGTAAACTATGATAACTCGGAAGCATGCGCTTATTGGAATCTCTGGAACAAACCAAGACACTTTAACAAGAGTTTTGGATATTGTGTGGAATATGGAGGGCATTTCTCAAATCCAAACCACTAGTGAAATTCAGACTGTATGGGGATTCAACAAGACCCCCGTCATCAATGCGAAAGACTTTATGAAGATTTGCGCTGATTACAATGGCAATATATTAATCTTCAATGTGGAAACTAAAATCACTTCGCTTGAGACCAAAAAAGTAGTAGAAGCTTTCACAAAATTCTGCTATGATAATCTCATTGAACCGGGGGAGTTTAAAGTTCCCAACACAGCAAATAATTCGTCAGAAGGATGTTTCTTATGCGAAATTGCAAAGCATCCTGAGATGACTACCTTCGAGCATAACATGGAATGTAAGTTCGTTGACATGGTAGTGTATGAGACGGATAATTTCGTGGTGATTCCTGGATTGGGTCCTCTCGACCCTGGATATCTTATGATAATGCCAAAGGAGCATTATCTGTCATCGGCACAGGTTCCTGAAGAGCAAATGCAAGAATATCATGAAGTGGAAGAGGACGTTTATTGGATGCTAAAAAAGACGTACGGAGAAGATACGTTTTTCTACGAGCATGGTACAGCACCTGGTGGAGCAGTAGGTCTAAAGTCTATTGTGCATGCACATGTGCATTGTATGATAGCCAATCCTATTGATGATTACTACAAGAACATGTATCGTATGAGACCTGTCAAGGCCGTAAAAGATTTGGGACAAGTCAATTATTTTGCATACAAGGATGGACCGAATGGAGAAATCTGGGCCTGTGATGACTTAAGAGTGTACATTCAGAGGCAGGTACATCGGCAAATAAGAGCAGAGGCAAAAGGTCTTCCACCAGGAGATTTTAACTGGAGAACGACAGCATTTGCAAATAGAACAAAACAAACCATATGGCAAATGTTTATGTTCTTGAGGGATTCGTATTATCTTCCGGAGCGTATCAAGAACCGCACACAGCAATTTGTAGATGCGGCACGTGAAAGGTTTGAAGAAGAGGAAACACTTACTATAAACCAAGTCGTGTAAAAAACGAAACCTTTAAGTAAAAGGTACAAGATGCGCACATGCTAAAGTGCATTATGGATGGTTTAGTGGAGATTAAATTCTTCGCTAAGCCATCTTTATATTTTACAAATAAAATAATACATAATAACAAAAGCTAAGAAATATCTTGATTTCAATGAGTAAAATATAATATAATGATTAAGTAAAAATATAAGAAGGAAAAGAGAAAAACATGAAATTTATTTATACGAGTGATATTCATGGCGATGTTAATAAGTTTGAACTAATATTAAAACTAGCCTTAGATAAGAAAATTAATCATATTGTTTTTGGTGGAGATTTATATCCAAAAAAACCTGAAATAAGTGAATCAGTACAAAGAGAATTTATGAATGGATATTTAAGAGATTTTTATAAAAAATTAGAAATAAATAATATACAATTTATTAGCATATTAGGAAATGATGATTTGGAAAGTCTTAACGAAGAATATTATGAAATGATAAAGGAATTTCCTAATGTAAAAGATATAGATGGAAAAAAAGTTGATATCCACGGAATTAGCTTTATTGGACTTGATAAGGTATTAGATACACCATTTAAAAGGAAGAACTGTATTGTAGTTGAAGAAGGACAAGAAATGCCAAAACAAGTTAGTGATAAAATATATATCAATAAATGCCAAGATATTATTACAGTACAAGAATGGGAGCAAATGAGAAAGGATACAGTGCCTAAAATGGAGGAATGTCTTGCAAATTTGCCAAAACCAACAGAAGGGCATAAAGCAATATATGTTTTACATGATCCGCCTTATGGCATAGGACTTGACTACTGCAAAGATGGTGATAAACCAGGTTCTAAAGCAATGGCAGAATTCTTGGAAAAAAGCAATGCATATATGTCATTACATGGACACATTCATGAATCACAGAAATATAGTGGTGTATGGTATGGAAAATTAGGAAGCACTATATGCATTCAAGCAGGACAAACTGAACTTGGAGAACTACCATTACATTATGTTGTAGTTGATACAGATGAGAATACATTTGATATAGGATATGAAAAATAAATCTGAATTGTTTAATGATTGACAATTAGCTTAAAGTAATGATTTAATTGTATTGTTAAAAATAAAAAGATAAAGGGGATAAAAGAATGAAATTAAAAATTAAAATTTTAGCTATTATTATGCTTGTTTCTATCATTGTATCTAACATGAATTGTATGCAAGTTGTACGAGCAGAAGTAAAAAAAGCAGAACCAACAGAGTCAAATCTAAAACTTATTCCAAATACAATTACATTAAATGTTAAAGAAAGTGAATTCTATGATGAAAAATGTCATGAAGAACAAGAAAAGGTTATAAACTCAATAAAAAGTACTCTTACAAATGCAGGTGTTGATTTAACCGATTATGATGTATATTTAGCATTTGAAGACTGGGATGAATTTTTGAATAATGAAGAAAATGCGAATCCACCACAATTAACAGACATTCATACTGCATTTGTTTTTATAGAGGGTAGTGCTGAGTATAATTATGAAAAACAAATATATAAGAAAGTAAAAGTGCAATATAGCAATAGTGCTAGTTATAATGCTGCTGATGAAAAAAATGTAAAAGATATTGCTGATATATTCCAAGATTGTTGGACAGCATACAATTTTGATGAAGAGATACCATATTTGGAAGACAGCTTTGAGGATTTTTTAGCAAAGTATATTACCGATAAAACGGTTACTTGTAAGTATTATCCAATGGGAATGGGATTTAATTTATTTTCAAGTTTTACATATATGCAAACTTTATTTTTCAAAAATGATGTATGTTATGTTGTGAGGCAAATTTCTTATGAAACCAATAGAATGATAACTATTCCAGAAAATATCAAAGATACAGAGAAAGATTATATTAACTATGCTTTTCCAATTCTAAAAGAGGAAATTAAAAATGCTGATTTTGGTATAGATGATTTTAAATTAGAAAGACAAAAAGGAAATGGCAATTGGTATAATATACTAGTGAAAGATGACGAAACTAATGAATATGAAATTTATGACTACATTCTAATAAAAAAAGAGAACACTCCATTATGTTCATTGGGAGATGTAGACTTAGATGGCGATGTAGATGCACAAGATGCAGTAATGATATTAAAGCATGTAGCACATAATATTGAATTAACATATAATCAAAGTTTATTTGCAGATACAAACAAAGATGAAAAAATAGATGCACAGGATGCTGTACAAATATTAAAGTTAGTAGCACATAATATAACTAATTTTTAAATGAAATAGTAAATAAAAGCTTAGGAATTCATAATATAGAAGACCTAAGCTTTTTGAAATATGAATATGAAAGTGCTTTATATAGAAAGTCTAATTTTCAGAAATGTCAGCGCTTGTATTTAAGCTAACATTTGTAAGACTAGGAGTAGATGAAGTTTGCATATTATTATTGTTGTTATTATTCATTGCAAAACATCTCTTTTCCATTAGTAAATCTTGAACATTTCTTAGTGCTTCACCAAATCTTTGGAAGTGAACAATTTCTCTTTCTCTTAAATACTTAAGAGGGTCAACTACATCAGGATTATCTCTACACAAATCAATTAATTTTTCATAAGTTGCACGAGCTTTTTGTTCAGCAGCTAAATCTTCTTGAAGATTAGCAATAGGGTCACCTTTACAAGCAATATATGCCGCTGTAAATGGCGCTCCTGCTGCAGCTTGAGGATAAACGTCTACACCGTGATCTGTGTAGTATGCACCAAGACCTGCTTTTTCTATTTCTTCAATACTAGCATCTTTAGTTAGTTGATGAACTATAGTTCCAACCATTTCTAAGTGAGCAAGCTCCTCAGTTCCAATATCATTTAATGTTGCTTTAGCTCTAGTATCAGGCATTCCAAATCTTTGAGACAAATATCTAAGAGAAGCTGCAAGCTCTCCATCAGGTCCACCATACTGTGAAATTATCCATTTTGCAAGCATAGGGTTCTTTTGCTTAATGTTAATAGGATATTGAAGCATTTTATTATAAGTCCACATAACTAATCATTTCCTCCTTCCCAAGGCCATGGGTTTGCAACCCATCTCCAACTATTGCATGGACAGAACATTGAAAGTGGTCCATATTTTCTTTGATAAGAATCAACCATATTTCTATATTCTTTTGCATATTGATTATGAAGGGCTAAGGCCTTTTCATCATCACCATGAGTATTTAAATAAAGTGCTAAATCATTGATTGCAAAAGCATAGGATTGAATTTTTTTCATCAATTCGCATTGTGATAAATCACAATCGGGGTTATTTATTACACAATTATAATGCATTTGGACATCTCCCTTCATTTGCGGTAGAATCACGCAAAAATCTATTTTCAACCATACTTTGACAAGGCTCATAAGGGCTTACTAACTCTGGAAACATTGTTCCATTTTTTAGGCCTTCTTCTGGGCTAAAAGTATTATTTATATATTGTATTGGAACGTAACTTTGACCATACATAAAGTTGTCTGGAAAAAGAGAAGAATCATTAAAGCCACAAGAACATTGATTGTTATTGATAGGTCTTGAATCTACTTCTGGTCTAGGCATGTTTTGACCAATACAAGTACAAGTACTATTTCTATATCTATACATTTTTTCCTCCTTTTGGTATCTAATATATATTATGGAAAGTGACAAAAAAATGTGATTAATATATAGTATTTTAAATTTGAATGTGATATAATTCTTCATAAGTAAACTTTAAAAAGGAAAAAGAAATGGATCAAGATTTATATAAGGAATTAAATGAAAGAAAAATCATAGGTGGAAAGCTTAAGTGGGATAATATTACTAGAGAAGAATTAGAAGAGCTATATAAAAAATATAGTGATAACATAATAGCAGAACTATATGGAGTTAGTAAATCTCAGGTAAAATATAAAAGAGATAAATGGAACATAAAGCTAAGAAATTATTCAATTGATAATTTTTTAAGCAGTGATGAATTTAAAATTATATTAAAAGAATTAAATCAAAAGTCAAAGAAAAGATTATTAAATAAAGATAATTTTGATGATATATCTATTGCTTTAACACATTATCTTTTTAGAAATGGGCCAGTAGAAGACATGCATAGTGAAGGAAAGTTATCACAGGAAGATATGAAAACTTTAAATAAGTTTATGGTTAACAGAATATCAGGTTTACTAAAAACCATAAATGATGGAGATTGGTTAACATTAGAATCGTTGTTTAACTATTATAAAAGATTTGGAATTGACTGGGACAAACCTATTCCAGATACAGAAGAAATGAATTATTTTTCATATAGAAATAAAATAAAAAGGGGAATAGAAAGTGAAAAATACAATATTTAGCAAGCTATTAAGCGTTATAATCATATTATTATGTGTACTTAGCATTTTGCCAAGCAATTTAAGCATGGCAGTAGATGCTAATTTTTTAATATCAGTTGGAACAGGAAGCAAAGCTATAAAAGTAACAACAAGCACAACTGTAAACGATATTATAAAGGTATTAGGAGTGCCTAAGATTAAAACTAAATCCGCATTTGGAGGAAATGCATATACATTCTATACAGACAGCAATTACAGCAACTATCTATATATAGAAACTGACAAAGACGAAGGAATAGTATCTTTTGGTTCAGTTGATCCAACATACAAGACCAAAACATACAGCTATGGAGATGCTTATAATTATAGAGAAAATGGTGTCCTTCATGGATGTTTATATAATTCAGGCGGAAAAATAATTGGAGGAGTATATTACAACAGAGATAAATGGTATGTAGAAGGATTTAGTGAATTCTCTTCTAGATATGAAAATAATTATAAATCTGATGAAAATACATATTTATACAGTCTATCAAAACACGCAGTAACAATGTTTAATGCAATTAGAGCCGCAAAAGGAATAAATTATAAGGCTAATTTTAATGATGATTGTTTTTATATAAATCAGCAACTAAAAGAATATGAAACAAGCATAAAATCAATGCTAGCAAGAACTGGAAAATCTAAAGAATATAGTGGAATAAAATTGAAAGAAAATGTAGGATTTACAAACAGCATATATTACATACTAAATCCACTTGTGATGGCATCTTTAGAATCATATGCAATAAATGATTTTGGAGACAAGAATATTGCTATTTTTGATTATAATATGGACACAAAAATAATAACAACAGGAATGATATCAAGCAAATCTTTAGAATTAACAAATGAAGTGCCATATACAAAAGAAGAAAAAGAAAAATTAGAAAATGGAAGAAATTTATATAAAGTAGCAATAGAAAACTTGTATAAAGAAGAAGGTTTATTTAAGGTAGAACCACAAACAACTAATCCATCTAAATTAGTTGCAGGAGAACTAAATGATTCTAAAAAACAAGGAATAGTAGACTATCTAAATATGATAAGAGCAGGAGAAGGACTTTCAAAGCTAAAATTAAATGAAGACGCATTTAAAGTATCACAACACATAGCAACACTTATCAGTTATAGAAAAACAGAACTAGGACTAGATATAACGCATGTACCACCAAAGCCAGCCGGAGTAAGTGATGAATATTATAAAATTGCAGTAGGATGGGGAAAAGGATATGCAGAAAATTTAGGATATTCACAAACTAAAATGTCAGAAGAAATGATGATGCACCATATAAATATGTTTTTAGATGATGGCTCAGAAAGACCACAAAACTTTAGTCATAGAACTAAAATGCTAGATACTGAATTTACTGACTTTGGATATGGTATAAGTAATGTAACATTTGCAAATGAATTTACAGGATATAAAGCATCAGACATAGTAGCACAAACATGGCCAGCAGATGGAATAACATTTATGGAATCACTAGTGGACAGTAGATTTAAGTGGACAACACAATTTGTAAAGAAATATAAAGTTCAAGAAAATTCAACTGTAGAAGTAAAATGTTTAAATAACGAAAAAATATGGAGATGGGATGGAGAAGAAAATAGCGATAGTAGATTTTTCACAACATACACAAAATCGATATCATCAATAAACAATAAAGTAGTCTTTTATGATAGTTCAATAAGACCAACAGCAGGAGAAGTTTATGAAATAACTGTAAAAAATGTATTGGATGAAGACACTAACAAACTAGTAGAATACAAATATAGAACTAGATTTGAATATGCAGATACAAGCAAAATGGAAAAGAGAATATCGAGCTTAAGTATTGAAGATCCAGATAAGTTAGAAAAGGTTGATAACAAAATATATTTAGCACAATTAGGCCAAACTGCAAAATTAAATGCAAAAATAGGAACAACAGGAACAAATGAATACATTAAAATGACTTGGAGTTCATCAGATAGTTCTAAAGTGGAAGTAACTCAAAATGGAATAATAACGATAAAAGATATAGAGGCTAATCCAGTTACAATAGAAGTAGTAGAAGAATTTTCAGGGCTAAAAGATAGTATAAAGATAATTACAAGTTCAAAGGGAATATCATTATCATTAGATAAAAACGAAGCACAATTAAATAGAGTTGGAGAAAAGCTAAAACTTAATGCTAAATTAAGCAATGGAAATGTAGCAAATGCAACTTGGACATCAAGTAATCCAGAAATTGCAACAGTAGACAGTAATGGGATTGTTACTGCAAAAAACGGTGGATTTGTATATATAACAGCCAAAAATTCTTTTGGAAGTGATAAATGCTGGGTTTATGTATGTGTACTTAGAACTTTGCCAGACGGTAGTAAAGTATATCCAGGTGACTTAGATGGAGATGGTGTAATAAATGCAAATGATACATCATCAATATTAGATTGGTTTAATAGAAATCTTACGGCAGATGAGATAGCAGTTGCAGATTTAGATAGTAATGGTGTAGTTAACGCAAATGATGCAAGCATTTCAAGTGATTTATTTAATAGTAATAGTAAATTTACACCAGGAGCATACAATCCAGTAACAAATATAACTTTAAGTAAAACAGCAATTAATTTTGCAAAAGTAGGAAGTGTAGAAACAATAAAGGCTACTTATACGCCACTAGATACAACTGATAGTCCAAATGTAAGATGGTATTCAGATAATACAAAAGTTGCGACAGTAGTAAATGGAAAAGTTACAGCGGTAGGAAGCGGGACTGCTAACATAAGAGCCACAGTTGGAAAGAAAACAGCGACTTGCAAAGTAACAGTACCAAAAGAGCAAACTACTAATCCAGGAGGAGAAACTGAAAAGCCAACAATAGACTATTTATTAGGGGATGTAGATGGAAATGGTAAGGTTGACGCCCAAGATGCAGTAATGATACTAAAATATGTAGCCCACAACATAACTTTAACTGAAAAACAATTATTAGCGGCAAATACAACCAAAGATAAAGATGGAACAGTTGACGCCCAAGATGCAGTGCAAATATTAAAGCTAGTAGCACATAATATAAGCAAATTTTAAATTTGTTGTAGATAAAAATAAAGATAAAGAGGAAGAAAAAACATGAAAATAAAATTTAGATTTTTAATTATGATATCAATAGTACTTGGAGCAATTTTAATATTTGGACAAAATAAAGTAGAGGCTTATGAAAGAGCAATAATAATAGATGGAACACCAACAGCTAATTCACTCGATAACCTTCCAGACACAATTGAATTAGATATTAAAGAAAGTGAAATCGAAAAAGTACCAGCACTTGTTATGGAAAAAGTAAAACCAGAACTAGAAAAGCAAGGAATTACTACAATACCAGAAGAATATTCAGCAGATGAGCAATATACAGTAAACGTTTGGTTTGGAGATGTTAATGATGAGTGGACATCTTGGGACTATATTGGTGATATTTATAAAGTAAATGTAAGAATTACTATGGGATACGGATCTTTGGATAACAATCATATAATAAATAGAGAAATTAAAATAAAATATAATAATACACAAGATTATAATGAAGAAGATAAAATGTATGTAGCTAATTTTATAGAAGAATTTCGAAAAGAATATCCAGAGGTATATTTTTACGTAAAACCAAAAGAAGATTATAACTTTATAGAAAGATTATATAATATTATAAATGACCCAAGTATTGCATTAGTTGCAAACGGCGCAATAGCATGTGATGTAGAATGGGCCGAAAGTGGTTTTTTAGTATTTAAGGATGATGTATATTATGATTGGACTAAAGTTGAATCATACACTTATTATGTAACAGCGGATGTAGATATTGGAAACAATATAATAGTAGATGGATTATTAGAAGATGTAACAATAACAGTAATGCCAAAAGAAAATAATAGTATGAGAGATGAAGTTATAAAATTAGGATATAATGAGATATTAGGAGAATATGAACTTACACTTGTAGGAGCGGACAGTTTAGCATGTCCAATAGACCTAACATTTGATATAGGAAAAATATATAGTGGAATGACTGCATGTATATTACATAAAAAGAAAGATGGAACAGATGAGAAATTTGAACAAAAAATAGTAGACGGGAAAGTAAAAATAACAGTAGGCGAATTATCTCCATTTGTAATAGGAGTAAAAGAGCCAGACTATCTGCTTGGAGATGTAGATGGAAATGGTAAGATTGATGCTCAAGATGCAGTAATGATACTAAAATATGTAGCACACAACATTGAATTAGATGAAAAACAACTTCTAGCTGCAAACACAACCAAAGATGAAGATGGAACAGTAGATGCAACAGATGCCGTACAGATATTAAAACTAGTAGCACACAATATAAGTGAGTTTTAAAAATAGTATAGTTTGAAAGAAATAAAATCTTTCATTACGATGTATGCCTCGAGAAAGGAATTTTATAATGAAAAGAAAAGTGCTTATCATATCAATTTTAATTACAGCAATATTTATAATGTTTAGCATAAGTAAAGTTTTTGCAATATCAAACGAACAAGAAGAGTATACATTAAAATATAATATTTTAGACGAAAATAAAAGAACAGTAGAGGTAGTAGGAATTGAAACTCATAATCACTATTATGAAAACATTAATGTAGAAATACCAAAGAATACAGAAATAGACGGTAAAGAATATACAATAACTAAAATTGGAGAAAACGCATTTGGAGCATGTAGTGGCTTAAAAAACGTAGGAATACCAAATAAAGTAAAAGAAATAGCAAATGGTGCATTTAGAGGATGTAGTAGTCTTGAAAAAATAGAAATACCCAATGGGATAACAAGCATAGAAGAAAGCACTTTTAGCGGATGTAATAATTTAACTAATTTAACAATTCCAGATAGTATCATTAGTATTGGAGATTATGCATTTTATGGATGTAGTAGTTTGAAAAATATAAATATACCACAAACCACTACTAAAATAGGAAATTATGCATTTAAAATGTGTAGTGGTCTAGAACAGATATAGCTTCCTCAAATAATGGAAGAAGGGATAGGAGATGGGGTATTTAGTGATTGCACAAGTTTAAAACAGGTAAATATACCAAGAATGCAAATTATAAGTGACTCAATGTTTAGCGGATGCAGTAATTTATCTAATATAAAATTACCAGATTGTGTATTTTATATATGTTCATCAGCTTTTAGCAATTGCAGCAAATTAAAAGAAATCGTTATACCCAATAATGTAGAGATTATATGGAATGAAGCTTTTAAAAGTTGTAGTAGTTTAACTGAAGTAATAATGCCAAAAGGAATAAGTTCAATAGAAAGTAATGCATTTGAAAATTGCAATGAAAATCTAACATTTAAACTGTATAAAAATTCATATGCAGAAACATATGCAAATGAAAATAATATAAAAATAGACTTTATAAGCCCTATGGGAGATGTAGACGAAAATGGAGTAGTGGATGCAAATGATGCAGTAATAATACTAAAATATGTAGCACACAATATAGAACTAACAGATGAACAATTTTTATTAGGTAATATAAACGGAGATGAATATGTAGATGCTGAAGATGCAGTATTAATACTAAAATATGTAGCTCATAACATAGAGCTAGAGGATGTAATACCTTATGAATATGAAAAGTTAGATTGGCCACTTCCGACAGTATATGCAAGACATCAGTTTATAACATCATATTTTGGACCGCGAAAGAGACCAACAGCAGGAGCTTCTACAAACCATGGAGCAATAGACATAGGTGTGGCTTATCAACCAGTATATGCTGCAGAAGCAGGAACAGTAGTAATGGCACAATATGTATCAGGATATGGAAATTTTATAATGTTATGGCACAATGAAATGGGACAATTATATACATGCTATGGACACTTAAACAGCTTCAAAGTATCAACTGGGCAAAAGGTATCTAGAGGACAGCAAATAGCTGTATCAGGAAACACGGGTATTTCAACAGGACCACATTTACACTTTGAAGTAAGAGCTGGAGGAAGCTCTTCAAGAAATAGAGTAGAACCATTAAAGTATGTGAAAGTATATTAGAGAATTTTTAAAAGGAGTAAAAGCAATGAATACAAAATCAATAATTAAATTTTTATTAATAGGAATAGTGATAGCAGCAATGCTTTTATTGGGAACAACAAGTGCACAATTAAAGGAATATGCAAGTGATGACAAAAGTGTAATTATGTCAATTGACAATATAGGAATAGACGGTAAGAATAAAGTAAAAACAAAAACAGAATATAGGGGATATAATGATGCAAAGACAATTTATAGTGTACTTTATATTACTGAAGTAAATCAGGAAAAATTAAACGTTTATGCACAAAATGAAAAAGAACTAAATACTACTACCAAAATTAAGATTTCTAATAATGCAACAAAGGCAGAATTAAATGGAGAAAAAATAGAAATTGAAAATATAAATGGAAATAAATATGCAGTTATAAATGAAACATTAAAATATACTAATACTACTGGTGAACTAGAACCAAGTACAAATAAAGATGTTGAATATATCAATTTTAGCAATGTAATAAAAGAAGAAACAGAATATGGAGAATATTATGGTCAAAAGAACCAAAAGCTTAAAATATATACTACAGAAACATCTTATGAAGAATATTATGTTGAAAACAAGATAAGAATTCAAAGTGTGAATGAGCCTTATAATTATCACATGAGATATGTAAATAAATATGGAAAAGAATATTCGTATGGCGGAATGGGTGGAGGAGATTGGATTGACAAAATGTACTTAGAATATGAACCTTGGGGTGAACTTAGTGGAATATATTGGATTCCTAAAAATTCAAGCTTAAAAGATGTATATTTAGAACTTACTATAAATGTAAAACAAGGTGATACAATTGAAATAAAAGATGTAGGTACATTATACTATGCAGGAATGAAAAAAGAAAAAAGCTGGGATGAAATGAATAACCAGTATGAAGAAATATATTATATTTATAAAAATAGTTTAGATAAAGTAAAAAACTATGATGAGCCAAAATGTTTTACTGCAAAAACAAAATCAGGATATGATTTAATTAGATACATATACCAAAACTATACATTAGATGAAAATTCTTATGAAGAGGAAGTTACAGGAGATATAAACACAGGCACAACAAATGGTAAAATGAATATGTTATTTTCAGGAAATGGTAATGCAAAATTTGAAAGCATTGAAATATCAAAAACAGATACTTTATATAAAAAAATAGAAAATGGATTAAAGGAAGCAAATGATTTGAACTGGGAAAATGTTGTAAGCATATGGGCATATGATTTATATGTAACAGAGGGAGAATATGAAGGTCCATTAAATATTACATTTAATGTAGGTAAAGATGCTAACGGAAAAGAGTATGTTGTAGGACATCTAAAACATGGGGTAGAACTAGAATATTTTACAGGAATAGTAAAAGACGGAAAAATCACAATAACAGTAGATGAACTTTCTCCATTTGTAATAGGGGTAAAAGAAGATTATCTATTAGGAGATGTAGACGAAAATGGTAAGATTGATGCTCAAGATGCAGTAATGATATTAAAATATGTAGCACACAACATTGAATTAGATGAAAAACAACTTTTAGCTGCAAACACAACAAAAGATGAAGATGGAACAGTTGATGCACAAGATGCAGTGCAAATATTAAAGCTAGTGGCACATAACATAAATGAGTTTTAAAATTTAAAATATATATGAAAACGAGCTATGTTAACATAGCTCGTTTTATAAGATTAGTTATTTGGTAGGTGTATCATTTCCTACATCTCTTTTGACCCATAGGGTGCGTGGTTGACACAATTTACCACCTCAAATAACTATTATATTGTATCTTAATTATAGCATTTTTATTCATAATTGTCTAGCCTTTTAAATAATAAATTTTCTTTCTTATTTTTCTTGATTTTATTGAATGTTTTATTTCCAATTTTTATCATAGTAATTATAGAGTTTTTACTATGTTTTTCATCATTTAATAGTGCAATTTTTAAGACGATATTTAAATTTTTCTGACTATTTAGGGATTTTATTAAAACAAAAGTGTTTTGTCTATTGTTCCAATCTCTATAAATATAATCTGGAGAGTATAAAGCATTGGGCAAAAAATGTTTGACTTCATGAAATAATTGAAATCTCTTTGTTTCTACATGATTTATTCTTTCATAAGTGAAAATAACTTCGTCAGTTATTAAATGTTTTCCAATTGAATCAAAAAGTTGCGAATCTAAATTACCGATAGTTAAGTATTCTTGGTTAGACATAAAATTTATTCCTTTCAGATGTATTGTACTACATATATTGATATTTTTCAATATAATTCGCATAAAAACATGCAAAATATGGAAAATAATAATTTGAAATAATTTCTTAATAAAAAATAAATAAAAGGTAGTATTTTAAATGTCAATGTGATATAATTTTCCGTAGATAAAAATGAAACAGTTGACGTCAAAGATGCAGTGCAAATATTAAAATTAGTAGCACACAATATAAGTGAATTTTAAAATATAAGGAGATCAATTATGAACAAAAATATAAAATTAATAGATAAAATAATTTGTATTGTATTAACCGTTATAATTATTTGCAGTTTTAATACATTATCATATGCAAGAGTAAATGAAGTTTATTTTAGTGGTCTTAAATTAAGAGAAATTTATTATACACCAGAAGATGTACGATATTGGATAGTAGATGCAACCAACAAGTATACAATAGCAGAATTAAAAGTACCAGCTACTTATAATAATATACCAATCACAGCTATTTATGATAATACAAAACCTGGTGGGTTATTACAGGGAAGTATAAATCTTCAAAAAGTAGATTTATCAAGTAGCAATATAGAAATTATAGGAGCATATTGTTTCAACAATTGCCTAAAATTATCTGAATTTAAAAGTAGCAAATGTTTAAAAGAAGTTTTAGGATATGCTTTTAAAGGAGCTAACCTAAAGGAATTAACTTTATATGATGGACTTGAAACAATAAAAATTTCAGCCTTTGAAGATGCTTTCTCAGATGAAAACGAGTTATATGTAATAAATATTCCAGATTCCGTTACAAGTATAGGAGAAAATGCATTTAAAGTTACAGATAAAAATTATAGAGTAGTATTAGTTGGAGAAAAAAATTCGGTAGTAGAAAAATACTGTAAAACTGATTCTACATGTACATTTATGGAAAGAGGAGACAGAGTTCCAACAGCAGAAGAAATATTAGATGCGGAAATAGCAAAAGAAAAAAGTAAACTATTTGAAAATAAAGAATTTACATATGGAAATTATAATAATACAAATAATGCAAATACAATTAACTTTTTTGCATTGCCAGCATCAACATTAACATCCAACAATGCAGAGGAATATTTAGATATTATAAAAGTTGATGATGGAATAATAGTAGTAGGTTATTCGTATTTATACAAATATAAAAGTGAGTCTAAATACTTTCAAGAAGAATACATAAGTAAAGCAAAAGGAAATGATGATGCTATTATTTTAAAATATGATAACAAATTGAACATGAAAACATTTAAATGTTTTGGCGGCTCGGGTGGAGATAGATTTGAAAAAATATATAAAACAAAAGATGGTGGTTATCTAGTTTTAGGAAAAACTACTTCAAATGATAAAGATTTATTAAACATAAATAGTAATATAAATACTTATCAACAAATGGCAGTTAAATATGATAGAAATCTTAATGTTGTATTTACAGAAATGGGGTATCATTCAGATGTTCTTGAAAAATATAAAAATCAAATTTTGGAAGATGATGAAGGAAAGATTTCAAATGGAAGAATTGAACTTAAAACTATTTTAAGTGACCAAATGTGTCTTGCTCCAGGAGCTTATGTAAATGAGAGACGTACATTGATAACAAAGTATGACAATCAAGAACATAAGGAATGGATAAAAACATTTAATAGAGGCGCTAACTCTTCATTTGATACATTGACTAAAGCTATAGAAATTGATGATGGCTATGTGTTTATTGGAACTTCAGCAAGATATATAGAGAATCAAAATAATACATTGATTTATGTAGAAGATGCAATAATTATTAAGTATAATAAGCCATATGACCAAATAATAATCAATGGTGCAATATATGCAATGGATATTGGAACACAAAAAAAAGCAGATGTTTTTTATCTTCCATGGGAAGATGCAACTATTGGAGATATGAAATGGACAAGTGAGAATGAAGATATTGCAACAGTTGATTATAAAGGAAATATAACTGCGAAAAAAGAAGGAACAACTAAAATACATTTAAATGTTAGAGGAAAAGAAGCACAGATACTAATTAATGTTACAGATCCAAATATAAAACATATTGAAAATATAACATTAAATAAGTCGGAATGTACATTAGAAAAAGGAAAGAGTGAAACTTTAATAGCAACAATAAATCCTACTGATACAACTGATGATAAGACTATTAGTTGGACATCAAGTAATCCAAATGTAGCAACAGTAGATAGTGAAGGATTAGTAACAGCAGTAGGAAGCGGAACAGCAACCATAACAGCAACAGTAGGTGAAAAAAGCGCTACTTGTACAGTAACAGTACCAAAAGAGCAAACTACGAAACCAGGTGAAGGAGAAACAAAACCAGGAGAGAGTGAAAAGCCAACAATAGACTATTTACTAGGCGATGTAGACGGAAACAAAAAAGTTGATGCCCAAGACGCAGTAATGATATTAAAATATGTAGCACACAACATAACATTAACAGACAAGCAACTTCTAGCTGCAAATACAACAAAAGACAAAGATGGAACTGTTGACGCACAAGATGCAGTACAAATATTAAAATATGTAGCACATAATATAACTGAATTTTAAGGAAATATAAGTGAGGGATGATTTATGAATAAAAGAATATTTGCAATAGGTGTAATACTAATAATGTTATTTAATCTAGGACTACCAGTTTTAGCAATATCAAACAATGAAATCGAAACATCGAGCAAAAGTGGACCAAGCAATAATTCAAACATTGAAAAGATTTCAAATGAAATCGAAAAGAGAAAGATTATATATTCAAATCCATATGAACCAGAGAAAACAATAACGCAAGATGAAGATTTAGAGCAAAACATGACATTAAAAAGCAGTGTTCGGACCTAGATTAATGGCAGCCAAAAGTTCTACAACTGCAAAAGACACAGAAATAGATAAGTCTTTTAAAACAACAATAGGATATATAACTAAAAACGACAAAAATTATATTTATATCAGAGCTAATGGATCAAATTACATAAGTATAAATAAATATTGCATTGAGACAAAAGAAAATACTAATATATTTAGAAATTACGGAAAAATTGATGTGTATTATGTAAAAGACACCTATGTTCAAGATAATGTATTATATACAGCATTTTATGAAACAAGTTCTAGTGAAAAAATTAGAGTCGTAGGATACAACTTTGATAAAGAACAAATAATTTTCGACAATAGTTTTCCAGTAAAATTAGAAAATAGACCTTATGGAACAATGTGCTTTGGTGTTGACAGAAAACAAAATATTTATTTTGCAAGGGGTATCAAAGGCTCTGATAATAGAGATAGAAAAGTTGAAATATCTTCTTACGATAAGAATGGAAAGTTACTAGACAGTTTTATAAAAGATCCTTCATATATTATTGATTATATGGAATTTACAGCTTCTAGTAAAGATAGCACAACTATGTTTTTAAAATTACACACATTTCAAGGATATAGTAGTTGGTGGGACGATTATGCAATAAGAACAAATAATGGTAAGTTTACCAAAAAAGATGCTTATTTAATAAGACAATATGGAGGAATGAACTTAACATTTTTGGATAGTTCAGGTAAATATGCCTATGATCAGTATGGTGAAATATTAGAATTTAATTATAATGATAGTAAACAAGAATCTAATTTATCATTTGTGGTAAAAAAAGCAATAAAAGTCGATGGAAGCAATATCTTTTTAAATGGCATATATTTTTCAGACGATAAATATATTTACATTGGTTCAACTAGAGGCACAATTTATGTAGTAAATTGGAAGACATTTAAAACAGAGAAAACATTAAAATTAGGCAATAATATTGAAATTAAAGGATTGCATAAATCAGATAATAACATTTTTATAGAATATAATAATACAGAAGATTCTAAAAATTATATAAAAACATTAAATATGTCAGATTTTAATGTAATAAAACAGAATATTAAAATAACTACACATACTGCAATTACACATACACAAGATCAGATTAAAAAAAGCTATAAAGACACAAGTATTTTAAATAAATCATGGGATATATATGAACAAAAGCCAGTAACAAAAGCACCATATAAGGAAGGAACTTTAAAAAGTCAAGTAAAAAATGATACACTAAATCAAATCAATTATTTTAGATGGCTTGCAGGTTTGAATAATGTTTCTATATATGAACCATATATGAAATATGCACGGTAGAGGAGCAGTACTTATGGCGTCAGAAGGAAATTTTAGTCATTTCCCAACAAGACCATCAAACATGGACAAGACATTCTATGATGAAGCAATAAAAGGAACAGCAGGAATTATGACATCAGAAAACTTTTATAGAACATCAGGAAATATAAGCTATAATTCAAATATGGCATATTCAATTAAAGGATATATAGATGACATAAATAATATAGAACCAAATGTTGGACATAGACTAAGTTTATTAGATCCAAAAGCAAAAAATACAGTATTTGGTTTTGCAGATGTTTATGGGGTAGTAGATATGCTTTGCACACGTGATACAAAAGTAAATGATTCATTTTATTCATGGCCATCACCAGGTAATTTCCCAGTAGAATCAATGAACCCAAATGCTAAGTGGTCAGTACAGTTAGCAAATGGCAATTATTATGTAGATGGTGTAATTGAAATCAAGATTAAAGCTAATGGAAAAACATATAGTTTTAAAAATGGTGACTTTGAATTATATTATGACAGTTCATATGAAGCCTATTACTTTGATATTCCTACAGAACTTAAAAAGTATTTAACTGATGGTGGATATGATTTGTTAGCAGGCAAAAAGGTAGAAATAGAAATTAGCAACATAGCAGATGACCAAGGAAATACATATATAATAAGCTATCCAATAAATTTTATGACAGCTAGTGATTATACTTTAGGAGATGTAAACCAAGATAAAAAAGTTGATTCACAAGATGCTGTAGAGATTTTAAAATATGTGGCACATAATATCACTTTAAATAGCACTCAATTAAAAGCAGCAGACACAAATAAAGATGGAAAAGTAGACTCACAAGATGCAGTACAAATATTAAAATATGTAGCACATAATATATCAGGATTTTAAAATATATAAAAGAAGGTAAAATTTATGAAAAAAAGATTTATTATAATATTAGGAATTATAGTATTCGTTATGATTCTCTTAGCAACAAAGTCAAATGCAGTAGTATCAATAAACACAAAAAAAATAGATTTATATGCAATAGACGAGAGACAAGCACAAAGCTATAATATTACAATACCAAAAGAATATGAACAAAGCTATACATTAAAAGTAACAGGAAACAAGGAAAAGCCAGTTTTTGAAATTATAGGTGAAGATGGAGAAGATGCAATTAACATAGATGAAAATGGCATTATTACTCCCAAAAGTCATAATGTTAATTATGTAGGAATTGGAACTTTTAAAGATTATAGATATGGTACATATAAAATAAAAGTAAAAGTGGATAGCAAAGAATTTGAGGTAGAAGTAAATGTAATCAATTATCCCACGGTATATGCGGAAAATGTTATGAAAGATTATATTAGCAAAAATATAAATTCTTCTATGACAGAATATGAGAAACTTGATAAAATTTGTCAATTTGTTGCAAGTTATGATTATTCTGCAAGTGCTTCAGGTTATACATCAATGATTTTAACAGGAGGTGGAGACTGCTGGGCAAGTTCATATACAATATTATATATGTGTGAGCAAGTTGGAATTAAAGCACATTTAAGATATGGTGTAAATGATGCCGGTGCTGGAAACGGACATAGAAATGTAGCAGCACTTATAGATGGAAAAGTTTATATTGCTGAGGCAGGATTTAATGAAAAAGCACCAAGATATTATTATATTGAAGAAGAACCAGATGGTTTTTATTTTACAAGAAAATCTGATGGTACATATAAATTAGTTCAATATGATGGATTTAATACAAAAATAGTCGTACCATCAACATATAATGGAAAAACAGTTACAGAGATTGGAGATTCTGCATTTTATTATGGAAATGGATATAGTGGAGTAGAACCAACAGTTATTACATTACCAGAAACAATAACAACTATTGGAGAATCAGCATTCCAATATTGTACTAAATTAGAGCAAGTAAATATTCCTAGTAGCGTTACTGAAATAAAAGGTGCATTATTTACAAATTGCGAAAAAGTCAATATTAAAATGGACTCACCAAACTATGTAATAATAGATAAAGTTATTTATAGCAAAGATAAAACGAAGGTAATAGAATGTTTAGCAACAAAAACAGGAGAGGTAGTATTACCAAGTGAAGTAACAAATATAGGAAGATTAGCCTTTTATAAAACAAATGCAAGTAATGTTATTTTAGGAAACAATGTAAAAATTATTGAAGATCAAGCATTTTACCAAGCTAAAATAAAGGGAATTACAATTCCTAAAAATGTTGCAAGCATAGCAAAAGAGGTATTTTATTATTCAGAACTTAGAAGTTTTATTATAGAAGAAGGCTGCAAAGTCACTATTGGAGATTATGCATTAAGTTCATGCTACTCTTTGGGAGAGATTTCTATTCCTAGCTCAGTTAGCAGTATAAGTGATAAAGCTATTGAAAAAATGTATAAAAATTTTATTTCAGGAAAATCAGGTTCTTATGCTGAACAATATGCTAAGAGTAAAAATATAAATTTTGTTGCTAAAAATGGAAATAGTATATCAAGCCAAATGATAGTGTTAGACAATACACAATTTGACTATAATAAAAAGGCTCAGAAACCTAAAATAACAATTTATTATGGAAGCACTATTTTGAAGGAAGGAACAGATTATACTTGTATACTTCCAGATGACTTAATAAATGCAGGAAACAAAGAAATAACAATACAAGGAAAAGGAAAATACACAGGCAATGAAAAAATAAGCTATACAATCAATAAGATAAGTAATAATTTTGCATTCAAATGTGATGATATTACATATGGACAAAAGCCAAATCCAGTAGTAATTAAAAATGAATCAGAAGGTAAAGTTTATTACTATTATGCAAGTTCAGAAAATTCTAATAGATGGAGTTCAGTACCACCAACAGAAGAAGGAACTTATTGGGTAGAAGCTTATGCTTATGGAGATACAAACCATTATTCTACAAACAAGAAAATAAGTTTTAAAATAAAACCTGCACCATTCACATTAGGAGATGTAAATCAGGATAAAAAAGTTGATTCACAAGACGCAGTACAGATTTTGAAATATGTGGCACACAACATAACGCTAAATAGCACGCAACTTTTAGCAGCAGATACAAACAAAGATGGAAAAGTAGACTCACAAGATGCTGTACAAATATTAAAATATGTAGCGCATAATATAAGTGGTTTCTAAAAATAATGTTACGAAAATCTAATAAAATTAGGATATATAAATTATTTCCAATAAAAAACATAATTTTTTTGAAAAAATGCTTTACATCCAAAAGCATTTATGCTAAAATGAATTTATAAGTGTTGCACAAGCTATAGTGTGCAAGAAAATAATATAAAGGGAGAGATAAAAATGAAAACAAAAATATTAACAGTTTTATTATTAGTGGTTGTTGCATTAAGTATGATACCATTTTCAACAGTAAATGCTGCAACAGCAACAATATCACTTGACTCAAAAAGTGTAAAACCAGAAGAAGAGTTTACAGTTGATATGAAAGTATCAGGAAGTTTCTCAGCAAACTCAATTGAAGAAACTATAAAGTTTGATAATACAAAACTAGAAGTTGTAAAAATAACAAATGGAGATGTAGCAAGAAATTTTGCTATGGCAAGCTTTGATAATCCAGAGCTTTCAACAGCTTCAGCTATTACAACTAAAGATATAGCTAATGAATTAGGATTAATAACAGCTACGTTTGCATGTAACCAACCATTTGCATATAGCAACGGAACAATTATAACAGTTACATTCAAAGCTAAATTAGGTGTATCTGGAAATCAAACATTATCTTTAACATCAGTTGTAGATGGAAAGACTAATGTTGTAACTTCTAAATCAGGAAGTATTGATGTAAAAGTACCTGTAATTGATGTTACAGGAGTTAAGTTAAATACAAATAAGCTTGATATGAAAGCAGGAGAGACAAAAACTCTTACAGCAACAGTAGAACCAAGCAATGCTACAAACAAAACAGTTAAATGGGAAACAAGTGATTCATCTGTTGCAACTGTATCTAATGGAACAGTAAAAGCATTAAAAGAAGGTAATGTTACTATAACAGCAACAGTTGGTGGAAAAAGTACATCTTGCACAGTAACAGTAGTATGTGCACATAAAGATGTAACAGAACATCCTGCTAAAGAAGCAACATGTATAGAAAAAGGAAATACAGCATACACAGTATGTAATACATGTGGAAAAATCATAGCAGGTGAAAATAAAGAAATACCAGTTAGAGATCATACATATGGAAACTTAATAGCAGAAGTTCCAGCAGTTCATACAAAAGATGAACTAAAGAATGGAACAGCAGCTCATTACAAATGTTCAGTATGTAACAAAGTATTTAACAAAGATAAAAAAGAAGTTAAAGCAGAAGATTTAATAATAAAGGCAGAACATAACTATAGTGATTTTGAAATAACTGATGAAACACACAGTGCAAAATGTGCATGTGGAAAAGTTGTTAAAAATGAACCACATAAAGGCGGAACAGCATACTGTAATGAAAAAGCTATATGCGAAGTATGTAAAGCACATTATGGTGAACTTAATCCAGATAGCCACAAAGGTGGAGAAGCTACATGTATAGCAAAAGCAGTTTGCGAATTATGTAAGAAAGAATATGGAGAAATAAATTCAGAGAATCATAAAAACATTGAATTACAAGGTGACGTTGAAGCTACAACTGAAAAAGAAGGATACACAGGTGATGTATATTGTAAAGATTGCAAAAAGATAGTTGAAAAAGGTGAAGTTATAGCTAAACTTGAAAAAGAACCAGTAAAAGAAGAAAATGTAGATCCTAATAAACCAAAAACAGCTGACAACAGCCATATAGTATTATGGATTGGCTTAAGCTTAGTATCAATAGCTGGTGTAGTATTTATCATAAGACACAATGCAAAAAAGGGAATGAATAACTAATAAGAATTAGAAATAGAAATAATTATAATAGCATTGATAACTGAATAAAGGAAAGTTATCAATGCTATTTCTAACATTATATGATTTTTTTGTATAATGTTACAATTAAAATTAGCTAAATTTAGTGATTATAAAAAGGAAGTAAAATGAATAAGAAGACAAAAATGATAATGATTATAATGCTCATTGCGATATGTGCATTTTCAATATATCAAATTTTTTATTATCTTAGAGAAGATAATGCAAATAAAAAGCTAAATGATGAACTAAAAAATATAGCAATAACTATTAAGAATCAGGCTCTGGACCAAAATGATATTACAGAAAGTAAAGAAGATATAATACCAATTACTGTTGATTTTGATATGTTAAAACAAGAAAATAAGGATACCGTTCGGATGGATATACTCTGAAAATTCCCCCATAAATTATCCTGTGGTGCAATGCAAGAACAATGAAAAGTACGTTACTACACTATTTAATGGCAGAAGTGGTTCGGCTGGAACTTTATTTATGGATTATAGAAACGAATCAGATTTATCAAATAACAATACTATTATATATGGACATAATATGAAAAATGGAACAATGCTTGGAACTATAATGAAATATAGAAATCAAAGCTATTATGACAATCATAAGATTATATATTATTTAACGCCATATAAAAATTACAAAGTAGAGATTTTTGCCGGTGTAACATCAAATGTTTATTCTGAAATATATAATTTAGAAAGAATAGATAAAAATAGAAGAAATACTTTAATGAGACAATCTAACTTTAAAAATGATATTGAAATAACTGATGAAGATAAATTTCTCACACTTTCAACTTGTGCATATGATTTTGACGATGCAAGATTTATTTTAGTTGGGGTGCTAAGAGAAATATTATAAAATAGAATAATTGACAATTATAAAAAATAATTGTATAATAGGCAAGAAACATACGAAAAATAGCAATAAAATATAGATGATTTTGAAAGGAAAATAAAGAAATGGAAAAAGTTTTAATTTTGGGACATAAGAATCCAGATACAGATTCAATATGTTCTAGTCTGGTAATGGAAAGAATAGCAAAGATATATGGAATAGATGCTGAGGCAGTTAGACTTGGTAATATAAATAAGGAAACAGAATATGTTTTAAATTATTTAGGAATAGAGCCTCAGAGGCAGATTACAGTTGCAGAAGAAGGACAAAAAATAATACTTGTTGACCATAATGAGGCTCCTCAAAGCATAGATGGAAGAGAAAAACTTGAAGTAATAGCTGTTATTGATCATCACAGAATAGCTGATTTTTCAACATCAATGCCTTTATATTACATAGCTAAGCCATATGGATGTACATCAACATTATTGTATGAAATATGCAAAAAAGAAGGATTAGAAATAGATAAAACAATGGCAACTCTAATGCTTAGTGCAATTATATCAGATACATTATTATTAAAATCTCCAACTTGCACTAAAAAAGATATAGAAGCATTTGAAGAACTAGAAAAAATTGCAGAGATAGATGCTAAAACTTATGGACTAGATATGCTAAAAGCAGGAACTGATTTTAGTATGTATGGTGCTGCAGAGGTAATAAATCTTGATGCAAAAGAATTTAACGAAAAAGGTAAAAAAATTGTAATTGCTCAAGTAAATACAGCAGATATTCAAGATGTATTTACAAGAAAAGAAGAGTTATCTTTTGAAATAGAAAAAAGAATTGTTGACGATGGTCTAGACTTATTTATATTTGTAATAACAGATATAATTAACTCTAACTCAAAGATAATTGCTTTAGGAACAGATAAAGAGCTTGCTGAAAAAGCCTTTGGTAAAAAGTTAGATAATGATGATGCAATGATTCTTGAAGGAGTTGTTTCTAGAAAGAAACAAGTGGCACCACAAATAATTGATGCTATATAATAAATACAATTAATTTAGTTTAATATAAAAGAGAACTAACTTATTTAGAATGTATAATCTAATAAGTTAGTTTTTCATTTTAAAGAATAAAAATTTAAAAATAGTATTGACAAAATTTGTCATAGAATATATAATCAAACCATAATTTGGAATCTATAAGATTTTTTTCTAATATCTGGCCAGATATAATAATTCCAATTTAACTAATAAATTAAATAGAAAGGATATGTTTTTAACATATTATTAGAGGTGTATGCCTATGGGAAAATATTTAAATCAAAGGATAAAGATTGTATTAGTATTATTTTTGGCTTTAATAAGTATTATCATGATAAAAGTGTTTAATAATAGTGATCTTGCTAAAGTGAAAGAGCAAAGAATAGATGATAGTATAATCAAGATAAAGTATGGGAGCAAACTATATGAAAGCAAAAAGAGTAATAGTAAAAATACAAATAATATCTCCAATTTAATTTTAATAGATAGTAATCAAGGAGGAGATAATAAAACTAAAGACATAATAAAACATAAAGATAAGACAGAAGACAATTTTTTTAGTAAAGTAAAAGAAAATATATGTACTCTTTTTAATATAAATAAAAAAGTTATAATTGACACCAAAGATATAGATGCACCAGACAATGTAGAAAAGATTGACGTAAAAGTATTAGAAGATAATGCAATTATAAATTTTAGTGAGCCCAAAGACAATGGAACAGATTATGAATATGTTGTTGAAAATGAAGGTCAGGAAGAGAAGTTAAACTTTCATTCAAAAACAGGTATATATGGTTATAGCTATAAAATAAGTAATGATGAAAATGACTTAGCTGATGAATATGCTAATAAACTAGATAATACCCCCATAATTATACAAGATATAGACTGGAATAAAGATTATTATTTACATATAAGAACTATAGATAAGAGCAACAATATTTCACAAAACAATACAATCAAGATCAAACTTCCATCATTTGGAGCTAAGCTTGAATACGTTGATAAAGAAACTGGAAAGATTTTAAGCATGAATGAAAAGATTAATGGAATGATAAATGATAATTATGATGCAGAAAAGAAAATAAAGGAAATACAAAATTATACACTAATTAATACAGTTGGAGATGTTAATGGAAAATTAAAGAGAGAACTTACAACAATTATATTTGAATATGCCCAAAATAAAATTTTAAGAGTAAAATATATTGATGAAGAAACTGGAACTGAAATTGCACAAATAGATGAAATATTAGGATATATAGGAAAAGAATTAAAATTGAATCCTAAAGTAATTGATAAATATATTCCAATTGATTATAAGAAGAATATTAAAATAGAAAGAAATACAGATGAAGTTATTTTCAAGTATAAAAAATTAGAAGATAAAATTACTACAATTATTAGTAATAGTGCACAAGAAGATGGTCGCAAAATCAGAATTAGATATATTGACATAAATACAAATAAATTGTTATTTAAAGATGAAATTGTTGTAAATGATGATGAGAAACAAATTAAATACAAATTAAAGAAAATTGAGGGGTATAACTTGGTAAATAATATAGAAGATGATTCTAACAATAGACATGATAAGAATTTGAAAAAAACTAAAGATGGAACAAAAAAAGAAAATAACATAATGGACGAAATTATTAATAGTTTAGATATTGAATCTAATATAAAAAATGATAATGATAATGGATTAACAGAAGACGAGAAAAGAAGGACTATTGCACAATATGAAATTGTTATGAATTGTGATGAGTCAGACTACATAATATATTATAAAAAGTAAGTAAAATTATAGCCAGTAGAAATATACTACTGGCATATTTTTATTAATAAAGATCAGGAAGTACAGGACATACAATTTTATAATTTTGCTTACTATTGGCAAGTAAATACATATGTGCTTTTCTAACATAATCAAAAAATTTTGCAATGTTTGCATCTTCACTATTAACAATTTTCAAAAATGTATTATATAGACTATCTTCATCAATCATAGGTCTATTATTAGATATGGCATCAAAAAATTCATTTTGTATATTTCTAACAATGTCACATTTGCAATATATTGATAAATCAGGATGTGATTTCATAAGTTTTAGATTTCTGTTTAGACAAGAATTAATTGGGTAGACAGGAAAATCTTTTAAATAGTAACACTGATTATTCATAAAAGCTATCTTAGAGCTTTTCTCAATCAATTGATAGACAGTATCAGCATTATCACCACTAAATTTAACAGCATCGAATAAACTTCTAGCAAACACCTTACCACAAGGAGTATTATTTATATTATTTTCAATAAGAAGTTGCCTTAGGGCATCTTCACTATCAAAAAGGATAACTTGGGTTGAACTATAATTTTTTGACTCATTATAAGTTGAACACATGGCAATATCAACGTTGTAAGAATTAACCATAAGGGCAAGATTTTGGAGATAATTGTTATCGATTTTATCACAGCCATTTAAAAATGTAATATATTTACCACTTGCAAGTTCTATTCCCTTATTTCTGCTATCAGCTAGACCTACATGAAGTCCATGATGAACTTTCATTTTTGAATTAGATATAAGTAGCTCATCACAAATTCTTGATGATGAATCTGTACTACCATCATCAACTATAATAATTTCCATATTTCTATATGTTTGGCTTATTACTGACATTATACAGTCTCTTAAATATTCGCCATCATTGTAAACATTAATAACAACACTAATTAAATCTTCCATAAAATTTTATATGGTTAATGAACCATATATGACCTCCTTAAGAATTTTTTATGATTATACCACAATGAAATATATTACTACAAGCTATTTAAATAAATGTATATAAAATGATTGACATACATGATTTATATGTTGTATAATTAATAAGTATATGGCCCCATGGTCAAACGGTTAAGACGCAGCCCTCTCAAGGCTGAGTTATGGGTTCGATTCCCGTTGGGGTCACCAAAGCATAAGCCTAACAACTTGTAAATCGAACAACGATTTATGAGTTGTTATTTATATTTTATATAGTAAATTTATGTTAAAAAATAAAAACAGATTATAAATATATTTAGAAAGGAACTAAGAAATGAAAATTGGAATAGTAGGGCTTCCTAATGTGGGAAAAAGTACACTATTTAATAGCATAACAAATGCAGGAGCAGAATGTGCAAATTATCCATTTTGTACAATAGAACCAAATGTTGGAGTTGTTCCTGTGCCAGATGAAAGATTAGATGTATTAGGAAAAATGTACGAAGCAGAAAAGATAACTCATGCGATAATAGAATTTGTTGACATAGCAGGATTAGTTAAAGGTGCAAGTAAAGGTGAGGGATTAGGCAATAAATTTTTATCACATATTAGAGAAACAGATTCAATTGCCCAAGTTGTAAGATGCTTTGATGATTCTAATATAATTCATGTGGATGGAAGTATAGATCCGATTAGAGATATAGACACAATTAATATTGAGCTAGTATTAGCAGATTTAGAAACTGTAAATAAAAGAATTGATAGAGCTGCAAAATTATCTAAAGGTGATAAAAAATATTTAGATGAAGTAGAAATTTTTGAAAAAATAAAAAAATGTCTAGAAGATGGAAAGCCAGCAAGAACACTATCTTTATCAGACGAAGAAAAGGAAATGGTAAAAGATGCATTTTTACTTACAATGAAAAAAGTATTATATATTGCTAACATTTCAGAAGATGACATTGGAAAAGATGAAAATGAATATGTAAAAAAGGTTAGAGAATATGCTAAAGCTGAAGATTCTGAAGTAATTCCTTTATGTGTAAAAATAGAAGAAGAATTGTCTGGATTAGAAGGAGAAGATAAAAAAGAAATGTTAGAAGCTTTAGGATTAGATGAATCAGGACTAGATAAAGTTATTAAAGCAAGCTATGATTTATTAGGTCTTATGTCATTTTTAACTGCAGGAAAGAAAGAGGTTAGAGCTTGGACAATAAAGAAAGGAACAAAAGCACCTGCTGCAGCAGGCAAAATTCATACTGATTTTGAAAGAGGTTTCATAAAAGCAGAAATTGTATCATATAATGATTTATTAGAAAACGGTTCATATCAGAAACTAAAAGAATTGGGATTGATAAGATTAGAAGGAAAAGATTATGTTATGCAAGAGGGAGACATAGTAGAATTTAAATTTAATGTATAAAAGATAACATAATATTGTATATGAAATAAAAAACACAAATGTAACACAAATGTAATATTAGTGAAACAGAAAATAAGATGTAGAATATTTCAACAAAAAAACAAACAAAAAAAACAAAAAAATGTCAAATAATGAGAAAAAATAAAAACAAACAAAAAAAATAAATAAAAAGCATTGACTTAAAATTTTTTTAAGTATAAAATTATTAACAGATAAAAAATGTAAGATATTTCATGCAATAATTTTAAAAAAATTAGTTATAATAATTATTGGAAATCAAAACGATAAGGAGAACAAAAAGATGAAAAATTTAAGAAAAAATTTAATTATAACAATGATTATGGTAGTTGTAGCATTAGCATTTATGATTAAAGGAGTTAGTGCAACAGGAACTCCTCAATTATCACTTGGAAATAATGCAGGATCAGGTACAACAACTTTAAATCCAGGCACAACAGGAGGAAACACATCTAATACAGCCAATACAGCTAACACGACTAATACAACTCCAAGAAATAACATTGTTAAAACAAATAATATAAATACAGGTAATAAAGATTTACCACAAACAGGTGAAAATGATATATACATTGTTACAGGAATTGGAATTTTAGCAATTGCCATTGGTGGATTTGCATATATCAAGTCAAAAAGATTTTAATTTTTTATATGTGGGTAGAATGCTATCAGTGAAGTATTCTTTCTGCAAATATTTATAGTACCAAAATTAAAAAAATGTTATAAAATAATTAAATTTTATAACATTTTTTTTTATAATACTCTTTAAGTTTTTTAGTTTATATGATAGAATACGAATAAATTAAGATAAAAATTTACATAACAAAAGATATTTTTATAATAAGTTGTTTAAAGAAAGAGTGGGAGGAAAATATGAGTTTAAATGTAATGAATGAAAGAATGACAAAGGCAATTGATAATTTAGAAAATAATTATTCAGAAGTTAGAGCAGGTAGAGCAAATCCAGCAATACTTAATAAAGTGATGGTTGATTATTATGGTACGCTAACACCTATTAATCAAGTTGCAAGTATATCAGTACCAGAGTCAAGAATGATAGTTATTCAGCCTTGGGACAAAACATTACTTTCTACAATAGAGAAGGCAATAGAAAAAGCAGACATAGGAATACATCCAATGAATGATGGTAGCTTAATTCGTTTAACATTTCCAGAGCTTACAGAAGAAAGAAGAAAAGACTTAGCAAGAGATATAAAGAAGATGGCAGAAGAAGCTAAAGTTGCTATTAGAAACATAAGAAGAGATGAAATGGATGAAGCAAAAGCTAGTATAAAAAAAGATGGAATTTCAGAAGATGAAGAAAGAGCTTTAGAAGATAAAATTCAAAAAGCAACAGATAGTAGTATTGCTAAAATAGATGAAATGGCACAGAAAAAAGAAAAAGAAATTATGTCAGTTTAGGAGATTGGAGTGGCTTAATGGAGAATAGTGATATAAAGCATATAGCAATTATAATGGACGGAAACAGAAGATGGGCAAAACAGCACAATCTAGAAACTAAATTAGGACATAAAAAAGGTGCTGAGGTATTAGAAGATGTAGCAAAATACTGCAACAAAATAGGACTTAACTATCTTACTGTATATGCTTTTTCAACAGAAAATTGGAAAAGAACAGAAAGTGAAGTAGGAGCTATAATGCTACTTTTAAAGATGTACCTTGATAAATTTTTGAAAACAGCTGATCTAGAAAACATAAAATTAAGAGTATTAGGTGATATAGATGCACTACAAAATGATATAAGAGAAAAAATTATTAAAATGGAAGAGAGAACTAAAAATAATACAGGACTTACTCTTAATATTGCTTTTAACTATGGTGGTAGAGCAGAATTAGTTAGGGCTACAAGAAATATTGCAAAAGATGTAAAAGAAGGGAAAATAAATATTCAAGAGATATGTGAGCAAACCATATCAGACAATTTATATACTGTTGGAGAAGATGATCCAGATTTACTAATAAGAACAAGTGGTGAACTTAGAACAAGTAATTTTTTACCTTGGCAATTGACTTTTTCTGAATTTTTATTTTTAGATAAAAATTGGCCTGATTTTACTACAGATGACATTGATAAGGCTATTATGGACTATAATAGTCGTCATAGAAGAGTAGGAAAATAAATATAAATATAATTAAATAGAAAGAGATTGGATATTTATGGATAAAAAAAAGGAAAATGTAAAAAGAATATTAAGTGCATTAATTGGATTTCCATTAGTCTTGGTCATATTTATATTTGCGAATAATATATGGATGGATATTGCTGTGTCAATTCTTTCAATTATATGTGTATATGAATATTTTAAATGTTTTGAACAAAGTAAAAAATATAATCCTTCATCTTGGATAGCATATATTGTAAGTGTTTTAATAGCATTTGAAAGCTTTGTTACACCAGATATTGTAAAGGATGTAATGATAAGCATAATACCAATTTCAATATTAGTACTTGCTATAGAACTCATCTTTTCTAATGGAAAGAAGAATATTATGGATATTGGCGTTACAATATTCGGAATATGCTATATACCAATGATGTTAAGCTTTTTAAGTTTTATCAGAAATATGGAAGGAGGAAAGATACTTATTTGGTATCCAATAATAGCTGCTTGGGGAAGTGATATATGGGCTTTTGTTATTGGAAGACATTTTGGAAAACATAAATATACAGACATTAGTCCTAAGAAAACCATAGAAGGCTGTGTAGCAGGAATTGTTGGAGCAGTAATTATGTCTATGATATTTACAGTTGTAATCAATAATGTTTGGAATGTAGGACTAAATTACATAGCTATTGGAGCTATAACAGCTGTACTTTCTATAGTTGGGCAGATAGGTGATTTAACAGCATCAAGCATAAAGAGGCACTGTAATATAAAGGATTTTGGAGAGATTTTGCCTGGTCATGGTGGAATGCTTGACAGATTTGATAGCGTAATATTTATAATACCTTTTGCATACATATCAATAATATTGTTTATACTATAAAAAAGGAGATTTTGACACTTGATAGCTATTATAAAGATAATATTCTTATTGGGTTTTTTAGTAATGATACATGAAACGGGACATTATACAGTTGCTAAATTATGCAAAATAAGAGTAAATGAATTTGCAATCGGTTTTGGTCCAAAAATATGGGTACACAAAGGAAAAGAAACAACTTACGAATTAAGATTAATACCTTTAGGTGGATTTGTAAGGTTGGAAGGAGAAGAAGAGCTATCTAATAAAGAAGGCTCTTTTAATAAAGCAAGTATACCAAAAAGAATTGCAGTTGTGGTAGCAGGTGCAGCTATCAATATAATATTTGGATTAGTTGCATATGGGATAATTATATGTATAAGATATATATCAGTTAAAAATGCAGGACTAATAGAGGGATTGCAATATACAATTCGTGCAATTGGAGAACTTATACAAAGTATGGTAATGGGAATAACAGGGCTTTTTTCAGGAAAATTAAATATGAATGATATGATGGGTCCAATAGGAATCTCAGAGATGGTTACTAAAACATCTGGAGTTATGGAATTTATATATTTGCTATCAATTATTTCAGTATCTTTAGGAGTAACTAATCTGCTACCTATAATACCACTAGATGGTGGAAAGGTTGTTCTTTTAATAATTGAAGCAATTAGAAGGAGACCATTAAGTGAAAAGGTAGAACTAAAAGTACAAAGCATAGGATTTCTTATGTTAATAATATTTTCTGTAGCAATTGCTGTAAATGATGTAACCAGGCTAATATAAGTAATATATAGGAGTATAAGATGGAACAAGTTAAAGAAGCAAAAGAAGTAAAAATGGTTTTTTCAGACTATAATACAGATAGTTTTGCTTTAGCAGATGCGAAAATCTCTAATGTAAATTTGTATAAAAAGACAAATAAATTAGAGCTTTTTTTGCTGTCTAATGAACTGATTCCAATTGATGAGATTGAGAAGTTTGAAAGTTATATAAAAAAACGTTTTAATATAAAAGAAGTATGCCTGAAGATTTCAATGCCAGAAGAGGATAGAAGCGAAATAATAGAAAAAGAATGGAATAAAATTCTAGCATATCTTTCAAAGAAAGTTCCTGTTATAAAGGCATTTGTAAAAAATAGTTTGGTTGAAATAGAAGGCAATCAAATGAATATAAAGCTTTGCTTTAAAGGGAAATTACTATTAGAAAAGCAGGGAATAGATACATACATATCAGGATTTATCAATGATATATATGCCAATAGATTTAAGGTAAATTTCACAGAAGAGAATATTAATCAGACAGAACTTGAATTTATAAAGGCTAATGATAATATTATAAAAGAGTTTGCAATCAATTCAGCTAAAAATGTAAAGCGAAACGCTGAAAATAATTCTCAAATTGAAGAGCAAAAGGGTGAGAACACTAGACTTACAAAAGAACAGGAAAATGGATTTGAAAGAAATGCAGGAGAAAAGCAATATAAAAGCATGCATCCAAACAAAAATGGAGATTTTGAAAATTCATTTGCAAGTAGGGGCAAAGCTACTCCGGATGATCCAAACCTTATCTATGGAAGAAATACAAATATAAGAGAACAGTTAATAAAAGTAGAAGATGTGGGAATGGATACAACAGATGTGCAAATTGTTGGAGAGGTAGTAAATTTGTCAGACCCAACTGAACTTAAAAAGTCAGGAAAATTTTTAGTATCTTTTGATGTGTATGATGGGACAAGCACAATTACATGCAAAGTCTTTGTTACACCTGATAAATTAGATGGAGTAGTTAAAAGGCTAAAACCAGGTAGTGGAGTTAAAGTCGGAGGCAAAGCTGGATTTGATAATTTTGCAAAGGAAATAACTATTTTAGCCAATACCATAGTACAAGGAGAGACTTTAAAGAAAGAGACTAGAGAAGATAAATCAGAAGTAAAAAGAGTTGAACTTCATATGCATACACAAATGAGTCAGATGGATGCAGTAAATTCAGCAACTGATCTTATTAAAAGAGCAATGAAGTGGGGAATGAAGTCAGTAGCAATTACTGACCATGGAGTTGTACAATCTTTTCCAGATGCTCATCATCTAATGGAAAAAATAGGATATGATAAAGCTGGTATAAAGATAATCTATGGAGTAGAAGGATATTTAGTTCCAGATAAGGATCCAGTCATAACAAAGGACAAAGGACAAACATTAGAAAATACTACATTTTGCGTATTTGATTTAGAAACAACGGGAATATCATTTAGAACAGAAAAAATCACAGAAATAGGAATAATGAAAATCAAAAATGGAGAAGTAATTGATACTTTTTCATCATTTGTAAATCCAGAAAAGCCTATACCAATGAAGGTACAGGAGATAACCAATATAACTGATGATATGGTAAAAGGTGCTCCAACAATTGAAGAGATACTTCCTAAAATATTAGAATTCTTTGGAGATTCAGTATTGGTTGCGCATAATGCAGATTTTGATACAGGGTTTTTAAGATATAATTGTGAAAAATTAGGACTAAAGTTTGACTATACATATTTAGACACTTTAAGACTAGCAAAGGATTTATTCCCAGATTATAAGAAATATAAACTAGGAATCATTGCAGAAAATCTTGGAATAAAAGTTGAAGTCGCACATAGAGCGTTAGATGATGTTGACACTACTGTAAAAGTATTTAGAGTAATGTGTGATATGCTTAAGGAAAATGGTGTGGTGAAACTTTCTGATATTGATAAGGAAGAAGCAGGAAAAGCAAATTACAAAAAGCTAAAGAGTTATCATACAATAATTTTAGCTAAGGACTATGTTGGTTTAAGAAATCTATATAGATTAGTATCACTTTCACATGTAAGCTATTTCTACAAAAGACCTCTTATATTAAAATCATTATTTAAAAAATATTCAGAAGGTTTAATAATGGGATCAGCTTGCGATCAAGGTGAACTTTATCAAGCAATATTAAATGGAAAATCTGATGAAGACATAGAAGAAATTGCAAAAGACTATGACTATCTGGAAATTCAGCCAATAGGAAATGATGAATATTTAGTTAGAAACGGAACACTTCAAAGCGATGAAGATTTAAGAAATATAGTTAGAAAAATTGTTGACCTAGGAGAAAAACTGGGAAAGCCAGTATGTGCAACATGTGATGTTCATTTTATGGATCCACAAGATGAAATTTATAGGAGAATTCTGCAAGCTGGGCAAGGATATGATGATGCAGATATGCAAGCACCATTATATTTAAGAACGACAGAGGAAATGCTTAAGGAATTTCAGTATCTTGGAGAAGAAAAAGCATATGAAGTTGTAGTAACCAACACGAATAAAATAGCAGATATGTGTGAAAAGATAAGACCTATTTCTCCTGAAAAATGTCCACCACATATACCAGGGTGTGAACAGACAATTAAGGAAATTGCTTATGATAAGGCACATGAACTGTATGGAGAGACTCTTCCAGAAATTGTACAAGCAAGGTTAGATAAAGAGCTTGATTCTATAATAAAAAATGGATTTTCCGTAATGTATATAATTGCACAAAAATTAGTATGGAAATCAAACGAAGATGGATATATAGTTGGTTCGAGAGGATCTGTTGGTTCATCATTTGTGGCGAATATGACAGGTATTACAGAGGTAAATTCTCTTCCACCACATTATAGGTGTCCAAAATGCAAATATTCAGATTTTACAGACTATGGTGTAAAAAATGGATTTGACCTTCCTGATAAGATGTGTCCAAAATGTGGACAGAGATTAGATAAAGATGGAATGGATATACCATTTGAAACATTCTTAGGATTTAACGGAGACAAGGAGCCTGATATTGACTTGAATTTCTCAGGAGAATATCAAGCAAAGGCACATAAATATACTGAAGTAATCTTTGGCAAAGGAACAACTTTTAAAGCAGGTACAGTTGGTACAGTAGCGGATAAAACAGCTTTTGGATATGTAAAAAAGTATTATGAAGAAAGAGGAGTTCCAACAAGTAATGCAGAAGTTGGAAGAATTTCAAAAGGATGTACAGGGATTAAAAGGACAACAGGACAGCACCCTGGTGGAATTATAGTTGTGCCTAAGGGAAGAGAAATATATGAATTTACACCAGTACAACATCCAGCAGATGATGCTAACTCTGATATAATAACCACACATTTTGATTACCACTCAATAGACCAAAACTTACTTAAACTTGATATACTCGGTCATGATGATCCAACTGTTATACGTATGCTTTATGATTTGACAGGATTAGACCCAACTAAAGTCCCTTTAGATGATGAGGCAACAATGTCTATATATTCATCAACGGATGCACTAGGAGTTACAAAAGAAGCAATCAAATCTGAAGTTGGAACATTTGGAATACCAGAGTCAGGGACTAAATTTGTAAGACGGAATGCTGAAAGATACTAAACCAAAGACATTTGAAGAATTACTTAGAATTTCAGGACTTTCACATGGTACTGACGTTTGGCTTGGAAATGCACAAGATTTAATAAATAGTGGTACTGCAACATTAAGTGAAGTAATTTGTACTCGTGATGACATTATGCTATACTTAATTAAACAAGGAATAGAACCTAATACAGCATTTAAAACGATGGAACTTGTACGTAAAGGAAAAGTAGCTAAAGAGCCAGAAAAGTGGGCAAAATTTAAACAGACTATGGAAGAGCATAATGTACCAGATTGGTATATTGACTCATGTAACAAAATAAAATATCTATTTCCTAAAGCCCATGCTGCTGCATATGTTACAAATGCATTTAGAATAGCGTGGTATAAGGTACACATTCCAAAAGCTTATTATACAGCTTATTTTACAATAAGAGCTGACGCATTTGATAGTGACATAATGTGTCATGGACAAGAACGAGTAAAAAACAAGATGAAAGAAATTGAGTTTATGGGAAATAATGCAACTCAGAAAGATACAGCAATGTATGAAACACTGGAAATTGTAAATGAAATGTATGAAAGAAAGATAAACTTTTTACCGATTGATTTATATGAATCAGGAGCATCTAAATTTAAGATGGAAGATGAAGGAATAAGACCACCACTAAGTAGCGTTCCAGGTTTTGGTGGAGTGGCTGCTGCGGGTGTGGAAGAAGCAAGGAAAGATGGAATATTTATGTCAATAGATGACTTGAAAATTAGAGCAAAATTAGGACCAAGTGGTATTGAAATGCTAAAGAAAGCAGGATGCTTAGAGGGAATGAGTCAAAGTAACCAAATAAGCTTGTTTGGCTAATCAACCAATGGGGACAGGTTGAAGAGAAGGGAGAGAAATATGAATTTTTTAATAGGATATGTGATTTTTGTAAATGTAATTTCATATTTGTTTATGTGGACTTCTATAAGAACGAAGTTTATAAAGTTAAATAATAAAGCAAAAGATTTGATTTGCTTACTATTATCTGCTTTAGGCGGATTTGTTGGTGTAATGCTTGCTAGAGAAATGTTTAATTACGGAGAAGATAATAAGATTTTTAAAAGATGGATACCGCTAATTATATTTATTGAAGTTGCAATAATTGTATATATGGTGTGTAAGAAAAACGATATACAATTTGATTTTAGAAATATGAGGTAAGCAATTGAGGCAGGTGTTAGAATAAAATTCTAATTCCTGTCTTTTTATATAAAATTAGAGTTCATAATATGTTATGTTATCTAAATAGACAAAATGAACCAAACGTAAATTATGTGGATAATGTGGATAACTCTGTGGATAACTTATTTTAGTACATTTGAGACAATCAATTTTACACAAGCAAAAAAACGAATAGTTATTATGGAAAGTAAATAAAAAAAGAAAATAATTATGTACACGAATATAGCTATTTTGTTGAAGAAACAAAAATCATGTAAAAAACAAGTTACAGTAGCTTTACAAATATGTTACATTTTAACACAACATATACTTTTACCTTGACTTGGAAAGTAGTAAATGATACAATACCATTGAAAGCAACAATATTCGACAAAATAACGGAGGAAAAAATGTTAAAAAAAGTAAAAATAAATAGTAATAGGATAGTATCAGCAATACTAATTTTAATTATGATATTTAGCTTTTTATTGATGATAATAAATAATAAAAGAGTCCTAGCAGATTCATACAGATATACATATGATGGAAATAATATAGATACGAACAAGTATCCAGGATACAAGGATAAATTGGATAACATAAAGAAGGCTCATCCAAATTGGACTATTAAAATTATGGAAACAGGGTTAGATTGGAATCAAGTGATAATTGCAGAAAAATCATTTGTTTCTAGTAATAGTCCATATTCACTAATTCAGGGTAAATATGGTGCATGGATATGTTCAGAATGTGGAATGAAGGGCTATGATAATGGTTCTTGGTATCATGCATCTGAGGCAGCAATTAAATATTATATGGATCCAAGAAATTGGTTAGATCCAAACAGTAGTAGTATTTTACAATTTATGCAGGTTGGAGAATCAGTGAATGCAAGTGATGAAGAGATATATAGTGCAATAAAAGGTTCGTTTTTAGATAGAGATGGAAAAGGAATGGAAAATGCAGCTGCTATAAATAGAGCATCTAGAGATAATAAAGCAAATCAATTCTATGTAGTTGCTAGAATTCTTCAAGAGCAAGGAACAAATGGTGGCGGAACATGGCGAATGAAAGATGGAGATACATATTATTACAACCTATTTAATATTGGGGCAACAGGAAGTGGAAGTAGTAATATCATTGCCAATGCATTAGCTACAGCTAAAAGAAATGGATGGGATTCAGTAGAAAAATCTATATCTGGTGGAATAAAAACATTATTTTCTGATTACATAAATCAAAAGCAAGATATAATTTATCTTAATAAATTTGATGTTGAATCATATAAAGGACTTTACCACCAATATATGCAAAATATTGAAGCTCCAAAGAATGAATCAGCAATTATGTATGGAAAAATAAAAGATACAGGAATACTTAATCAAGCATTAACGTTAGTAATTCCAGTATTTTATAATATGCCAAGTGTAATTTCAGCATCTCCAGCTACACTTGCAGAAACAGGACCAGTAAATATTAGAGTAAAATCAGGACATTCAGACATAAATGTAAGAGAAGCAAGAAATACTTCAAGTAAAATTGTAACAACAATAAAAGACAGTAATGTTATTGTATTATCAGTTGAAAGATATGGAGATGGATGGCATAAGATAGTATTAGAAAATGGAACAGTAGGATATGTTTTATTTAATGCAAGTTATTTTGAACAAATAAATGATATTACAAACTGTCAAGAGAAAGTTATTTGTACAGGATCAGATGTAAGCTTAAGAGCAGGACCTGGAACAAGCCATACATCACTTACAACAATGGCATATGGACAGGAAATGACAAGAATAGACAACTCAGGAAGATACAACATAGACGGAAAAATTTGGGACAGAGTTAAATTATCAGATGGAAGACAAGGATTTATTGCTAGAGAGTACTTAAAATTAACAAGTGAAGTAGATAATGTATTTACAGTAAGAGCAGAAGGCGGATTATTCTTAAGAACTGCACCTACAGGAAATAATATTAGACTATTACCAGACGGAAGTTCAGTAACAAGAATAGAAATTGGAACAGAACTAATTGCAGCAGCTAATGGAACTAAATACTACTGGGATAAAGTAACCACACCAGACGGAGCAGTAGGATATGTTGCCAGAGCTTATCTTAGAGACAAAAATGGAAATGTTCCAAGTGGGAAGCAAGAAAATCCAAGCGGAAATGATAATCCTACAACAGAAATCAATGTAAAAAAAGATGATAGTAAAAAAATGATATATGCTGAACCAAATGTTAATGAAAATATTCTAAAATCAAAATTCGAAAATAATATTACTATAACAAAAAAAGATGGAAGCAAGATTGAAGGCGGAGTAATTGGAACAGGTTACAAAGTAACAATTGGAAATGATACATTTACAATTTCTAAACTTGGAGATGCAAATGGAGACGGAAATATAAGTATTACTGATTCATATATAGTAAAGCTAGTAATGAACGGAAAATATTCACTTGAAGATGAAGCATATAACAATGCAGCAGATGTAAATGGAGATGGAAAGATAAGTATTACAGATTCATACATAATTAAACTAAGAATGAATGGAAATACAAAATTGGAAGTTAAATAAAAAGGAGAGTTCAAATGAGAAAAAAGGTAAATAGTAATTTGAAAATGTTAATAACTTTGGCTATTATATGCTTTGCATTTATTATATTATCACCTAGAGCTTTTGCGGATGGTATACCAGCAAAAGTATCACTTAATTGCCCAAGTGAAGCGAAACAAGGAGAGACAATAACTATTAGTGTTGCAGGAAATGGAGGAGATTGGGATCTTCAACTAGTGATAAATGGACAGAGTTATCCAATATCAAGGACTGGTAGTAGCACTGAAAATTCAGCAATTTACTATTCTACATCATATACTGTTACTGGACCTGTAAATGTATCTTTATCAGGACAGGTAGTCGGAACAGATTTAACAGAGCTTCCTGTAAATGAATCAAGAACAGTTAATATTACTACTCCTGAGCCACCACCAGTTGTTGATCCAGAACCTGAAAATCCGGGAGAAAATGGAAATCAAACTGGAGAAGAAAATCAAAATCCAGGGGAAAATGAGAATCCAGGTGGAAATAATGAGCCAACAACAGGAGGGGAACAAGGAGGAAATACACAAGTACCTCAACCACCTGTACAGCAACCAGAACCAGAAAAGTCAGCTAACAATCATTTAGCTAGCTTAAATGTAGATGTTGGAACGCTTACACCAGCATTTAATAGAGATAGAATGGAATACTCAATAAAATTTCCAGATAATTTTGACTATACCAAATTAAATACTTTTAAAATTACTGCATATGTTGAAGATAGTAAAGCTAGAGTTGAAGGAAATAAATTAGTTACAGTAGAAGAGGGAGACAATAATTTTGAAATTAAATGTACAGCAGAAAATGGGACTCCAAGAATTTATAAAATAAGTGTATATAAACCTATAGAAATTAAGCAATCAGACTTGAGATTAAAAGGTATAACAATAAATGCTATAGACGATAAAGGTACATTTAGTGAAGTAAAATTATTAGAAGAATTTTCACCAGAAAAATTTGAGTATGAGTTTAGTGTAGAAAATAATATATCAGATTTAGATATAAAAACAGATATTGAAAACAAAGATATTATAATTAAGATAGATGGTGAGAAAGCTTTAAAAGATGGAGAAAATATAATTACTATAACACTTATATCGCCCAATGATGCAAATGTAAAATCTGTTTATACTTTAAAAGTAAATAAAGAAACCATTATTGATGCTGTATCAAACCAAGTTGAAGAAAACATAATTGGTACTAACAAATCAAGTAATTCAAATAGAAAAAAATATTTATTGTTAATAGCAATATTTGTTGTAATTTTATCAGTAGCGGTTATTGTATTATTGGTAATTAATCATAGAAACAAAATTGATGATGAATTCTTAAATTTTAATGATAAGGACGAAGAAGATGATGAAGTTATAATTGGCAAAAGGGATAAGTCATATTTAAAAGATGAGAATTTGGAGAAGTTAACTAAAAGATATGAAGAATTAGAAAAGAAAAAAGAAGAACAAGAACAAGAGAATGAAAAACAAAATACAGAAGAAATAGAACAAATAATACTAGAAGAAAAACCAGAATTCAAAAGAGAAGTAACTATTGATTCAGATAGTCTAAATGAAATAGAAGAAAATACAATTGAAGAAACAAAGAAAGTACTAGATGAGTTAATGGAAAATAAAGTAGAAAATCACGAAATTAAACCAGAAGATGATGAAATGCATAAAGATGATTTTAACAAAGAAGACTTCTTTAATGATATAAATAAAAAGAAGGGAAAACACTTCTAAAATAATATAAACTAAAGAGGCAGTTATTTAAGAAAATTATAATCATAAATGACTGTCTCTATAACTTAAAAAGGAATAGTATAGATGGATATAAATCATATTACAAATAAGGAAGATAAATTGAAATTAGCAAAGAAGATTGCAGAAAAAGTGCAAGATGGACAAGTAATCGGATTTGGTTCTGGATCAACTTCATACTTAGCAGCAATTGAAATTGGAAAAAGAGTTAAAGAGAAAAAAATTAATATTATTGCTATACCTACATCAGAGGAGATTAGCAAAGTATGTGAAGAGTATAAAATACCAATAGGGAATCTTACAACCAATGAATTGGATTGGTCCTTTGATGGAGCTGATGAAGTTGACCCTAAAGGGAATATGATTAAGGGTATGGGAGCAGCGATGTTTAAGGAAAAGCTTAATATATTAAGTTCACCCATAAACTATATTTTAGTAGATGATTCAAAATTTGTACAAACGCTTGGAGAAAAGCATCCAGTACCAATTGAAGTATTTCCATCTGCTATGGCATATGTATCTGAAAGACTAACTAAATTAGGTGCTACTAGTACAATATTTAGGGGAATGACAGAAAACAATAATACAATATTAGATACTGAATTTGAAAAGATTTATGATAAATTAGAAGAAGATATAAAAGTAATACCAGGAGTAATTGAATCAGGATTATTTATAGGATATAATGTGGAGGTCATAAGAAGTTGAAAAAAATCTTATTTGCAGCATATTCATTAGATGTTGGAGGAATTGAAACAGCACTAATTACATTATTAAAAAATTTAGCAAAAGAATATGATATAACGCTTGTCTTGGAAAGGAATCAAGGATTATTTTTAAGTGAGGTACCCAAAAATGTTAAAATAATCACATATAAAGCTAGCAATAACAAAATTATATTATTTAGAAAAATCGCTAACTTTATTAAGCAATTCTTATTTAAAATAAAGTATAAAAATAAATTTGATTTTGCAGGATGCTTTGCTACATATAGCTTTCCTGCTTCATTTGTTTCAAGAGTAGCAAGTAAAAATGCTTGTCTTTGGGTTCACAATGACTATATGAACTTTTATGAAAATAATGTTATGGCATATAGAAAATTTTTTAGAGATTTGAAAATATTTGACTTTAAGAAAATAATATTTGTTTCAGATTTGGATAAAAAAGTATTTGGTATGCAGTTCCCAGAATTTAAGGATAAGTCATATGTATGCAATAATTTAATTGATTATGACAGAATCTTAAAGCTAGCTGATGAAGAAGTAAATGACTTCGAAAAAAAAGAGCTTCCAACATTTATAAATATTGGAAGACATGATGAAAAGCAAAAAAAGCTAAGTAGAATAATAGGTGCTACCATAAAACTTAATAAAGAGGGATACAAATTTAGAGTAGTATTTGTTGGAAAAGGTACTGCAACATCAAAATACAAGGAAATGGCTAAAAATATAGATAATATTGAATTCTTAGGATCCAAAAAGAATCCATATCCATATTTAAAAAATAGTGATGCCTTTATTATGTCATCAGAATTTGAAGGTTATCCAGTAGTTTTTGTAGAATCACAAATACTAGGAAAACCAATAATTACAACAGATGTATCAGATAGTAAAAAAGATATAGATGGTAAATATGGATTAGTTATAGAAAAGTCAGATAAAGGCGTATATAATGGAATGAAGAAATTTTTAGATGAAGGATACAAATCAGAAAAATTTGATCCAGAAAAATATAATAGGCAAATTTTAAATAAGCTTAAAAATATTATGGATATATGATTCCAAAAAGAAAAGGATGTAAAATATGGTTAGTTTTATAATACCTGCATACAATGCAGAAAAGACTATAAAAAAAGCAATTGATTCATGTTTAAATCAAAAAAATGCTTCATTAGAATATGAAGTAATAATTGTAAATGACGGTTCAACGGATAATACAGAAAGGATTATAAATGAAGAATATGTATTACTTTATGAAAAAGAACTAAATTTTAAAAGAGATAGCTACATTGAAAAAGAAGCTTGCTATATTGGAAATCGGAATTAATATAATATACATAAAAACCAAAAATGGTGGACTTTCGAAAGCTAGAAATACAGGATTTACAAAAGCTAAGGGAGATTATATTATATTTGTTGATAGTGACGACTTTATTTCAAATACATTACTTAAAGATATAAAAAGATATGTAAATAAAAATGTGGAACTAATAAAATGGAGTCCAATTTTTGTAGATGAAAATGGAAAAGAAATAAAGAAAGATGAAATTGTAAGTTTTAAAACAACATCAGGAAGTAATGCATTTAATAATCTATTTGGAAAAGATAATTTACTTGTATGTGTATGGAATTATGCGATAAAGAGAGAACTTGTACCAATATTTCCAGAAGGAAGATATCATGAAGATTTTAGAACAATGCCAATTACTATTTTAAATGCAAAATCAATATGTGCAATAGACAAATATGAATATTTTTATGTTCAAACAGACAAAAGTATTATGAGAGATAGTAACATAGAAAAAGAGCGAAAGAAAGCCAAAGATATTTTAATAAATTTTGATGAATTATTAAATGAAGTGGACAAGCTAAATATAGATAAATATACAGAAGAAAACTTTAAGATATTTTTAACTAACTCATTACTTGTTGTAATGCCAGAGCTTTCGAATCAAAACAAGGAGTTTTTTTGCAATGAATTAAAAAAGCGCAAAGTTTCGCAGTACATTAAAGCAAGGAATCCTAAACAGCTTGCTAAGAAGACATTGCTTATGATTAAGGGGTTATAAAATTCAACCAAATGGCACAGGTTGATGAAGGGAGAAAATCTATGGCTAAAGTTAGTGTAATTGTACCAGTGTACAATGTCGAGAAATATATAACTAAGTGTTTAGACTCATTAGTAAATCAAACACTAGAGGACATAGAAATAATTGTCGTAAATGATGGCTCAAAAGATGGCTCTAAAGATATTATAAAAGAGTATGAAAAGAATTATTCTAATATAGTTTATGTAGAGAAGGAAAATGGTGGGCTATCTGATGCTAGAAATTTTGGACTTAAGTATGCCAAAGGTGATTTTATAGCATTTCTTGATTCTGATGATTATGTAGATAATACAACATATGAAAAATTGTACAAAAAGGCAATAGAAGATAACTCTGATTATGTTGAATGCGATTTTTATTGGGTTTATTTGGATAAGAAAAAAGAAGATATTGGAGTTAGATATACTAATAAAAAGGAAATGTTAGTTAACGCAAGAGTTGTAGCATGGAATAAATTGATAAAAAGAGAAAGAATAAAAGATTTATTTCCTGTTGGACTTAATTATGAAGATATAGAATTTTTTTATAAACTACTTCCCAACATCAAGAAGTTTAGCTTTGTAGAAGAACCATTAATTTATTATATACAAAGGGAAAATTCGATTATTAATAATCAAAATTATAAAACAGGACATGTATTTAATGTATTTAACAATGTAATAGATTTTTACAAAAAAAATGGATTATATGATGAATATAAAGATGAACTTGAATACACATATACAAGAATTTTACTATGTAGTTCACTTAAAAGAATTGTTAAAGTTGATGATGAAGTTGCAAGAAAAAGATTGGAAATTGAAACGTGGCAAAATTTAAATACTAAATTTCCTAACTGGAAGAAAAATAAATATTTAAAGCATAAGTCAGGTAAAAATTTATATATGAAAAGTGTAGGAAAACACACATTTAAGTTTTATTGCAAAATATTTAGGAAAGGTAAGATAAAATGAAATCAAAGAAATTTACTATGCAAGATTTTTTGTGCTTATTCATAATACTAAATCCAATATTTGATATAGTTAGTTTTACATTTAGAAATCATTTTGAAACGACAGTGTCAATATCAACATTTATAAGACCAATATTACCGATAGCTGTAGGCATATATATTTTTATCAAAGAAGACAAAAGAGAAAAATTAAGGCTTGCTTTAATTGGAATATTGTATATTCTTTATGCGATAGCACATTTAATGATGACAAAATCATTTATAACAGGGTGTTCTTATGGAGGCGTAATTAGTGAAGCACAGTATATTTGCAATTTTACATTTATAATAATAGATTTGATAGTGTATTTATATGCATTTAAAGTAAGGAAAAATGATAGTGCTGATACTAAAAAACAAAAAACAGAAGGAATAGAAAAACTTAAAAAAGCAATTACAATTATGGTTGCAATTTATATATCCTCAATCTTTATTGCAATACTAACAAAAACATCATCACATACATATATAGAAACAAAAACTGGTTATAAAGGATGGATAGAGTCAGGAAACAGTTTGAGTGCAATACTTACAATGTCACTATTTGTAGTACTTGGTGAAGTGAAATCAAAGAATATTAAGTGGAGAATATTTAGTATAATTACTGCAATATGCACAGGAATATATTTAACAACTACAATAGGTACAAGAGTTGGTTTATTTGGAACATTTATAGCACTTGCATTATTTATTTTCTTAGAAGTTATATTTAGCAAAAATAAAAGGGTGTTAATTTGTGGGACTATAATATTTGTTATAGGAATTCTAGCTGTGACTTTAGTTGGTTCTAAAACAATTCAAAGAAGGAAGCAGATGAATAATGCGAAATATACAATTATAGACGAATCAACAGGCGAAGTCGGGAATATGACTGGTGATATGCTTAAAATTAAAAACAGAATTTTAGAAGGAACTCTAGAAGACGGATATATGTCAGAGGCACAAAAACAGTCAGTGCTTGATTTGTACGATTATGCAAAAAGACGTGATTTGGCAGGAAATAATACAAGAAGACAGCAACTAATGTACAACTTATATCTAGTAAAAAATCAGGGAAGTTTTTTAGGTATTATCTTTGGAAATGGATTTAAGACTAATTTTAGAGAAATGGTAATGGAAAATGAACTTGCGTCATTTGTATTAAACTTTGGAATACTTGGATTTTTATTATATGTTGGACCATTTATATTTATATTATTATATGGCTTTATAAAATCTATAAAAGATGTAAAAAATCTAAATCAAGATTATATAATGTATGGATGTGCACTAGCACTTAGTTTAGTACTTTCATACCTTTCAGGATATGTATTTTTTGCATCATCGAGCATGCTTGTGATTGTAGCAATTGCAATGTTAATTTTAAGCAAAGTAGGTGAATAAGATTTGAAAAAAATATTATTTGGTATAACTAGTCTTACTCTTGGTGGAGCGGAAAGAGTTTTAGTTGATCTATCTAACAAATTATGTGAAGAATATGAAATAAACATACTTACAATATATGCTGGTGGAGAACTAGAAAAGCAATTAGATAATAAAGTAAATGTAATTAGTTTATATGAAAAGCCATATGATAAATATAGTAAATTTGAACATGTAAAGATATCATTAGATCTTATGTTTAAAAAGAAAGTCAAAGGAAATTTTGATGTAATAGTAGCATTTTTGGAAGGTCCTATAACAAGATTATTTTCAAAAAAGACAAGAAATAAGATAACTAAAATAGCGTGGGTACATAATGATATTTCAAAAGTTTTTGGACAAGGACTTAAGGCAAAAATAAAGAAATATATAGATAAAAGGATGTATAGGAAATATGACAAGATAATTTTTGTAAGTGAAGAAAATAAAAGAGACTTTGACGAATTATATAATTTATCAGACAGTGAAAATAAATTTACACAAAATGATGTGAAAGAAAATATTATAGATAAAGAAAACAATATTATAAAAGATGTAACAAAATTATTAGATAATTCTGAAGAATTACCAAGGGAGATAGTAATAAGAAACTATTTAGATTATAATAGGGTAATTGAAAAAGCTGATGAAGATGTAGATTTGCCATATGAAAAAGAAAATGTAAACTTAGTAAGTGTTTGCAGATTAGTACAGCAAAAGGGAATAGATAGATTTATAAAAGTTGCAAACAAATTAAAGAGGGATGGAGTTAGTTTTAAGGTTTTTATTGTTGGAGACGGACCAATTAAACTTGATCTTCAAAAACAAATAGAAGCAGAAGACTTGCAGGATACTTTTTATTTGCTAGGAGCAAAAGAAAATCCATATCCATATATAAAAAATAGTGATTATTTTTGCCTGCTTTCATATTATGAAGGTTATGGAATGGTACTAGATGAAGCAAAAATATTGAATAAACCTATAATTATTACAAATACAGCAGCGGTCGAAAGTATTCAAGGCTATGAAAATGCAGTAATAGCAGAAAACACAGAAGATGGAATTTACAATAAACTTAAAAGTATTATACTTAAAGACAATAAAAATAATAAGATAAAATAAAAGAGAGGAATGTAAAATGAAAATTTCAATCTTAACAGCTACATATAATAGGGCAGATGACATAGAGAGATTATACACAAGTTTAGTAATAAACAGTAATTCGAACATAGACTTTGAGTGGCTAATTATGGATGATGGATCAACTGATAAAACTAAGATAATTGTTGATAATTTTATAAAGCAAGGGATCATAGATGTGCATTATTATTATCAAGAGAATCAAGGTAAAATGTGTGCAATAAATAATCTGATGCAATACGTAACAGGTGATATTGTGATGGATTGTGATTCAGATGATTCTTTATGTATAGATGCTTTAAGTACAATAAAAAAATATTCAGATAAATTATTAAATGATGAAACAGTATATGCTTTGGTATTTTTAAAGAAGAATGAAAAGGGAAAAATAAGTGGAAATAAATTTCCAGAAAACTGTTATAGAAGTGATATGTTTAGTTTATATTTTAGAGATAGAATTGAAGGCGAAAAAATTATAGTTTTTAAAACTGAAATTAGAAAAAAGTATAAACATGAAATAGAAGAAAATGAAAAGTTTATAACAGAAGCGAGAATGTATCATAAAATTGATATAGATTATGATATAATTGGTATAAATAAGGCAATAATTATTGGAGACTATCAAAATGATGGGTATACCAAAAATATAAACGATATATTTAAGGCTAACCCTAATGGATATTATGAATACTTTAGAGAAATTTTAAAAATGAACTTAAAGGGAGTAACTTTAAAAAAGAAGATGTACATTTATAAGCATTATATATTGTTTAGCAATCTTTCAAAAAAATGTGGTGCTATAAAAAACGTAGATGGATTTATCAATAAACTCATTATTAGTATATTGTGGATACCAGGAAAAATTAAAAGTAAAAACTTTGACAAAATGCGATAAATGTAATAATATATAGAAGAAAATTATTTAAATCAAGAAGGACTGTCCCCATGGTCGACCAGAGGGACGTACCTTTTGGTCGACCAAAAGGCCCGTCCCTCTGGTTGAAGAAAGGCTTTGAGCATGCAAAAGGATAATGAAAATAGGATAATAGTTGACCATGTGTATAAGACTTTTAATGTTTATTTGGACAAGGCTAACAGTATAAAAGAAAAACTATTATTTTGGAAAAGGAATAAGAAAGAAAAAAGAGAAGTATTAAAAGATGTAAGTGTTACAATAAAAAATGGTGAAGCAGTTGCTCTTATAGGTGTTAACGGAAGCGGAAAATCAACACTTCTTAAGCTAATGACAAAAATAATCTATCCTAACAAAGGAAGGATTACTACAAATGGTAAACTAACATCATTACTTGAATTAGGAGCAGGATTTCATCCAGACTTTTCCGGAAGAGAAAATATATATTTTAATGCTTCAATATTTGGATTATCTAGAAAGGAAATAGATAGTCGTTTAGATCAAATAATTGAATTTTCCGAATTAGGTTCATATATTGACAATCCAGTAAGAACATATTCATCAGGAATGTATATGCGTTTAGCATTTGCAGTTGCAATAAATGTTGATGCAGATATTTTATTAGTAGATGAAATATTATCTGTTGGAGACCAACATTTTCAAGAAAAATGTATAAACAAAATGAAGGAACTTAAAGAAGAAGGCAAGACAATGGTATTTGTAACTCACAGTTTAGGTTCTGCTAGAGAATTATGTGATAGAGCTGTATGGCTTAATAAAGGCATAATACAAATGGATGGAAATACTGATGAAGTAATTGATGCATACATTAAGGAAACAACTTAAAACAATTATATAGTTTAAAAGAAGGGAAGTACATAAATGAGCATATTTAAGAGCTTATATAATTATAGAGAACTAATAAAATCAAGTGTAAAGAAAGATATTGGTGGGAAATATAAACATTCTTTTTTAGGGGTACTTTGGTCATTTGTAAACCCATTACTTCAAATTGCAGTATATGCAATAATATTTCCACTTATAATGAAAAATAACATACCAAATTACACAGTGTTTATGGTTTGTGGATTAATACCATGGAATTTCTTTTCTATTGTACTTAATAGGGCATCATTTACAATGATAGAAAATCGGAAATATCATAAAGAAAGTATATTTCCCAAGAGAGATTTTACCTTTGTCAGTAGTTACAAGTGAGACTGTGAACTTTTTAATATCAACAATAATAATCATATGCTTTACACTTGGATATGGAATGGGTCTAAATCCTTATATACTATTATATCCAATAGTTTTAGCAGTACAATACGTACTTCTTTTAGGAGTATCACTAATTTTATCAAGTGTAACTGTTTACTTTAGAGATTTGCAACATTTTATTGGTGTTGTATTGCAATTACTCTTCTATGCAACACCAATAGTATATTCATTAGAAACCATACCAGAGAATTTTAGATGGATATTAAAAATAAATCCAATGACATATATAATTGAAGGATTTAGAGATATATTCTACTATCAGAAAATGCCAGACTTAAAAATGTTAGGGATAATATTCGTTATTGGGATTATAACATGTATATTGGGTTATATGATATTTAATAAATTACAAAAGAGATTTGCAGAAGAATTGTAAAAGAAAAATATAAAGGGGAAAATTAAGCAAAATACGGAGGAACAAAATATATGGAATTTGACTTTACAAAGGAACCAGGAAAAACATTACAAAAGATAGATTTTGAGAACAAAGAAAAAGTATTGGTGTCTATTATTATGCCATTTTATAATTCCAAAAATTATATAAGACAAACAGTAAATTCAGTACTAAACCAAACATTTCCATGTTTTGAACTTATAATTATAGATGATGGTTCAAAAGATGAAGAAAGTTTAAAGGTATTAGACGAAGTTGAAAAATTAGACGATAGAATAAAGGTTTTCCATAAAGAAAATGAAGGACTAGCAGCAACAAGAGATTTTGGAGCATCAAAAGCAAGTGAAGAATCTAAATATTTATTTTTCTTAGATGATGATGACTTAATAGAACCAACATATTTAGAATGTGCATATTGGACTTTAGAGACTAACCAAAAGGCTACATGGGCATATACAAATTCTGTTGGATTTGGAGGTACAGAATATACATGGAATGTATGGTTTAGCTCAGGAAAAATGAAAAAGCAAAATGATCTAGTTGCTACATCAATGATTAGAAAAAGCGATTTCTGGGAAGTTAATGGTTATGAACTTAGAGAAAAAGCTGTTAACGAAGACTGGAACTTTTGGCTTAAACTAATTGCTAAGGAAAAGTTTCCTGTAAGAATGAGTTTTTATGGTTTTTGGTATAGAAGAAAAGATACTGGAGAGCTAAATAAATCAGTACAAAACAAAGCAAGGGCAATGCAAATTATAGAAGCAACAGCTAAAAATATAAAAAAGGAAGTTGAGGCTATTCAATACCCTAATTACACATATGATTGGGAAGAAATTGTAGAGCATATAGAAAACGAACCAAAAATAAAAAGAAAAGATAATGGAAAAACAAATATTTTGATGATTATACCATGGATGGTAATGGGCGGAGCTGATAAATATAATTTAGACCTTGTTCAAGGATTAGATAAAGATAAATTTGACATAACTATAATTACAACAGAGCCAGCAAAAAATATGCATAGACAAAAATTTGAAGAGTTTGCTACTGTATATGATTTAACAACATTCTTAAGTGAAAGATACTGGCTTAGCTTTATAAATTATATAATAGAAAAAAATAATATAAGTATAATTTTCAATACTAACAGTGAAACAGGATATTCAATGCTTCCATATCTAAAAGCTACTAATCCAAATGTTCCTATAATAGATTATGTACATATGGAAGAATGGTATTGGAGAAATGGTGGATACTCTAGAGATTCAAGTTCAGTAGCATCAGTAATTGATAAAACATTAACATGCAATGAAGGTAGTAGAAGAGTTTTCATTAAGGACTTTAAGAGAAAACCAGAAGAAATACAGACAGTTTATATTGGGGTAGATGAAAACAAATTTGCACCAGATAACTACGATAAAAACGAATTAAGAGAAAAATATAATGTAACTCAAAAATATGTAATTGGATATATTTGTAGAATTACAGAGCAAAAAAGACCATATCTTTTATTGCAGGTAATAAATAAATTAAAAGCTCAAAGAGATGACTTTACAGTATTAGTCGCTGGAACAGGAAATCTATATAATAAAATAAGAAACAAGGCTAATAACTTAGAACTTGGAGATAGCATAAGATTTATAGGAAATGTAGAAGAAACGCAAAAATTCTATATAGCATGTGATTTAACATTAAATTGTTCTATAAAAGAAGGTTTAGCACTTACATCATATGAATCACTTGCAATGGGTGTGCCAGTAATATCTAGTGATGTTGGAGGACAAAAGGAACTAATAAATGAAGATGTAGGTGTAATTGTACCATGTGTGCAAGATGAAAATGACATATTCAAATTTGAATATTCAGATGATGAGATAGGTTCATATGTTGATGCAGTAAATAAAATACTAGGTGATTTAGACAAATATAAATCAAATTGTAGAAAAAGAATATTAGATGGTTTTACTATTAACCATATGTTAAAAAATATGGCAGATATATTTGATAATATAACAGAAAAACCAAATGAAGAGAAAATACAAAATGGCAAAGCATTAAGTAAAACCACAGACATTACAAAAGAATTAATAGTAAAACATTTTGTTGCTAACAGGATAAAATACGAGTGGGAATGTGCAGAATATAATAAAAAGCATGAAACAACAAAAAACAATTACAAATTCCAACTATTTAAAGATAGAATGTGGAGACATGCATGGTATAGAGGACTTATTAGACTATTACAAAAAACAAGAATTATAAACAAAATAAAAAGAATTACAAAAGTTGAAGCTTAAATGTTGATTTAATAAGAGAGATGCAAAGATGAAACTAGAAAAGATAATAAAAAAAATTATAATGATTATTGCAGTAGGGTTATTAGGTTTAGTATTTATATTAAATATATTTCTAATATCAAGTATATCAAATAACAGTGATGAGTTTATATGGACTAGATCTTATGGAATATTAGGAATATTGATATCTAGTCTTATAGCCATAAGCTTATATGTTATATGCAATAAAGACTGGAACCTTAGTATAAAACTTACTAAAAAGAGTACTGCTTCTATAAATATAACTAACAAGCAGTTAAAGAAAATTATTGTAATAATCATGATAATTTCATATTTTGTAGGACAAATTATATGGATAAATTATAGAAATGGTTATCCAGTATATGATCAACAAATGACATATAATGCTGCTAAAAGTATTTATGAAAGTGATGGCGAATTTATATTAAAGAAACAATACTTTGAATTATATCCACAACAATTAACAACAGCAAAAATGTGGAGTATAATTTTTAATATTTTTGGAAGTAGCAGTCATAAAATTTTGCAATACTTAAATGTATTTGCCAATACTGTAAGTTTATTTGCAATATACTTAATTACAAAAGAACTTTCAAAAAAGTATAAAGTAAGTGAATTTACACCGCTTATAATATACATGACATTCCTAACTATTCCAATGCTTTCAACATTTGTATATGGCGATGAAACAGGTATGGCAATGTCACTTTTAAGCGTATACTTTATTATGAAATATGGTACAAGCAATAAAAATAGATATGCTATTCTATCAGCAATTTTTATGGCAATAAGTTATGGCTTAAGAATGAATAACTTAATATGGATAATAGCAATAACAATATATTTAATACTTAATTTATTTAAACGAAAAGATAATAATAAGTTAAAAATATCAGATGTAACATTAAAGATATCAATTATGGTATTATTTGTAGTTATTTCTGTAATTCCAGCATCTATTATAAAATCAGATATGCAAGCTAAATATGAACTTAAACCAGAAAATAAGTTCCCTATGCTAGGTTTCTTATGTATGGGAATGGAAAATGGTCCAAGGTCAGCTGGATGGTATGATGATAAAACTGCTGATTTAGCATGGATTGATATTGAAAATGCTAAAACAGAATATCCAAGACTACTTAAAGAAAAAATATCCAATTTTGCACACAATCCATTACAAGCAATAAAGTTTTATATTAAGAAGACAGCTTCAATGTGGACAGAAAATACATATGCTGAAATCTGGTATAATCAATCATTTAACATAGGAAAAAAAGCAAACTGGGATTTAAAAAAAGACGAAATTATTAGAAGTAAAGAAGAAAAACTAAGCATATATCAAAAGGCATTAATTTTAATAATATTTGGCGTAAGTTTAGCTGTTGTTTTAGAGAATAAAGGTAATTTATCAAATGAATTATTGCTACTTCTTACAATATTTATAGGTGGTTTTTTATTCCATACAATTTGGGAAGCAAAGTCAAGATATATAATATCATATATTGTAGCATTAATACCGATTACAGCAATTTGCTTGAAAGATAATTCTATAAAGAAAATTAATAGAAAGGATGCTGTTTAGCATTATAAGATAATGATGGAGAAGTTTACTAAGGCTTTAACAAAAATAATTTTAATAGTATTTGCCAGTATATTGTTGTGGGTAATATTACTTGGGCTTTTTGACTATGATACAATAATATATAATTTTAATCCAATAATAGTTATTCTTGGAATGGTATTTTATATTTTTCTTGTGAGATTTATATATAAAAAAATTCTTCCTAAAATAGAAGATAATAAGATAATTCCATGGATTTTAGTACGGATTATTTATGATTAACTGCATAATTATTGGACAAGTACTTAAAGTAAATCCATCATGGGATATGGGAGATGTATATAAGATGGCAGCAAATTTTGCTGCTCAAGGCAATTTAGATGCAGGATATTTATATCAATATCCTAACAATATTGGAATTACCATTGTATATATGGTCTTGTTTAAAATAGCAAGCATATTTAAAATTACTGATTTTGTTACAGTAGCAACTATATTTAACTCAAGTATTGTTGGTCTAAGTGGAATTTTGATGTATGGTATAACTAAGAGAATTTTTGGAAATAAAAAAGCAATTATGATATCAATAATTCTTTTGATTACGACACCATTTTATTTATACGCAGCAATATATTACACTGATACATTATCAATGTTTATGATGCTTGCAATCGCATATACATTCTTATTAGCTAAACAAGTTAAGCCAGAGAAGAAAATAAAAAAGATTTGTATGTATTTGCTTCTTGGTATTATAACATTTATTGCAATGAAGATAAAAATTACTACCATGTTTATCGTTATAGCATACTTTATATATGCAGTATTTAATGGAAAGGCAAAGGATAATCTAAAATATTTGCTTTATACAGTTATTGCTTTTATAGTAGTAATGATGATGTTTAATATTGTTGTAAATAAAAAAATTCTTTATGACAAAAAGTTATCTAGTGATTTAAAAATGCCAGTATCACAATGGATATCAATGGGACTTAAAGGAAATGGTGGTTTTGATCAAGAAGCATATGATTTTATACATCAATATTCTAATTGTGATGAAAAAGATAAAGCAGCAAAAGGAAGAATAAAAGAACAATTAGCAAACTATGATGCTAATACATTTATAAAGCATATAAATGTAAAGTTAAAATACACATGGACAGATGGAACATATTTCGCACCAGAGAAATTAAGAAGAGAACCAGTAAAACAAAATGCTTTGCATGAGTTAGTTTTGGCTTCAGGAAAAAATAATAAAGTTTACAAATATATTCCACAGGTAATGCATATGTCAATGTTAGTATTTATACTAATTGGAGCAGTTAGCATTTTAAAAAGAAAAGATTTTTCTAACAAAAATGTTATACTATATATATTGATGTTAGGATTTATATTCTTCTTAATGATATGGGAGAATAGGTCAAGATATATACTAACAGGTGTTCCATTCTTTATGATGGCAATGTTAGAAGGAATTGAGAAGATTAGTACAAAAGAAGAGTCTAATGTATAGATTTATTAAAAAGTTATAAAAGTAACTGAAAAGGAGTAAAAATGAAAAAATTATCTTTAGTTATACCAATGTATTATGAAGAACAAGTAGCAAAAGAATGTTATGATAGAGTCAAAAAAGTTTTAGATGAAATTAAAGAAAAATATGAATCTGAGATAATATTTGTAAATGATGGTTCAAAAGATAAGACTCTAGAAATATTAGAAGGAATAGCAAAAGAAGATAAAGATGTAAAAGTTATATCATTTTCAAGAAACTTTGGACATCAAGCTGCTGTAACTGCTGGACTTAAATATGTTTCTGGAGATGCAATTGTAATAATGGATGCAGACCTTCAAGACCCACCAGAGCTTATACCTGGTATGCTTAAAGAATGGGAAAATGGATATGAAGTAATTTATGGAAAAAGAAAGACAAGAGAAGGAGAATCAGCATTTAAATTGCTTACTGCAAAGGCATTTTATGATACTATAAATAAGCTATCAGATATAGAGATTCCAAAAAATACAGGGGATTTTAGATTAGTAGATAGAAAAGTTGTAGATGTTGTAAATAGCTTACCAGAGCATAATAAATTTTTAAGAGGATTATTTAGTTGGGTAGGATTTAAGCAATATGCATACGAGTATGAAAGAAAAGAGCGTTTTGCAGGAAAGACTAAGTACCCACTTAAGAAAATGCTTAAACTTGCATCAGATGGAATTATTAGCTTTTCAACCAAGCCACTTAAAATTGTAGGTTCTCTAGGAATACTATCAGTCATGATTTCAATAGGCGTTTTAGTTTACTCAATACTTTCATTTGCTTTTAAATGGAATAATCTAGCTCCAGGCTGGACATCTCTTATGTGTACAATGACATTCTTAGGAGGAATTATACTAATATCTTTATGGATGATAGGTGAATATATAGCAAGAATATATGATGATACAAAGAGAAGACCTGAGTATATAGTGGATAAAACAATAAATCTATAAATGTAATAAAAGGGCGAGGAAAGGTTTAGAAAATGAAAAAAGTAACAATAATCATACCAGCATATAATGAAGAAGATTCGCTTCCATTTCTATACGAAAGAATTGAGAAGATGGTAAATCAAATCGAAAATTACGAAGTTGAAATATTATTTGTTAATGATGGTTCTAAAGATAAAACTCTTGAGCTAATAAAAAAATATAGAGAAGAAGATAGTAGAATTTCATATGTAGACTTTTCAAGAAATTTTGGAAAAGAGACAGCTATGATAGCGGGTTTAGATTATGCTACTGGAGATGCTGTAATATTTATGGACGCAGACCTTCAAGACCCACCAGAACTTATTCCAGAAATGATTAAGATATGGGAACAAGGGTATGATGATGTTTATGCAAAAAGGAAGTCTAGAAAAGGGGAATCTTGGCTTAAGAAATTTACATCTAAAATGTATTATAAAGTATTGCAGTCACTTACAAATGTAGAGATACAAAAAGATACAGGAGACTTTAGACTACTAGATAGAAGATGTGTAAATGCCTTAAAGAAAATGAGAGAATCGCAAAGATGTTCTAAGAGTATGTTTAGCTGGATTGGATATAACAAAAAAGAGATTCTTTATGATAGAGACCCTAGAATTGCAGGAAGCACAAAATGGAATTATAGAAAGTTAGTAAACTTAGCAATAGATGGGATAACATCATTTACAACATCACCACTTAGAATATCAACATTTCTTGCAATACCAACATTCTTGGCACTATTTATATACTTTATATATGTAATCATAAAATGCATAACAACTGGAATTGTTGTACAAGCCTTCCAAGCAACGATTTTGCTTATATTATTTTTCTCAGGAATTCAAATCTTATTATTTGGAATTGTAGGTGAGTATTTAGGAAGAATATTTAACGAAACAAAGAATAGACCACTATATCTAATAAAAGAATATAATGGAAAAAGAGAAACAAACGAGGATTAAATTTTTAGATAAAAGGGACAAGCTAAAAAAAGGGGGCAAAATATATGTGGGGAGATATCGCAATAGCATTTTTATTAGCGTTTATGACAGCTTTTGTTATAACACCATATACAATAAAGTTAGCTAAAAAAGTTGGTGCAATAGATATGCCATCTGATAGAAGAGTAAACAAAAAGCCAATACCAAGAATAGGTGGAATAGCTGTTATAGCAGGTTTTATTGTATCAGCAGTATACTTAATAATAACAATGATTTTTGAAGGAAAACTAAATCTAAATGATCCAGAAAATTATAAAATGAAAGTACTAGGATTTTTCCTTGGTATAATTGTACTTGCAACATTTGCATACATAGATGATGTAAAGAGTTTAAAACCGATACAAAAACTAATTGCACAAGTAGTTGCTGCAATTATTATATATGCATTCGGTATAAGAATAGATGAAATAAATGAACAAATGTTACCAGAGATACTAAGTTTTATCTTAACGGTTGGTTGGATAGTAGGTATTACTAATGCAATAAACTTAATTGACGGATTGGATGGTTTATCTTCTGGTATAACACTGATATCTTGCGTATCATTACTTATAATATTTGCAACAAATAATTCACCAATTATATCAATTATTTTAATTACAGCTTTAGCAGGAGCAATAGTGGGATTTTTGCCATATAATGCAAACCCAGCCAAAACATTTATAGGAGATGTTGGAGCGCAATTTTTAGGATTCACTCTTTCTGTAATAGCTATACTTGGAGTAGCCAAGACAGTAACTTTGGTTGTATTAGTTGCACCAATATTAGTTTTAGCACTTCCTATATTTGATACTTTATTTGCCATCATTAGAAGAATTGTTAAAGGAAAGTCTTTAAAAGCAGTATTTCAAGCTGATAGGGGGCATTTGCACCATAGACTAATGGAAGCAGGATATACTCAAAAACAATCAGTGTTTATATTATATGGAGCAAGTGCGATGCTTGGTATGTTTGCAATAATACTTATTGATAATGGAATATGGAAAGCTATATCATTTGCTTTAATTATTGCTGCAATTATAGGAATTGGACGTAAGGAAATTAAGAAATTTAATGAAGAACTTTTAAAAGAAAATAAGGAGAAGGAATTACTATTAGGAACACCTAAAAATCAAGATAATAAAGAATAAAACCATTATTTTATTAAAGAGGAATTTAAAATGGAAAATCGAAACTTAAGCATGCCAGGTCTAGAAAATGAACAAGAAGAGAAACAAGAAAATGTACTAAGACCTAAAACTTTAAGTGAATATATTGGTCAAAACAAAGTAAAAGAAAATATGAAAGTCTACATAGAAGCAGCAAAAAAGAGAAAAGAAGCACTTGACCATGTATTACTTTATGGACCACCAGGACTTGGAAAAACTACGTTAGCAGGTATTATTTCAAATGAGATGGAATCAAATATAAAGATAACATCAGGTCCAGCAATTGAAAAGCCGGGAGACTTAGCATCATTACTTACTAATCTTACAGAATTTGATGTGTTATTTATAGATGAAATACATAGACTTAATAAAAATGTAGAAGAGATTTTATATCCTGCATTAGAAGATTATACATTAGATATTATGATAGGAAAAGGCCCAACAGCAAAATCTATAAGACTTGACCTTCCAAAGTTTACGCTAATAGGAGCAACAACAAAGGCAGGTTCACTTACAACTCCATTAAGAGATAGATTTGGAATTGTAGAAAGACTAGAATTATATGATGTAGAAGATTTAGCAACAATAGTTAAAAGGTCAGCAGGAATACTTAATATGGAATTAGATGAAGAAGCAGGAGTAGAGATAGCAAAGAGGTCAAGAGGTACACCTAGAATTGCAAATAGATTACTAAAAAGGGTAAGAGATTATGCAGCAGTGCTTGGAGATGGAAAGGTGTCTTTAGAAATTGCAAGAATTGCACTTAATAAATTAGACATAGATGATATTGGTTTAGATGCATTAGATAAAAAAATATTAGAAACTCTAATTGTTCAGTATCAAGGAAAACCAGTAGGTGTAGATGCTTTAGCTACAACCCTAGGAGAAGATGCAGAGACAATAGAAGATGTATATGAGCCATATCTAGTGCAAATTGGCTTTATAGCTAGAACCACAAGAGGAAGAGTGGCGCTTCCAGCAGCATATGAGCATTTGGGCTTCAACCAATAGGGACGGGCCTTTTGGTCGACCAAGGGGACGGGCCTTTTTGGTCGAAAAAGGAGGGAAATTTATAAATGAAATTATTATTACACACATGTTGTGCACCATGTAGCGTGTATTGTATACATAGTTTGAGAAATGAAGGGATTGAGCCAGTACTTTATTGGTTCAATCCTAATATACATCCATACATGGAATATAAAGCAAGAAGAGATTGCTTAAGAGAATATGCTGAAAATATAGGTGTTAAAGCTATATTTGAAGAAAATTATGGACTGGATGAGTTTTGCAAAGAAGCGGTAAAAGACTTAAATACAAGATGTGTGAATTATTGTTATCCTGTAAGGCTAAGAAAGACTTTTGAATATGCCAAAGCAAATGGATATGATGCAGTATCATCTACCTTACTTTATAGCATATATCAAAATCATGAATTTATAAAAAAATGCATGGAAGACTTAAGCAAGGAATTTGGAATAGAATTTTTATACAGAGACTTTAGAGAAGGTTTTTGGAAAGGTCATGATAAAGCTAAAGAGTTAGGGCTTTATATGCAGAAGTACTGCGGATGTATTTTTTCAGAGGAAGAAAGGTATAGTGATCGCATTTTCAAAGACAAAAATAAATCGAAAATAATTTAAGAGATAATTCAGTTGTCAAGGAAAACTTGACAACTGCTTCAGATGGAAAAAATTACAAGACTAAATTTTATAATTTAGAATTAGTAATTGAAGAGAAATTTATAGAATAATAAAAAATGGAAGTAGGTAAAATTATGAAAGTTTTAATAGCTACAAAAAATCCAGGAAAGATTGAAGGAGCAAAACAAGCTTTATTGAATTATTTTGAAAATGTAGATATAGAAGGTATTTCAGTAGAATCTAATGTGAGTGAGCAACCTGTAAACGATGAAATATACATAGGAGCCAAAAATAGAGTAAAAAACCTAAAAGAATATGCTAAGCAAAATAACATAGAAGCAAATTTGTATATATCAATAGAAATTGGAATAACTAATAAACTAGGTAGATGGATGATTACAAATATTGCAGTTATAGAAGATAATAAAGATTTTGAAAGCTATGGAACAAGCCCATCATTTCCAGTACCAGATAAATTAGTACAAGACATTATAAATACAGATTTGAGTCAAGTAATGGATAAAATATTTACTAAAGATGATGAAAGGCATAACAAAGGTGGAGGAATACAGATATTAACTCATAATAAAATATCAAGAATAGACTTAACAGAAATGGCATTTATGATGGCTTTAATTAAATATATTAATGAAAATTGGAGATAAATAGGAAATATAAAATAGCAAAGTAGGGGGAAATAATTAAAAAATATATATAGACAAGGATGGTTAAAGGTCAGAATAGATTTAGAAATATACTAAAGAAAACAGAAAAGAACAAGGAGATGATAAAATGGAATATACAATAGAAATGGCAACAGAAGGAGATGTTGAAGAAATATTAAATATATATCATTCTTTAATAGGAAAAGACGGATGTACTTGGGATTTTGATTATCCTAATATTGATGATGTAAAAAATGATATCAATAAGAAATCTTTATACATAGTTTTAAAGAGTGGAGAAATAATTGCAGTGGCTGCAGCAGGAGAAGATAATGAACTAAAAGAACTGGATTGTTATAGTAAAAGTATAAAAGTACCTTGTGATTTAGCAAGAATAGCAGTAAAAACAGAGTATCAAAATAATGGGATAGCTAAATATTTAATAGGTTATATAGAAATACAAGCTTTAAAAAGAGGATTTGATGGAATACATTTTTTAGTAAGTAAGACTAATCCACATGCAAAAGCAGTTTATGATAAAATGAATTATATATGTTGTGGAGAATGCAAAATGTATGATAAAGATTGGTATTGTTATGAAAAGAAATTAAAATAAAATTTATTTATAAAGCTTAAAGGAACGATTTTATGAATAGAAATATGAGATATTATAATAGAATAGATGAAATTGAAGATATAAACATATTATCAAATTTAGTATGTAAAGAATATAAATTAGGAGATCTAATTGATACATATGTTATTGAAACTGGATATGAAGATTTTAATGCAATAATAACTACCTCCAAGGGAAAGTTTTTAATGAAGATTTTTAGAAACTCGCGTACTGATGAAGAAGTTATGCAATGTATAGATAGAAGTTATATAGCAGTAGAGAATAATGTTAAAACTCCACAAATATATAAGAATTCTAAGAATGAGATAGTCTCAATAATACAATATTTAAATTCTAGATTTAGACTATCCGTAATTGAGTATATAGATGGAAAAAACTTTTTTGATTTAAATAGAAAACCTACATTAGAAGAATTAAAGAAAATAGTTGATATTGGAAGTAATTTAAATAAAATAGATTATAGACCAAATTTCATATATGATACATGGGCAATAACAAGTTTTTGTAATGAATTTGAAAAAAAGAAAAATTATCTAGAAGAAAAATATCTTAAAATTGTAGAACCAATTTATAATAAGTTTAAGAAATTTGATTATGATAAATTGCCAAAATCTTTTGTACATGGAGATATGATGAGCACTAATTTAATGTTAGATAAAAAAAATGAAATATGGTTAATAGATTTTTCAGTAGCAAATTATACAGCTAGACTAAATGAAATTGTAGTAATATGTGATGATATTGCATTAATTCCAAATAATAAAGGAGAATCTGAAAAGCGTATTAAAGTTGCATTTAATGAATGGTGTAAAAAGGTTAATGCCACAGAATTTGAAATAAACTCATTTCAAATGTTATTTGATGTAGCAAACGCAATAAATGTATTAAATCCAATTTATGAAATTGAAACAGGAAATGATTCTGATGAAACTCAAATGCACTTAAACGCAGGACTTTTTGCATTATCATTATTTAAATAAAAAGATAAATAGTATTTTTAGTTGTGGAAGATGATTATAGACGTTTATTAAGGAAAGGAATATTATGAACAGTTTAGAAGAAAGAATATATAAATATGTAAATAATGAATTATTAAACTTTAATAATATTAAAGAAGATTCTCTTAATGGAAATAATTTTAGACAACAAATATTAAATAGGTTATTTTTAAAAAGATATGCTAAAAAAGCCCAGTATGAAGCTGCAAAAGAATATACAACCCAAAAAGTTGATAACATATTAAAATTAAATCTACCATTTATTTATTGCTTTTGCTTTGGAGGATATAAGCATTTTTGGAGTCCGACATATCCGGAACCTGATTGGGCAGAAATTTTTACAATGAAATATCTTATGGAATATATATTACCAATTGCAAATGAATATAAGCATGGAACAACAATAGAATTTGAATCTGAAGAAGTTGCATTATCTTATATGAATAATGTACCACAAGAAGGTTTAGATAAATATAACCAAGTATTTAAAAAATTAATTACATATATAAATAAAGAAATTAAATATCCATTAAATCTTAACTTAGTCTTAGCAAGAGACTTTTATAATAAAGATGAGCTTCTTACCAAAATGAATAATTATATAGGTGAAGTTGAAAGTAGATTTGAAAAGCTAGATGAAGAAGAGAAAAGAATAAGATTAAAAAGAGCTGAGACTAACATAATGTGGGATGGGGCTAAAGACTTAACCAACATTAGTGAAGAAGAAAAAAATAGATATATCTATAATTCGAGAATAGCAAATGAAGCTTTTTTAGATATAGACTATGAGTTAAGGGGCAATAGCTATTTCGAAAAAGAGAATTTAATTCCATTAGTACGGAACATTTGGATTAGGTGCTGGAGGTGAAACTTGGCTTCATATAGCTTCAAATAAATCATCTATGGTTGACTTTTGGGCTGGAATGGGAATATTAGAAGTAAGAGAAGACCAAATCATAGAAAGAACAATATCACAAAAACAATATGAAAAAATAAAAGATAAGCTTATAAAAATAAAATTAGACACAGAAATTAGTAAGATTAGTAGCAATTTTTCTTGGATATATGTATATGAAGGGCAACTCGACTTTTAGATATATTAGAAATATGGAGTATAAATTTAATTACTTGTACAAAAAATACTAATTGTAGAGGTGATTTAATTGTTTATTCCTGATAAAATATATTGTGAACAAGATATTAAAAATTATGAATTAGGAAAAGAGTTATTGGAAAAGTATAAAGATGTTCCGAAAATTATAATAGATAATCATAATAACATTGAAGAAATGAGAAAAAAACAAAATTCGGAATTTCCGAAAATGAAAAGAAATCTAATTATTGGAACGAGAAAAACACATAAATATGTTCCAAATTTTAAAGTATCAAATTTTTTAGTTCCATATACATCTTCTGGTTGCATTGCCATGTGTATGTATTGTTATCTAGTGTGTAATTATAACAAATGTGCATATTTAAGACTATTTGTTAATAGAGAGCAGATGTTAAATAAAATAATAAAAACTGCAAATAAGAGTGAAGAAGAGCAAGTATTCGAAATTGGAAGTAATAGCGATTTAATATTAGAAAATACAATAACTAATAATTTGGTGTGGACAATAGAGAATTTCAAAAATTCGGAAAAAGGGAAACTCACATTCCCAACAAAATTTGATATGGTAGATCCAATTTTAGGTCTTGACCATAGAGGGAAAATTATTGTAAGAATGAGTGTCAATCCAGAAGAAATAATTAACAAAGTTGAATTTGGAACATCCAGATTAAAACAAAGAATAGAAGCAATTAACAAGCTAGCAGAAGCGGATTATAAAATAGGAATATTAGTTGCTCCTATCATTTTTGTAGATAACTGGAAATTGTTATATGAAGATTTATTTAAAATGTTAAATGAACTATTAACTAAAAAAGCAAGAAATAAAGTATTTTTCGAATTTATATTTATGACATACAGTTATATTCATAAGATGATAAATAGTGAAGCTTTTCCAAATTCAATAGATTTATATAATAAGGAATTTATGGTAGTAAGAGGAAAGGGAAAATATACTTATAATCAGTTTATAAGAAAAGAAGGAGAAATATTTTTTAGAGATTTGATGAAAAAGTATTTTCCACATAATGAAATAAAATATTTTTCATAAATATAAAATATATAAGGAGAAAATGTAGATGGGAACACATGCAATCATAGTTATAAAAAATGATAAGGGAGAGTACTTGCAGTATTTTGATGAAAAATGGAATAGCTATTTATTTTTAAATTGCAAGTTGCCAGATGGAGATAATAGTGATATTATAAAAAACAAAGTAGCAAATGAATTTGATATAAAGCAAGATATTATAAATGTTACATTAACAGGAAAAAAACAACATAAGAAGTTTTCAGAAAGTGCAAAAGTGGAAAAAGAATATATACATTATTTTTATGATGTAACAGTAGATACAAAGTTTGGAGAAAAAGAATTTATACTTAATGGTATTAAATATAAATGGTTTTCATATGAGGACTTAATAAATGATGAACGAATAAAAAAAGTTAACAGTGATATTGTTCAATTTGTAAAAGAATTTAACATGTAATGTGTCTTAAACACGTAAAATACATATTGACAATATAAAACAAGTGTCATAAAATGTAAACATGTAGAGAACTAATGAAAGGACAAAGTATGATAATCAAGAGAAAAAACGATGACATTTATATACTTGCCAATAGCGATAATATTAGTGGAAAGCAAATTTATCATTTTATAAATACTAAAATAGTAGAATATTGGGAAAGTGATGACAATGCAAAGATTCTAGATGGCAAAAATACTCCCATCTTTAGTATGTTTTGTACAAAAGAAGATGGAAAATATATAGAAATAGAAGATAGTATAGAAATTACAAATCTATTAGAAGAATTTGGAATGATCTTGGGTTCGTTGATTGCAAATAATGATTATCATGAGTCCAATGCTATAGAAAAAAGGACAAAGCTTGAAGACTACAATCCACAAGAATTAGAGAAAACGCGTAGTTCTCTTTTTAAAGAAGAACAAAGAGAAAACTTTAAGCAAATTAAGCAAAAACTTGGAGTAAATTTAGATTTAGATAAAATAAATCATAAACTTAAAAAACTAAGAATTTATACTATCGAAGGTTCTGGACCATATGGAGTGAAAGCATTCTATTGCAAACTAAAAGGAAAAGAGGGGCTGTATTTTACAAAAGGAGAATTAAGAGAAAAAAAAGGAAAACTCCATGAAACAACTCATTATTTGGCAGGTAAACGATATACAATGCTTAATATGTTTTCAACATTCTTATTAGAAGGAATGAATGAAAATGTTGTATGTGATTATATGGATGAAGGTATATCAGATATTCACATAGCAAAAGAGCCAATAGATACAAAGCAAAATGATGAACATAATAAAAAATTAGATTTTGCACAAGCAAGTATCAAATTTAATTTCGTTACAAAATCAACATATCAATGCTATGTATCAATAGTAAAACAGCTTGAATACATAATGGGTATTAAGTCATATGATAGTGCTATAAATGGAAATGGTAAATTCTTTAAAGCAATTATAAAGGGATTAGGTCCTATTGATACGATTTTAATGTCGGCTAAATTAAATAGAATGTTTAGTAAGCAAAGAGAGTTTGGTAGATTTACAGTAGGATTAGTCCAAGATTTTAAAAATATACAGGATGAATTATTAAGAAAATGCTTTGATAAGAGATTTAGTAAGATAAATAACATAACAGATGCAAAAAAGTATATGGAATTATTAAGAAATTTTGAAACATATAGAGGCAAAATTACATATTTAACTAAAGATGGAACGATAGTAGAAGATAATACATTTAAAGAATACTATCAAGAAAGATATCAAGCACTTATATATAAGTTTCCAGATAAGTTAAGCAACTTAGAAGAATATACTTATAAAGAGCAAGAGTATAAACCAACAGAAGATCAAATTCAAAAATATAGAGAAAATGTAATAAGAAATAGTTTATTAAGTGCTATGATACAAGAAGTAAATGGAAATTTAGATTCTATTCCTAGAAATATACAAGTATCTATGAAGAGGAATGCAGATTTTTATTTTGTTTACAATATAAATGGAAATCAATTAACAAGAGACGAATTAGAAAAATATTCATATATAGGGAAAAGGCGTTATATTGAATGGGAATCAGTTAAACTAAGAAATCCAGAATGTAATTTTTATGAGCAATGTAGTATATTTATAGATGATATGCGCAGTAAAGGAAGAAGTTTTGAAGATGAGACATTAGATATAAGCTATAAGGAAAATGAAATAAATAATAGATTATTGCCAGAACAGAAAAAAGAACATAAAGAAAACAATCAACTTAAGAAAATTACATTTATTGATAAGATAAGAAGTAAGATAAATTCATTCTTAAATAGAAGAGCAATAATACAAAACCAAAGTAATGCTAGTATGGAAGCTTTAAGGAATACTGAAAATATATCAGAAGAGACTAAACTACCAAGTTGGGATTTAAGAAATTGGTCAGAAGAAGAGATGCTAAATCAAGGTATAAATCAAGGTGATGAAAGAGGCACAACAGGCATAGATTTACATGGAAATAATGATTATGATGATCCGAATGATGAATATTACAAATAAATTTTATGATAAAATTAAATCATTATTCATAGATTATTATAAAATATATAAAAAGGAGATAAAAAAGATGTTTAAAATAAACGAAAACTATTTAGAATTACAAGATAGCTATTTATTTTCTACAATAGCTAAGAAAGTGGAAAGCTACAAGCTAGAGCATCCAGATAAAGAGGTTATAAAAATGGGAATTGGTGATGTAACAAGACCAATTCCAAAAGCTATAGCTGATGCAATGCACAAAGCAGTAGATGAAATGCAAAATGCAAATACATTTAGAGGATATGGACCAGAGCAAGGATATGACTTTTTAAGAGAGAAAATAGCAAAATTTGATTATGAGGATAGAAATGTTAAAATTAGTCCAGACGAGATATTTGTATCAGATGGAGCTAAATGTGATGTAGCAAATATCTTAGACATTTTAGGAAACAAAAACAAAGTTGCTATAACAGACCCAGTATATCCAGTATACTTGGATACAAACGTAATGATTGGTACCGCAGGAAAATACAACAATGAAAAAGGTATATATGAGAACGTAGAATATATACCAATAAAAGCAGAAAACAATTTTGTACCACAACTTCCAAAAGAAGATGTAGATTTAATTTACTTTTGTCTTCCAAACAATCCAACTGGTACAGTACTAAGCAAAGACGATTTAAAAAAATGGGTTGATTATGCGAAAGAAAATAATGCACTTATACTATTTGACTCAGCATATGAAAGATACATTACAGAAGAAAATGTTCCTCATAGCATATATGAAATAGAAGGTGCAAAAGAAGTTGCAATAGAATTTAGAAGTTTTTCAAAAACTGCAGGTTTTACAGGAATGAGATGCGCATATACAGTAGTTCCAAAGGAGCTTAAATGCAAGACAGCTAGCGGAGAAGATGTATTTTTAAATAAACTATGGAATAGAAGAATGTGCACTAAATTCAATGGTGTATCATACATAACTCAGAGAGCAGCAGAAGCGGTATATTCAGAGGAAGGACAAAAACAAATAAAGGAAAACATAAATTACTATATGGAAAATGCAAAAATAATTAGAGAAAGCCTAAACAAAGCAGGATACAAAACTTATGGTGGATTCAATAGCCCATATATATGGCTTAAAGTACCAGATGGAATATCATCATGGGAATTCTTTGATAAATTACTAAATGAAAAACAAATTGTTGGAACACCAGGTGTAGGTTTTGGACCATCTGGAGAAGGTTACTTTAGACTAACTGCATTTGGCACGAGGGAAAATACAATAAAAGCAATGGAGAGATTGGGAAAATAAGAAAGATTAGAAAAGGATAAAAGTTAATGGAAAGTAACCTTAGAGATGAAATAGAAGAATTAAAAAGTCTGCGGAGAAACATTTGGAGTTGACATAGATACACAAGGCATAAAAGATGGAAATTTAGAAATTGCAATTTCTAATATAGATAAGTATGAAATATTTAAGCTGTCTGAATTTATTGCAATGGATCAAATAAGTAAGGGGAATATAAAGGAAGTAAGTGGAAAATGTATAAGAGATAAAGAAAAGAACGTTTATTATGTATTAAAAGGGAACAAAACACAAAGTGCATTAAAAGACATCAAAAATTTGATAACAGAAATGCAAACTAGCCAAGTAGAAGATATTTACTTCGATATTGATGAGAAAGCAACTTATGAGGCAAGGGAATGTAATGATGTAATGGATATGTTTTATATACTAGAAGAAAGCGGAGAGTTTTCATTTGATGTAGATAAAGAAGAAATATCAATTAACATTAATGGAATAGAACCAATAAGAGGAAATTATGGTGAGATATTTTACGATATAAGAAATATTGAGGAGAATCCAGAACTTTCAAACGTATTTGCAATGGTAGGTCCACCACAAGATTTATCAAATAAAATTCATAATGATAATGATGCCCAAAAGGCTGCAAAAACATTTTCAGAGGGAAGAAAATCTTTAGAAGATTTGATATACTTTTGCATTACTAATAAAATAAAGACATTGGCTTGTTGTGCTGGACATAAAAGAAATCTTGGCGAACCATATAACGATGGGTATATTTCATTTAATATGGACGATGAGTTTACAAGAAATGTGATAAAATATATTAATACAAAACTGGATGATTTGAGTGAAAATATTTCAATAGATGAAAAAAATGATGGAACATTAACTGAAGGAATATATTGTGATTATGAAACAGCGGATTATACATTTACTAAAATTTTAGAAAACTTACAAGAGTGTATAGATAAAGATGTTAATATAGATGAATCAAATTGTGATAATGAAATGAATAGATGGATTGATTTTAAGTTAGAAAGAAGGAATGCTCCTGAATTAAAAAATATACCTGCGTTTGTAGCTATAATGGAACCTGATAATACATTGTCGCAAGTGCAGGATACTACTGATGATGTAAAATCAAAGAGGATAGAAAGAGTACCTGATGATAGATAATGAGAGGATAAAGCAGATAAGATTATCTGCTTTATTTGTGCCTAAAATATTGACTTTAATGAAATTATGATATAAAATACAAACATAAGTTTAGAATACTAATTCAAAAAGAGGATAATAGAAATAAAAAGGAGACTTATGAATAGTTTAGAAGACTTAAGAGATTTAATTATATATCAAAGCCAAAAAGATAAAAATATTTCTGTTGAAGTTTTATATGATAATGAAGACTTTTGGCTAACTCAAAAAACAATGGCAAAATTATTTAATGTTGCAGAAAACAATATTACATACCATTTACAAAATATATTTAAGGATGAAGAACTAAATGAAAAATTAACTACTCAAAAAATTAGAGTAGTTCAAAAGGAAGGTAATAGAAATGTTACACGAGAGTTGACTTTTTATAGTTTAGACGCAATTATTGCTGTAGGTTATAGAGTTAATTCTAAAGAAGCTACTGATTTTAGAATCTGGGCAACAAAAACATTAAAAGAATTTATAAAAAAAGGATTTGTTTTAAATGATGAATTTTTAAAGAATGGTCCTAAGTTTGGAAAAGATTATTTCAAAGAATTATTAGAAAGAATTCGTTCAATTAGAGCAAGTGAACGAAGAATATGGCAACAAATAACCGATATATTTGCAGAATGTAGTATTGACTATGACAAAGATGCTGAAATAACACATAAATTTTATTCTATGGTTCAAAATAAATTTCACTATGCAATTACTGGAAGTACTGCTGCTGAAATAGTCTATAATAATGCAGACCATGCAAAAGAAAATATGGGACTTACTACATGGAAGAACTCGCCAGGTGGTAGAATTCTAAAATCAGATGTAATGATTGCTAAAAATTATTTAGATGAAAAGCAAATAAAACATCTTGAAAGAGCTGTGTCTGGATATTTTGATTATATTGAAGATTTAATAGAAAGACAAAATACTTTTACAATGGACGAATTTGCCAAAAGTATTAACGAATTTTTAGAATTTAGAAAATATGATATTTTAAAAGATAATGGTAAAATATCCAGAAAAGAGGCAGAAGAAAAAGCAGAAAAGGAATATACCGAATTTAATAAGACACAAAAAATATTCTCAGATTTTGACCAACTTATTATGGATACTAATAAAATAAGTAATATGATATAATTATAAATGATGTAAAATAATGTTTTGAAAGGAATGAGAATGTGAAAAATGTATTAGAGTATTTTGAAGAAATTATGCAAATACCTAGAGAATCAGGTAAGGAAAACAAAATAGCAAATTATTTAGTTGATTATGCTAAAAAAAATAATATAGAGTATAATGTTGGAGAATATAATACAGTTTTTTTTAAGAAAAACAATAATTCTAATAAAACAATAATATTACAAGCTCATTCAGATATGGTTTGTGTATCAACAGATGATTATGACTTTGATAATAAAGGAATACCTTTCTATATAGATGGAGATTATTATAAGGCAAAAAATACATCTTTAGGTGCTGATGATGGAATTGGAATAGCAATTATTCTTGCAATATTACAAGAAAGAGAAAATATGCCTAATATTGAAGTAATGATAACTACACAAGAAGAAACAACAATGTTGGGTGCTATAAATTTTGATTATTCTTTATTGTCGCCTAAAACATTAATTAGTTTAGATGGAATTAAAGAGGCAGATATAGAGTCATCAAGTGCAGGAATGTGTTCTATGACTTTAACAAAATGTATTACTTATAATAGTGTAAATGAAAATACTTATAAACTAACAATTAGTGGTTTAATGGGCGGACACTCTGGAGATGACATTGATAAAGATAGATGTAATGCAATAAAATTAGCAGTAAGAGTATTAAAAGAGTTAAATTATAACAATATATGTGATATCAATTTTGGTAAAAGAGATAATGTTATACCAAGTGAAGGATATGTAGTATTCTCCTCAAATAAAGATTTAGAAAAATTAAATGAATTATTAAAAAATATAAAATTTAACTTAAGTGATGCTGATTCTAATCTATCTTTTAATATAGAAAAAATAGAATGTATTAATTATATTGAGGAAAGTAAAGATATAGTAGAATTTATCTCTGAAATTAAAGATGGATTATTGGAGATTTATGAAGATGATGGATTTCCATTGCTATCATCCAATATAGGCAAAATTTCAGTAGAAAATGGTATTATAGAAATAAAATATAGTATAAGAAGCTCCGATTTATTAAAAGAAAATGAATTATTAAAAGAGATTAAGAGATTGTCTAATCAATATGAATTTGAATTTAATATTGATGCTAAAAAACCTTTCTTCCCATTTAAAGAAAATTCAAATATTAGAAGGATTTTAGCAGAAACTTACAAAGAATTATATAATAAAGAGACTGTTGTAAAAAAGGTCCATGCCTGTATGGAGGGTGGAATACTATCAAACAATATAGATGATTTAGATATTTGTACTATTGCCCCAACAATTAATAATTGCCATTCAATAAATGAATGTGTAAGTATTTCTTCAATAAACAGAGTATATAACTGGTTAAAGGAAACGCTGGAAAAATATAATTTACTTGATAAAGGAGAAGAAAGTTATGTTTAATTTTAATCATGTTACAATTAGTGTAGAAAATTTACAGAAAACTATAGATTTCTATAAAAAATTTGGTTTTATCATACATAAAGAATATCACGATGAAAATGTAGATATTGTCATGTTAAAACTTAATAATATGATATTAGAAATATTTCATTATATTCAAAATAATAAATTACCAGACCACTCTAAAGATTTAAATATTGATTTAAAAACAATAGGAAATAAACATTTTGGATTAGGTGTTAAAGATATAGAAATGGCGAAAAAATTTGTTGAAGAAAACAAATTAAATGATAACCAAATAATAATCAATAAAGGTAGGCTAGGCAAACCATACTTTTTTATAAAAGATCCTAATGGAATTTTAATGGAGATAATTGAGGAGGATTAAAAAATGAAAAAAACAATAGTTATTACAGGTGGTAATGATGGACTAGGAAAATCATTAGCAGAACATTTATCAAAAGAAAATAATATTATTATCTTAGCTAGAAATGAAGAAAAATTACAAAAAGTTGCAAATGAGAATAATTGCAAATATAAAGTATGTGATGTTAGCAATTATGAATTAGTTGAAAATACTATAAGTGAGATAATTAACGATTTTGGAAAAATTGATGTATTAATTAATAATGCAGGATTATGGATTCAAGAAGAATTAGATTCAAACGACAGCAAAAGAATTAATGATGTAGTAGATGTAAACTTGCTTGGTGTTATTAATTGTTCTAAATCTGTAATTCCTGTTATGAAGGAACAAAAAGATGGATTGATAATAAACATTAACTCTCAAGCAGGAATTAACCATAAAGCTGAAAGAGTTGTTTATAATGCTACTAAATGGGGTGTAACAGGATTTTGTAAATCGTTATCTGACGAGGTCGCAAAGTATGGTATAAGAGTTACTAATTTAATGCCAGGCATGATGAAAACAGATATGTTTAATAAAATGAACATTCAAAAAAATATGGCTAATGGTGTTGATACAAAAGAAGTTGTAAGATTAATTCAATTTATAATTGATACACCACCTGATGTAATGATTCCAGAGGTAGGAATTAAAAATATAAATAACTAATATTGATAAGAGATTGGAGAAAAAATGAAGTTAACAATTGTAGGAAAAAATAAAAAATCCACAGCGGCAGTGTATTTAATATTAAGGATTTCAGTTATAGCAATTATGATAGTTCAACTATTTCACAAGAATTATGAAAATGTATTTCTATGTGCATTAACATTAGTTGAATTCCTAATTCCAATTATAATAGACAGAAAATTAAACATTAAGTTACCAAATACATTGGAAATTTTAATTATATTATTCATATTTGCATCTGAAATTTTAGGAGAAGTTCAGAACTTTTATGGTATATTTAAATATTGGGATACGATGCTCCATACCATAAATGGATTCTTATGTGCAGCAATTGGATTTTCTATGATAGATATTTTAAATAGGTCTAGAAAATTCCATACAAAAATGAAACCAATATTTGTTGCATTAGTAGCATTTTGTTTTTCAATGACAATAGGTGTTTTATGGGAATTTATTGAATATGGAATAGATGTTACTATTAAGACTGATATGCAAAAAGACAAGATAGTAAGTGTTGTATCATCAGTATCATTAAATGAAGAAAAGAAAAATAGTGCAGTAACTATAAAAGATATTACTGAGACTGATATACATGGAAAAGTAAATGGACAAAATACAATTGTAAAAGTTGATGGAGGATATCTAGATTTAGGACTACATGACACGATGAAAGACTTGTTAGTTAATTTTATTGGAGCAGTAGTATTTTCTGTAATAGGACTACTGTACATAAAGGATAGAGATGAATATAAATTTGCTGAGAAATTTATGCCAGCAATAAAAACAGAACAAGAAATTGAAGAAACAAAAATGGAACTTGCAAGACTTGAAAAAGTTTTGGCGGACAAAAAGAAGAAAAAAGAGGGGAAAGTATAAATGGAGTTGACAAATAGTAAGCAAGAATATTTGAAAACAATATACATATTAAAAAATACAGAAGGTGAAATTAAAGTTACTGAAATTGCAAATAAACTAGATAAAACAAAAGCAAGTGTTAATAATGCAATTAACAGTCTAAAAGCAGATGGACTTCTTAATTATGAACCTTATGGAAAAATCGAACTTACTGAAAAAGGTGAAAAGGAAGCAATAAAGATTATCGAAGCATACGATATAGTTAAATTATTTTTAACAGATATTATTGGTGCAACAGAAGAAAATGCAAAAGAAGAAGCAAAAGCGATTAAGACTGCATTAAGTACAGATAGTCTTAATAAGTTAGCAAGATATACTCACAAAGAACTAGGACTATATAGTCTAGAATGTGGATATGATATTGAAAATGAAAAGTGTATAAAATGTGCAAGAAGAAAGCTTAAACGGTGAGTAATTATGGAAAAAGTATTATTAGGAATGAGTGGAGGTGTAGACAGTTCAGTATCTGCACTATTACTAAAACAAGCAGGATATGAGGTTGTAGGAACAACACTAGATATGTTTCCGATAAGCTCATGTTGTACATATATAGATGCAAAAAATATATGCCATGCAATAGGAATAGACCATTTTATATTTGATTGCAAAGAGGATTTTAAAAAATTTGTTATAGATGATTTTATTTGCTCATATGATAATTGCAAAACCCCAAATCCATGTATCGAATGTAATAAACATATAAAATTTGGATTCATGTATGAAAAAGCAAAAGAACTTGGGTGCAAATACATTGCAACAGGTCATTATGCCAAAACAGAATATAGCGAAAAGTATGGTAGATGGGTTTTAAAAAAATCAAAAGCGGGAAAGAAAGACCAAAGCTATGTTTTATGGAATATACCAAAAGATTTACTAGAATATATACTATTTCCGCTAGCAGATTATGAGGACAAGGAACAAATAAGAAACATAGCAGAAGAAAATAATCTAAAAGTTGCGAACAAGCCTGACAGTGAAGATATATGTTTTATACCAGATGGAAATTATAAGAAATTTTTAGAAGAACACTCTGATATTAATCCTAAAGAAGGAAATATAGTAAACTCAAAAGGAGAAGTTTTAGGACAACATACTGGACTATATAATTATACCATAGGACAAAGAAAGGGACTTGGAATTTCTTATAAAGTACCATTATTTGTTATAGGATTTAATAAAGCAAAAAATGAAGTTATTGTTGGAGAAGAAAGTGAACTTTATCAAAAGGAGATAATAATAAAAGACATAAACTTATTATTATTTGACAACCTTTATGAAGGAAAAGCCGTATCAGTGAAAACGAGATATTCAAGTAAAGAGGCGTTAGCTGTGGCTAAGCAAATTGATAATAATACAATTAAAATCATATTTGATGAACCACAAGCAAGAATCACACCAGGGCAATCAGCTGTAATGTATATAGATGATATTGTAATAGGTGGAGGAAAAATTACAAAGTAAAATAATATCTATATGTAAAATCATAGATGGTTAATTTAAAGGAGGGAATATAATGAAAACTGTAATAATTACTGGTGCCGCCAATGGTGTAGGTAAAGCCGTTGCACAGATGCTAAAGAATGAAAATTTAATATTACTAGATATTGACGAAAAGAATCTAATAGAGACAGCGAATGAATTAGATAAAAAATATTATGTATGTGATGTTAGTAAAGCTCAAGACATTAGAGATTTTATTACGAAAATTAAAGATATAAAAATAGATTGTTTAATAAATTGTGCTGGTATGTGGATTTCTGGAGATATGTCTAAAGTAAATGAGCCTATATATGAAGAAATGAATGAAACTGATAGGATAAAAAGAGTTATAGATACAAATATTTTTGGAACAATAGGAATGATAAAGAATATATTTCCTATAATGAAAAAACAAGGTTTTGGACAAATCATAAATATAAATTCACAAAGTGGAGTTATGTGTGAGCCACCTTTTCCAATTTATAATGCAACAAAGCAAAGTACAAGTGCTTTTAGAAAAGCAATTCAAGACGATTTGGCAAGAAATAATATAAAAATTACAGATGTATGTCCTGGATTAATACAAACTGATTTTTATAAGAGAGCAAATAATGAATTGCCAAAAGAAGTTATGAATAATGCATTGATGCCAGAAGATGTGGCAAAGACTGTGAAATATGTTTTTGACCTGCCACACGAAATAACAATACCAAGTATCGAAGTAAGACATATAAAAAATTATTAGAAAGGAGAATGTAATATGAAAATATATATTACATATACAAAAAATAGTTTTACTAATAAGCAAATTGAAGATCTATCACAAATTGGAGAACTTATTTTCTTAGAAGATACATTTGATTTAGATAAAGCCGAATATTTAAATGATGAGAGTGAAAAAATATTATTGGTAGATCCAGATTGGTATAACTGGGATATAAATGCTAACCATTTGAGCAAAATTAAAAATTTAAAAGCAGTTTGTTTATCTACTACTGCATTTGATTGGATAGACTTAGAATATTGCAGAAAACATAATATATTAGTTTCTAATATTCCAAAGTATTCTACTGACTCTGTTGCAGAATATGCTGTATTTCTCATGATGTGCTTAGCAAAGAAATTTCCATTACAAATGAAAGCAGATTATAAAATGGATTACTCTATTCCTATGCTTACTAATGAAATTAGAAATAAGACTGTTGGGATAATAGGCTTAGGAACGATTGGAACAAAAGTTGCAGAGATGTGTAAAGGTTTAGGTATGAACATAATGTATTGGAATAGAACTGATAAAAATAACGACTATAAGAAGGTAGATATAGATACGATATTTGAAACTGCTGATTTTATAATTCCTACATTTGCTACAAATGAAGAAACAAGAAAACTTATCACTGATGAAAGAATAAATAAAATGAAAGGTAATGCTTTAATAAATGTTATAAATAATCCAGAAGAATTATACAATCATCAATTATTGATTAAACTTGCTGAAGAAGAAAAGATTAGTTATGCCTTTGAAATACATGATGATAAAAAAATGTATAAATATAAAGGAAATATTATGGCAACTGCTCCTTATGCGTTTTATACAAAAGAAGCAATAGATAGATTAGTTGAAATATGGTGCAAAAATGTAATTTCTATTGCAAATAATAAGCCACAGAATATTTTAAATTAAAGATAAATATTTTGTCACTTCTAAGTCACTATTAAATACTATACTATAAATAGATAGTACTTCTATCAAAGTATTTTTAGGTAGATAGCACCAATCTCCTATCTGCCTAAGGATATTATAATTGCAAAAATAAAATATAATATAAAACGAACCAAGAGGTGATGTAATGAAGATATTTAAAAGAATAGTAGGAGTCATACTAATTATCATATCACTAATTTGCATTTATCTTATAGGTACAGGTTACTCTATATACAGACAAGCATTAAAGGAACAATCACTAGAACAAAAGGTAAATGAAATTAGGGAAAAATATGACTATACAAAAATAAATGAAGTTCCAGATATATACAAAAAAGCTGTAATTGCAGTTGAAGATCATAGATTTTATAAACATAAAGGGGTGGACCCAATTTCAATTGGAAGAGCGATAGTAAGAGATATAAGTGCCATGAGTTTTGTTGAAGGTGGCAGTACACTTACACAACAATTATGTAAAAATATATACTTTACACAAGAAAAGAAAATAACAAGAAAAATAGCAGAAGTATTTATGGCATGGAATTTAGAGAAGCATTATGAAAAAGATGAGATATTAGAAATGTATATAAATACTGCATATTATGGTTCAGGATATTATGGAATTAAGCAAGCAGCAAAAGGATATTTCGGAAAAGAACCCAAAGACATGAATGAGTATGAATGTACTATATTAGCAGGAGTTCCAAATGCGCCATCAGTTTATGCACTAAATAATAAAAATGGACTAGCTAAGCAAAGACAAAAACAAGTATTAAATAGTATGGTAGCTATAAACTATATTTCACAGGAAAAATCAAATGAAATATTAGCTATGCAATAAAAAGTAGCTCTACATAAGAGCTATTTTTGATATGATAAATATTGATTTTAATCTTATATATATTTATAATAAATCTAGGAGGAATGCAAATGAAAGTTTTAATCTTATCTTGTGGCACAGGTGGAGGACATAATTCAGCAGCACAAGCAATAAAGCAGGCATTAGAAGAAAAAGGTGTGCAAGCAGATTTTAGTGAATATTTAGATATTGTTAATGATAGGGTAAAAGATAAGGTAAATAACATATATATAAGGTCGACAAAAGGAAATGGACAAGTTTTTAAGGCAGTCTATAAGTTGGGAGAACTATATCAGAAAACAAAATGGATATCACCTGTATATGGTGTAAATCGTATTCATAAGAAAAAACTACATGAATATATCCTTAAGAATAAATATGATTATATTGTAGTTACTCATTTATTTCCAGCAGAAGCGTTAACTGCAATAAAAAAAGAACATGATATACACTTTATCGCAGTAGCAACTGATTATGTATGTATTCCATTTTGGCAAGAAACCAATCCAGATTATTTTATTATACCAAGTACAGAACTAAAACAAGATTTTATAGATAAAGGCATTGATGAAAATAAGCTATTACCATTAGGAATTCCAGTATCAAGAGCATATGTAGATGATTATGACAAAGACAAATTAAAAGAAGAACTGGGTTTTGACAAAGAAAGCAAATATGTACTTGTATTAACAGGAAGCATGGGTTTTGGAAATGTAACTGAAATGATTAAGAATTTATTAGAAAATATAGATGACGCCAAGTTTATAATATCATTAGGCAACAATAAAAAGTTATTAGAAGTGTTAAATAGAGAGTATAAAGAAGAAAATCGAATTATTACTATACCATATACAAATGCTTTAGATAAGTATATGAAAATCAGTGAAGTAATACTTAGTAAGCCAGGAGGATTAACATCAACAGAAGTTGCAACATTAGGAAAGCCATTTATTCAGACAGCCCCAATACCTGGATGTGAAAATTATAATGCTGAGTTTTTTAGCAAAAGAAGAATGTCTATAAAATGTAGTAACATAGAAGAAGTAGCAAGAACCACGAAAAAATTGTTAGAAGATGAAATATATAGAAATGAAATAGTAGCAAGTCAAAGGAAATATATAAATAAAAATGCAAGTATGGATATTGCGGATACGTTTATTAGACTAGTTAAATTAAAATGTTAATATGCATTGCTTGCAGCAACGGACGATTCTTTATATAATAGTTTGTAAAGAAAGGAGTTGTTCAAAATGTTAAAAGAAAATATTAAATTAATAAGAAAATCAAGAGGACTTTCACAAGAAGAACTTGCTATGAAATTAAATGTGGTAAGACAAACAATTTCTAAATGGGAAAAAGGATTGTCAGTTCCTGATTCGGAAATGTTAGTTTCAATATCAGAGGTTTTTGAAACACCAGTAAGCACTTTGCTTGGAGAAAATGTTTCAGAGTCTAAAGTAGATGATTTAAAGGCAATTTCTGAAAAATTAGAAATAATAAACTTACAACTATTGCAAAGGAATAATACAAGAAGAAAAATAATTCATTGGCTATTAATTTCGTTATGTGCAGTTATAATTGTAACTTTCATATCGTTATTCTTATTAAATAGTCCTTATTTTAATTGGAATTATAATAATCCTGAAAATGCTGTTTTAGGAGTTGCATTCCATTCGTTTGAATGGCTATTTGTTAGGATAGCACCAATTATATTTATTGCATCAATCGTTGGAATTATATTGACTCGAAAAAAAGCTTAAAATTTAATTGTAGTACGAATTACAATATATAGGAGATTTTATTATGGCAATGTGGAATGCTTGGAGAGGTTGTAAAAAATGTAGTGATGGCTGTTTACATTGCTATATTCATAAAGGCGATTCAAAAAGAAATGTTGATACAAATGAAATTGTAAAGACAAAGGATTTTGAAAAAACAATAGAAAAATTAAAAAATGGAAATTATAAAATGAAGTCTGGACTTGTTTATTTATGTTTTTCAACTGATTTTTTAATTGAAGAAGCTGATCAATGGAGAAATGACTGTTGGAAGATGATTAAAGAAAGACAAGATTGTACTTTTCTATTTTTAACAAAAAGAATTGATAGATTTATGAAATGTATTCCGGATGATTGGAATGATGGATATAATAATGTTGTTGTATGTTGTACTATAGAAAGTCAAAAGAATGCTGACTACAAATTAGCTATATTTAAAGAGTTACCAATAAAGCATAAATGCATTACTGCTCAACCATTATTAGAGAAGATAGACATAGAAAAATATCTAGATAATATCGAATTAGTAGTTGTTGGTGGAGAATCAGATATAAATGCTAGACCACTTAATTATGAATGGGTATTAGATATTAGAGAGCAATGTATAAGAAAAAAAGTGGGTTTTGAATTTAGACAATGTGGCACTTACACAATAAAAGATGGAAAACAATATAAAATACAGACAAAAGACTTGTGTAAACAAGCAAAATTAGCAGATATTAATTATAAAAAGCAATTATAACAATGAAAATTTAGGAAGGTATTAAGAAATTAATATCTTCTTTTTTAAAATATGACAGACAATTGTCATATTTATATGCTATAATATTGGTTGGAGGAAAATATGCAAGTAAATAATAGATTATTCGAAATAGTATATATACTAATGCAAAAGAGAAAAATTACAGCGAAAGAATTAGCTGATAGATTTGAGGTATCTACAAGAACAATATATAGAGATATAGAAACATTAAGCGGAGCAAACATACCAATTTACGCAAGTAAAGGAAAAGATGGAGGAATAGGACTTTTAGATGAATATGTACTAAATAAAACAATACTTTCTGAAGAGGAACAAAATCAGATTTTGTTTGCCTTACAAGGAATGAAAAAAATAAAAGGACAAGATGAAAAAGATGTTTTGGAAAAGTTAAGTATATTATTTAATAAAAAAATAAATGATTGGATCAAGATTGATTTTTCTAATTGGGATAATGCAAAAGAAGAACGATTCGACATTATTAAATCTGCCATTTTAAATAAACAGCTAGTACAATTTACTTATTATAATTCTAATGGAGAAGAAAGTAAAAGAATTGTAGAACCTATGCAAATATGGTTTAAAGATAAATCATGGTATTTAGTAAGTTATTGCAAATTAAAACAAGATTACAGAATATTTAAGATTGCTAGAATAAAAGAAGTTAAAATGTTACAAGAACATTTTGAAAGAGAACTACCAAAAAAAGAAAATAATGAAAAACATAATATCAAGATTATACAACTTGAACTAGAAATAAATAAAGCTATGACTTATAGAGTATATGATGAATTTGAAAGTGAAGAAATAACAAAAAAAGAAGATGGAAACTTTATTATAAAAGTGAAATATCCAGAAAATGAATGGGTATATGGCTATATTTTGTCTTTTGGGGAACATATAAAAGTGTTATCCCCAACTAAAGCAAAAGATGTTATAAAAGATAAATTAGAAAAAACTTTAAAAAATTATTTATAATATGACATACAGTTGTCAAGTTATATGGTATATACTTCTATTCAGGAGGTAGATATATTATGAAATATGAAATTGTAGAATTAGAAGAAAAAGTTGTTACAGGAATTAGAACTAAAACGACTAATCAAGATGGAAAGGCTATACAAGATATAGGGATAACTTGGCAAAAGTTATTTGCAGATGGAATTTATGAGAAAATTCCAAATAAGGTAAATGGTAAAACGATAGGATTATATACAGAATATGAGGGTGATTATACAAAACCTTATACATTTATTGCAGGAGCAGAAGTGAGTGGGGAAGTGCAAATAGGTGAAGAAGTAAAAAGTATTATTATTCCAAAAGGAAAATACGCTAAGTTTGTTATCATAGGAGATGTGCAAAATTCAATAGGACAAGCTTGGCAAGAAATATGGAATATGGACTTAAAAAGAAAGTATACTTGTGATTTTGAAGAATATCAAAACAATTCTGAAGATATGCAGAAACAAGAAATTCATATTTATATTGCACTAGATGAGTAGAAAGGAAAAGAAAAAATGGCTTTTGATCATAAAAAAGAATATAAGGAATTTTATATGCCAAAGAATAAGCCTAGTATTATAAAAATTCCAAGAATGAATTATATTGCAGTTAAGGGGAAAGGAAATCCTAATGATGAAAACGGAGAGTATAAACAAACAATAGGACTTTTATATGCCATAGCTTTTACTATAAAAATGAGTTATAAAGGAACACATAAAATAGATGGTTATTTTGAATATGTAGTTCCACCACTTGAAGGATTTTGGTGGCAAGATGGAATGAAAGATAGTATTGATTATAGCCATAAAGACCAAATGAATTTTATATCTATTATTAGATTACCAGACTTTGTAACAAAAGAAGATTTTGACTGGGCTGTTAAGGAAGCCACCAATAAGAAAAAAACAGACTTTTCAAAAGTGGAATTTTTAAGCTATGATGAAGGAATTTGTGTTCAATGTATGCACATTGGAAGTTATGATGATGAACCATCTACAATAGATTTAATGCATGAATATATGAAAGAAAATGGGTATGAATTAGATATTACAGATAGCAGATTTCATCACGAAATTTATTTAAGTGATCCAAGAAGATGTGATATAAGTAAATTGAAGACAGTTATAAGACACCCAATAAGAAAAAAGGAATAATTATGGAATTTATAGAAGCAAAGACAATACTTCAAAAGCAGACACATGGAGAAGAATGGTTTGGAACCCTTTATAATATGAATCTATACAAAGGTTGTTGTCACAAATGTATTTATTGTGATAGTAGAAGTAATTGTTATCAAGTAGAGGATTTTGATAGAGTTAGAGCAAAAAAAGATGAAATAGAAATATTAAATCGAGAACTAAAATCAAAAAGAAAAAAAGGTGTAATAGGAATAGGTGCAATGTCAGACACTTATAATCCTTTTGAAAAACAATATGAGATAACAAGACAAGCATTACAGCTAATTTCATACTATAATTTTGGAGTATCAATAGAAACAAAAAGTAATTTAATAGTTAGAGATATAGATATATTTAAAGAAATAAACAAAAAAGCAGATGTAATACTAAAATTTACAATTACATCAGCAGATGATAATTTATCAAGAAAAGTAGAACCAGGAGTGTGTGTTTCTTCAGAAAGACTAAAAGCAATGAAACAATTATCAAAAGAAGGATTATTTGTTGGAACATTATTAACTCCAATTATTCCATTTATAACAGATTCAGAGGAAAATATCAGAAATGTAATAAGACTATCTTATGAAAATGGAGCAAAATTTGTATTTTCTATGGGAGGAGTTACATTAAGAGAAAATCAAAGAGAATATTTCTATGAGCAATTAGATAAGACTTTTCCTAAACTAAAAGAAAAATATATTAAGACTTATGGAAATAACTATTTTTGTTATCCATTGAATAAAAACTTAGACAAAATATTTAAAGAAGAATGTGAAAGATATGGACTACTTTATAAAATGAGTGATATAGTAAACGCATATAAAAAAGAGATTAAACAAGAAGAACAATTGGCATTTATATAGAAAAGAGGAAATTAATTTTAAGTAAAATGAATCATAAAATTAGACCTTTCTCATAGATTTATAAAAAGATATCTAGGAGGAAGGTTTTTGTATGAAAAATAAATATAAATTTTTTATAATAATATTGTTACTTGTAATGATAGCCAATATTGTATCTATAAGTTATGCAAGCTCATACACCTGGCAAGTATCAGCCAATATTGTGACAAGTCAAAATACTATTACAAATGATTACAGTCAAACTCTACCAACTGTGGCAGAGATAGAAAATAATAATTCTTTAAATCTGACAAGTGGAGCAGGAATACTAATAGAGCAATCAACAGGTCAGGTTCTATATGCACATAATATACATGAAAAATTACGTCCTGCATCTGTTACAAAAGTAATGACAATTTTACTTATAATGGAGCAAATTGACAAACGGAAATTTAGCATATACAGATACAATTGCATGTTCTCAAAATGCAAGCAACATGGGCGGTTCACAAATATGGTTAGATCCGAGAGAACAACTTACAGTAGATGAGATGCTTAAAGCTATCTGCGTTGTATCAGCTAATGACTGTACCGTGGCAATGGCAGAACATATTGCAGGCTCAGAAGAGGCTTTTGTAAAAATGATGAATGACAAAGCAAAGGAATTAGGAATGAATGATACAACATTCAAAAATTGTCATGGAATTGACGAAGATGGTCATCTAACATCAGCTTATGATATTGCTATAATGTCTAGAGAACTTTTGACTAAACACCCAGAAATAACTAAATATACTACCATTTATATGGACTCACTTAGAGATGGAAAATCACAATTAGTAAATACCAATAAATTGATAAGAAATTATGATGGCTGTACTGGCTTAAAAACTGGTTCAACATCCATTGCAAAGTTTAACTTATCTGCAAGTGCAACTCGAAATGGATTATCACTTATTTCAGTAATTATGAAAGGTGAAACAGGACCTATTCGTTTTGCAGAAGCTAAGAAATTATTAGACTATGGATTTAACAACTATCAATATAAACAACTTGCAAGTAAGGATGATGCAGTAGGAACATGTACAGTTAATAAAGGATTAGAGCAATCAGTTCAGGCGGTTTTTAAAGAAGACTATGGTTTGCTACTTCCAAAAAACAATAGTAGTGACATAGAACAAAATGTAGAAATTTACAATAATGTATTTGCTCCAATAAAAAAAGGAGATAAGGTCGGAGGGGTAACATTTAAATCAAATGGAGAAGTAATTGGCACAGTAACTTTAGTATCAGATAGAGATGTGGAAAAATATGGACTAGGAACTATGACTGGCAAAGTGTATACAAATTGGTTCAGTTTGTTAAGAAAATAAATTAATAAATCATATCATTTTGTAAATTTGGGGGCAATTTATTCGTAAAACGAATAAATTGCCCATTTTTGTATTATGGGTAAAAATAAAGTAATTTACATAAAAGCATTGACTTTAACTTTGCTAAATGCTAAAATTTATACATAAAGCAAGGAGGTTTTACAAATGGCAAAAGTAAAAGTAGAAGACGAAAATATAAAAAAGCAAACAATGAAAGAAATAAAGAAAGCAAGTAAAGTAAATAAAAAGACTATGAAAGAAGAAAAAATAGATACTATAAAGACTAAAAAGAAAAAACATTTAGAACCATCTAAAATAGCTGCAATAGTTATAGTTTCTATAATAGTGGCAACAATGCTATTTGGAGCATGTGCAACACTAATTTTTTACATGCAGTATTATGCTTAAAATTAAAATAAGTAAAACAAAGAAGAGGATTAAATAATGTTTGAAAATATAAATAAACAAATGACAATGGATTGGCAATCATATATAAGTGAGTTACAAGAATCACCATGGCAGATTATCACATTAGTTATAGATATAATATTAGTATGTATGCTCATATATGGATTTGCTAAACTTACTAAAAAATCTCGAGTTTGGCAACTAATAAAAGGAATAGCTTTTTTAGTAGTTGCTATGTTATTAAGTAATGTGCTAAAGCTTAGAATACTTAATTTTATATTAACTTCATTTATGACATATGGAGTGATAGCATTAGTCGTAATATTTCAGCCAGAACTAAGAAGAGCGCTAGAACAACTAGGCTCAAGTACATTTACTAAAATGTTTGGAATTGAAAAAAGTTTAAGAGATAAAACGAAGGAAGATATTTATAAAGTAGTAATTGCAGTAGTTGAACTAGCAAAAACAAAGACAGGTGCATTAATCGTATTTGAAAGAGATATAAAACTTCAAGATATTATAGAAACAGGTGTTGAGATGGATTCATCGATATCACCACAAGTACTTGTTAATATATTTGTCCCTAATACGCCACTTCACGATGGAGCAGTAATAATTTCTAACAACAAGATTACATCAGCAGCATGTATTTTACCACTAACTGATGAGAAGCAAATAGCAAGAGGTCTAGGAACAAGGCATAGAGCAGCTATTGGTATTTCAAAAGAATCTGATGCGATTGCAGTTGTAGTATCAGAAGAAACAGGTAAAATTTCAATTGCCAAAGATGGAACTTTGATTGCAGATGTAAAAGAAGATGCTTTAAAGAGAATACTAATTAAGCATTTAGTAGTTGCAAGATTTGGTACAGATGAGCAGGTAGATAAAATATCAAAGATTAAAGGAAAAATGGCAGACAGAAGAGCTAAGATAATTAAGAAAAAATCAAAAGGGGATAATAAAGAAATATAAAGATAATGACGGTTTTGTTAGCCGTCATTTTATAAAAGATGGAGAATAAATATGCGAAACATAAAACTAACAATAGAATATGATGGAAAAGAGTTTGGACGGGTGGCAGAAGCAGCCAAATAAATTAAATATTCAAGGTGAAATTGAAAGAGCGATTGAAATTATAACTGGGGAAAAAGTGGATATAATTGGCTCTGGTAGAACGGACGCAGGGGTAAATGCAATTGGGCAAGTAGCTAATTTTAAAATAGAAAAAGATATTCCAATAGAAAAAATGGCATATGCCTTAAATTCTCAGCTTAAAAAGGCAATTAGAATAAAAAAGGCAGAAATAGTAGCAGATGATTTTCACAGTAGATATACATGCAAAAAGAAAACATATAGATATGAAATAAATAATTCAGAGCAAGGAACAGCAATTTATAGAGATATGCAATATCATTTTCCAATAAAATTAGATGAAAATAAAATGAATGAAGCTGCTAAGTACTTAATTGGAGAACATGACTTTAAATCTTTTAAAGCAAGTGGAACAAGCAGTAAAAGTAGTGTGCGAACTATATATGACGCATATGTAACAAGAAGTGGAGATTTAATTGCTGTAACTATTACTGGAAATGGTTTCCTATACAATATGGTTAGAATAATTGCAGGTACATTACTAGAAGTTGGAGAGGGAAAAATTAAACCAGAGGAAGTAAAAGATATATTAGAAGGTAGAGACAGGTCAAAAGCAGGAAAAACTCTTCCGGCAAATGGATTGTGCCTTATGAAAGTAGATTATGAGTAAGTATGGATACTTATTTAATAAAGAAATAATTGATATTATAATAAAAATAAATAATTAACCAAATTGCAAGTGATGGAATAACATATATTAGGAGGCAAAAAATACATGAATCTAATTTTATTATTTATTGTATTTCCATTTGCAACAATAGTATTTTCAATAGCTTTAGAAAAGTTATTGAACAGTCCATTTCTTGTATCAGCAATTATATTTGCAGTATTTTTAATATTAGCTTTTACTGTTTTTTCAGCAACATTTGTTATAGCCGCTGTTATATATGCTATAATAGCATTAATTACCGCATTTCTATATAGAATTATAAGACGTATAATAGATAGAATTAATGATAGGGAAAATAACAACGGAAACAATAATGACAATGACAATAATGGCACACCAAATACAAGGGCATGTAGAACATGTTGCTGTCAAAGACAATTCTGCAGATGTATGCGTGGAATACAATAAAATAAAAAATAAAACTGTACGAAATTTTAGTAAAATACCTAAATTAATTGTACAGTTTTTATTATGGAAATAAACTATATTAACATAAATTATATCTACAAATTCTTTATCGCTTCTCTTGCAAGCTCATCACAACGATTATTATACTTATTATCGGCATGTCCTTTAACTTTATTAAAATTAACTTTATGGACTTTGGTAAGATTATACAATTCTTGCCAAAGTTCTTGATTTTTTACAGGAGAGCCAGAAGCAGTCTTCCAGTTGTTTTTCATCCAGTTATCTATCCAACCTTGAAGAAATGTATTTACAACATAAGCACTATCACTATATAAATCAACTTCACAAGGAAATTTAAGGGACTTCAAACCCTCTAAGGCAGCAGTTATTTCCATTATATTATTGGTGGTATCTTGATTTCCACCAGAAATTTCTTTCTCATTTCCATTATATATTAAAACTGCAGCCCAACCACCAGGGCCAGGATTCCCTGAACATGCTCCATCAGTATATATTGTTACTTTTTCCATATAATATTTCCTCACATTTTCTTATCAATTGATATAATTGAAAAATTAATTCACTTATGATATTATACCAGTAAATAAAGTAAAGAGCAAGCAAAGGAGGACAATTTTGGAAAAAGTATTAGGAATTATTGCTGAATATAATCCATTACATAATGGTCATATATATCATATAAAAAAATCAAAGGAAAAGACTGGGGCAAAGTATACAGTAGTAGTAATTACAGGAAACTTCAATCAAAGAGGAGAACCATCTATTGTAAGTAAATGGGAGAAAACCAAAATGGCTTTAGCATGTGAAGAGATTGATTTGGTTATTGAACTTCCAACTCTTTATAGCATATCTAGTGCAGAAAATTTTGCAAATGGTGGATTAAAAATTTTAAATGAACTTGGAATAACAAATTATATTTCTTTTGGTATTGAAAATGAAACAATAGAAATGCTAGATAATATAGCTAATATATTACACAGTGAACCAATAGAATATACACAATTATTAAAAGAAGAATTACAAAAAGGTATATCATATCCAAAAGCAAGAGAAAATGCAATTGTAAGTTATATGGGAGATAATAGATACAAAGGTATTTTATCAGGTGCCAATAATATATTAGGGATAGAATATCTAAAAGCATTGAGCATGATAAAACAATCACGATTGACAAAAAACAATATAATACCAATTGCAATACAGAGAGAAAAAGTAAATCATGATAGTATGCAAATAGTAGAAAATTATGCAAGTGGAACAGAAATAAGAAATCTATTTTGTCAAGAACAACTAGAAGTAATAAGAGACTTAGTTCCAAAATCAAGTTTTGATACATTAAAACTTAATTTTGAAAGAGGAACTTATATATCAAATGCATTATTAGCATTTGAAAAAGAAATTATATACAAAATTAGAATAATGACAACAAAAGAAATAGTCAATTTGCCAGAAGTTACAGAAGGATTAGAATATCTTATAAAAGAAGTAGCTAACAATACTAATAAAATAGATGAACTAATAAATGGTATAAAATCAAAGAGATATACGCAAACTAGAATTCAAAGAATATTACTTTATGCATTATTAGGCATAACAAAAGAAGATATAGAGATGTCAAAAAATACAGTTCCATATATTAGAGTTTTAGGGTTTAATGAAAAAGGAAAACAGCTTTTATCAAAGATAGATAGCAAGAATATTATAACTTCTATAAAAAAGTTTGAAGAAAGTAATCAAGATGAAAGATACAAGAGAATGCTTGAAATAGATAAAATGACTACAAATATATATACTATAGGATATAAAGAAAACTCTAAAGCAAATTTGGACTATACAGCAGGAATCATAATAAAAAACAATAATATTACAGGATCATTACAATAAGATTACGTTTTGATTATAATTATTGAAATAAAGCAAGCAATAACATATAATTAACAAAAATATATTAGGAGGAAGTAAAAGTGGGAGACGAGACTTTTGCAGACTACATTCTTTCAGAACAAGACTGGGGAAAAAAGCTTGAAATAATGTATTATCTAAAAAAGAGAACTGGTATTTACTATGATAATTCAGTTATTTTTAAAGCGCTTATAACAAAAATGTTTTTAGAATACATGAGGGAATTTCACTCTGAAATAGAATTAGATGATAATTTAATAATAACTGCAAGACTACTTTGCGACTGTATGAAAGTGGAAAATTCTACAAGCATAGACGAAATAAGAGGATATGCAAAGAGAGGCGCAGAATATTTATCAAAACTTGGATTTGATGAAAGATTTTGCAATATATGTGAGGGAGTTAATAGATACACAATAAATGAAAATAGAAGCATAGAAAGTGATATATTAGAGCTTACAGATCAATTTGGAGGAATGCTTTTAGATAGACCAGAAAGAATTGGATTTAAGCCAGAAGAAGCATTGGTATTGCTAGAACATAGAAATTTAAAGGATAAAAACAATCAAATGATAGACAAATTTATTGAATTTGTTAACTATTCACAAAAAATTGAAGTAGCAATGTAAAAACTAAAATAAGATAAAAAGAAATGGGGGAAAGAAATGAGCCAAACCATACTTGAAAAATCACAAGGAGAATTTAATAAGATAAGAAATGATGAAGTTGCAAAGGGAATTAATTATGCAAGAGATTTAGACGAGACATACGTAAGACAGCTAATGGAAGAAAAACAAAAATGGTCTAAGGTAACGATTCAATCAGAACCAATTGATCCTTTTATTTTAGCAGGAGAAATAAAAGGTGCTATTGAAAATGCGGATAGACCAGAAGCTGGACAAGCACCTAAGATGGAAATAGGTAAAGATTATACTTTCTCTGACATGCAACGCTATGTAAATAATAAAGATAGACAAATTGAACAGGGACAAATTGAACCGAAACAAAGTGAAAGGGAAATATAATGAACGAAATATTTGCAGATTTACATGTACACATAGGAAGAAGCGAAAACGGAAAGCCAATAAAGATTACAGCAGCAAAATCATTAAACTTTGCTAATATTGCAAAAGAATGTTATGAAAGAAAAGGGATAGACGTAGTCGGAATTATCGACTGCGCCTCTCCTTATGTTATAGAGGATATAGAAAACTTTTTACAAACAGGTGAAGCATACGAATTAAAAGATGGCGGAATTATTTATAAAGATAAAGTATGTATAATACTTGGAAGCGAAGTTGAAACATCGGAAAAAAATGAAGATGGAAAAACTGGTAGTAGCCATAACTGTTGTTATTTTCCAACACTTAAAGACATAAAAGACTTTTCAAAGGAAATGCAAAAACATATTCATAATATTACCTTAAGCACACAAAGGGCTGATATATCAGGGTATGAGCTTATTGATATAGTAAAACAATATAATGGAGTACTTATCCCAGCACATGTATTTACACCATTTAAGAGTTATTATGGAAATTGTACACAAAGATTAGAAAGGATATTTAAAGAAAGATATAAAGATATTTTTGCTATAGAACTTGGATTAAGCGCTGATACATATATAGCAGATGAGATTTCAGAACTCGCAAATAAAAGTTTCATAACAAACTCAGATGCTCACTCTCTTCCTAAAATAGCTAGAGAATATAATAAACTATTAGTTGAAAATATTAGCTTTAAAGAAGTATTTAAAGCAATTAAGATGGAAGATGGAAGGAAGATTATAGCTAATTTTGGATTAGACCCTAAACTGGGTAAATATAATAGAACCTTTTGTGAAGATTGTAACTTAGTTGTAAATACAGAGCCACCATCATTTAAATGCGACAAATGTGGTGGAACTAATATAACGATGGGAGTGTATGACAGAATTGAAGTAATCAAGGATCAAGACTCAAAAAGCCCCAAAAACAGACCTACATACAATTATCAGATACCACTTACGTTTATGCCAGGAGTAGGAACAAAGGCTACAGATAAGCTATTAGAAGCATTTGGGACAGAAATGACAATACTAAATAAAGTAACAAAAGACGACCTAGAATCAGTAGTTGGGATTAAACTTGCTGAAATAATTGATAATTCTAGAAGTGGCAATATTCATATACATGCTGGTGGAGGCGGAGTATATGGCAAAGTTGAAACAAAAAACTAAAAAATAAAATCATAAAATTATTATGTTATATTTTTTATAATTATAGAATACATATTATGTATCAGGAGGTTAATACATAATATGCAAGCTATAAAAAATCATATCAAAAACAATATAAAAGAATATACAATTTTAGCATTAATTTTCATAATTGGCTTAGGACTGCGGAAGTATAATATTAAATAACTCAAATGAAAGCCAAAGAGAAGAAATAAAGACATATTTTACAGAATTTACTGATGATGTTAAGAGTGGGAAAAAAGTAGACTATCACAAAATGCTAGTAAGCATTATGAAGAAAAACTTGATATTAATAGCGATTATGGCATTTTTGGGAGTATCTATTATAGGTAGTCCAGGAATGTATCTCATAATTCTAAATAAAGGATTTACGCTCGGCTTTACAATATCAGGAGCAATTGCAGTTATGGGTACAGGAAAAGGGCTTTTATTAGTTTCATCAATAATGTTCTTAAGCAAAATTTTTGAACTACCTGCAATTTTCTTTTTAGCTGTAAGTGGAATAAATAGCTTTAAATCAATTATAAAAGACAGACGCAAAGAAAATATAAGATATGAGGGAGTAAAATTTATAATGGAAATACTGATTTCCGTTGCGATACTTACTGTTTCAGCTCTTGTAGAAACGTACTTGTCGAGTAATTTATTCATAAGTATTTCAAAATATTTATAAAATCTATTTACTTTTTTGAAATAATTTGATATAACATAATAAGTTTATGTAAAACAATATAATTTAAAGGGGCAGGAATATAAAATGGATAAGCAAATCAAACTTTTTTTGGAGTTTTTACAAAAGGACAAAAGATTGTCAGACAACACTCTTCAATCATATAGAAGAGATATCCTACAATTTGAGAGATATTTAGAAATAAATGATATAAATTATACGAAAGTCACTGAAGGAGATATTGAAGATTACATAGAATATGTAAAAAAAGAAGGAAAGAAATCGTCAACTATTTCAAGAAACCTTGCAACGTTAAGGTCTTTTTATCAATTCTTAATTAGAAATAAGAAAGTTAAAATGGATCCAACTCTAGGATTGCAAGCTCCTAAAATAGAAAAAAGAGTTCCTAGTGTTCTTACATCTGAAGAAGTAGAACTTCTTTTAGAGCAACCAAAGGACATTGATTTAAAGGGAACTAGAGACAAGGCAATGCTTGAATTTGCATATGCTACTGGAATGAAGGTTACAGAAATTATAGATCTTGATGTAAAGGATGTTAATTTCGAAGATAGCACAGTTAAATGTTCTACTGGAAAAAAGACGAGAATAATACCATTAGGAACATTAGCTGAAAAAGCTCTAAAGGAATATATAGAAGAAGCTAGACCTATAATGGTAAAAGATGAAGAAACAGAAGCATTATTCGTTAATGTTAATGGAGCAAGACTTACTAGACAAGGATTTTGGAAAATAGTTAAATACTATAAGGAACAAGCTCATATAGACAAAGATATTACGCCACACGTTTTAAGACATTCATTTGCAACCCATTTATTACAAAATGGAGCTGATCTTAAATCTATACAAGAAATGCTTGGACATTCTGATATATCATCAACACAAGTATATACACAATTCCAAGGACCAGAGCTTAAAGCAATATACCAAAAAGCTCACCCAAGAGCATAATATCATAGAAATAATAAATACTAAGCTACTTTTAATTATAAAGATTATAAGTAGCTTAATTTAAAATTAGCAAGAATTATAGACAGGAGAAATATATGATACTAAAAAATTTAGCAGTACTATTTCCATCAGAAATTTGGACTATATTAACTAAATTTGCTAAAACAAAAATTGATGAAAAATCTGCAAATTACATAGAAGAAAATGGACTTTATCATTTTACACCTAATGAAGAAGTAGCACAATTGATAATAAAAAGTGGATATATAAAAGAATCTAATGCAGTTTTATCATATGGGATTCCAGCATCTTTTTTATTTGCAGGAAAACCAGATATAGATGCATTTATAAAGAATATGGCTGATAGTGCAGAAAACAATCCATTGCTAAATCCAGAGAAGGTATATTATGCAATTAAGATAAATCCAGATAAACGAGATTTATCAAATTATAAAATGAGAATTCAGGACAACGTAATTTTGCATGAGGGAAAATGCATTCTAGAAGATGATAAAGTCGAGATAAAACAATTGGTTATAGATTTAGTAAAAGACAAAGATGGAAATGAAGTTCTAGGATTTAGAGAAAGAACAAAGGAAGAAATCGAGAGAACTACCACTGATATGAAGGAATTTAATGGCAGAATGATGGCAATACCTAATGCAAGATTTACAAAGAATACGCCATCAGAAGAATGCCTAAAAGTAATAGAAGATGAAAAGAAAAGGCTAGGATATAGATTTAATGGCAATCTAACAAATTTATCACACATTGTACAAATTGATAATGAAAAATCTAAGAATGCCACGAAAAACATATGGAATAGCTTAAAAAATTTTCTAATTAAGCTTAGAAAAGATCGCCAGATACAAAAAATTGATGAAAATCCAAATGCAAAAATAAGCAGATTAATATCAGACATAGAGCAAGGTAGAATTGATACAAAAAAACCAGTATTAGATGATAAATATGTAAATACAATATTAGAGTTAAATAAACAAGGATTAAGACAAAGACGCACTTCACAGGTAATGCAGGAATTAAAAGAGAGTAGTGTGTTTCAAATTGCAAAACAAAAAGAAATAGAACTCGGTAAAAGTGAGATACCTGAAAGTAAAATTCATGGGATAAACCACAGTAGACGAGTAGCAATATTAACGTCAGCAATATTACAGGGAGAAAATATAATACCAAGTAGTAGAGAATCAGATATATTGATAACTGCAAGTTATTATCACGATATAGGCAGAATTTTAGATATTGGTCCACATGCAAGAAATAGTGTAAAGAAATTAGGAGAGATGAGTCTTATGCATTTAGATGGAACTGAATATTCTCCTGAAGATAGAAAATTATTATATTATCTTGTAGAAGGACATGAAGGTAAGGACAAAGATAGTGATAAATTACTTAGTAAATATAAAATAGACGATGAAGACAAGAATAGATATACTACATATTTAAAAGTTATCAAAGATGCTGATGCACTTGATAGAGCAAGGACAAGCTCAAAAAGCAGAATGGAGCTTAATCCTAAATATCTTAGACTTAATGCGTCTAGGCAGTTAATTGACTTTTCATTTGGATTAGAAGCATTATCAAGGAATTCTAAGGATAATTCATATATGTTTTATGAGCAAAATAATGATGAGATAGTAGAAAATAAACCAGTAGAAAATGAATTTATTCAGTCATTACAGAAACATAGACAATATGATAGATCAGAAGATATGATGCAATATAATATAAAAACACAATCTGAACTGGGGAAAAATAACAATAATTATGATGATATAGAATATTGATATATAGGCGAAATATTTCGTCTATATGTTTTTTATGTTTTTTACTTGACATATTACGTAAATAATAATAAAATAGTAATGTAGAATATTTATAAAAATTAAAAGTTATATATATTTGTACATTGAAATTTTAATAGAAAAAGAGGTGTTATTAATTATGCAAATAGCAATTTATATCACTATTTTTCTAGTCTCAGCAATAGTTTTTTTATTCGTTGGATATATAGCAAGAAAGAAAATAGCAGAATCTAAAATACAAAGTGCAGAAAGAGAAGCTGCTAGAATTTTAGAAAATGCTAATAAAGAAGCAGAAAATGCGAAAAAAGAAGAAATAGTAAAAGCTAAAGAAGAAATTATAGTAGCAAGAAATGAATTAGAAGAAGAGATTAGAGAAAGAAGAAGTGATGTTCAACAGCAAGAAAAAAGATTGATGCAAAAAGAAGAAAACTTAGAAAAGAAAATCTACAATGTAGAACAAAGGGAAAAGGGGCTTGACCAAAGAGAAAATAGCATAGAAGAAGAAAGACTAGAAGTACAGAAATTAAAAGATTCAGAGTTAGATGAATTAGAGAGAATAGCAAGACTTACAGCAGAAGAAGCTAAAAAGCAATTACTAGCAGAGCTTGATGACACATTAACAGCAGAAAAAGCAGAAAGAATTAAGAAAATGGAAGAACAGATTAAAGACAAGTCTGAAGAGACTGCAAAAAATGTTATTTCATATTCAATTCAAAAATGTGCAGCAGATCATACTTCAGAATCTACAGTTTCTATAGTATCACTTCCAAGTGATGATATGAAAGGTAGAATTATAGGAAGAGAAGGAAGAAACATCAAAGCTCTAGAAACGCTTACAGGAGTTGACTTTATAATTGATGATACACCAGAGGCTGTTGTTATCTCAGGTTTTGACCCTTTAAGAAGAGAAGTTGCTAAAATTGCCTTAGAAAAACTTTTAAATGATGGAAGAATACATCCATCAAAGATAGAAGAAATGGTTGAAAAGGCTAAAGAAGAGCTTGCAAAAACTATTAAAGAAGAAGGCGAGCGAGCAGCTATGGAAGCAGGTGTTATTAATTTACATCCAGACATCATCAATCTACTTGGAAAACTAAAATATAGGACAAGCTATGGCCAAAATGTATTAATGCATTCAATAGAAGTATCTAATCTAGCTAGAATAATGGCTGATGAATTAGGACTAGATGTAAAACTAGCTAGAAGAGCTGGACTTTTACATGATATAGGAAAAGCATTAGATCATGATATGGAAGGAACTCACGTAGAAATTGGTGTAGATATACTTAAAAAGTATAAAGAAGATGCCAAAGTAATTAATGCAGTGCAAGCACATCATGGAGATGTAGAACCTCAAACTCCAGAAGCAGCATTAGTACAGGCAGCAGATGCAATATCAGCATCAAGACCAGGAGCAAGACGTGAAACATTAGAAGCATACATGAAGAGATTAGAGCAACTTGAAGGAATAGCAGACTCATTTGAAGGTGTTGACAAATCTTATGCAATTCAAGCAGGAAGAGAAATTAGAATAATTGTAAAACCTGAAAAGGTCTCAGATGATGAAATGACTCTAATGGCTAGAAATATAGCAGATAAAATTGAACAGGATATGGAATATCCTGGACAAATTAAAGTTAATATGATTAGAGAAAGAAGAGTCGTAGATTACGCTAAATAAAAATAATAAATCAGAACTCAAATTATTAGACGTAAGTTTAATACTTGAGTTCTTTTATTATTTGTATGCATTACTTTATAGAAATAGATATAAAAACTTTACATAATAAGGAAAATGTGTTATAATAAAAATAACGGTGAGGTACAACCGCATAAAAATTTGTGCCAAGTAAAATAATAGATTCGCTAAGATTTTTGCGAACAAATTAAACTTAGGAGGAAAACACCATGACAACATTAGAGGATTTGCAGATTTTCGCTAGGTGGCTTGAGGATGAGGATCCGGTTACTGCAGGAGCAAAAAGATTTATTGAGCATTTCTTGCTCAAAAATTTCAAACTCTGCTCAGACATGGGAAACCTTAACTCATTTCAAAAGAATGTGTATGAGGACGACAGTCTCCCTCAAGGGTACACATTTGATATGGTTAGAGAAGCCACGAGATTGGCTGGCCGATACCATATAGTAGTCAAAGACCTGTCTAATAAGAACCGCGAAGCATATGGCTTCAGACTTAGGCTGAAATTCTAATCGAAACGCTGGTAGGTAAGCTCTGTAGAGCGAGCCTACTGGCGACTTTTTTGCCTAAAATTTGACATAGATTAAAAAGTATGATATTATGTAAATAACGGTCAAGCATAACCGATTTAATTTATGCTAAGCAAAAAATGCTAATCTTTTAGCAAAACATCTTTAGGAGGATGGCTATGACAGCAAGTGAAATTAAGAAAGCAAGAGAAGAAGAGCTACTTCCCAAGTTGCAAAACCCGGCACGTGCTAAGGCGGAGGAGTTTATAAAGACTGTTTTAATACAGTACTTTAACAATTCCAAATGTATAGCAGATGGAAAGAAACATTACCATAGCTGTTGTTTCTTTAAAGGCAATGATAATCGGGGGTTTTCCTTTGAAACCATTAAGGATGCAGTAAGCATTGTAGAAGAGTTTGGTATAAAGGGAAAAATTAGCAATGATGGTGGTTGCTCTTTCTACAAAGAGTCCGAGGACGCTGAATCCATTTAAGGTGTATTTTGCCGATAGGTTAATTGCTTTATGTATAGAGCAATGAAGCCTACCGGCATTTTCTATGCTGAAATGGGAAATATAGGGAAATAGACTTTACAAAATAAAAAATATATGTTATAATAAATTTGTTGGTGCAGTATTCTAGTAATGTTGCTTACTATGAGGGTGGGGCTAAAAATCCACTAAAAGGCACACATAGAATTTCTTAGTAATGCGCGGGACGCCAAGCCTGTGTGTTGTTAGGAGATAAGAATTTAGGACAATATATAATGGCATATATATTAATTTTCCTACTTTCGCGTTTACTTATAACCTATACAGAAATGTATAGCGTAGCCTGTTTTGAGTGATAGTTTTGGGATTAACTTAAAAACTTATAATATTCTTGGCCAGATATTATTTAGTAATTGTTATGAAATAGCTATTGCAAAAGAAACTAATAGTAATTGTAATATTTCAAGGAAAACTTCTAGACTGTTTACAGCCTGTATAGTATCTTATGGATTAAGATACGGATTTGAGTGGTAATCTGGTAGCCAAATTTATGGATGCTTTATTTAAACGGAAACGGCTAAATAGTAATGTTTAGTATAAAGTAGAGAAATTCGACTAGACCTAAACCGTAAAATTTACGTAAGATATGACCAACATATAATTAGATTTTGAAAGGTACTTTATATGGAAGTTTATTCTGTATAAAGTACTTTTTTGTTTTTAAAATTTAATACTATTGTGGAGAATAAGTATTTTTGAAAAATTAACTCTTGAATGGATAAAGATTTAATGATAAAATACATATACTATGAATGCTATGAAAGGAAGATTTTAAAATGAAACATTGGGCAATTAAAGTAACAATATTATCATTTATATTATCAATTATTTTTGCTTATATATCAGACAAGGCAGTATCTAATTTATCAGTTATACCAGCCATTATAATACTAATTGTGGTAATATTGATAGGTGTAATATTTGATATAATAGGTGTTGCAGTAACCGTTGCAGATGAAAGTGAATTACATGCAAGAGCAACCAAAAAAGTAAAGGGGGCTAAGGAATCAATAAAATTAATAAAGAATTCTAGTCAAGTATCTAATATTTGTGCTGATGTTATAGGAGATATTTGCCGGAGTACTTAGCGGTGCTATAAGTGCTACAATTACTTTAAAATTAATATCTAGATTTAATATGCCTGAAAATATTCAGTTTTTTATAAGTGCTTTAGTTGCATCACTTACAATTGGTGGAAAAGCAGTTGGAAAAAATATAGCAAGAAAATATGCAACACAGATTTTAAGTGTAATAGGAAAAATATTAAATAGATTAAAACTTGGAGGAAAATAGATTGAAAATTTTAGCTGTAGGAGATTTAGTTGGAGAAGGTGGACTAAGAAAGTTAAAAGAAAATTTACAAGAATTGCAGAAAAAAGAAAATATTGATTTTACTATTGTAAATGCTGAGAATGTTGCAGAAGGAATGGGGATTACGACTAAGACATTTAATGAACTAAAAACAATGAACATTGACGTATTGACTATGGGAAACCATACTTGGGCAAAAAAGGATGTTTTTTCATTTATTGATGATTCGTTTATAATTAGACCAGCAAATTATACAAAAGGATTACCTGGAAGGGGATATGAAATTATTCAGAAAAATGAAAAAAAGATAGAAGTAATAAACTTAATTGGAAGAACTGATATGGGAGTACTATCAGAAAATCCATTTAAATGTATTGATGAAATATTAGAAAAGACGGAAGCCGACATTAGAATAGTTGACTTTCATGCAGAAGCAACAGCAGAAAAAATTGCGATGTCATATTATTTAGATGGAAGAGTAAGTGCAATATATGGAACACATACACATACTCAGACAGCAGACGAGATGATCCTTGAAAAGGGAACAGGTTACATAACTGATATTGGTATGACAGGTCCTAAAAAGTCTGTCATTGGAATGGACGTTGACGCATCTCTTAAAAGATTTGTAACATCTCTTCCAGAAAGATACAAGATAGCTAGCGGAGAATGCAAATTAAATGCTGTAGTATTTGATATAAATGACGGAAATAATAAAACAGATAGTATTTATAGAATTAATTTGTAAAATCTAGTCGATGAAAAAATGGATAAATTTAGTAAAATGTATAGACAATATTTCCATAATATGTTATAAATATATTTGTAATTACAAAAAATATAAAATATAATATAGGAGGAAACAATGGAAGTTTTAAAGATATCATCAAAATCTAACCCAAATTCAGTAGCAGGAGCTATTGCGGGAATGGTAAAGGAAGCTAGAAAAGCAGAAATGCAAGCAATAGGAGCAGGAGCTCTAAATCAAGCTGTCAAGGCAGTAGCAATCGCAAGAGGATTTGTAGCACCAACAGGAGTTGACTTAGTATGTATACCAGCATTTGCAGAAGTACAGGTTGAAGGAGAAGATAGAACAGGGATAAGACTTATAGTAGAGTCAAGATAAATAAACATAAAATATATAAATGTGGGGGCATTAATATATTATTGCGAAGCTGGCAATTAATATATTTATGCCTTATTTTATTTATAAAAGACTTGAAAAATAAAGTATCTTATTATATTATTGTTAAGGGAGATAAAAAGATGAAGTCAGGTAGCAATAACTTTTTTAAATATATATTTGTAGTTGTTATAATTGCCTTAATTTGTGGAGCTGTATATATCTTATATAATAATAAACAAGATATAGAACTAGATGATGAAGAACAAAATACAGTAGAAAATAAAGATATTAGCTTAGCACAAAATATTAAAATAGGTTTAACTAATTATGATACGATGAACCCAATCCTAACTAGAAATAGAGACATTGCAAATATTGATAAATTAATATTTGAACCATTAGTAAACATAACCTCTGATTACAAAGTAGAAGGCTGCCTTGCGAAATCATGTAACAAAACTTCAGACACTTCATATGAGATAAAGATAGATTCTAGTGTTAAGTGGCAAGATGGCAGAAGTCTAATATCAAGAGATGTCCAATATACGATTGAGAAAATTAAGGAAACCAATTCTATTTATTTACAAAATGTACAAGATATAGCAAGTATAGAATTGCCTGACTCAGAAACAGTAATTATTAACTTAAGTAAACCTGTGATATTTTTTGAATATAATCTTACATTTCCTATTATATCAAGTTCATATTATGCAAATGAGGACTTTCAAAACTCAAGTAAGATACCTATGGGTACTGGAATGTACAAAATTGCTAGTATAGATAATGACAATATACTAATTATTAGAAATGACAGATGGAGCAAAATTAAGACCAATAGCCCTAAAACCCAATCAATTACGCTCATCAAATATGGAGCAATTGGAGAAGCATTCAATAGCTTTAAACTAGGAAATGTAGATATAGTAAATACTTACAAGACGAACTATACTGATTATGTTGGAACAATAGGATACAATAAAAGAGAATTTGTAGGAAGAGACTATGATTTCTTAAGTTTTAATTGTAATGATTCAATATTATCTGATGTACATGTAAGAAGAGCAATAAATTATGCAATTAATAAAGATGCAATTGTATCAAGTGTACTAGGAAATACTAAAGTTGTATCAAACTCACCATTAGATTATGGGAGCTACTTATATAATGAAGAAGGAAAAATTACATTCAATCAAGATTTAGCTAGAAAAGAGCTAGAAGATGGTGGATGGTATAATACTAATGGCAGATGGCAAAAAAATATAGGTGGTTATGTTAGAAGACTAAACGTATCAGTAATAGTAAATAAAAATAATCCAGAGAGAGTTAACGTTGCAAATAATATAAAAGGACAATTAGCAGATATAGGAATAACAATAAATGTTGTACAAGTTGATGACGAAAAGTATTGGGCATATTTAAATAATAAAAATTATCAAATCATATTAACTCGGAGTAACTAATTCAGTTAATCCAGATTTAAGTTATTTTTACGGCAATGGTAATATCTCTAATTATTATAATGAAGAGGTAAGTTCAAAATTAGATCTAATAGATAGCTATAGAGAGATGCAAAAGAAAATAAATGAAGAAGTCCCACATGTGGGACTATATAGAAACAAAGGAGCAATAATATTAAATTCTAATGTGGGTGGTAATTTCTCACCAAACTCATACTTTATATATTATAATTTTAATGAATGGTATAGACAACAATAAACTTAAGATAAAAAATTAAAAAAACTATTGACAAATAATTTTTATGAGATATAATAAAACAAACAAACGTTTAGAAAGGATTGAATTAATAATGGGAACAGAAAAAGAAGTAAAAGGAAAAATTAGTGAAGAAAAACAAAAGGCAATTGAAGCTGCTATGGGACAAATTGAAAAGCAATTTGGAAAAGGTTCAATTATGAAGCTTGGAGAATTTAAAACAATGAATGTAGAAGCAATACCAACAGGTGCTTTAAGTTTAGACATAGCTTTAGGAATTGGAGGAATTCCTAAAGGAAGAATAGTAGAAATATTTGGACCTGAATCATCAGGAAAAACAACTCTTGCATTACATGTAATAGCAGAGGCTCAAAAGAAAGGTGGAGAAGCAGCTTTTATAGATGCAGAGCATGCACTTGATCCTGTTTATGCTAAGCATTTAGGAGTTGATATAGATAATTTAATAGTATCTCAACCAGATACAGGTGAGCAAGCATTAGAAATTGCGGAAGCTTTAGTTAGAAGTGGTGCAATTGATATAATTGTAGTAGATTCAGTTGCTGCTTTAGTACCTAAAGCAGAAATAGATGGAGATATGGGAGATGCCCATGTAGGACTTCAAGCAAGACTTATGTCACAGGCATTACGTAAACTAGCGGGTGTAATCAATAAATCAAATAGTTGTATAGTATTTATTAACCAATTAAGAGAAAAAGTAGGTATAATGTTTGGAAATCCAGAGACAACCCCAGGAGGAAGAGCACTTAAGTTCTACTCATCAGTAAGACTAGATATTAGAAAAGTTGAAAATATTAAACAAGATGGCGAAGTAGTTGGAAGTAGAGCAAAGGTAAAAGTCGTTAAGAATAAAGTAGCACCACCATTTAGAGAAGCCGAATTTGATATTGTATATGGAAAGGGAATATCAAGATCAGGTAATATACTTGATTTAGGAGTTAACTTAGACATTGTTGAAAAGAGTGGTGCATGGTTTGGATATGCAGGAGATAGAATTGGACAAGGTAGAGAAAATGCTAAGAAATATTTAGAAGATAATCCTAAAGTAATGGCTGAAATTGAAGAAAAGATTAGAAAGAACTTTGACCAAGCTTTTGAAAAAAGCTTAGGAGATGAAGTAATTGACGAAGAGCAAGATACTGAGCCAGAAGATGAGGAATAATTGTTAGAGAGTTAAAGTGCAGAAAATTTTAAATAATTTTCCGCACAAACTCTTTTTATATAAAGGAAATAAAACAATAATAATGAAGATAGTTAATATAGATGATATAAAATTAAGATATGGATTAAATGACGAAAATTTGTACAATAACAAAGCAATTACTAACGATGGATGCGAATATAGCATAGAGGAATTTGACAAGGCAAAAACAAGAGTGCTAAAATATGTTATGTATAAAAAAAGGACAGAAAATGAAGTTAGAGTTAAATTTGCAAAAGATATAAATAAAAATTTATTAGAAGATGTCATTGAAGAATTAAAAAGATTGCGGATATATAAGTGATACTAATTATATTGAGAGAGCTGTAAATGAATTTATGTCTCTAAAAAATATGTCTATAAGAGAAATGAAATATAAACTTATAAGCAAAGGAACTAATGCTAGTATTATAGATGATTATTTTAGTCAGAATCATGATGAGCTTATAGAGTTTGAACAAAAATCAGCACAGAATATTTATAATAAAAAATTAAGAACAATGGAAAAACAAGATATAATATCATATTTAATAAAAAAAGGATATAAGCAAGAAAGCATAAAACATATAGAAGATTAGAGAGGATAATATAATGCAGAATATATTTACATTAGAAACAACTAAATATAATATAAGAACGCAGAACTTTGAAGGTCCTCTTGATTTACTATGCCATTTAATTGATGTAAATAAGATGGATATATATGATGTTAATTTAAATGAAATTACAGACCAATATATGGATTATCTTAATACAATGGAAGAGATGGATTTAGAGGTAACAAGTGAGTTTTTATTGATGGCTTCGAATTTGTTGTATATCAAGTCTAAAAAATTACTACCAAGACAAGAAGATGAAGAGGAAATGCTTTCAGAAGAAGAACTTATTCAAAGGATTATAGAATATAAGCAATACAAAGAGATTACAGGTACATTCAAAAATATGTATGCAGAAAATAATAAACGTTTCTTTAGATTACCAGAAAAGATAGAGTTACCAAAACAAAAGCTTGAAGAAACATCATATACATATGAGGACTTAGCTGAAATTTATAAAAAAATATTAGATAAAAATAGTGTAAGACTTAATAAGAACGCTAAAAATATTGAAAAGATTGCTATTGTTGAAAACTACTCAGTTGGAGATACTGTAAAAACAATGTTTAGAGAGCTAATTAAAAAATCTAATTTCGTATTTAATAAGCTATTCTCACTAAATAGATGCAAACCACAAGAAGTTGTAACAGCTTTTTCAGGACTTTTAGAAATGTCAAGAAGAAGTAAGGTAGAAACTAACCAAGAAGAATTATTTGGTGATATAGAGGTTAGCAAGAAGAAGAGAATATAAATAAAAGACTATAAAATGTTACAAAATTGTAAAGTGAAAAATATTGAATAAACATATTTTAATTGGTATACTAATATAAAAACAAAAGAAAGGAAAAAGTAAAATGAAAGGAAAATTAAAAGGAACAAAAGGTATAACTTTAATAGCGTTAGTAATAACAAAACTCGTGCCTACCGCCTAAAATAAAGGGTTGTAGGCGTTTTTGTATATTATGGGTATATTAGCGGTAGCACGGTTTAGTTATTTAGAGAAATTTTATGCACTTATGTGGGCAATTTCTGGAGGTGGAGCAAAGTTCAAAAATTGATATTCATTTCTCCAGTATGCAGCATCTATAAGAGATAACATTTCATCTAAATTAAATAATGATTCTAACTTGTCAATTTCAATTTGCAATTCTTCTACAGATTTATGGACATATACATTATCAATTAATACTCTAGGCGAGTGGCCCATAATTAATTGAGTACAAAGCTTATTAGCTTCAATTTTATCCATCATACTTGCAAAAGTGTGTCGACCATCATGTGGTCGATGTTCTAGTTCTAATCGTTCCATAATCTTATGGAATTTATCACGATTATAATTACTATATTTCATTTGTTGCCCTTCAGTATTTTGAATCAACCATTTGGATCCAGAAGCAATTGCCTCATTATAATATTTTTCAAAGAATGGTCTTACAAAGCTACTGATAGGAACTTTTCTATTTTTACTACTACTATTCTTAATACCACAAATAAAGTAGTTTTCATCTAAATGTACATTTTCAGTTTCAACCAAAAGTAATTCACTAGGTCTAACACCAGAGAATATCATCATTAAAATAGTGTCAGTATAACGATACACATGTAATGATTTGTATAAGGTTTTGATTTCATCTTCTGTAAAAGGAATTCGGATAATAGACTTATCAGGCTTATCGCCTAAATCAATTTCACACTTACAATAATTCTTTTTGATAATATCACTTTCCATAGCATAGTCAGACATCTGACTAATAAGCATTTTCATACGCTCCTTACCACTAAAAGTCTTATCACTATTAGTAATAACTGTTTGGATTTGATGCTTTTTAATTGTTATAAAAGGTAAATCGTGAATTTCCTTACAAGCTTTAAAAGCGTTTTTATAACTAAGCATCATTGAATTGCTTATTTTAGGAAATTTATTATTTGACCACTTATCATATAGTTCAGCAAAAGTAATTCTACTTGCATCAATATCATAAGGGTCAGCATTGTAATCTGTAAGAGCAGCCATAGCTTCTTTATAAGTAACATAGCTACCAATATTTTTGAATTGTTGCCTACCAGTCTCATCATTCCAACCTATCGTTATTCGAGCAATATAAGGTTTTCTCCTATTACCAGGAGCCTTATATACACATCCAAAACCATTAGGATTTCGCATAATCTCCTCCTTTATTAGGAACGAGAAAATACTAAACTAATTCCATAATTTGCAAAAGTTGACATAAAGTGGTATAATTATATAAGAAATAATAAAAACAGCAATAATATCCTTTTATATATTGTAATAAACGAAGTAGTAATTGTAGTCAAATTGCTAAAAAAAGGGGTAACCAAAATGTCGAATTTTGACAAATTACGCAAATTTTTGCAAGAAAACGATATCGAGTTAGAAGCAGTATTAATACTTATAAAGGAATATCTAAAAAATAATTCAAATAAGTAGATACTACTTCGGAAACTTTTGGAGCAAATCTTTAAATTGTGAGATAAACTCAAGAAAAGAGGCAAGTTCTTCATCTGTAAGGTCTTGTCTTTTTTCATTTCCGTTTCCTTTGTAAAATTCCTCAATCATTCCTGCGACCTTTTTTAAAGTATCATCATATTTTTGCTCGTTCCTTATACTAGAACGACATCTCAAATAATCTAGTGAACAACCAAAAAAGTCACATATTTTATTTTCAAAATCCATACTAACTTTTTGATTCTTTCCACTTTCATAATGGCTAATAATTTGTTGCGAATAATCAATTTGTTTAGCCAATTCTTCTTGAGATAAATTGCGTTCAGTTCTTAAATCAAATAACCTATTTTTCATAAGTAAATCAACTCCTTTAAAACTATTATACAAAAATAATTTGTACAAGTCAAGTGCTTTCACAAAAGAAATTTGTTAAAAAGTATTGACATACAAAAGAAATGACTATATAATACTGTTTGTACAAAAGAAATGTGTACAAATGGAAGGGTGGGAAATATGTATAATAATATTCAGAATATACGAAAGAAAAAGAATATAAGCCAAAAAGAATTAGCCAAAAGACTAAAAGTAACACAACAAGCAGTTTCGTATATGGAAAATAAGGATATAGATGTTCCAACCAATAAGAAAAGAAAGATAGCAAAAATACTTGAAGAAAAGGTCGAGAATATCTTCCCAGAAATGAAACTGTTGGATAGATAGGCTTATTTTTTTACAATTAAATACAAAAGAAATAAGTAAAACATCAACTCTTTACAAAAGAAATATAGGAAAGGAGGAAATAATGGATGCAGATGAAAAGAAAGTAACAATAAAAAAAGCAGCTAATCTAATGGGAACATCAGAGCAATTTGTAAGAATAGGCTTAAGAAACAATAGATTTCCATTTGGATCCGCAGTAAAGTTAAGTTCAAAATGGACTTATTACATATCACCAAAACTGTTCTATCAATATATAGACAATAAAAAAGAACAAAGCAGAACAATAAATTGTATATCAGGAACATAAATTGTTTTACTTTGCACTTAATTAAATATTAATTGTACACATTATAACACAAATCAAAGCCGTTTGTAAAGGCTCAATTTTTGCAAAAGGAGGAAAACTAGATGGAATTTGAAAATCCAAATTTCGGAACATGTGAGCTAATGAATTGCGATGTAAAGCTTGGAAAAACAATAATTTTTATAAAAAATAATTCAATGAATCCATATGTAGTAACAACCAAATTACTAAAAGATAAAACTTGGATAAAAGGAGAATACTTTGCTACATATCAAGAAGCTAAAGAATACTATGAAAATTTATACAAGGAATAGTGTAGATGATAGCCTCATTTGAAGATGGGCAAATAGTATTAACAGATAGCTACCAATATAAAGATTTTATAAAAAGCAAATTGTTTGATCCAAAGTGGAAAAAAGAAAGAAAAGCTTGGATAGTTCCATGTACTAAAGATAATATTACTAGACTAGAGAAAATCGGATGTGTAGTAGGAAAAGAAATAATAGACTATGGAAATAAGCAATACGAACACATTATGGAAGCAACAAAAGAAAAAATGGCAAGTGAATCCGTAGAAATAGAGCCAATGCCAATAAAAGTAAAACCATATCAACACCAGATAAAAGGCTACAATATAGCTTGTAAGTTAATGAATTTATTTTAAAAGGAGTAAAAAGTATATGGAAAAAATAATGAACTTAAAGGGTAATAGAGAAATCAAAAGCATAAAAGCACAGGAACACATAGGAATAAATCCAGAGGTTACATTTGAAATTGAATTTGATAATAAAGAAAAATTAATAATAGACTTAAGTGTACTAGGAAAAATAACACAAAGGGTATCTAGGGAATTAGATGAAATAGAAAGAAAATTAACAGAAAAAATGGCTTTTGGACTTATGGCATCATTTATGGCAATGGGTGGAGATAAAAAGGACTTAAAAGATTTGTTTAAAAATTTGAAATAGGAGGCCACTTATGTCAGGAGCAGTATTATTAATGGATATGGGTACAGGAAAAACATTAACAACTATAGCAGTAATGGGTAGAGCTTACTTAAACGAAAAAATAAAGAAAGTTCTTGTTGTTTGCCCAGCATCGGTAGTACCTGTATGGGAAAAAGAAATAGAGCAATACGCAGATTTTGAAAATACTGTTGTAACACTAGAAGGAACAATGAACAAAAGAAAGCAGAAACTAAAAGAACTTGTATTTGGAAAAGGGTTAAAGGTAGCAGTTATCAATTATGAATCAACTTGGAGAATGTTTGATGACCTAAAAGAATGGAATCCAGATATGATTATATGTGATGAATCACAAAGAATAAAGAATCATACTGCAGCACAGAGTAAAGCAATGCATAAGCTTGGAGATTTAGCAAAATACAAAATGCTACTTACAGGAACACCAATACAAAATAATCCGTTAGATGTATTTAGTCAATACAGATTTGTAGACAAAACAATATATGGTACAAGCTTTTATATTTTCAGAAATAGGTATGTGCGAATGGGTGGTTATGGAGGCCATCAAGTAATTGGATACATCAACCAAGATGAACTAATAGAAAAAATGCATAGCATTGCATATAGAGTAACAAAAGAAGAAGCACTAGACTTGCCAGAAGAAATAAAAACAATGAGATACTGTGAGTTAGAGCCAAGTAGTAGGAAAATATATGACCAGATAAAAAAGGAATGCTATATGGAATTAGAACAAGGGGAAATCACAGTAACGAATGTACTTACAAAAACATTAAGATTAAGACAAATAACAGGCGGATTTATTAACAACGATGACAAAGAAACACAATTTGTAAGTAATGCAAAACTAGATGCACTTGAGGAAATCATAAACGATGTAGTAATAGATTCAAATAAAAAGCTAGTAATATTTGCAGTTTTCTTGGATGAAATTTCTGCAATAAAAAAGCTAGTAGAAAGTAAAGGAATAAAATACAGTTGGATCACAGGTCAAGTAAAAATGGATGAGCGTGGACAAATGGTGGATGACTTTCAAAACAAGGATGATGTAAAAGTATTTATATGTCAGACACATACAGCAGGACTAGGAATCACATTAACTGCAGCAGACACATCTGTATTTTACAGCGTAGATTTTAACTATGTCGATTATACCCAGGCAATGGCAAGATTACATAGAATTGGACAAAAGAATAATGTTAACCATATACACTTAATTGCTAAAAATACAATAGATACAAGGCTAATGAAAGTATTGGATAACAAAGGAGATATATCAACAACCATAGTAGATGACTGGAGAAAATATTTTGAATAGGAAGGAAAGAAAGAAAATGAAAAAATATGAAATTGGAAATATTGTAAAAACAAAAGAAGGAAGCAAATGTATAATTTTAGATTTTATAGATGATGAGGTACTTGTATTTAATTTAAGTGAATTACATCCAGATAAAATAAAAATGGATGACATAGTAGAAAAAATCAAGGAAGCAAAAGGAACTACAATCATTATCGATAAAAATAATAATAGCGATTCAGATAGTACAGAGAAAGAATCAGAAGAAACTGAAGAGGATATTGAAAAGAAATTTGCAGAATTGCTAAAAATATTTGGAAAGGCTGCTATGGAGCTTGGAGAAATATTTGTAAAAATAGCAGAGAGTGATGAGAATGAATAAAGATGACATGGAAATATTTTTTGAAGCACTTGATGGAATGCCTTGTGCAAAAGAAAATAAATGTGCTGAAAAATATAGAGAATTATATAAACTTGTTGAAGATCTAACGGAAGAACTTGCTGAAAAATATAAATTAGAAACAGAAATAGAGAACTTAAACAAGATAAATGAAGTACAAACAGAAGCAATCGAAATACTGAAAGATTCAAAAGAAAAATTAGAATTTAACATAAAATTTATGCACAAAGAAATTGAGTTTCTACAAAATTTATTGCTAGAAGAAAGAAGTAAAAATATGAAAAAGGATGGAGAAGAATGAATGATAAATTGATGATAGAAGCAGAATTCCTAACACATTTAAAAGATAATAAGACACAGGTAGAAGAAGAACTAAAACAAATAAAGAAGCAAATTGAGAATCAAGAAAAAAAACTAATAGATATGATGGTAGAGAGCGAATTACAAAACTTTAAAGGTAAGAACGGAATAACATATTCATTAAAAACAACAGTAATACCAAATGTACTTGCAGAAAACAAAGTAGCATTAGTAGAAGCATTGAAAGAAAATGGATATGCAGGGTTAGTAAAAGAAGAAGTAAATGCACAGACTTTTAAAAGTTTTGTAAAAGAGCAAGGCTGGGAAACAACAGATGAACTGCCAGAATATTTACAAAATATTGTTAGTTTATATGAAAAAACAACAATAGGAACTAGGAGGTCATAGAATGTTTCAAATAATATGGATAATATGTCTAACCTTAATTGCATTGAGATGTATAAGCAGTATAGACAAGTATAAAGATGCAGAAATTTTAAGACTAAAAAAAGAATTGAAAAAAATGGAGGGGAACAATTATGAGCAAAGAAATAACTACAACCAATCAAAACAATTTTATAATGGGAATAGAAAATAAGGAAATTCCAATGGATGAGTTAGATGGATTCAACTTATCATTTGACAAAATTAAAATCCCAGCAGGAGGAACAACAGCTTTTGAAGTTCCAGGAGATGATCCAGAGAATCCAGATGTTGTAAAAGAATTAAAAGTAGTAATAGTAGATCAATATCCTATAAATGCATATTACAAGGATGCATACGATGGAACTGAATCTGCACCTGACTGCTTTTCTTGTGATGGACATATCGGTGTAAATATGGAAGGAGAATCAATTAGTTGTGAATCGTGTCCAAATAATAAATATGGAACTGCAATTGATGGAATCGGAAAAGCTTGTAAAAATATGCGTAGATTATATATTTTAAGAAGTGGAGATACCTTTCCAATGCTTTTAACATTACCAGCAACTAGCATAAGTCCATTTGGAAAATATCTTCAAAGAATCGTAGCAAAAGGATTAAGACCATGCGATGTAATAACCAAAATAGCACTAAAGAAAGCAGAAAGTAAAGGTGGAATTACTTATGCTCAAGCAACATTTGTAATGGATGAAATACTACCACCAGAAATAAAAGAAAAGGTAAGAAAGTATGCTGCAGAAATGAAAAATACAACTAGAGTAGTACAAGCAGAAGAATATTCAAAGGAAAATACGGAAGATACGGAATTACCTTTCTAAAATAATAGGAAGGGGTAATCTTGCATGGCAGAAGTAGATATAGATTCAAAGTTAAATTATGAAGCCGAGTATAGTAAATACTTGAAGAATGTAAAGAAAAAGGGCAATTCAATACAAGCAAATTGCCCTTTCCATAAAGGTGGAAATGAAAAAAAACCGAGTTTCTCTGTGGATTTAAAAACAGGAAGGTATAAGTGTTTTGCTTGTGAAGAAGAAGGAAACTATATAAAGTTTATTTCGCAAATGAAAAATATAGGAACAAAAGAAGCGGCCAAGGAAATATACAAAGAGATAGGGATAGATAATATAGTACCAATTGAAGATTACACAATAGACATATATGCACACGAAAAGAAACTACCAGTAGACTGGCTAAAAGAAGAATGGGGCTTGAAAAATCTAAAACATTACATAGGAATACCATATTTCAACAAAGAGCGAAAACTAATAGGCACTAGGAAAAGAGGCACAAATAAAGATTTCAAATGGAATCAGAATTCAAAATTATGGTTATATGGAATACAGAATATAGAAAAAATCAGACAGCAGGAATATGTGGTGTTAGTAGAAGGAGAAAGTGATACTCATACATTATCATATTATAATATACCAGTTTTAGGAGTACCAGGAGCGAGTACCTTTAATTCGGCTTGGGTAGAAGATATAAAGGATATCAAAAAAATATATATACACCACGAAAATGATACTGGTGGAGATACTTTTGTGAAATCAGTTTGCAAGGGTTTATTAACTGCAGAATATAAAGGCGAAGTGTATAAAATTGAATGTTGTTCTGTAGGTGTAAAAGATCCATCGGAACTACATATAAAAAGGCAAAAGGATTTTACAGCAATATGGAATAATATCATAGAAAGCAAAACGAAACTAGAAATAGAACAAATAGTTAATAAGCCAGAAGTTGTTATACCAGGAGCACCGATTCAACCGAAAATCCCAGTAGGATGGTTAGTAAATGAGACAGGAGTCTTTGCACATAACGATAAAATGGGTGGAAATGTATTGATATGTTCAACTCCAATGCTCATAAATAGTAGAATAAAAAGTCTAGAAAGCAATGAAGAAAAGATAGAAATTACTTACTATATAGATAAGAAATGGCATTTTGCAATATATCCTAGAAGCACAATATTCCAATCAAGGAACTTGCCAATTCTAACTGATATAGGAATAGCAATAACAAGTGAAAATGCAAAAAAGATGGTAACATACCTTGATTCATTATTTGCAGATAATAAAGACATATTGCCAGTAAAAAGGACAGTAACGCAACTAGGATGGCATGGAAATAAGTTTTTACCTTGTGTACCTGGCGACATCATACTTGATGTCGATAGAAATGGACAGAAGTGGATAGATGCATATGATGAAAGTGGAACATTGGAAGAATGGATAGAACATATAAAACCATATAGATATAACAATATATTCAGAGGAATGATGGCCGCATCATTTGGAGCAACATTGCTAAAAGACCTAAGCCATAGAACAGTATTTTTTCATCTATGGGGCGATTCTAGAGTAGGAAAAACAGCATTACTAAAAGCAGCACTATCAGTATGGGGAAATCCAGAAACTCTAATGGTATCATTTAATGCTACAAAAGTAGGACTAGAAAGAAGGGCAACATTATTCAATGATCTACCAGTTGGAATAGATGAAAAACAAGTTGCAGGAGATAACCAAGCATTTATAGAAAACCTTGTGTATATGCTAGGTACTGGAAGCGGAAAATTAAGAGGTAGTAAAACAGGAGGCACACAGGCAATATCAAATTGGCGTAGTTTTATACTGACCACAGGAGAGGAGCCAATTAGTACAATGACCTCACAATCAGGAATTATAACTAGAGCATTAGAAATTACAGGAACACCATTTTATAGTACAGAAGAAGCGGCAAAAATGCACGAAATAAGTGAATCATACTATGGAACTGCAGGTAAGAAATTCGTAGAAGAATTAATATTGAGATATCCAAAAAGAAATGAGTTAAAAGAACGATACAAGGATATAGTTGCTAGATTAAAAGATGATACGCAAGATAAAATTAGTACACATATAACAGCAATAGCAGTAATTATCCTAGCAGATATATTACAAAGTGAATTACTATTCAATGAAACTGATACTGAAGAAAGAAGCTACCAAATGGGATTAGAATTACTAGACAACCTAACAACAGTAAAAGAGAGCGACATTGTAGAAAAAGCATATGATTATATTCATAGTTGGGTAATAAGTAATAAAAATTCATTTGATCTTGTAGATGTCAGAGGCATATCAGTAAATTCGTATGGATATGAGCGATATGGAATCATAGACAAAGGAAAATATTATATTCTACCACACATATTGCAAGGCGTATTAGAAAAACAAAAAATGAGTTATAGAAAAATTCTAAAAGGACTAGCAGATAGGGATTACATAGACAAAGATAATCAAGGTAGAAACTTGGTAACAAAAAGATGGGATGGACAGACACAAAGATTTATTGCTTTTAAAACTGACATGAGGGAATGTCCATTTGATTAAAAATAAGTGTGATGTGTAACACATGTGTAACGGTTTGTGTGACAGCGAAAAAGTTGGGGCTGTAATAATACATAAAATGTAACACAAATTACACATAAAATGTAATTTTACATATAGGATAAAAAAATATAAAAATAGAAAATCATATTTTTTTTATTCTATATAGTATATGTTAAAAAAATGTGTGATGTGTGACAAAATGCTAAAAACATTGAAATATAAACGAAAAATGCGTCACACATTGTTACACCTGTTACACATAAGAAAGTGTAACAAAAATGGATGAAGAATTAGCGAAACTATTGAAACGAAAAGAAAAAGCAGATAAATTACCAGAAAAACAATTGAAAAAATGGAAAACAGAATATGAAGAATTGGTAAAAAAAATTATAGAACTAGAGAAAAAACAACTAGCATCATTTACACCTAAAAAGGCGAATGAGCTAATGGATTATATGACACAATATGGTCCAGGAAATTTAACTAGAAAACAAATTGAATTTCTAAATGAAAATCCAGAACTAGACCAGAAATATGGAATGCAATTGTGCAAAATAGATAGAGTATACAACGAAAAAAGAAGTATAACCGAACTCGAAATGGAAATCAGAAAATATGTCGAGATTTGGAAGGAGATAATTGAGAAATCAAAAGGGTAAATAAGTAGAAAAAGGATGAAATAATATGAAATTATTGAGCTTATTTACTCGGAATCGGTGCATTTGAAAAAGCACTAAAAAGACAGAATATCCCTTATGAATTAGTAGGATTTAGTGAAATTGATAAATATGCTATAAAAAGTTATTGTGCAATACATAATGAATCCGAAGAATTAAACCTAGGAGATATTAGAGAAATACATTTTGTTAATGCAGAAAAGAAAATTGATATGATGACTTGGGGATTTCCTTGTCAGGATATATCAGTAGCAGGAAAACTAAAAGGCGTAGAAATAGGAACTAGAAGCGGACTATATTATGAAGGCATAAGAATACTAAAGGAAACAATGCCAAAATACTCGATTATAGAAAATGTAAAAAATCTAACAAGTAAGAGATTCAAGGAAACATTTGATATGATCCTAAAGGATTTGGAAAATGCAGGATACAATAACTACTGGAAGGTACTTAATGCCAAGAATTTCGGTGTACCACAAAATAGGGAACGAGTCTTTATAGTCAGCATTAGAAAAGATATAGACACAGGAACATTTGAATTTCCAACAGAGTTTGATAATGGGTTAAGATTAAAGGATATACTTGAAAATGAAGTAGATGAAAAGTATTTTCTATCAGAAAATATGATTAAAGGATTTATTGCAAAAGAACAAAATAATGGAGAAATTGCAAAAGTTGGAGAAATAACACCAAATAGCCAAGCAGGTCAAGTATATTCTCCAGATGGAATAAGTCCGACAATAATTGCAGGAACACATGGATATGCTAACGGAAATATCATAGAGGCAGGAGATTTGAATAACAAAGGATGGTATAGGTCATCAAATAAAGTTTATTCAGACAAAGGAATAGCACCTACAGTAACAGCAATGCAAGGTGGAAATATAAAGCCAAAAGTTATGGTAGAAAGAATAGGTGGAATCTTTGATAAAGATGGAAAAAGACATCAAGCAGGAAGCGTGTATGAAAAAGAAGGAATAGCACCATCACTAGACACAATGATGGGTGGATACAGACAACCTATGATAAATGTTATCAACGCAACAAAAAAAGGATATGACACAGCAACAGAAGGAGATAGCATCAACATGAGTTTTCCATATTCAAATAAAAAAAGAGGTAGAGTAGGACATGGTGTAGCACAAACTCTAGATACTGGATGCAGACAAGCTACATTAGTAAAAACTAATAAAATAATGGTAGAAGGAAATTGCTTTCCAAGTGGACATGAAGCAGGAAGAATCGTATCAGAAAATGGGATTTCGCCAACAGTAAAAGAAAATCATGGTACAGTAACATCAGTTATCAGGAATAATTATCCAGAATATAGAATTAGAAAGTTGACACCAATTGAATGTTGGAGGCTAATGCGGATTTGATGATACAGACTTTTATAAAGCAAAAGAAATTCCTACAAGCGACACACAGTTATACAAGCAGGCAGGAAACTCCATAGTAGTAAATGTACTAGAAGAAATACTAAAAAAACTACTAAAGGAGGCAAAATAGTATGAAACATATAGTTAACTTTAGTGGTGGAAAAGATAGTACAGCAATGCTATTAAAAATGATAGAAAAAGATATGCCAATAGATGAAATTATATTTTGTGATACTGGTAAAGAATTTCCAGAAATGTATGAACATATTGAAAAAGTGGAGAAATACATAAACATACCTATAACAAAATTAAAAAGTATGGAAACATTTGATGAGCTTATGTTTGAACATATAAAAACAAAGGGAAAAAACAAAGGTCAAAAAGGATATAGTTGGCCTGGAACAAAAATAAGATGGTGTACAACAAAATTAAAAACGCAAATGATAGAGCAATATTTAAGGAAATATAAAGGCGAAGAAATAATACATTATATAGGAATTGCATTAGATGAGCCAAAAAGAATAAAAGATAAAAAATATCCGTTAGTAGATTTCAAAGTGACAGAAAAGGAATGCCTAGAATATTGCTATTCAAAAGGCTTTAACTGGAATGGTCTATACGAAAAATTTGATAGATTAAGTTGTTGGTGTTGTCCATTTAAATCATTAAAAGAGCTACGAATATTAAGAAAAGAATATCCAGACCTATGGGAACAACTCAAAGAGATGGATAAACACACATACAGAAAATTCAGACCAGATTATACTGTAGAAGAATTAGAAGAAAAATTCACAAAGGAGGAATCATAATGTTAGAAAGTGCGTTACAAAGAAAAATACAGAAGTATTTAAAAGATAATCTTCCAAATGCAGTAGTATGGAAAAACCATGGAAACCAATATTCTGTAATTGGTTTGCCAGATATAATGTGTGTCTATGAAGAAAAAATAATATGTATAGAAGTAAAAATGCCAGGAAATACTCCAACGAAACTGCAAGAAATTACATTAAAGAAATTAAAAGAAGCAGGTGCAATAACAGGAATAGCATACAGTATAGAAGATGTACAAAAAATATTAGAAAATAATAAATTGCCAAGGAGGAATGAAAATGAGAATAAATAGAAAAGTATATAATTATATTGATTATGAACTAACCAATTATAAAAGCTACGAAAAAAAGATAGATGCAATAAGGCAAGAAATCATCTCATCAAGTCCTCCACCTGCAGATGGACAACCAAAAGGAAATGGTAAAACAGATCCAACATTAGATAAGGTAATAAGATTATCAACTCCAATGGCAATATATAAAATGGAATGCAATAAAGAGTGTATTGAAAATGCCCTAAACAAACTTGACGCTGATCATAAAAGATTTTTCAAAATGAACTACCTAGACACAGATGGGAATAATAAAATAAAAGTATGCTATGACTTTCCAATATCAGAAAGAACATACTACAGAATGAGAGGAAAAATAATTGAATATGTAGGAAGGGAAATGGGGCTAATATAAAAGAGATTTCCAACATAATGTTAGAAATCTCAATAATACTAATTCTTGTACTTTTCGTATATTTCCTTAATAACTAGAAAATACTCATATGGGATGCGATATAAGGTAGATTGTACAGCTAATAAAGAACTATGTATAGCAGAAACTGAACAATTATATGATTGAGCAATTTCTTGTATGCTTTCTTTTCTAAAATTAGGTGGCTTTAAACCAAAAGCTCGTACAAATCTGTCTTGTTGCTTTGGAGTGTTTCTAAACATCATAATAGTATTATAAATTTTTTCCTTGTCAGAATTAGATATTGTGATGTCCTTCATAAGTTCAACTAAAGCATCAGTAGTATCTCGCTGCTCAATAAATTTATACATTATTACCTCCTATAAAAAAAATTAGGTTTATTAGCTAATAGAAAACCATTGTGCGTTTGTATAACTTAAAAGTAAAAATTTGTCAAGTGATTAAATAAAAGTATATAGAAAAGAGGCTTAATAGCCTCTATATTTCTTAACGGCACGAACATAATCGTTAGTAGCTTTTATAGATAATAATCCAAATAACAATTCAAGACAGAACAAACATATCATAGCAGTTGTAGGACCTTGTTGCTCAACTGGTAATGAATAAATCCATTGCAATATAAAATCTGCGAACATCATAAAATCACTCCTTTATAATAATTTACTACTATATATTAGTATAACACAAAAAAAGATAAAAAACAACGATTGAACGCATATTATTTATTCGTTCTACAAACATTATATTATAAGCATAAATATTTTATAATAAATTCGATACAGTACAATAGAAAGGAGCGATATAAAGTGGGAATGCTAGATACTTTATTAAGAAAAGAAACCTTAAGTCAAAGGACATTAGATATTGAATCGGATTTATATGAAAATTTAATAAGATTATCAGAAAATGAATTTGATGCATCTGTAAGCAAAATCATCAATTTATGTATATATGAATTAGCAGAAAAAGAGCAAGTAACAATGCGTGAAATGAAAGACCTAGAAAAACATTCAGTTATAATGAGAAAATCAGCATTAGAAACATTAAACAAAATGAAGAAGAAATATAATATTCCAATTTATGTACTAATAAACATTGCAATTAAAGAAGGAATAGAAAAATTAGAGCAAAAAATAAAATAATGGAGATGAATCCATTATTTTTTTGAATTTATTTTAAGAAATGTACATTTAATATTTTTAAGTACCTTATTTTGTAAAATAGATATTTGTTGTGATTCATGTAAGGCATCATCATATCTCTGCCAATCAACAAAAGGAATGCCATAAGACTTAACATGTTCTAAAGGATGATAGGTATCCATAAGCAACATATGATGTTTATTGAATCCACATTTTATACTATAATGTGTAACATAAGGAGAATATTTGAATTCAATATCTGCATAGTCTTTTTGACACCTAACAGCAGAAACATATTGTTCTAAACCTTTGCACATATCTTCAATAATAGAATAGATTTCCAAACACTCATCAGCAATATAAAAATGTACATAACCAATTTGTTTTAATTTCTTCATAGCTCCTCCTTATTTTACTTTTGCCACAATAACTGTAAATAGATGCTCATCTTTTGTTAGAATAGCTAATCCACCAACATCATCTTTAAATTTTGAGTCAGTATTATATATAATGTTAGTAACAGAGTAAAATTTCTCTGAAAGATTTCTTGGTCGATATACTTGATTAATACTTCCAGCAATGACATCAACTAATTCTCTTGGAGTAATTGACATAGTAAACACCTCCTATAATTTATTATCATTTAAAAATTTAATAATTTCTTTAGTAGTAGTCTCCACAAATTCTTTACCACAAAAGTAAACAGTATTTTTTGTTCCAAATATTGAACTAACAAATTTACCTTTTTTGTAAATATTAGCATATTTACCATTTTTGGATAGTTCGAAAGTAATTCCATTTTTTCCTATATCTTGAAATTGTTTATCTGTTAACATACAAAATCACTCCTTTCACATTTTTGTTATTGTAGCTTACAAAGGCTTATTTATCAAGTCTTTTATACTTTTTGTTCCATTTATAAAAAAGTTGTGATATAATGCAAAATAGAAGGAGTAAATGATGAAAGTTAAAGTATTTGATGTAGTAGAATTAAATAATAATGAAAAAGGAACAATACTAAATGCAAATGGAAATAATTGCTTAATAGAAATAGCAGGAGAAAACAAAAGACACGAAATAATAAATGTATCGGACATAAAAGAAATAATATACAAAAAATAAAAAATTATTTGGCAAAAATGTGGCAGTAATTGAACTTGAAAAAGTGCTAAAATAATAGTGTGAAGGAGCAGGAGAAATCTTGTTCTTTTTCTGTTTATGCTTTGCTAAAGTTAGAAGAATACTGGGAATACTGGTGTTCTTTTAATTTTGGTCAAAAAATAAACAACAAAAGTAATACCCTTTTGTAATACTCATATATGGGCCAAGTAGAAGCAACACTACTTGGCTTACTCCTTATAAAAGGGTAATAGTAGTAGGAGTAGATAACAATGCCATTAAAGAAACTACATAAATGTAATAAGCTAGGATGTAACAACTTAACTAGGAATAGGTACTGTAAGGAACACGAATACATAGAACTAGAACAAAAAAGGATAATAAACAGAAGATACAACCAACATAGGACTGATGATAAAGAGCAAGCATTCTACAAGACAACAGGGTGGAAACAAGCAAGGAAATCAGCACTAGCAAGAGATAACTATCTATGTCAAGACTGTCTAAAGATGGGATATGTAGTACCAGCACAAACAGTACATCATATCATACCAATAAAGATAATGTGGCAATTAAGACTCATCATAGACAATATGATATGTCTATGTGAATCGTGTCATCAACAAAGACATAGAAAACTAAATGAAAAAGAAATAAAGAAGATGCTACAAAACTGTAACATCTACAATGACATCAAAAAACAAATAATGAGAATCAACTCCATTAGCGCCCCCAGGTCAAATCTCTAAAAAAGTCAACAGGGGGAACGGCGAGGGGAGCTCAAAAAAACATTTCGGGAAATAGGTAAGGGGGGGCCTATTTTTAATCCCCATCATCTAAAGAATTCATTAAGATAGTAGTAGCAAAACTGATACCATCAAAATAGGCTCTAAAGGCAAAAGCATTAAGTTCTTCGCTGTGATATTCAATTAATTGAGTAAGAAGCTTTCTGGATTTCCTATTCAAATTTTTGAAAAGTTGCTTTTCAACCTTGTCAATCTTATGTGATAGATTTCGAGAAGGGTCACTACCAGCATTATCAGATGGACAGTAACCTCCATTGTAGAAATCGTGTAAAAACTGTTTATTAAACATAACAAATACCTCCTAGCGTTGTGTTATAACTTACTTTGGAGGTTATTACAAGTCATTTATGAAATATAAAAAAAGGAGAATTAAAATGAGATATATAACAAGTGAATCAGTAACAAAAGGACATCCAGATAAAGTAGCAGACCAAATAAGTGATGCAATTTTAGATGAATGCTTAAAGCAAGATAAATATTCAAGGGTAGCAGTAGAAACTGCAGTAACAGAGCAATATGTTCTTATCATCGGAGAAATTACAAGTAAAGCAAAAGTAGACTATGAAGCAGTTGCAAGAAATGTAATTAAAGAAATAGGATACGATAATGAAAGTCTAGGATTCGATTATAAGAATTGTAAAATAGATATAAAAATTCACGAACAATCAGAAGATATAGCAGGAGCAACAAAAGAAGAAAATCTAGGTGCTGGGGATCAAGGAATGATGTTCGGATATGCAACAAATGAAACAGAAGATTATATGCCAGCAGCAATATATTATGCAAGGAAACTAGCAAATAGGCTAACTGATATAAGAGAAAAAAATGTAATATCATACTTAAGACCAGATGGAAAAACGCAAGTGACTTGTCAATATGAAAATAACGAATTAGTAAAAATAGACACAATAGTAATATCAACGCAACACATAAGAGGAATACCACAAAAAAGAATAGAAAAAGACTTAATAGAAAAGGTTATAAAACCAGTAATACCAGACAATCTACTAGTAGATACAAAAATACTAGTGAATCCGTCTGGTAATTTTGTTGTAGGTGGACCTGCAGGAGATTCTGGCTTAACTGGTAGAAAAATAATTGTAGATACATATGGAGGATACTGTCCACATGGTGGTGGGGCATTTAGTGGTAAAGATCCAACAAAAGTAGATAGGTCAGGAGCTTATATGGCAAGATATATCGCCAAGAAAATAGTAGCAACGAATCAAGCCGATAGATGTCAAGTGCAATTAGCATATGCAATAGGTGTTAAAGAGCCAGTATCTATAAATATCAATACATTTGGAACTGGTAAAGTAGCAGATGAAAAGCTAGAGGAAATGGTTAAAGAAATATATGACTTAACTCCAAAAGGAATCATAGACTTTTTGGAATTAAGAGAGAATCCAATATATCAAAAACTAGCAGCAAAAGGACAAATTGGAAGTGAATACGGAAAATGGGAAAAGGTAGATGAGTAAAAATGAATTTTGAAAGCATAAACATAGAAAAATTAAAACCAGCAGAATACAATCCAAGGCTAGACTTAAAGCCAGGAGATAAGGAATTCGAGAAAATAAGAAAAAGCATACAAGAATTTGGATATGTGGATCCAGTAATTATCAACAAAGATGGAACAATTGTAGGTGGACATCAACGATATAAAGTTCTCAAAGAAATGGGATATACAGAAATTCAATGTATTGTAATAGATGTAGATAAAGACAAGGAAAAGGCTCTAAATATAGCACTAAATAAAATATCAGGCGACTGGGATAAAACCAAGCTAAAGGACTTGTTGACAGAGTTACAAGGAATAGGACTAGCAGAAATAACTGGATTTGATATTGCAGAATTAGGAATGCTAGGGGTACAAGAAGAAGTAATAGAGGATGACTTTGACTTGGAAAAAGTGTTAGAAACAGAAAGTTCTAATATTCTCTATGGAGATATTATATTGCTAGGTAGACATAAACTGTTGTGTGGAGACAGCACAAATGGAGCAGATGTAGAAAGACTAATGAATGGAAAATTCGCAGATTTGGTCATTACAGATCCACCATACAATGTGAATTATCAATCTAATAGTACAGGAATGCAGATAATGAATGACAATATGAATGAGGATGACTTTGAAAAATTTTTGTACTATGCATTTAAGTGTATGTATGATTATTCAAGGGATGGTGCTCCAATTTATGTGTTCCACTCCGATGTAGGAGGTTACTCATTTAGAAAAGCATTTGTAGATGCAGGGTACAAAATGGCGGAATGTTTGATATGGCTTAAAAATCAATTTGTACTTGGCCGCCAAGATTATCAATGGAGGCATGAGCCAATTTTGTATGGCTGGAAAGAAGGAAGTGGACATACTTGGTATGGAGGTAGGAGCCAATCTACAATCTTTGAAACAGATATAGATGACCTAAAGAAATTAAGCAAAAAAGAATTATTAGAACTAATAGAAGAATACCAAAAGCAAGTACCAACTAGTGTAATTGAATATGATAGACCAAAGAAAAATAAATTGCATCCTACAATGAAACCACTTGGACTATTAGGAATACTAATGCAAAATAGTTCTGCAAAAGGAGATATTGTACTAGACTTATTCGGCGGAAGTGGTAGCACACTAATAACAGCCGAAAAACTAGATAGAACTGCATACCTTGTAGAACTAGATCCAATTTATTGTGATGCAATAGTAAAAAGATACATACAAGAAAAACAAGAAACAGAAGGAATCACAATTATAAGAGATAACAAGGAATATACATACAATGAAATATTTAAGTAGGAGGGATGATATATGGCAACACCAGGAAGAAAACCAAAACCTACTCAAATGCACATATTGAATGGAAATCCCTCAAAGATAAGAATCGAGGATAGGATAAGTAATGAAGTCAAAATGAAAGAATACGGACCAGGGGAGTTTCCACCTGCACCAGAGTGGTTAGATGCCGTTGCAAAAGAAGAATGGAATAGAGTTGCACCAATGTTATCAAGTTGTAAATTATTAACAGAAGCGGATACAAAAGCATTAGAAGCTTACTGCAAATGTTGGAGCAGATATGTAGAAGCAGAAAAGCAAATGGATGAAGTAGGTAGCACAATATTCCAACCAAACCAAAAGAGTAAATATGTTCAACAATTGCCACAAGTTGCTATTGCTCAAAAATATTTAAAATTATGCAAGGATTTTATGACAGAATTTGGACTTACTCCAAGTAGTAGAGGTAGAATACTATTACCAGGAGAAAGCGATGAAGATGAAATGGAATCATTGTTTAGGAAGTCGATGCCATAATGTTTGATGAGCAAAAAGCAGATAGAGCGGTGTCATTTGTAAAATTATTACGCAATACTCAAGGCGAGTACGCCAAGCATCCATTTAATTTGATGCCATTTCAAGAAAAAATTGTAAAAGATTTATTTGGTACAGTAAATAGTGAAGGATTCAGACAATTTCGTGAAGCCTTTATTTTTTTACCTAGAAAAAATGGAAAAACCGAGTTAATTGCAGCACTAGTGTTATATTGCTTATTTATGGATGATGAATATGGAGCCGAGATATATTCTGCGGCCACATCCAGAGAGCAAGCAACAAAAGTTTACCAGGCTTGTTGTGCAATGATTAGAATGAATCGTGCATTATCAAGTAGATGCAAAATTATAGAATCACAAAAAAGAATAGTGAGATATGACACTAACTCGTTTTATAGAGCAATATCTGCCGAGGCATCAACTGCTCATGGATTTAATGCACATGTAGTAATCTATGATGAAATTCACGAAGCACCAAATAGAGAGTTATATGATGTACTAAAAACCTCAATGGGTGCTCGTAGGCAACCATTATTCATAAGCATAACAACTGCAGGAGCTGACACAAATGGAATATGTTATGAATTATACCAATATTCAAAAATGCAAATAGGTAAAAGAGAAAGAGGCGAAGAATATGATAAAACATTTTACCCAGTAATATATGAAGCACCAGAAGATGCCGACATTTGGGATGAAAAGACATGGTATATTGCCAATCCTGCTCTAGGGGTTTTTAGAAGCATAGAAGAATTTAGACAAACAGCAACTAGAGCCAAAGAAATACCATCATTAGAGGCAGGATTTAGGAGATTATATCTAAACCAATGGGTAAACTCTGATGTGGCTTGGATGAATATGAGTAAGTGGCACTTGTGTAATGATTTTATACCAGAATCAGAATTACTTGGAAAAGAATGTTATTGTGGGATAGATTTATCCGCAACAACTGACTTAACATCTGTCAACCTAGAATTTAGACTTGATGATGGAAGATATGTAATGTTGTCGCACTCATTTATGCCAGAAAATAGAGTGCTAGAAAAAGAAAAAGTGGATAGAGTTCCATACTCTGTGTGGATAAAGCAAGGATATATAACAGCAACACCAGGAGATGTCATTGATTACGAGTTTGTAAAAGCATACATAAGGACAGCGGCCATAAAATTCGTAATCAAGGAAATATGTTTTGATCCTTGGAATAGTACACAATTAGCAAATGACTTGGAAAATGAGGGCTTTGTTATGGTAGCAGTAAGGCAAGGATATGCAACTTTATCAGAGCCAACAAAAGATATTTTAGCACTTGTATATCAAAAAAGGATAGTACATAACCAAAATCCTGTGTTAACTTGGGCAATATCTAATTGTATCACTCGTCAAGATCCAAACGGAAATATAGCACTAGACAAGGCGAAAAGTAAAAATAGAATTGATCCAGCTGCAGCAATGGTAAATAGTCATAGTAGGGCAAGAATGCTAGATACAACAATAGATTTGAACAAACTAATATTAGGAGATGAATTTTCATTTTAGAAGGAGGGAGAAAATTGCGGTATAAGAAATGTATTGAAAAATTTAATAACAAAAGATGAAGAAAAGCCAACTGCAGAAAAAGAAAGCAACATAGTTACTCCCTCAAAGTGGTTAATCAATTGGATAACAGGAGGGGAAACAGAGTCAGGAGAAACTGTTAGTGAAGAAACAGCAATGAAAATGGCATCGGTATATGCTTGTATCAGATTATTGAGTCAAAGTGTAGCAAAATTACCATTACACACATATACAACAAAAAGTGGAAAAAAAGAAAGAGAATATAATCACGCAGTAGCTTATTTACTTGAGAATAGACCTAATCCATATATGACACCATACGAGTTCAAAGAAACAATGGAAATGCATAGACAACTATATGGAAATGCTTACGCAGAAATACAATTTGGTAGAGATGGATATCCAAAAGGACTTTGGATATTGAATCCAGCATTAACAGAAATAGTAACAGATGAAAAAAACCATCGGAAAAGTCTGGTACACAACAGTTCTTCCAGATGGACAAGCAGTAAAATTAAAATATGAAAATGTGTTACACATAAGAAATATAGGAATCACAGGACTAAAAGGAATGTCTCCAATATCAGTAGCTAGAGAAACAATAGGAAGCCAAATGGCATCTCAAAAGTATGTTTCAAAATTCTACAAGAATGGTACTACTGCAAAAGGTGTATTAACAGTACCAGGTGTAACCTTAAAACCAGAAGCCAAAAAGATAGTGCGTGAAGAATGGGAAAAAATGAACACAGGAATGACAAATGCAAATAGAATTGCAATATTAGACTCTGGAATAACTTATCAAGATTTAACGATGAGCCAAGCTGATGCACAATTTATAGAAACACAAAAGCTAAATACTACAGACATAGCGAGAATATATAATGTACCACCACATATGATAGGAGATTTAGAACACGCAACCTTTTCAAATATAGAACATCAAGCAATAAGTTTTGTAAAAAATACTTTGCAACCATTACTTGTGAGTTGGGAGCAGGCAATACAATATCAATTATTTACTCCTACAGAGCAAAAGAAATATTATTGCAAATACAATGTAGATTCAGAGTTAAGAGGCGACAGTAAATCTAGAGCCGAATACTACGAAATAATGGAACGAATTGGTGCATACAACATTGATGAAATAAGAAATAAGGAAGATTTGTCAGAATTAGAAAATGGACTAGGTAAAAAGCATCTTATAAGTTTGAATTATACATTGCTAGAATTGTTGGAAGAATACCAAATGGGAAAAGTAAATACCGAAACTACCGAAAATCACACCGAAAAAAAAGAAGATACAAAAGAAGATGTAAAGGAAGAAAAAGAGGATGAAGGAGGTGGAGAAGAAAATGAGCAAGAGAATCAATAAATTTTGGAATTGGACAAAGGATATAGAAACTAATACACCAGAGTTAAGACTAGAAGGAGAAATTGCATCCGAAACTTGGTGGGGCGATGAAGTAACTCCAAAAATATTCAAAGATGAATTGTGTAAGTTTGAGGGAAAAGACATAACCGTTTGGATAAACTCTCCAGGTGGAGATGTCATAGCAGGTAGTCAAATATATACTATGCTAAAGGAACACAAAGGAAAAGTAACAGTAAAAGTAGATGGACTTGCTGCAAGTTCCGCTTCGTTCATTGCAATGGCTGGAGATACAATTCAAATGTCACCAACAGCAATGATGATGATACATTTGCCTAGCACATTTGACTGGGGCGACAAAAACGATTTTGCAAAAGCAATTGCGAGATTAGAAGAAGTAGAAGCGGCCATAGTAAATGCGTATGCACTAAAAACTAAACTATCAAATGAAGAATTATCACAAATGATGGAAGAACAAACTTGGATGAATGCTTATAGAGCAAAAGAGCTAGGTTTCATCGATGAAGTGTTATATTCAGACAATCCAGAAGCTAGTCAAAAAGCCTTTGACTTTACTAAAAAGGCGGTTAACAACTGCATCCAAAATAGTGTTAAACAAATACAAGATAAGATGAAAAAGATGCAAGATGATGTCGAATTAGAAAAGTTAAAAATTGAGTTGGACTTGTTGGAAATGCAATAAGTCTAATTTGTATAAAACAGAAAAAGAACAAATTTTAAGCTCCTTCTAAATTTAAAAATTAGGAGGATTTTATCATGAATTTAAGAGAATTAAGACAAAAATTTGCTGCACTAGTTGCAGAAGCAAAAAAACTATCTAATGAGGGAAAATTAGAGGAAGCAAAAGCAAAAACAGAGGAAGCAAAAACTCTAAATGAGCAAATTAAACAAGCCGAAGAAATTGAAAAAATGGAGGAAGAATTACAAGGGGATGAAGGTACTCCAGTAACAGAGCCAACTGCCGATAAGAAACCAGATGTTAACAAGGCATTCTTAAAAGCATTGATGGGAAAAAGATTAACACCAGCAGAAAATGCTCTAATAGAAAGACCAGACACAGAAACTGATGAGCCAAATGGAAGTATCCTAGTACCTCAAGATGAAAATACTAGAATCAATGAATACAAAAGACAATACAAATCATTAAGAACACATGTAAGAGAATATAGAACAACTGTAATCTCTGGCTCATTTGTATATGAAAATAATAGCACAATGAGTTTATTAACAGACATCGATGAGATGGAAGAAATTCCTCAAGAAGATGGACCAAAATTCAAAACAAAAGGTTATAGCATCAAAAATAAAGGTGCAATTCTACCAGTATCAAATACATTACTTGCAGATGAACAATCAGGACTAATGAGCTATGTTGGAAGATGGTTTGCTCGTAAAGCAGTAAAAACAGAAAATGCCGACATTTTAGCAGTAATGGTAGCAGATAAAACTGCAAAAGCACTATCAGACTGGAAAGCATTAAAAAGGTCACTAAATAAAGACCTAGATCCTGCATTAATACCAGGAAGTGTAATTGTAACAAATCAAGATGGATTTGATGAATTGGACAATGCAGTAGATGAAAATGGTAGACCAATCTTACAACCAGATCCAAAGAATCCAACACAAAAAATGTTCAAAGGTTTAAGTATAGATGTATATTCAAACAATGATATTCCAAGCAAAAACGGAAAAGCACCAATCTTCTATGGAAACCTAGAAGAAGCAATAACATTTGTGAATCGTGCAAGATATGAAATAGCAAAATCAAAAGAAGCAGGTTTCACTAAAAATGCTACTCTTATTAGAATTCTAGAAAGATACGATGTAATCAAAACAGATAATGATGCCTACATCTATGGAGAACTTACTATAACAGAAGGAACTACAACTAATAAAGATAATTCTTCAAGTGGAACAGAATGGGGAACATTTGGAGAAGATGAAACAACTAAAGATAATACAGGAGATAAAACTAACACAGAAAATCCAGAGGGATAAAAAATAAAGAATAGGAGGTGCTTAAAATGTTATCACTTAAAGAAGCAAAGGAGTTTTGCAGAATAGACAATGATGATGAAGATACACTAATTAAAACATTAATTAACACAGCAGACAGCTACATTGCCGAAGCCTGTGGAGAGAACTACAATAAAGATTCAGAAAAAGCAAAACTTTGTCAAGCAATGCTTGTGAATCATTGGTATGAAAATAGGGATATACTTGGTAACAAAAAAGCACTTCGCTATTCTGTAGAAAGCCTAATGTTACAATTACGATATGGCACAGAAAGTAGTGATGCAAATGACTAAAACAGAAGAATATAGAAAAAGGATAACAATTCAAAATTATATAGAAACCAAAAATAGTAGAGGAATTGTAAAGAAAGAATGGCAAGATTATAAAAAGGTATGGGCAAGTATAAAAACAGGCATACAAGATGAAACAGAAGAATCAAACAAAGTGAATCCAATAAAATTGTGTGAGATAACAATTAGATATAATTCAATACTAGAAAAACAATTATCAGATACAGAAAAATACAGAATATTCTATAAAAGACCATATAATTTAAAAGCTATTGAAAATGTAAATGAAGCAAATATAGAACTAAAATTAAAGTGTGAGGCAATTGGAATATGAGTAGAAAAACAGAAACAGATATTAGATTATATGGGTTTGAAGAATTATATCAAAAATTGGATGCAATGCCAAACAAATTGAATTCAGTAGTAGATAAAGCATTAAAAGAATGTGCGAAACCAGTAAAGGAAGAAGCAAAAAGAAGGGCTAGAAAAAGTAAATCACCAACAGGAACATCAGGACATGGACATATGGCTGACCATATAGAAATAAGTGATGTAGAACAAAAAGGTACAGAAAAAAGAGTAATAGTAGGATTTACTAAAGGCGATAACTCGCCATTTTTTTATGCCAAATTTATTGAATGGGGTGCATCAAGTGGTCCATGGTCTAGCCAATATTATGGCAAAAAACCATTTATGCGACCTGCATATAAAGCAAAAGTTATGGAATCGCTAGAAATATTTAAAAAGATAATAGGGAAGGAAATAACAAAATAATGGATGCACACGAAACAATCTACAATGTATTATCGAAATTGAATTATCCAGTAGAGTTTGACACTTACACAGGAACTGAAAAGAAATATATTACTTACTTTGAAGTGTTAGAAAAAACCGATTTGACATCCGAAGATGTGGATGAGGTTATAGGACACGATTTCCAAGTAGATGTTTTCTCAAATGAGGATCCAACGGAAATTAAAAATGAGGTAATAAAATCATTAAAAGAAAATGGATTTTACCAAATAACTTGCCAAGATTTTTATGAAAAAGATACAGGAATGTATCATAAAGCAATAACTTGCTATTTACCAGAATATAAAACAGAAAATTAGAAAAGAAATCCTCCTGCTCTTTCACAAAATTAAAAAAATAGGAGGAATAAAAAATGCCAAGACAAATAGGACTAGAAAATCTAACAGTAGCAGTTGTAGAAGAAGATAAAACAACAGGGATTAAATATGCTACACCAATAAAATTAGAAAGGTCAATCAAAGCAAAAATATCACCAAAAACATCAAGTGAAAAATTATATTCAGATGACTCTGTAGAGGAAATTTTAAACAACTTTGATTCTTGTGATGTAGAAATTGAGATTAACCAACTACAATTAAAAACTAGATCCTTAATTCAAGGGGCTAAAATAGTAAACGGAATCCTAGTAGAAAACAAGGATGACATAGCACCAGAATTAGCGTTAGGATTTAGAAGTAAAAAATCAAATGGAAAATACAGATATGTATGGTTACTAAAGGGAAAATTTGAAATAACAGAAGATGAGTACGAAACTATTGGAGAAAAACCAACAGCACAATCAAATTCAATAAGTGGATCATTCTATGGAAGAAACTCTGATGGTAATTGGAGAATAATGGAGGATGAAGATTCAGAGGGTGCAGATATGGAAAGACTTGCTAATTGGTTTAAAGCTGTACCAGAAATAATAGTGGAAGTAAATCCACCAGAAGAAAATCCAAGTGAGAATCCAAAGCTACCAGAAGATGATGAAAAAGATAATCCAACACCAGACGGAAGCACAGGAGATAACACAGAGGAAAATCCAAGTGGAAATACAGGAGATAACACAGAAGAAAATCCAAGTGGAAACACAGGGGATAACACAGGAGAAAATCCAGGTGGAAATACAGAAGATAATCCAGAGCAAATTCCAGAGGGGTAAGAATAATCACAAAGGCGGAGAAAAAAACTCTGCCTTTTAAATTTATAAAATAGGAGGAAATAAAAATGGCTACTAAAAAAGTAACAGGAAAAGAATTAAAAGGAGATAATGCAAAAAATAAAATTATGTTAGATGGGATGGAATATGACATAACTTTGGACTTAAATGCATTTGCAGAATTAGAAGAAATTTATGGAGATGTTACCGAAGCATTAGATGGATTAGAAAAAGGATCATTCAAAGCAATTAGAGCAATTTTATTTGCAATTTTAAAGAGTCAAAATGATAAATTAACTTTAGTAAAAGTTGGAAAAATGATAAATATGAGTAATATTGTTGAGATAACAAATAAATTAAATATGACAGCAGAACAATCATTACCAGAATTAACAGAAGAAGCAATAGAAGAAAAAAACGATTAAAAGAGCTAAACGAATATTCCAATAATGAAAATGAAGGTTGGGATTGGCGGTTGGCTCTATTATTTAGGAGTACAAATATTAAAAGTGCCAGAAGAAAAATTCTGGAAGATGACACCAAGAAAGCTGTGCATATTAGCAGACCTGCATTATAAATATACACAGCAGACAAAAGAAGGAGTAAAAGATGAGGATAATTCACTAGGGTATATTGATGAAATATTCAATTAGGGGTGAATTAAAGAATGGCAATAGAAGAAACTTTGGCAAAACTTGGTATAGAAATTGCATTTGATTCTAGTGGACTAAAAGAAGGAATCACAAAAGTAAACAATAATCTAAAGACATTAAAATCAGAGTTAAACTTGTCAAAGTCTACTATGTCAAACTTTGGAAATACCACAGAAAGCTTAAAAACAAAAGCAGAAAACTTAAGTCAAACAATAACAAATCAAAAAGCAAAAGTAGAGTTATTAACAAAACAATATGAAGCATCTAAAACAGCAAAAGGAGAAGATGCAACAGCTACACAAAAATTAAAAGTGCAGTTGAATAATGCGACAGCTACATTAAATACAATGGAGCGAGAATTAGAAAATTTGAACGCAGACATAAAAGGTCATGTCGCAGAATGGAAAGCTCTAGGAAAAACCTTAACTGATGTAGGTGGAAAAATAAAAACAGTAGGAAGTACAATATCAAGTGTAGGAAGCACACTAACAAGATATGTAACAACACCTATTGTAGGACTAGGAACTGTATCAACAAAAGCAGCAATAGATTTTGAAAGTGCTTTTGCAGGTGTAAGAAAAACAGTAGATGCTACAGAAGAACAATTTGCAGAATTAGAAAAAGGCATAAGGCAAATGTCTACAGAGCTACCAGCAAGTGCCGAAGAAATAGCAGCAGTAGCAGAAGCGGCTCGGACAATTAGGAATCAAGACCGAGGATATTTTGGAATTCACTAGGGTAATGATAGACCTTGGAGAATCCACAAACTTATCATCAACCGAGGCAGCAAGTGCATTGGCTAAATTTGCAAATATAACAAATATGAGTGCAAAAAATTATAGCAATCTTGGGTCTGTAATTGTTGCACTTGGAAACAACTTTGCTACAACAGAAGCAGACATCGTAGAAATGGCAACTAGACTTGCAGCAACAGGAGAATTAGCAGGACTAACAGAGCCACAAATAATGGCACTTGCTACATCTATGTCAAGTGTTGGAATTGAGGCTCAAGCTGGTGGATCTGCAATGAGTAAATTGCTAAAACAAATTCAAGTTGCAGTTGAAACAGGAAATAGTGATTTGAATGATTTTGCTTCAGTAGCAGGAATGACAGCCGACCAATTCAAAAAAGCATTTCAACAAGATTCAGTAGGAGCCTTATCTGCTTTCATAGAAGGATTAAATGATACAGAGCGAAACGGAAAATCTGCCATTGTAATACTTGATGAAATGGGGCTAACAGAGGTTAGGCTTTCAAATACAATACTATCATTAGCAAATGCAGAAGGACTAATGACTGGTGCTATTGATATGGCAAATAAGTCATGGAATGAAAATACTGCGTTGTCTAATGAAGCAGGACAGAGATATGCAACTACAGAAAGCCAATTGAAAATGCTTAAAAATTCATTGAAAGATGTAGCAATAGAATTAGGACAAGCATTATTACCAGTTATCATTGACCTAGTAGAAATGTTAAAACCAGTAGTTGCTAGAATAAAAGAATGGGCCACAAATTTCAAAAATTTGGATGAAGGTACAAGAAAAAGTAAATTAGCGTTTATGGGATTCTTGGCCGCATTAGGACCATCACTAGGGGTAATTGGAAAAGTAGTAAGCTCAATAGGTGGAATTGTAACAGTAGCAGGAAAACTATCGACAGCAATAGGAAATGCAGGTGGAATAGCGAAAATATTCTCAAAAGTTATTGGAGCAGTATCAGGACCAGTAGGATTAGTAGTCATTGGAATAACAGCATTAGTAGCAGCACTTGTGCATCTGTATAAAACAAACGATACTTTCAAAGAAAAAGTACACGCAGCACTAGAAAAAGTAATGCAAGTAGTAGATAAATTGTGGAAAATAATTCAACCAATACTAGAAATTCTAATGGATTTACTAGCAGAATTATGGGAAGCAATTCAGCCACTAATTGAGGTAATAGGAAATGTGCTAGTAGATGTCATAATGGTTTTGATGGATATATTGGGGGTGGTTTTAGATGCACTAACTCCAATTATAAAATTAGTAGGAGTATTACTAGAAGCACTTAAACCAATAATAGAAGTTATAGGAACTCTAATTGAAGCACTAGCACCAGTAATAGAATTATTAATAAAAATAGTAATTCAAGCATTAAAGCCAATCATTGAAATAGTATCAGTAATCGTAAAAGTTCTAACTCCAGTAATAGAGATATTAATAAAAATAGTATCTGTAGCTTTAAAACCAATAATAGATGTTCTAGTAACAGTTATAAAATGGATAGCAGATTTTATAAATGCAATAATGAACATAGGAGATACTCTTTCAAATATTGGAAATGTAATATCAGAAGCTTGGAACAATATCAAATCTTGGTTTAGTGATGGAATCGGAAAGATAAAAGAATCTTGGAGCAATGGATGGAATGCAATAAAAGAAAAAGGTAGTGAAATCTGGGGAAATATAAAAACTGGAATTTCCGATACATGGAATAATATCAAAGAAACTTGCTCAACCAAAGTAAATCAAGTAAAAGAAGGCATAGGAAATGCTTGGGAAAATATAAAAACTAATACTGGAAATCTAGTAGGCAATATAAAAGATGGAATCCAAAATAAATGGTCAGAAATCAAAGAAAATACAAGTAATACATGGAATAACATTAAAGACAAAGTTGTTGGAGCACACCAATGGATGTATGACCACAATTATTACTACGAAGATATGTGTAACTTTATTTCTACCAAATGGAACGAAATAAAAACAAAAACTGCAGAAACTTGGAACAATGTAAAAACAGAAGTATCTACAAAATACAATGAAATTAAAACAGCAACAACTGAGGCTTGGAACAATGTAAAAACAAGCATAAGTACAACCTGGGATAATGTTAAAACCACAGTAAGTACAACCACAGATAATATAAAAACTGCCATAAGTACAAAATGGAATGAAATTAAAACTACAACAACAGAGGCTTGGAATAATATTAAAACTAACATAAGCAATACTTGGAACAATGTAAAAAGCACAGTAGGTACAGCAGTAGAAAATGTAAAATCTACAGTAAGTAACAAATGGAATGAAGTTAAAAATGCAACTTCAAATGCATGGAATAACATTAAAACAAACACCTCAAATGCTTGGGAAAATGTAAAGAGTACAGTAGGAAATAAAATATCTCCAATAGTAAATACAGTTTCAAATGCTTGGAACAATGTTAAGAATAGCACAGTCAATGCTTGGAACAATTTAAAAACTAGTGTAAGCAATAAAGTAACAGAAATTAAAAATGCAATATTCAATAAATTTAACGAAATCATAAATTCAGCAAAAAACTGGGGAAGAAATTTAATTCAAGGATTTATAGATGGAATCAAATCAATGATTCAAAATGTGAAAAATGCTGTTTCAAATGTTGTAGGAGCAGTTGCGAAATTTTTAGGATTCCACTCACCTGCAGAAGAAGGCGAAGGGCAACACATTATTGAGTGGGGCGAAAATATGATCCAAGGATTTATGGATGGTATTGATAATAAATCTAAAGCCTTAAAAGAAAAAATGGCATCTATGATATCTGCACCAGACTTATCATCAAAAGTAGATATAGGGTTACAATCAATAAATAGTAAGTCAGCAGGAACGCAAGGAAATACAACAACTACAAATAATACAACAACTACAAACAACAGTAACTTTACATTAAGAATTGATAAGTTTGTAAATGAAAGAGAGCAGGATATAGAAAGACTAGTAGAAGAAATAGAGTTTTACAGACAAAAACAATTAACTGCAAAAGGAGGAACTGTATAATGGCATATTTTATTTACAACGGAAAAGATTCCAGAGATATGGGGGTAATTCTTGAAAGTTTACCCCCTATCACTAGACCTAAAAGAAGAATGGAAACATTAACAATTCCAGGTAGAAATGGAACATTGTGTATAGATGAGGGGACTTATGAATCCAATCCTATATCTCTAAAATGTACTTTAAAAAGAGGAATTGATCCTCGAAGAATCACTACATGGCTTGAGCCATTTGGAAAAATAACCTTTAGTGATGAAATAGATAAATACTACAAAGCAAGAATTGTAAATTCTATTCCATTAGAGAGAGTATTTAGAATAAGCAGACAATTCATATTGCAATTAGAATTACAACCATTTGCTTATGGCAAGGAAAAATATAGAAAGAAATATCTAACAGGAATCACGCACGAATTCTATATACCAAATGCCAATACAAATATGTTTCCATACATAAAAGTATCAGGATGGGGGGAAATATCACTAACGATAAATGATAGGACAATGGTAATAACTCCAGATGAATATGTAGAACTAGACTGTGAATTACAAATTGCATACAAAGATAAAATAAGTGCCAACGATAGAGTGTATGGCCCTTTTTTTGAATTAAAACCAGGAGAAAATACCATAAGCATATTTGGAAACTATACAGAGCTAGAAATAGTATATCAGAAAATGTACATATAAGAAGGGAAAAATATGATTACATTACACAATTCACGAACAAAAAATTTTAATAATAATGGTCTAGGAATTTTGAAAGACTGTATATCAGCAAAAGTATGTGAAGTTCTAAATGGAGAATTTAATATAAATATAACCTATCCAGTAGGTGGATATTTGTATCCAAATCTCGTGGAAGATAATATCATTGTGACAGATGTAGGATATGGAAAAAGACAAGCCTTTAGGATAAAGAATGTCAACAAAAGGCTTGATAACATAGAAGTATATGCTACACACATATTCTACGATTTGAATGACAATTTAATAGAAGATATATATCCAAAAGGACAGACAGGAGAAACAGTAATAAATTACATATTGAGTCACGCACAATATGAACATAATTTTATTGGATATAGTAATATAACCAAAACATCTACTGCAAGATATATTAGAAAAAATTTAGTAGAATCACTAATAGGAGAAGATAGCAATTCCTTTATCAATAGATGGGGCGGAGAAATCATAAGAGATAATTATAACATAACTATGGTAAATAAAAGAGGCGTTGCAAATGGAATGCAAATAAGATATGCAAAAAATCTAACAGGAATTGAATTTCAAATAGATAGAACAACAGTAGGAACTAGAATAATGCCAAAAGCTTTTGATGGAATATTATTACCAGAAAAATATATCGATAGTCCAAATATAGACATATATCCACATCCAATAATAAAAATAATAGAATATTCAGATTTAAAACTAGCCACAGAAAGTGGAGAAGGATTTGCAAGTAAAACAGAATTATATCAGGCAATGAGAGAAAGAGTGCAAGAAGAATTTAAAAATGAAATAGATAAACCAACAATTACTACAACAGTAAACTTTGTAGAATTAGCAAATACAAAAGAATATCAAGAATACAAAGAACTAGAAAAACTAAACATAGGAGATTATTCAACAGTATATGTACCACACTTAAATATAAATGTTACACAAAGAGTATATAAAACAATCTATGATGCAATATTAGGTAAGTTTGTGGAGTTTGAAATGGGATATGTAAAATCAAACTATATAACGCAAATAATAAAAAGTGAAGCAAATATGAATGAGGTAGTATTGCCAAGTATAGTAGAGCAAGCAGCGAAAGAATCGACAGAGCAAGTGAACTATCAAATAGAGGAACAAGTAAATGCCGCACTTGCAGGATATGTTTATAAAACAAAAGAAGCCTTGTATGTAATGGACAGTAGTAGTTTGAATGGTGCAAGGAAAATTTATAGATGGAGCAAATTAGGATTAACCTATAGCGATAAGGGAATGAATGGACCATACGAAACAGTAATGAGTCAAGAAGGCGAAATCAATGCAGATTTTATAAAGTCAGGAACTATTGATCCAAAGTTAATTGGAGCAGGAATCAATGCAAGTTTAATTACAGAAGGAATTATCAATGCAGATTTAATAACTGATGGAGAAATCAATGCAGACTTAATTACAAAAGGAGAAATAAACGCAGACTTAATTACAAAAGGAAGTATTAATGCAAGTTTAATAACCACAGGTTTAATAAGAGCGGACTTAATAGCAAGGGGTATCCTAAAGGATACTCGCTCTACATTTAGTATAGACCTTGAAACTGGAAGGATAACATTTGACCAAATATATCTAAACAGAATAACTGCAGTAAATGGAGAAATTGAAATAACAGGAGATTTGAAAGTCATAGGAAACATATATGCTAATGGCAAAAAAATAAATGAGGGGGAAACTACAAATGGCGGAACTAATAATGAAAACTAATATATTTGATGTAGACTTTGAAAAAGGAACATTAAGACCTAGAGAAGCGGTACAACTAGTACAATATGATAATAAAACAAATTTATTTGTGTTTAATATAGTCAATGAAATGGCTTTAGGAAATTCATTAATGTTAAGAATAAAACATTATGAAGGTAATGAATTCGAATATCCACTAGTAATTAAGGATAACAGAGCACAAATATTAATAACAAACAATATTACTTATGTACCAGGAGAAATGAAATTATCAGTATCACTAATTGGCACAGATAATAGAATATTGACAACTGTGGAAATGTTAGAAAACATACCAATAATTGAAGCAATACAAGCAGAAATGCCACCAGAGGAAGAAGTAAATGCATTAATACAAGTCATATCGGATAATAACCAATTGAAAAAAGAAATGCAAGAACTTATAGCCGACCATTTGAGAAAATTAGATGCAGGATACTTTGATGGAGCAGAGGTACAAATAAGAAAAGCAGATAACCATATACAATGGAAATTGACAGATGAAGAAGATACAGAATGGAAAAATGTTGTGTGTTTGGATGAGTTAATAGGCCCACAGGGCGTTCGTGGAATATCAGGAATATATGTTGGAGAAACAGAGCCAACGGATCCAGAAATTTTAGTGTGGATAGATACAACAGAAGATGCACTAGCAGTAGATATAAAAACACTAATAGAACAACTAGACAAAATATTACATGATATTAATGGGGAGGATGTGCAATGAGCTATACTGAACAATTAGTTCCAAAAATAGAAAAAGTAAGAGAGTCAAAAGAAAAAATAAGACAATCAATAGTTAATCAGGAGGTACCAGTATTTAAAGAGGATCCATTGAGTATGTATAGCGAAAAGATAGACCAAATAAAAGGACCAAACTATGTGATACCAACAATAACACCAGAATACTTGTATGAATCAACAACAGAAAGTGTATCAAGCAAAACATCTATGAGTGTAAATAAAGCATATTCTACATATGAATCATACATGCCAGCAGTTACTACTGATGGGAAATATATAGCAATATGTTCGAATTATAATAGTACAAAAGGACTACAAATATACAGAGCAAACTGGAATGAAGCAGGAGATAATATAAATAATTTAACAAAAATAATAGAAAAGACATATGCACAGTTAGGAATTGCAACAAATGGTCCATGGTTAAGAGCTATATCATTTGGACATTATGGAGTCGGTGGAAATCCAAATGTGTGTATTTTATGGATGAATCACGCAGACTATAGTAACAAATATATTATAGGAATCACTTTTAATAGATTAACAGAAGAACTAGGATACACAGATGACAATATAATTAAAGGAACATACATCTACAGATATTATTCGGGCTCATCTGGATACAGATATGGAGATGTAACAGCAGTTGCAGATAAAGATCCTTGTGTTGCAGCACTTGCTGCAGATGATGCAGGATTCGGAGAAAATATTCATATAGTGAGAATAAATCCAACAACAGGAACGATATCACAATTACATACATCATGCCCAGGTTTTGCTCAAGGTTTATGGAGCTGTTATTTTGCGGCCAATGATAAGTTACTAGTAATACCATGTCCAGATGCCTATGCTTGGGGAAATGGAACATCAACAATTATGATGCTAAATGCAGACTATACACCAAAAAAGACTTATAGTGGGTCAGAAGAAGCCTACAATTATGTAATAAATAAACAAGGAACTTATGCAATAAAAGGAAGCACATTATATCAAGTAACAGTAGGAACTAGTAGCATTAGTTTTAAATCATTGAGAAGTATATCAGGATTACCAAGTTCGATTACATATGGTGGATGGTTTTCAAATGATGGACTTTTCTACTATGTAATAGATTCGAGTGGATATTTATGTTGTTATGCAGTAAATTATAATTCATCTAGTTGGACTAGATTATTAAGAATATCATGGACAGCAGGAAAATTAAGAACTGGTGTATCTGCAAATCAAAGATTTTTCTTGCAGTTTTCTTCTGAAAATTATATCAGAGGAATATTGCAACATAAGGATCCAATCTTAAAAGGTGTAAGAATAATGGGGGTAGAATACCTACCAAAAACACCAACAAGCCTTTATACTGCAACACCATCTGATGTTGTTAGTGGTAAGACTTTCGTTGGAAATACAGGCTCTAGGGTTAAAGGAACAATGACCAAAAGAAATAAATTGACAGTTCTACCAAGAGCAACTACACAAAACTATGGAGCAGGATATTATTCGGAAATTCAAGTAAATGGAGATGCGAATCTAATAGCTGAAAATATCAAAAAAGGTGTGACAATAATGGGGGTCACAGGAACATATAAAGGTTAGGAGGAAATCATAATGGCAAATATAAAAATTAGATTATATCCAGGAGGACCTTTCGTACCATTCCCCACAATCAAGGGGGATGCTTTTGTTTATGGGGATTTTACAGAGGAACAATTAGAAAGATTAGTTGGACCTCGTGGACCAGAAGGGCAAAAAGGAGAAAGAGGCGAGCCATTTGCAATAGATATAATTGCATCTAGTGTACAAGAATTAGTAGAAAACTATCAAGATATTCCAGGAGATACATATGCAATGATATCAAATGATATAGAGAATCCAGAGAATGGACAACTTTATATAATGACTGAAAATGGGTGGCAATTTGTAGTTGATTTAAGTGGACCAAAAGGAGCAACTGGAGAAAAGGGACTTGCAGGAATAGTTGTAAGTGAAGATGAGCCAGAAGATAGAAATGTAGTTTGGGTAAATACAAATGAAACCTATGATAGCGAAACTTATGTTGTACTTAACAAAAGAATGATTAATACTGGAGATGGAAATGTAATAAACCTAGAAAACAATTACGAGTATAGAAGGGGAATACTAGAAGCGAATCCAGAAACAGGAGTCGGTTTGACTTTAATATTACCAGATGACATTCCAGATGACTTTAATTGTAAAGTTATATTTAAAACACCATCAGAAATACCTGACCGATATACTTTCATACAGGGCGAAAATATTAACTTTACAGATGGATACTATATAGGCGAATTCTATATACAAGGCGATAGCCAAGTTATCTTAAGCATATATAGTGTTGGAGATAGAATAATAGGTAAAGTAGAACAATTAAGAGGAATGTATTAAAGGAGGAAAATATCATGGCTAAAATATACATACCAGATGGAAAAGGAAATTATATACCTTTTCCAGTATTAAAAGGCGATAAAGGAGATAAGGGCGATAAAGGTCAAGATGGAGCAGATGTTGAATTTGCAATAATAGAAGGATTCCTATGCTATAGATATCCAGAAAACGAATGGGTACAAATAATATCAGTAGAAGATATAACAGGACCAAAAGGAGATACTGGAACAGTATTTGTACCAAGTGTAGATGCAGATGGAAATATATCATGGAGTAATAACGCAGACCTAGAAAATCCAGAAACAGTAAATATAAAAGGACAGCAAGGCGAAAAAGGAGAAACTGGAGAAAAAGGCGAACAAGGAATACAAGGAGAAAATGGTGCGGATGGATATACACCAATAAAAGGAACAGACTATTTTACACCAGAGGAAATAGAAAATATTACATCAAGTTTAGAAACAACATTAAAGCAATATATAGATGAACAAATTAGCCAATTACAACAAACACCAGAAGTAACGGATCCAAATGAAAATCCAGTAACACCAGAAGAAACAAATCCAAATGAAAACACAGAAAATACTGAAGAAGGAAGTGAATAGTATGGGAAATTTAACACTACAACAAATAGCAACAGGGATAGGAATTATAGTGGCAATACTAACACCGATAATAGGCATATATAAAGCATATAAAAAGAATGTCCAAGATAAATTCGAACAAATAAATAAGACTATTGAAAAACAGCAAAATGAAATAGAAATACTAAAGAAAGAATCAACGATAAACAAAAGCGAAAACATATTGCTTATAAAAAGTGTACAAGCATGTCTAAAGGGCTTAAAGGAGCAGGGATGCAATGGACCAGTTACAGAAGCAATAACAAATATTGATGAATACTTGTTAAAAGCAAGTCATTAGAAGGGAGGTGGAAAAGATGGATTTAGAATACTTAATATTGAATTCGTCAAAAATTCTAGCACTAATTGGTGGTATAGCTTTTATCGTTACTATAATAATTGAAGTAATAAAAGGAACAAAGCTATTAGAAAGAGTACCAACGCAATTGGTAGTAATTATAGTATCAATATTAGTGTGCGTAATAGGATATGTAGCATACGCATCCTATGCAGGAATGCCAATAACTTGGTACTATATTTTCGCTGCTTTTGTGTCATCATTTGTGGTGTCTTATGTATCGATGTATGGTTTTGATACATTAAACGAATTATACCAGCGATTTAAGAAATAACCAAAACAGAAAAAGAACAAAACTGCTCCAAATAAATAATTTGGAGGTAAAATAATATGGCAACAAAAACGCAAGTAAATAATTTTATAAAGCAATTGGCAGCTTTAGCAATTGCAGAATGTAATAAAAGAATAAAAAAGGTATTACCAAGTATCTGTATTGCACAGGCAGCATTAGAAACAGGATGGGGAACATCAAAGCTAATGACCAAAGCAAATGCATATTTTGGTATTAAAGCGACTAGTGATTGGAAGGGAAAAGTGTTTAATTCTAAAACATCAGAGTGTTACGATGGAAAAAGTTATACAAATATAACTGCATGTTTTAGAGCTTATGACTCGGTTGCTGAATCAGTATCTGACTACTATGATCTAATCACAGGTTTAAGTAGATATGCAGGTGCTATAAATGAAACAAACGCAGAAAAGTGCATAACTGCAATAAAAAATGGAGGTTATGCAACTAGTCCTACATACATAAAGAATGTTATGAGCATCGTAAATGACTATAATTTGACACAATATGACTCTTGTATGAAATCTGGACAAAGTAACACTAATAGTTCATATACTACACCTGTGGGTGCAGGTAACACACCTACAGGTGGTACAACTTATACTGTAGTAGCAGGAGATAATTTAACCAAAATAGCAAAACGATTTGGAACTACAGTAGATGCAATTTATGAGATAAATAAAGGGGTTATAGGCAATGACAAGAACTTAATTAAACCAGGTCAAGTGTTCAAAATACCAACTGGAACTAGAACAAAAACTATCATTGCTAATAGTGGATTAGTGTTAAGAAGCGAAGCAAGAAAAGGCTCTGTATATCTAGCAGCATATCCAAAAGGAACAAAGGTTACAGTAACTTCTGAAAATGTAGCAAATGCAGATGGATTCAATTGGGATGCAGTAGTGGTAAATGGAAGGTCTGGATATATGGCAAATGCATATTTAAAATAAAGTGAAAAGGGATAATATTTCTACTAGAACAAATAATACCAGTAGTAGCACTAAAAGTACACCACAGGCGTTATTCATAGTAGAATGTTATCCTTTTTTTATGCCGAAAACACCGAAAAATCAAGGAAAATGAACCGAAACATTTGTTTTAAAAAGTGTGCGTAAAAGCTGGATATATTAACAAAAGTGTGGTATTGTTTAGTTAGGAGGTGAGTATTATGTTGACAGGGAAATTCGGAATCGAAATTGAACTAACAGGAATAACAAAAGATGAAGCCGCAGATACCATAAAAACAATAGTAGGCGGAAGAATAGAACATACACACGATGGCTATTATACAAGAAAAATACATGCAACTGATGGTAGGGTATGGAAGGTAATGAATGATGCAAGTATAAGAAAAGTAAATTCAAGAGGAAATTCAACAAATGATAATGATTATTCAGTAGAGGTAGTAAGCCCAATACTAACAGAAACAGACATAGACACAATGCAAATAATAACTAGAGCATTAAGAACAGCAGGAGGGAAAACAAACGATAGCTGTGGTATACATATACACCTAGATGGATCCAACCAAACAGTTCAAAGCCTAAAGAATTACATAAACATCATAGCAAGTAAAAATGACCTACTATACAAAGCACTACAAATAAAACCAGCAAGAATAAGATGGTGTAAGAAAATGGATGAAAGACTAGTAAACGAAATAAAAAGAAAAAAACCAAAGACAAAACAAGCAATAAAGGATATATGGTATAATAGAAAAAATGCAGGATACTACAGCCACTACGATGATACCAGATATCACTTCCTAAACCTACACAGCTACTTCAACGGAAATGGAACAGTAGAATTAAGAGGCTTCAATTCAACACTACACGCAGGAAAAATTAAAGCATACATACTACTAGCACTAGCAATAAACAATCAAGCCTTAACACAAAAGAAGGCAAGTAATAAAAAGATACAAGAAGAAAATGAAAAATTCGCAATGAGAGTATACTTAAATAGAATCGGATTCATAGGAGATGAATACAAGAATTATAGGGAACACCTATATAAACACCTAGATGGATGTGCAGCATGGAGATATGGACCAAACGATCCAAGATATAAAAAGAATAAAAAGGAGGCGAAGATATCATGAAAAAAGAAATGATATATATAGCATATGGAAGTAATATGAATATAGAACAAATGAAAAGAAGATGTCCTAAAGCAACACCAATAGGAAAAGGAATACTTAAAGATTACAAACTAGTATTTAAAGGAGTAGCAGATGTAATAAAAAGCACAGGAGATGAAGTACCAATAGCAATATGGAAAATAACAGAAGAATGTGAAAAAGCACTAGACAGATATGAGGGATTCCCACACCTATATAGAAAAGAATATGTAACAATAGAAGTAAATGGAAAAGAAGAAACAGGAATGGTCTATGTAATGAATAGAGGAAATATAGCACCACCAAATTGCTACTACTATAATGTAATACACGAAGGATATAAAGACTTTAAGATAAATAAAAATGCACTAGAAAAAGCATACAGGGAAAGTTGTAAATCAATAAGAAATGAAGCATAGAAAAAAGCAATGGGTACACACGGCCCTATTGCTTTTGAGTTAAGCTTATTTATTTTTTTCATATTGAACATCTTTGAATAATGAGTTATGAAAAAATTCGTATAATTCAATATTAAATGCTTCACAAATATGAAGTAGTGTATCTAACTTTAAGAGTTCTACATTACCAAGCATAAAATCATTTAATGTATTAGAAATTCCAGCTAGATTAGTAACTGCATTTATGGTTTTAATATTATTTTCTTTCATTAATTCTAAAATTCGTTTTCGTATTGCTTCAGATAATTGCATAATTGCTATACCTCCAAAAAAAGTATAGCAAAGGTATAAATAAAAGGTTTCGAATGCGACCGAAAAAACGGATAAAACCGAAATTATAAAATATTTATAATCCGTATTTTTTTAGTATATAATCAAAGAAATGTTCCAATTCATATTTTGCAGAATTAGGTAATTTAGAAGAAAGAATAGGAGTAGGAATAGATAGTTTTGAACTTTTCTTCTTCTCTCGTTTAAAAACAACCCTTTGCTTATCTAAATATAGTTTTTGGATAGAATAACCATTATCAAGCCAACTATTAGAAAAAAGACCTGTTCCCTTTCTGTACCAATAGCATGAGTGCTTATAAGCAGAATCACAGAGTTTAGATTCAAGAATATTTTCAATATCTTTGAATTGTAAAGCAAAGGTTTGTTTATTACAATTTGCAAAATACTCAAATAAATTTTCATAAATACTCTTTCGTTTTCGTTGTTTTATATTATTAGTATTTTGGATATCATTAATAATTTGATATACATCAATATCACGCAAATGCATTAAATCAGAGTCAACAAATAGAATTTCATCTTCTATACAAAATTCATGTACATAAGCCATATTCCTAATAGTTTTATCTTTAGATAATTTTTTAAATATAATCCTACGAGATTGGTCAGGACTAATTTTTTTATCGCAGTAATAACATTTTCCCTCTTGTCTATCCCATACAGATTTATATTTACCACTAACTTTTAACATCTCTTGAGAATCTAATCTATCCATAAAATAATCAGGATCAAGAAAAATATTTTTCTTCGTATCAATTTTTTTATGTTCAACTAAAACAACATCCTCTAAATTAATAACTTGAACATTTTTATTTGTTGTTAATGTAAAAGTCTGTCTACCTAAAGAATCCTTATACCAATATTTGTTTATTAACATTTTAGTGTCTTTTTTTGGATAAATATTCTTCATAAGCTTTAACAAAAGAGCAGAAACTAAAATATCAATATGCTTAAAAATTTCAGCAGATTCTTCGACACGATGATATGAAGCCCAGCCATGTAACTTTGCATTAATAGACTGAATTAGTTTTTTTTGTGACCATTTTGTTTCTGGGTTAAGAATTAGATCTTCCAAATCTCTTTCAAAATTGCTAACAGCCTTTTCGGAAGGAATACAATAGACATGACCATTGAGCCTACAATAAAAGCGTGACAAAAAGTCGAATCCATTATTAATATGTTCTATATGTGTTTTTTTTGATGATAATTCTAGACCACGAATAGCAAGAAATTCTTTAATAGCTTGTAGATATTTTTCCGCTGCTTCTTTTGAACGAGCAGAAATACAAATATCATCAGCGAATCTAACAGCATAACCATCAAGATAATCAATATGTTCTTTGTCATCTTGTAAATCATAAAGCAATTTTTGAATACCATCTAAAGTCATATTTCCTAACAATGGAGAAATATTACATCCTAAAGAAATGCCAGTATCAACAGGAAATATTTCATTATTGAAAACAATTCCAGCCTCAATAAATTCCTTTAGAACATGCTTATTCATTGGAATATTATCTAATAACCACTTATGACTAATAGAATCGTAGCAAGATTTAACATCACATATTAAAAACCATTCTGGAGCATTAGGCTCTTTTAATAAATCCATAATAAGTGAATGAGCATCTAAAGCGGATCTACCTTTTCGAAAAGCAAAAGATTTTCTATCAGCAGTTGCCTCGGAAATAGGTTCTAGGGCCATTGAATATAAAACCTGCATAGCTCTATCATACATTGACGGAATACCAATTCTTCGTTCTTTACTTGAGCGTGCATCATTTATTACAAACCTTTTGAATGGTTTGGATTTATAATTGTAAGGTGTTAAAGAAATAGCAGCTCTCATTTTATCCGAAGCTTTTATCCAGCGAACATTGTCTATACCTGGGGAAGATTTTAAGACTTCAGAAACTTTGTGAACTGCTAATGCTTTTGCCTCAATAGAAGAAACAATACGAATACTTAATTTTTTGACTTGGTCCTGCTTACTTTTAAATGCAGCAATAGAAAGGAGCTTTTGCCACTTTAGGATTTTTTCTTCTGCAGAATTCCAATCAAAGGAATTCCACATATCTGCTAAAGTTTCATCTGGAAAATTAATTGTATTTGATGTTATTCTCATAAATCCACCTCCAAAATATTAATATCTAAACTGATAGGACAGTGGTCAGAACAATCAACTTGTGAGTGTATATGTGCATCCAGAATTTTATCTTCTAAAAAATCAGATACTAAAAAATAATCTAGTCGCCAACCAATATTGTTTGCTTTTGAGTCTTTACCAACATTCCACCAAGTAAAGGAATTACCTACATTAGGATAAAAATATCTATAAGAATCAATGAAACCAACATTAAGTAAATTTTCAAATTCAATTCTTTGGTCATCAATAAATTCTAAAGAAGAAGTGATAGAATGGCACACATCTAATTCAGAAAAAGCAATGTTAAAATCGCCACATATTATAACAGGTTTTATATTATTCAAATTAGAAATATAATCAATAAATAACTCATCCCATTCCATTCTGTAATTAATGCGAGATATACCCAATTGAGAGTTAGGAACATATACAGTTACAAGAAAAAACGAATTATATTCAAGTGTAATGATTCGTCCTTCAACATCAAAGTCATCATTTCCAATGTTATAAGAAACAGATAGAGGCTTGTGTTTTGTGAATATGGCGGTACCAGAATATCCTTTCTTTGAACAGAAATTCCAAAATTGATAATATCCAGGTAATGAAGGTAAGACTTCTTGATATTTTGTTTCTTGAATACAGAAAAAGTCCGCATCAGAAGAATTAAAAAATGAAAAAAATCCTTTTTCAATACATGAATTTAATCCATTTACATTCCATGAATACATTTTCATAGTAAAATACCTCCTTTTAAACTTTGTACTAAATTGTACTAATTTGTACTAGTTTATCATTATAAAAAAAATTCGGCAACAACCGAAACTTTTTTTACAAAAACTATTGACCTTTTAGAAATTTATTTATATAATTTTATGGAAAGAAGCGATACAAAAGAAAAGGGGAGGGACTAATGATAACAAATAGCCTAAAAGCCTTGCGAGAGTATATATATATATATATATATATCGGCACTTTAATACCTATGAGGGAATAAAATTAAATTTTAAACCTAATGTATATTATAGGTATATTGTTCGTATATTACGAGCAAAGATTTACAATAATTTATAGTGATTTTGGAAAGAATACACTATAGCACGAATTAGTTTTTAAAATAAAAAAAATAACAAGTACAAAAATGTTTTGTACAAATAAAAACCAGCAGTTCCAACGATTTGTGGAATTACTGGAATAGGTTATAAAAAATACAAAGGAGTTGAAAAAATGAATAGAAATAGACAAGAAAAAGGTATAACTTTAATTGCGTTAGTAATAACAATAATAATACTTTTAATATTAGCAGGAGTAACATTAAACGTAGCGTTAGGAGATAATGGGTTATTTCAGAAATCAAAGGAGGCTGTAGAAAAATCAAAACAAGCAGCATTAGATGAGGAAATGAAATTATTTCAAGCACAATTAGCTTTTGAGAATTTAGATGATTTAAAAAGCTCAATGATTTCAAGTGGAGCAATAAATCAAGAAGAGATAGAAGAAAAAGGAATAGCACCAATAAATAAAAGTGATAAATTATTAGCAATAAGTGATGCAAAGGGATTAAGAGAATTAAGTAAGAATGTAAAAGCAGGAAATGATTATAATGGAATAGCAATATATTTATTAAATGATATAAATATGGGAGCAACATTCAATACGGATACAGGTGAACTACTTACAGGAGAAAGTTTTGAACCAATAGGAGATAGTAATTCAACTATTGAAACAGAAAGTCAGGATGGTTCAAAAAAGACTGAATTTAATGGGAAATTTTTAGGACTAAATCATACAATAAGTAATTTATATATAAAAGAAGAGGAAGAAAACACATATGGTACTGCATTATTTGGATATGTCGGACAAAATGGTGCTGTTCAAGACTTAACAATAAAAGATTCATATATAAGTGGAAACTTTGAAACAGGAGCAATAGTTGGTAGAAATAGAGGAACAGTAAGTAATTGCACAAATTTAGCCAATATTAAAGGAAACAAATTAACTGGTGGTATAAGTGGAAGAAATGTAGGAACACTAGAAAAATGTATAAACAGAGGAAAAATTGAAGGATTTTATCAAACTGGTGGAGTTTCTGGAAATTATGATTTATTTGATAAACAAGTAAAGATTACCAATTGTTTAAATTATGGTAGCGTTGCGGGAGAGCAAATCCATACGGGTGGGATCGTTGGGGGTGCTTTTTCAAGTAATACATCTAATGATATTATAATTGATAATTGCAAAAACTATGGGGAAGTATCATCAAGTGGTAATTATTGTGGTGGTATTGCCGGAAATTTCACTGCAATGAAGATAGAAAAATGTAGTAATTATGGAACTATATTTTTTACTTCAAAGTCTAAAGGATGGGGTCTTGGAGGAATAACAGGATATGCTCAATCAACACAACATGATATATATATAAGTGATTGTCATAATGAGGGAAAAATATGGATTGATAATACTGGAGATAATATTGCTAGTCAAGCAGGAGGTATAATTGGAAATGGTGGAAATGCCAAAATTCAGAACTGTTATAACATAGGAGATGTAACTATTGAAAAAGCTGCTAAAGATGACGCTACAGTAGGTGGAATTGCAGGATTTGCAGGTGAATCATCAATAAGTAATTGTTATAATATAGGTAATTTGACAGCTAACTCTAATAGAATATGTTGTGGAATATGCATAGCTACAAAGAAACCACAAGATATAAAAAATAATTATTGGCTTGATACATGTGGTGCAACAAACGGAAAAAATGAATATGGTGTGCCTAATAGTAATTCAAACGAAGGAGCAGAACCAAAAACAAGTGATGAATTAAAATCTTTAGCAAGTATACTTGGAAATGCATATGCACAAAGCGACACAATAAATAATGGTTATCCATATTTGAAAAATAATGTACCAACAAAATAATTGTAGTATAGAAAATTATGTATAATAAATAGCAAAATTAGGTAAACTACCACGGGAGGTATTCCAAGTGGTAGTTTTTTTGTGTAATATTATTTTGATTTTTATGATAATTATAGCAATTCTATTAGTATGTTCTATAAGAATAAAATTAGTCAATTTGGAAATAAAAAATTATGAAGCATTAAATGATATAGTTAAAGAAACAATAAAGAAAGAGTATGCAGATATATTAAATTATATTGACTTTACAGCAAAATTTCAGCTTTGTTTATTTGATAAAATACCAATTATAAGCATTACAATAACAAACATGAGATTAAAAAATATTCTTCAAAAGCTAGTTGCCAAACAAATGGAAAAGGAAGTTAAGCTTAGGCAAAAGTTATATAGAAAGTTTTATAATGATAGTATAAATGTGAAAAACAATAATTCATGCAAAAATGAATTGGAAGTAGAAAATGAGATGCTTCAAAATGAAGGAATAAACCAAGATGCAAGGATAGAAGAATATGTAAAAATAAAGAAAGATTATGAAAAATTAAAACAAAGTGAGTTTGTAGAAAAAATTTTAGATAAAATTAGAATAGAGGAACTAGAACTATGGCTTGATCTAGGAACAGAGAACGCATCATTTACAGCAATATTAGTATCGGTTATAAACATTGCAATATCAGTAATATTCCCTTTATTTATCCCAATAGTAAATGGAGAAAAAATTAAATATCAAGTGACACCAATATATTTAAGAGGGCATGCTTTTAATTTAAAGACATCAATGCAAATTACTATTCCAATAATATGAATAAAAGTAAATAAAAGGTAAATAATAAAAGAAATTAAATATTAAAGGAGAGTGCAAAAAATATGAATGATTATCCAATAGAAGGGTTAATGAATAGTGCGATGAATTCAATTAAGGAGATGATTGATGTTGATACGATTATAGGAGAGCCAATTGAGACTTCTAGTAATGTAGTAATCATACCAGTGTCAAGAGTAAACTTTGGATTTGCAGCAGGAGGAAGTGAATTTAGGACTAAGTCAAATGTTAAGACGAAAGAAGAGAAAGAAGAAAAAGAAGAAACAGATAAAAAGAGGCTTCCTTTTGGTGGAGGTTCTGGTGCAGGAGTAAGTATTAGTCCAATAGCGTTTATAGTAGTGCAAGAATCAGGAGTAAAATTACTTCCAGTTGAACACACATCAGCCGTGGACAAATTGTTAGATTTAGTACCAGATTTAATAGATAAAACAACACAAATTATGGATAAGAAATTAAAGAAAATGGAGAAAGATTCCCCAGAAAGTATTGTTGTAAAGGTAAGTGAAGGTGGCAATAGCAACAAGCCAATGCAAAATGCAAATGATAATAAAAATGTAAATAGCACAAGCAAAAACAAAACTAATAATGAACCTTCAACAGTTGTAAAAGTTGAATCTAAGCCATATGACATAGAATATGATGAAACTGATATGTAAATTAACTTGACTTTTCTAAGCACTATGTGTAAAATGCTGACATAAGAGGTAAGTTATGTTTTATGAATTTGAAGTAATAGGTGATATAATTGGAAAAGAAAGACCAAGAGTTAATAGTTATACTGGCATGATATATACTCCTAATAGAACTAAAGACTATGAAATGTTAATTAAACAGTATTTTAGAATAAAATATCCAAATCATAGAGAGCTAGAAGGTAGACTTTCTGTTGAGATTATTGCTTATATGCGAATACCAAAAAATACTAGCAAGAAAAAGGCAGAAGAAATGCTAAATGGAAATGTGTCACCAACAAGAAAACCAGACATAGACAATATTGCAAAATCTGCCTTAGATGCTATGAATAAGTTTGTGTTTAAAGATGATAATCAAATAAGCAAGATGAAAATAGAAAAGAAATATGGAGAAATTGAAAAAATTTATATAAAAGTAGAAGAATATTGATAATAAACCTTGATTTTTTTTAACATATATGTTAATATAAATAATGTTATTTTATTAATATTAGGAGAGTGTAAAGATGACAGCATTTAAATATATATTATTAACAGTATACATAATAGTATGCATAGCATTGATTATAATCACAACATTTCAGTCAAAGGATAGTAGCAATTCTGCAGAAGATACTTATGAAAATCCAAGAGCTAATAAGTATTTTGAAAAAAATAGAGGAAGAACTAAGACTGGAAAAGCTCAAAAGAACACAATTATACTAGGAACAATATTTGCAATACTTAGTGTTGTTACAGTAATTGTATTTGTTATATAATGATGATTAATGAGGATGTATATTTTTATATACATCTTTTTCTTATAGAATTAAAACGATATTTTAAGGGAAAAATAAAATAGAGAAAGGAATAAAATGGATTTATTACAAGGAACATATCTTGCAAACAAAGGCGGTTTTGGATTTGTTAAATTAGATGACAGCGAATCTTCAGATATATTCATAGCAAAAGAAAATTCAAAAGGTGCAATGAATAATGATATGGTTGAAATTAAACTAATAGAAAAGAGAAGAGGAGAACATATTGAGGGTAAAGTAGTAAATATACTTAAAAGAAATACTAATGAAGTTGTTGGTACTTTTAAAAAGAGCAAGAACTTTGGCTTCGTAGTTCCAGATGACAAGAAGTTAGGCAGTGATATTTTCATTTCAAAGTCAAATTGGGGAAAGGCTAATAATAATCAAAAAGTAGTTGCACAGATTACTAAATATCCTGTAAAAGATAAAAAGGCAGAAGGAAAAATAGTAGAAATACTTGGGTTTAATGATGAAACAGGCGTTGATATGCTTTCAATTGTAAAACAATATAAATTGCCCTATGAATTTCCTGATAATGTGATAAAGGAAGCAAAAAAGGTACAAAAAGAAATTATAGTTCCAGAGGGAAGGCTTGATTTAAGAAAAAAGGAAATTTTTACAATTGATGGTCACGATGCAAAAGACTTAGATGATGCAGTATATGTAGAAGAAAATGGTGATGGAACATATACATTAGGCGTCCATATTGCGGATGTTAGCCATTATGTTAAATCTGGTAGTAATTTGGATAAAGAGGCAATTACAAGGGGAACCAGTGTATATATGCTAGATAGAGTCATACCAATGCTTCCAACAGAGCTTTCAAATGGTATATGCAGTTTAAATGAAGGGCAAGATAGATACGCTTTATCTGTAATTATGAAGATAGATATGCAAGGAAAAGTAATTGATTCAGATATTAGAAAATCTATAATCAATGTTACAAAAAGAATGACTTATAAAGATGTGGAAATTTTAATTAGTGATGAAAGTAATAATAAAACAAAGTTAAATAACAAAGAAGAAAAGCATAGACAAAAAGTAATTGAAGAATACAAAGACTATCAAAAGCACTTTTTAAGAATGAAGAGCTTAGCAGAAATTTTAAAAAGAAGAAGAGAGAAAGATGGATATTTATCTCTTGATATTCCAGAAAGTAAGATTACTCTTGACAAATATGGTGTTCCAATATATATTAAAGCATATGAAACAGGAATATCTAATGAAATTATTGAACAATTTATGCTTACTGCTAATGAGACTGTTGCTGAGAGATTTTTCTGGCTAGGAGCTCCATTTATTTATAGAGTTCATGAAAAGCCAAAAGAAGAAAAAATAGCGGAGCTTAATAAATATCTGTACAATTTTGGGTATAAAGTAAAAGGAAAAAAAGATGATATAAAACCTAAGGCTTTTTCTATGGTTTTGAATGAAGTTAAAGGCAAAGATGAAGAAGGTGTTATATCAAATTTGTTACTAAGAACACTTAAAGTGGCTAGATATGAAGCAGAAAATAAGGGACATTTTGGAATAGCTAGTAAGTATTATTGTCATTTTACATCACCTATTAGAAGATATCCAGATCTTTTTATTCATAGAGTTATAAGTGAATATTTAAGCTTTGAGTATAATATAGATGAGAAGCATAAGGAAAAGTATTATGCTCAGGCAATTAAATATGCTGATAAATCATCTGAATGTGAGCAATTAGCTACAAAAGCTGAAAGAGAAAGCGAAGATATGAAGATGGCTGAGTATATGGAAGCAAGAATAGGTGAAGTTTACGAAGGAATTATATCAAGTATAACTAAGTTTGGAATATTTGTAAGGCTTGAAAATACTATAGAAGGATTAGTTAGACTTGAAAGTTTAGATGATTACTATATATATGATGACTCTAATAAAAGACTAATTGGAAAACGCACTAATAAAATTTATAAACTTGGAGATAAAGTTACAGTCGAAGTTCAAAATGCAAATAAAGAAAGACGTGAAATTGATTTTATAATATATAAAGATTAAATAGAATAGATAAAAATAGTTGTAATTTTATAGTCATTTTGATATAGTAGAATTTATAACGGGGTAATAAAAATGGAAGAAATGAAACGTAGTAGTAAAAAGGTAAGAATATTTAAAATTTTAGTATTAATAGCTGTAATTGCAATACTTATAGTTGCAACAATACAATTATGGCCAATGATGAAGAACTTAACAACCGAGCAAGGAAGAAATAACTTTAAAGAAACAGTACAAGGAACGGGAATAGTTGGATTTATGATGCTAATGGGTCTTGAGCTTGCGCAGATATTTTTGGCATTTCTACCTGGAGAGCCATTGGAGATTTTGGCAGGAATGTGCTATGGAGCAGTAGGAGGTACTTTATTTATATTATTTTCAGTATTTATTAGTACAACGATTTTATATTTTATAGTAAGAAAATTTGGTAAAAACTTTATCTATGAATTTATAAGTAAAGAAAAGATTGATAAAATAGAGAATAGTAAAATATTTAACAATCCTAAAAAGATTGAAAAGATACTTATAATATTATTTTTTATACCAGGTACACCCAAAGACTTTCTTGTATATCTTGGAGGAATTTTGCCAGTAAAGCCTTTACGTTTTATATTAATTTCAACATTTGCAAGGTTTCCATCTATAATATCATCTACATTAGTAGGAGCTAATATTATGCAAGGTTCGTGGAAAGCAGGAATTGCATTATATGGAACTGTATTAATATTTGTAATTATAACAATACTTATATTTAGATACATAGATAAAGATGATAATGATACTAAAGAAGCATTAAAGTCAATCAAATAGAGAAAGAAGGTATGACATGAAAATCATTGGAGTATATGGAGGTTCAGGAAGTGGAAAATCAACGACAACTAATATGCTACATGAAAAAATTAATAATTCTGGAATAATAAATATGGATGACTTTATGCATATAAATTATAATAAGCATAAAACAGAAATATTGAAAGCATTAAATGTAATAGAAGAACCTGGAGTATGGTGGTATAATTATTTATCTGTAAATTTTGAAACAAAGAAAGTCGCAATTGAAATTATTAAAGATGATATGGAAAATGACTTTAGAAGAGCAGTAATTGAAAATAGTATGTGTGATACATGTATTGTTGACTGGGCTTTTCTTCCTTTGCTTGATATTATGAATAATTGTGATTTTACAATAGCAGTTAGTACTGAATATGAGACCAAATATAGAAGATTACATGAAAGACTGATTCAAGAAGGAAAAACAGAGCATTGGCCGGAAGATGCATTCATCAATAGGCTAAAAAATTCTACATTAGATGAATTTGGCTATATACCTAATTATTGTATACATAATAATAGAACACTTCAAGATTTAAGCTGTGGAATAGATGATATTCTATTAAGAGAACATATAATAGTGCGTAATATAAGTAATCAAGAACAGGATGAAATGGAGAGATAGCAAAGCTTATTATATATTATTTAAAGAGTAAAATAGGAGAGATTATATGAGAAAGAAGTTAACTATTTCTAGTATAATTATTTTAATACTTTTTGCAATTATATGGATATATAACCACCATGTAACAGAAAATAATGCCGATGATAATGAATTAGAAAATATATCAAAATATGATGATAAAATTCCAGAAAATTTACGTGACAACGGCATTTTTACACAGTTTTATAATCTTGCATATGAAAAGTTAAATAATATGTCATTAGATGAGAAAATTGGCCAAATTTTTTTGGTAAGATATCCACAGGAAAATGCTATGAGAATCATCCAAGATTATAATTTTGGTGGTTTTATATTTTTTGAAAAAGACTTTGAAAGAAAAACTAAAGAGCAAGTAATTGAAATGATAAACTCAGTGCAAAAGGTTTCAAAAGTGCCTTTAATTACAGCTGTTGACGAAGAGGGGGGAACAGTTGTAAGAATAAGTAACAATAAAAATTTGTCAGAAAGTAAATTTAAATCACCACAAGAATTATATTTAACAGGTGGGTTTGATTTAATAAAGCAAGATACCATAGAAAAAAGCAAATTACTTTATGAATTAGGAATAAATTTAAATTTAGCGCCAGTTGTAGATATTGCTACATCAAGCAAAGATTATATGTATAAAAGGTCACTAGGAGAAGACTCTAATGTTACATCAATATACGGCAAAACAGTAATAAATAGCAGCAAAGGCACTGGAGTTTCATACTGTTTAAAACACTTCCCTGGGTATGGAAATAATGTTGATACTCATAAGATAACTAGCAAAGATACAAGAACTTATGACAGTATAGTAAATAATGATTTGGTTCCATTTAAAGAAGGAATAAAAGAAGGTGCAGAAGCTGTCTTAGTAAGTCATAATATAGTTACAAGTATAGATGAAGAAAATCCAGCATCACTATCTAAGAAGGTGCATGAAATTTTAAGAGACGATTTAAATTTTACAGGTGTAATTATTACGGATGATTTAGCAATGGATGCTGCAAAGGTGCCTGATGCAACTATTAAGGCAGTCTTAGCTGGAAATGATTTTATCATAGTTACAGATTATGAAAAAAGTATATCAGAGATAAAAAATGCTATAAATAATGGGCAAATTAGTATTGAGACAATTGATCAAATGAGTTTTAGAGTACTTGCGTGGAAGTATTATAAAGGACTAATACAAGAGTAAAAGGTTATGTTTATTTATAACCTTTTTTTATATGAAATTAGATTTAAAAGCGTTGACATTGGATAAAAACAATATTAAAATAAATTCATAGTAAGGAATATAAAATTTTAAGGGAACAATAATAGTAATATGAATGATTTAATTGAAGTAAAAAAGAAACTTAATATATTTCATGTAGCTGTAGTTGCTATAGCTTTTATTTCTGTTATTGCACTTATAGTTACTATAACAAGATTTGTTCGTATTCAGATGATGAAAAATGAAAATAATAAATATATAAAAGCTGTTAAAATAGCTGAAAATAAAGCACTAGAAGAACAAGAAAACGAAAGAATTGCAAGAGAGATAGAAGAGCAAAGGCAAAAAGAGGAACAAGAAAAGTTTTCAGGATTATCAGAATATGAAATTTCAAACATAGAAAAGATATATAAACATAGTGAGCCTAAAAGAATATTTTTAACATTTGATGATGGACCTACAACGCAGGTTACACCATATATACTTGATTTATTAAAACAAGAAAATATTAAAGCGACATTTTTCGTACTTGGTTATAGAGTAGAACTCAATCCAAATTTAGTAAAAAGGGAATTTGAAGAGGGGCATTTTATAGCAAATCATGGATACTCACATAAGTATAGTTCAATTTATGAAAGCGTTGATAATGTATTAAACGAATATTATAAAACAAATGATATTATCAAAAGCGCCATTGGAAATCAAAATTACAATTCTTTGGTGTTTAGATTTCCAGGTGGGTCAGTAGGTGGAAAGTATCATAGTTTAAAACAAGATGCTAAGCAGACATTAAAAGAAAAGGGTGTTGCAAGTCTTGACTGGAATGCTCTTACTAAAGATGCTGAAGGAGCAAACACAAAAGAAAAACTTATGGAGAATTTTTATGAAACAACTAATGGTAAGACAAGCATAGTATTGCTTATGCATGATGCAGCTGACAAGATTTTGACATATGAGGTTTTGCCTGAGATAATTTCATATGCAAGAGAAAATGGATATGAGTTTAAAACATTGTATGATGTCATAGGAAGATAAATAAAGTTTAAAATATATTGCTAAATAATAAAATATGTTATATAATATAAGGTAAGGAATACAATGAATTTGAGAAGGGATGTGATTTTATGGAATTAGCAAAAATAACTTCAAAAGGACAAATAACTTTACCTATATCAATAAGGAGAGTTTTAAATTTAAAAGATGGCGATAAAGTTGCTTTTATTGAGAAGGATGGCAACTATATAGTGGTTAATCCTGTTTCATTAGCTATAGATGAAGTAAGAAAAGCATTTAATGGAGAAGCTAAAAGGCTTAATTTAGAAGCAGAAGAAGATGTTGCAGAAATGATAAAAGAAATAAGAAAAGAAAGGAAATAGTTATGTATGAGAATAATGTTAGACACTAACATATTTATATCTATTGCAATTTTTGATAGTGCAAAACTTAAAGAACTTTTAATAAATATTTGTGATAACCATATCTTAGTCTTAAGCTCATACATAATAAAAGAATTAGAAGAAGTAGTAAATAAAAAATTTCCAAACAAAATAAATAATTTTTGTAAATTTTTATATCAATTATCATATGAACTAAATTATACACCAAATGAGCAAATTACTAATAACAATATAAAGATCAGAGACTCTAAGGATTTACCAATATTAAATTCAGCAGTAGTATCTGATGTAGATGTATTTATAACAGGAGATAGGGACTTTGAAGATATTGATATTGAGAAACCAGAAATAATGACAGCCAAAGAATTTTTAGAAAAATATTGTTAAAAGCTAGATTTAGGTCTAGCTTTTTTATTTTTTATATGTTAAAATAATAAAGTAAACATGCTACTATAGCTCAGTTGGTAGAGCAGCAGTCTCGTAAACTGCAGGTCGTGAGTCCGATTCTCACTAGTAGCTCCACTTAGAAAGAAATTGTTAAGTCTAAAAAGACTTAGCAATTTTTGTGTGATATTGCTGCAATACGAAATATTGAATCTAATAAAGGAATGTGATATAATTACCATCAATACTGAATGATTCAGTTTAATATATACTTCTAAATTATTTTTTATTGGAGGTGGAAAGGGAACTATTACAATAAAAATCAAATAACTTAAATCCAACATAGGAGGTATTTGGCTATGTCATATGACAAAAAGATGGAAACATTCTTAATGATGGTAGACTTCGATTCGAAAGCAAAGAATAGAGTGTACTGGGCGCAAATTGGCTTTCTGATGAAAAGAAAAAAATGCTATCGGGAGGCTTTTATGAAAGCATTAGAGAAGCATCCAGAATATATTAAGTCGGCTTACAAACCAGACAAAATATCCATTCTTGGAGAAATAATTAGCAAAATAGAACAAGATAGAGAATTGGCAGGTAAAGTAAGTCGTATGTTAATGTATGTCACCAGTGAAATCGCTGATGAAGTTCTAAGCAAGGCTAACAAAAGGGCATTAGTTGCTATCAGAGATTATATTGAGTTACATACTGCACTTTATGGCGATTTCGTTTATACACCTCGCTTTGAAAAAAGAAGTCTATTTTCTCTCATAAAAGAGAACATTAAAGAGAGGATAAGATGGTGGAAGTTACGTCGCATGTGCGATAAGTATTTGAAAAAGTAATGGTTTATAGCGTTTCAAGATGATTGAATTTCAATTGTCTTGGAGCGTTTTATTTAGGTATAAAAATAAATATTGAAATAAATAAGAAAATATGATATTATAATACTATTCTAGTGGATGCTAGATTACTTTTTTATACTCCTGTTTTTTCAGGTAAATATATAGCAGCTTAGGGAAAATTTATTTTTGAGGAGGCGATTGTATGTTTGATGTAGAATTATTGGTAACGAACATTTTTATAGGTATGTTTTTTATCTGTGGAATTGTATTGCCATTTGCAGTACTCATAATATCCAAAGTCAAAAATGATACTAAACAACCTGAGAAACATCAGTCAGAAAATGACCAGAATAAAGCAGATTATGAGGTACCAAAGTTGAAACCATTAACAGCAGAGCAGATTGCAGAAATCCATGCAAGAGGAAAGATTACTCCTGCTGAGGCAATGGATGAATGGGGTGACTTTAACCTGTGCGCACCAGGCGATGGAATGGGAGGAGCTGCATGGCGGTGTAGAAAATTTAAATGCTGTCATGACTGCTTAGTTGATTTTGCAAATCAGCAAGATGAGTATACATCAATATATCAGCGTATGAGAGAAGTAAATAGCACAAATCAAGATACTAATCTTAGAATCTAAATCGTTAAATGAAAGCCTAAAGTTGTTAACTAATTTTGGGCTTTTATTATTGCTAAAAAATCTCTAAAAACAGTACACATTTTGAAAAATATATGATACAATAGGAACATAAATAAAAAATACAGATAGCAAGGAGCGCATATGGGATTTTTTGATAAATTAAAACAAGGATTAGCTAAAACTAAAATAAATTTTGGATTTAAAAAAGTAGACGAAGAATTATTAGAAGAATTAGAAGAAAATTTGATTATGGCGGATGTTGGTTTTGAAACATCTGAGGAGATAATTTCTAATCTTAGAACAAAGATAAAAAAAGAAAATATACAAGAAGCAGAGGATGTAAAGAAAGCACTTAAAGATGAGATAGTTACAATATTTGAAGATGCAGACCCTAGTATGAATATATCTTCAAAACCAGCAGTTATACTTATGGTTGGTGTAAATGGCGCAGGAAAAACAACATCAATAGGAAAAATTGCAAATAAATATAGAAATGAAGGTAAAAAGATAGTAATTGCAGCAGGAGATACTTTTAGGGCAGCAGCAGTAGAACAACTTGAGGTATGGGCAGAAAGAGCTAAATGTGAAATAGTAAAAGGAAAGGAAAATCAGGATCCATCATCAGTAATATTTGATGCTTGCAAAAAAGCAAAAGAAGTAAATGCAGATATTTTAATATGTGACACAGCAGGAAGACTACAAAATAAAAAATATCTAATGGACGAACTAGAAAAGATGAAGAAAGTTATTGATAGAGAACTTCCAGATTCATCAAAGGAAATCTTATTAGTCTTAGATGGCTCAACAGGACAAAATGCAATATCACAGCTTCAAAATTTTAAAGAAACAACTGGAATAACAGGTCTGGTTCTTACGAAATTAGATGGAACTGCAAAAGGTGGAATAGTAATAAGACTTACAAAAGAAGAAAAAATCCCGGTAAAATTTATTGGTGTAGGTGAAAAGATAGATGATATGGAAGTATTTAATAGCAATGATTTTGTAAATGCTATTATTGAATAGTTTTAGACACAAAAAGGGGAAGTTATATTAGTGAAAGGGATAATATTATGGACAAGAATAAAGAGGATATAACTAAGGAAAATAACGAGAAAAAAGAATCACAAATCAAAGTAAATATTGAAGAAAATGAAACCAAAGCAACTAAAAAGGGCACAAAAAAAATAAGAAGAAGAGTTGTTATTTTTACAGCGATTATAGCTTTAGTATTAAGCTACATAAATGCTAGAGGAAACTATTTAGAAATAAAAGAAATTGGAGAAAATTATTTATCAATATATAAAACAGATATGCTTTACAAAGCAATAACCTTTGTAGCAAATTTTGTTGTATTATATTTTACTTTTTATCTTACAAATAAAACTTTGCAAAAAGGACTAAAAGTATTTTTTGATGATGAGAAAAAAGAAATGCCACGATTTCCAAATAAATCAGTATCATTTATAATTGCTTTAATTGGAAGTTTTTTAAGCACAGAGATGTTACTAAACAAAATACTTTTATGTATTAGTGGCTCTAAATTTGGAATAACTGACAAAGTGTTTCACTTAGATATTAGTTTCTTTGTGTTTATAAAACCACTAATTGGGTATATACTTATATACTTAGTAGTTCTTGTGGTTGCATCATTAGTTTATGCACTTGTATATGCCCTAATTGTTTTAAATAAAAGTTTTCAAGGTGTGTCTAGAGAATCAATTGCTAAGTGTGACTTGATTGGAAAAGTTGGACCAAGAGTAAAATTAGTAGGAATACTACTAGGACTTATAATTTTCGTATCTATGGGACTCAATATTGGTAATGAAAAATTTATGAATATTGAATTAAAAGATGGAACAGCATACTCATTATATGGAGCTGGAAATGCTGATATTACAATAAAGATAGTAGGATATGCAATTCTTGCACTACTTACAACATTTTCAATATTTAAGGCATATAGAGCTGTAAGAGAGAAAAGTGTTAGAAGAGTTGTTGGACATGTAATGGTAGTACCAACTTACTTAATTGTTTTTGCTGTAATTTTAGCATTATACCAAACAATATTTATTGGCTCTAATGTACTTGATAAGAATCAAGATTACATAAGGGAAAATATTGATAAAACAAGAGAAGCCTATGGAATTACAACTGACAAAATTGGAGAAAAAACACTAGAATATAGCGGAACTATGACTAAAGCTGAAATAGATGAAAATAAAGACCTATTATCAAATATAGCAATTGTAACAAGAGAAAATGTACTTCAGGATTTATCAGCATCTCAAACGTCAAAGGGATATTATACATATAGACAAGCGCAAATTGCATCATACAACATAGAAGGAAAAAATAGACTTGTATATATAACCCCAAGAGAAATATCAAGTAGAGATGTAACATATTCAAATAAAACATATCAATACACACATGGATATGGCAGTATTGTCACAATGGCAGGAGCAACTGATGAGTATGGAAATTTGATAAATCTTCAAAAAGAAGTTGGAGAAAAAACAAAAGAAGTGATTAAAACTAAAGAACCTCGTATATATTTTGGAGTAGAAAATAATAGCGCAATAGTCACTAACACAAAGAAAACAGAACTTGATTACCCAACTAATGATAATATTAAAGATGTTGAATATAATTATGAAGGGGACTCAGGTCTTAAATTAAACTTTATAGATAGAATTATATTAGGAATGAGAGAAGGAGATATGAAACTTGCTTTTTCTGGAGAAGTTACAAGCAGTAGTAAGATTATCACCAATAGAAATATTCTAAAAAGAGCTAAGACAATAATGCCATATTTAGAATATGACGAGAATCCTTATATGGTCATAGACAACAGCGGAAATCAAGTATGGGTATTAGATGCATATACAATATCTAAAGAATATCCATTTGCACAAAAAATAGAAATTGGGGAAGCAAGAGAAATTAACTATATAAGAAACTCAGTAAAAGTTCTAATAAATGCTTATGATGGAACTATGAAATTTTACATTATGGATAGAACAGATCCAATTGTGATGGCATATAATAAGATTTACCCTAATGTATTTGAAAATGGAGAAAATATTCCTAGAGATATAAGCAAGCATTTTGTATATCCACAGTATTTGTATAATATACAAACAAAAATACTAGAGAAATATCATAATGCAATTCCAGAGACAATGTATCGTGCAAATGATATATGGTCTGTAGCTGAAACAGAGCTTAATGGAAAACTTGATAAGATGAATTCATACTATACAATGGTTAAAAATGAAGATGGAGAACAAGAATTAGGACTTATTGTGCCATTTACAATGTATGGAAAGCAAAATATAATATCATATATGGTAGGAACAACTGAAAATGGTATAAATAAACTTAAAGTATACAAATTCCAAACCGACAGTAATGTACTTAGTCCAATTCAGTTAGAAGCCCAAATAAACCAAGATGAAAATATTGCATCAGATTTGGCAAGTCTAAACATAAGCGGAACTAAGATTACTAAAAATTTAATTGCTGTTCCAATTAACAATACAATTTTATATGTTGAAACATATTATGGACAATACATAAATGAAACAAACCAAAAGCCAACACTTAAAAGAGTTGTAGTAGCTTCAGGAAACAAAATTGCAATAGGAAATAACATACAAGAGGCAATAGAAAACCTAATATCAAAAGCTTCAAATATTGATATCTCTAACAATGAAAGTCTAGATGATTTAATTGCACTTATAATAAAAGCTAATGAAAATGTTAAGAACTCTAGCAAAAATGGAGATTGGAAGTTGTTTGGAGAAGATATGCAAGAACTAACTAGATTAGTAGATGGACTAAAAGCATTTGCAAAAGATAATTCTACTAAAGATGATAATGTAAAAGATAATAATACTAATGAAGTTAAAACTGGAAATGTCGTAGTTCAATAATATGGTTTATACTTTTTGAAAATAAGCAAGAATGGATAAAAATTATGGAGGATATTTAAATGAATACACCAAATAAATTAACAGTGGCTAGAATATTGCTTGTGCCAGTAATGGTAATTATAGCACTTGTAAATATTCCAGGAAGTCTAGGAAATATACCGATATCAATGATAATTATAGATATAGTATTTATTATTGGTTCTATAACTGACAACATAGATGGAAAATTAGCTAGGAAGAATAATCAGATTACAACCTTTGGAAAATTTCTAGACCCAATAGCTGATAAGATATTAGTGCTTTCAGCAATGCTTATATTAGTTGAAATAGGGCATCTTCCTGCATGGATACCAATAATAATTATTACGAGAGAATTTGCAGTATCAGGATATAGACTAATTGCAGTACAAGAAAAAGGTGAAGTAATAGCAGCTAACAAATGGGGAAAAATAAAAACAACAACTCAAATGATTGCAATTATATTAGCATTTATAGATCCTAATTCATTTGGAGCAGTATTTAATAAATCACTTTCTGGATATGACCTTGTAATAAATATTTTAACTACCCTATTTATGGTATTATGCGTTATAGCAACTATTTTCTCGGGGTATGAATACCTAAAAGGTGGAAAAGATATACTTAAAGATGCTTAAATTCAACCAATGGGGACGCGCACTTTTGGTTGACCATTAGGGACAGGTTACATAAAACATATTTTAATCAAAAGTATACAACCCAAAAAAGAACCAAGATACTTACATTATATATAATTTTCAACCAAAAGTGCACGTCCCCGATGGTTGACCAAAAGGGACAGGTTGCTATATGGTGATTTAAGAGAGAAGGAGACTAACTGATGGAAGAAAACCAAATGAACTTATTTGATAAAGTAGATAAAGAAGAAGTAATTGATAATGGAAAAGCTGATGACGAACTTGATATAATTATGAATATAATGACTAAAAGTGGTACAAATGAAAAAATAGAAACAATAAGAACATACAAAGATAATAAAAGGCTAAAAGACATACTGTTTTATACATTTAATCCATTATTGGTATTTGGAATCTCATCTAAAAAGATAGAAAAAGAAATTACTGGTCTAAATCCAACTTTTGAAGCAAAAGATATATGTGAATTATTGCAGTATTTAAAGGAAAATAACACAGGAACTGACCAAGTTATCTGTAATGTACAAAATTTTTTAAACAAACAAAATCCAAAATACAAATCTGTATTGGTTGATATAATAACAAAAAGCCTAACATTAGGAATAAATGCCAAAAGTATAAATAAGGTGTGGAACAATTTTATTCCAGATTATGAAGTTCAGCAAGGAGAAAGACTTGAAAATAATATAGATAAATTAATAGAAGGTGGAAAAAAAGTAATTGTAACTCAAAAGTTTGATGGACAAAGATGTTCAGCAAGAGTTGAAAATCACAAGGTTATAATGTATTCTCGAAACGGAAAGATTTATGAAGGAATGCATACATTAGAAAGTGAACTAGCTCAGTTTGATGACGGTATGTATGATGGAGAATTATTAGTTGATGCACATGATGAGAGAGATGAAAAAAATATTCCAACATTTATAAAAAAGAAAAATGGTAAATTTGATAAAGATTTATTAAGTAAATTATATGCACCAAAAGAGTCAAAGCAACTATTTAAAGAAACAGCATCATTAGTCAATTCTGATCAAGAAAATAAAGAAAATGTTAATATATGGCTTTATGACATGACACCATTAGATAATTTTGATAATATGGAAAACTATAATGTTCCTGTTGAAGTTAGAAAAAAAGAGTTAAAAGAAAAGATTAAAAAATTAGCAGATAAATGTCCACATATTAAGGAAACAAAGTATTTATATGAAGGAGAATTCAACAATAAGAAAATACAAGAATTATTAAAGCAAGTAATTGATCTAAATCAAGAGGGAATGATGATAAATGTATATGGGTCTTCATATGAGTTTGATAGAAGCAAAAATATGTTAAAAGTAAAGCAAATGTATCCAATTGATTTAAGAGTAGTTGATGTTTTAGAGGGAAGCGGAGCAAATAAAGGCAAAGCTGGAGCATTACTTGTAAATTATAAAGGATGTCCTCTAAAAGTTGGAAGCCGGACTTACTAAAGAATTAAGAGAAGAATTTTGGCAAAACAAAGAGTCTATAATTGGAAAAATTATTACAATAAAGTATTTTGAAGAGACAACAAATAAGAAAGATAATTCAAAGAGCTTGAGATTTCCAATATTTTTAGGTGTAAGAGATGACAAAGATGAGGAAAGTTATAACTAATTTGGACCAATGGGACAATCTTAATATAAATAGAAGGGAAGTAGTATGGAAGACAAATATACATTTGAGAGATTTTCAGAAGATTTAGATAATGGATATAAGATATTATTTGATTATGTTAGGAATAGATATGAACTTTATAAGGTAGATGAGAATTGTTATATGCAAGAGTTAGTTGAGCAAAAAGATAGAAATCCAGTAGCAGCTAAATCTATGATAACATTTAAGGCAATAAAAGAGATGTTCCCTTTTATGACAGAGATTGAGTATAAGGTAAAAATATAGTTTTGATAACAAGATTAACATAAATCATTGACTTTGAAGCAAAAATGTGATAATATATTATGCGTACACTTTAAGTTTGCAATACATTTTTCATTGTGTACAATGAAATAAATGGTAATTCTCATGTTTATGAGATTCCATTAGTTCCTATTAACAACTTTGGGTATTACATTTTAAGGAGGTAATCAAATGGCAGTAACATTAGAAAAGGGTCAGGGAGTAAGTCTTAAAAAAGAAGCTCCCAATCTCAAACGGGTTCTAATTGGTCTTGGCTGGGATCCCGTAAAGAGATTTCTTGACATTGGTTCAGACATCGACATTGATGCAAGTATTATATGCATTGATGACGGTGGACGGCACAAGAGCGTTGTGTACTATGGAACGTTGGAGTATCATTCTGGTGCAATCAGACACTATGGTGATAATCTCACAGGCGAAGGCGAAGGAGGAGAAGATGACGAGCAGATTGAGATTGCACTGGATGAGCTTCCAGCAAATATCAAGAGACTTGCCGTTATAATCAACATCTATCAAGCTTATAGCAGGAGACAAGACTTTAGCAAAGTCAGAAATTGCTTTGTCCACGCATCGGACATAGACACAGGCAAAGAACTTGTTCGCTATGATATCGACGGCAACTTTAACGGCAAAACCGGCATTTTTGTGGCGGATATATACCATGAAAATGGCGAATGGAAATTCCAGGCAATCGGCGAGGGCGTCAAAGTCAAAGATATTGCTGAGATGGTCTCAATTAAGTGCAAAGGATAACTGCACATCTTTACAAAAAAATTTTGACAGGAGGACATTAAAATGGCAGTAAATATAAGTAAAGGTGGAGGGGTTGACCTGACTAAGGGGACTAACCTCAAAGAGGCTATGATTGGCCTTGGATGGGACACCAAACGGTACAATGGAGACAAGGATTTTGACTTGGATCTCGTGATTTTCGAGTGTGATAACAACTACAGTTGCATAAGTGACAGGCATATGATATTTTATAACAATCTGAGGGATCCTGAGAGTGCTATCAAGCATTCGGGGGACAACAGAACTGGCGCTGGCGACGATAATGCTGATGATGAGACAGCGTTCATCAAGTTTGACAATATTGCTGACAATGTTGAGCGTATTGTTATCATAGTTACTATCTTTGAAGCGAGAGAAAACAAGCAGAATTTTGGTCTTGTGGATAACGCTTATATCCGCATGGTAGACAACGAGACTGGAAAGGAAATCTTGAGATATGATCTCAGAGAGGAATTCTCTATCCAGACTGGTGTTGTGTTTGGCGAAATCTGTAGAAAAGATGGAGGATGGCGATTCAACGCTATTGGTGATGGCTATAACAAGGAGCTTGCTGACTTCTGCTATGATTATGGAATAAGTGTAAGATAAGCGATTTGCACATAGCTAAGGAACTAAAATAGTACCCCATTTGCGATGCAAGTGGGGTGCTGTTGTACATTGACAATTGAATAGAAAGGCAAGGTGGAGAAGTATGTAGTATAACCCTAATTTGTATGCGAAGAAACCAATGTAACCAAAAAACTTTTAAGGAGGAACAATGATGAAGACATTTGGTTTAACAACTAAGCAGGCCTTGGAGAACAAGGCAAAGGGTTCAAATGAACTCACTCAGCGGGAGACAGAATCCTTTTGGGATATGTTCAAGGAGTCGCTACAAGACACTTGGCTAAAAATCCTTATGGTTGCTCTTGCTCTCGAAGTGGTCTTTTATGTGATTGGTCGTATCTGGCCGGGAATGGGGTCTGATGACTGGTTTAGTGCTGTTGCGATTTTTATCGTAATCATTGCGGTTTCCTTTATTGGTACTTATATAAGTTATAAGCAAGACCGTGGTGCTCAAGCTCTTCAGCGTGAGGCAAGTCAGATTAAGGTAAAGGCCTTCCGCGATGGCGAGCTGATTGAAATGTCTATCAACGACATTGTTTGGGGCGACTGTATTTATTTGCAGCCCGGTGACAAGATTCCCGCAGACGGTATTTTGCTTGAGGGTTCACTTAAAGTTGATCAGGCGGCTCTTAATGGAGAGAGCAGGGAAGCAGAAAAGATTGTATTGGGAGATAATGAAATCCCAAGCAATGATGACCTGTTTACGAAATTTAAGTGTTTCCGCGGTAGCGTTGTTACTTCTGGTTCTGCTGTTATGCAGGTTACGGATGTTGGCGATAATACTGTGTTAGGAACAATCAATGTATCATTACAGGAGAAAGACGAAAGCAAGACTCCTTCTGAGGAAAAACTCGATCGACTGGCAAAGGGTATCGGTATATTCGGCTATTGCGGCGGTGGTGCTGCAGCTGTTATCAATTTGGTTTTGGGACTTATAAATATGTCTCAATATACTGTTGGTAGCATTGCGTATTTGGTTCTAAGCAGCATTATCTTGGGTGTTTCTATTGTGGTTATGGCAGTTCCGGAGGGACTTCCGCTCATGAACACTCTTGTGCAGGGTTTGAATGTAGGTAAAATGCTGAAAGCGCATATTTACGTTAAAAATCCCAAGGCTATTGAAACTGCTGGATATCTTACACATATCTATACCGACAAAACTGGTACACTTACTAATGGCAAGATGACTGTTGCAAATGTCATTACTGGCGATTCTACAATTTATGAATCGTTTGGAGATATTTGTGAAGACACGAAAAATGACATTATCATTGGAGCAGGTGTTAATAATGACGCTACCATCAGTGGCGAAGGAAAAGCAATTGGTTCTAATGATACTGACCGAGCTCTTATTACTTATCTTGCTATCGAAAACAGTGTTAAGATTGATAAGAGCATAGTATCCAGCAGTGAGCCGTTTGACTCTAGGGTTAAGTATGCGGCGGTAACAACGACTGATGGCGTAAAATACTTAAAAGGCGCTCCTGACATTATCATAAATGGATGCAATAGCTACATTGACAAGGACGGTAACAAGAACGTTCTTACAGATGATGTCATGGCTAAGCTGAAAGAAACATGGAATGCACAAACTGAACGTGCAATGCGTGTCATTGCTATCGTGAAAGAATGTGAGGAAGAGAAGACCTTTGTCGCTTTTGTTTCTATCAGAGATGATGTCCGCAAGGATGTTCTGGGGTCTGTTAACAAGATGTTAAAGGCAGGAGTCAAAGTCACAATGGTAACTGGCGACGTTCTTGCAACAGCAAGAGCCATAGCAATTGAGGCTGGACTGGTTGACAAACCAACAGATATTTGCATTACTCATGAAGAGTTGGCGAAAATGTCTGACGAAGAGCTTATCAAGGCGCTTCCTAATTTAAAGGTTGTTGCCAGAGCGATTCCGTCCGACAAGGAAAGACTCGTTGAAGTAAGTCGCTCGATTGGAGAAGTTGTCGGCATGACTGGTGACGGCGTAAACGATGCAGCGGCATTACACAAATCCGATGTAGGGTTTGCGATGGGAAGTGGCACTGAGGTTGCAAAAGAGGCAGGCGATATCATCATCTTGAATGATAGCTTAACTTCTATTGCAGATGCAATTATGTACGGACGTACAATGAGCAAGTCCGTTAAGAAGTTTATCATTTTCCAATTGACGGTAAATGTAAGTACAGTATTTACTGCTGTACTCGGTCCTATCCTTGGTTGGACTGAGGTGTTCACAATTGTTCAGATTCTTTGGATCAACATGATTATGGACACTTTGGCAGCTATTGCGTTTGGACAGGAGCCGGCAAGAGAAAGCTACATGAGGGAAAAGCCTATTGCTCGTACTGCGGATATTCTGAATGGATATCTGAAGAGCAGTATTTTGGTAGGTGGTGTATTTATTACCATCATCTGCTTAGGAATTCTGAAGAACCTTTGTGGCGTTCACAACTTGATTGGAAGCACGGATATGGATGTTATCAGAACTTTCATGTTTGCTACCTTTATCATGGCTATCATTTGGAACAGCCTTAATGCCAGAACTGAGAGTATGAAGCTGTTTGAACATATTGCAGAAAACCGTAATTTTATTTTGGTTATGTCTGCGGTAGCGATAATTCAGGTAATTATCATTCAGGTTGGCGGAAAGGTATTTGGAACCACTCCGTTAAGTATCGGAAATTGGCTTGCAGTTATTCTCATTGCCGTTATGATTATTCCTATTGATCTTATTCGTAAGGTCATTGTGAAGAAAATGGGAATGAAGGAATAATTGTCTATTCAATTAAAAAACAATAAAACATAAAGAAATCCCAGTTGATGCAATTGCATCAGCTGGGATTTTTTCTTTTATACAGATTGATAAAGGCACCCAAAAAATTGATTGGATTTAATTGAAAAAAATGGATATTCTTGATATAATGTGTAAAATTAAATATTGAGAAAGGAGAACTGTATAGATGGATAAAAACAAATTAGAAACAATTTCAAATCTTTTTGAAGGAAAAGAAATAAGAAGTGTTTGGGATAGTGAAAAAGAAGATTATTATTTCAGTGTGGTTGATATTGTTGGTGCATTGACGGATAGTAAAGTACCTAAAAGATAAATGAAATCTCAAAAAGATGGAAAAAAATATATAGCTGATACATTAGATACACAAGGAATATTAAGACTAATTGAATCAATACCAAGTCCAAAAGCAGAGCCTTTTAAGATGTGGTTAGCACAGATGGGAAAAGAAAGAATAGATGAAGATGCTTATTTAGAATATTGTGGATTTTTAAAGGAAGAGTATAATTCAAAAATGTCTAAAGAAGAAATTAAAAAACTAAGGTATCAAATAGCTGATAATTATTTAAAAACAGTAATTGATTATAAACAAGATGCAGAAAGGGTATTAAAGTATTTAAAACAAAAATCATTTACATTAGCTATTGCAAGTACCACAAACGACCATACTATAGAGATTTATAAGAAAGAAAATCAAAATATAATAAATAAAGCAAACATTGAAGATATATTTACATTAGTATATTCAAAAGGTGCAGTTAAAGAATTAAAGCTAAGTCCAGAAATACATTACAAAATATTGAAAGAATTAGATGTAAATAAAGAAGAGTGCTTGATAATAGAGGATTCACTGATTGGAGTAGAAGCTGCTAATAATGCAGGTATAGAAGTAGCAACAATATATGATAAGTATTCAGATTTTAATAGAGAAGAAATTAACAAATTATCACAATATCAATTCAAAGATTATAACCAAATGTTAAGATATATGAAAGATGAACTGGAGGATAATTAATGAAAGAAATTGATAAAATCGCACTACTATATGTAAAAGATGGACAAATATTAAGCACATTATCTAAAGGAAAAGATACGTATTATATACCAGGAGGCAAGAGAGAACTACATGAAACAGATCAGCAAACTTTAATTAGAGAGTGTAAAGAAGAATTAACTATTGATATTAAAGAAGATACTATAAAATATTATGGAACATTTAAAGCACAGGCACATGGAAAAGCAGAAGGAATAATAGTTAAAATGACTTGCTATATGGCTGAATTTATAGGAGAAATAAAAGCAAATTCAGAAATTCAAGAAATAAGGTGGCTAAATTATAGCAATATAGATATAATATCACCAGTAGATAAACTTATATTTAAAGATTTATATGAAAAGGGAATTTTAAAATAAGGTAGGACGGAGAAAATAATATGGAAATAGATGGTGACATGAAGTATTCTTTTAGAAATTGCACATTAGATGATTTTGACTTTTTATTTCAACTTAAAAAACAAAATTTTAAAAAGTATGTAGACAAGTTTTGGCAGTGGGATGATGAAGAGCAAAAGCAGAGATTGAGAAAAGATTTAGAAGAGCATTTACCTCATAAAAAAATTATTGTAGTGAACAATAAAATGATTGGAGTATATGCAGTACATATAACAGAAGATGGTGATTTATATATAAATGAAATTAGCATTTTAAAGGAATATCAAAACAAGGGTATAGGAAGAAAAATTCTAGAAAAGCAATTAGAGGAAAATGATAAAAAGAAAATGAGAACTGTATTACAAGTATTTAAAGGAAATTCAGCAAAGAATTTATATGAAAAACTCGGATTTAAAGTATATGGTGAGACCGAATCACATTATCAAATGGAAAAAGTAATAAAGGAATAGAAGATATGACATATCATTTTTTATGTAATAAGTTAGTAAAAGAATATGAAAATAGTAAAAGTATTGATAATACAATTAAAAAATATATAGAAAACAATTATGAAATTTTAAATGAAATCTATTTTAAACCAAAGAAAATAGATAATGATAAAATTGAAGATATTGTAACATGCAATAAATATATAGAAATGATATTAAATACAATTACAAATTTAAAAGATATAAATTTGAATAATATGTTTGAAAAAATAGTAAGAGAGTTAGGAAACTTACTAGAATATAAAATTATTGATAGAGAGATATATGTTATTATTGGATTAAATACAACAACTATATACACGACAAAATACCAAGATAAAGATATAACTGTTATATTACTAGAATCAACATTAGGAATAGAAGAAAATATTAAAATGCTACTTGCACATGAATATACGCATTGGGTTAGAGAAAAAGAAATTAAAGGTGATATATTTGAAAGTTGTGTTGGAGAAAGACTAATAACAGAGGGTATTGCGTGTAGTTTTTCAGAAGAAATAGTTCCTGAAAAACCAATAGATTATTATTGTATTGTACCAAATGAAACAGTAAAATGGGTTGAGGATAATATTTATTTGTTAGATAATATGCTAAAAAATCACTTAGAGAAAAAGGATATGATTTATGACCTATTTTACATGTTTGCAAAAACAACAATACCTAATATGCCAGTAAGAACAGGATATGTTTATGGGTATCTAAAAGTAAAAGAGTATATGAAAAATAATAATTTGAAAATAAAAGATATTGTTAAAATAGACTGGAGAATGATAATATGATAGATGAAATAAAGAAACAAGTAAATGAGTTGTTGATGAATGATAATTCAGGACATGGAATGGAACATATAAATAGAGTTTTAGAATTATCATTAAGATTTGCTAAAGTAGAAAATGCAAATAAAGATATTGTTGCTTTAATTGCATTACTTCATGATGTAGATGATTACAAATTGTTTGGAATGGACTATGCAGAAAATTTGACAAATGCTAAGAAAATTATGAATAATTGTAATATAGAGAAAAGTATGCAGGAACAAGTATGCTTAGCTCTTAAGAATATAGGATATAGTAAAAGGTTAAAAGGATGTTGCCCTACAACTATTGAGGGAAAAGTTGTATCTGATGCAGATATGTGCGATGCTTTAGGTGTTAATGGTATCTTAAGAGTATATACATATAGCATGAAAAATGGCAAACCATTCTTTGATAAAAATATTTTTCCAATAGAGAATATATCTGCTGATAATTATACAAGAAAATGTGCAGATAGTAGTGTTTGTCATATATTTGAAAAGATTTTAAAACTGAAAGATTTAATGCTTACTGCTTCTGGTAAGGAAGAGGCAATGGATAGACATAAAATTGTTGTTGATATCTTATATCACTTATTTGCAGAAGAAAATGTACCAGAGTGGACTGAATATTTAGATAATTACTTAAAAAGAAAATATTGACAGTGAATATAAAATGTTATAAAATACAAACATAAGTTTATAATAATATATGCAATTTATAAGTAGAAATATATGTAGTAAGAACAAAATTTATAGAAAAGGAAGTGTTCTTATGAATGAAAATGAATTAAACTTTAGTGAAATCGTTAAGATGATTGAAACAAGAAGAAGTAATGCTTATAAAAAAGTGAATGAAGAATTAATATCTTTGTATTGGGACTTTGGAAAATACATAAGTGAGAAAGTAAATGATGCTAACTGGGGTGAAAAAATTGTTGACAAGCTCGTTGAATTTATGAAAAGGGAATATCCTACAATGAAAGGATTTAACAGAGCAGGGATATACAGAATGAAGCAATTTTATGAAACATATAAGGATAGCGAAATTGTCGCTCCACTGGTGAGACAAATTAGTTGGTCACACAATGTTATGATTTTAGGAGCTACTAATAGTATTGAAGAAAAAGAATTTTATATAAGAATGTGTATAAAGAATAATTATTCAAAAAGAGAGTTAAATAGACAATTATCAAGTGGATATTTCTATAGATATATGTTATCAGATGGAAAAGCGAATCAAAGCATAGCAAAAGTTACAGGAGAAGAAGACTATCCAAATACAAAATTATTAGATACATATAGTTTAGAATTTTTAGATTTACCCAGGAATTATTCAGAAAGAGATTTAAAAAAATCAATTATTTCTAATATGAAAGATTTTATATTAGAGATTGGAAAAGATTTTACTTTTGTTGGGGAAGAATATAGAATACAAGTTGGAAATCAAGATTTTTATATTGATTTATTATGTTACAATAGAACATTGAGCTGTCTAGTTGCATTTGAGTTAAAGATAGGTGAATTTCAGCCAGAATATATATCAAAAATGGATTTTTATTTAGAAGCATTAGATAGACAAGAAAAGAAAGAAAATGAAAATCCAAGTGTTGGAGTTATCTTATGTAGTGGAAAAAATGAACAGGTTGTTGAATATGCGATGAGCAGAAGTATGTCACCAACTATGGTATCACAATATTCTCTAAAATTGATTGACAAAAAAATATTAGAAAATAAATTGAGAGAAATTGCAAATATAGTAGAAAATAATGAAGAAGAAAATGAATAAAACAGAGGTAGAATTATGGATAAAGAATACAAAATAGAAGATGCAGAAAAGCATAGTAGTGACAAAGCATTTATGATGCAAGCGATAGATGATAAGGCATCGTGGGTATTAGCATATGCAGATGAAAAATTGTTAGCTGATAAAGAGTTGATATTAAATGCGGTAAAAGTAGATGGACAGGCATTATATTATGCAAGTAAGGAACTTAGAGATGATAAGGATGTAGTTTTAGAAGCGGTAAAGAATAAGTGGCTTATTGTGAAGTATGCAAGCAAGAGATTAAGAGCAGATAAAGATGTGGCAATAGCAGCAATTACAGCTAATAAAGATGCAGCAATTTATCTAACAGATGAGATACTTACAGACAAAGATGTAGATTTGATTTTAAATCCACCACAAGCTGAATAATAAAAGAGATTTTAATTGAAAGATACAAGAAATGTTGCAAGATAATAGTTTAATGAATAGAGGAAAAATAAAATGAAGTTTTATATTGGTTCAAGTTTTAAAAATTGTGGGGTAGTTAATTATTTTACAAAAGTATTAACAGATAATGGATGGCAGAAAACTTACAATTGGGCAGAAAATATAAATAATAATGAGACTGTAGAAGATAAGATAGAGTACTCTTTATTGGAGTTACAAGCTATTGCTGATTCTGATATTGTTATTGTATATTTACCAGCAGGAAAAGGAACTCATATTGAGTGGGGAATTGCATTAGCGTTAAATAAAAGAATTTATTTATGTGCTACTAATGAAGAAAATCTTCGATTTGAAAGTTCTGTTAATTTTTACGAATTACCACAAGTTAAGAAAATATTAGGTAATGATGCAGATGATATTATAAATCAGATAATAAAGAGTGAAAGAAATGAGGAGTAATTGATGAAATCAAAAATAGGAGGTATTATATGAAAATAATAAAAAGCGAGAATGCTGTTAGAGGCAAAAATAGTGAAAAATGTAAAACACTTGAATATTCATTTGAAGACAAAGATATTGATTTAGGAGTTGAAATAATCACTGGAAGATATCCAGAGAGTGGGTATTGTAAAAATCTTGTAAGTAAAGAATTAATATACGTACTTGAAGGAGATGGAACATTGTGCTTTGAAACTGAAAATATACAATTTTCAGTAGGAGATGCTATTTTGATAGATAAAGATGAAAAGTATTATTATAATACTAATTACTGCAAAGTTTCTATGACATGCACTCCAGCATGGACACAAGAACAACATATATTAGTGCAATAAAAGAATTTAATTATTTTTAAAGGAGGAAAAGGTTATGGAAGAAAGAATAGTAAAACCTTTTACAATGTGGAGACATTTTAAAGGAACACATGCTATGGTAATTACAGTGGCAGAACATAGTGAAACAGGAGAGAAGATGGTTGTATATTACTGTATGGATAATGAAGGAAAGACAAATCATAAGGATGGTATTTATGCAAGACCATTACATATGTTCTTATCTGAGGTTGACCATGAAAAGTATCCAGATGTTAAACAAAAATATAGATTTGAATTAGTAAAAGATCAATAGAATAAGATTTATAGACAGATGATTTTGAATTATCTGTCTTTTATGTTATAATCATATTAACAAATTTTGAGAGGTGTTTAATAATGAGTAAATATGAACCATTATGGAAGTATTTAAGAGATAATAAGAAAAAAAACTATAAATTAGTTTTATAAATTTATAGGAGGTTTTAGCATGAATAAAAATTATGTAGTAATAATGTTGTTTAATAAAAATTGTGATAAATTGTTATTAGTCAGGAGAAACAAGAGACCTTATAAAAATTGTTGGAATGGAATTGGTGGAAAAATTGAGGAAAATGAGACTCCTATTGAAGCTGCTAAAAGAGAATGTATGGAAGAAACCAATATTGCTATGCAAAATCCAAAACTTTTGGTAACATATATATATCCTGAAACAAATATAATGAATAGTAATACAAAATTAAATGTCATATATGATTTTGTTCAAGAAGTAGCAGTTAACGACAATGATGAAGGACATTATGAGTGGAGAAATGTTGAATTTGTTATGGATACTTACAATCAAGAAATTGCAGGACTGTCAAACTTAAATCAATTTGTTAAAGAAATTTTTGATTTAGAGAATATTAAAAAGTTTTATGAATAGTAAAGATGATTTTTGAATAATTTTATTAAAATAAAATTAAGACAATACTTTTCAAGATAGTATTGTCTTTTAGTATTACAAGTTAATAATCTTTTCTATAATTTCTATATCTTCTATTTTGTTAATTCCAAAACACTTCTTTCCTAAATCTTTTATAGAAGCTCCTAAATGATACATCTCTTTATTATCTATTATAATAAACCTATCATGAAATTTATTCGTTTTAGCAACTTTAAGAATAGGATATTCTTTATTGAATTTTTTAACATCTAAATTTTCAATATTGGTTTTATCCGATGTTAAAATAACAACTTCCACATTGATGTTCTTTTTAGCTAACATTTTCAAAACACTGTCATCAACATAATTGTCTATAATTAAAATCTTATTATTTGCTCTTTTTATAATATCTATGATTAAGCTATAAGCATCATATATTTGACCATCAAAAAATATTCTCTGTTTAATATTTTCTTCTAATTGTAATTGATTAAAGACTTCATCAAATTTTTTATCATGTTCTAATAATTTGTATTCCATACTTGTTAATCTTTCAAAGACCTGTCCATTAATCATTAAAAATTTTCTCATTTCAACAAAAGCATCCATAATATTTATACTTACTTGAATAGCTATATCATTTTTTAATAGTCCTGATAACATAGCAATTCCTTGCTCTGTAAAAGCATAAGGTAGATATTTACGATGCTTACCTCTACCTATATTTTCGTTTAAGGTCGCAAATTGCGACCTTAAAGAATTATCAATATTCTCTTGTATAGTATCTGGGTTTAAGGTGACATTTTGGCACCTTAAAGCTTCATATTCTTTATCTGTTAATTGAAAACAGAAATTTTTTGGAAATCTTTGTTTATTTCTATTCACAGTTTCATTTATTCTTTTAGTAGGATAATGATACAACATTGCAACATCACTATCTAACATAACTTGTTTTCCTCTTATAGTATATATTAAATTTTTGATATCATCATTATTTAATTCATATTGAATTGTTAATTTATTTTCTTCCATAAAATCACATCCTTATACTAAATTACAGATATTTTAGCATATTATGATTTATAATTATGTCGAAATTTGTCGAGAACAAAAATATTTTTTAAATAAAAAAACTTACGATGCTAATTGCATTTCGTAAGTTTTTACGGTGGAGCCTATAACGGGAATCAAACCCGTGACCTCATCCTTACCAAGGATGCACTCTATCGACTGAGCTATATAGGCATATAAATTGACTTAACATATTAGAATAAATTATATTATTATACTAAACAAATAAAATTGGCAATCTAAATTTTAAGTCAAGTTTTCAATATTCTTAGCAGTCTTTTTACGAATTCTCTGGATAGCATTATCAACAGACTTAACACCAGAATTAAGGCTCTCAGCAATTTGAACATAGCTTTGACCCTCAATAAATCTATTTAAGACTTGTTTTTCAAAAGAACTTAGGTTTTCATCAATAGCCTTTTCAACACTCTTATAATATTCATTTTTAGTAATTGTATCTAAAGGATCTTCAACACTATTGCTAACATCAAGAATATCTAGCAAAGGAGTTTGCTCATCACCATCCTCATTTTCAAAAGAAGGAGTGTTTAGTGAAACATAAGAATTAAGAGGCAAATGTTTTTGTCTATTAGAACCTTTAATAGCAGTTATGATTTGTCTTTCAATACACATATTAGCAAAGGTTTTGTAAGAATTATCTTTATCAGGATTAAAAGATTTAACTGATTTGAATAAACCAACTAGACCTTCTTGAATAATATCTTCTTTTTCAGCACCATTAATATAATACTTGCTAACTTTCATATTAACAGTTTCCTTGTATCTGCTAATCAAAGTATCTAGCGCAGTTTTATCTTCTGCATTAGCAAGTTTAACTAATTCTTCGTCATTCATTTTGTCATAATTTATTCCTTTAGAAAAGAAAACGTTGTGGTTCATATCTTAGTACATGCTCCTTAAGCTTATTTTCAAGTGTATTATATTTGTAAAAACCTAGATTGTCAATATTTTATTGCGATTTTGTTGAAAATATGATATAGTTTAGCTATAAAAAGGAAATTATTTATAAGATGTTTTAAATGAAAGGAAAAGTAAATGGCTTTTGATGGAATAACTTTAAAGAAGATAGTAAGTGAATTGCAAATATTAGAGGGAGCAAAGGTGAATTATATATATGAACCAGATGTGAGTACCATTGTAATAGGACTTTACAATGGTATTAAATATGCACTTAATATAGATGTTTCTGCTAATAACTATAGAATAAACTTAACAACAAAAGCTAAAGCTAATCCACTTATACCACCAAATTTTTGTATGCTACTTAGAAAGTATTTAGAAGGAAGTAAGATAACTAAAATTTATATGGAAGGTTTAGAGAGAATTTGCTATATAGATTTTGAATGCTTTAACGAAATTGGTGACAAAGTAGTAAGAACACTTGTAATAGAACTAATGGGCAAATACAGTAATGTGATATTAGTAAAAGATAATATGATAATAATTGATGCTTTAAAAAGGTTTGACGGTACTTACAAAGAAAAGACTACCAAAGATAGTAACATACTAGATAGTAATGTGGTTTCAGATAAATCAAGAGACATTATGCCTGGAAGACATTATATTAAGCCAGACTCAGAAAAGAGAGAATTTGAAGACATATCAGAAGAAGAGTTTATTACACTAATAAATGAGTCAGGTGAAAAAACGCTAGATACAGCAATTGTAAATCTTGTAAATGGAGTAAGTATGCAATTTGTAAAATCAGCATTAGAAGAAAATAAACTTTCAAATACAATAGCAAATTCTAGCATAAAGAGCTTATATAAATATATAAATGAAGTGCTTGAAAATAATTGTCAAAATGCCATGATAAAAGATTACAAAAATGGCTATATAGTAAAATTAAAGACAGAACAAAAAGAAAATATAATAGACGAACATGTACAAGAAAAAGAGGCTTCAAATATATATAATAATTTACAAGCAAATTTTGTGCTTGATGACTTTTATTTAAAAAAACAAGGCGAAGAAGAATACAAGAATTTTAGAAATAGTTTACTAAAAATATTAAGTAATACTTTAGATAAAATTGTAAGAAAATTAGACAACATAAATGAAAAGATAAAAGCATGTGAAGATATGGAGCAAAATAAAATAGCAGGTGAATTATTACTTAGCAATATTTATAGATTTACAGAAAACTATGAAAAAGCAAAAGAGCCAGGTATAATATTAATTACAGAAGATACAGAGTATGTAGAACTCAAAAATTATTATGATGATAATAAACTATTAAAAATAAAAATTAATCCAAAACTTACAATATCAAAAAATGCTGATAAATATTTTAAAAAATATAATAAAGAAAAAAACACACTAGAAGTAACCAAAATCCAAAAAGAGCAAACACAAAAGGAATTAAATTATATAGAATCTTTGGTTTATGAGTTAGATAATTGCAAGACAATAGAAGAGATTGATGAAGTCTACAATGAAGTAACCGAAAATATACTGTTTACTGACTTAAAATTAAATAGAAAAGAAAAAAAGACAAATAAAAAAGATGTATCAATGCTAGATAATTATATGAAACTTAAAGTTGATGATTATGACGTATTTATTGGAAAAAATAATAAGCAAAATGATTATTTGACATTAAAGGTAGCTAAGGACAATGATTACTGGTTTCATACGAAAGATATCCATGGAAGCCATTTAATATTAAAATGTAACGGACAGATGCCAAAGGAAGAAACAATAATAAGATGCGCAGAGCTTGCAAGTTATTATAGTAAGGCAAAATTTTCATCAAATGTGCCAGTCGACTATACTCTAGCTAAGTATGTAAAAAAGCCAAAAGGAACACCGCCAGGCTATGTAATATTTACAAATAATAAAACTGTGTATGTAAATCCAAGTAATGGATAATGTATAACTAGATAAGAGGTTAAATTATTTATTTTTTTACATTATATAACTTGAAAATGCCTTGATAGTGTAGTACAATACATATTAGTGAAAAGGAGAGTGAGAGATGTCAAAACCAACAGTAGCAATAATAGGAAAGCCAAATGTAGGTAAATCAACATTCTTCAATTATTTAGTTGGAGAAAGAAGAGCAATAGTTGAAGATACCCCAGGAGTGACCAGAGATAGAATTTATGGTGAGACTAACTGGAGAGGCAAGAAGTTTACGATAATAGATACAGGTGGAATTGAAGAAAAATCCGAAGATGTTATAGCAAGCCAAATGAGAATGCAAGCAGAAATTGCAATCGAACTTGCAGATGTTATACTTTTTATTACTGACATACAAACTGGTGTAACAAGTGTGGATAAAGAGATTGCATTAATGCTTAAAAAAGCTAAAAAAGAAATCATCTTGGTATGTAATAAAGTTGATGATTACAAAAAATTTCAGAGTGATTTATATGAATTCTATAATCTAGGACTAGGAGAGCCACATGCTATTTCATCAGCAAATGCACAAGGAATAGGAGATGTACTAGATGCAGTATATGAACATCTTCCAAAGGATGATGAAGATGAAAATGATGAGGATAAAATAAAAGTTGCAGTAATAGGAAAACCTAACGTAGGAAAATCTTCACTTATAAATAAAATTTTAGGAGAAAATAGACTAATCGTAAGTAATATAGCAGGAACTACAAGAGACGCTATTGATTCGGAATTTGAAAATTCGCATGGAAAATATATTTTTATAGATACAGCAGGACTACGCAGACATAGTAAAGTAGATGAGAAGATTGAAAAGTATAGCGTACTAAGAACTAGCTTAGCAATAGAAAGAGCAGATGTATGTATTCTTATGATAGATGCAAATGAAGGTGTAACTGAGCAAGATGCAAAAATTGCAGGTGAGGCTCATGAATCAGGAAAAGCTGTTATTATTGCAATAAATAAATGGGACGAATATGAAAAGGAAAATGGTACACTAGAACAATATACAAAAGATGTATATAATAAATTATCTTATCTTTCATATGCACCAATAGTATTTATATCAGCAAAAACAGGACAAAGAGTAGATAAAATATTTGACATGATAAATGAAGTATCAAACAACAATGCAATGAGAATTCCAACATCAAATTTAAATGAACTTCTAGCGGAAGCAATAGCAATGGTACAACCACCAACAGATAAAGGAAGAAGACTTAAAATATATTATATGACTCAGGTAAGTACAAAACCACCAACATTTGCAGTATTTGTAAACAGCAAAAAGTTATTTCATTTCTCATATCAAAGATATTTAGTAAATAAATTAAGGCAAGAATATGGTTTTAATGGAACACCAATTAGAATGCTTGCAAGAGAAAAGAAAGATGAAGATGATGAATAATATTAATTTATATGGAGGAAAATAAAATGTTAAATTATATAGTAGTAGCGATATGCGCATATTTAATAGGAAGTATAAGTTTTTCAGTAATATTTACAAAGAAGTTTGCAGGATTTGATGTAAGAGAAAAAGGAAGCGGAAATGCAGGAACAACAAACGTATTAAGAACAGCTGGAAAGACACCTGCAATATTAACTTTAGTGTGTGATATTTTAAAAGGAGTTTTTGCAATTTTATTAGCACTTTTAGTAGGTGAAATGGTAAAAGGTGATAGCGTAACAAGAGCAATACTTGTAGAAATTGCAGGTATATTTGTTATAATTGGTCATACATTTCCTGCATTCTTTAAATTTAAAGGTGGAAAAGGTGTTGCAACAGCTTTAGGTGTAATAATAATGATTAACTGGAGAATTGGATTAATCTGCTTAATATTTGCACTTATATTCATGGCAATATCAAGAATGGTTTCACTAGGATCAATTGCAGCAGGAGTACTTTTCCCAGTACTATGCATATTTAATAAAGCATACTACATAATAAGTAGTGATGACACCCATATGAGTTATATTATATTTGCTATAATCTTAGGAGTAATTATAATATTTAATCATAGAAGTAATATAACAAGAATAGCTAATGGAACTGAAAATAAGATTAGCTTCAAAAAATAAATTTAATAGAAGAGGAGAAAAGCAAATGAAGACAGTTGCAGTAATTGGAAGTGGAAGTTGGGGCGTAGCATTAGGACAGCACTTAGCGGAGCTAGGCAATAAAGTAAAGATATGGTCTTTTACTGAGGAAGAAAGAGACTTAATAAATAATGAACATAAATGCAAATTCATACCTGACTTAGTAATAAATGAAAATGTGGTATGCTCTAATGATATAAAAGAAGTTGTAGAGGGTAGTGATTTTATAATAAATGTAACACCTTCAAAATTTACAAGAACGACATTTAGAACATTTAAGGATTATGTAGGAGACAAGCCTATTATTATATGCTCTAAGGGATTAGAAGAAGCAACATTAAAAACATTAGATGAAGTGTTTATTGACGAAATGCCTAATGTAAGAGTAGCAGCCTTGTCAGGTCCAAGCTATGCAACAGAGGTATGCAAACATATACCAACAGCAATGATACTAGCTTCAAAAGATGAAAGAATTCTAGAAGAAATACCACAAGTATTTTCTAATGAATATATGAGAATATATAAATCAACTGATATTATAGGGACAGAAGTAGGTGGTGCTATAAAAAATGTTATAGCATTTTGCGCAGGTATTTGTGAAGAATTAGGCTTTGGAACAAATGCACAAGCAGCTTTAATTACAAGAGGATTAACAGAAATTGCAAGATTAGGCGTAAAAATGGGTGGAAACCTTGATACATTTTATGGATTATCAGGATTAGGTGATTTAATTCTTACATGTTCAAGCGATGAAAGCAGAAACAGAAGAGCAGGTAGACTTATAGGAAAAGGACTAAGTGTAGAAGAAGCAAAACAAGAGATAGGTATGACAATAGAAAGTGTTGACAATATTAAAACGGTAAAAGAATTAAAAGAAAAATATGATGTTGATATGCCAATTGTGGATGCAGCATATGATGTATTATTTAATAATTTATCAGCAGAAGATGCAGCAAAACAATTAATGACAAGAAGATTAAAATTTGAATCAGAAGAAAAATAAAATTGAATAAATATGCAAATATTGCTAATAATATAGTAAAAAATAGTGCTTAGAATATAAAAGTATAAGCAGAAAAAACGAGGTTTTTATGAAAAAAGAAACAGGAAAGTATTTGGCTATATTATTAGGAATTATTTGTTTAATTTTAGCAATAATCTTAATCTATGTAAAGGTTATGGCAGCAGATAATAAAGCAAGTGAAAAAGATCTAAATAATAAAATTGAAGAAGAGGTAAAATATCTTGACTCAAACCTTATAAGTTTAATGAACAAATTGAATAATATTACAGTAATCAATTATAAGGTATATACAAGAGAAATAAATGATTCATCTTCTAATTCAGCAGAAAGCTCTGGAAAAGGGAATTCATCTTCATCAATGCAACAGGGAAACTCTAGTAGTGGAGAGTCTTCTGGACAATCGCAACAAGGAGGAGGTTCTTCTGGACAAGGAAGCTCTGGAGGTCAAGGTGGTTCTCAAAGTCAAAATGGTGAGGGGTCATCTTCAGGCAGTTCTAAACCGATAACTGTATCAGAGTTGATACCTAATACAATTTTGTCTAATAATAGTGAAACTGATTGGACTGAGCTTGCTTATTTATTAGAAAATATATATTCAACATGGCCAACAATTAGTTTAGATTTAAAAGAAAAAGGTATTGCTGTTGATATGATAGATTCATTTTCATTATCAATGAATGGAGCGATACAATCTCTTAAAAATCAAGATAAGAACAATACCTTAATAAATTTATACAATATGTATATAAACTTACCTAAATATATAATTTCTATAACTAATGACGCAGGAAAGGTTAATTTATATAATACTAAAGCAAATATATTAAATGCATATGTACTAGCAACAACAAGTGATAAATGGAATGATATAACTAATAGCATAATAGAAGCTAAGAACAATTTTAATACAATTTTGACAAGTGAAAATAATGACAGAAGCGAAAAAAATAATTTGCAAAAAACATATGTTATAATGGAAGATTTAGAAAGAGCAAGCAAACTTAATGATAAAGATATATTTTTAATTGGGTATAAAAATGTTATTGGTCAGTTTCAAACAATGAAAGAATAAGAAAAAAAGGTTTATAGGTAAATCCTTTAAAAACCTAAATACATACAGGGAAAAAAGAAAAATGAATATAGTACAAATAATAGCAAATGAATTAAGCATAAGGGAAACACAAGTTTCAAAGACAATCGAACTTATTGATAGTGGTAATACAATTCCATTTATAGCAAGATACAGAAAAGAAGTTACTGGAAACCTAAGTGATGAGGTTTTAAGAAATTTAAATGATAGATTAACTTATCTTAGGAATTTAGAAAATAGAAAGGAAGAAGTTAAGACATCAATAGAAAATCAAGGAAAACTTACAGATGAAATAGTAGCAGATTTAGAAAATGCAATGACTCTAGCAGAAGTAGAAGATATTTATAGACCATATAAGCAAAAGAAAAAGACAAGAGCAATCATAGCTAAACAAAGAGGATTAGAGCCTTTAGCCAACAATATTTTAGAGCAAAAGGATAGTACAGACATTGAGGAAGTAGCTAAAGAATTTATAAATGAAGAAGTACCAACTGCTGAAGATGCAATTCAAGGCGCAAAAGATATAATAAGCGAAATCATATCTGATGACCCTGATTTCAGAAAGAAAATTAAGAGTACATATTATAGAGAAGGAATAATTGAGACAACTGCATCTAAGCCTGATGAGAAGTCGGCTTATGAAATGTATTATAAATTTGAAGAAAGAATATCTTCAATACCAAGCCATAGAATTTTAGCAATAAATAGAGGAGAAAAAGAAGAATTTTTAAAAGTTAAGCTAAGAAAGCCTGATGATAAAATTATAGAAATGATATGCAAAAAAATGATAATATCTTCAGGAAAAAGAGCAACACTAATACAAGAGGCAGCAGAAGATAGTTATTCAAGACTAATTGAGCCATCAGTAGATAGAGAAATTCGTTCAGATTTAACTGAAAAGGCAGATAAACAAGCAATAATGGTATTTGGAAAAAATGCAAAACAACTTCTATTAGGAGCACCACTTAAAGGTTTAACAGTACTAGGATTTGACCCAGCATACAGAACTGGATGTAAATTAGCAGTAATTGATGAAACCGGAAAAGTGCTAGACACTGGTGTTGTATATCCAACAGAGCCACAAAATGATATAGAGGGTGCAAAAAAAGAGCTAATTAGACTTATAACAAAAGATAAGATAAACATGATTGCAATTGGAAATGGAACAGCATCAAGAGAATCTGAGATGTTTGTATCAGATACTATAAAAGAAGTTAAAGAAAAGCTTGGAATTGATGTATATTATGCAATTGTTAGTGAAGCGGGAGCATCAGTTTATTCTGCATCAAAGCTTGCAACAGAAGAATATCCAGATTTAAATGTATCAATAAGAGGAGCAATTTCAATAGCAAGAAGATTGCAAGATCCTTTAGCAGAATTCGTTAAAATTGATCCAAAAGCAATAGGAATCGGACAATACCAACATGATGTAGACCAAAAACAATTATCAGAAAGCTTATCAGGAGTTGTAGAAGACGCAGTAAATGAAGTTGGTGTAGATGTTAACACTGCAACTGCGCCACTACTTTCATATGTATCAGGAATAAACTCAGGAATAGCCAAAAACATTGTAAAATACAGAGATGAGCAAGGCAAATTTAAAGAAAGGAAAGAGCTTCTTAAAGTCCCTAAGCTAGGAAAAGTTGCATTTGAGCAATGCGCCGGATTTATTAGAATACCAAATGGTAAAAATCCACTAGAAATAACAGCAGTTCACCCTGAAAGTTATGAAGTCGCTGAAAAGCTTTTAGAAAACATAGGAAACAAAAAAGAAGATATATTAGACAAAGACAAATTAAAAGATATAAGAACTAAATTATTAGCGATAAATGTTGCTAAAACTGCCACAGAACTTGATATAGGAGAAATAACATTAAAAGATATAATAGCTGAACTTTGTAAACCAGGTCGTGACCCAAGAGAAGACATGCCAAAGCCAATTCTTCGTAGTGATGTATTAAAATTTGAAGATTTAAAAGAAGAAATGGTACTAACAGGGACAGTTAGAAATATTACTGATTTTGGAGCATTTGTTGATGTTGGGGTAAAACATGATGGATTAGTACACATATCAGAAATGAGCGATAAATTCGTTAAAAAGCCATCTGATATTGTATCTATTGGAGATATTGTAAAGGTAAGAGTAATTGGAATCGATTTTGAAAAACAAAAAGTTAAGTTGTCAATGAAGGATATAAAATAAATTACTTATTTTTGGAAAAATGCTTGACATATCAATTTTTGGGATATATAATAAATATATCAACAGATTATTCATATATATGTAAACACTAAAAAAGACTAGGACTGCATTTCCTAGTCTTTTTTCCGTATTGTTAGTTATCTTTATCATGTATAATTACATATACTATGATAAGTGCTAACAACTTCAACAAACTGTTCATTATATGTAAACGCCTCCTTTCTACCTTTTATGAAGAAAGGCTACCATATAATACCATGATGTCGAATAAATGTCAATAATTGACAAAAATAAATAATTTAATTTATAGAAAATAAAATTACGAAAATTTGACAAAATAATAAAAAGATAGTAAAATAAAATTTAGTAAATCAAATGGTCGCGCTATTTCAATGCCGAAAGGCGAAAAGTGAGGAAAGTCCGGGCCCCATAGAGCAGGATGCTTGATAACGTCAAGTGAGGGTAACCTTAAGGAAAGTGCAACAGAAAATAACCGCCGTGAATGAAATTAATTTCAGGCACGGTAAGGGTGAAAAGGCGAGGTAAGAGCTCACCGTAGATGTAGTGATACATCTAGCCGTGTAAACCCCATCTGGAGCAACACCGAGACTAGGAGAAATAAAGTGGCTGCTCGTCATCTCCTTAAATTGGTGGCAAAGAGTCATATAGCAATATATGTCCAAGATAAATGACCATTCTTCGACAGAACCCGGCTTACAGATTTACTATTTTTTATTGATATCAGTATTTTAATATTATGTAAAATGAATTATTTGGATAATAATCTATTACAAAAACAGAATAAGCAAGACTGAAAAGTCACATAATAAAATTAGTACAAATTAAAATGTACTAATTTTTCATGTGTATTTTTAATACAAAGTAAAATTATAAGGAGGGAATTAAAATGGATGGAAATCAAAAAATAGGATGTAAAGTTTGCAGTTGCAAACATAATTGTGATGGAGAATTTTGTGATTTAGACAAAATATGTGTATGCCCAGTAGAAGGATGTCATTGCGAAGAACCAGAAGAATCAATGTGTTCAAGCTATGAAAATGTAAACAAATAAAATATTTAGGCTCTAACCCAAAAGGTTGGAGCTTTTTCCTGTAAAATTTATAATTAAAATAGTATCATGTTTGCGTTAATGATAAAAAGCAAAATTATTATATAGTAACTTTTTACGTAAGAATTAAAAAAAAGTTTGCAATATCCATTATAATATGGTAATATATAGTAAATTATACATATTTATTTTAAATCAATAAGACAATTCTGTCTAAAAATCCCATAACAACGAACAATATAACAAAGGAGATGGTAATATAGAGTTATTAAAATTAAAAAATGATTACACATTTAAAAGAGTCTTTGGGTTTGCAGGCAATGAACAAATCACAAAAGGACTATTAAATGCAATATTAGAAGAAGATGTAACAGATGTAAACTTAGACTGTGATAAAATATTAGAAAGAGACATATATTCAGATAAACTAGGAGTATTAGACATCAGAGCAAAGATAAATGGGGAAATAGATGTAGATATAGAGATGCAGTTAGTAGACCAAGATAATATAGAAAAAAGAATATTGTATTATATAAGCAAAATGTATTCAAGAAATCTAAAAAAAGCACAAGACTATTCAAAGTTAAATAAATGTATAGGAATATTATTTATAGATTTTGAACTAAAAAAGCTAAAAGAAATACCAAAGTACATTACAAAATGGAATCTGAGAGAAGAAGACTATCGAAAAATCGTCTTGACAGATGTAATAGAAATATATATAATAGAGATGATCAAGGTAGAAGAGTACGCTAAGAATAGTAAAATAGATACATGGGTAAAATATATTATGGGTTCGGAGGAAATCAATATGGAAATTGTAGATGAAGACATAAAGCAAGCACAAAAAGTATTAGAAGATATAAGCAAAGATGAACACGAACAATATTTAGCAGACTTAAGAGAAAAATACATAATGGATATGAATAACATTGAATCAACAGGAATTAGAAAAGGAATAGAACAAGGTATGGTACAGGGTGAAATAAAAAGCAAGAAGGAAATAGCAAAAAATCTAAAATTACAAGGAGTAGATATAGAAATTATTATAAATGCAACAGGATTAACAAAAGAAGAAATAGAAAAATTATAAATATAATCCAAGTAAAATAAATATGTATAAAAAATAAAGTTATTTAGAAAACAAACAGATCTAAATAACTTTATTCTTAATTTTTTCTTATTTCTTGTATAATAATCGAAAATATGGTATTATAGTTTCAACCAATAGGGACGTGCACTTTTGGTTGACCACAGGTACACGTCCCCATTGGTTGAAATCAGGAGGCGTAAAATGAAGAGACCAGAATTATTAGCACCAGCAGGTTCTTTTGAAAAAGCAAAGGAAGCATTTTTATATGGAGCAGATGCAGTGTATTGCGGGACAGGTGAATTATCACTAAGAAGTAGAGCAGAAGTTGATAATGAGAGCTTAGCAAAAACAATTGAATATGCACATAGCAACCGGAAAAAAAGTATATACAACAATTAACATATATGCACAAGATAGCATGTATGATGATATAAAAAAACAAGTAGAAATGCTTGATAAATTAAAAGTTGATGCAGTAATTGTATCAGACGGCGGCATTGTAGATATTATAAAGGAGATAGCACCTAATATTCCTATACATATTAGTACGCAAGCAAATACTTTAAGTGCACACACAGCAAGATTTTGGCAAAAGAATGGTGCGTCAAGAGTAATTCTTTCTAGAGAAATGAATAAAGAGCAAATAAAAGACTTAATAAATAATATTCCACAAGAGTTAGAAACTGAAATTTTCATACATGGAGCAATTTGTTGGGCTTATTCAGGAAGATGCTATTTAAGTGATTTTTTATCTTGCAGAAATGCGAACTTAGGAGATTGTGCACAAAGCTGTAGATGGGCATATAACGTTTATATAGAAGAAAAAAATAATCCAGGAAATATTATGCCAGTTGAAGAAGATAGTAATGGAACATATATATTGTCATCAAAAGATTTATGCCTAATTAAAAATATTCCAGATATCATAGAAATGGGCGTAACTAGCCTTAAAATAGAGGGAAGACTTAAATCAGAATATTATTTAGCAAGTGTTGTAAATGCATATAGAAATGCAATAGATGACTATATGAAATTACCCGAAAATTATGACTATACTAAATATTTGAAAGAATTAGAGAAAGTTAAAACTAGAGATATAACGCAGTTCTTTTTTGAGGATAAGAATAATAAGGATTTCCAAGAATTCGAGGGAAAACAATATAACCCAGAGTATGAATATGGAGCACAAGTACTAGAATATAGCGAAGATAAATCTATTGTAAAGATAGGAAATAAATTGAATATAGGCGACAAAATGGAAATAATAATTCCAAATAAAATAGAGCCAGTAGAATTTATTATAGATAAGATGTGGGATACAGAGACGGATGAAGAAATAGAGACTATAAATCCGGGAAAAGTAGGACAGACTGTAAAGATGCACTTACCAATTAAATGTGAAGAAGGCTGGATGATTAGAAGAAAAAAATAAATTAAGGGGTCAGGCACTCTCAAAAAACAATCTGCATATAATTAAAATGTAGGTTGCAAAATGAGAGTGTCTTTGTAAATAGCATATATACTCAGATTATGTATATAAATTAAATACATGCAACTTAGGAAAGGACATTTTATGTTAGGTATTTCTATTTCAGGTTTTTTAGCTTTTGTTGGCTCAGGATTATTTACTGTTGGTTACATAGCTAATAACAACCTATTTCCAGAAGCGTTAAGTGCAGAAGATGAAAGAAAATATATAAAATTTATGGAAGAAGGAAACGAGGAAGCAAGAAATATTTTAATAGAACATAATTTAAGATTAGTGGCGCATGTAAGCAAAAAATATGCTAATTCAAATGTGGATCAAGACGACCTAATATCAATAGGTTCAATAGGTCTAATTAAGGGAATAAATAGTTACAATTCAGAAAAGAATATAAAACTTTCTACATATATTTCTAAATGTATTGATAACGAAATTTTAATGCATTTAAGGTCATCAAAAAAACTAAATCAAGAGGTTTATTTAGAAGAGCCAATTGGAAAAGATAAAGATGATAATACAATTACATTAAAAGATGTACTAGAAAATGAAGAAAAGCCAATAGAAGAAGAAATAGAACTTAAGTTTAGAATAAGTAAATTATATGAAAAAATACGAACAATTTTAAAGGGACGAGAAAGAAGAATCATTGAATTAAGATTTGGACTAAATGGAGAAGAACCAAAGACTCAAAATGAGATTGCAAAAGGCATGGGGATATCACGTTCATATGTTTCAAGAATAGAAACAAAAGCAATAGGAAAACTAGCAAAGGAATTGCAGGAGTAATAAAAAGTCATTCATGTGAATGGCTTTTACTAACACTAAATGTTACACAAATGTAATAATAAAAGCATTGAATAAAATTTAGAATAAATATATAATTGTAAAGAATAAAAATATATGCCTACAAAGAGGATTTAAATTAAGGAATAATATATTATAAAAACAATGGAAAAACGTAATTTTAAAGTAACAAAGGAGGAAATAAAAATGTCTTATGTATTTAACAAAATTACAGTAAGACCACAATTACCAAAGAGAATAGCAAAATTAGCTGATGTATCAAATAATATGTGGTGGGCTTGGAATACCGAATTTTTAAGATTATTTAAACAAATGGATGGAGATTTGTGGGAAAAATGTGAAAAGAATCCTACTAAATTTCTAAAAAACATTTCACAAGATAAATTAGAAGAAGCTTGTAAAAATCAAGACTTCTTAAAGGAATACGATAAAATAGTAAAAGATTTTGAAGATTATATGAATGCAAAGTCTACTTGGTTTACTAAAAAATATCCTCAAAACCAAAAAGATTTAATTGTATATTTTTCAGCAGAATATGGTTTGGACGAAACAGTTGCAATTTATTCAGGAGGTCTTGGAATTTTATCAGGAGATCATTTAAAATCAGCAAGTGATATGGGTCTTCCGCTTGTAGGAATTGGACTTTTATATAGAAATGGATATTTCCATCAAGTAATAAATGGAAGTGGAATGCAAGAAGCAGTGTACAAAGATATTGATATGGATGCAATGCCAATTAGTCCAGTAAGAGATGAAAAAGGAAATGACATAATCATCTCAATTAAATTACCTCTAAATACATTATATTTAAAAGCTTGGAAGCTAAATGTTGGAAGAGTTAGTTTATATTTATTAGATTCTGATATAGATGAAAATATTGATGAATATAAAAATATAACCACAGCTCTTTATGGTGGCGACCAAGAAATGAGAATTAAGCAAGAGATAGTATTAGGCATGGGAGGAGTACTTTTATTAGATAAACTTGGGCTAAATCCTACTGTATATCATATGAATGAAGGTCATTCTGCATTTTTAACTTTCCAACTAATAAGAAATATAATTAGAGATAAAGAAGTATCATTTGATATTGCAAGAGATATTGTATCAAGTAAAACTGTATTTACAACACATACTCCTGTTCCAGCAGGAAACGATATTTTCCCAATTAGTTTAATGGAAAAATATTTCAATAAATTCTGGGATAAGTTTGGAATTACTAAAGAAGAATTTATGAGCTTAGGTATGAACCCTGCTAAAGAAAAAATAGATGAAGATGAAACAAAAGCAGAGCTAAAAGACGAGGAAGAAGGCTTTAACATGGGAATATTAGCTCTTAAAATTGCTGGTAAGAAAAATGGTGTAAGTAAATTACATGGTGCGGTATCAAGGGGATTATTTGCTGAGGTTTGGCCAAATATTCCAGAAAAAGAATCTCCTATTGGCTATGTAACCAATGGTGTACATACATGCACATGGGTTGCGCCAACTATGAAAGATTTATATAATAAATATTTTAGACCTTATTGGCAAGATGATATACAAAATGATGATATATGGCAAGATATTTATAAAGTGCCAGATGAAGAACTTTGGAATGTACATCAGTCAAGAAAGGAAAAGCTATTAAAATTAGTAAAAGATTCTACAATTAGCAGACTTAGAAGATACAATTATTCATATGATGAGATAGACAAAATAGTAGGTGAATTGGATCCAAATGCTTTAACAATAGGATTTGCAAGAAGATTTGCAACATACAAAAGAGCAACACTTATATTTAGAGATTTAGAAAGAATAACAAAGATATTTAATGAGAGAAATCAAAGAGTACAAATAATATTTGCAGGAAAAGCACATCCACAAGATAAAGAAGGACAAGGACTAATTAAATATATTCATGAGTTATCATTAAAGCCACAATTTAAGGGTAAATTATTTATACTAGAAAATTATAATATAGGAATGTCAAGATACTTAGTATCAGGCGTTGATGTATGGTTAAACAACCCAAGAAGACCATTAGAAGCATCAGGAACAAGTGGACAAAAGGCAGCTGTAAATGGTGTACTTAATTTCAGTGTGCTTGATGGTTGGTGGGCTGAGGGCTACAATCAAAAAAATGGTTGGGCAATTGGAACAGAAAAACAATACCAAAACTATGAAGACCAAGATGATGATGATGCTAAAAGTTTATATGATACATTAGAAAATAAGATAATTCCAATGTATTATAGAAAAAGCGAAAAAGGATATTCAACTGAATGGATAAAAATGATGAAAAATACTATTGCGTCAAATGCAGGTAGATTTAGTACAGCTAGAATGATTGCTGATTACATGGCACAGCTTTATATACCACTTTGTAATTTAAATAGAGATAATTACCAAGAGCTTGGAAATGTCATAAAATTTAGTGAGTGGAAAAATGTAATTGAAAGAGAATGGCAAGATATTAAAATAGAACAAGCACCAGAAAACTATAACAATACAGCACTCGATGCTGGAAATACAATAAAGGTTAGTTGCTATGTTACACTTCCAAATGAACTAATCAATAACGATAATATAGATGTTCAAGTTTATTATGGAAGAATAGAAGGAAATCAAATTGCAGGCGACTTACAAATTATATCAATGGAGAAAGATGTAGAAAAAGGCAAATCATCTAAACTAAAATGTAAATATACAGCAGATGTTGCATTAAAATCAGGTGGAGACTATGGTTACACATTTAGGGTTGTACCAAAATCTAAGATGATATTAGATTGGGCAAATCTTGATTTGATTAAGTGGATTGAGGAGTAAAATATAGGACGGTTTAAAGGCTTTTTACCAAAAAAACGTCCTATATAGACATAAAATGCCAAGGAGAAATAATGAATATAAACGACTTAAGAAAACTATTAGAAAGTTCGAGTGATAGATTGTCAGTATTATTGGACATGAATACAATAATGCAATGCGAAAATCTTACTATAAAAGATTTTAAAGATATAGTAAGTGAATTTTTAAGCGACGAGGAAAAATTTCAATTTTTAAAAGCTCCTGAGATGAAGAAATTAAATAGTACTACAAAAGCAAGTATAATCAGTCTTATATTAGATGAAAATGTATGTTCACAAATAGTAAACGATGAAGAATTATTATCAAATTTGAGTAACAATCAAATTAAGGATATTGCGGAGAGAATAAATGATGATTTAAAAAAACAATTATTATATAATTCAGAATTCCTAAAAAAGTATGAATATGGAGATTACGATGTTAAATTACTGATATCAAGTTGTGATGAAAATACAATACAAGAAATACTTAAGGATAAAATACTTGTAACGGAGAAGCTAAAGTTTGAGACATTTCAAATTGCTACATTACTTCAAGAGATAGATAGTGATGAAGTAAAATTAAATTTAGTAGAGTACTATGGAATAGAAGGAAGTTACGCAGTTGATGTTATAAATTCTTGCAGTACAGATACTAAATTAAAGATAATATTAGAAGATGAAAAATTTAGTACAGGGGATAAAAATAGAGTTATATTATCACTAGAACCTAAATCATTTTGCGAATTTATAATAAATAATAAAGATTTTTTAGAAAAAATAAATACACATCCATATGAATTAACAAATAGATTGAGTTCTGAAGCACAAAAATATGTTGTACAACACATCGAAGAGCTTGGAGTTGATATAGATGAAAAAAGACGTATATTAGCAATTTTAAAAGATGAAGTGAAAAAAGATATTGATGTAAAGGACCTTCCAGAAGAATATAAAACAGCCTTAAGCATGGAAAGAGCACAACCATACAGCCCATTTATTAAATTTGATTCAGATAGAAATTTAGAAGAGTATCGTGGATTAGATGATTTAATAAATATAAGACCAGAAGAACTAACTGTTGAGCAAAAGAAACGACTCTTGGAGTTATGTGATATCTGTCCTAATGCAAAGGTGTTTAATAGATTAGAAAAAGATAGTATTATAGGTTTTTTATCTACAGCAAAAGAATATAAAGAAGCGGAAAAATGGATAGACTCTGTAATTGATAGCTTAGATCCAGAATGGACTGACTTAGAAAAATTGGCTGCAATAGACAATGCTGTTGGTAAGAAGATTAGCTACGCTCCAGATTTTGACACAGAAGTATCAGATGGTGATGCTGTTAGAGCATTATGGAAGATAATTAGTACTGGGTATGGCGTATGCAATGGAATATCTAGAGTAGAAAAAGAAATTTTAGATAGAGTTGGAATAGAAAGCGAAGTTGTTTCTAGTGGCACACATGCATTTTTGAAAATCAAAGATATTGAAATTCCATCAGAGAATGGAGAAATGATAAGAGGAAACACAATAGTGGACCCAACTTGGAATTTGACAGAAAATAGATATGGAGCAAAACCAAGCAACTTTTGTGTAAGCTATGAAGAAATTAGGAAAAATGACATAGATGATGAAGGTAAAGACCATGCTTGCCATTTAAATGATGAAAAATTGCAAGATGCAACACTTAATTTAGATGAAGAAAACTTAAGAAGAACATATTATAGCATTGGGATGACAAATAGAGATGGGGAATTTCCAATAGTCTCTTTGATAAATATATCTGACAATATAGATGAGATATTTGCTAATAATCCTAAAGGAAATGTTTATGCACAATTACAATTTCTTGAAAAATATTATCCTGACTTTGCAGAATGTCAGAACTCCACGATTGCAGTATTAAGCCAAATATTACTTAATCATCAAAATCTTAATTTTAACCAATGTGTTGTAAATAGGGTATATAATAGAGATGATGAAGAAAAGAAACCAACATTTTATGCTTATATTGATTATCCTAATGAAATTGGTAAAAAGTTTTTTGTAGCAAATAAAGTAGAAGGAAGATTTGATGAATATAGTCTAGAAGAATTTGAAAAGCAATTTGAATGTTACGAAATGGATTTAAAAAGAGGTAATGGAGTTAGACCATGGCAAAAAGAAAGTCGTGAAAATGAAAATATAGACTTATCTAGAAGTTCAGGAAAAGTTGTGGCAGCAGAGGAAAAAAGTATAAGCTCGAATGAGAATTCAGAACAATTAGATGAGGAGGGAAGATAGAAATGAAAGTTATAGAAAAAATAACTATGTTTTTTAAAAATATCTTTAAAAAGCAAGCTAAAGTTAAAATGATAGAAGCTCCTCAAATTAAAATTGAAGAAGAAGGAAATGAAAAGATAAATAATGATTTTAGACAATCACTAAAGGTAAATGCGGAAGAAAAGAGAGAAAAACAGACAGTTAAAACTTTAATATGTGAAGGCGATGGACTTGGAATAAAGCCGAAAATGAGTTCTTAATAATGTTACAGAATTGTAATATTAAATAAACGAAAAACCATTGACCTTTTTAACATAAATATATATAATGCTATGGAAAATAATTACATAGCATTGGTAATGTGAAATAAAAACAAAGGAGTAAAAAATGAGAAAAAATAGCAAAGAAAAAGGTATAACGTTAATTGCGTTAGTTGTTACAATTATAATATTATTGATATTAGCTGCAATAGGCTTAAGAGGAATTGATACTTTAGTCTTCAAGGCAAAAGATGCAACTAACAGATGGAAAGCTGCAGAAGAAGATGAAGTAAATGAGCTAGATAAAATAGCAAGTATAATTGATGGTAATCCAGAGGACCCAATGCCACAAACACCTGATATACCAGGGATACCAGATGTATCACCTGACATAGATGGATTGCCTGAAACAAAACCATATACATATTTTCCACCAGACTATATACCAATTTATACAGTTGAACAATATAAAGACATTGCATCTGAAAAGTCTAGTTATGTGATAAACGATTTATCAGGTACATATGTAGGAACATATACAATGGCGACAAATGCCACATATGTATTTATGAATAATATAGACTTTGCAAGTGCAGGAAATGTACCAACAATAAAAAATTTTAACGGAACACTAGAGGGAAACGGATGTACAATAAGTAACATCTCAATAGATACTACTGGCTTAGAAAATGACTATACACGTATTGCTGGTGGAGACCCAAAATATCCAAGACCAGCAGGAATGTTTGAATGCGTAACAGATGCAACAATAAGAAATTATGCAGTAGTAAATGCTAATATAAAATCTAAAGAGAGTGCAGCCGCAATCACTGCTCAATGTAATAATGCAACAATAACAAATTGCTATGTAAAAGATTCTACTATAGATGGAATGAATTCTGCAGGAATTGTAGGTTATATAGGACCAAGAGGAGTAATAATAAGTAAATGTAAAACCATTTCAACGAATATGCCTGGAACATCTGCAACAGCTGGAATTGCATCAACTTCATATGGAGACATAACGATAAATGATTGTAACGTAACAAAAAGTTCTACAACTAATAGCATGAAACTAAATTCAGGAATTTTGTATTATACAGCAAATGATAAAACTACTACTATTAATAATTGTAATGTTCAAGATATTGAACTAAAAGATAATGATTCAGCTGGTATATTAGCTGTAGCAAATGGAAATGTCACAATTGATAAATGTAATACTAAAAAGTTATCTGGTTCAGGAGCATTATTATTAGGATATGTGGGAAATAATGGAGAAAGTGTATCTGTAACTAATTGTTCAAGCCAATCATCAGAGATGACAAAATCTGATGGAATGATACGTGAAATTTACCTGAAAGGTAGTAGCTATGAAACTAGTGTAAATGTAGAAAATTGTTCAATGAAAGATATAAAGGCTACTGGAACCACATATAGTGCAAGTTTTGGATTGATAGGCGAATGCCAAAATGTAAAAGATTTAAAAATATCAAAATGTTCTGCAGTGGGAATTGAGTTTACTAATGGAGATTCAGTTGCTGGAATATTGGGGCATGTTTACTCAAACCTTAAAAATTTAGAAGTATCAGATTGTCATGTAGATAATATAAAAATTAATACTGCAAAAAATGCGGCAGGAATAGTAGCAGCATTTCAAGGAGAAAATATTACAGTTACAGAATGTAGCTCAAATAATCTTACAGTAGAATCGATACGTTCTATGACTGGTGGAATTGTTGCAATGTCAGAAAATAAACCACTTACTGTAAAGAATTGTACAGTTGCAAACTTTGATGCTAGCAAAGGTGAAGCTAGTGAATTACAAAAAGTGGGTGGTGCTATAGGCTTTTCGGGAACTGGAAACAATAATGCTGTAATAGAAAATGTAAAAGTATATAATAGTAAATTAGGCACTGGAGTTGGAATAGTTAATCAACTTGCTATTGGTGGAATATGTGGTATGTCAACTGCAAAAGAAATAAATAATTGTTATGTAAAAGACGTTGAAATAAATGGAAAAAATTGTGAAGCAGTAGGTGGATTAATTGGAATTTCGCAGGTAGAAATGTCTATGACAAAATGTGCTGTTAATAATTGCAAAGTTGTATGTAACGAATCTGGAAAAGAATCAAAACAAGTGGGGGGAATTTTAGGACAAGAATATACGAGAGCGACAATTAAAGATGCTATAGTAAATAACTTTAGCACTGAATTTGATACTACATCAGGTAAGTGTGAATTTATTGGTGGAGTAGTTGGTCTAGGAGGAGCATATGGCGGATCAATTACAATTGATAATGTAAATGTAAATCATTCAAAATTAAAAAGTGGTGGAAGAACTGGCGGTATGATAGGATATTCTCCTAATGCTAATGTTGCAAATAGTAAAGTTTATGAAACGTGGCTATATATGCATTGTAATGATAATAATATGAGAGCTGTTGGAGGAATTGTTGGATATGCAAGTACATCTAATATAGATAATGCAATTGTAGACCATGTAGGAATAGAAAGCCATGTACGTGTAGGTGGAATAGTAGGATTTGGAGATAACATAAATATAAGTAATAGTAAAGTTGATATGACAGGTATAAAAGTAACAGCTACAGCTAGATCTACATATGCAGGAGGAATTGCAGCATATGCACCATTTAATTGTAAAATAGAATCTTGCAGTCTTTATGGAACAGAAATAAGATTAACAGGTGATGGACAAGAAGCATCTCTTGGAGGAATTGTAGGGCATGGAAATAACTCATCAAATTCAAATTCACTTATTACAAAATGTAATTTAGATAGTTGTAAATTTGAAGGAACAAGTGGAGTCGGAGGAATAGCAGGAGTAGCAGTTCCAAACATAATAGATTGTCATACTAAAAACACTTACGTAGAAGGAACAATAGGTAATATTGGTGGTATATTAGGATATGGTGGTGCTACAAGCACAATAAATAGCACAACAGGAGAAGAAACAAAAAATCGTAAAGCTGTTAATATAACTAACTGTAGCATTGTAGATGGATTTTTAAGTGGACCAAACACTGGAAGTATAATAGGAAAGAATTCACATATGGCTAGTACACCAGATGTTACAGAAGACGTTATAGAAGGATGTACATATCAATTTAAAGAAACTGAATAAGAAAATATAGGATGTAAAAATGAAGGAATATATAAAGCCAATAATTAATTTAACTCTAATATCTTCGCTTATATATATAATATGGAGAGTTATGATTTCCATCCCTTTAGATAGGGGATGGAAATCCCTAATTTTCTCTATTATAATTGTAAGCTTAGAGATATTAGATTTTTTTGAATTCTGCATTTTCTATGTGAATTCATTAAAAGGTACTAAAAGACATATAATAGACAAAAAAATAAAAGAATATCCTGATGTAGATGTAGTTGTCGTGACACTGAATGAAGACATCAAATTACTTGAAAGAACATTAAAGGCATGCAACGCTATTTCATATCCCAATAAAGAAAAATTACATATATATGTATCAGATGATGGAAAAAGAGAAGAAGTAAAGATATTAGCTGAAAGTCTAAATATAAACTATATAACTAGAGAAAATAACATAAATGCAAAGGCAGGAAATTATAACAATCTACTAAATACAATAAAATCACCATATATATTAACCCTAGATGCAGATATGGCACCTAAAGAAGGCATATTGCTAGATTTAATTCCGCATATAGCAAGGGATAAAGATGTAGGATTTGTTCAAACTCCTCAAGGATTTGAAAATGGTGATATATATCAATATAGATATGGAATAGATGGATATGTACCAAATGACCAATCATTTTTCTATCATACCTTACAACCATTAAAAAATAACATAAATGCTGTAGTATATTGCGGAACTAATGCAATAATACGAAGAGAAGCATTAGATAAAATAGGAGGATTTGCAGAAGGTGTATTAACTGAAGACATTGCAACAGGTATGTTAATTCAAAATGCAGGATATAAAGGAATATACATAGACAAGGTAGAAGCAGTAGGATATCAAGAAAACGATTTGAAAAGTTTTATTAAGCAAAGAACTAGATGGGCTAGAGGATGTATACAAACAAGTAAAAAGGTCAATCTATTAAAAATGAAAGGTCTAAATCTAAAGCAAAAATTAGAATACTTTTCTTGTTTTTCATATTGGCTGTTTGGAATAAAAAGACTAATATATCTAATAGCACCTTTATTATACAATGCATTTGATGTTATCTTAATAAATACTAGTATGATAATATTTACAATAATGTGGCTGCCACAATACGTATTAAAAAGATTTGTTTTAGATAAGGTACTCAATAATGAAAGGTCATCTACTTGGAACAAAATATATGAAATAATATTAACACCAATTTTAAGTGTTCAAGTATTCCTAGAACTAATAGGTATTAGAAAGAAAAAATTTGAAGTATCAAGTAAGAAAAATAAGGGAAATAAAATTTCTAAAGAGCAAATTTTAATGACCTTGGGACATATATTCTTTATAATCATAAACCTCATTGCTTTAGGAATGAGTGTACTAAAGATGAATAATACATTTTCAGATATATTCTCACTAATATGGAGTATGTCGAACTTAATGTATCTATTTATGGCTATTTTATTTGATTTATCAAACAAAAAGAACGAAGCAAAAGATTGCAGTGAAATATTTAAATATAATAAATGGACAATAATAAAAATGCTTTGGAAAGGGGATAAAAATAATTGAAAAAATTATTAGTTTTGTTTTTACTCATCATTGCCATAACAGTATCGATTCCTATATTTTATAGAATAAACAACAATAGAGTTATATATAATGGATTTTTGAAAGTCGATGGTACTAAATTAAAAAATAGATTTGGTCAGGAAATTCAGTTAAAAGGCGTAAGCTCACATGGTGTGCAATGGGAGTACACAGACATAATTACAAAGGAAAATCTAAAATATCTAAGAGATGAATGGGATATGAATGTTTTTAGAATTGCTATGTATACTGAAGAAGGTGGATATATAAATGACAAGGAGACCAATAAACAAAAAGTAATTAGCATAATAGACATCTGTATAGATTTAGATATATATGTTGTAGTAGATTGGCATAATCTTAAAGATGGAGATCCTAACAAAAATAAAGAGGCAGCAAGGGAATTTTTTGAATTTATATCAGAAAAATATAAAAATGTACCGAATGTTATTTATGAGATTTGTAATGAACCTAATGGAGTATTATGGACAGAACATATAAAGCCATATGCAAATGAAATTATAGAAATCATAAGAAAAAATACACCAAAGTCACTTATTATAGTGGGCACACCAGATTATTCTAAAGATATTGTATCTGTAGTGAATTCTAAATTAGAATATAATAATATTTTATATGCATTTCATTTTTATGCAAGTACACACACTGAAATATATAGACAATTTATAAAATACGCGTTAGAAAATGATGTACCAGTATTTGTTTCAGAATGGGGAACAGGAAATTATACAGGAGATGGTGGATTTGACTATGTAAATTCAGAAGAATGGATGAAATTTTTAGATGAAAATAATATAAGTTGGATAAATTGGTCATTTTCTTATAAAGATGAAAGCACAGCAATTGTAAAACCTGACATAAAAGATAATATTAATATCATTGAAGAAAACTTAACTGACTCAGGAAAATACATTAAAAATAAAATGAAAAAACCTTGATTTTTACTTTGATATATGATAATATATATTGCGTAACCTTTTACTTAGTTTTAGACTAATCACACCACTAAGACCAAGTTTTAGGAATAATATCAAGCAGGAGGTGTAATAATACTATGATGACAAAGGAAAGAAAAGAAGAAATCATCAAAACTTATAGAAGAGATGATAAGGACACTGGTTCACCAGAAGTTCAAGTAGCTCTTTTGACAGAAAGAATTAATGAGCTTACAGAACATTTAAAATCTAACCCAAATGATAATCACTCAAGAAGAGGATTATACAAAATGGTTGGTAGCAGAAGAAACTTACTTAATTACTTAGCTAAAAAAGATGTTCAAAGATACAGAGACATAGTAGCAAAATTAGGATTAAGAAAATAATTTTTTATTTAAAGCAACGCCTGTATTACATCGTAGTGCAGTCGTTGCTTTAAGTTTCTTTTAAGAAAAATGTAATTAATTAAGGATTAGTAGCTTGTATGATGTAAATACAAAGATATTTATATCATAGAGGTTACAGTCTATAATTGATTACAGAAAATCAATTTTAGAATCGCATGAGTTTATTGCGATGAAGGAGGAAATATGTTTAAAATTTATGAAACAGAATTAGCAGGAAGAAAACTTACAATAGAGACTGGAAAGTTTGCAAAACAAGCAAATGGAAGTGTTACAGTAAGATATGGTGATACAGTTGTAATGACAAATGTTACAGCTTCAAAAGAACCTAAAGATGGTGTTGACTTTTTTCCACTATCAGTAGATTATGAAGAAAAATTATACTCTGTAGGAAAGATACCAGGAAGTTTTAATAGAAGAGAAGGTAAGCCAGCAGATAAAGCAATTTTAGTATCAAGAGCAATTGATAGACCAATAAGACCATTATTTCCACATGATTTTAGAAATGATGTATGTGTTGTAAATACTGTTCTTTCAGTTGATGAAGATTGTAGCCCAGAAGTGTGTGCAAATATTGGTACATCAGCAGCACTTTCAATATCAGATATTCCTTGGGGTGGACCAACCTCTGCTATGCAAGTAGGATATATAGATAACAAAATAGTATTAAATCCTAGTGAAGAAGAAAGCAAAAAAAGTAGATTACATTTAACAGTTGCTGGAACTGAGGAAAAAATCACAATGATTGAAGCAGGAGCTGACGAAATACCAAATGATATAATGCTTAATGCCATTAAAGAAGCACATGTAGAAATTAAGAAAATATGTAAATTTATATCAGAGATGAAGTCTGAAATAGGCAAGCCTAAGTTTGAATATAAATCTTTCTCAGTTGATCCAGATTTCTATAAAGCAGTTACAGAAAAATTTGAATCAGCTATGAGTGATGCTGTTAGAAATACAGATAAAGAAATTAGAAATGATAATGTAGATAAAGTTGCAGAAGAAATTAAAAATCTAGCAATTGAGATGTATGGAGAAGATGCAGAAGAGGAGCACGCATTTGATATAGCCACAGCAGTCCATGACTTAGAAAAGCATTGCGTTAGAAATATGATTTTAACTGAAAGAAAACGTCCAGATGGAAGAGGAATAGATGAAATAAGACCACTTTATGGAGAAGTTGGACTTCTTCCAAGAGTACATGGTAGTGCACTTTTCTCAAGAGGACAAACTCAAGTTCTATCAATAGCAACACTTGGAACTAAAGCAGACGAGCAATTATTAGATGGATTAGACAGTGAGACATCAAAGAGATATATGCATCAATATAATTTCCCATCATACAGTGTTGGAGAGGCAAGACCTTCAAGAGGACCTGGAAGAAGAGAAGTAGGACATGGAGCATTAGCCGAAAGAGCATTAGTTCCAGTAATTCCTACTGAAGAAGAATTTCCTTATACAATAAGAGTTGTATCAGAAGTTCTTGAATCAAACGGTTCAACATCACAAGCAAGTATTTGTGGAAGCACATTAGCATTAATGGATGCAGGTGTTCCTATAAAGAAACCAGTAGCAGGAATTTCAACAGGACTTATTACAAATCCAGATGACCCAGAAAACTATATTGTTCTTACTGATATTCAAGATATAGAAGATTTCTTTGGAGACATGGACTTTAAAGTTGGTGGAACTAAAGACGGAATAACAGCTATCCAAGTAGATATAAAGATTGATGGACTAACATATGATATAATTGAACAAGCTTTTGAGAGAACTGCAAAAGCAAGAGCATATATTATTGATGACATTATTTTAAAAGCTATTCCAGCTCCAAGAGAAGAATTGTCTAAGTATGCACCAAAGATAATTAACATAGTTATTCCACAAGAGAAGATTAAAGATGTAATTGGTTCAGGTGGAAAAACTATTAATAAAATAATTGATGAAACTGGAGCGAAACTTGATATAGAAGAAGATGGACGAGTATTCATATATGCACAAGATATTGAAAATGCCAAGAAAGCATTAAAAATGGTAGAAGATATAACAAGAGACATAGAAGTCGGAAGTATTGTAGGTGGTGTTGTTACTAAAATAGCAGCATTTGGAGCATTTGTTAAAATAGGTATGAATAAAGAAGGACTTCTTCATATATCTAAAATTTCAAGCAAAAGAGTAGAAAAAGTAGAAGATGTATTAAGCGTAGGAGACGAAGTAACAGTAAAAGTTATAGATATAGACGGTCAAGGAAAAATAGCACTTAGCATGAAAGATTTAGAAGTAGGAGAAAATAAATAAAATGCAGTATTTATATATGGTGCAACAAGCATTAGTATGGATAATAACAATATATTGGATATATCAATTAATCATTAGTTTATGTTCATTTATTACATTAAAGGATAAGCCAAAAGTTACAGATAAAAAACACAAATTCGTGGCTATTGTGCCAGCTCACAATGAAGAAAATGTTGTGGGCAATCTTATAGCGAGCTTAAAAAACCAAGATTATCCAAAAGAATTGTATGATATCTATGTTATTGCAGATAATTGCACAGATGATACTGAGAAAGTTGCAAAAAATGCAGGAGCAAAGGTATTTAAAAGAATTGAAGAAGACAAAGCAAAGCAGACAAAAGGCTTTGCTCTTCAACTATTTTTAAATAAATTATTATCAAATCCCAAGATGGATTATGATGCTTTTTGTGTATTTGATGCGGATAATATAGTAGATGAACATTTTATTTCTGCAATGAATGAACACCTTTGCCAAGGTGAGGATGTAGTTCAAGGATATAGGGATATAAAGAATCCAAGTGATAGTTGGATTTCAGCTGGATATGCGATTTTTTATTGGACAATGAATAGATTTTATCATCTAGCAAGATATAATGCAGGTTTATCACCACTTATAAATGGTACTGGTTTTATGGTAAAGTTAGATGCAATAAGAGATACTGGATGGGACACAAATACGTTAACTGAAGATATAGAATTTTCATTAAAACGAATCATTCAAGGACATAAATTAGGTTGGGCTACTGATGCAATTTGCTATGATGAGCAACCAATAAAATTTAAGCCATCGTGGTCTCAAAGATCTAGATGGACAATAGGACATCTTCAATGTATGCAAGAATACACAGCTGATTTAGCTAAATCTGCTGTCAAAAATAAGACACTTATGAATTTTGATGGACTGTTATATATTGTAGGAACAGCACCAATGTTTGTCATAACAATTCTTCTATTAGTATCAAATGCAGTAATTTATCTTGGAAAGGAAATGACAACATCTGCATTTGTTATTAACATATTAAGATATATTATACCAACATTTTTGCTTCCAATATTTACAGCAGTTATGATAATGATAATTGACAAAAAGCCTATAAAAAAGATGTGGAAAGGACTTTTAATGTATCCAGCTTTCTTAGGTTCATGGCTTTTAATTAACTTTAAGTGTTTATTTAAAAGAGATACAACATGGGAAAAAATTGAGCATAATCGTGATGTAAAGATTGATGAGGTACATGAAAAAGTAAAAACGAAGTCTAAAGAAAAAGCTATGAAATAAAATATCTAAAATTACCTTAAACTTAAATAAAAGGTAGGATGTAAAAGGAGATTATTAATGCAAAAGGAATGTAAGGCTATGATTAAAACTAAAAGCATAAGAAATATAAATTCTAAATATATATTTTTTTCAATCATTATTTTAGGTGCAATATTTAGCATACTACAATGTTTTCATATAAATCTTTGGTTTGACGAAAGTTATTCTATAGCAATTGCAAATCATCCTTTTAATGAATTATGGACAATTGGTAGTCATGATGTACACCCAGTACTTTATTACATAATCATAAAACTTATTTTAACGATAACAAATGGAAGTATAATTTGTGTAAGAATATTTTCAGCTGTTCCACTAATTATAATGGGAATATTAGGATATACACATATTAGAAAAGACTTTGGAGAAAAAGCTGGAATGTTATTTACTCTTTTTTCGCTATTTTTTCCACCATGCATAGTTTATGCATCAGAAATAAGAATGTACACTTGGGCAATGTTATTTGCTACAATAATGGTTATATATGCTTATAGAATATTTAAAGGTAGTGGAAAAATAAATAAAGATTGGATAATCTTTTCTATATTTAGTTTAGCTTGTGCATATACACATTATTATGCATTAGCAATTGCATTTGTTATAAATATAGCACTATTTATATACTTCTTAAGAAAATCTATAAAAAATAGAAGCAAAAACGGAGGTTTTTACGTCGAAAATTTAAAAAGAGGTATTATATCAGCTGTTCTTCAAATTATAGGTTATATGCCTTGGCTTGTAGTTCTTATGGGGCAAGTATCCTCAACTGATAGCTTTTGGATTGGGGTGCCAGATTTTTTAGACATATTAGAATTTCAGTTTACAGGAAATCTTGGAGATTTATTACATATACCAGCATTTTTATCATGGCCATTTACAATAATATTTGTAATATATATAATCTATATGTTAAAAAAATATTGGAAAAAAGAAGAGATTAAACCTGCTAAAATGTTATTATCATTATATGGAGCAGTAGTTGTTTTTATTGGAATAATATCAATTGTTAAGCTACCAATACTATTTGCAAGATATTTTTTAACAATGACAGGAATGCTAATTTTAATGATTGTTATATTATTATCTGTTGATACAAATATAAGAAGAGTAATTGCAATATGTACTTTAACTGTAATAATGTCATTAGTTGCTAATATAAATGTAATTAATGATAATTATGACCAGAGTAATAGCAAGCCAATGGAATTTTTGACATCTGACCTTCAAGAGGAAGATATATTTGTTACAGATAATGTAGGTAGTGGATTTGTACTAGTTACAGAGAAACAAATTCCGTATGATAGAGTTTACTTTTGGGACAGAAGTCATTGGAATGTACAAGAAGCATACAAAGCATATGGAAAAACAATTTGGGATATAAATGACTTAAAAGATTATAAAGGCAGGATATGGGTTATTGGTTCAGGTAATTTTGGCTTAGCTGAAGCAGTTAATACTGAATTAGAAGATACGACAATTTTAAAGCAAGAGTATTTTAAGACTAAATATAAGTCATATGAATATGCTATGACACTAATTGAGAAGAATTAGGAGATGAACATGATAATAGATAACATGATTTTAAATAAAGAAAATCAGATAAAAGATATGAAGGTTTATGCTTTTGTTGGACCTTCAGGAACAGGAAAGAGTTATAGAGCTCAGATGGTTGCTGGAGAATACAATATACAGTATATAATTGATGATGGAATATTAGTTAAAGATAATGAAATAGTTGCAGGAAGTTCTGCAAAAAAGGCACCGACTAAAATTGAAACTGTTAAAAGAGCTTTATTTATAAATGAAGAACAAAATAGAGAAATGACTAAAGCAATTAGAAAATATAAGCCAGAGTCAATACTTATCTTAGGAACATCAGATAATATGGTAAATGAAATCGCTAAGAATTTAAAATTACCAGACATAATAAAGATAGTATATATAACAGACGTTGCAACAGATGAAGAAATTGAAAATGCGAAAAGGATGAGAACTGTTGAGGGAAAACATGTTATACCAGTTCCAACCTTTGAGATAAAGAAGGATTTTTCAGGCTATCTTTTAGACCCACTTCAAATATTTAAAACAAAAGGACAGGGGAATAAGCCATATATTTCAGAAAAATCAATTATAAGACCAACTTTTAGCTATATTGGCAATTTTACAATATCCGATACTGTATTTAGACAAATCATAGAGTATTTAGCATCTAAGAACGACTCAATAACAGAAGTATTAAGAGTTAGGATAACAAAAGGAGAAGATGCTCCATTAATATACGTTGAAGTTGAGATTACTTATGGAATAAATATAATGTCAGAGCTTAAAGATTTTAAGGAAAAATGCATTAAAGAAATAGAAAGACTCACAGCAATGAATGTTAAAAATATTAGAATTATTGCTAAGAAAATTAAATTACCTAATATTAGTTTATAGTTTGCGAGACAAGATTTTTCTGAATGCAGAATCCTGGATGCATATAGAACGGAGGAATAGAACATGTCATTTATTGTAGCAATAGATGGACCAGCAGGAACTGGCAAAGGAACTGTTACATCAAATTTAGCAAAACGATTAAATTTAGTATATTTAGATACAGGTGCAATGTATAGAGCAGTCACATTAAAATTTATAAGGGAGAGTATAGAATTAGATAACCTAGAAGATTTATCACCAGAACAAAAGGAGAGAGTAACCAATTTACTAAAAAATATAAAGTTAGACATGAAAGATAAAAAGATATATTTAGACGGAGAAGATGTAAGCGAAGAAATAAGGCGTGATCCAGTAAACTCTTATGTTTCTCAAGTATCTCACATTGAAGAAGTTAGAAAATCTATGGTAGATTTACAAAGAAAGATATCAGAAGGAAAAAATGTAATCCTTGAGGGAAGGGATATTGGCACTAATGTATTTCCTAATGCAAATGTAAAAATCTATTTAGATGCTTCTGTTGATGAAAGAGTTAAGAGAAGGCTAAAACAAAATGCAGAAAAGGGAATTAAATCGTCTGAAGAAGAAGTTAGAAAAAATATAGTATTTAGAGACAACAATGATAAAAATGCGAGCATAGCTCCATTAAGACAAGCAGAAGATGCAATATATGTTGATACATCAGACTTAAGCATAAATGAAGTTCAAAATAAACTTTATAAAATAGTTAAAAATGCAAAGAGGGATAGCAAGTGGATTGAAAAGGGATACATAATGACAAAAGAAACTACTTGGAAGAAATTTGAGAGATGGTTTGTAAAAGGTGTTTTGGCTAGTACATATCACATTTGTTTAAGAGTTGAAAAGAAAGGAATGGATAATTTACCTAAAGATGAGGGATTTATAATTTGTGCTAATCATTTAAATTACTTAGATGCAGCAGGTATTGTTTTATTAAATAAAAGAAAAGTTAGATTTGTTGGAAAAGACAATTTATATAGATTTCCTATACTATCTTGGCTTGGACACATGTTTGATATTATACCTATAAAAAGAGGTAAAAATGACATGGCATCAATTAAGATGTGTTTAAAAGCTCTTAAAAATAATGAGATTATAGGTATTTTCCCAGAGGGTACTAGAAAGGGATTAGAAAAGCAAGAAAAGATAAAGAATGGAGCAGTATTCTTAGCAGCAAAGGCAAATGCAAAAATTGTACCAGTTGGAATTAAGGGGAACTTTAAACTTTTTTCAAAAGTTAGATTTAACTATGGAAAACCAATTGATATAAATAGTTATAAAAATAATGATGATCCAGATTGGCTAGATAAAGCAAGCGATGCTATAATGGATGAAATTGTAAGATTAACAGAAGAATAAGAAAAATTATGTTGACAAAATACATATAAATAATGTATAATATAAAAGTTAATTACTGGTATGGAAATTTATAGAAAGATAATATTATAAATTCTATTACCAAATAACTAATTAAAAGGAATGATAGACAATGAGTGAAGAAAATGTATCTTTTGAACAATTATTAAATGATTCAATGAAAGAAAGTAAAAAATTAGAAAAGATTACTGAAGGAACAGTAATAAATGTAAATGATAAAGGGGAAGTATTTGTTGACCTTAATTATAAGGCTGATGGAATAATACCTAAGTCAGAATATTCTTTTGATGTAAATGCAGACCCAAAGAAAGAGTTAAAAGCCGGAGACAAGATAACAGTCCAAGTTCTTAAACTTAACGATGGTGAAGGAAATGTACTTTTATCATATAAGAAGATAAGAAATGCTGAAAATAAAAAGAAACAAGAAGAAAATATGACGAAATTTTGGGAAAAAGCAGAAGTAGGAAATAAATATGAAGGTACTGTTTCAAGCATATGTTCATATGGGGCATTTATTGATATTGATGGTGTGCAAGGTCTTTTACATATCTCAGAGATTTCTTGGAATAGAGATGCGAAAGTAGGAGATATTTTAAAAGAAGGTCAAAAAATCAATATTACAATTAAGGAACTTGATAAAGAAAATAAGAGGATGAAACTTTCATATGATGAAAAAGGAGAAGATCCTTGGAATACCTTAGAGGTTAAAGTAGGAGATATTGTGAAAGTTACTATAAAGAAAATGATGCCTTTTGGAGCATTTGCTGAGATCAAAGAAGGTATAGAAGGTTTAATACATATATCTCAAATTTCAACTGCAAGAATTACGAAACCAGAAGATGTTTTGTCTGTCGGAGAAGAAGTAAATGCTAAAATTATAGATATGGATATAGAAAACAAAAAAATAGAATTATCAATTAGAGAATTAGAAGGAACTTCTGACGAATATAGTAGTCAAGATAATGATAAGATTGAACAATAATTTTATAATATACAATATAGAGCTTTCTACCAAATAGAAAGCTCAAATCTAGTAGGGAAGGAAATATAAAATGAACAACCAAAACATAAGAAATATAGCGATAATTGCGCACGTTGACCATGGAAAGACAACATTAGTTGATGCTCTTTTACATCAAAGTCACGTATTTAGAGAAAATGAACAAGTAGCAGAAAGAGTTATGGACTCTAATGACCTAGAAAGAGAAAGAGGAATAACAATACTTTCTAAAAATACATCAGTTATGTACAATGATGTAAAAATTAATATAGTAGATACTCCAGGACATGCTGATTTCGAAGGAGAAGTTGAAAGAGTATTAAAAACTGTTGATGGTGTTTTACTTGTTGTAGATGCGTTTGACGGACCAATGCCACAAACAAGAGAAGTTTTAAAAAAGGCCTTAGCGCTAGACTTACAACCAATAGTTGTAATAAATAAAATAGATAGACCAGGAGCAGCTCCACTTAAAGCAGTTGATAAGGTATTAGAATTATTCATAGACTTAGGGGCAAATGATGAACAACTTGATTTTCCAGTTATATATGCATCAGCCAAAAATGGTATTGCCAAAATGACTCTTGAAGAAGAAAGTGATAACATTACATGTATATTTGATACAATTATAAAGGAAATTGATCCACCAAAATGTGAAATAGATGGTACAATGCAACTTTTAGTATCTAATATAAATTATGATGATTATTTAGGAAGAATTGCAGTTGGCAGAGTTGAAAGAGGAACAATAAAAGCTGGACAATCTGTAAGTATTTGTAAAGAAAATGGAAAGGTTATCCAAGGCAAACTTGCTAAATTATTTACTTATGAAGGTTTAAAAAGAGTTGAAGCAGAAGAAATTAAGGCAGGAGATATAGTTGCTGTATCAGGAATACCTGATATCAATATTGGAGAGACAATATGTGATTTTGATCATCCAGAAAAGATAGAATTTGTTAATATTGATGAGCCAACAGTTTCTATGACATTTAGTGTAAATGATGGACCATTAGCAGGAAAAGAAGGTAAATTTGTTACATCAAGACATATTAGGGATAGACTATTTAAAGAACTTGAAAGAAATGTTTCACTAAGAGTAAAAGAAACAGACAAGGCTGAAAGTTTTGAAGTATGTGGACGTGGAGAACTTCATATATCTGTACTAATTGAAACAATGAGAAGAGAAGGTTTTGAACTTTTAGTATCTCGTCCAAAAGTTATATTTAAAGATATTGATGGTGTAAAATGTGAACCTATTGAAACACTTAGTGTTAATGTTCCAGATGATTCAGTTGGAAATGTTATTGAAAAACTTGGTAGAAGAAAAGCAGAAATGGTTAACATGGAACCAGCAGAACCAGGTCATACAAAAATAGAATTTACAATTCCAGCAAGAGGTTTAATTGGATATAGAACAGAATTCCTTACAGATACAAAAGGTGAAGGAAGAATGTCAAGCGTATTTAAAGATTATGAGCCATATAAAGGTGAAATACAAGCAAGGACAAGGGGAGTATTAACGGCATTTGAACCAGGTACATCAATTACTTATGGATTATATAATGCACAATTAAGAGGAGAACTTTTAATTGGTGCAGGTGTAGAAGTATATGAGGGAATGATAGTTGGTATAAACTCAAGAAATGAAGATATATCAATAAATGTATGTAAAGAAAAACATTTAACAAATACTAGAGCCTCTGGTTCAGATGATGCACTTCGTTTAGTTCCACCACTTCAAATGTCATTAGAACAATCAATTGAATTTATAGCTGATGATGAACTTGTTGAAGTTACACCTACAAATATTAGATTAAGAAAGAAAATATTAGATACAAAAACAAGGGAAAGAGAAGCAAGAAGAGCACAATCTGCAGACTAGTTTTTTATAGTCTATTATTACATCTGACAATTAGGTTAAAATTAAATGCATTATTTTGGAAAAAACTTGACAGTCAAAAAAAAAAATGTTATTCTATATATAGTTAATAAATTTCAATGATGTAAAAAGACTAGGAAATGTCACTTCCTAGTCTTTCACCTTTTTACTCTTTATTTTTATTGTCATCTACAATTATGTATAATATGATAAGAGCAATCATTTGTATTATAAACTTCAATGATGTCACCTCCTTTCTACCTTATAAAGTGAAAGGTTTTTATATAATATAACAAAAAATGACATATGTCAATATTTGGATAAAATATATCATAAATAATGGAGAAAATAAATGAATAAAATAGTAAACTCAAAAAAATTAGAAAAGATAAAAAGAAAAGCAATTGAAAATAGTGTACCAATAATAATGGATGACACATTAGAAGTGATGGAAGGATATATGAAGGATATTAAAGTAGATAAAATACTTGAGATAGGTACAGCTGTCGGATATTCTGCACTTTGTTTTTCACAATTTTTAAATTATAACGGAAAGATTGACACTATTGAAAGAGATGAAGAAAGAATTAAAGAGGCTAAGGAAAACATTAAGATATTGGACGAAACTTATACAATAAATATTTTGGAAGGAGATGCAACGCAAATTTTGCCAAAATTAAATGATAAATATGATATGATATTTATAGATGCTGCAAAAGGCAAATACCCATTTTTCTTAGAACAATCATTAAGATTATTATCCGATAAAGGAATAATTTTTGCAGATAATATCTTATTTAAAGGGTATGTTTTAAGCGATTATAACAAGCACAAACAAAGAACAGCAGTTAACCATTTAAGAGAATTTATCAAGTTATCAACAGAAAATCCAGAACTTGAAACTAAGATATTAGAAGTTGGAGATGGACTTGCAATTATAAAAAGAAAATGATAAAATTGGATATGTAAAAAAGTAAACAAAGGAAGGAGAAAATGCATAGTAAAACTTATACATTGATATTTAAGAAGTATTATGCAAACATAGAAAATGAAAAGGAATAGAACAATTTTAACAATCATCACATTATTATTACTAATATTTATAGGGACTAACAGTGTATATGCCACATCAAAAACTAAAGCAGAGATAAATGAAGAAAGGTCTAATAATTATCTAGAATCACTATCAGTAGAGGGATATGATATTACACCAGAATTTAATAAGTTTAACCAAACATATTATTTAACAATTCCATCGTCTGTTAAAGCTTTAAATGTTGTTGCTAAATGTGAAAGAGAAGAAGCTAAGTATAGAGTATCAGGAAATACTAATTTGGCAAATAATGAAAATACAATTAATGTAGTAGTAACTTCACAAAATAGACTAACAAGAACGTACAAAATTATGGTAACTAAAGAAATTGATAATGGACTTAAGTTAAATAGCCTGGATATTGAAGGGGTAAAATTGTTACACGAATTTACAGGCGACAATCATAACTATAAAGGAACTGCAACATTTAGCAAAGATGAGACTGAACTTAAAATCAATGCAGTGTCTAACATTCCAGAGGCAAGTATAGAAATATTAGGAAACAAAGTTGTACAGGGAAATAATTTAATAACTATTATATTAAGAAATGGAAACAAGACTTCTGTATACCAGATAGACATAGACGTTACAGTAGAAAAAACAATAACTACTGAGATAAAAAATAATTCTTTTATAGAAAATGCAAAGAATAAGGTTGCTGAATTTATGAAAGATGAAAATAAATTAATGTCAGTACTTATAGCTGCAGCAGTTGTACTTTTACTATTAGTAATTATACTTATTACGAAAATTTCTAAAGGAAAAAGGGTAAATAAAAATAAGGAAAATCTTAAAAAAAGAGCAAAATAAATTTTTTAAAGCCAAGAAGGGACGGCCCTTTTTGGCCACAATTTCAACCATTGGGGACGGTCTTTCTTGGCCTGAATTAATAAAATAGGAGGAGAAACAAATGATTAAAAAAGTTGCAATATTAGCAAATGGTGGAGATGTAGCAGGACTTAATCCAGTTATAAGAGCAATAATGAGGACTGCACAAACTAATGGAATAGAATGCTATGGATTTATAGATGGATATAAGGGTTTACTTGAAAATAATTTTATAAGATTAGATGGAAATAGGTTAGCTGATGGAATTCTGCCAAAAGGAGGTTCTATTATTGGTTCTTCAACCAATACTATTGTATTTAATTATAAGGTAACAAACCCAGATGGAACAGTAGAATATAAAGACCTATCTGATTTATGTGTAGAAAATGTAAAAAAGGATGAATTTGATTGTGTATTTACACTTGGTGGAGATAGTACACAAAAGTCTGCAAGAGACTTATATATTAAGGGTATAAATACAATAGGTGTTCCAAAAACAATAGATAATGATGTTGCTTGTACTGATATAACATTTGGGTATAATACTGCAGTATCAGTTGCGGCAGAAGCATTAGATAGACTTCATACAACAGCAGAAACTCATCACAGAATAATGTGTTTAGAGGTAATGGGAAGATATGCAGGCTGGATTGCTCTTGAGTCAGCAATAGCAGGTGGAGCAGATGCTGCATTAATTCCAGAGATTCCATATGATATAAACAAAGTAGCTGAAAGTATAAATAAAAGAATTGCAAGAGGAAAACAATTTAGTGTTGTGGTTGTATCAGAAGGTGCAGCACCAAAGGATGGTGAGGCGTCTACTTTCACATCTGATGTAGATAGTAAATCAGGTATATCAGTCAAATTTGCAGGTGCAGGTGATAAAGTTTCAAAAGAGCTTCAAAAATTAACTGGATTAGAATCGAGATGTACAACATTAGGATATATGCAAAGAGGTGGCACACCAACAGCATATGATAGAGTGCTTTCTACTAAATATGGGGCTAAAGCAATGGAACTTGCAATGGAAGGAAAATTTGGAGTCTTAACTGTTATAAAAGATGGAAAATTAGATTATGTCTCACTAGAAGATGTTGTAGGAAATAATAAGAAATTAGGAGAAGTACAAGGTGGTACAGAGGATAGTAATGTTAGATTAGTTACAATGGATCATGAACTTGTAAAAACGGCAAGAGATATAGGAATATGCTTAGGAGATTAGAGAGGAAAATATAATGAATTTCAAACAAGTAATTGCAGAAAATATTTCAAAAATAACTGAATTAGATAAAGAAGAAATAGAAGGATTTATAGAAATTCCAAAAGACGATGGAAATGGAGACTTTGCATTTCCTTGTTTTAGGCTTGCAAAGACTCTAAAAAAAGCACCTAATATAATTGCAGAAGAATTAAAAAATGCCATTGAAACTAATGATATAATGGAAAAAATAGAAGCATTAAATGGATACTTAAATTTCTACATTACTAAATCAGAGATAGTCAAAACAGCAGTAGAGAAGTTTGATGCAAAAAAAGAAACTTATGGTTCATCAGATATAGGAAATGGAAAGACAGTTTTGGTAGAATATTCATCACCTAATATTGCAAAACCATTTCACATAGGACATTTAAAGACTACTATAATAGGGCATTCTTTATACAACATATATAAATTTTTGGGATTTGATACAATAGGACTAAATCATTTAGGTGATTATGGAACTCAATTTGCTAAACTAATTGAAGCATATAAAAGATGGGGCGATGAATACAATATTGAAGAAAATCCAATAGAAAAAATGTCACAAATGTATATTAGAATAAATGCTCTTTGTGAAGAGGATGAAAGTGTACTTGAAGAATGTAGAGAAACATTTAAAAAGCTAGAAGATGGAGACGAGTATTGCACAAAAATATGGAATAAATTTAAAGAACTTAGCCTTGTAGAATTTAAGAAAATATATGATTTACTAGGGGTAGATTTTGATTCATATAATGGTGAAGCATTTTATTCAGATAAGATGGATGAAGTTATAAGACTACTTGAAAAGTCAGGAAAACTCACAGAATCACAAGGTGCAAAAGTTGTTGATCTTGCAGACAAAGGGATAAAAGCACCATGTATAATTCAAAAGGCAAATGGCTCATCAATCTATGCGACAAGAGATTTAGCAGCTATTCTTTATAGAACAAAAACATATGATTTTGATAAATGTTTATATGTTGTTGCTGAAGAACAAAATTTACATTTTAAGCAAATATTTGAAGTAGCTAAATATCTTGGAATAGATGAAAAATATACTAATGGATTAGAACATATAAGCTATGGAATGATAAGGCTTCCTGAAGGGAAAATGTCATCTCGTAAGGGAAATTTCATTAAAGTAGAAGACTTACTTGAAGAATCAATATCAAAAGTAAAAGACATAATGAAAGATAGAGACATAGAAAATAAAGATGAAGTTGCAAAACAAGTTGGAATTGGTGCTGTTATATTTGAAGATTTAGCAGAATCAAGAATAAAAAATCAAGTGTTTGATTTAAATGAAGCACTAAATTTTAATGGAGAAACTGGACCATATGTACAATATATGACGGTCAGAACTAAGAGTGTACTTGAAAAAGCAGGATATATACCAAGTATATATGATATAAATTTTAAAAGTTTAACAGATGACTCAAGTATTAGATTAGTAAAGATAATTGATAATTTTGAAAAGATTATTATAGACGCTATGCACAAAAACGAGCCATCTATAATTGCTAGATATGTGATTGATTTAGCTGAAAGTTATAGCACCTTTTATAATGAAAACAAAATACTTACAGATGTTAAGGAAGAACAAGACGCAAGGATTTATCTTACATATATGGCTAAAATCACACTAACAAACGGACTACATCTACTTGGAATTGAAGTACCTGATAAGATGTAAAATCAACCAAGGGGACGGGCCTTTTGGTCGACCAAAAAGTACGTCCCTGTGGTCGACCAGGGGGACACCCCTTTAAAAATAAAAAGGAAAGATTGCAAATATGAAAAAAGTTATGTTTATATCAAGTAATGGTGGACATTTAAATGAACTAATGCAGCTGAATTTTGAAGATTTTGATTATTCGATTGTTACTGAGAAAACCCAATCTGACAAAGATTTAAAAGATAAATATCAAGGTAAAGTTTACTACTTAGCTTATGGAACGAGAAGGACACCAATAACATATTTCTTTATATTACTTTTTAACTTTTTCAAAAGTTTATACTTATTTATAAAGTTAAGACCAAATGTTGTTGTTACAACAGGAACCCATACAGCAGTTCCTATGTGCTATATTGCTAAACTTTTTAGGGCAAAAGTAATATGGATAGAGACTTTTGCAAATAGGACAAGCAAAACATTAGCTGGAAGATTAGTTTATCCAATTGCTGACACTTTTGTAGTTCAATGGGAGGAAATGCTAAAGTTGTATCCAAAGGCTAAGTATTGGGGTTGGATATATTAATAAAAAAGGAGACGAAATAAATTGATATTTGTAACACTTGGGACACAAGATAAACAATTTAAAAGGCTTCTAGATGCAGTTGATAAACTTGAGACTGATGAAAAGATTATAGCACAGATAGGTTCAACGGATTTTTCATCAGCTAAAATGGAAATATATAAATATATGACAATAGATGAATTTACAAAATATATGAATGAGGCAAGGGTTGTAATTACTCATGCGGGTGTTGGCACAATAATTATGGGGCTTAAACTTCATAAAAAGATGATTGTTGCTGCAAGAAGAAAAGAATTTAAAGAGCATGTAAACGACCATCAAATGCAGATATTAGAAAATTTTGCAGAAGAGGGGTACATACTACCACTCACGGAATTGGATGATTTAGCAGAGTTGATAGACAAAGATTTTTCACCCAAAGAATATACTTCTAATAGAGATGAATTTGTAAAAAAGTTAAATGATGAAATTGAGGGTATAAAATGAACCAAAGAAACCAATTAGTAAAAAATACAATGATAATTGCAATTGGAAAACTTAGTACACAAATAATATCATATTTACTATTACCACTTTACACTTATAAATTGGCTCCAGCTGAGTTTGGAATATATGATTTTGTTTGTACTTTGTCATTGTTTTTGTGCCCTATAATTACTCTTCTTATGGAAGAATCGATGTTTAGATTTTTAATAGATGCAACATCGAAAATGCAGGAAAGAAAAGTAATTAGCCAGACGATAATTTATATAATATTCGGCACGGCAATGTTTATACCGATAGCCTTTTTAGCTTTAAAATTTGGAGCTAAATATTCTCCAATGCTGATATTTGCTGTTATAAGTTTTGTAATATCAAACATAATGATAGGACTAAGTAACAGTTTAGCAAGAGGGTTGAGCAAACTAAAATTATACTCATTTTCTAATTTTATTTTAGGAATTGGAACAATCATATTAAATATAATATTTATTGTAGGATTAAATTCAGGAGCAGAGGGACTTTTATGGGCAAATACGATTGCAAATATTCTGACAGCTATAGTAATATTTGCTAAATTAAAATTATGGAGATATATTGGAAAATTTAATAAAGGTTTAATGAAAAAGATGGTTAGGTATTCAGTACCACTTGTTCCTAACAGCATTTCATGGAGCATTATCAATATGTCTGATAGAATATTTTTAACACAAATAATTGGCTCCGCAGCCAATGGAATATATGCAATGGCTAATAGATTTCCAAACATAATAAATGTAGTGTATGGATATTTTAACACAGCATGGAAAGAGTCAGCCGCAAGAATAATAAAAGACGAAAATAAGAATAAATATTATAATAGTATTTATCATGATACTAAAAGATTTTTATATGCTGTGACGATTTGCCTTATAGCAGTTATGCCATTTATTTTCCCTATACTTATCAACAAATCGTATGATGAAGCATATATTTATATACCAATTGTTATGATAGCTACATATTATTCAAATCTATCAAGCTATTTTGGAGGAATTTTCTCAGCTTATAAAGATACAAAAATAATGGGAACAACTACATTAGTTGCAGCTGCGATAAATTTAATTATAGATTTAATATTAATAAAGCAATTTAAAATATATGCTGCATGTATATCTACTTTAGTTGCAGACTTAATTGTATATTTCTATAGAAGAAAAAAGCTGAAAAAATATATAAAATTAAAAGAACTTAAATGGCAAGGTCCTACAATTATTATGATAATTGTATGCTTATGCTATTATACAAAATATATAGAAGGAGTTCCGACTGCATTGTATTGGATATTAAATGTAATTTCACTTGTAATTGCAGTTGGCTATAGTATTGCAAATAACTATAACATAGTAAAATCATTGATAAGTAAAACAAAGGGGATTTTCAAAAAGAGAGGAGAATAACAATATGAAATATTTTGGAACAGATGGAATTAGAAGAATAGCAAATACAGAGCTTACACCAGAGCTAGTATATAGAGTTGCTAAAGCAGGTGCTTATGTCTTAGCGAAGCATAGCAATCATGCGCCTACAATTCTTATAGGAAGGGATACTAGAATATCAGGAACGTTAATTGAAAGCGCTATGACAGCAGGATTTTTAAGCTATGGTGCAAATGTAAAATTAGTAGGGGTAATACCAACACCAGGTGTTGCATATTTGACAAAAAAATTAAAGGCAGATGCAAGTGTTGTAATATCAGCATCACATAATGCTTATGATTTTAATGGTGTAAAATATTTTAGCAACCTGGGAATGAAGATTCCAGATGAAGTTGAAGCAGAAATAGAGGAAGTACTTGATTCTGATAAACTAGGTGGGTTTGCAGCGCCAAGTAGTGAAATAGGAGTATCAGAGATTAGAGAAGATTTGTTAGATGAATACTTATATTTTTTCAGAAAGAATTTCGAAGATACATTCGAAAAAATAAATAATGATAATTTTGTTGTTGCTATTGATACAGCCAATGGAGCAACATCAGTTATTGCAGATAAAGTATTTACAGCTCTCGGAATAAGACATTACATAATCAACAATACGCCAAATGGTGTTAATATAAATGCAAATTGTGGCTCTACACATCTTGATATGTTAAAGAAATTTGTTGTAGCAAATCACTGCAATCTAGGGATCGCTTATGATGGTGATGGTGATAGATGTCTAGCAATAGATGAAAATGGTAACTTAATAGATGGTGATATTATTATGGCCATAATTGCTAAATATTTAAAAGAACAGGGAAAACTTAAAAATAACACATTGGTCGCAACAGTAATGAGTAATTTGGGACTAAGAAAATTTTGCCAAAACAATGATATAGAATTTAAAGCAACTAAAGTTGGAGATAGATATGTTTTAGAAGAAATGCTTAAAAGTGGTGACAATATAGGAGGAGAACAATCAGGACATATCATATTCTTAGATTATAATCCAACAGGAGATGGTATCTTAACATCACTAATGCTTCTAATGGTTGCTTTGGAGAAGAATCAAAGTATATCAGAACTTGCTAAGATAATAAAAATATACCCACAAGTTTTAATAAACGCAAAAGTTTCAAACGACAAAAAATACGATTATGACAAAGACGAAGAAATAAAAAATGCTATCCAAAAACTAGAAGAAGAATTTTCTGGAAATGGTAGAGTTCTAATTAGAGCCTCTGGAACAGAACCATTAGTTAGAGTTATGATAGAGGGGGAAGACCAGGAATATATTACAGCAAAGGCAAAAGAAGTGGCAGAATTAATTGAAAAGAACTGTAACTAGATTGGGACCAAATGTAACAAAAATGTAATATAAACTTAACTAAAAATATATTGTATTATGTCAAAAAAAAGAGTATGATATATTTATCAAACAAAGGAGGAAATAATTATGCCAATTATTGATTTTACACAGCCATTATATTTAATAGCAGCTGTTACATTATTCTTATTATGTTTATATTTAGCAAGAAATAATAAGACAAATACTGTACCTTGTATAATGTTGTTTAGTTTTTTAACGATATTAGTAGGACACACAATAGAACTTGTAAATGGAGGAACTGTTTCAACTTTAGCAACATGCATTGTAGTTGATGAAGCATTTACATTTGTATCTTTCTTAACATTCCTTTGGTTAGATAGAATTCAAGTTGAAGAAAAGAAGAAAGCGTCTAAAGGAAAAAAGAAATCTACCAAAAAGGACAAAAAAGAAAAATTAGATGATGTAGTTATCGAAGATGATGGTTTGGATATTTTATGGAAAAAAGTATAATAAAGTAAACATAAAGTAGATTAACTATTTAAAGTAATAATAAAATGGAACTTGAATAATAATCTTCGAGTTCCATTTTTGAAATTTAAAATTAAAGAAAAAGGAGGAACTAAATATGTTAGTTACAACAAAAGAGATGTTTAAGAAATCAATAGAGGAGAAGTTTGCAATAGGTGCATTTAACATTAATAATATGGAATTTGTACAAGCAATAATGGATGCAGCAGCTGAAGAAGATTCACCTGTAATTTTACAAACATCTGCAAGTGCACTTAAATATGCAAGAATACCATATCTGAAAAAAATGATAGAAGCAGGATTAGAAGAACATGATATTCCTGTGGCACTACATTTGGATCATGGACCAGATTTTGAAACATGTAAGATGTGTATAGATAATGGATATACATCAGTTATGTTTGATGGTTCTAAATATGATTTTGAAGAAAATATTGCTTTAACAAAGAAAGTTGTAGATTATGCACATTCACATGGAGTTGTTGTTGAAGCAGAGCTTGGAAAATTAGCAGGAATTGAAGACGATGTTAATGTTGCAGAAGAAGATAGCATGTATACAGATCCAGAGCAAGCACTTGAGTTTGTACAGAAAACAGGATGCGATTCATTAGCAATAGCAATAGGAACCAGCCATGGTGCTTATAAATTTAAAGGAGAAGCTAAACTTAGATTTGATATATTAGAAAAGATTAAATCATTGATACCTAATGTACCAATTGTCTTGCATGGAGCTTCAACTGTAATTCCTGAATATGTAGAAATGTGTAATAAATATGGTGGTAGTATGCCAGGTGCAAAAGGCGTACCAGATGAAATGCTTCATGAAGCAAGCAAACGTGGTGTGTCAAAAATAAATGTAGATACTGACTTAAGATTAGCAATGACAGCAGGAATTCGCAAAATATTTGTAGAAAATCCAGAAGTATTTGATCCAAGAAAATATTTAGGACTTGGAAGAGACTATATTAAAGACACTGTAAGACATAAAATAAAAGATGTATTTGAAAGCAATGGAAAAGCTTAAATAAAATTCTATTAATATTATAAATTGTAGATATCTCAATGGATTTATGTAATTTACATAAATTTCATTGGGATATTTTTTGTGGCTTGTATAATAAAAGTTAAAATGTAAAAAATATAAATGTGACGAAAAAAGTAATATTCTGTCTTATATGAATATATTTTGTGTAGAATAATAAATTCTATACAATAAAAATTAAATTTTTGTGCTAAGCAAAAATAGAAAGGAGCATAAGTGATGAGAAAGACTATTTTTTTAACAATATTAACTATATTATGTTTCGCTTTATTAAGTACTATTTCTTCTAATAGTCAAGCAACTGCAAGACAAGTTGGAAATGATATTGCTACAACAGCTGAAGACATGGGAGATGGAATGCGTCAAATGGGAAATGGAATCGTTAATGGTGTACAAAACGGAGCAGGAATGGTTAGAGATGGTGGAAATCATATAGTTAATGGTGTAGATACTGCAATAGATAGAACAGAGAACGGTGTAAGAACTGCAGGAGAAGATGCTAAAAATCAAACTCAAACAATGACAAATGGGAATAATCTATCTAATAATAATTGGCAATCAGCTACATTTTTAGGAATTAGCATGTCTATTTGGATGTGGATTATACTAATAATAGTTATAATTATAATAATAGTACTAATTTGCAAATATATGAAAGATCATGATGATAATAGACATGATAGAGACGATGACTAAGATTTATATAAAAATACCCTACTATAATAAATTTATAGTTAAAGGGTATTTCTTTTGCAAAAATTGTGTTATACTTATATATGGTTTTAATATAACTATTTGTAAGAAAGGAACAGCTATTAAAATATGAATAAAGATACTGTGATTGCCAAGAATCCAACAGCATATCATAATTATGAGATAATAGATACGATAGAGGCTGGAATTGTACTTTATGGTACAGAGATAAAATCAATAAGAGCGGGAAAAGTAAATTTTAAAGATAGTTATGCAGTGATCGAAAAAAGCGGAGAAGTCTTTGTATATTCAATGCATATAAGTCCATATGACCATGGAAATATATATAACAAAGATCCAATGAGACCGAAAAAATTATTGTTAAATAAATCTGAAATACATAAACTTGTTGGAATGACAACATTAAAGGGATATACATTAGTTCCAACTAAAATGTATTTTAAGGGTAATTTTATAAAATTGGAAATAGGCATTGGAAAAGGCAAAAAACTATTTGATAAAAGGGAAGATTTGAAAAAGAAAGAAGCAGATAGAAAAATTGAAAGGTATATGAAATCTAATAATTAAAAAGGCACATATATGTGCCTTTTTGTATAAGTGATATATTTAGCGTTTTAATCTGATTAAAATTGCTATAGCAAGTAGAATTATAACAAGTCCAATTGCAATTAATAAGATATCAAGTATAGTATTAATTCCAAAAGTAGAATTATGACTATCTTCAACATTTTCTATAGTTGATGAGATAGAAGCTGACGTTATAGTAGTATTACTAGATGTTACGCTAGTCTGAGTAGAGTTTTCTATAGCATTAGCTTCTCTTGATAAATTCATGTTGATACCTGCAGCAAATACACTATTTTGTATAGCTAATAAAACTACAAATAATATAGTAAAAACTAGACTTTTCTTTAAATTAAACATTTCTTTAGGCCTCCTAAATTTATTCTTAAGTTTTATGTATTTATAATAATATACTTTGAAAAAAATGTCTAGTGTTTTTTTAATATTTTGTTGAAACAAAAATACCAAAAGATTATAATAACATATATAAAATAAATTAGGAGTCAAAAATGAAAGAAATTAAATTATTATATTTATATCCAGATATGCTTGAATTATATGGAGATTATGGTAATATTCAGGTGCTTAAATATAGATGTGAAAAAAGGAACATTAACTTAATAGTAGATAAATATTCAATTGGAATGGATGCTCCAGATTTTAGAGAATATGATATAGTTTTTGCAGGTGGAGGAGCAGATAACGAGCAAAGTATATTAGCAGAAGACTTAATAAAATACAAAGACAATATTAAAAAAGCTGTGGAAAGCGGAACATTTTTTCTACTTATATGTGGTGCATATCAGTTATTTGGAAAGTACTATAAAGGTGTAGAAGGGGATATCATACCAGGATTAGATATATTTGACTATTTTACAGAAGCACAGCCAGATAGAAGAAAAAGATGTATTGGTAATATTATAACTGAGGTTAATGTAAATGGAGAAACAACAAAAGTAATAGGCTTTGAAAACCATGGTGGACAAACCTTTAATATCACATCACCATTTGGAAAAGTATTATTAGGAAATGGAAATAAATTTGAGGATAGCGAAGAGGGTTTTTTCATAAAAAATGTCATTGCAACATATCTGCATGGACCACTCCTTTCAAAAAATCCTAAAATAGCTGATTATATAATTAAGTACTGTTTAGAGAGAAAGTATAATGAAGAAATTGTGTTAGAAGAATTAGATGATACATTAGAAGAAAAGTGTAGAGAACAATTGTTAAAAGAATTTTTAAATAAATAATTTTTCATCTTTACAACTATTAATTATTATTATACAATATTGATATCAAAAAATATAAGATTTTAGGAGAAAATAAATATGAAAAAAACATCAATTATCATTATTTCAATAGTAGCATTTATAGCAATAGTAGCAGCCATCATTATAGCCACAACATCAAATGGAGAAGAACCAAAGGATTTAAAACTTCAAACAACTGAAGAAATGCAAGCAATGCTAGATACAATTTATTCTAGTGAAAAGGTTGAACTACCATCATTAGAAACAGTAGTTGTGGATAAAACTGATTTAGAACAAGTTACTACTTTTACAGGACTAAAGTCAAATGAAAATGTAGAGGAATTAGTAGTATCTGTACCACTTATGAATGCTCAAGCATATTCTTTAGCAGTTGTTAAAGTAAATGATAAAGCAAATATCGAGCAAATGAAACAAGAGATGTTAGACAATATAGATATGAGAAGATGGATTTGCGTTTCAGCAGAGATGCTATATATTACAAACTATGAAAATATTATATTTTTGGTAATGTCTAGTGAAGAATGGGCAAGACCAATATATAATGAATTCAAAAGTTTTGTTGGAAATGACATAGGTAAAGAATTAGAAAAATCTGAAACAATAGAATTTTAGTAAAGATTAAATAGAAATGATTTGACAAAGCTTCCAATAAAAAGGAAGCTTTATTGCTAATCAGAAGGTAGGAAAAATGTTATTTACAAGTATTAGCTTTTTGTACTATTTCATGCCAATTGTTATTACTTTATATTTTATGGTACCAAAGAAAATGCAAAATATTATATTATTTATTGCTTCAATAGCTTTTTATTTTTATGGAGAACCAAGATATATTTTATTGATACTGACAGAAATATTTATAGCATACTTAGGTACAATCCTAATTGATAAATACAGGAAAAAAATTCTATTATTTATAGTCATAGGAATACATATTGCACTATTATGCATTTTTAAATATACAGATTTTATCATATCAAATGTAAATAGTGTATTTAATACTAACATATCTCTTTTAAGAATAGCACTGCCAATTGGTATCTCATTTTATACATTTCAAATACTTAGCTACGTTATAGATGTGTACAAAGGAAAAGTAAAAGTGCAAAGGAATTTTTTGAAACTAGCCACATATGTATCGTTATTTCCACAGCTAATTGCAGGACCAATTGTACGATATGAAACGATTGAAGATGAGTTGGATAATAGAAAACATAACTTCGAAAATTTTGGATATGGAGTAAGCAGATTTACAATAGGACTTGCAAAGAAGGTATTAATTGCTAACTTATTAGGTGAATTATGTAATCAATTTACAAATGAAGATGAAAAAAGTATAATATTTTATTGGATATTTGCTATAAGCTATATGTTACAAATTTATTATGATTTTTCAGCATATTCAGATATGGCAATAGGTTTGGGAAGAATATTTGGATTTCACTTTTTGGAAAATTTTAATTATCCATATATATCAAAAAGTATTACAGAATTTTGGAGAAGATGGCATATCTCACTAAGTTCATGGTTTAAAGACTATGTATATATACCACTTGGAGGTAATCGAAAAGGAATTAAAAAACAAATCAGAAATATTTTAACTGTGTGGTTACTTACTGGAATATGGCATGGAGCAAGTTGGAACTTTGTAATATGGGGAATCATGTTTGGAGTTATTTTAATTATAGAGAAAGTTTTCTTAGGGAAATATATAGAAAAGTTATCTAATATTTTCAAAAGAGTATATGTATTGTTTATTGTTATGATTAGTTTTATCATCTTTAATGCATCTAACATGCATGATGCATGGAAAAATATCATTGGTTTATTTGGAGCGAATGGAGAAAGTTTTATCAATACATATACGATATACTATTTAAGAAGTTATATGGTAATATTGATAGCTGCAATTATTGGAGCTACACCAATACCTAAAAATCTAATATTAAAATTAAGGAAAAGCAAAAAAATAAATAATGTGATTAATATTTTAGAGCCGATATGCATTGTTATACTACTGTTGGTTGTTACAGCTTATTTAGTAGATAATTCATATAATCCATTTTTATATTTTAGATTTTAGGAGGTAGAAAGATGAGTGATAGAATAAAAAACATAGTAGTTACAATATCTTTTCTATTGGTTATCATATCTATATTTCTAATAAATCTAATAAAAGAAGATACACAAATATCATTGACTGAAAGAAGAAAATTAGAGCAGTTTCCTAAATTTTCTATAAAAACATTATTGGATGGTAGCTTATTTGAAAAATTTGAAAAGTATACAATGGATCAATTTCCAGCAAGAGAGGAATTTAGAACTTTAAAAGCAAATGTAGAAATGAGTTTGTTAAAAAAACAAGATAGTAATAATATTTATCAATATAATGGAAAATTAGTAGAACAACTATATCCACTAAACGAAAAATCAGTGGTGAATTTGACGAACAAAATGAATGAGATAAAAGATAAGTATATAACAAATGAAAATAAAGTTTATTATACAATTGTTCCAGATAAAAATTATTTTGTAAATAAAAATAACCTAAAACTGGATTATCAAAAACTGAAAGATATAATGAGTAATCGTTTAAAATGGGCACAGTATATTGAAATATTTGATTGTTTGGAATTATCTAACTATTACAATACAGATTCTCACTGGAAACAGGAAAGACTGCAAAAAGTTGTAGATAGAATTGCAAGTAAAATGAACTTAAAATTAGATGATAATTATGAAGAGAAGAAAATAACTGATTTTAAAGGTGTTTATGCAGGACAATTTCCAGTTAAAATTGAAAATGATGAAATAAGAGTATTAACAAATAATACAATAGAAAGTTGTATAGTATATAACTACGAAACTAACAAAAAAACAAAAATATATGATATGGATAAAATAAATGCGCCAGATAAATATGATATATTCTTATCAGGAGCTGCACCACTAATTTCAATTCAAAATCCGAATAACCATAATGATAAAGAACTAATTGTTTTTAGAGATTCATATGGAAGTAGCTTAGTACCGCTATTAGTAGAAGAATATAGTAAAATAACATTAATAGATACTAGATACATATCTACAAGAATACTGGCAGAATATATAGATTTTAATGATAAAGATATATTGTTTATGTATAGTACATCCATTATTAACAATAGTACTTCCCTAAAATAAAAGAAACATTGCTTTGTGTATTGCCAAATCAAAAAATATAGAATATAATAAACCATGTATAAAAATTCAGTTAGGAGGATATAAATATGATAGATTCAATGGATACAATAGTTAATTTATGCAAGGCAAGAGGATATATATATCCTGGCTCAGAGATTTATGGAGGATTAGCTAACTCTTGGGACTATGGACCTTTAGGAGTAGAACTAAAAAATAATATAAAAAATGCTTGGAGAAAGAAATTTATCCAAGAACAAAAAGATATAGTAGGATTAGATGCAGCAATTATTATGAATCCAGAAACTTGGGTTGCAACAGGACATGTTGCAGGTTTTTCAGACCCATTAATTGACTGCAAAGAGTGTAAAACAAGACATAGAGCAGATAAGCTAATTGAAGAGTGGGCTCATGAACATAATCAGGATATAGTTGCAGATGGTTGGACAGATGAAGAATTAGTAAACTACATAAATGATAATAAAATTGCATGTCCAAACTGTGGAAAAAACAATTTTACTGGAATTAGAAAATTTAATTTAATGTTTAAGACTTTCCAAGGTGTAACAGAAGATAGTACATCAACAGTTTATTTAAGACCAGAAACAGCTCAAGGTATATTTGTAGACTTTAAAAATGTGTTAAGAACAACAAGAAAAAAGATGCCTATGGGTATTGCACAGATAGGAAAAGCATTTAGAAATGAAATAACCCCTGGAAACTTTACATTTAGAACTCGTGAATTTGAACAAATGGAACTTGAATTCTTCTGTAAGCCAGGAACTGATTTAGAATGGTTTAAATATTGGAAAGAATTTTGCAAGAAATGGCTTCTTGATTTAGGTATTAAAGAAGAAAATATTAGATTAAGAGACCATTCAAAGGAAGAATTAGTATTTTATAGCAAAGCTACAACTGATATAGAATTTGCATTTCCATTTGGATGGGGAGAACTTTGGGGAATTGCTGATAGAACAGATTATGATTTAACTAGACATTCAGAGCATTCAAAACAAGATTTAAGTTATTTAGATTCAGATACAAACGAAAAATACATTCCTTATGTTATAGAACCATCATTAGGAGCAGATAGAGTAGCCTTGGCATTCCTTTGCAACAGCTATGAAGTAGAAGATTTAGGAGAAGGAGATTCAAGGGTTGTAATGCATTTGCATCCAGTAATAGCGCCATATAAAGTTGCAATTTTACCATTATCTAAAAAATTAAATGAAAAAGCAAATGAAGTTTTCGATAAGCTTTCTAAGAAATTTAGCTGTGATTATGATGAGGCAGGTTCTATTGGAAAAAGATATAGAAGAGAAGATGAAATTGGAACACCATATTGCGTTACTATTGATTTTGATACACTAGAAGATAATCAAGTAACTGTAAGGGATAGAGATACAATGGAACAAATTCGTATTCCAATTGACGAACTTGAAAATTATATAAGTGAAAAAATTAAATTTTAATTTTGGCTAAGGGGTGTCCCCTTGGTCGACCAGAGGGACGTCCTTTTTGGTCGACCAAAAGACCCGTCCCTCTGGTTGATGAAAGGAAAAAATAAAGTTGAGTGAAGATATTGGTATTGATTTAGGGACAACTACTGTAATTGCATATGTTAAGGGTAAAGGAATTGTATTAAGAGAACCTACAGTAGTGTCAATAGATAAAAACACAAAAGAGGCAATAAGCTATGGAAGAGAAGCGGAAAGAATGATTGGAAGGAATCCTTGCAATATTGATGTCGTAAGACCTTTAAAAGATGGAGTTATATCAAATTTTACTGTTACTATTAAAATGTTAAAACATTACTTAAAAAAAGCAATAGGAAAAAAATTATTAGCACCAAGAGTTATGATATGTGTTCCATCACAAGTAACTGAAGTAGAAAAGAGGTCAGTAGTAGATGCTGCTATTCAGGCTGGAGCAAAAAAGGTTTATCTAATAGAAGAACCAGTAGCTGCAGCAATCGGTGCTGGAATTGATATATCCAAGCCATCGGGAAACTTAGTTGTAGATATTGGTGGTGGCACAACTGATATAGCTGTTATATCTATTGGAGGTTCAGTTGTAAGCACATCAATCAAAATTGGAGGAAATAAATTTGATGAAGAGATTATAAAATATATTAAGAAAAAGTACAAGGTTTTAATAGGTGAAAAGACTGCAGAAGAAATTAAAACTACAATTGGTTCAGCATATCCAATGGACGATGACAAAGAAATGAATGTCAGAGGCAGAAACTTAAATAGTGGTCTTCCATCAGAAATAACAATAAACGATAAAGAAATACTAAATATAATACTTCCAGAAGCTCTTAAAATTATAGAAGCTGTTAAATCAACAATTGAAAAAGCTCCACCAGAACTTATGGAAGATGTAAGCAGAAAAGGAATATACATGACAGGTGGAGGAAGCTTAATATATGGTATAGATAGACTATTGCAAGAAAGCATAGGCATAAATGTAATGATTGCACAAGATGCAGAGTCATCAGTAGCAATCGGAACTGGAAAAGCATTAGAAAACATAAAAATATTAGATGCAAAGGCTAGAAAATAAAAAATAATGGATGTATAAATTGTTATAAAAAGAGGGGTAAATAAAATGAATATAAATATAAAAATACCAAAACTTAAATTCAAAAAAATAAAAATGGACACAGTTGATGATTTAGACGATGTAAAGATTGATTATGAAAATCTAAAAAAAGAAGAAAGTAAAAAGACAAAAGTTGGACCATATCCTATCACAAATTATAAAACTGTTAAAGAATTCTTTTATAGATCTGTTAAATTATACCCAAAAGAAGACTGCATACTAGAAAAGCCAGACCATAAAGCTCCATACAAGACTGCTACATACGAAGAATTTGGAAGAGATGTAAATGCTTTAGGAACAGCTTTAGTAAAATTACTTAATCAAAAAGATAAAAGAGTTGTAATAATAGGCGAAACACAATATGGTTGGTATGTGTCTTATATGGCAATGCTTTGTCGGAGTTGGAATAGCTGTACCAATAGACAAGGAACTTCCAACAAACGAAATTGAAAACTTAGTTAGGAGAAGCAAAGCAACAGCTATAATATATTCACCAAAAAAAGCAGAGGATATTAAAAAAATAAGAGAAACAGTAAATGGAATAGAATATTTTATAGAAATGAAATCAGATAAACCATTAGAGGGAAGTGATGTAGGACTAAATTATCTAATAGAAAGTGGAAAGAAGATACTTGATTCTGGAGATACAAGTTTCGAAGAAATTGAAATTGATCCAGAGGAATTTAAATTATTGATATTTACATCAGGGACAACATCAAATGCTAAAGGAGTAATGATATGCAACAGAAATTTAGCAGAAAATATAAATGCTGTAAATGCGTATGTAAAAATATATCCAAGTGACATATTTTTCTCAGTACTTCCACTTCATCATACATATGAATCAACTATTGGATTTTTAGTTCCAATGGCTACAGGAGCTAGTGTGGCAGTGTGTGAAGGATTAAAATATATTGTGCCAAACCTACAAGAAGCAAAACCAACAGCCGTTTTAGCTGTTCCGCTATTAATCGAAAGTATACATAAAAAAATAAATGAAAGTATAAAAAAAGGTGGAAAAGAGAAATTAGTTAATTCGATGATATATATTACAAATGGATTAAAAGCAATAGGGATTGATATTAAGAAAAAAGTATTTAAAGAAATATATGATAACTTAGGTGGCAATCTGAGATTAATGGTATCAGCAGCAGCTCCGATAGATAAGAAAGTTGGAGACTGGTTAACTGATATAGGAATATTATTCTTACAAGGATATGGTCTTACAGAAACAGCACCAATATCAGCTGTAACCCCTGATTATAAAACGATGGTTGGTTCAGCTGGAAGAGCTATTGTTCAAGCAGATGTCAAAATTGATAATCCTAATGAAAATGGAGAAGGTGAGATAATGATAAAAACACCAACTCTTATGCTTGGATATTATGAAGATGAAGAGGAAACTAAGAAGGCTATAACAGAAGAAGGCTATTTTCACACTGGAGATATAGGATATATAGATGATGATAAATACATATATGTAACTGGAAGAAGTAAGAATGTTATTGTAACTCAAAATGGTAAAAATATTTATCCAGAAGAAATTGAAATGCTAATTGAAAAAATACCAGAAGTTAAAGAAGTTATGGTATATGGAAAAGAGCCAGAAGTAGATGACAAAAAAAGAGATGCAAAAGAGCTTATAATAACTGCGAGAGTTATACCAGATATAGATGAACTAAATAAGACAAAAGAGAATATGTCTAAAGAAGAAATACATGATATTATATGGAATCAAATTAAAGAAATTAACAAGAAGCTTACTTCATATAAAGCAGTTAAATGCCTTGAAATTAAAGAAGGAGAATTCGAAAAGACATCAACAATGAAAATCAAGAGATACAAAGAACTAAAAAAATAATTTTTTCAACAATTTGGGATGCGCACTTTTGGCTCAAACCAAAAGGGACAGACTGAAATGTAACAAAAATGTAACAAAAAAATACAAAATATTGCTTGACATTAGAATGTGCAATATACTACAATATAGAATATAGAGTAAAAGCTATAAATACCATGCTTAACATAATATAAAGGAGGTAATGTTTACAATGCCTAGAAGAGGGATAGTAAACGTGAGAATGGTAATCACGGAAGAAAAAATTTTATCAAATATAGAAAAGGTTCAAAGATTAATAAATCCTAACAGTAAGAAGCAAATAATTGAATTAGATGATAATTCATACTTCAAGGATTTAGTAGAATCTATTAAGACCTATTTAATAGAGTACCCTAAAAAGAAAAATTTCCCTAAAGAAGTATATGATGCAGCTTACGAATTAGTAGAATATGCAACTGTACAATTTGAGGAAAATACAAAACAGATAGAGAGTTTAATTAAACAAAGGGAAAACAATATAAAAGCAGCATCTGTTCTAAAGCAAACTTTATCAATTGTTCAAAGTCAAGATGAAGAATGGAAAAAGAGTGTTGCAGAGATAAATGGAAAATATCCACAAGAAATAATAGATTCACTTGGTGTTATAGGTAGAGCAAAAGATTCAGAATCTGCTAATTCTCAAGAAGCAGTTAAAAAAATTGAATCAAAGATAGCTAATTTAGAGTCTAACTTACACATTGAAATAGATATGGAAAGAGTTGAAGATAGATCTAAAGCTCTTAGTTACATAGGAATAGAAGTTGCAGATGCACTTAAATTTATCCCAACACCAGTTGCAGACGATACAAAGAAAGTTGTTAAGGAAGAACCAGTACAAGCAGTGGCTAGCAACGCTACACCTGTTAGAAATCCAATTATCACTAACGCTAAGCCAGCAACAAATGTAGCAGCAGCACAAGTTCAAAATGTATCTACATCACAAAACTATCAAGTAAATACTAGAGTGGAAGTTAAAGAGTCTCTATGGTCTAAATTTAAGAACAGCAAATTTGTTAGAACCATTAAATATGTAATGAGAATTAAGGTAGTATTACAATTACCTGAGGCTTTACCAGAAGCAAATACAAACAAATAGTATAATAAAAAGTAAAATTATATATAATATAAAATAGTTTGGCTTGAAAGCTAAAATGAATAAAGTGCTTTCAAGCCAGATTAAATTTTGTTTAAATAAAATTTACTTTATCAAAATGATTGAGTAAAATAGATATGATATAAAACTGAAAAATCACATTTATTTTTATAAAATATATTGACAATAGTTAAAAAATATTATAAAATAAATTTTGTCATGAAAAATATATAATTTATACGCGCCTTTAGCTCAGTTGGTCAGAGCAACCGGCTCATAACCGGTGGGTCCAAGGTTCGAATCCTTGAAGGCGCACCATTTTTATATAAGAGCATTATATAAAAATATATTTTTCAATACAATACAATTTAATATTTGGGCAGTTGGGTGAGTGGTTAAAACCGCTTGACTGTAAATCAAGTCTCATACGAGTACCATGGTTCGAATCCATGACTGCCCACCAAGTTGTTCTAATAAGAACATAAGCAGAAACCTTATATGTACTAAAATTGTATTTATAAGGTTTTTATTTATAGAAAATACAAATAAAAAGGAGCGTGAGTATTATGGTATATACACTTTGCAAATATGCAGATGAGACCTTAGTTACATTTTCAGATATCCGTAAAAAAGACAATGGAGATGAATATATTAGAGTTTCTTTTGAACGCCCTACTGAACATGGATTTGATACAGTAGTTTTTGAACTTCCAAGTTATAATATTATAGATAGAGATGGCCAGTATTCAGAGGAAGAAATAGCATTATTTAAAACAGTAGTAGAACGAGGAGCACCATATTTTTATGAATGGGCTCGTGAAGTGGGAATCCAAATTGCCTAATATTTTTGAACAATATGGTTATAAAATATATTTTTGGTCAAATGAAAATAATGAACCAATTCATGTGCATATTTCAAAAGGTAATCCGCAAGGAAATGCAACTAAAATATGCATTACAAAAAGTGGGGGATGTATGGAAAGATGTTCATGGAACAGATAATATTAGATTTTATTGTTAATATATGAAAGGATAGAAATGATAAAAAATATAATTTTTGATTTAGGAAATGTAATTATAAACTATAACCAAAACCATATAATAGATTGTTTTACAAATAATGAAGATGAAATTAAATACATATATGATGAGATATTTCATGCACCAGAATGGGCATTGATGGACTTGGGAACCATTACTAATGAACAAGCAATAGAAATAATAAATAAAAGAAATAATTTTAAATATGAAAAACTAACACAAGATTTTTTAAATGAATGGTATAAGAAACAATCAATAAACAGAGATATTGTACAAATTGCAAAGACATTAAAGAACAATGGGTACAATTTGTATGTTTTATCAAATATGGCTAATGCAACGTATGAATATTTTAAAGATGATAAATTCTTTTCTTTGTGTACAGGAATTGTCATTTCCGCACAAGAGCATATAAAAAAGCCAGATGAGAAAATATATAGATTACTTTTAGCTAGATATAATTTAAATGCGGAGGAATGTTTATTTATAGATGATGATGATTCAGGAAAAAATTATGAAACAGCAAATAAAATAGGAATAAACGGTAGAAGAATTATACCAAACCAAGCAGAAGACGTAAAGAAATTATTACTAGAATACAGTGTGAAATAGATAATAAGAATAATTTGGCGCCTTGCTTAAAATATGGTAAACATAAAATAATTAGAAAACTGTTGCAAAAATTATAAAAATGTATTATAATAAGACCAACTGTCGTAGCTATTTCGACGAAAAAGATAAATAGCAATGTAGGAAACCTTGGAAAATGACTGTTTTAAGGAGGTAAGCAATGAGCGTTGAAGGAAAAGCTCGGGAAGAAATAAAAGAGGAAGCTATATGTGACCTCTGCAATGGATTCCAAAAAAAGATGGACATTGGATATGATTCGAGCGACTATGATGATTGGTTCGAAGATGATAACCAGAAAGTTGTGTGTACATTTGCACAAAGGGTTATTTGTAGTGGTTTAAGACCTTATGAAGTCAAAAACATTAAAAAACCCGATTGGTGTCCGAAAAATGAATAATCACAACAAAAACTTAATTTAATACCTAGCCCCGAAGTATAATAACTTCGGGGCTAATTTATTATTAATTTTACTAAAGATACTTACAATATTAAATTTTAATTAAGACATTTTCTCAAATGATTTATTAAGACATTATCATAAATGAATTATATAATATAAAATCTGAATAAAAGTAAATTTGACTAAGAGTCTGAAAAATGTTATACTATAAAGGATACAAGCCACAGTGTCCCAAAGGGACAGTTGCGCAATGTATTGTGCAACGCTGAACAAAGGAGGAATTCTTAATGAAAAAGGTAATGGCAGCAGTTTTATTGGCGGTACTTACAATCGGTATTCTTACAGGGTGTGATCAGGCTGAGCGGGTAAGCTACAATCTTAGCCAAGAGGCGGACAACTTTAATGTTACTCGTAAATTGACCGCTTTTAACCAAAGGACTGGCGATATTGTGTTTATCGCTGTTGGAAACTTCTCGTTAGAAAAAGAGAGCGACGGCGATTTAGCAATTATAGGTGAGGATGAAGACGGTGGATTTTACAAACATTTTGTTTATTTATCGTCAGAAATCGGTTATACCTGTGAACAACTAAAGGTATCGGATGTGTCAAAGTACAAGTTTACAATCAACTATAACCCTAAGTACACGTTCCCAGTCGATTTTGACTACATCGACTAATCAGAAACAATCATAATTGGTAATGTCATTAACTTAATTAAAATCAGGTAATTATTTTGGATTTACTCCAATAATTATCTGATTTTTATGTATATTGATTGATAAAATAATATTAATACTTGAAAATAGCTAGACAAGATGTTATAATAAGACCAACTGTCGTAGCTATTTCGACAAAAAAGCTAAATAGCAATGTAGGAAACCTTGAAAAATGACTGTTTAAGGAGGCGCAAAATGAGCTTAGAAGAAAAGGTTTTGCAAAAGGTAGAAGAAAGCGCAACCGTTTGTAACAAGTGCAAATTCTTCATGTCATTACTAGATCCAGAAGACAGTGATGACGATTGGCATGTTAGAGATGAGTACGATATGAAAGCTGTCTGCGTTTATAAACACAAAACTATTGCTCGCAAATTAAAACCATACCAAATGCAAAAGATTGAGATTCCTGCGTGGTGTCCAAAGCTTTCTAAATAATAGCTTAATTTTGGCTAAGCCCCTAGAGTTTATAACTCTGGGGGAGTTTTCTTGTATTTTGTAATTTCTACTTGACATTAGCCTAAAATTTATATATTATAAAGAAGATTGAAAGGAGAAAAAAATGAAGATTTTATTAAAAAACGCTAATGTATTTGTAGAAGGAAAATTTGTAAAAAGTGATGTAGAAGTTACAGATAGAACTATCTCTAAAATTGCTGCAAATATCGAAGCAAATGGTTTCGATTTAGTTTATGATTTAAATAATATGTATTTATTACCAGGTTTAATTGATGTTCATACACATCTAAGAGAGCCTGGTTTTACTTATAAGGAGACAATTGCAACAGGAAGTATGGCAGGTGCAAAAGGTGGTTATACAAGCATTTGCGCAATGCCTAATTTAAAACCAACACCTGATAGTTTGGAAAATTTGAAGCCTGAATTAGAGGCAATAAAAAAAGATAGCAAAATTCATGTTTATCCATATGGAACAATAACTGTTGGAGAAAAGGGTGAAGAACTTGCGAACCTTAAGGAAATAGCTGAATATGTAATTGCTTTTTCTGATGATGGACATGGTGTGCAGAGTGAAGAGATGATGCTTAAAGCAATGAAAGAAGCAAAAGAACTTGGTAAAATGATTGTCGCACACTGTGAGGAAAATTCATTATTAAATGGTGGATATATTCATGATGGAGAATATGCTAAACTACATGGACATAAGGGAATATGCTCAGCAAGTGAATATGTACCAATAAAAAGAGATATCGAACTTTCAAGACAAACAGGTTGTCACTATCATGTATGTCATATTTCAACTAAAGAAAGTGTAGAAGCTATTAGACAAGCAAAAAAAGAAGGTATAAATATTACTTGTGAAACAGGACCACATTATTTAACCTTAAATGATATGGATTTGCAAGAAGATGGAAGATTTAAAATGAATCCACCAATTAGATCAGAAGAAGATAGATTAGCTCTTATAGAAGGATTAAAAGACGGCACAATAGATATGATAATAACTGACCATGCACCACATTCAAAAGAGGAAAAGAGTAAAGGCTTAGCTGGAAGTATGATGGGGGTAGTTGGCTTAGAAGTTGCATTTCCTGTGCTTTACACAAATTTAGTTAAAAAAGGAATAATTACCTTAGAAAAACTTATAGAGCTAATGAACACAAATCCAAGAAGGATATTTAACATTGGTACTGAAATAAAGGTTGGAGAAGAAGCAGACCTTACAGTATATGATTTAAATGAAAATTATAATATAGATTCAAGTACATTTGTTTCAATGGGAAAAGCAACACCTTTTGATGGTAATAATGTTTATGGAAAATGTAAGATGACGATGTGCGGTGGAGAGATTGTATGGAAGGAAATTTAAATTATGAATAAATGCAAATATAAAATTATAGAAAATAAAGAAATTGCCAAAGATGTATTTAAAATGATTTTAGAGGGTAATACAGAATGTATTACAAAACCAGGGCAATTTGTAAATATTGAACTAGAAAAATTTTATCTAAGACGCCCAATATCAATATGTGATTATGATGAAAAAACTATAACAATTATTTATAAAGTTGTAGGACATGGAACTGAGAAGATGTCAGAGTTAGAAGCAGGTAAAGAACTTGATATTTTAACTGGACTTGGTAATGGTTTTGAAACTAAGCTATCAGGAGATAAACCTTTAATAATAGGAGGTGGTGTTGGTACACCCCCAATGTACAGACTTTGCAAAGATTTAATTAAAGATAATAAAAAGCCTATTGTTATTTTAGGATTTGGAAGTAAGGATGATATTTTCTATAAAGAAGAGTTTGAAAAACTTGGAATAACAGTTTATATTTCAACAGTTGATGGAAGTGTTGGAACTAAAGGATTTGTAACAGCTGTTATGAAAACTATAAATGATTTTACATATTTCTATGCATGTGGGCCAATGGTTATGCTTAAAGCAGTTTGTGAAGCAACAGATATAGATGGGCAGGTAAGCTTAGAAGAAAGAATGGGATGTGGATTTGGAGCATGCATGGGATGTACTATTCAAACCAAAAAAGGAAGCAAAAGAGTTTGCAAAGAAGGACCAGTATTTATGAAGGAGGATTTAATATGGGAATAAAAGATTTATCTACTACCTTAAGCAATATAAAACTTGATAATCCAGTAATTCCAGCAAGTGGAACATTTGGATTTGGATATGAATTTGCGAACTTTTATGATATTAATATTCTTGGCTCTATATCTTTTAAAGGAACAACAAAGGATGCGAGATATGGAAATGCCTTACCTCGTATTGCAGAATGTAAAAAAGGACTAATCAATTCAATAGGACTTCAGAATCCAGGTATTGATAAAGTAATATCAGAAGAACTTCCGAAGCTAAGAAATTGTTTTAAAAAGCCATTAATTGCAAATATAAGCGGATTTTCTATTGATGAATATAAGCATTGTTGTGAACTTATAGATAAAGAAGAGCAAGTAGAGATTATTGAGCTTAATATAAGCTGTCCTAATGTACATAATGGCGGTATGGCTTTTGGCACAAGTCCTGAGGCTGCTAAAGAAGTTACAAAAGAGGTAAAAGAAGTCACAACTAAGCCTGTATATGTAAAGCTAACCCCTAATGTAACTAACATTGTAGAAATTGCTAAAGCAGTAGAAGAAGGTGGAGCAGATGGAATTGTTCTTATAAATACACTTTTAGGAATGAGAATAAATTTAAAGACTAAAAAGCCAGTAATAGCAAATAAGATGGGTGGATTTTCAGGACCAGCAATTTTCCCAGTTGCACTTAGAATGGTATATCAAGTGTATGAAGCAGTAAAGATTCCTATAATAGGTGTTGGAGGAATTGAATCAGCAGAAGATGTTATAGAAATGATGCTTGCAGGAGCATCAGCAGTAGAAGTTGGAGCAGCCAACCTAAAAAATCCATATGCGTGTAAGGAAATAATTGAAAGTCTGCCAGATGCTATGGAGAAGTATGGAATAGATAAGCTAAAAGATATTATAGGAAAAGCACATTAGTTAAGAAATAATTTAATGGAGGTATTTAACAGTGGGAAAAGCAGTAATTATAGCATGTGATTTTAAAAATAAAGAAGATACAATTGATTTTTTGGATAAATTTGAAAATGAAAAGTTATTTTTAAAAATTGGTATGGAACTTTTTTATAGTGAAGGACCAGATATAGTAAGAGAAATAAAGAATAGAGGACATAAAATTTTCTTAGATTTAAAATTGCATGATATTCCAAATACAGTAGAAAAAGCAATGAGGTCACTATCTAATTTAGATGTAGATATGACAAATGTACATGCAGCAGGGACAAAAGATATGATGGAAGCAGGGCTAAGAGGACTTACAAAGGAAGATGGTACAAGACCAATTCTTATTGCAGTAACACAACTTACATCTACAAGTGAAGAAAGAATGAAAAAGGAATTACTTATAGATAAGTCAATTGAAGATGTTGTAATGCATTATGCAGAAAATGCAAAAGAAGCAGGACTAAATGGAGTAGTATGTTCTCCATTAGAAGTTCAGGCTGTAAAGCAGAAATGCGGAAAAGATTTTATAACTGTTACACCAGGAATTAGATTCGAAAGTAAAGACGCAGGAGACCAAGTAAGAATTACAACACCAGCAAAAGCAAGGGAATTAGGTTCAGATTATATTGTTGTTGGAAGGCCAATTACAGCGTCAGAAAATCCAGTAGAAGCCTACAAAAGATGTGTAAATGATTTTGTAGATTAGAATTATAAAATAAAAATTAAGAAAGAGGTATTATAATTATGGAAAGTTTAGAAGAAAAAATTGCAAAGGATTTATTAGGAATAGGTGCTATATTTTTAAAGCCAAATGACCCATTTACATGGGCAAGTGGAATTAAAAGCCCAATTTACTGTGATAACAGATTAACTTTAACATCACCAATAGTTAGAAATGATGTAGAAGAAGGTTTAGCAAGTCTAATACAAGATAATTTTCCAGGAGCAGAAGTTATTATGGGAACAAGTACAGCAGGTATCGCTCATGCTGCTATTACAGCTGATATTCTTGGACTTCCTATGGGATATGTAAGAGGAAGCAGTAAAGATCATGGAAGAAAAAATCAAATAGAAGGTAGATTAATTCCAGGACAAAAAGTTGTTGTCGTTGAAGATTTAATTTCAACAGGTGGAAGTGTTATTGATGTTGTAAATGTATTAAGAGAAGCAGGAGCAGAAGTTTTAGGTATTGTTAGTATATTTACATATAATATGGAAAAGAGCATAAATGCACTTAAAGAAGCTAATGTAAAAAATATTAGTTTATCAAATTTTGATGTTATGGTCCAAATAGCTGCTGAAAATGGATATATAAAAGAAGAAGACAAAGAAAAATTAATGAAATTTAGAAATAATCCTAGTGATGAAAGCTGGATAAAATAGTATGAAAAATTTAATTGGGATAGAAGACTTTTCGAAAGAAGAGATTGATAAGTTAATAGAAATATCAAAAGATATTATGACTAATAAAACAAAATATATTGATAAATGTAAAGGAAAGATTTTAGCAACATTATTTTTCGAGCCAAGCACAAGGACAAGACTAAGTTTTGAATCTGCAATGCTTAGCCTTGGCGGAAATGTAATAGGATTTTCATCAGCAAGCAACTCGTCTACATCTAAAGGAGAGTCACTTGCAGATACAATAAAAGTTGTAAGTGGTTATTCAGACATAATTGCGATGAGGCACCCAAAAGAAGGTGCACCAGTTGTTGCAGCTGATAATTCAAATGTGCCTATAATAAATGCAGGAGATGGAGGACATAACCATCCAACCCAAACATTATTAGATTTATTAACAATTAGTAAAGAAAAAGGACATATTGATGATTTAGTTGTAGGACTTTGTGGAGATTTAAAATATGGAAGAACTGTGCATTCATTAGTAACAGCATTATCTTTATATAGCAACATAAGATTTGTATTTATTTCTCCTAAAGAACTAAAAATGCCTGAGTATGTTAAAACTACAATTTTAGATAAAAAAGGCATTCCATATATAGAAACTAATGATTTAGAAGGAAGTATACCTGAGTTAGATGTTTTGTATATGACAAGAATACAAAGAGAAAGATTTTCAGATATAGCTGTGTATGAAAGATTAAAGGATGTATATATTTTAGATAAGAAAAAATTAGAAAATGCCAAGAAAGATTTAAGCATATTACACCCATTACCAAGAGTAAATGAGATTTCAGTAGATGTAGATGATGATCAAAGGGCATGTTATTTTAGACAGGCTGAAAACGGAAGATATATGCGTATGGCAATAATTTTAAAATTATTAGGTGAAATTGATTTTGAAAATAAATCTCATGACAATGCAATCATAGATAATAATTTAAGATGCCAAAATGATAAATGTATCACATTAGAAGAAAGAGGATTAAAACCACTTGTTATTAAAGATGATAATGGAAAAATTAGATGTAAGTACTGCGAACACGACATTTCTGTGATATAATGCAAATATAATATTGCAACATCATAGGAAATACTTTTTCTATGAGGCAAAAGTCTATTATAAGGAGTGTGATACAGTACTTAGGCAAAATACTTTATTCCTTTGGAAAACAATGTGGGCAGACTGCTATGGAGGTAGCATCATGAAAAAGATTAGAGCGAAAACTGAATTTAAGCACGCAGTTTCAAAAGGTTCCTTTATGCAGGAATTGCTTGAAATTATGGGACGGCTAAGCATTAAAATGGACGATGACAAGTTAGAAGTGATGGATGTCCAAGACGAATGCTTAGCAGAGGTCATTGATTTAATTGATGACTATTCTTGGATTTCGGAGATTCATATCTGTGACAAAGATGATTCTTTCGAAGAAACATTAGCTGAATCGTCTGAAATGCTGATTGAGCAATCAGAAGACGAAGCAGTAGAAGAAGATGCTTCTAGCAACCAGGCTGAAACAGCAGAGGATATGCTAACCGTTGAAAATAACCGGGCAGAATCTAATGGTAATGCAGTTGCAAACAAGGTGATGTTCGAGAATAAGGTCATCGAAGGAGATTTAAATAGATTGCTAAAGACAATTTCGTGGGCAATCAATTTTAAGTATGCTTCAATAGATGACATAAGATCAATCTTATTCTCGTCAATACGTATAATGTCCATGAAATACAATCCACGGTATCCTGAGTGTTCAGTTGGAGATATTGTAGTAGTAGACTATGGACATAATCTCTATAATGAAACTAGTGGGTCGTATGTCCATGGTATAGTATGTGATATTCCTGATGAACATAGGATTTTGGTAATACCAATTGGAAAAATCCACAAAAAGTCATCACAATGGCATATTCCTTTTTCAGCACCACAAGATGCAACATATTTTGTTACTGGATACAATGAAGGCATTGCAATAATTGATCAAGCACGGTATATCAATCGTGAGAGAATCAATAAGAATGCTACTAAGCCTATTGTTGGTAAGATTAGCCCTGAATTCCTTAGTAATTTGCTTGATATGTTGCCGAAAGCATTTACTTTTGACAATCGGATGCCTATTGAAGACAATGTAGCAAATTGTACTGATGATGATGCCGAGTCCAATGATACCCAGCAAGATCAATCAGAAGACAATGGCATATCCAAGGAAAGTGCACCGACTGTGTACGAGAATGAGCCTGAGGATGCCTATGATGCACCTGAAGATATTGGTGAAGACGTAAGTGTTTCAGCAGTATCTGATGATGTTGTGCAAGATACTATCGACGACACTGTCATTGAAGATACTGAAGTTTCAAGTTGTGAAACTGTACAAACTGTGATAGAACCAGAAAAAGCTACAAAGCCAATTTCAAAGCTTACCTATGAGGAAGCCATAAACGAAATAATCGGCGAAGCTTTGGAAGAGGTAGATAGCCTTGGTGCAATGACAGATGAAGTAAGGCAATTCATTGCAAACATAGGGATGGATACCACTGATGGATATCTCGTGCAGGCATTCATTAAGGCATGCGAAATGGATCGAATTACGATGGCTAATGTTGCAGGTGCTATTTGTGTTATGGCAGGCATTAAGAAAAAAGATATCGTGGATTCATTGAAACAGAGCTTTAAACAATGGATAGAGAAATATCCTGAATTCAAGGCAAAGTTTCCTAAAATATCTTTGACGGTGATTCTTAAGGCATTTGCTAATAAGAAGAATGCGGTGGAATAATGCATGCTTAAACACTTAAAATTACACATGATTTTTATTAGGCTACTTTAGCTGGTTGGTATTTTTATACTTAGCCAGCTTTTTCTAATAAAAACTATTGATAAAAATGTAAAAATATGATATAAATAACTTTGTTAAAAGTTTTATAAGGAGGAAAATATTATGGAATTAAAAGGATCAAAAACAGAGAAAAATTTAATGGAGGCTTTTGCAGGAGAATCTCAAGCAAGAAATAAATATACATATTTTGCAAGTAAGGCAAAAAAGGAAGGATATGAGCAAATAGCAGCTTTATTCCAAGAGACAGCTGATAACGAAAAAGAGCATGCTAAGTTATGGTTTAAATTATTAAATGGTGGAGATATATCTTCTACAGAAGAAAACTTAAAAGCAGCTGCAGCTGGAGAAAATTTTGAATATACAGATATGTATGTAAGAATGGCTAAAGAAGCTAAAGAAGAAGGATTTGATAGAATTGCTTACTTATTTGAAGCTGTTGGACAAATTGAAAAAGAGCATGAAGCTAGATACTTAAAATTATTAGAAAATGTAAAAGATGGTTTAGTATTTTCTAAAGATGGAGATAAGATTTGGAAATGTAGAAACTGTGGACATATAGTAATAGGAAAGAGCGCTCCAGAAGTATGCCCAGTATGCAATCATCCAAAAGCATTCTTCGAAGTTAAATCAGAAAATTATTAAAATAATAATATAGTATATGCGTACAAAATTTGAAGATAAGGCAATTATACTATAAGAGGGTAAAATGAATATTGGATTTACAATAGGAAAATTTGCACCATTTCATAAAGGACACGAATATTTAATAAAAAAAGGCATAGAAAAAACAGATGAATTTTATATACTTATAAATGAAACAGATGTAACAGATATGCCAATAGAAACAAGAGCCATGTGGATAAAAAATAGATTTCCACAGGCTCATGTTATATTAGGAAAAAATCCACCAAAGCAATATGGAATGGACAATGAAAGTATAAAGATACAAACTGATTACTTAAAATCAGTATTTAAAGATATTCCTGTAACTGTATTTTATTCGAGTGAGGATTATGGAAAATATGTTGCTAAGGCATTTAATATTGAAAATGTTAGAGTTCGCAAAGAGATTGATATAAATGCAACTAAGATTAGAGAAAACATTGAAAATAGTAAAGAATATCTTGAAGATTATGTTTATGAAGATTTAAAAAAATACAAAAATAAGGAGAAACCAAATATGGGAGAAAATATATTAAAGACTCTTGATTCAAGGGGATACATTGAGCAAGTAACAGATAAAGAAGAACTTACAAAACTATTAGAAGGTTCAAATGTGCCATTTTATATTGGTATCGACCCAACTGCAGATAGCCTACATGTTGGACATTTTGTATCCTTGATGGTTTCTTCATATATGCAAAAAGCAGGTCACAAACCTATTATATTAGTAGGTGGTGGAACAGCCAATATAGGAGACCCATCAGGCAAAACTGATATGAGAAAGATGCTTAGCAAGGAAGATATTGATAATAATGTAAAAGCTATAAAAGAACAAGTTGCTAAATTTGTAAGTTTTGAAGGAGAAAATGCTGCAATAATAGTAAATAATGCCGATTGGCTTTGCGACTTAAAATTCATAGATTTTATGAAAGAAATTGGTTCACAATTTTCCATAAATAAAATGCTTGCAGCAGAATGTTATAAAAATAGATTGGAAACAGGATTAACATTTTTTGAGATGGGTTATATGCTAATGCAATCATATGATTTCCTACATCTATATAATAAGTATGGCTGCAAATTAGAGATTGGTGGAAACGACCAATGGTCTAATATAATAGGTGGTGTTAACTTAGTTAGAAAACTAGGACATGATGATTCTTTTGGTTTAACATTTAGGCTTCTTACTACAAAAGAGGGGAAGAAGATGGGAAAAACTGAAAAGGGTGCATTGTGGCTTAATAAAGATAAAACATCTCCTTATGAATTTTATCAATATTGGAGAAATGTTGATGATAAAGATGTAAGAACAGTACTTTGTATGTTAACATTTTTAAGTATGGACGAAATAGGTAAACTTACAAATGTGGAAGGCGAAGCAATAAATGAAGCAAAAAGAGTTGCTGCATATGAAATTACAAAGCTAATACATGGAGAAGAAGAGGCTAAAAAGGCAGAAGAAGCTGCTAACGCATTATTTACTGGAAAGGGTAATACTTCTAATATGCCAACAGCTGAAATAGATGTAGACACTACAATATTAGATGCTATAATTGCATCAGGATTTGCTCCATCAAAAGGACAAGCGAGAACTCTTATTATGCAAGGCGGTATAATGTTAGGTGATGAAAAAGTATCAGATACAAACTATAAAATTACTGAAGAAATGTTATCAAATGAGCTTATACTGAAAAAAGGTAAAAAGGGATTTTGTAAGTTAGTTAAGAAATAATTAGATGATATATAATATTCATATTAATTTTATAGAATATAATAGTATAAATTTATAGAAATAATAAATAGGATTCAAGTAGCAACAGAAATGTTGCACTCGAAATTCCGGTAAATTGTTTGTCATAAGAACTTCCTTTCTATAACGGCTAGGGATAACAATCCCTGGCCGCTTTTCTTATTTATAGCTTTCAATATATAAGGCTTTTGCAATATAAGGACTTACTTCATTTATATTATACCAACCAGAACTTTTACTATTATTCTCTAAACCGTTTGGATTAGATACATAAACCATATGATTATCATCACAAGCAAGTAATACCAGATAATGTGATGCGGTTGTCCAACGATTGCTTTGGGGTTTATTCCATACACATGCTAAAATTGGTCTATCTGATTTTAAATGTTTTTCAAGAGTTTCATTAGATAGATGAATAGAATCATAATAAAAGTCACTATTACGTATATTATATATTTTAGAAAATGTATTTGAAATCATATCACCATTTAAAACAGGATAGAATTCTTTTCTCAAATCTTCAGGGGTACAGATTTTTCCATATCCACTTAAAATAATAGACATAGCTGTAATTCCACATCCAGACGTTTCCATTGTTCCATCCCAATAACTTTTTTGACTCCATGAAGAATTTCCATTTTGTTTATATTCTTTATACATTTTTTTATAAGTACCATATGTGGTAAAGGTAGTAAAATATCCATCAGCATGTTCTATGTTTTTTTGTCCTTCACCTGGATAGTTACTATTATGGTCAAGTTTGATTGTATCGTATGTTATTTTAGATGAGGTATTATTTGATATTATACTTTGTGCTTTATTTGTAACAGTAACAAATATATTATTAACGTATCTGTTATATATTATTGCAAAAACAATAATCGTGATGATACATAACAAGAATCTTTTTACATTTTTTTTCTTTTTATATTTTTTCATATAAACTTCCTCCTTTATCATTAATTTAATTATAGAAAATGATGGTCTAAGTTGTTTTAAGAAATGATTAACTAAATCTTAAAATTTCCTTAAATATGAAATAAATCTAGAAATGTCATCGTACATGTGTTATAATTAACAAGAAAAGTAAATTAAAGAGGATAAAATTAAATGGACATTTTAGTTTTAGATGATGAAAAAGAAATTGCTGATTTAGAAGAACTATATTTGAAAAATGAAAATTACAATGTATATAAATGCTATTCTTCTAAAGAGGCTATAGATGTAATAGAAAATGAAAAAATCGACTTGGCACTGCTAGATGTAATGGTAGCAGGAATGGATGGATTTGATATCTGTAAAAAGATTAGAGAAAAAGGGCTAAACTTTCCTATTATAATGGTAACAGCAAAGATAGAAGACAGAGATAAAATAACAGGACTTACACTTCGGAGCAGATGATTACATTACTAAGCCTTTTAATCCATTAGAATTAATTGCAAGAGTTAAATCACAACTAAGAAGATATACAAAATACAATGATAAAATTAAAGATGATATAATTTATATTGATGGTCTTACCATTGACAATAATAAACATGAATGTATGTTATATGATAAAAGAATAGAACTTACACCAATTGGATTTGATATTTTAATGTATTTAGCAAATAAAAGAGGAATGGTAGTTAGCTCAGAAGAACTATTTGAAAATGTTTGGAAAGAGAAGTATTTTGATAGTAATAATACAGTAATGGTACATATTAGAAGGATTAGAGAGAAGTTAAATGAAGATACTAAAAATCCAAAGTTTATAAAAACTGTTTGGGGAGTTGGATATAAAATAGATTAGAAAGGAAAACAAAATGCCTAATAATACTAACCAAGAATTTAAATTATTAAAAAGAATGATTGCGCTTAAAACCGTTTTTAAAGTATTAGTGTATACTGTTATCGCATTTATAGTACTGAAAATACTAATAGATGGTGTATTTAATGATGACTTAGCATATGGTATTTCAGATATAAATAGACAATTTTATTTGGAAATGGTAGCTAAAAAGACAGAGGTACTTTTAATTGCTTTTATAATTATTTTTGCTATAGCATCATATATTGTGCTTAATAAGACTCTGCGTTATATGGAAGAAATAGTAGGTTCAATTGATAAAGTTATCAAAGAACCAGACAGTGAAATAAGTATGAATAGTGATCTGGTTGCTGTAGAAAATAATCTAAATAGAATTAGAATGGATTTAATAAAAAGACAAAATGAGGCAAAGGAAGCTGAGCAAAAGAAAAATGACTTAATTGCATATATGGCACATGATCTAAAGACGCCTCTTACATCTATTATTGGATATTTAACATTGCTGAATGATGAAAAGGAAATTTCAGGAGAGATGCAAAAAAAATACATAAAGATTGCACTTGATAAATCTTTAAGAGTTGAAGAACTTACAAACCAGTTTTTTGAAATAACAAGATATAACCTTAAAGATATGCCAATAAATAAACAAATGATTGACATTTCATATCTACTTGATCAGTTAATAGAGGAATGTTATCCAATGTTAGAAAGTAAAAAACTAAAAATACAAGTCGATAAACCAAGCAAGATAGAGTACTTAGGTGATGGTGATAAATTAGCCAGAAGTTTTGAAAATTTGATTAAGAATGCAATTAATTATAGCTATAATGATAGCACAATAGAGATTAATGTAAAAGAAGAAATCAAAGAAAAAAGAAAAATTACATTAGAATTTAAAAATAAAGGAAATAAAATACCAGAATATAAACTAGATAAAATTTTTGAAAAATTTTATAGAGCTGATGAATCAAGAGAAAGTTCTTCAGGTGGCTCAGGACTTGGTCTTGCTATTACAAAACAAATAGTTGAACTTCATGGAGGCACAATTGCAGTTAAGAATGATGATGAATATATAATTTTTACAATTGTATTATAGAAGGGAAGATAATGAAAAATATTTATATAATTTTAACACATACAGGAACGATACCTTCAAAGGTAATAAGAAGATATACAAAAGCTCCATTTTCGCATGTATCAATATCCTTAGATAAAGAATTAAACGAAATGTATAGCTTTGGAAGACTAAATCCATATAATTTTATTATTGCGGGGTTTGTACACGAGGGTATTAACTTTGGAACCTTTAAAAGGTTTAAGGAAACAGAAACAAATATATATTCTCTTGAAATTAAAGATGAGCAATATAATAAAATTAAAGAGATAATAAATGAAATGAAGAATTCTAAGAGAAAATATAAATTTAACAATATAGGACTTATTGCGGTAGCTTTTAATAAAAGGATTCAGAGAAAAAACAAGTTTTATTGCGCAGAATTCCTAAAATATTTATTTGATGAAGTAAAAATCGAAAATAATTTACCTGATATAGTAAGACCAGAAGATTTTATGAAAGTTAATGAAATGAATTTTATATATAGTGGAAAACTTAGAAATTATAAAATATAGAAAAAATTGTAAAATGTGTTGCTTTTTCGTATAAAATACTATATATTAATTACTGAAATGAGAATAAGCGGAGTGTGTTGCCACCTTTGACATCATAGTATGACAAAATCACCATAACTTAGGTTGTGAGATTGATATAGGGAGGTGGTTAATATGGTAGAATCAGCATTGATAATTATTACATACCTACTATTCTATGGATTAGTAGGAGTGACTATCATAAATGTTGCCTTGTTAATCATCATTTGTTGGTTACTTCATAGGCAATAAAAAATAACCGTTCTGCTTTGCCTAAGAAAACGGTTATTAATTTGTTTATTTGGCAACTACTTTGTGGTTTCTCATTTCTAATATTATTATACATAGATTTTTTTTATTTGTCAAATTATTTTTATAAAAAATTATGTAATTAAAAAGGAAATAATAAATTATGCAGAATATATTTTCAAGAACAGCTATTATAATTGGAAAAGAAGCTGTAGAAAAATTAAATAATTCAAAGGTAGCAATCTTTGGAATAGGTGGAGTTGGTTCTTTTGTGTGTGAGGGGTTAGTAAGAGCAGGAGTAGAGAATTTTGTATTAGTTGATAATGACATAATTTCAGATACTAATATAAATAGACAGGTGCATGCAAATGTTAATACAATCGGGAAATATAAAGTAGATGTAATGAAAGAAAGAATGTTAGAGATAAATCCTAATTGTAAAATAGATGTATGCAAGGAATTCTTTATGCCAGAAAAAAATAACATGAGCGATGATGGTTATAAGCAAACTAAAATAATAGATAATACTATTAATTATATAGTAGATGCCATAGACACAGTAACAGCTAAGATAGAGTTAGTTATGCAAGCAGATAAATTAAATATTCCTATAATAGCTGCAATGGGAACAGGAAATAAATTAGATCCAACTAAGTTTGAAGTTGCAGACATTTATAATACTTCTGTATGTCCACTAGCTAAAGTTATGAGAAAAGAATTAAAGTCAAGAGGTATAGAAAAATTAAAAGTTGTGTATTCAAAAGAAGAACCAATTTCTCCGAACATTGATGAAGATTATCTTGAAGAATTAAAAGAAAACACAAAAAATTATGTGCCAGGAAGCATTTCTTTTGTACCATCAGTAGCAGGTATGATTATTGCAGGAGAAGTTGTTAAAGATTTAATTAGATGAAATAAAAACATAAAATTTTAATATTCATATAATTGTAACAAAATAAATTAAAGCTCCATATAATATATTGGAAAGGAGCTTTTTTATTATGTGGAGATTTAAACAAAAGCTGATAGCCATTATAATGCTTATACTTATGTGTTTTTCAATAGTAGCAATTAAAGTATATGCGTTAAGTCCAGCATCAGATTTAAATTACCAAGGAATAGACGTAAGTGACTGGCAAGGGTATATTAACTATGCAGAAGTAAAAAATTCAGGAATAGATGTTGTATACATAAAATCAAGTCAAGGTAGCAATTGGAAAGATCCATATTTTGAATTAAACTATGAAAATGCTAAAGCAAATGGACTAAAAGTAGGAGTTTATCATTTCTTAACAGCAACCAATACTGAAGCAGCACAGCAAGAAGCGGAGTTTTTTGTATCAGTAATATCAGGAAAACAAATTGATTGTAAACTTGCAATGGATTTTGAAGTATTTGGTGGAATAGGAACTTACGAAATAAATCAAGTATCTAAAGTCTTTTTGTCAAAAGTAGAAGAACTTACAGGAAAAGAGATGGTTATTTATAGTGACCTATATAATGCAACAAATATCTTTGATGAAGAACTAGCAAACAAGTATCCTCTTTGGCTTGCATATTATGGTGATTATAATTATTTAAGAAACGAAAGTGCAAGTTGGGAAAATTTTATAGGCGTACAATACGAAGATAATGGCAGAATAAACGGAATAAATGGGTATGTGGATAGAGATTTATACTCAGAAAAAATATTCTTAAATGATAATTCCAATATCCCTAATAATGATAATCCAAATGGGGGAGAACCTAATACAAGGACAATTACTTATGTAGTAAGAACTGGAGATACTTTATCAGGAATTGCTTTGAGATACGGAGCTACAGTTTCAGAGCTTGCAAATATAAATGGAATTGCTAATCCTAACTTAATATATCCAGGAGAAGACATAAGAATTCCTACAAATAGTAATGTAAATGGAAATGAAACAAGGGCTACTAGCAAAATAATCTATACCGTAAAACCGGGAGATACTTTATCAGCAATTGCTTTAAGATATGGTGTTTCTGTTAGTCAAATTGCAAGTATTAACAACATATCTAATGTAAATCTAATTTATCCAGGAGAAAAGATACGAATAACATCAATATCAAATCCAAATTCAAGTCAAAATCAAAACGTAACAGTTCCAACAACTAACATAAGATATAATGTAAAAAGAGGAGATACATTATCTGGAATAGCGTTAAGATATGGAACTACTGTACAAAGTTTAGTTAACAAAAATAACATAAGAAATCCTAATTTGATTTATGTAGGTCAAATTTTAATAATTTAATATTAAACTATTGCATACCGTAAAAACGTATGTTATAATCCAAATGAATCCTAAATTATAATTATAATTTAGTTACCAAAATATCCAAAAGGGGTAGTATTATGAAAAAATTTTTATCAACTTACAAGTCAACAATAATTCTTCTTGCCTCAATTATTGTTGGAACAGTCGTAGGACTAATATTCAAAGAGAAGGCAACAGTACTTGCGCCATTAGGCGACATCTTCTTAAATCTTCTATTAGTGGTAATCGTTCCACTTATATTTATCAGCATTACAACGGCAGTAGCCAAAATGAAAGAGCCTAAACGTTTAGGCAAAATAGTAGGAACAATTTTATTAGTATTTATTATTACATCAATTATTTCAGTTCTAGTTGGTTTTGCTAGCACATATTTCTCAAAACTAGTTAAGCCAGAAGATACAAGCAAAATAATGGAAGTATTTGATGAAGGAGAAGCAGAAGAAACAGAAGAGTTATCTATTGCTCAAAGAACAGTTAATCTATTAACTGTAAATGATTTTTCTAAACTATTATCAAGAGATAATTTAATTGCATTATTAGTATTCTCTGTATTGTTTGGAATAGCAATTAATATGTCAAAAGAAAAAGCAGATCCTGTAATAAAATTCTTAGAGTCTGCAAATGTAATTATAAATAACATTATTAAAATAATAATGTATTATGCACCAATAGGTCTTGGATGCTATTTTGCATCAATTATAGGAAGTTTAGGTGCATCAATCGCAGTAGGGTATTTAAAGACGTTTGTACTTTACACAGTAGTATCACTTCTATTCTTTGCAATTATGTACACAATATATGCACTAATTGCAGGAGGAAAGAAAGGTATCAAATTATATTGGAAAAATGTTATACCTGCTACATTAACATCACTTGCTACTTGTTCTAGTGCAGCATCAATACCAGTAAATATTGAATGCGCTAAGAAGATAGGTGTTCCAGATGATATAGCAGAAACAACAATTCCATTAGGAACAAGTTTCCATAAAGACGGTTCTATAATAGGATCAATGTTCAAGATAATGTTCCTAGTTTGCCTATTTGGCACACCACTTAGTGTACCTTTTGCATTCCAAGTTATAGGAATTGCATTACTTGCAACACTACTTATAACAGGAGTTCCAATTGGTGGAGGAACAATTTCAGAAATGCTTATTATAACAATGCTTGGATATCCAGTAGCAGCACTTCCTATACTTACAATTATAGCTACAATCATTGATGCTCCAGCTACAATGCTTAATGTTGTAGGAGACACTGCGTCATCAATGTTAGTTAGTAGAATAGTAGATGGAAGAGGTTGGTTAGACAAGAAAAAGACTAAATAAGAGTCTTAAAAAGTAGAGATTTATTAAAGAAGATAAGAAGACACACTTTCTAATAGACATTAGGAAGTGTGATTTTTTTAAACTGACCACTTAGTCCATAGAATTATTATACAAAATGTGATATAAATAGAATAACTTAAATAAGGAATAAATATACATAATATAAATTTTAAGTTTAGAAAGGGATATGAAAAATGGCTGAGGTTAAAGAATATAAGAATATTAGAGAGATAATTTATGAATCGGCAGAAAACTTTAAAGATAAGATTGCGTTTGTAATTAAGCATAAGGCAAATGAATATGAGAACATAACATATAAAAAGTTTTTAGAAGACATAAATAAACTAGGAACAAGTTTATTTAAAATGGGATTAAAAAATAAGAGAATAGCTGTAATTGGAAGAAATAGATATGAATGGGTACTTTCTCATGTATCGAATTTATTAGGAGGCATTGTTTCTGTACCATTAGATAAGGATTTGCAATATGATGAACTAGAAAATTCGCTAGTAAGAAGCAAGGCAGAGTGTATTGTATTTGATGAAAAACTAGAAGACAAGATTAAAAAAATTAAAGAAAGCGGTAAAACTGAATTAACAGAGTATATCTGTATGAGTGAAATAGAAGGTTTTAAGTCTGTTAAGGAACTTTTAGTCGATGGAGAAAAATCATTAGAAGATGGAGATAAAGAATATATAAATGCAGAAATTGATGAAAACAAAATGAACATATTATTATTCACATCTGGAACAACATCTAAATCTAAAGCTGTAATGTTATCTCAAAGAAATATAGCATCTAATATATATGCACTTAAGAGCACAGAAGATATTAGAAGCACTGATACTAATATTGCTTTTTTACCGCTTCATCATATATTTGGTTCAACTTGTATGATAATGATGCTAGCATGTGGAGTAAAAAATGTTTTTCCAGATGGATTAAGATATATAAAGCAAAACTTGAACGAATATAAGGTAAGCCTATTCGTTGGAGTTCCAGTGCTTAATGACGCAATATACAAAACTATAATGAAAGAGATTGAAAAACAGGGAAAAACCAAGCTAATAAATATTGCAAAAAAAGTAAGTAATGTATTATTAAAAATTGGTATTGATATAAGAAGAAAATTATTTAAGCAAATTATTGATGCTCTAGGAGGAGAGCTTAGATTTATTGTATCAGGTGGAGCTCCAGCAGATCCTGAAATCTTGAAAGGGTTTAATGATTTTGGAATAAAGACAGTTAATGGTTATGGACTAACTGAAACTTCTCCAGTAATTGCTGCAGAAGATGATAAGCATTTAAGAAGTGGTTCAGTTGGTATTCCTACTATTAATGATACAATTGAAATTGTAGGTAAAGATAATAAAGGCATAGGAGAAATTAGAGTAAAAGGTCCTAACATAATGCTTGGATATTATGAAATGCCAGAAGAAACTGAAAATGTACTTAAGGATGGATGGTTTTATACTGGTGACCTTGGATATATTGATAAAGATGGCTTTATATTTATAACTGGAAGAAGCAAAAATATGATTGTTCTCAAGAATGGAAAAAAGATTTTTCCTGAGGAAATCGAAACAGTTGTGGATAGATTAGAATTGGTATCTGAATCTATGGTATTTGGAATGCCAGGTAAAGATGATAAAAATGATGTTACTCTATCAGTTAAAATTGTTTATGATGACGAAGTTCGCAAAGAAAAATATGGGGACAAAACAGAAGAAGAATTATATAAGATTATTTGGAGCCAAGTAAAGGAATTAAATAATACTTTCCCAAGATATAAACATATACAAAATATGATTTTAACTAATGAAGAACTAATTAAGACAACAACAAAGAAAGTAAAAAGACAAGAAGAAATGAAAAAGATGAATATAGTCTAAAATTATAATTTTACATAAAACAATTGCTAATTGCTGTATTTTATGATATTCTTAAAGTGAAAATTTATATATGAAAGAAGTAGATATATATGAATAGAACGAAAAGAATTATATTTAATACAGCAATTAAAGTATTCTCAGAAAAAGGATATGATAATGCAAGTATAGATGAGATAACTGCAATTGCGGGTGTTGCAAAAGGGTCTTTATATTATCATTTTGCTAAAAAAGAAGATATATTTGATATGCTATTAGAAGAAGGAATGAAACTTTTAAGCAACAATATAGAATTAAAGACAAAAAAATGCAAAACTGCATTGGAGAAAATAAAAGCCTTGATACTAATTCAGACGAAAGTTGTAGTAAAATATGAAGACTTCTTAACTGTTGTTTTTGCTGAAGAATGGGGAGAAGGCGAAAAAAATATAAAATGCAGAAATGCGGTGTATGATTATATTTCTAGAATTGAAGAGATTGTAAAAGAAGGAATAGAAAATGGCGAATTTTATGATGGAGATACAGAAGCAATTGCGTCAGGAATTTTTGGTACAACATTTTCAAGTCTTATATATAGACTAAAGAAGAACAGAGAAGTAGATGTAGACAAAATATATAATGGATTTATTGATTATGTAATGAGAGCTATTATAAAAAACTAAGGAGAAATTAATGAAGTATTTGACAAAAGTGAATAAAGAAAAATTCACATCATTTATAATTATTCTTTTATTAGCATTAATCTCATGTGGAATTTTTCTTAAGTTTCACATGATAACTGATACATATTGGAATATAGGATTAGGATATGAAGGATATAAGATAGAGCCACTCAAAGATGGAAGAATTATAAATTATTCAATTCTTTCAATAGCCCAGGTTATGAATATGCCATTTAAGGTTTATCAATTTATAATGATGGCATTAAGTATTCTATTTTACTCTATATCTGCATATTGGATATATAATGAATTACAAGACAGATTAAAGAATAAGAATAGAATTAATAAAGCAATTTTACTTTTAGGCAGTTTTGCTATTATATTTAATCCAATGACAGTTGAAGCTTTTGCATATACAGAGGTCGTTATGGCTCTTAGTATATTACTAGGAACTAAGGCCGCTATTGCATTAAAAGGTTCAGATTGGAAATCAAGAATAAAGGCTTTAGCATTAGTAATAGCAATGGGAATTTGCTATCAAGGAACAATAAATTTTTTCATAACATTATCAATATTTTTATTTGCAACTACTAAAAAGCATAACATAAAAGATTGGATAAAAGAATTAGTTATAATTGGTTTAATATCAATTATAACAATGGCAATTAGTCTAGTTACACTAAAGATATCTAATAATATTCTTAATAGAGAACAAAGTAGATTAGGTGATGAATTCAACATCATATATATGATTAAAGGAAGTATAAATGTTGGAATAAATGTAATTACATCAATGACATTTAATCTATTTCCAAAATATTTAATTGCTTTATTTATAATATTTGGAATTGTTTTAACAGGTGTATCTATAACAAAGAAAGAAGAAATAACAGCAATACCTAAATATTTATTTATAATTGCAGTAGCAGTCCTTTCGTGTACTTTTCCAATATTTCTTCAGACAGGACCATCAATTTCAGCGAGAATGTCATATTCAGTTGGTGCAATAATAGGACTTACAATTAACTATGTTATTTTATTACAAAGCAAAGAAAGTAAAATTATAAATAGGATATTACTTATAATTGCAATTATAGCTGTGGCTACAAATATATATGATTATATAATGTTAGGGTTAATGAATATTGAGTCACAGAAGGAAGAAAAAAGATATATAGACAAGATAAATGAATGTATTACAAAATATGAAGAAGAAAATGGAATAACAGTAAATAAAGCAGCTATTACATTTGATAGAAAATTTGATTATACTTATTCTAATTTGCCTAATAATACTTTTACAACACGAGGAATACTGCCAGCATACTCAAGAATTCATACATTAAATTATTATACTAATAGAAAACTTGAGCTGGTTCAAATGAACAGAGATATTTATCAAATGTATTTTGCGAATAAAGATTTTAAAGAGTTTGGAGAAGAACAAGTTAAATTTAGCAAAGATACAGTTAATATCTGTGTGTATTAAAAAATATTTGACAGAGGAGGTAAATATGTCTAATAGAATTGATAAAATTAATTATTATTTAGATATTGCTGAAACAGTTGCAGAAAGAGGAACATGCTTAAGAAAAGATTATGGATGCATTATTGTAAAAAATGATGAAATAATATCAACAGGATACACTGGTGCACCACGTGGAAGAGCAAATTGTATCGATCTTAATTGTTGTATTAAAAAGAAACTGTATCCTGATATGCGTCATGGTGGATATGATGCTTGTAGAAGTGTTCATGCAGAACAAAATGCAATTATAAGTGCTGCTAGAAAGGATATGATTGGTGGGGATATGTATTTAGTTGGAAAAAGAAAAGATACAGGAGAATATGAAGAAGGCGCTAACTCATGTCAAACATGTAGAAAGCTTATTATAAATGCAGGTATAAGTAATGTTATTGTTAGAACATCTAAAACTGAATATATAGAAGTGGATGTGAAAGATTGGATAGAAAATGATGAACTTTTAGATGGAAAAATAACATACTAATATATAAAATAACCTTACATTTTTGTAAGGTTATTTTCAATCTGTATGTGTTATAATTAATGTATTAGATAGAAAGGAAGTAAAGAATGAAGAAAATATTGATTATAGAAGATGATATAAAGTTAAGAGACGAGTTAGAGATATTTTTGAACAAAAATGGATATGAGGCACAGAGCCTTAAAACTTTTGAATCTGTAATAGATGATATTGAAAAAGTAAATGCAGATTTAGTATTATTAGATATAAACCTACCATTTTTAGATGGAGAATATATATGCAAGGAAGTTAGAAAAAAATCTAATGTTCCAATTATCATTATAACAAGTAGAGATAATGAGATAGATGAATTGGTTTCAATAAATTATGGAGCTGACCATTATATTACAAAGCCATTTAACATTCAAATACTTCTTGCTAAAATTGCTTCATTATTAAGGAGAAGTAATATGTCAGAAGAGATATTTGATAAAATAGATGCAAAAGATTTTATTTTGAATACATCAAACAGCACAATGGAATGCAATGGTAAAATAATAGAACTTACTAAAAATGAATATAAGATTTTAAAATATTTAGTGCAAAATAGAGATATAATCGTATCAAGAGAAGATATAATGGAGTGTTTGTGGGATAGCGAAAGCTTTATTGATGATAATACTTTGACAGTTAATATTACAAGATTAAGGAATAAGTTAGAAGAATTAGATTTAAAGGAATTGCTAGAGACTAAAAGAGGACAGGGTTATATATTGAAAAGAAGGATGATCTAAATCAATAAAAGGGGAAAACAAAATGATAAAAGAATTTATAAAGGAAAAGGCTGTAATGACAGTTCTTATTATATTTGCAATAGCAACGATTGAGATTTATTTAATGGCATATAAAGTTGGGAGCTTTATAAAAATATATATTCCAATAATAATTATATTAATGTATATTATAAGCCTCATAATTGAATTTATTATAAAAAGTAGATATTACAAAAATTTTCAGCAGACTCTTGATGAGTTAGATGAGAAATACCTTATAACAGAAATCATAAAAAATCCTAACTTTTGGGAAGGAAAAATATTAAAAAATTCATTGCAGCAAATTAATAAGTCAATGGCTGAAAATGTTAATAAATATAAATATATGCGGAGAAGATTACAAAGATTATATAGAATTATGGATCCACGAAATAAAAACTCCTATAGCAGCAAGCAAATTAATAATAGAAAATAATAAAAATGAAGTTACAAAAAGTTTAGATGAAGAATTGCAAAAGATTGAAGATTATATTGATCAAGCATTATTTTATGCAAGAAGCAATACTGTTGAAAAAGATTATTATATTAAAAAAACAAAATTAAAAGATATTCTTAATGAAAGTATAAAGAAAAATAAAGGTGCACTAATTCGGAGATAAAATATTAGTAAATATTAATAATGTAGACGTAGATGTAAATACAGATAGCAAATGGATAGTTTTTATTTTAAACCAAGTTATACAAAACAGCAGAAAATACAAGAAAAAAAGTGAAACATTAGAGATAAAGATTCATGCAAAACAAAATCAGGAAAATGTGATTTTATATATTGAGGATAATGGAATTGGAATTAAGAAAGAAGAATTACCAAGGGTTTTTGAAAAAGGTTTTACAGGAACTAATGGGAGAATATCAAATAAAAAGTCCACTGGAATAGGATTATATTTATGTAAAAAATTATGCGACAAATTAGGACTAAAAATAGAGGTAGATTCAATATATGGTGAAGGAACAAAAGTAAAAATTATATTTCCTGTGAGAAGTCTTACAAAAATGTAAGGCTTTTGTAATGTAATTCGATGGCAATGTACCTTATATAGCGAGTATAATTATAATCAAGAAGAGGGGTGTCCCCTTGATCGGCCAAGGGGACGTACTTTTTGGCCAGGGCCCAAAGGACCGTCCCCGATGGTTGAAATCCAACCAAAAAGGACCGTCCCTATTGGTTGAAGTAAGAAAGGAAGGAATTTTATGGAGAAAATCTTAGAAGTTAAGAACATAGAAAAGTACTATGGAAATAAGTCAAATTTAACAAAGGCGATAGATAATATTAGTTTTGATGTTCAAAAAGGTGAGTTCGTTGGAATTATGGGAGCAAGCGGTTCAGGTAAAAGTACACTCTTAAATACTATTTCTACAATAGATAGAGTAACTTCAGGACACATTATTATTAATGGAGAAGACATTACTAAGTTAAAAGGAAATAAGCTGAATAAATTTAGAAGAGAAGAACTAGGATTTATTTTTCAAGATTTCAATTTGCTTGATACTTTGACCGCTTATGAAAATATTGCACTTTCACTTACCATTCAAAAGGTCAATGCAAAAGAAATTGATAGAAGAGTAAATGATATGGCAGAAAAGCTAGGTATCAAAGAAATTCTAAAGAAGTATCCTTACCAAGTATCTGGTGGACAAAAACAAAGAATTGCATCAGCAAGAGCAATAATTACAAATCCAAAACTTATACTGGCTGATGAGCCAACAGGTGCGCTAGATTCAAAATCTGCAAGACAGTTGTTGGAAAACTTTGAATATTTAAATAAAGAAATGAAAGCGACTATTTTAATGGTTACACATGACGCCTTCACAGCTTCGTATGCAAATAGAATTTTATTTATTAAAGATGGAAAAATTTTTAATGAGATTTCAAAGGGAAATGATACAAGAAAACAGTTCTTTGAAAAAATAATAGAGGTTCAAACACTTCTTGGAGGTGATTTAAACGATGTTATTTAAGTTATCTTTTAAAAATATGAAGAAAAGTATAAAAGACTATGCAATTTATTTTCTTACATTAGTTTTAGGAGTTGCTATCTTTTATATGTTTAACTCTATTGACAGTCAACAGGCAATGCTTAGAGTATCAGAATCACAAAGGGATATGATAAAGTTAATGATTGGCATGCTTGGATATGTGTCAGTCTTTGTAGCTGTGATTCTTGGACTTTTGATTGTTTATGCAAATAATTTTTTAATAAATAGAAGAAAAAAAGAATTTGGAATTTATATGACATTGCGGTATGGGGAAAAGGCAAATCTCAAAGATAATATTATTAGAAACAATATTTATTGGAATAATTTCTTTACTTATTGGAATTGTGGTTGGAGTATTTGGTTCACAGTTTATGTCAATACTAGTTGCTAAAATGTTTGAAGCTGATATGTCTGATTTTCAGTTTGTATTTTCACAAGATGCTTGTATAAAAACCTGTATATACTTTGCAGTAATGTATGTTGCAGTAATGATATTTAATACTTTTACAGTTTCAAGATATAAGCTAATAAATTTATTAAATGCTAGTAGAAAAAATGAAAAAGTAAAGATTAAAAATCCATTTATTTCAGTTATAATATTTATTGCTGCATGTTCTTTACTTGGATATGCTTATTGGAAGGTTACAGGTGATGTACATTCATTAAATACAGCAGACAAAATTCTGCCTCCTATATTAATGGGAGTAGTTAGCACATTTGCAATATTTTGGTCTATATCAGGTTTTATATTACAAGTAGTGCAAATGAGAAAAAAGACATATTTAAAAGGTACAAATATGTTTGTACTTAGACAGATTAACAATAAAATCAACACAATGGTTGCTAGTATGAGCATTATATGTTTAATGCTATTTATGACAATTTCAGTACTTTCGTCAAGTTTGGCATTAAGGGAGACAATGCAAAGTCAGCTTGTAGAGATGACTCCAGTCGATTTAAATCTATATAAGACAGCTAATCTTACAGAAAAATATATTAGATATGGAAAAGAAGTGGCTACAACTAAAGAACAAAGAGAGGATTCTAGAATTTCAATATCCCAAACTTTGATAAACAATGGATTCGATATGAAGTTACTAAAAGATCTAACAGAGATTAATATCTATTCTACAAATAATTTAAAAATGATAGATTTCTTTGGAGATAAGGCGGAGGAAGTAAAATCAAAGTTCCCAATGCTTAAATATGAAACAACTGAGGATATTGTTAAAATATCAGATTATAATAGAATTGCCAAATTATATGGAATAGACCAGTATGAGTTAGATGACGATGAGTATATTGTACTTTGTGATTTTGATTCCATGAAAGAACTAAGAGATAGTGCTTTACTGAGTGGAAATAATCTAAAGATTGCAGGAAAAACATATAAGTCTAAATATAATGAGTGCAAAGAAGGATTTATATTGATGTCAACAAGCCATACAAACACAGGAATTATTTTGGTCCCAGATACCTGCAGACTTACAGATGATATGAAGCAGCAACATATTTTAGTAGCTAATTATAATGCAAATACTGATGAAGAAAAAGAAAAAATAGAAAATTTGTTTTCAAGTGAAGATTCAGGATTTGTACAAAGGTTGGCTAATAGAGGTTTAGTAATAGATGGATTTACAAAGATTTCTTTAATGGAAGCTAGTGTTGGTCTTACAACCATAATAATATTTATAGCAATTTATTTAGGTATTATATTCTTAATTGCAAGTAGTGCAATTTTAGCGTTAAAGCAATTAACAGAAAGCTCAGATAATAAGCAGAGATATACAATTTTAAGAAAGATTGGCTGTGATGAAAATATGATAAATAAAGCATTATTTAAACAGATTGGAATATTTTTTGGAGCACCACTTTTGCTTGCAATTATACATTCAATTTTTGGAATACAATTTGCACTAACAATAATGTCTGAAATTGCAAGTGTAAAAGAGTTACTTCCTTCTATAATTGCCACAGTAGTTATTATGGGAATAATTTATGGAGCATATTTTATGGCTACCTATATTGGAAGTAAAAATATTATTAAAGAAGAATGATATTATGATAAGTAAAAAAACAGTGCTAATTGAAGCACAATCAATTAGCACTAACACATATCCCCTTTTATTAAAGCAAGTGATTATTTTATAGTTACTTGCTTATTTTTGCGCCTTGAAATATTATATAAAATATGGTATAACTAAAATACTATAGAAAGGAAAAATTATGGATTTTGTATTTGAACGAAAAGTTAATTATTATGAAACAGATAGGATGGGAGTGGTTCACCATTCAAATTATATAAGATATATGGAAGAAGCAAGATGTGCATGGCTTGAAAGCATAGAGATGCCGTTTGATTTATTAGAAGAAAATAACATAACAATTCCTGTATTAGGAGTAAGTTGTGAGTATAAGTATCATGTCACATTTGGAGATACAATAGAAATCATGCCATATGTAAAAGAATACACTGGAGTTAGAATGACAGTTGGATATGAAGTTAAAGATAAGAAAACGGGAAAAATAGTACTATTAGGAGAAACGAAACATTGCTTTACTAATAAAGATTTAAGACCAATCAATTTAAAGAAAATAGCACCAGAGTTTAGTAATAAATTTCAAAATATGATGGTGCAAAATACTATGACAAGTATATAATTGATATATAAGTGAAATAAATATAAAATGGAGGATTTGAATAGTTATGAAAGAAATAATTTTTAAAGTAAAAGGTATGATGTGTGAAGGATGTGAAAACAGAGTTAAAAATGCAATAGGAGATATTGCAGGAGTAGAAAGCGTGACAGCCGACCACAAGGCTGGAAAAGTTAGTGTGACTGCAAATAATGATGTATCTGAAGAAATTATAAAAGAAGCACTTGAAGATATAGGATATGAAGTTATAGGAGAATAATAGGCATGAAAAAGATAATTTTATCTATTGATGGAATGACTTGCTCTGCTTGTTCAAATGGGTTAGAAAAGTATTTAAATAAACAAGATGGAATTATATCAGCTTATGTGAATTTGGTACTGGCCAATGCTAGTATTGAATATGATGAAAAGAAATTAAATCAAGCTAAAATCGAGGAATTTGTAAAAAAGGCAGGATTTAAAAGTTTAGGTGAATTTAAAGAAATAAAAACTAATAATAAAAGTAAAAAAGAAAAAATAACATTTATAATATTTACTTTTTTAGCAATACTTTTAATGTATATTTCTATGGGACATATGATAAATTTACCTACAATTCCTTTTTTAGATCCACATAAGTATGCTACTAACTATATGATTTCTTTGCTAGTACTTACAATTTGTTTTATGATTTATGGGCTTGATATTATAAGAAATGGATATAAAAACTTAATTCATAAGACACCTAATATGGATACTCTAGTTGGAATAGGCGTTATTACAAGTTTTTTATATAGTCTGTATAATATGTATTTAGTGTTTAAAGGAAATACTAATCTTGTCATGAACTTATATTTTGAATCATCAAGTACAGTTATCTACTTTATAAAGCTTGGAAGATATATAGATGGCTTAAGCAAAGAAAAGACCAAGGAAGCTATTAGCAAATTAGTAGAGATAACACCAAATAAAGCAGTCATAAAAATTGATGGGAAATTAAAAGAAGTAACACTTGATGAAATTCATAAAGGTGATATTGTTGTCTGCAAAGCAGGTGAAAAGATAGCTGTAGATGGAGAAATAATAAAAGGAAAAGCTCATCTTGACGAATCATTTATAACAGGAGAAAGTAAGCCACAATCAAAAGAAGTTGGAGACAAGGTTATTGCAGGAAGTTTAAATTATGATGGATATATTGAATATAAAGCAGAGAGAATTGGAAAAGAATCAACAATATCTGAAATTGTAAAACTTGTTGTAGAAGCAAGCAATACAAAAGCTCCAATAGCTAAAGTAGCAGATAAAGTATCAGGATATTTTGTACCAGTGGTAATCATTTTAGCAATATTAACATTTATAGGATATTTAATAACAGGTCAAAGTTTTGAAAGTGCAATAAATACATTTGTAACAGTATTAGTTATTGCCTGTCCTTGTAGTTTGGGATTAGCTACGCCACTTGCAATAATAGTAAGTGAAGGAATGTGTGCAGGAAGCGGAATTTTAATAAAGAAAAGTGAAATACTAGAAAATGCTAGTAAAACGAATGTTGTTGTTTTTGATAAAACAGGGACTTTAACTTATGGAAAATTAAAGATATCTGAGATTAAAAATTATAGCGATATGACTGAAGATGAACTATTGAAAATAGTAGGAAGTATAGAAAGCAAAGTATCACATCCAATAGCAAAGGCGTTTTTAGATTATTTAGAAGAAAATAAAATTTCTAAATTAGAAGTAGATGAATTTGAAAATGTATCTGGATATGGAATTATAGGAAAAATAAATAAACAAAGAATTATTATTGGAAATGCTAAAATACTCGAAAAATACAATATTGAAAATGAATATAAAAAAGATGAAAAAAATCTTAGTAATAAAGGAAATAGCATTGTATATGTAGTACAAGATAAGGAGATTATTGCTCTGATAGGAGTAAATGATATTGTAAGAAGCGAAGCAAAAGAAGTAATAAAAGATTTAAGGGATATTAGAGTCCAAACTGTAATGCTTACAGGTGACAATAAAGAAACCGCTGAAAAGATAGCAAATGAACTTGGAATAGAAAAAGTAATATCGAATGTACTTCCGAAAGAAAAGGCAAATACCATTAAGCAATTGAAGAAAGAAAATAAATTTGTAATGATGTGTGGAGATGGTATAAATGATAGCCCAGCCTTAGTAAACGCAGATATAGGTGTAAGTGTAAAAAGTGGAACAGATATTGCAATAGATTCCTCTGATGTAATTCTTACAAAAAATGATCTCAAATCTATTTTAAAACTAATAAATATAAGTAAGAAGACAATAAGAAATATTAAGCAAAATTTATTTTGGGCGTTTTTCTATAATTGTTTAATGATACCAGTTGCAATGGGATTATTAAAACCATTAGGAATTTCTATAAATCCGATGATTGCTAGTTTAGCAATGGTACTAAGTAGTTTAACAGTAATTGCAAATACATTAAGATTAAAAAGAAAGTAAACCCACAAATAACCGAACAGTAATCCTACAAATCACCGAAAAATAAATTGCTAAATCACCGAAAAAAGTTGATAATATATAAATATTGTGCTATAATTATTTTAATGGTGAAGAGACGGAGGAACAGTTATGAATAAATATAAAAAGAGAATTGCAGATAGTATACTAAAAAAGAAATTAAAAGGGAAAGGTGCTGTATTAATTCAAGGACCAAAATGGTGTGGTAAAACTACAACAGCAGAACAAATATCCAATAGTATTTTGTATATGGCAAAACCAGAAGATAAAGCACAAAATATAACTTTAGTTGATATAAATCCAAGTTTATTATTAAAAGGAGATACGCCTAGACTTATTGATGAGTGGCAGATAGCTCCTAAGGTATGGGATGCAATAAGATTTGAAGTTGACCATAGAGATGCAGAAGGACAGTTTATTTTGACTGGTTCATCAGTACCAGCAGATATGAATGAAGTAATTCATACAGGAACAGGAAGATTTGCATGGTTTCTAATGAGACCGATGAGCTTATATGAGTCTGGAGAATCTAATGGAAGTATAAGTTTAGGAGACCTATTCAATGCTCCTAATAATATATCAGGAACTAACGAATTAGAATTAGAGGACATTGCATATTTAAGTTGTAGAGGTGGATGGCCTAGGGCTACATTAATGCAAAAGGATATTGCATTAGAGCAAGCCTTTGATTACTTTGATGCAATTGTTCAGTCAGACATTTCACAAGTAGATAACATAACTAGAAATCCAGAAAGAGTAAAGAAGTTGATGAAAACATATTCAAGAAATTTAGGAACTCAAGCATCAAATGAAACTTTAAAAAATGATATGATTTCTAACGATTCTTTTTCACTAGATGTTGATACAGTATTTTCGTATATAAATGCTTTAAAAAAGATATTTGTAGTTGAGGAGGCTCCAGCGTGGAATCCTAATTTAAGAAGCAAAACTGCAATAAGAACTTCTGATACTAGGTATTTTATAGATTCATCTATTGCAACAGCAAGTTTAGGTATTGGACCTAATGATTTATTAAATGATTTAAATACATTTGGCTTAATATTTGAAACCTTATGTATTAGAGATTTAAGGGTATATGCAGAAAGCATAAATGGAAATGTATATCATTATAGAGATGCAAATGATTTAGAATGTGATGCAGTTATTCATTTAAGAAATGGTTCATATGGTTTAATAGAAATTAAATTAGGTGGTGAAAATTTAATAAATCAAGGTGCAGAGAATTTGAAAAAAATGTACAATAAAATAGATACAGAAAAGATGAATAATCCAGCATTTTTGATGGTTTTAACGGCAACAGGAAAATATGCTTATAAAAGGGAAGACGATGTATATGTTGTTCCTATTGGATGTTTAAAAAATTGAGAAAGAAAAAGATATGCAAAATGTAATGTTCCAGTTGCGTTTTGCATTTTTTATAAAACGCAACTAGAAATTGATAGATTTTTAAATGAAACTGCACTAGAATTAAAAATGAAGGAGGAGTAATCTAATGAAATTTGGAGAAAACTTATATAATTTAAGAAAAGCTGCTAAAATGAGTCAAGAAAAATTAGCAGAAAAAATTGATGTATTAAAAATTTAATACGAAAAAGCAAGGGAATGTAAAAATCCCTTGTTTTACCGTTTATTCTTATTTAGCTTTTTTTACTTTTGACATATATGTAGGTGTATAAATAAATAATGCAAATGTAGCAAATAAAAATACAAAGTAAGTTATTGAAAGAGGAGTAGTACTTTTTATTCCCTCAACATTAGCATACAATTTATCATTAGATAAATAAGCTGTCACTGAACGACCTTTTGTATATCCGCTTAGTCCATGAACATTTTTTAAGTCATATTCTTTATCATTATATGTAACAGTAACATCATAAAAAGTTGTTTTACTTTTTGTTTTTGTATTAGTAACAACTCTGCTTGAAGCATCTGTTACAACTGCTTTTACTTCTTCATAGTCAACTTCAACATTTCTTGATAAAAACCAAAAAACAATAGTCATAACTAAACAAAGAATAGTAACAACCCATAAAATAATAACTTTCTTATTCATAAAAACCTCCCTAATTATTTTAAAACCAGTATACAATAATAAAGTATCCAAGTCAATATTATGAATAAAAGTTATTGATAATTACTTAATTCTATGATAGCATTATTGCGAAAGGAATATATAAACATGAAAAATATTTTTAAAAAATTAAAAAAGGGTAGATTATTTTATACAATAATAGTATTTGTAGCTTTTATAATTGCATATTTTGCATTTGAAATTTTTAATATTACAATGAAATATTATGATGATATAAGTCAAGATAATATAGATATCAAAAATAATAAAGACACAATTTATAGTATGTTTGATAATTTCCCAGAAAGTAAGAATATATATTATACATCAAAAAATCTATATAGTGAAAGAGATGTAGGACCAACTATATATCAAATAGATATTTTGGCTGAATTAACAGATGAAGCGTATAACAACTTTAGCAAACAAGTTGAGCTTCAAGATATACAAAACTTAGAAATAAAAATTAATCCTAATAATATAAAATACACATGGAAAGAGGTTAAAAATACCCAAGTAGTAAAATCTAAAAATATAGAGCGAGCTTCAGTTAATAATATATATTTGGATGATAATAACAAAACAATTTATATGATTGTTTTGGGTGGAAATTAATAGAATTTAATCGATTATAGAGAGGAACAAGAAAATAAATATGAAAAGAAGAAATATTATATTAATAATAACATTAACATTAATTGCAATAGTAGCAATTATTTGGATACTATATAAATTTAACATTATTCCACATAAGAGTTATTCTGACAAGGATTTTCATATAACAACATATAAAAGTAATATAGATAAAGATAATGATGGAATAGATGATCAAACTGATATACTTCGGTAATGTGAAAAATTACATAGGCACTAAACCAAAATATGAAAGTAAATATTATGCATCAGGCTATCCAAATGATGAATATGGAGTATGTACTGACGTGGTTGCATTTGGACTAAAAGATGCAGGTTATGATTTAATGGAACTTGTAGATGAAGATATAAAGAATAATAGAAAAAACTATAAAATAGATGTAATTGATAAAAACATAGATTTTAGAAGAGTAAGAAATCTAAATGTATACTTTAAAAACAATCATATATCACTTACAACAGATGTAAATCAAATACAAGAATGGCAAGCTGGAGATATAGTAGTTTTCAATGAACATATAGGAATAATATCAGATAAAAGAAATAAAAAAGGAATTCCTTTTATAATACATCATGCTAATCCATTCCAGTTAAATTATGAGGAAGATGTATTAGAATTATATGGAGATATAATAGGACATTATAGAGTAAGTTGAATTTAACTGTTGCAAAATATGCGACAGTTAAAAAGAGATGATTAAGACATATTAGTTTGGAAAGGAATAGATAAAATGGCAACATCAATAGATTACATAGAATATGTATGTGAACAAATAAAAGAAGTTGGAGACGTAAGATACAAGAAAATGTTTGGAGAATATATGGTTTATGTTAATGATAAACCAGTTATCATAGTTTGCGATAATACTCCATTTGTAAAACAGTTGGATTGCATTGAAGAATTAATGAAAAATGCTGATAAAGGTTATCCATACAATGGAGCAAAGGAACATTATATATTAGACATTGATAATGCAGACTTTTGCAGGCAAATTATAAGTACAATGGAGAAGGTAATACAAGTACCAAAGCCAAGAAAATAACATATATGAATAAAAACTATTATTGGAAGAAAAATTAGTATGCTCATTTTTTGAGCATACTGCATATGTACTCATATATTTAGATGATTATGATCATAGAACTTTAAAGAAAATAGATGGTAATACAGATGAAAGGAAAATCGAATATAAAGAGTGTATAGAAATAATAAATAAACTAAGATTCAATGAAGAAAGTTCATTGTTTGCTGTAGAAAGAGATAAAGGATTAGAATCAATTATAGGAAATATTTATCAAAGTTTTAATGGACAAGATATTTATAAAAGTATAGAAGAGAAAGGAGCAAATTTCTTATACCTAATAGTAAAAAATCATGTATTTGCAGATGGAAATAAAAGAATTGCAGCCACTTTATTTATATACTTTTTAAATTTTTATGGTATTTTATACAAAGATGGAAAGCAAACAATAGATAATAATACTTTAGCAGCATTAACTTTGTTAATAGCAGAGTCTAATCCTAAAGAAAAAGAAGTCATTGTTGATTTAGTGATGAATTTTTTGAATAATGATTAATAATTGATGTATATTATTACTATAAAAACGTAAATACAGACAGAAAAGAAACAGGATAATATTTTTATAAAAAGACTTGCCGCTCCGGTTCGTAAATGATACAATATTTACGAATTAAAACGGCAAAGGAGAAAAATTATCAGTGTAGGAAATTATATCTAGTTATTCTAAGATAGATATAGTAAAATGAGCAGATCAAAATACTGCTCATTTTTGTATTTTATATTGACATATAATAAAGCATATCGTATAATAACATATGTTATATAACAAAGGTTATTAGGAAAGGAGAGTGATTAAATGCCACCAATAAAAAGATTTCAAAAGGAAGAAATAGTTGATACTGCATACAGGATAGTTGAAAAAGAAGGATTTGATGCTTTAAATGCTAGAAGAATTGCTAAAGAATTAGGTGCTTCTGTTCAAGTTATTTATCATAACTTTTCAGATATGAATGAACTAAACAAAGAAGTATATGCAAAGATTTTTTATAAATATCAAGATACTATGAAACTTGCTACAGATAAAGAAAAACCATATTTAGCAAAAGGTATTGCTTATGTTAAATTTGCTAGAGAATATCCAGAATTTTATAAAGTTATATTTATGCAAGAAAGTGAAATGAACTTGGAAGAGTTTATACTAGCAGATATTAACACAACTGAGAATGTTATGCTATCAATTACAAAGAAATTTGATATCTCAGAAGAAGATTTAAAGGATTTTCATATTAAGGTTTGGATATTTACTCACGGGTTAGCATGTCTTATAGCAACAAAGACAGTTAAATTTTCTGATGATGAAGTTAGAAAACTTTTGATGGATACTGTACAAGAAATGTTTAGAGGATACAGTGTCAAAAAAGAAAGGAGAAATAATGAATAATATTATTGAAGTCAAAGATTTAGTTAAAAAGTACAAAGAAGTAAAAGCTATAGATAACTTATCTTTTGAAGTACATGAAGGAGAAATACTAGGTTTACTTGGACCAAATGGAAGTGGAAAATCTACTACCATAAATTGCATACTATCGCTATTAAACTTTAGCAAAGGAAGCATAAAAATATTTGGAAAGGAAATGAAACCAGATGCCTATGACATAAAGGCTAAGATTGGTGTGGTGTTTCAAGATGTTGCCGTATTTGACGAGTTAACAGTATATGAAAATATTGACTACTTCTGTGGATTATACATAAAGGATAAAGAGGTAAGAAAGCAATATGTAGAAGATGCTATCAATTTAGTAGGGTTAGAAGAATTTAAGAAGTTTTATCCTAAGAAATTATCAGGAGGACTTTTAAGAAGACTTAATATTGCATGTGGAATTAGCCATAAACCTAAACTAATATTTTTAGATGAACCTACAGTTGCAGTAGATCCACAAAGTAGAAATAATATCCTAGATGGAATCAAAAAATTAAGAGATGATGGAGCTACTATCGTTTATACAACACATTACATGGAAGAAGTTGAAATACTTTGCGATAGAGTAATTATCCTTGACAAGGGTAAGGTTTTAGCAACAGGTACAACTGATGAACTTAAAGAACTTGCTAAAATAGAAGAAAAAGTTACAGTTGAAGTAAACGATATAGATCCAAAATATATAGAAGAAGTAAAGAAATTAAAGAATGTGGACGATGTAATATACACTAACAATGTATTACTTATTACATATAAAAAAGGCAAAAATAATCTAGTGGATATGATAGATTATTTGAAAAAAGAGAGTATAAACTACAATAAAATTTATTCAGAAAGACCTACACTAAATGATGTTTTCTTAGAATTAACAGGAAAGGAACTTAGAGACTAATGTTTAGACATAATTTTAAATATGCCTTAAAAACTCTCTTTAGAAATAAAACTCTAATATTTTGGACATTTGCCTTTCCAATAATATTAGGAACATTTTTTAATATGGCTTTTTCGAATATAGAAAGCAGCGAAAAACTAAGTATTATAGACATTGCAATAATTGAAAATGATGAATTTAAAAACAATGAAATTTTTAAATCGGTGTTTGAAAATCTAAGTGATGAAAATAATAAAGATAGACTATTTAGCACTACTTATACATCAGAGGATGAAGCAAAACAATTATTAGAAAACAAAGATATAATTGGATATTTAAAAATAGAAAATAATAATCCGAAAGTAGTATTTACTACAAATGGAATTGACCAAACAATATTTAAATATGTAACAGAAGAAGTTACTCAAACAAGTGAAATTATCAAAAATTTATCAGAAGAGAAAATCAAACAAGCAATTTCTTCAGGTAATTTCAATGTAAATTACGAAGAAATATATAATCGTATTGTAGAATTAACACAAAATCAAGATGTAGAATTAAACAATATTTCAAATAAAAAAATAAGTTATACAATGATAGAATTTTATACCTTAATTGCAATGGCATGTCTTTATGGTGGAATACTAGGTGTTGTAGCAATAAACCAAAATCTGGCTAATATGTCGTCTAAAGGCAAGAGGGTATCTGTGGCACCAACATCAAAAATAAAAGTTATTGTAAGTAGTGTACTTGCAAGTTACATTACACAATTGATTGGAATTGCTATTTTATTTGTATATACAATATTTGTTTTAAAAGTTGACTATGGAGATAATTTAGGACTAATTATTTGCTTGGCTATGGCGGGTAGTTTAGCAGGATTGTCAATGGGAACTTTTGTAGGAACAGTATTTAAAGCAAATGAAAATGCAAAAACAGGGATTATTATATCGGTAACAATGCTTGGATGTTTCTTGTCAGGAATGATGGGGATTACAATGAAATACATTGTTGATAAAAATATGCCAATCATAAATAAGTTAAATCCTGCAAGTATGATTACAGATGGATTTTACTCATTATATTATTATGATACATTAGATAGATACATATTCAATATAGTCAGCTTACTCGTTTTCGCCTTTATATTGATTACAATATCATATATAAGTATAAGGAGGCAGAAGTATGACAGTATTTAAAGCATTTTGGAAAATATTAAATAAAAATAAATTTATTATAATCATGTACACAGCCTTTTTAATTGGTTTTGGTGGTTTTAATATGCAAACGAGTGAGAATACTACTAGTTATGTAGCAACTAAACCAGATATTCTAATCGTAAATTATGATGAGGAAAAAGGTATAACTAAAGACCTAATTAGATACATATCAGACAATAGTAATATAGTAGATATAGCAGACAATGAAGAAGCAAGAAATGATGCATTATTTTATAGAGATGTAAATTACATTATCTACATTCCGGAAAACTATAATAATGATTTTATGGATGGTAAGAATCCTAAAATAGATATTAAAAGCACAGGGGATTATCAATCCTCATTTGCAGAAATGTTAGTCACAAGATATGTTAAAGTAGCAAACATTTATCAAAGAATGGTAAAGGATGAAGATGAATTAATTAACAAAATAAACGATACTTTATCAAAGGAAACTGAGGTAGAAATTACTTCAAAGTTAGACACAAATGGTTTATCAAAAGCCGCATTTTATTATAATTTTGCAAGTTATAGCATACTAGCAGCTTTAGTATATGTAATTGCCTTAATATTATCTAGTTTTAAAAACAAGAATATTCACAAAAGAACTACTGTAAGCAAAACACATTACAGAACAATCAATAGACAATTACTTTTATCTAATTGCATACTTTCTATAATATTATGGTTATTTTATGTAGTTTTAAGTTTTATACTAATTGGAAAAGTAATGTTTTCTACTCAAGGTTTAATGTACTTGCTAAATTCATTTGTATTTACTATGTGTGCAACAACAATGGCTCTACTTATTGGAAATCTTGTAACAAATAAAGATGCCATAAATGGTATTGTAAATGTTGTAGCATTAGGCTCAAGTTTCTTATGTGGTGCTTTTGTACCGATGGAATGGTTACCTGATTCAGTATTAAAGATTGCACATTTACTACCTACATATTATTACATAAGTACAAATGAAACATTGAAAACATTAGAAGAGTTTAATTTTGAAACACTAAAACCAATAATAACAAACATGGCAATTATACTCGGATTTGCAGTTTTATTTATGATATTATCAAATGTTGTTTCAAAGAAGAAAAGGAAGATAGCATAATTGACATTTATTTAAGCGCATTAGAAGATAGCGATAATGGCAATAGGTCAGCAATACATTGGGAAGTATTGAGGTAACAAATTGTGACCCCTAGAATAGAAAATTAGTAAAAGTTAACAAAAGCTGTTGACAAAAGTAATATAAACTAGTATAATGAATATACTAGAGAAGTAATATTTTTTATATTACAATGAGGAGACCCCTAGCCTAATATTTGAAAATAATATTGAAATAGGGTATTTTACAAAGAGGAGAAACTCTAGCCTTAAAGTAGAGACAAAGAGCAAGGGAATCTAGTCCTTGCTCACATTTATTTCAAGGAGATTTAATTTGAATCAATTAAGACTTTATAAAATTGACATTTCTTACATAAAATATCTATATAAATTTGAAAATAAAGTACAATATAATCCAAATAGAGAAGATAATTATACACTTAAGAGACCATATTTAGGTATTGTGCTAAATATAAATCAATTTGACTATTTTGTTCCACTTGAACATCCAAGAATATCCCATCAAACTATGAAAGATAACATCTTTATTTTTAAAATTCACAATGGAAAATACGGAATTTTAGGTTTTAATAATATGATACCAGCCCCCAAAAGCGAATTAATCAATTTTGACATAAATAATGAAGAAAATAGATATAGGCAAATTTTAATTAGCCAATACCATTTTTGCAACAAACATAGAAAAGAAATTATGAAAAAAGCCGAGCAGACATATTTTAAAAGTGCTAGTAATAATTTTATGAAGAAAATTTGTTGCAACTTTAAGCTATTAGAACAAAAATGTAATGAATATAAAAGTATAGGATTGTAGTGCTTATGCAATAGGAAAATTAAACTAATCAAAGAAAGAGTAATTTTATCTTGCAAATTATTCTTTCTTTTTGTATAATCATGTCAGAATATAAAAGATAAAGGGAAATGTGACATGGACGAAAGAAAAAGAATTAATAAAATAAGAAGAAAAAATGCGAGATTATATCCAATATATAAGATGTTTTCATGGGACTTATTATTCTTTTATTCAATAGAATTTTTATATTATACGATTACTAAAAAAGTAACAGCATCAGAAGTCTTAATAATAAATGGTTTATATTTAACTTTTAGAATACTTATGCAAATACCTGCTGTTGCGATTTCAGATTTTTTAGGAAAAAGGAAAAGTATAATTTTAGGTAACATTTTACTCATATTTTATGCGTTAGCACTTATATTTATTCCAGGAGCAATAGGAATAATCATTGCTGATTCAATATTTTCGTTAGGATATAATATAAAAACTATTTCAGAAACTAACCTTTTGTATGACTCTGTTGCAACAAGAGGAGGAGAAGGTCTATATTCAAAAATTGACGCTAAAGGTGGCAGTTGGTATTACATATTAGATGGTATTGCATCACTAACAGCTGGATATTTATTTGTAATAAATAATCATTTACCAATGTTTATATGTTTAGGATTTATTGTAATATCTACTATATTATCATTTAGATTTGAAGATGTATATGAAGTAAAACGCGATAAAAATAAAGGTTTAAAATCAACAATAAAAGAGTATAAAGAAGATTTAAAAGTATCATTTAAATTTATTTTTAAATCAAGAAGAATGAAAGCGTTTTTATTATTCCAAATTGTATTTTATAGTTTAATTACAATAATTGATACATATCGTGGTGATTTGTTAACTGATATAGGAATACCAGAAGAACAGTTTTCTATGATACTTGCTATTCTAACATTGATTGAAGGAATATCACTTTCTTTAAAAAGACCAATTGAAAGAAAATTTAAAAATAGAACTTTATCATTCTTATCAATCATGTATATTGTAGCATGTATTATAATAGGATGGATTTCAAGTTTCCATGTAGGAAATGCGATAATACCAATTATTTTGGCTTTATACGCAGTACAAAAAATTGCAACTTCAATTTGGTACATATTAGAATCAAAATATCTTAAGAATTTTACAACTGAAGAAATGAGAAATAGAATAACTTTCTCATATGAATTTGTAGGTGGAATATTTGCAAGTTTATTTTCTATTATAGGTGGACTATTATTAAATGTACTAAGCATACAAAATGCTTTCTTAATAGTAGGATTGGTAGCAATGCTATGTATGGTGCTTACACTAGATTATATGAAAAAAAGATTTGGACTAAAGCCAGAAGAATATAGAAAAGAAGATATAGAAGTAGTAGAAGATACGAAAGAATAAAAGGAACCATAAATATAAAACATGAAGTAAAAAACAAGAGAAGGAGCTTTTGATGAAACAAAAGTACAAAAGTAATAAAATATTTGTAGATGAAATGAAAAGGACATTTCCAATTTATATACTAGGAATGTTTTTTCATGCAGTCGTAATATACATACTATACAAAATATCACTAATTACAGGAAACATATTAGACATGCTAATTAAGGGAGATGTTAGCAAAGAGATAATAATGCATGAAGTGTATAGTTTGATATTTTACTCTGTCATTATGATTGTGCCTAGAATTATATATAGAATGTGCTTTTTTAGGACTGCAAGAATATCAGATACATATTTAAGAAGCAAAGTATTAGAACATTTGCAATGGGTTAAGCCTGAATATTATGATAAAGAGGAAAAAGGTGTATATCTTGCATATTTATCAAGAGAATTGTTGGGTATAAGAAAATTTATAGGAGATGCATTTTTCCAGACTGCCAGGTTAGTTTTTGCACCAATTATAGGATTATTGGTTATTGGAAAAAACTTAGACATGTCTCTTATGCTTGCTATAATTCCTGCTTTCCCAATTGCAATAATTTTATTTATTAGATTATATAAAAAGCAGCAAGAAATACTTGAAACTAATAGAAAAGTGTATATCGATTTATCTAAAAATATAGAACAAAATACATCTGGATATAGTCTAATTAAATTATATAATGAACAAAAAAATCAAATAAAAAAGTTTGACAAAGTAAATTATAAATCTTATAAATCAGATGTTGATGTTGGAGCGATAATATATAAGATGGATATGGTATCTTATGCTTTATATGCAGCTTGTTATGCAATAGGTTTTAGTGTGGGATTAATTCTTATTAGTAAAGGAAAGCTAACCGTAGGAGGACTAACTGCATATATTTCTTGTATTGGTATCGCAATAAATGAAATAGTTAATTCGATAGAGCCATTACTTACAGGAATATCAAAGTACAAAATTGCAAGGAAAAGATTTAATTATTTCTTTAATTTAGATACATATAAAAAAGATGGCAAGAAATTAGAAAATATAGACAAAATAGAAATTAGAAATCTATGTTACAGTTATACAGATGATAATAATTTAGTTTTAGAAAATATAAATATGACAATAAATAAAGGTGAAAAAATAGGTATTGTTGGTAAAGTAGGCAGTGGAAAGACAACACTTATGAACATTTTAGCAGGATTTTATGAAGTTCCCAAAAATAATATATTTATTAATGGAACTGATATAAATGAATATGCGAGAGAAAGCATATTTGAAAACATTGGATATGCAATGCAAAAAAATATCATAACAGATGATACTATAAAAAATAATATAGATATTACAAAAGAAGCTACTGATTATGAAATAGAGAATATAAGTGGGAAAGCTGATATATTAGCAGATATAAAAGGAATGAATGATGAATTTGATACTAAGATTGGTGAAAATGGAATAAAGATTTCAGGTGGGCAAAAGCAAAGAATACAAATTGCTAGGAATTTATTAAATGTAAGAAATATAAATATCTTTGATGACACATTATCAGCCTTAGATAGTGAAACTGAAAAGAAGGTTATTGAAGAAATAGAAAATCAAATAGGAAATAATACTCTTATCCTTATTTCTAATAAAATTAGTATGATGGAAAAGATGGATAAAGTATATATGCTAGTTGATGGAAAGATATTAGACAGCGGAACGCACGACGAGCTTCTTGCTAAAAATAAACTTTACAATGAACTAAACACTTATGAGAAAGTAGGTGATTTAGTATGAAAAAGATTTTAAATAAATATATAAAGTCTATAATATGTGTGTTTATATTACTCATAATATGTGATTTTTTAACAGCACTTCCACCATTTATAGTTAAGCAAGTTGTTGATATTGATTTCGCAAGACCAGACATAATCAAAATAATAACGGTGTTTATATGTATATATGTATCTGTGCACATATTTAAATTAGCATTTAAGTATATAAGAGATGTTGTTATAAACAAAGTAATATGTAAGATTTTAATTGATATTAGAAAAACATTATTTTGCAAAATACTTAATTTTAAAATGTCAACTTTTAATAAGTATAATTCATCAGAATTATATACAAGACTAACAGATGATGTTAATAATCTATTTGATTTGTTTTTTGGATTTTGCTATAAAATTTTTAGCAATTTAATGTATGTAGTTTTTATGATAGTTATGATGTTTGTTGCAAATGTTAACTTAGCTATAATTGGGGCTATAACAGTAATTATTACTACTATCGTTGTTTATAAATCTTCTCAAATATTAGGAAATCTAGAAAATGAGAGACTAAAAAAGAGAGATAGAAACAATAAGGAATATTCTGAATTATACAATAAAAGTAAGCTTAGTTATTTATTCAAATTGCAAAATAAAAATATATCAAAGATGAATAGTTTATTTGAATCAGAATTAGATACAAGAAAAAAATACATTTTCGTGCATCATTTTCCTTATTGGATAATAGCAGTAATTCAAGCTATGGGAATCTATGCAATCATTTACTATGCATTAGATATAAATGTAGCAATCTCACTAGGAAGCATTTATCTAGTTTTATATTATACTAAGGAATGTAAGAGTCCACTTGAAGAAATTTGCAATCAATTAGAAGATATGCAAACTTGCTTAAATTCATATAAAAGAATTAAAACTTTGTTAAATGAAAAGGGCGAAGAAAATATTGAAATCGGTGAATATGTAGAAGATTTAAATGGAGACATTGAGTTTCAAAATGTATCAATGAAGTATGATAAGGAAGTTATACTTAAAAATATGTCTTTTATAATAAAGAAGGGTACCAAAGTTACTATTGCAGGAAGAACAGGAGTAGGTAAAACAACACTTACAAATGTTTTGATGAGATTATATGATATTCAAAGTGGAAGAATTTTAGTAGGAAACCATAATATTTCTGAGATTTCAACTAAATGTTTAAGAGATAATATTTCATATATATCGCAAAATCCATATATATTTGCAGATACAGTAAGAAATAATATTACATTAGAAAATAAAGAGATTACAGATGAGCAAATAAATAATCTAATAGAAGAGATGGGTGTTTCTAACTTATTTAATAGATTAGAAAACGGATTAGATACACAAATAAAACTGTCTAAACTATCATATGGAGAATTACAAGTAATAGCATTTATTAGAGCAATATTACATAAAGCGAATTTCTACATATTTGATGAACCAACATCTAATATTGATCTGCAAACTGAAAAAATGATACAAAATATTATAGATAAGATTTCACAAAAAAGCACTGTAATTATAATTGCGCATAGAAAATCTACAATAGAAAGTTCAGATAAAATTATTTATTTAAAAGATGGACAGATAGATATGATTGTAAATAAACATTAAGATTAACTTAAGTATTTCTTAATAAATACTCTCCAAATATATTTATATAATATGTTTGGAGGTATTTTTATGCAAATATATGAGGAATTTATAAAGAAACAAGAATTGTGCGATTTTCAACAATCAACAAAATGGTCTAGGGTAAAAGAGCTATGGCAAAATGATATTATTATTGTAAGAGACGAAAGTAGAAACATATTAGCCAGTATGAGTATATTGGTACGAAAACTTCCTATATTGGGGTATATAATGTATGTTCCAAGAGGCCCAATAGGCAATATACATAATGAAGAAGTACTAAAGAAACTTACTGAAGAAGCAAAGAGAATACAAAAAACATACAATGCGTTTGCAATAATAATAGAGCCTAATGTAAGAATAGAAAATAAAGAATTTGCCAAAATGGTGACAAGACTGGGATATAAGATAAATAGTAAAGCCATAAAATTTGATCAAGAAATACAAGCAAGACATAATTTTAGATTAAATATAAAAGACAAAACAGAAGAAGAAGTATTTAATAATTTTTCATCAAAAACAAGGTACAATGTAAGACTAGCAATAAAAAGAGGTGTAAAGATTAAAGAGAAAAATCTAGATGCAATAGATGAATTTTATAGTTTGATGAAAGAGACTGGAAATAGAGATAATTTCATAATTAGACCAAAAGAATATTTTGAAAAAATACTAGAAGAATTTCCAAATGAAGCAAAAATATATATAGCATATTATGAAAATGAACCGATATCAGCAATCATGCCAATATTATATGGAAATAAGATGTGGTATCTATATGGAGCAAGTTCAAATAAACATAGAAATCTAATGTCAACATATCTTTTGCAATGGGAAATGATAAAGATAGCTATAAAACATGGTTGCAATGAATATGATTTCAGAGGTGTATCTATGGAAAATGGAGAAGATGGACTGTACAGATTTAAGAAAGGATTTGGAGGAGAATTAGTAGAACTAATAGGAGAAATATACATGGATTTTAAACCCGTTAAATATTTACTTTATAAAGTTATGAAAAAAGTATTCTTTAATTTAAGATATATTGTATATAAAATAACACGGAAAAATTATTTAATGTTTGATTTCAAAAATGGAAAATATTTATTTTTACTAAAAATCTACAAAATTTGTATTTTTTGTTGTATTATATAGACTTTATTGTTATAATTCATTCATAAAAGATTTAACATATGAAAGATTTCTTAAACAATAAAATAGGAGAAAAAGATGGAACAAGAAAATAGAAAATACATAGCAAAAATATCTTTTCTTAGAAAATTTATAAGAGTATTCTTTAATTTATTTTTTAATATATATATACTAAAAATAGTAAACAATGATTTAAGTTTTATAATAAAGTATACATTATTTGGGGTATTGGCAGAATTCATACTTTGTTATATAATATTAAAATATATCAATTCTAATAATGCAAAAAATATATACAAAGCGAGTTTTTTTCTACTAATATTAAGTATACTGGCATTATTAGTATTTAAAGAAAATATAGTTCATTACATTTTTATTTTTAAGATATTAGAAAAATTAGCAGAAGTATGCTATTCAATGCCATATGAACTAATAGTAATTGGATCAAATAATAATAACACTATGAGTAGCTATATTGCAAATATAAATATACTTGCAAGTATTGCGACAATATTAACACCTATTTTTTCAGGCTTTATAATACAAAAATTTTCCTATTATATTTTATTTGTTATCTTAATTTTAGAAACATTTATTATTGTTGCAATATCATTCAAAATAAAAGATTTTACAGTTAGTAACAAAAAGCTAGAATTAAAGAAGTTCTTTAAGATAACCAAAAATAAAAAACATATACAGGATATTTATAAATGTATGTTTTATAGAAGAATATCATCTCAAGGAGCTATAACAGAATTATTGCCAATAATATTATTTTTGAGATTAGGGACAGAGATGGACTTGGGTACATATAACACAGTATTTGCAATAATTTCGATAATATCATTACAAATATTAAAAATACTAAACAATAAAAAGATAAAAAAAGATTTTTACCCATATCTAGCAATTATAATATTTTTATCTTCAGTATTAGTAGTATATAATTCAAGCTTTACTACATTACTAATATATTATATTCTAATGAATTCTTTGGGAACGATAATAGAGTCAGAATCATGTAGCATAGTATATTCAGCAATAAGAACAAATGATTTAATAGAGTATAAGAAAGAACATATATTAACTTACAATATCTATATGACAATAGGACAAATAATTAGCTATAGCTTAATATATATATTATATAATTATTTTTATGATATAAATATACTATCAATATCAGTGTCGATATTAATGTTCTTCTTGATAATATCAACAGTCTACTTGAAAAGAACAGAAAATTATTTAAAAAAACAAAAGATATGACTAAAGGGGTAAGGTTAGATTAATAACAGAAAGCGAGGAAAAATGTTACAGTTAAAAAATATTACAAAAAACTATTTATTAGGAGAAAATGAGGTGCAAGCCCTAAAAGGCATTAGCATTGAATTTCGAGAGAGCGAATTTGTATCAATATTAGGTCAGAGTGGTTGTGGTAAAACTACATTGCTTAATATTATAGGTGGACTAGACAGATATACATCAGGTGACTTAATAATTAATGGTAAGTCAACAAAAGAATTTAGAAGTAGAGATTGGGATGCATATAGAAACTACTCTGTAGGTTTTGTATTCCAAAACTATAATTTAATACCACATCAATCAGTACTTTCAAATGTTGAATTAGCACTAACCTTATCAGGTGTATCAAAATCAGAAAGAAGAAAAAGAGCAATAAAAGCACTAGAAGATGTTGGCTTAGGAGACCAAATACACAAAAAGCCAAATCAGATGTCAGGTGGACAAATGCAAAGAGTCGCGATTGCAAGAGCATTAGTTAATAATCCAGATATTATACTGGCTGATGAGCCAACAGGAGCACTTGACACTGCTACAAGTAATCAGGTTATGGAGATACTAAAAAAGATATCTGAAAACAAACTTATTATTATGGTAACACATAATCCAGATTTAGCAGAAAAATATTCTTCAAGAATTATTAAAGTTTTAGATGGAAAAGTTATAGAAGATTCAAATCCATATAAAGCAAAAAAGACAGATAAGAATAAAACAGCTGACAAAAACGAAAAGAAGAAAAGAACTTCAATGAAATTCTTTACAGCTTTAAGACTTAGTATGAATAACTTGATGACTAAAAAAGGAAGAACACTTCTTACATCATTTGCAGGAAGTATTGGTATAATAGGAATTGCACTGATTTTAGCTATATCAAATGGTGTACAAAATTATATAAATAAAGTGCAAGAAGATACACTTTCTTCATATCCAATTACACTTCAAGAATCAACAGTTGATATGGCAAGTATGATGGGAACAATGATGGAGCAAATGCAAGAGGGAGCTGAGGTAGAAGAAGGAAAAATTTATTCAAAAGAAATAGTTGGAGAACTATTAAGTACCATGTCAAGTAAAGTAGATAAAAACAACTTAAAAGAATTTAGAAAATATTTAATAGAAGAAGAAAATGACATTAAAAACAATGCAAACTCAATCCAATATATATATGATTTAAAAATAAATCTATACTCAAAGAATTATGAAAATGGAGTCCTAAAGGTAAACCCAAGTCAAGTTTTTAGTGCGGTAGGAATGGATGCCATGATAAACTCTGGAACTGGCGGAGAAGCCCATATGATGGGAAATACAGATGTATGGCAAGAGATGTTAGATAATAGAGAACTATTACAATCTCAATATGATCTTGTTAGTGGAAAGTGGCCAGATAAGTATAATGAAGTTGTGCTAATGGTAAGTGAGAACAATGAGATTAGTGATTACACATTGTATTCGTTAGGACTAAAAAATCAAGATGAGTTAAAAGATAAGATGAATTCAATTAGAGATGGACAAAAGGTTGAAAAGACTCAAAGAGAAGAGTATACCTATGAAGATTTACTAAATTTATCATTTAAACTCATTTTAAATACAGATTATTACAAAAAAGAAAATGGTGTATGGGCTGATAAATCAGAAGATGAAGAATACATGAAAAAACTAATAGATAATGCAGAAAGCATCAATGTAGTAGGAATCATAAAGCCAAATAAATCTTCTGTAAATACTGCAATGGACAATGGTGTTGGTTATACTAAAGAACTTAATGAATATGTTATAGGAAAAATAAATGAATCAGAAATTGTCAAAGAGCAAAAAGAAAAACAAGACATAAATGTATTTACAGGAATAAAATTTCCAAAAGATTCAGACAAAGCAACATTTAACTTTAATGATCTATCAAATGAGCAAAAAGCCCAGCTTGCTGCATTAAGCCAAGAAGAACTTGCTAAACTAATGCAAACTTACACGGAAAATGCAAAAGCAAGTTATGAAGATAATCTAAAAAAATTAGGTGTTTGTAATTTAGAAGAACCTAAGGCAATATATATTTATGCAAAAGATTTTGAAGCAAAGGATGCAATAGCTAGTGGAATAGAAAATTATAACAACAAGCAAAAAGAGTTAGGAATTGAAGAAAATGTTATAACATATACAGATATAATAGGTGTCATGATGAATTCTGTTACTGTTATTATTGATGTTATAAGCTATGTACTTATTGCATTTGTATCTATTTCACTTGTTGTATCTTCTATAATGATAGGAATTATCACATATATTTCTGTATTAGAAAGAACAAAGGAAATTGGAATTTTAAGAGCAATTGGTGCTTCTAAGAAAGATATTTCAAGAGTATTTAATGCAGAGACTTTAATTGTGGGATTAGTTGCAGGTGCACTAGGTATTGGAATAACAGTTCTTTTATGCATACCAATTAATAGCTTGATTGCAGCACTTTCGGGCGTAAGTGGTGTAGCAGCAACATTACCAGTAGCAGCTGGCGGAATTTTAGTTGCAATTAGTATGGCTCTTACTATGATAGCAGGACTAATTCCAGCTAAAATGGCAAGCAAAAAAGATCCAGTAGAAGCATTAAGAACAGAATAAGAATAAGTTTTTTAATTTACTACTTGACATAAGTTATCAAAAAATGTATATTAGATATTGATTATAAAAATAAATGAAGTATAAAATGTAATAAAAAACAAGGCAATAAATTTTTATGAAAGCAATGAGATTTGCATTCTGTTTGTTGTCTTGTTTTTGATTTATTTTATAATAATGGAGGTAATATGATATCTAATAATTTAAATGTAACCAATGAAAATATAAATCCAGTTTTTGAAGAAATTAGAGGATTGATAAACGCAAGCAGAAATAGAGTATATAGTGCAGTAAATACTGAAATGTTAAATTTGTATTGGAACATTGGAAAAATCATAATGGAGATACAACAAGGAGATGAAAGGGCAAGTTATGGTAAAGCTGTACTACAAAAATTATCTAAAAAGCTTACAGTTGAATTTGGAAGAGGATTCTCAGTGGATAATCTTGAAAAAATGAGAAAATTTTATAATATATTTTCAAATTCCGCAACACTGTCACGGAAATTTGAGTTGGTCTCATTATCTAGAGTTAATAAAAATAGACGAAGAAACTAAAAGAAATTTTTACTTAAAAGAATCTATAAATTCAAAATGGAGTGTTAGAGAATTACAAAGGCAAAAAAATTCGCTGTTATATGAAAGATTAACTCTGTCAAAAGATAAAGAAAAGGTATTAGAATTAGCTGAAAAGGGGCAAATATTAAGAACAGGCAAAGATTTAGTAAAAGATCCTTTTGTTCTAGAATTTCTAGATATAAAAGAAAATACAAAATACTTAGAATCGGACTTAGAAAGAAATATACTTGAGCATTTGAAGGACTTGCTTTTAGAACTAGGAAAAGGTTTTATGTTTGTTGGAAGTCAAGTTAGAATAACAATGGAAGAAGATCATTTTTATCCTGATTTAGTTTTTTATAATAGATTGCTTAGATGTTTTGTAATTATTGATTTAAAGATAGGAAAAATTACGCATCAGGATATTGGACAAATGCAAATGTATGTTAACTATTATGATAGAGACATAAAGAGCAAAGATGAAAATAAGACTGTTGGTATATTGCTAAGCACAGAAAAGAATGCAACAGTTGTAAAATACACATTACCAGAAAATAATGATAGTATATACGCATCAGAATATAAATTACATTTACCAACAGAAGAAGAACTTATTGAAGCAATTGAAGAAGAAAAGAAAAATTTAGAACTTAATAAGGATAATTAAGAAAATAATTATTTTAAGTATTATAGAGATTAAAAAGTTGACATAAATATAAGATTAATGTTATAATAGAAGTATCCTAAATTTTGAAAGGGGTTTTTAATATGTTCGAAAGTATAAGGGAATTCTTTGCTTTTTTGGGCGTAAACCCATTCTGGCCGAGTCTGGTTGCAGGCTTGTCAATCATATATGGATGCATTCCATATGTGCCAGTAGCTAAAATTAAGGAAACGAAAGATAAAGATGGTAAAAAGGTATTCATTATTTATAAAAGACATAAGTGATGAAACTTTAGATGTATAAAACAAGAAGCAGTAGATGTGAAAATATCTATTGCTTTTTTTATCAAAAACAATATGAGAATATCATTGATTTTGTGCGTATAAAATGATAAAATGTGTGTAGATAATACAAGACATATGCATATAAAGACATAATATATGCAGAAAGAAGGATTATGAAAATAGTTGAAGTAAATAATAGAACATCAATACTAATAAATCAATTATTAGAAGTGTGGGAAAATTCAGTAAAAGCAACACATACATTTCTATCGAATGAAGAAATAGAAAATATAAAAAAATATGTACCACAAGCTATTTCTGAAATATCACATTTAATTATTGCAGAAGAAGATAATAATATGCCTATTGCTTTTATGGGAATTGAGAATCAAAAATTAGAAATGTTGTTTATTAAAAATAGTGAAAGAGGAAAAGGTTTAGGAAAACAATTGCTAAACTATGGAATGGAAAATTACAATGTAAATGAATTAGCAGTTAATGAGCAAAAACCAAATGCAAAAGGATTTTATGAGCATATTGGATTTAAGGTATATAAAAGAAGTGAAATTGATGAGCAGGGTAATCCATATCCACTTCTGTATATGAGATTAGAAAGTTAAATTTATATAAAAGCATAAATGAAATCTGCAATTTGCAGAGAGGAGGTAAAGTAACAATGGATAAGAAAAAAATAATGAACTGGATAATAGCAGTATTAGTTACTATTGTGTATTTAACAGTGAGTATTATATTTAAGGCTTGGGCATATTCTTGGCTTATATGGGTAGTGTATGCTATTTATAGATTTATTGCCAAATAATAAATGGGGGAAATTAAAATGGAAAAATCAAAAGTTTATTTTACTAAGGAGATAACTCCTGAAAGTGTAGTAAGAATATTTGAAAAATTACAAAAAGACTTACCTGGGAAGGTTGCAGTAAAGGTACATTCAGGAGAAGAAGGAAATCAGAATTATCTTCATCCAGAATTTATGAGAAAAATGATAGAAAGAGTAAATGGAACAGTCGTTGAATGTAATACCGCATATGATGGTGCAAGAAATACAACAGAAAAGCACAAAGAGCTAATGAAAGATCATGGATGGACTAAATATTTTGATGTGGATATTATGGACTCAGAAGGTGAGGACTTAGTATTGAGCATTCCAAATGGTAAAGCTATTAAGGAAAATTATGTTGGAAAGAATATCAAGAATTATGACTCAATGATTATATTATCTCATTTTAAAGGACATCCAATGGGTGGATATGGTGGAGCTATTAAGCAACTATCAATTGGTTGTGCATCATCGGCTGGAAAGGCGTGGATACACACTGCAGGAAAGACAACAGACCAATATAAATTATGGGATTATGTAGCAGAACAAGATAAATTTTTGGAATCAATGGCAGATAGTGCTGAATCAGTTGTAGAATTCTTTAAAGGAAATATGGCTTTTATCAATATAATGTGCAATATGTCAGTTGATTGCGATTGTTGTAGCAAAGCTGAAGATCCTTGCATGAAAGATATAGGAATTTTAGCATCTCTTGATCCAATAGCAATTGATGAGGCTTGTATTAATTTAGTAAAGAATTCAAATGACCCAGGAAAAGAACATTTCTTAGAAAGAGTTAATTCAAGACATGGAACACATACAATAGATGCCGCAACAGAATTAGGCTATGGAACAAAAGAATATGAACTAATAAGTATTGATTAAATAGATGTAGTATATTTAATCAATATAATTATTGTTGACGAAAAAATGTTTAAATAATTTATTAAAAGTATAGACATCTAACATAAGATAAGATAAAATACTAAATATAGGAAAGATGAAAAGTGGATGTGTGTGTTACCTCCAATCCTTGATTGTTTATCAAGAGAGAGGGGGGCGAGACTTTATGATGTTGAATGTATTTCTATTCCTTTTAATAGGATTAATGATCTCCTCAACTATAAATGTTGCCCTGCTATGTATTATATACATACAATGGTGTAACAGAAACATAAAATAAAAAAACACGACACATTTGCTTGGCAGAGCGATGTGTCGTTATATCAATTCAATTGAGGTAACCGCATTTCTGCAATTTCTCTTTCCTATAAATATATTATATAACATTCTATTGGTATAAGTCAATAGAATATTATAATATATGTATATGCAATTAACATATAACAAGACTATAATGATTGAGTAAATTTATAAATAAGAAAATAATTGGAGAGAAAATATGTTTAAATTACACTCAGATTATAAGCCAACTGGCGACCAACCACAGGCAATAGAGTACTTATCAAAAGGAATAGAACAGGGTGAAAAATTTCAGACGCTTTTAGGTGTTACAGGATCAGGAAAAACTTTTACAATGGCAAATATAATAGAGAAAGTGCAAAAGCCAACACTTGTTTTAGCACACAATAAAACATTAGCAGGTCAGCTGTATAGTGAATTTAAAGAATTTTTTCCAGAGAATAATGTAGAATACTTTGTTAGCTATTACGATTATTATCAGCCAGAAGCATATGTGCCATCATCTGATACATATATTGAAAAAGACGCTTCTATAAATGATGAAATAGATAAATTAAGACACTCAGCAACTGCATCTCTATTTGAAACAAGAGATGTAATTATAGTTGCATCTGTTTCATGTATTTATGGTTTAGGAGATCCAATTGACTACGAAAATATGATTATCTCATTAAGACCTGGAATGAAAAAAGAAAGAAACGAACTTTTAAGAAAACTTATATCTCTTCAATATACAAGAAATGAACTTGATTTTAAAAGGGGAACTTTTAGAGCAAAAGGTGATGTTGTAGAAATTTATCCATCTGATGAAAGTGAAACAGCAATAAGAGTTAGTTTTTGGGGAGATGAAATAGAAAAAATTGATGCTATCCATGCCTTAACTGGAAAAGTAGAAGGTGCTAGAACGCATGTTATGATTTTTCCTAATTCACACTATGTAACAACAGAGGACAAGATGGAAAAAGCAATAAAAACTATTGAAGAAGAATTACAAGAGAGAGTAAAATTTTTCAAAGATAATGGAAAGCTGATAGAAGCTCAAAGAATAGAAGAAAGAACAAATTTTGACTTAGAGATGATGAAGGAAACTGGATTCTGTCAAGGAATAGAAAACTATTCTAGACATATAAGTGGAAGGGAAGAAGGAAGTAGTCCATTTACACTTTTTGATTATTTTCCAAAAGATTTCTTACTATTAGTTGACGAATCACATGCAACAATACCGCAAGTAAGGGCAATGTACAATGGGGATAGAGCAAGAAAAGAAACATTGGTTAACTATGGATTTAGATTACCATCAGCATTTGACAATAGACCACTCAAATTTGAAGAATTTGAGGACAGAATAAATCAAGTCGTCTTTGTGAGCGCAACACCTGCAGAATATGAAAAAGAACATTCAAAGGATAGAGTAGTAGAACAAATCATAAGACCTACTGGACTTTTAGATCCTAAGATTGAAGTAAGACCAGTAGAAAATCAAGTAGATGATTTAATAGGTCAAATTAAGGAGAGGGTAGAAAGAGAAGAAAGAATTTTAGTAACTACACTTACTAAGAAAATGGCGGAAGATTTAACAAATTATTTAGGTTCATTAGATATAAAGGTAAGATATATGCATTCAGATATCAAGGCACTAGAGAGAATGGAAATAATAAGAGACCTTCGTATGGGCAAGTTTGATGTATTAGTTGGAATAAACCTACTAAGAGAGGGGTTAGATATACCAGAAGTTTCACTTGTAGCAATACTTGATGCAGATAAAGAGGGGTTCTTACGTTCAGAACGCTCACTAATTCAAACTATTGGTCGTGCAGCCAGAAATACAGATGGAAAAGTAATAATGTATGCAGACGAACTTACTGACTCAATGGACAAGGCAATATCAGAAACAAACAGAAGAAGAAGTTTGCAAGAAGAATATAACAAAGAGCATAACATTACACCAACAACAATAAAGAAGTCAATTAGAGAAACAATTAAGGCAACATATCAAGTTGATGAAAGTGATAAAGAACTTAATATTGGAAAAGACGAAGATATCCAAACTGTTATTAATCGTCTTACAGATGAAATGCTTAAATGTGCTCAAAATCTTGATTTCGAAAATGCCGCTGATTTACGTGATAAAATCAAGGAACTTGAAAATATGAAATAAATTGATAATTGACAACTAAAAATAATTGAATTATAATTATATTAGCTTACTTGAAAAACAAGAAAAATGGGGGGGAAAATAAATGAAGAAATCAACTAGAATTATTTTATCAATAATAATTGTAATATTGGTAGTAGCAGTAGGAGTATTAACATATATGCTTACTACAAACAAATCAAAGGGAATAGCATTTAAGGATTTAAAAGGAACATATCAAGCTAAATATGAAGTGACTGATTATGAAGATCCAAATGAAAAGACTATTGTATATTCATTGACATTATATGAAAATGGTACTTACTTGTATAATTATAGCTTCATTGGTCAAATAGGAGAATACGGAAACTACACAATAGATGGAGATACATTAACATTAAATGCATGGTTTGACCATGGCTCAGATGTTGGTGCAACTGCTACAACAAGGATAACAAAATTAAAAATAAACAAGGATGGAAGCATAGTTGATAAAGATAGTCACTTTGATAGAATATTTATGCCAGAAAATAATTATAAAAAGCCAGAAAGTTATACCATGACAAGAGCATCTAAAGAAATAGAAGACGAAATGGAAAAAATAAATATTACAGAGATGATTAAAGAACGTTTATATATAGTAAATGATTTATCACAAAATCAATAATGGTAAAAATATAAGTTAAATAAAAATTCCTATAAATGATACTATTGGGTAGTATATATTTATAGGAATTTTATTATTTTCTAATTTGTACTTTTTAAATGATTATATTGATTTTCTTACATATTCTACTTACATTTGAGAATTAGGATTACCCCATGGCGTTCCATGTACATGCTCTAGAGCATCATCTTCAGCTTCTTCTTGTTCTGGTTCATTAGTATCAGGAATTTTTTCTTTAATAATTTCTTCTACATTTTCCCTAACAATATCTTCATCGGATTTATTAGTGTTACTAGGGTCGTCCAAATCTTCCTTAACTTCTTGCTCTAATATTTCAGGTTTTATTCCATATACTGTAGAGTAGGTTTCGATAAGTTCATTTACATCATTTTTTTCATCAATAGTAGATGTTCTAACAACATCACCATCATCTGTCCTTATATTCATAGAATCCGCTTCACCTGTAATATCTTTATTAGTTCTAGTATCCATAATCTTTTCTTGCAGAACTCTATGTTCTGAATAAATTCTTGCAGGTATATTTTCACCAATCATTTTATCAGCTGTAATAGCTCCTCTTGCATAAAATGCAGTCATCTGACTTGTATTATCATTACATAAACCAATAACTTGGTCTCTATCAACATCACTTGGTGATTTTATTCTAAATGCTGCAACAACGCTAGCTTCTTTAGTAGTACCATTTTGTTGCATTAAACTCATAGTATTTACATCATTTAGAAGTTGAAATCTGCTTTCATCAATCTTTTCTGCTAAACCATCTTTAGTAATACCTAAAACAATAGGAGAGCCTGATCTCGTTTTAATAATTTGATATTTAGCATAATCCATACCAGTAACATCGTTCATGCGATAGTAAGTACTAACCTTTTGACTACCATCTATCATATCAGATTTGATACCCTTAATTTCGTTGGGGTCTAACTTAATTTGATTATCAGAATCAATTACTGCAGCATAAGATAATTCTTCTTTTGAAATACCAAGGTCGTTACATGTTTGTGTAATTTCTTTTTCAAGCTTAACATTCTTTATTTCAGACAGAGAAATCCTATCAGGATTTTCATCAAGAGTTAGAAGTTCTGCTCTTTGAGCTTCCATCTCGCTAACATCATAGTTCATTAGTTTCATAATATCTATTGGAGGGTCAATTCTTTCTAAATCTTTTGAAAAATGCATTGTAGTTAATTTACCTTGTTTATTTTGCATTATTATAGTATAAACAATATTTCCATCTTTATTTCTATTAAATGTAAGGTCAACAATTTCTTTTTCACCCCAAACAAAGTCATCGCGATATTCGTCATATAACTTACGAGATAATTGTTCATAAACGCCACTTAGCTGTTCTAATTGTTTAGATGTATTTAAGTCTTCAAATTTTAATGTATCAATCGAATCTTTTTGATTTTCGTCCATAGTTAAAATATTTCCTTTCTTTGAAGGAACAAACCTTAAAATCATATAAACATTTAAGGTTTTCTTCATATAATCATATTTTTATTATACTATAATAGATAAATTTAGTAAATAGAAATTAATAAACATTGTTATAAAATATTGAAAAAATAAGCAGAAAATGATAAAATATTTATGTAACCTAAAAGATATATGCTAAAATAATAGAAAAAGGAAAGTAAGATATGGATTATTTAAAAAAGTATGGAGTAAGTGATGAAAATATTCAAAATCTAAAAGCTATATATAATGATGGCATAATTCAGTTTATAGATGAGAATGAAATAAATATAGAAGAAAATATTGAGTATCTTTTTTTAGAAGATATCAAATGTATCTATTGGCTAATGATGAACAATATAAAAATTTTTTTAGAACCAAGGACTAATCTAGAAAAAGAAATTAGAAGTTTAAGAGGTAAAGGACTAAGTACAAAAGAAATACAAATGAAATTATTACAGGAAAATTAAAAATAGGAAATGTATTATGATTAGTAAAAAAGAATTAGCTGATTGCCTGGAAAGAGCTGGATTTAGTGATGAAGAAACAAACCGAATATTATGTAAAAAGATAGGTTATTTATTAAATCGTGGAAAAGTGTGTAAAATAAATGACATTTTATCCGTGTTAAATAAAAATAAAATAAGTCATAGTGCAATAGAAAATTGTTTTTTAATCTTAACTAAAGGTGAAGTCAATAGAATAGAAAAAATATTTATAATATTAAGGAAAAATAATATAAGGCAGTCAGCAATTGAAAAATGCCTAACAGTTTTAACTTCAACTAAAATAGATCAAATAGAAGAAATATTAAAGATATTAAATAATAATGGAATAAGACATGAAGCTATAGAAAAATGCCTATCGATACTAGTAGAGGGAAATGCATGTGAAATAAATAAAATTCTTATATTACTAAAGTCTTATAACATTAGCAATGACTCTATAGAAAAATGCTTAACTTTATTGGCAAAAATGAAATCAAAAGACATAGAGACAAGGTTTAAAGCGTTAAGAAGTAATGGAATAAGCAAAAAAGCAATAGAAAATTGCCTTTCAGTGTTACTATCAAAAAAGGATACTTCAGATATAGAAAAAACACTAAAAATTTTAAATGAAAATGGTATAGGTCACGATGCAATAGAAAACTGTTTGACAGTATTAGCAAATTGCAAATCAGTTGAAATTGGAAATATGTTAAATGTATTAAGGACAAATGGAGTAAGTATTAGAATAATTGAAAAATGTTTAACTGTATTTGTAAAAGGAAATCCAGATAAGATAGGAAGTACTATAAAAGTATTAAAGGAAAATGGAATAAGTAATAAAACAATAGAAAATTGCCCTTCAGTATTAGTCCAAGGAAATCCAAATGAGATAGAAAAAATATTAAAAGTATTAAGGAAAAATGATATATCAATTAGGTCAATAGAAAATTGCTTAACCATATTATCAAAAGGAAAAGCAGATGAAATAGAACAAATATTTAAAGTATTAAGTGCAAATAATATTAGCCATGAATCAATAGAAAATTGCCTTACAGTACTTGCGAGAGGAAAAGCTAATGATATAGAAAGAATATTAAAAGTATTGAATTTAAATAACATAAGTAATAAAACAGTAGAAAATTGCTTAACTGTATTGGCTCAAGGAAACGCAGATGAAATAGAAAAAATATTTAAAATATTAAATGCAAATAAAATAAGTCATGGAACAGTTGAAAACTGCTTATTAGTATTATCGAGAGGTAAAGCATATGAAATAGAACGAATATTTAAAGTGCTAAATAAAAATAAAATTAGTAACAAAGCAATAGAAAAATGTCTACTAGTATTAGCTGCTGGAAAGGCAAATGAAATAGAAAGAATTTTTAAGGTATTAAATCAAAACAGTATAAGTCATAAAGCTATAGAAAATTGTTTAACAATATTAGCAACTGGTAGAGCAGATAGAATTGAGAAAGTATTTGAGATTTTAAATGACAATAGTATAAGTCGCAGCGTAATAGAAAAGAGCTTATCAGTATTAGCAAAAATTAAGCCTGATGAATTAAAAAATATTATAGATACATTAAAAGGATTTGGAATTGAAACACAAAGTATTGAACGAGAATTAACAGGAATTATATCTAGTTATACAAGTGTAAAGGAAATAAATGATGTATTTAATGGAGTAAGAAATGTAAGTGATAATAAAGTTTACTTTAAGAATCTAAGAAAATACATGAGATTAAAAAATATGTATGGTAGATTCTACACTAGAACTGAAATAGAAGAATTTTGCAAACAAAAGAATATTACAATAGAGGAATTTATTGAAAAAATACTTGTATATCCATTTGGAAAGGATTTTACAGAAATATTTACAGAAAAAATAAAAAATGGAGAAAGTATTTATGTGGGTGGTTCGACTCCGATGGATAGAAATTATCTTGAAGAACATGCAAAAGAATTACTGAATTTAGCCAAATCAATTGCATATAAAATGAAAAAGAATACAGGCTATAATGATGTAGAAGAATTAGAAGGTCAATCTATTCAAATAATTATGGATAAATGCGGAAACATAGTATATAATTTGCATGATAATCCCAAAGTTCTAAGATCAGTTATAATTAATAAAGTAACAAGATATTTATATGCATCTATAATGCCAACATTAGGAAAAACAACCTCATTAACTGTAGAAGATGAAAAAAAAGGATCTATTCAAAGAGAGATAAAATATGAAGATAAATATCATGAACAATTAAAAGATAGTGTTGACTTAAAACCAGCAGAATTTGATGACGAAGAACAAGAAGTAATGGACTATATGATTAAGCTGGTAGAAAACGGAGAAACCAAGAATATATATGGTAAGATTGCTAAAATTATGTCTGTAGATGAAGAAGTTGTTGTTAATATAATACAAAATATAAGACGAAAAATGATTGAGAAAAATATGGTAAGAAAATTAGATAAACGGCGGATTTGAATTTACCAATTAAAATTTAAGTATTATATGTTTATGACTAAATTGCATTATAACATACAAGATTATTATTTAATATTGACATTATAAAACATATGTTTTATAATAGAAACATGCTAAAAATATGTTTAACAAATATGGGGGGAAAATGGATAATATAATTATAAAAGGTGCCAAAGAGCACAACTTAAAAAATATAGATGTCACAATACCAAAAGACAAGTTAGTTGTAATAACAGGACTTTCAGGCTCTGGTAAGTCGTCACTAGCATTTGACACTTTATATGCAGAAGGACAAAGAAGATATGTAGAAAGTCTTTCATCATATGCAAGGCAGTTTTTGGGAATAATGGATAAGCCAAGCGTTGAGTCAATAGATGGACTATCTCCAGCAATATCAATTGACCAAAAAACTACATCTAAAAATCCTCGTTCAACAGTTGGTACAGTCACTGAGATATATGACTATATTCGTTTGCTTTATGCAAGGATAGGTGTGCCATATTGTCCTAAATGTGGCAAGAAGATTGAAAAGCAAACTATTGATCAAATAGTAGATGATATATTAATCATACCAGAAGGCACTAAGCTTCAGATTTTAGCGCCTGTTATTCGTGGTAAAAAGGGTGAATATAAAAAATTATTAGAAGACTTTAGTAAAGAGGGATTTGTAAGAGCTAGAATTGATAGAGAGATGATAGAACTTACAGACGATATAGATATCGATAGAAAAAAGAAACATACAATAGACATCATAATTGATAGATTAGTTATCAAGGATGACATTAGAGCTAGGCTAACAGAATCTATTGAAACAGCTATGAAATATGCTGAAAACTTAGTTAGAATAGACGTAGTAGGAGAGAATGAGAGATTATATAGTAGTAATTATGCATGTCCTGACTGCGGTATTAGCTTTGAAGAACTTTCTCCAAGAATGTTCTCATTTAATAATCCAATGGGAGCCTGCCCAGAATGTACTGGTATTGGTTACTTAATGAAAATGGATGAGGATTTAATTATTCCAGATAAAAATTTGACTTTATATAATGGTGTTAAAGCATTTGGTTCAAGTACTATGAAAAAAGGCGAAACAATGGCTAAGATGTACTTTGAGGCTATTGGAAAACATTATGGAATTGATATAAATAAACCAATTAAAGATCTTCCAAGATGGTTTATGGAAAAGATTTTATATGGTACAGGAGATGAGCTTATTGATTTTGAATACACATCAAGTTTTGGCACTAGAAAAATGAGGTCAAGTTTTGAAGGTGTTTTACCTACACTTGAAAGAAGACATAGAGAAACAAAATCACAAGGTATGCTTCAATTTTATGAAATGTATATGAGTGAATCAGAATGCACAGCTTGTCATGGAGCAAGGTTAAAACCTGAGGTATTATCTGTAAGAGTTGGCGATAAGAATATTAATGAGCTTACAGATATGTCTATCATTCATATTAAAGAATATATTAATCAGTTAAAATTAAGCGAAAAAGACTCAATGATAGCAGATCAAATATTAAAAGAACTAAATAAAAGATTGCAATTCTTAATTGATGTTGGACTTGACTATCTTACACTTTCAAGAAGTGCTGCAACATTATCTGGTGGTGAGTCACAAAGAATAAGGCTTGCAACACAAATAGGGTCTGGCTTAACAGGTGTCATGTATATACTAGATGAACCAAGTATAGGACTTCATCAAAGAGATAATGACAGACTAATAGCTACATTAAAGAAGCTAAGGGATTTAGGGAACTCAGTTATTGTTGTTGAACATGATACAGATACAATGTATGCGGCAGATCAGGTAATAGATATTGGACCAGGACCTGGCGTACATGGTGGTTATGTTATGGCACAAGGTACAGCAGAAGAAATTAGCAAGATTGATAAGTCAATTACTGGACAATATTTAAGTGGAAGAAAACAAATTACAGTTCCAAAGCATAGAAGAAAGCTTACAGGAAAATATATAGAAATTGCAAAAGCATCTGAGCACAATCTAAAAGATATTAGTGTTAAGATACCATTAGGACAATTTGTATGTGTAACTGGTGTATCAGGTTCTGGAAAGAGTACATTGGTAAATGAAGTACTTTACAAGAATATTAATAAAGTTTTAAATAAATCGAACGAAAAAACAGGCAAATGTAAAGAAATAAAAGGACTAGAACACATTGATAAAGTAATTAATATTGATCAGTCTCCAATTGGTAGAACACCAAGGTCAAATCCTGCAACTTACACAGGTGTATTTGACTTTATTAGAGACATTTTCGCAGGAACCAATGAAGCTAAAATGCGTGGATATGAAAAAGGCAGATTTAGTTTTAATGTTGAAGGTGGAAGATGTGAAGCTTGTCATGGAGATGGAATTATCAAAATTGAAATGAACTTTTTATCAGATGTATATGTTCCATGCGAAGTTTGTAAAGGAAAGAGATATAATAGAGAAACATTAGAAGTTAAATATAAAGGTAAATCTATTTCAGATGTACTAGATATGACAGTTGAAGAAGCCCTAGAATTCTTTGAAAATGTTCCTAGAATCAAACAAAAAATTCAAACATTAAACGATGTAGGTCTGGGCTATATAAAGCTAGGACAACCATCAACGACACTATCAGGTGGGGAAGCACAGCGTATAAAACTAGCAACAGAGCTTTCTAAGAGACCAACTGGAAAAACATTATATATACTAGATGAACCGACCACAGGGCTTCATATAGATGATGTTCATAGATTAGTAGATATACTTCAAAGACTAGCAGACAATGGAAATACAATACTTGTCATAGAACATAATTTAGATTTAATTAAGACTTGTGATTACATTATAGACCTAGGACCAGAAGGTGGAGACAAGGGAGGAGAAATAATAGCTGTTGGAACACCAGAAAAGATATGTCAAAATGATAGAAGTTATACAGGTAAATTTTTAAAGCCTTATATTGAAAAAAGATAATATAAAAAAGAGTAGCTTATATGAACTAAAATAATCCATTTAAGTTACTCTTTTTACTTAAGTTAAAAAAACTATCTGTTATTATTTTGTTCTTGATTTTGATTTTGATTATTTTTGTTTTGGTTGTTGTTTTGATTGTTTGATTTTTTTGAATCTTTTGACATAATATAGCACCTCCAATCGTAATATTATGATTATGCCCGAGAATTATAAAAATATACACATTAAAAAATTTTAAACAAAAATTTGATTTTAATTGAAATATAAAAAATAGCGTGATATAATGGCTACACGACTAATTATGGTCGAGAGCACTTTAAACTTGATGAAGTCAGACATTAGGTTTAGCCAAAGAAAAGATTTTTTACTTAGGGGGTTTTGATAATGCTAAAATTCAAAAACGGTAGATTACGGATAGGAATGCATGATAAAGAAGTAAAACGCTATTTTCTTTTTCGTGATGATGATGAATATGCCTTTATTCATATTTATAGAGGCGTAGTCATCGCTGCTGGTTATGAAGGGAACACATCTAATCATGATTATTATGTTTGCAAACCTAACTGGGATATGGTAATCGAGATGTTGAGTGTATTTTATAATCAGGATTATGCTCAATTTCAGCAAATTCAAAAGAGCATAAACAAGAAAACAAAGGAATGGAAATTCCTTAAAGAAAGCGCAAAGAAGTATATCAGTAGCAAAATGAAAGAACTTGATCAAAAAAGCGAATTTTATCGCAATATGTACGAAGCGCTAAAATAAAATCTGACAGTAATGCACTTAGCTATCTTAGCTAGGTGCATTTGCATATATAAATATTAATTTAATATTTAAGATAGAAAAAGGAGAACTTAAAAAGCTCTCCAAAAATGAGACATATAAAATTACTTTGACTTATGTTTTTGATTTTGCCGAGTTTTTGGATGTAACACGTTTGCTTACAGTGTCCTGCCAAATCTTATCAACCTCTTCAGCGGTCATAATAGGTTTTTGAAGGAGTGCATCGACAATTGATAAAAGAACATCTTGATTTGTACTAATGAGATAATTAGCACGCTTAGAAGCATTTTCAATAAGCTCGGAAGCCTTTGCGTTCATCTCACGAGAGTCTTCATCAGAAAGCTTAAGCTCCTCAGTAGAATTGATATAACGCTGATTTCGATGTTTTATCTGTAGCAAGTCAAGTGCTTCTATAGTTTGAAAAGCATACTCTGTTACTTTAACCAAATCACTGACAACACCGTCATTGGTCTCAATCTTAAAGATTACCTCAGCTTCTCTACCACCTAATAGGAACGCCATATAATCTATACTAGAATCTAAGGTATTCTTATGATAGGCTCTTGAGTCCTGGATAGCAAATGTTGTACCCAAATAATTTCCACATGGAACGATGGAAATTGCAAGGGGATCAAACCCAGTTGTTTGTCTACACATCACCGCAACGAAGTAATGCCCAGCCTCATGGATAGCTATTTCTCGCCGTTGATCTTCTGTCATCTTATTCCATATGTCATAAGAGAGATAACAGTTTTGAAGAACATCACTCTCTGCAAGACTTTTGTGAAATAGACGATTTGCAGTAGCCATAGAAATATCCAATAGCCTCATTAGCGGATGAAGTCCATAATTCATTACAGCTTCAGTGAAAAAGCAAAATCCAATTAACAATGCATATTTTGCCATTTCAGGGGTTATTTCTACATTATGAAACATAGAAAGCGATTCAATTCTTGATTTTAGTACATCGTACATATCAGGAACATGAGTTCCAAGGAGTATTACTGATTGAAAGCTTAAAGAGATATCAAAAGTAGAAAATACATCATAATAATCGCTTAGGTTAGAAGTGCCAATTACGATAATATTTCCGCTTTTCCAAAGAGGTTCTAAGATACTCAGAACCTCAAGTCCACTGTCTTCCTGATACACCAAGATTTCATTAATGTTCTCGATGCAAAGAATAACATTAGACTTGCTTGCTAAAAATGCAACGAGCGCTTTAACGTTATCAATTGATTTTGAAAGCTCATCAAGTAAACGATAAACATTCAATGAGACAATCTTATAACCAAATAACTGAGTAGGGGACAATTTTGCTGAAATATCATAGACAATTTTTTCAATTAAGGATGTTTTGCCACAACCAGGATTACCTAAGATTAAAACATTGTGATTTTCTTTTTTTAGCATTATGTCCCACACAGATTGACATTCCTTGTCGAGATTTAAAACTTCGCACGGCTTAGAAATATCAACATTGTTGTTCATAGGGCTTAAAATCTCAGAAAATTCTGCAGGAATTATCAGCGGAGCAGATTTTTCCTCTTTTTGAAGAAAATGTTGCCTTGCTTCCTCATAGTCAAGTTTTAAAGCAGAAAAGAACTCTTTAAGCTCAGGACAGTTATTAATAAACATTGTCCCAATAATGTGTTCTAGCTCAATAGTAGGATCAATGAATGCTTTTTTACAACGCACAATAGTTCCTATCAGAATCTCCATAAGGCTATCTTCCGCCTGAAGTGATATTGTACCATCAGAGCTCTGAACTTCGAATACATGTGTATTTAGCCGTCTTCTTAAGCTTGCAATAAGACCAGGTGCTTGTTTTTTACAGTGACGATACTTGCTGCGTATAACGCGGCTCAAATTATTCTCAGAAATATCTTTATCTGCGAAATAATCGTTAAAAACAAAAGTATTCTGAGCAATAACACATAAGAGCATAAAAAGGTTTGCACTCGTAAAGCCTTTTCTTTTTATCCCCTCACGAAGAATCCGAAAAATGCCTAAACAAGAATCAGACCATGATATGCTTATAGGTACCTTGTACTTTGACATAAGTCATGCCTCCTAATAAATTTAAATTTCCCATAGGGATGAGTATATTATATTACGGTAACTCGATTATGTCAATTGAGTTGTGCAAAATTCTATATAACTTCTTAAAATTATTGACATCTATTTAAGGAACAACTATAATGTTTAAGAAAACAATCAATAGTGTCACAGTAATAAAATGTGAAGGGAGAAATAAAATGAAGTATAAGAGAATTCTATTAAAATTAAGTGGTGGAGCTTTAGGTGGTGAAAACAACGAACTATTCTGCAAAGAAAAATTACAAAACATTACAAATCAGATAAAAGCAGCAAGAGCTAAAGGAATTGAAGTTGCTGTATTAGTTGGTGGCGGAAACATTTTTAGGGGAAGAGATGCAGAAGAATGGAAAATAGAAAATGTTGAAGCAGATAACATTGGAATGATGGCAACAATCATAAACAGTCTAATGCTAAGAGGTGCAATATCATCTAAAACAGAAGATGATGTTAGAGTTATGACATCTATTCCAGTTCCATCAGTTGCAGAACCATATATAAGACTTAAAGCAAAAAAACACTTAGAAAAGGGAAGAATAATAATATTTGGTGGTGGACTTGGTCAGCCATTTGTTACGACAGATTATCCAGCTGTTCAAAGAGCAATTGAAATAGATGCAGATATTGTTCTTATGGCTAAGAGTGGAACAGATGGAGTATATACAGCTGATCCAAGAAAAGATGAAAATGCAAAGAGATACAAAAATCTAAGTTATGAAGATGTTATTAATAAAAATCTAAAGGTAGCTGACCAATCAGCATTTGTGTTAGCAAGAGATTACAAAATGCCTTTATATATATTTGACTTTGATAACCAAAATGCAATAAGCAAGATATGTGATGGCGAATTAGTCGGAACATATATTGGAGATAACTGTACGACAGAACTTTATTAATATCAGAAAGGAATTTAAGTACATGCAAAGTAAAAACATAGTTATTGGAATAGAGGGGATGGTTGCCTCAGGTAAAACTTCAATATGTAAGGAAATGCTTAAACTGATTCCTAATAGCATATTTATAGATGGTGGAAATATTTACAGAGGCATTTCTTTAGCACTAGCCAAAAACAATATTAATATATATGAAAAAAGCAATACAGAAGCTGTTGATCCATTAAAACTTATGCAAATGCTTAAAGTAGAATTTAAGATTGAAAATAATATAACTGAAATATATATTGATAGTAATAAAATTGAAGAATCTGATATACAAGATGCAAAAAATTCAATGAATGTATCAAAAATGGCAAGTAACAATAACAACCAGTCTCTTTATAACTTTGCAAAAACAATTATAGATAATTATCGTAAACAATATAATATAATTGTATCTGCAAGAGATTTAGTAAGTCTTTATCCAGATATGGATCTTCATGTATATGTAACAGCTTCACTAGAAGAACGAATAAAGAGAAGATATAAACAATACAATGGAATATATAGTATGGATAAAATAAAAGAAATGATAGAAGAAAGAGATATGATTCATGAAAAAGCAGGTTTTAATAAAACTTGCAAAAATACAATCTTAGTTGATGTTACAGATTGTACTAGTGCTCAAGAGTCAGCAATGAAAATATTAAATAAGGCAAAGGAAGACGTATTTAAGTAACAAAATGAAATCTCCTAGCATATTATGTGCTAGGAGGTATTTTTATGTACGATGATTATTTTAAAAATTACGGTACGCAACCTACATATCAAAATGACTATGATGAATATTTAGGTTATGAAAATAATTATGATAGGTTTATGCCAAGACAAGTTAATTCATTTCCATATGCAAATAATGCAGCATATAGTAATCAAAATAGTAATACAGAATTAAGCAAGACATATCCTGAAATATATAATAAGATTTTACCTATAATAGAAAAAAAGCTAGGAATAAATATTTCATCTATGGATAATGCAACTTTAGAAAGATTAACATTTGAAGTATATGATGAATTTACAAGTTCTGAAATAGGAAAAAAACTAAATGTACAGACAAATTCTATAAATACTAGTTGCTCAACCTGTACTACTCAGAATAGCAGCAAAATATCAAATCAGGATATGAATAGGAATATACAACCATCAAGCTCAAACAATTTAACACAAAGTATTAATAGTAGAAAGACAAGAAGTAATTACTTATTATGTGATCTTATAAAAATAATGATATTAAATAATTGGAAAGAAAAGCAAAGACTGCCAAGACCTGAACGTAGATCTAGTGTTATGCCTAATCCAAGACCATGGTCACAAAATATCATTCCAAATAGATATGGATTTTCTGAATCATATACTCAAAACCAAAACGTAAGTCATAGACCAAATTATTTCGATGTCCCATATCCTGAAGATTTTAGATATTAATGTATTAAATAGTATAAAAAACTTTCTTTAGCATATAATATAAGTAGCTAACATAAAAGGAGAAGAGAATGGTTACAGATATAAATTATTGGAGTAAAGTAATAAAGCGCATTTTCAGTCTGGCGCTTACATTAATACTTTTATTAATATTATTAAAATTATCTGTATTCTACACACCATTTTTAATATCGTTTGTGTTAGCTCTTATGTTTGAGCCAATTATTAAATTTTTAATGAAAAAATTAAAATGGACAAGACGTACAAGTTCTATAATTGTTATTATTATTTCACTAAGTCTAATAATTGGTATAATAGGGTGGGGTGCTGTAACTCTTTATAATGAATCTAACAATTTACTTACTAGTTCAGGGCAATATTATAAAGAGATTGGAGATTTTTTAAATAATATTTTTAACAATCAGTCTTTTTTAGAAAAGCTTCCAGATGAAATTGTAAATAGTATTAACAATGCGCAAACAGGTTTTATAACATCAATTACAAATCTAGTAACCAATATTGTAACTGGAATAAAGGATTGGATATTAAAAATTCCTAATCTTATCATGTCCATATTTTTTACGATTATTTCGCTATATTTTATGTGCACTGATAAGATATATATGATAGATCAGTTAGAACATCACCTTCCCGATGTATGGACTAAAAAACTAACAATTTATATGCATAAAATTACTAAGAAATTAGGTCATTATATAAAGGCGGAAGCTAGTCTCATTTTAATATCATTTATAATATCTCTAATTGGACTTACTATATTTAAAATAGTAGGGCTAAATATAGGATTTCCGCTTCTAATAAGTCTAGGAATAGCATTTGTAGATGCGCTACCAATTTTAGGGTCTGGAAGTGTAATGATTCCTTGGGCAATCATAGAAGCTATAAATGGAGATATAAAACTTGGTGTATCAATTTTGGTTCTATGGATTATAATGATAGTTGTAAGAAATATGCTAGAACCAAAGCTTGTAAGCAAGAATATTGGAATTCATCCAGTTTTTACTTTGGTGGCAATGTTTACTGGATATAAATTAATTGGATTTATCGGAATGATTGTTGGTCCAATACTTTTAATAGTACTTAAAGAAATATATACTCCTTTAATTGAAAAAGGAGTAATAAGAAGTATATTTGAAAGAGATGGATAATATTTATATAGACCATTGGCCAGAAGGTGGATAGACATATTCATCTTCTGGTTTATTACATTTGTTTATATCTTGTATTTCTAACACAGGCATTTCACCTTTATAATTTCCCTTTACAATTGTTCCGCACACTCTAACCCAATCACCATCAGCAAAGTTACATGCATCTTTACATTCTGATAATATTCCTACAACAACTGCACTATTAGCTTCTGATATAATCATAGTTCTTGATAAAACAAATTGATTATCATTAAAATCAGGCATTCTATAAACATATCCTATAAGAGTAAAGCTTTTACCAACATAGCTATCAATATTTTCATGACAGTCTTTTAGAAAATTAGTATAATTTATAGCTTGAATTTCCTGAGTAGATTGAGCAGAATAAGAAGGCTCTGATTTAGTTGAACCAAAAAATATTTTATAAATTGCAAAACCAGTTACAACCAATGCTAGAATGATTGTTATTAGAATAACTAATTTTGAAAGTTTCTTTTTATCAATTTTTAAATTGAATATAAACATATAATATCCTCACTTTTATTTAGATTTGCTACAATACAAGTATATAGTTAGAGGTTGTACAATATTCTTAAAAAGTTGACAAATGAAAAACACTTTACATAAAGTTGATTTTCCCTCTAAAATATGTTATAATTATAAGTATATTGATTATTTTTGGAGGATTAATTTATAAATGGTTAAAGATTTTTTAAAAACGGCTATGTCAGCCTTACAACAAACAAATATTATATTATCAAAATGTAATTTATCTACGATAACTGCAACTGAGGTAGAAGTGTATCTTACAAATACAACTATGGAACAATTAAATGAGTCTAAAGACAGTATGTGGAATGCTGAAAACGCAATAGATGCAGTGGAAAAAAACTACAATAATGTAGATATGCAAAAATTACTACTTTATTGCTATCATAGAATTCATTCTATACCAGAATTTATAAAAAATTCTAATTCAGAAGCTAAAGGATTTGAAAAAGATTTATATAGATTAGTAACATCTTTTATTCCATCTAACGAAAATGTCATGGTATATGCAGGTCATTTATCTAAGGATTTTAATAAATTTGAGATTAGTATAGTTAATTCAAAAAACGAACTATATAATAAACCTATTTCAAATAAAAAGTTAAGATTGGATAGTATGTATAATTCTATAGTTGATGAAATTGAATTAGATGATATAAGTGCAACTCTAGATGACCAAAAGCTAGTCCATTTAATGCAATGCTATATCCATTATAATAGTCTTATAAAAGCAGGGATTACAAAAAATGAAATTATGCGATTTAATGATGAGGATTATAACGAAAATAGTCGTAAATATTTGGATGACCCTATATATGATGAAACATTTAGAATTCTTAAACGTGAATTGTATTCAATGCCAATAATACGTACTAACTTAAAAGAAGATAATTTATATGCTATAGCTGCATGTAGATTTTCAGAAGAACTGAACACTTGCATTAGTATGTATAAAATAGATGGAAAATGTAAATATGTTACCATTCCATTTTTAGCACAACGATATAACTTATTAAATTTATTGAGTAATAATATATCTGAGAAAAATATACAAATTGCGTTTGCATCACAAAATGGTACAACCAGCTTTGATTTACAACAGTTTAAATCTGAATGGAAAGAGTCATTAGATATATTAGCAAACATTTATGCCTTTGAACATCCAGCTCAAGCATATAATCCTCAACTTTTACATTTCTTTAGTAGAGAATCTGCTATGAAATTATTAGATAGACAAGAAAATAAATGTGAATACTATTTTGCTATGTATCAAGCAGGCTTAGTTAGTTTTGATCAAATGATAGAATACGAAAAAGCTGTAGACCCAGAATATGATGACATGTATAGAGTAAGATCAGTTATTTTAAAATTAACAAATAGTATTTCAGTACCAGAAACGGCTAAGGCAGTTCCACTTAATGAGGTATCTAAAAATCCTGAGAATGAAATTGTTGAAGTACCTCCAATTCGAGAATCAGATGCAATTGATGTTCTATGTGAACCACAAAATTTTTTCAGTTATACATTAGACGATGATTCTTTATATGAAATGATGAATCCTCAGTTATTCAAATTATTTGCATATCATTCTATGGAGCAAATTACACAAAATGGTGAGTTTTCTAATCAAGCAAGGAGAAATATTGATGTAATGGTTAAAAGAGGAACATTTACGCCAGAAATGATTTTATCATTATACATCTATAATGAGGCTACATTAGATGATTTAGAAAGAACGATAGGAATACAAAAACTAGAAGAATTATATGATGCAGATGACTTTATGGATACATATAGAAAACTTAGGATCTTTGATTATGAAAAAGAACTATCTGAAGAGGAAGCACATGAATTAGAAGTATTAAAAGGTGAATATAGATTTTATACTGAGTTATTTGGAAGATTAGGCTACTTAGGAAATGAAGATAGGGAAGTAGAGTTGCTTGATTATTTAGATGATTTATTAAATGATAAAGAGGTTTTGAAAGATTTATATAAAGATAAATTATTGTCAATCTATAACTTACATGGATTAAATAAAGAGCTTGGATTAGAACTTTACAAAGAAAATCTTCTAAGAGATGGAGACCAAAGATATATAGTTCTTCATACTGACGAAAAAATTTCTACAGGTGATTTAATTAGACTTTCAAATTCAGGAAATATAAATGCAGTAGATGTATTTAACATGTATATGCAAGGTAAATATCCTCTTGATGTACTAAGAGATTTTACAGAGGGGATTGATAGTGATATTATATTTAATAATGATGATTTAATAAATAAATCTAGGAAATATGGAATTGTAAAAGATAAAGATGTTATAGAAGATTTCCAAAGATATTTAGCTGCATATCTTGAAATTAAAGGAAAACCTGATAACGAAATTAGGACAAAGATATATAAAGCTATTGGTGGCAAAAACGCAAAGAATAAAGCTTTGATTGATTTATATAATAAAGGATTAATAAATATACAAGACATTGATATTACAAAAGACACTTTGCTTATAGACATGATTAAGCAGGGAGTGCTTTCTGCAGAAGATGAAGAGTTTTTATTTAAAGATACTGAAAAAGATGGAAAGAAATATTTAAGACTTACAAAAATACTTCCATTCTTAACAGCAGATCAAAGAATAAATATTCTTGCAAGTGTGTATGGAACAGCAGATGACATAGCAACTCCAAGAATTGCTTTCTTGTCTGCATATCTAGAAGAAGCTATAGAGGATAAAAGGACTGCAGGAGAAAAAAGAAAAATAGCTAAAATTCAAAAAGAAGATGATGAAGAAAGAAAAGTAATATCTAGTGAAAGAACTAAAAATTTATTTGCATTTGGTGAAAAATTCAAAGCATTTAAAGAAATAGATGCAAATTACAAACATGAGGTTGCGTCAGGCTCATATGCTATTTATTTTGAAGAATTAGATACAATAGTTCTTGAAGAAATTTATAGAACAACAACTATAGGAAATGACTTTTTTGGAACTCAACACGCAACATATATAATTAGAAGAACTGACGAGACTTTAGATTATCTAGGTCTAAACAAAGAAAATGATTTTTATGAGGAATTTACAAGAAATTTAATTTATCAAAATTCAAAAGGTGTAAACAGCGTAGATTGGAGCAAACTAATACAGATGAATAGAGATAAAATAAAGGGTGTATCAAAATGTTTGCATACAACTGAGGAAAGGTGGAAAAATACTTTAAGAAAGAAAATGGGATTACAAACACCAGACAAAAAGGAAAAAATAGATAAATGCTTAGCAAACATTGAAGAAACAATACCACTTGACAATAATGAGCAAGAACTTTAAAATATAGTTAATATAAAGAAAGGAGACAAGCTATTTAATATGACTTTAAATGATGTTATTAGATTATTTGAACTTAATAAAGATAATTTAGATGAAGCATGCAGAATTGATGACTCTGAATTTAAATTTAGTTTTAGTAAAGCTATAAGCATTCTAAATAGATTCAAAGAGTTTAATTCAGGTTTTGTGGATAAGAAATGCATAGCTGTAACTAATGGTAATCCGTATATTACGCTAATACTTTGTATGCAAGCTTTATCACAAAATATTACTCTTACAATAAATGTGCAGGATACTATGATTGCTTTAAATTCAGCAATCATGAAGATATTTAGCACTAATTTTAGAGATGCTGCTCCAACATTAAAAGAATATATGTCTCCAAGAGAATTTATAAGTTCTGAAGCTGATGATATTGTAGTAATTGATGATAAGACTAAGTTTAATTATTTAAAGGACGAGCTTGGAATAAAGGTTAGATATATGTCACTTTTAAATGTAGAGCTTTATACAAATTCAGATGATATGGAGTCTCTTACTGATACTATATCTGATTATTGCAATCAATCTTTTATTAATTTGGATGTTCATAAAGATGAGTCAATAGATGAATTTGTAAGACAGACTAATAAATATGAGGGCGGTAATGTTGCGCTTATACTGGCTAAAGAACCAGTGTATCAAGCTGATATATATGATAAATTAGATGGAAAGCAAGTATATGTTAATTGCAATCCTTTTGCTAAAATTGAAGCGGATGTTGCACTTAAAAATTTGCTTAAATAATATAGAATAAAATTAAGAATAATACTCACAAGGTAATATTCTTAATTTTTACAAATAATTGAATAAAATTTGTCAAAAATATTGCAAAATGAACTTTAACATGATATAGTACATACGTGTAGTTATAAGCTACATATAAACTATAATATAAAAACATACGGAAAAGAGGAATTTAGATGAAATTATTTAAATCTTATAGCGAAAAAGAAGTAAAAAGAGTTATGCCTTTAGTTGAAAAAATTAATTCATTAGAACCAGAGATGGAGAAATTATCTGATGATGAATTAAGAGCAAAGACAAGTTATTTTAAGAAACAATTAGAAGAAGGAAAAACATTAGATGACATACTTCCAGAAAGTTTTGCAGTGGTTAGAGAAGCATCAAAAAGAGTTTTAGGAATGAGACATTTTGATGTTCAATTAATAGGTGGTATTATTCTTCATCAAGGAAGAATTGCCGAAATGAAAACTGGTGAAGGTAAAACATTAGTAGCAACCTTACCAGCATACCTTAATGCGCTTACAGGAAAAGGCGTCCATGTAATTACAGTAAATGATTACTTAGCAAAAAGAGATAGTGAATGGATGGGAAAATTATATACATTCTTAGGACTTACAGTTGGACTAGTAATTAGTGGAATGAAACCAAATGAAAAGCAAGAAGCATATGCATGTGATATTACATATGGTACAAATAACGAATTTGGATTTGATTACTTAAGAGATAACATGGTTGTATATAAGGATCAATTAGTTCAAAGAGAACTTAGCTATGCAATCGTGGATGAAATCGATAGTATTTTAATAGATGAAGCTAGAACACCACTTATAATTTCAGGACGTGCTAACCAAGCATCTGATATTTATAAAAAGGCTGATAGATTTGTAGCAAAATTAGAGTCTAAGACAATTATTGAAGAAGATGTAAAAGATGAAGCTCAAGCAGAAGACAATGAAAAATATGATTACATCGTTGACTTAAAAGCAAAAGCTGCAACACTTACTGGAAAAGGTATTGAAAAAGCTGAAAGAGAATTTGGACTAGAAAATTACAATGACATAGAAAACTCAGAACTTGTACATGCTGTTAATCAAGCACTTCGTGCACATGGTATAATGAAGAAAGATGTTGATTATATCGTAAAAGATGGGGAAGTGCTAATTGTTGATGAATTTACAGGACGTATTATGTATGGAAGAAGATATAATAACGGACTTCATCAAGCAATAGAAGCTAAAGAGCATGTTAAAGTTGCTGACGAATCTAAGACTTTAGCAAATATTACATTCCAAAACTATTTTAGAATGTATGATAAATTATCAGGTATGACTGGTACTGCTATGACAGAAGAAGAAGAATTTGAAGAAATTTATAGATTAGACGTTATTGAAATTCCTACAAACAAGCCAATGATTAGAAAAGACCATTCAGACATAATTTACAAGAATGAAGATGCTAAGTTTAGAGCAGTTATTAGAGATATTAAAGAAAGTTATGAAAAAGGTCAACCAGTATTGGTTGGTACAGTTTCTATTAGTAAATCAGAGAAATTAAGCAAAATGCTTGATAAAGAAAGAATTCCACATCAAGTATTAAATGCTAAATTTCATGAAAAAGAAGCCGAAATCATTGCTCAAGCTGGTAAATATAAAGCAGTTACAATTGCTACTAACATGGCAGGACGTGGTACTGATATTATGTTAGGCGGTAATAGTGAATATCTAGCAAAACAAGAAATGAGAAACAAATATACTTATGAAGAAATAGAAGAAGCTACAGCATTTAATGAGACAGATGATAAGGCTATCTTAGCAAGAAGAGAAGAATTTAGAAACTTAGTTAAAAAGTATGACAAAGGTATAGAAGATGAAAGACAAAAGGTTATTGATGTTGGAGGTCTTAAGATTATTGGTACTGAAAGACATGAGTCAAGACGTATTGACAATCAGCTAAGAGGACGTTCTGGACGTCAAGGAGACCCAGGAGAATCAAGATTTTATATTGCATTAGATGATGACTTAATGAAGATTTTCGGTGGTAATACTATTACAAAACTATACAATTCATTAGGTGTAGACGAAAATATGCCTATTGAAGTTAAAATTCTTTCAAGAGCAGTTGAAAACGCTCAAAAGAAAGTTGAAGGAAGAAACTTTAGTATTAGAAAGAATGTACTTCAATATGATGATGTAATGAATAGACAAAGATCAAATATATATGAACAAAGAAGAGAAGTTCTTGATGGTGAAAATCTTAAAGATAGCGTAATTGCTATGATTAAGTCAGTAGCAGAAGAAATAGTTCCTACATATGTAAATGGAAACGAAATAGACAGAAAAGGTTTATCACAAGAAATCTTTGAAGTATATGGAATTGAGAGCTTAGATACATTAAAAGATGAAAAATCAGATGTAGAATCTATTATTGCTGAACTTCAAGATAAAGCAGTAGATATTTATGAAGATAAATGTGAAAGATTTGGTGAATCTTTAAGAGAACTTGAAAGAGTTGTAATGCTTAAGATTGTTGACCAAAAATGGATGGAACACATCGACAACATGGATGAACTAAAAAATGGTGTTGGCCTTAGAGCATATGCTCAAAAAGATCCAATAGTTGTTTATAGAGAAGAAGGTTCTAACATGTTTGATCAAATGATATTAGATATCAAGTTTGATGTTGTTAAACTTCTAATGCATGCTAGCAAGAGAGATGAAGGACAATCAAGAAAAGAAACAGCTAAAATTACAGATGCTAAATTACAAGAACAATCAGCAATAGAATTAGTTGATGGAAAACTATCTCCAAAAGAAGGCGGAATTGATAAGACAATAGTAAATGAAGAGCCTAAAGTTGGAAGAAACGACCCATGTCCTTGTCGGTTCGGGAAAAAAGTATAAAAACTGCTGTGGTAAATAGTGTAAAGTAAGGCTTTCAAAGAAGCCTTATTTTCTTAAAAAATAATATAAAAGAAATAAAGGAGAAATCTATGTTAGATTATATATCAGTTTTATGTCATAGTAGTATAAAAATAAATAGAGGAAAAGTAATATATATAGATCCTTATAATATTAATAATAACTATAATGATGCAGATATTATATTTATAACTCACGATCACTATGATCATTATTCAGAAGAAGATATAGGTAAAATAAAAAAAAGATAGTACAATAATAGTTGCTCCAATAGATATGAATGAAAAATTATTAAAGTATGGATTTAAAGAAAGTAGTATTATTGTAGTAGAACCAAATAAAAAATATACAGTTGAAAAAATAAATTTTGAGACTATACCTGCATATAACATTAACAAAGAATTTCATCCTAAAGAAAATAATTGGGTTGGATATATTATCGAAATAGAAGGTATTAAATACTATATTGCTGGTGATACAGATATAGTTGATGAAAATAGAAAAGTAAGATGTGATGTGGCATTTGTTCCAATTGGAGGAACATTTACAATGGATTTTAAAGAGGCAGCGACTTTAGTAAACGAAATAAAACCTAAAATTGTGGTTCCTGTTCATTACGGAAGTCTTGTCGGTACAAAACAAGATGCAGTAGAATTTTCAAAGTTGATAGATTCATTAATAGAGTGTAGAATATTAATGAATTAATATGTTAGCTAAAAATAAAGAAATGTAATGTAGAAAAATTTAGTTACATTTCTTTGTTAATTTTAATCCAAATTTATTATTAGGTATTGCATAAAATGTAAGAATTTGTTATTATATTATAAAAATAAAATATAATAAGGTAAAGAATTGCAATATATAACGAATTTAGATAAGGAAAAATTAGGCATATATAAAAATAAATTAATAACTGAAGAAGTTATTTTAACAGATGAACGACTATATGAACATATACTATTATTCCACAAAGAAGAATATAAACAGTTGAGACCATATATTAAAAGTATAATTGAAAAACCAGACTATATAGTAGAAGATAATAGACATGAAGATACAATGATATATTTAAAAGAAATTGATGGTATGGGAAAGAATGGTAGGGTTGTTATAAAACTAGCATTAGGACAAGATGATGAGCATAATAAAAATTCAATAATAACATTAATGAAACTAAATAAAAGAACTTGGAATCAAACTATAAGAAATAGACGGAAAAGTCATATGGAAAAATAAATCTAAAAAATGCTAGACAAAAATGAATAAAAGTTGTATAATAAAAGTACAATATAAGTAGGTTATCTGAGGTGGACAATAGTGCCATCCACGCACCTTTAAAAGGTCAAAAGAGATGCAGGACTTGGCACACCTGCCAAATAACCAACGTTAAAAAAGGTAGAGATTTAGGTCTTTACCTTTAATATTTTTTAGCAAAAAGATTGATTCTTTTATTTATATATGATACAATACAAATGTTCGTAAAAGTAAAAGGAGGTCTTTGGATGGATAATGCAAATGGAGATATTATAATATATCAAACAGATGATGGATTAACAAAAATAGATGTTAAGATCCAAAATGAAACAGTATGGTTATCTCAACAACAAATGGCGGAATTATTTGGTACTTCAAGAACAAATATTATAGAACATATAAATAATATTTATTTAGAAGAAGAATTAGATAAAAATTCAACCTGTCAGAGTTTCCGACAAGTTCAAAAAGAAGGAAATAGAAATGTTTCAAGAAAAATTCCTTTTTAACCATAAAAGAGCAATAGATAAGGCTAAAACAGAATATAGAAAATATCAGGTAAAAACTCTTAGTCCAGTTGAAAAAGAATATTTAGAAATGCTAAAAGGTATAAATAGCAAGATTGAAAATGAAGATAAAAAGTAAGATATACAAAAAATGTTTGACATACAAGTTTTGATATAGTAAGATGTTTTGAGTAAGACCTATTTAGATTAGGAATATATAAAATATTATATGGAGGAGATTATGAAATTTCTATTAACATCAGGAGGAATATCAAATAAAACCATTGAAGCTGAACTAAAAATGTTAATTGGTAAAGATTTTAAAGGATTAAATATGTTATTCTGTACTACTGCTTCAAATTATGAAGGTGGTGACATGAATGATTGGCTAATTGATGATTTGGAAAAATTAAAAAATCTAGGTTTTAAAATAGATATATGTGATATTAATGGAATTAGCAAAGAAAATTTTTTACCAAGATTTGAATGGGCGGATGTCTTCTATTTTGAAGGGGGAAATACTCAGTGGCTTAGAAGCTGTATAAGAAATTCAGGATTAGAAGAACATTTATTGAAATTATTAAAAACACGAATTTGGATTGGAGCAAGTGCAGGAAGTTGTGTTTTATGTCCCACGGTTTGTAATTCTTGTCAAGATTTATTTGATGAATATATTGAAGGTTTTCCGAGCGATGGCTTAGGGTTAGTAGATTTTCAATTTGTTCCACATCTTAATAATGAATATTTTCCAAAGATAAATTTTGAAAATTTGGAAAAGACAAGTAAAAATTTGCAAGAAATAGATGGTAAAAAAATATATATTGTTGATGATAATGGTGCGGTCAGTGTAGACAATAAAAATATTAATATTATAAGTGAAGGAAAATGGTTTGAAATTTAACACCATGAGCAAAGAGTATATAAATTAATCTTAAAATTTTATATAATAAAGGTACTTTTCAAAGAGTACCTTTTATTGTATAATAGAGATATTATTAGAAAATTAAAAAGGAACAAATAAATGAACAATAAAAAGCTAAACATATTTAATAAAATATATCCATTATATGCAGGGCTTTCAGCAGACCTATTGTTTTGGATTGCAATAGATACATTATTTTTAACAGTTGTAAAGGGTCTAGCGCCTGCTCAGATTTCCTTATTAACAAGTATTTCAACAATTACATGTATTGTATTACAATTACCTTTTCTTAAAATAATTAAGAAAATAGGAAATACTAATTCTGTAAGGCTGGGTTCTTTGATGCTTTTGCTATCAAGTGTTTTGCTGACATTTGGACCAAATTATATATTTATAGCCATTGGAAAGATATTTTACGAAATGTCATTTACTTTTCAAAATATGAATAGTGCAATACTTAAAAACAATCTTGAAATTCAAAAAAGAGACAAAGATTTCATAAAAATAAAGACTCAGGCTAACACTGTTTATGCTATAGTTACAATGATTATATCATTTATAGCAAGTCCAATGTTCAATATAAATCATTATTTTCCAATGATTTGTTGCGTACTGTTTTGCTTAATATGTTTTGTACTATCTTTTAACATAATTGATTTTTCTAAATTGGATAAAACAGATGTGAGTAAGAAGAAGGTTAAAATAAAATACAGCAAGATAGTAATTTCACTAATAATTTCTTATGCTTTGTTCTATCCAATTGTAAATTCAGGACAATCAGAAGGAAAGCTATTTATACAACAACAATTACTATTAGACTTTAATGTGGAAACAACTGCTTTAATAATAGGATGGATACTCTCTGCTTCACGTATCATAAGAGTAATTTCAAACATTCTCTTTAATAAGATATATGATAAATATAAAGAAAAAGTAGGAGTAATGTTACCTGTATTGTTGGCTATCTCAATCATATTGATGATTGTAGGCTCGTTTATTGCAAATAATATAATTCTTAAGATTATAGTTATGAGCCTAGGGTATGTTATATTATTATTTATTAGAGATCCATTTAAGGTATATAATCAAGAATTAGCTTTAAATAATGTAGACAAAGAACACCAACAATCATTATTAACATTACTAGAATTAGCGAGAAGAATTGTAAGAGCAATTATAAGTTTGAGTTTTACAGCTATACTTGTACACAACCCTATGATTGTAGTAATTGTTATACTTTTAATATTATCTATTTTAGAAATTATTGTAGGTATAAGATTATATAAAATGATTAAAGGAAAGAGGTAGATATGAAAAAAATATTATCAAGCATTATTACAATTATTTTAATAATGAATATATTTAATGGAGTAGTGTGTGCAACAATTTCAGAAGAAAAAAATGTCAACATAAAAATAGGAGATGTAGACCAAAATGGGCAAATAGATGCACAGGATGCAGTTATGATACTTAAATATGTTGCACATAACATTACACTTTCTGAAAAGGAATTAAAATTAGCCAATGTAGATGGAATTGGAAGTGTTGAAGCACAAGATGCGGTTATGATCTTAAAATACATTGCTCATAATATAACAGAATTTCCAGAAGAGGCAATAGAAGAAAAAAATAATAAAACAGCAATGCAAGCAGTAAAAGAGATGAAAATAGGATGGAATTTAGGAAACACATTAGACTCTTGCGATTATCAAAAAAAGTATATAGGAGAAGAAAAAGCAATTGAGTATTACGAAACTGTATGGGGAAATCCAGTAACAACAAAAGAAATGATAAAAGAAATAAAAAACGCAGGATTTGAAAGTTTGAGAGTTCCAGTTACATATTATGACCATATAAAAGAAGATGGAACAATTGACGATAAATGGTTTAGAAGAGTAAAGGAAATTGTTCAATATGTTTTAGGCTATAACATGTATTGCATACTAGATGTACACCATGATACAGGGTTATGTCCTATTGGCTCATGGATTGTAACAGATTCTGATAAGTATGAAGAAAATGCAAGAAAATTAGAAACATTATGGACACAAATAGCAGAACAATTTAAAGATTATGATTATAAATTAGTATTTGAAGGATTTAATGAAATTGTAGATACTAACAAGAATTATGACTGGCAGACAGGATATTATAACACAATAAATGTAAATAAATTAAATCAAGTCTTTGTAGATACTGTAAGAAAAACTGGTGGAAAAAATAAAGACAGATTTTTAGCAGTTACAACATTTGGTGGCATAACAGATGAACAAAAATTATCAACATTCATTATGCCAAAAGATAGTAGCGAAGACAAAATAATACTAGCATTACATGACTATGCGAATACAGAAAGTAATATCGATAATTTTCTATCAAGAATAAAGAAATATTGTACAGATAAAAATATACCTGTAATATTGGATGAATTTGGAACAGAACAAACATATGCATCAGAAGAAAGAAGAGCAGAAATTGCAAAATATTATATAACTAGTGCTAAAAATATAGGTGTAACATGTTTTTGGTGGGATAATGGCAATAGTAGAGAATACATGTTATTAAATAGAAGAAATCTAAGTTGGGAATATCCTAAAATTAAAGATGCTATGATAAATTGCTTTTAAAAATAATAAAACTTATTGGAAATCTACTATTTTATAATAGTAGATTTCTTTCACACTTAACTACAAAATTCATAATATAAATGGGTGATAAAATTGAAAATTTTTAAAGAGTTATATGATGATGCAAAAAATATTATGAAAAAAGATCCTGCTGCTAGAAATATTTTTGAAGTTTTTATTTTGTATCCAGGCTTTCATATATTATTATTTCATAGATTGGCACATTTTTTATACAAGCACAAATTATTATTTTTAGCTAGGTTAATATCGCAATTAGGGAGATTTTTTACAGGAATTGAAATTCATCCTGGTGCTACAATAGGAAGGAGACTTTTTATTGACCATGGAATGGGAATTGTAATAGGGGAGACAGCAACAATAGGAAATGACTGCACTATCTATCATAATTCTACATTAGGTGGAACAGGTAAAGATATAAACAAGAGGCATCCTGATATTGGAGATAATGTTATGGTTGGAGCAGGAGCTAAAGTATTACGGTCCAATAAAAGTCGGAAATAATGTGAAGATTGGTGCAAATGCTATTGTATTAAAAGATATTCCCAATAATTCTACAGTTGTTAGATGTAATGAAGTTATAAAGAGAACATAAATACCTATGCGATTTCTTCATTTGGTTATTTATGATTGATAATTAAATATTATTATGATATGATAAATAAGAATATAATCTATTATACGAGAAAGGAATAAATATGTTTGATTTAGATGAGGCATTAAAAAATAACAATGAGCAAATAAAACGTATTACTGATATAGGCAATTCATTAAACGTATCCTTATTGGAAGAAGAATTAAGCAATTTAGAAAAACAAACCGAATCTCAAAACTTTTGGAACGACAGTGAAAATTCTGGAAAAGTTTTAGCGAGAATTTCTGAATTAAAAAAGAAAATATCTTCATATAAAACATTAGAAAAGGAAATAAATACTATTAAAGAAATGCTTGAGTTATTGCAAATTGAGGCAGATATAGACATAGAAAATGAATTAGATCATTTATTGGATACTGCTAATAATAATTTAGACTCTTTGGAGATAGCTACACTCTTATCAGGTAAATACGACAAGAATAATGCTATTGTCACCATTCATCCTGGAGCTGGTGGAACAGAAGCTCAAGATTGGGCTGAAATGCTATATAGAATGTATACAAGATGGGGAGTAGCTAATAATTTTAAGATAGAAGAACTTGACTATTTAGATGGAGAAGAAGCTGGAATTAAGAGCGTTACTTTTCTAGTGTCTGGAGATTATGCTTATGGACATTTGAAATCGGAACATGGAGTACATAGATTAGTTAGAATTTCACCATTTGACAGTGGCGGTAGACGTCACACTTCATTTGCTTCAATCGAAGTTCTTCCAGAAATTACAGATGATGCAAGCGTATACATTAACCCAGATGATATAAAAATGGATGTTTATAGAGCTTCTGGCGCAGGTGGACAACATATTAACAAAACATCTTCTGCAGTAAGACTTACTCATATTCCAACAGGTATTGTAGTAGCTTGCCAAACTGAAAGAAGTCAATTTCAAAACAAAGATACAGCTATGAAAATGCTTAAGTCTAAGCTAATAAATTTGAAAGAAAAAGAAAATAAAGAAACAATAGAAGATTTAAAAGGCATTCAAATGGATATTGCATGGGGTAGTCAAATTCGTTCATATGTATTTTGTCCATACACTTTAGTTAAAGATCACAGAACTAATTTTGAAGTAGGAGATGTACAAAAAGTAATGGACGGAGATTTAAACGGGTTTATATTTGAATATTTAAAGAATTTCAACCATTAGGGACGCGCACTTTTGGTTGACCACTATTATACGTCCCCTTTGGTTGATTAATTTTTATAAGGAGGAAAATATGATTAGAACTGAAGAAAATCCACAATTTTTAAATTCATTTCTTCAATATTGCATTGCATATCAGAATAAATCACAGAATTCTGCAGAGCAATATAATAGTGATTTAAATTCATTTTTACGATATATGAAATATCATTTTCATATGACAGATGAGCAGGACTTTTCTAAAATAGTTATTTCTGATTTTACAGCTGATGATTTAGAAAAAATCACTCAAGATGATATTCATCAATATATTTCTTATTTAGCTATAAATAGAAAATGTAACGCTGCTACTTGCGCAAGAAGGATTTCAACCATTAGAATTTTCTTTAAATACTTAAGCTTAACTACAAAAACTATAAAGAACAATCCAGCACAGAATTTAGAAACTCCTAAACTAAATAAAAGATTGCCTAAATATTTAACATTAGAAGATAGTCAAAAGCTTTTAGATGAGGCATCAAACGATGAAGCTAATTCTAATAAAGAAAGAGATCTTGCAATAATTACTTTATTCTTAAATTGTGGCTTACGTTTATCAGAATTAGTTGGAATAAATATCTCTGATATAAGATTTGATGAATGCAAAATGACAGTTATAGGGAAGGGAAATAAAGAAAGGACAATATACTTAAATAAATCTTGTATGGAAGCGATAAATAGATATTTAGCAGTTAGACCTAATAATGCAAAAAAAGACGCCAAAAATTCAGACAAGGCCTTATTCTTAAGCAAGCAAAGACAAAGAATAAGCAAAAGAATGGTAGAAACTATTGTTGCTAATTCACTTAATAAAGCAGGCTTAGATGCTAGTAAATATTCTACTCATAAACTAAGACATACTGCTGCAACTCTTATGTATCAGTATGGACAAGTAGATATTAGGGCTTTGCAAGAATTGCTTGGACATCAAAGCATTTCCACAACTGAAATATATACTCATGTTAACAATGAACAAGTAAAAGAAGCTGTTGAATCAAATCCATTAGCTAATTACTTAAAAAGGCATAACACTGAAACGAAGCTGTCGAATGTAAATAATGATTAATAGAGTAATTATGATAAAAATATTAAAGCCAAGTCTCCTTTTCTTAAGAAATAACATACAATATTCTTAAGAAGAGGAGATTTATGATTTTAGATAATATGAATATAGGATTTGCAATTACAGGAGCCTTTGAGACTTTTGATAAGATTATTCCAAAAATGAAGGAATTAGTAGAGCAGGGAGCAAATGTCTACCCAATACTCTCTTTTAATGCACTTAATTTAGATACGAGATTTGGAGATGCTAATGAATACATAGCACAAATTAAAAGTATATCTAATAGAAAAATAATTACTACAATTCAAGAGGCTGAATTTCTTATAAATAAAGATATGATAGATATTATGGTTATTGCACCTGCAACAGGGAATACAATAGCAAAAATTACTCATGGTATAAGTGATACTCCTGTAACTGTAGCTGCTAAACTAAGTTCTAGAAACAATAAGCCTATTGTAATTGGTTTATATGCAAGCGACGGACTAAGTACAAATGCTTCTAACATTGGAATGCTTTTAAATAGAAAGAATATTTATTTTATTCCGTTTAGACAAAGCAATCCAATTACAAAACCGTTTTCAATTGCATTTGATATAGAATCTATTGTGGGTACTATAAAAATGGCAATAGATGGAGAACAAATACAACCAATATTAATGTAAATAAAAAGAGTCATATTCAATATGACTCTTCTATAATTATATGCCTTTATTAAAAAGCATTATTTACTTTTCTCTACTACTTTTATATGAGATTTCTTTGTTTTTTTACTAGTATCTCCAACTTGACTTAAAATATAGAAGTCATCATATATTTCAATAAGTTGTGTAAACATTAAAATTGCACCTGTAAATTGAATAAGTACTTCAACTGATTCAAAAGGCTTTACAATTAACACTACACCTAATATAGTTGAAACAAATGAAATTACTAACATTATAATCCAATGTGCATTTCTAACATCACGAATGTTAAATGCTGTTTGGATTTTTAGTACACTTTCAATCAATATCCATATTCCAACTATAACTGCTAAAGTTTGTGTTACTGCATGTACATTATTAACTATAACAAATCCAGAAATTATATATAGTATAGATTGCGCTAGCTCATAACTAAAAAACCTGTATTGATCTTCAATTGAAAAATAGGCTATAAAATGTATTAGACCAGATACTATTAAAATAGTACCAAAAACTAAAAATAATGCTCCAACAGTATCTAATGGCTTAACCATCATAAATATGGCTGGAAATAACAATAATATTGATACAAATATTGAATACTTGCTCATTTTTCTAATATATTCTTCCATAAAAATCCTCCTTAGTTTATTTAATAACAATATAATATCATATTAGATATTTTTTGTTAATACTTTTTATTTTACATTTTTGTTACATAATATATCTATTTTTCTTACTAGTTGTGTTTGTTTTAAAACTATGATATAATGGGCTTGCAACAATTTCGTTGTAAATCCATATTTTCTGTAGTTTTAGGGAGGAGAACTATGAGTATTTTGATAACAATATGTATTCTTTTGGTATCAATAATGATACACGAAGCAGGTCACTTCTTGGCGGGCAAAATGTTCAATTATGCAATAGATGAATTTTCTATTGGTTTTGGTCCCAAACTTATGCAAAAGAATAAGAATGGAACGGCATATACCATAAGGCTTTTACCAATAGGGGGTTATGTATCATTTGCTGAAGAAAGTAAAACCAAACGGTGCTTATCAAATCAAAGCCTGATAAAATTTGTAGTACTGATAATGGGAGTAGTATTTAATTTGCTGCTTTCAATATTGTGTTTTTCAATTGTTTATATGATGGTAGGATATGATTTCTTTCCGGCTATATCTGAAGGTATACGTTGGATAGGAAATATTATATCTAATTTGTTTAATTCACCAAGTCAATTGGTGTCTGTAGATAGTTATGGTTCTATAGTTTTGTTAGCAAACACAGTTAATCAAGCTATGGATATAGTGAGTAATTTCAAGCAATTAGTAGCTCTTATATTAATTGTCGGAGCTCTTTTAAATCTAAGTTTAGCTATATTTAACCTGTTTCCATTACCCATATTGGATGGTGGTCAAATAATAATAAATGCAGTTGAACTAATTATAAAAAGGAGTATTCCTCAACGTATAAAGGTGATAGTTAATTCTATTTGCTGGTTACTGATAATGGCACTGGGAATCTTTTTGATTGTACGAGACGTTATAAACTGGGTATAATTACTTTACGGAAAATATGGAAGAGAAGGAGAACATTCTGGTGTTCTCCTTATTATAATGTACATAGTAAAAGGAGCACCCCCAATTGAGGATGCTCCTATCAAAATTCATGCATCAGAATTTAAAAAGCAAGTTTTAAATTTTGTTATTGGTTAAGCATATAGCTAATAATTCGCTGCTTTATTTTTTTGATGCAAATGTTTAAATGAGTAATCATGACGTCGATTTGCTCATCAGTTGCAGGTGCAGCCTGTTTCTCGCGGTAAGTTCGCCATGCCAATCCGGTCTTTAAACTAATTCTTAGGTCAATGTCATCGGGATGCCCAAATGTAGTTCTATCTGCATTGAAATCAAGATAGATTACTTCATCATCATCTTTACAATAATGTATCATGTTGATGTAGCAATTTTTCCTGTTCCTATGAGCAGAAACCTCAGCATTATAGGCCCAACCATCTGAGTCATTATCATACTTAATTTGAGCCGACCTGCCTTTTACAGTAAGAAAGGCACAAACATTCTCAGAAGTGCGAGTTGCAAGTGAAAATTTTAAATTATCAAGATACTCAATGGGCTCCTTGATATTAAGCGAGCTGTTACCAAAAGGATTTACGAGGCTATCGAGTTCAGAAATCTTTTTGCAAAGTTTCTTCATTTTAGACGATTTAGTCTTGCTATCAAAAACCTCAATATTGTGCTGAATTGCTGAACAATCCAGCAATTTTTTGTATGTTTCGTTAGCTAGATTGTTAACCAGCTCTTTACTGTATTTGCCCTCGAGCATTGCAGCAAGTGTCAGTATACCTTTGACTGAGTGAATTTCACCATACCAAAAGTTGTCTCTACCAGGATGCTTTTCTCCAAACTCGGACATTGCCTGATTCATTATCTCTTCAGAGACTTCACATCCCCGTGGAACAATGTAATACGAACCAGAATGAAGAAATTCGACATCTCCAACAGCAAAGCAGGGAACAGAGAAACTATACCTTGTACCATTTTCGTCAGGCAATCTCTTAGCTCCATATATTTCCATTGCCGCCTGAAATTCTGCAATTGTAATACCCATTTGATTACCTCCTTAGTAATTATGAATTTTGAGTTATGCATTGCATAATTCTCATTATAACAGATTTTATGTAAAATAGCAATATTAGTACTTCATTTAAATTTGATAAATTTATTGACGAAAAAACATTAAATAATTTACTGAAAGTATAGACATTTAAAATATAATGATATAAAATACTAACCATAGGAAAGATGAAGAGCGGATGTGTGTGTTACCTCTAATCCTTGATTACTTATCAAGAGAGAGGGGGCGAGGCTTTATGATGTTGAATGTATTTCTAGTCCTTTTAGTAGGATTAATGATCTCCTCAACCATAAATGTTGCCCTGCTATGTATTATATACATACAATGGGTTAACAATAACATAAAATAAAAACACGACACATTTGCTTTGCAGAGCGATGTGTCGTTATCAAAAATAATTTGAGGTAACCGCATTTCTGCGATTTCTCTTTCCTATACATATATTATATAATATTATATTTGTAAAAGTCAATATTTTTTATATATTTAAATTAAGAGCTGATTAAAATAAAAGATTGTAATGTATCTGTAATGAAAATTTATATAAATAAAGAAGGTACTTGTTGATGAGGAAACAAAAATGGAATATATAGATGTAGTTGATGAAAACAATAATTTAACAGGAAAAATCTTAGATAGAAAATCTATACATGAGCAAAATTTAAAAAAAGATAGCAAATATTTAACAAAACAATATATAAAAAACGTGAAACTTGATTGACATATTTGAGATTAAAGGAATTTGAAAATTGTATTTATATCAATTTATTAGAACAAGTTGAAATAATAAAAATATTTAAGGAAGATATTAATATAGCAGAAAAGTTTAATAGAAGATATTTATTTATCATATTAAGCTTTATTTAAGTGACGTTGGAATATTGATAAATATGTTAAAAAGATAGAATCTGACTTAATATCTTGTTTAAAAAAGTCTTTACCAGAGAAATGTAACTCTTGCAAAATATTACCAATGTGTCAAGGTGGTTGTAAAGCACTTGAGAACACTAATCTCGGGCGTTGCAGACATGAAGTCTCTATTATTGACAAAATTATAGATATTGTTTATAGCAATCATAAATGCGAATAGGTACTTTTAATGCTCTCTAATTATTTTAGAGGGCATTATTTATATTGTCATGATTTTTTGAGCTCTGAATAGAAGATAAGAATATTGAATAAATCAATAAAGAAGTCAAATCAAAATCCAAGATTTAAAGTTATATAAGTATTTTGATAAAACTAGGTAGGGAGTAGGACACTTTTAGAGTATGCTGAAATAAATTTTATAACTTTATTGGATATGATAATATTTCAAGAATACAAATACAGAAAAATTCAAACATAGAATAGATTTTTAATGATGAAATTCAAAAAACGAACATTTGTTGTTGGCTTTTTAAAGAAATTTTATATTAAGTATTTATAACTTTCTATATTATAATTTTATAAAAATTTCTAATATAATATTATCAGTATAACTTTATATTATATTTGCTTCAAAATCGATTTTAAGACATTTTTATATTTAATGAAACAAATTATATGTCTCGAATTAAATTTAAGACTATGACTTTATTGGTGTTTCATTTGAAAATCAGTATAATATATGAAAAATACTTAAGCTTTGGCATTTCTTAAATTAGCAGTAAAACGGCTAAAAAAGCGACGCACGAGAATCGTTTTTAAGCCGTTTTTATAAAAAAGACATATAGTATGTTGTCTCAAAAATAAGGCAAAATGGCTAAATATAAGGTTTTGAAAGATTTTACCAAAAACTAAATATAATTCATATAATTTTTATATAAATTAAGAAGTTACAATAAAATAAAAAAATCCAACCAAATATAATGTAAAATAATGACGCATTAGAATCGGTTTTAATGGATTTTTATATAAAAGTAGTATAAGTTATTGTCTATAAAAAGTATTAAAAGTGGCTATATTAAAGGAATAGGAGAATTTACAAGGCAGTACCAGGAATGACTGGTTATATATTTTACCCCTGCACTGTATTGCGTGAAACTTTGATTTCACGCAATTAGATATAAGAATTATTGTTTGTTTAATTCTACCTCTCAATTATTATATTGTTAAGCTTATATTTCAAAAAATGTCAGACTGTTTTTATATACAATCTGGCATTACTATATTTCATTTCATATTCTTTTTTAAAATTTCAATCAACTCCGAATTGGTTGATGTTTGTGACATTTGATTAATTAAATCATCAATCACGTCTGCTTGTGGTCTTGAAGATAAAGCACGTCTTAGTGAATATATAGTCTCTATCTCCTCTTTTGTAAGAATTAGGTCCTCTCTTCTTGTTCCTGATTTATTTATATCAACTGGTGGGAATACTCTCTTTTCTGAAAGAGATCTATCAAGTACAATTTCCATATTACCCGTACCCTTAAATTCTTCAAATATAACTTCATCCATTCTACTTCCTGTGTCAACTAATGCAGTAGCCATAATTGTAAGACTTCCTCCATTTTCAATATTTCTAGCAGCACCAAAGAATTTCTTAGGTTTATGTAGTGATGCAGGATCTAAACCTCCTGATAAAGTTCTACCTGATGCAGGTATAGTTAAGTTATATGCTCTAGCTAATCTTGTAATACTATCTAATAATATTACAACATCTTTTCCCTGTTCTGTAAGTCTCTTTGCTCTTTCTAAAACCATTTCAGCTACTTTTACATGATGTTCTGGAAGTTCATCAAATGTTGAATAAATTACATCACCTTGAATTGATCTTCTCATATCTGTTACTTCTTCTGGTCTTTCATCAATAAGTAAGACTATTAGCTCTATTTCAGGACTATTAGTAGTAATACTATTTGCTATCTTCTTTAATAATGTAGTCTTTCCAACTTTAGGCGGAGCAACTATCATTCCTCTTTGGCCTTTTCCTATTGGACATATTAAATCAATTATTCTCATTGCATATTCATCTGAAGTTGTCTCCATTTTAATTTTTTCGTTTGGATAAATAGGAATTAGGTCATCAAATTTTTTTCTTCTATATGCCAATTCTGGTGATTGTCCATTAACTTCTCCAACATATATTAGAGCAGGAAATTTTTCACCTTCTTTTGGATTTCTAGTAATACCCTTTATCTTATCTCCATTGTCTAATTTAAATCTTCTAATTTGTACAGGAGAAATATATATATCATCAGGAGTTGATAAATAGTTTTTTCCTCTTAAAAATCCATATCCATCTGGTAAAATTTCTAAAATTCCTTCTGCAATTCTATCTGATGAAGTAAGAGTATATCCCTCCTCCATCCTTTTTGGCCCAAGAGATTCTACATAACTTTCATCTATAACAGATGATTTATTATCACTCTTGGAATTTTCAACATCATTGTCTATATTTAAATCAGGCTCACTACTTCCAATCTCTGATAGTTGCAATTTCTTAAGTTCATTACATAACTCATCTCTTTTAAATTTTGTTACATTTTTTATTCCTTGTTCTTTAGCGAATTGTCTTAATTCAGCTAATGTGCATTCATCTAAATTCATAATTGCTTCCTTTCATCACATTTCTATATTTTAACATACAACTATTGCATATGTCAACATATTATACCAAAATATAGCAAGATTATTTTTTATTATTAAAAATAATTTCTACAAAATAGAAGAACTATATTATATATAGTTCTTCTCTATTTTGTAATATCTATATAAACTCTTTCATTTGGCAAATACATATCTAATTTATCTCTCGCTATGTCTTCTATGTATTCTGTAGAATTAAGACTTTGTAAAGTAGTATTAAGCTCTACCGCAATTTGCTTTTCTATTTCTATTTGATTAGAATACTCTTTGCCTTCTCTTGCATAAGTATTCAATGATTTTTGTTGTGCGATTAATATATATATAGCATATAATGCAACTGCTATAATGCCTATTCTCCTTAAAACTTTATTCATCTTCAGCTCCCAAATTATAAAATAATCTATAATATTTTTCTACAAAAAGTTACAAAATCCTTCTTTTTTAACTATTATTTTTATTAAACTTATTTGTAATAAATTTAAGTTTAAAGATTCTTTTTTCCTTAGGTTTCTTTGTGTTAATATTATTTTTCTTTGAACTTAATTTGCTATATATTTTCTTTGTTTTAATATAGAAAAAAATTATAGGTTTTCGTATAAACTTTAGTATTGGTGTAAATATTTTTAACAATATGTTTTTTAATATAGTAAGTATTTTTACATTTATTATAATAAAATACTTGCTAAATGTAAGTAAATAAATAATCCCACCTAAAATTAAACCAATAAATATGTAGCTTCTTAACTCACCAAAGCTTACTTTGAATATAAGCCAAATGAGAAATGTGCATACAACAATCCAAAAGACTACATCTTCAATATATGTAACAATATTTGAAGTTTTTATTGTCTTTCTTAAAACCCTAAATACATCATAAAAAATACAAATTGCCATTCCTGATATTATGTATATAAGAAAAGTTGTCAATTCATTAAACACTTAAGATTTACTCCCTATTTAAATATTTTTCCAAGTAAACTGCCAGAAGCCTTTTTATCCTGCTTTTCGCTATAGTTAAATGAATTCATTTCTCCTTCAATAATTACTTCTGTAGTATCAATGCTTAGTTTATTTATTCTTAAGTCTTCGCCCTTTACTGTTAGCATGCCAAGAGATGTTTCTAATATTACAATTTGATCGTCAAAGCTAAGTACATCTTCTACTCCAGATATTGATAATTTTTTTCTGTTTTCTAAAATCAAATTTTGAATTGTATCACCCTTTAATTGATTTTTTGTATAATCTTCTTGTATCATATCCTTGCCTCCTACACTTGTCTACTTATAAATTATATTCCCAAGATGACAAAAATATGACAGAAACTTTACAAAAAGATTAACACTAGTTGAAAAGATAAATCCGCCAAAGGATCTTAGCAACGAATTCATGTATTCTCTTAGAGTTTCAGATTTTCATCTTATCTAAGCAGCAAAGCACCCAGCTATCTACTGATGGCTGGGTGCTATTTATTCTATACATTATTGTCCTACTTTTCCATTCACAATTGCATATATTATTGAAACGACCAATAAAACTATAAATGTAACATAAAAAATTGTTTTTAGAACTGTTTTCTTGTCTTTCTCTTTTCTCTCTTGCTCTTCTTCCTCATCTTTTATTTTTACAGTTTTTATATTATCAAAAAATTTTATCATCTGCTTTGGACTAAGCATAACTGTTGGTAAAGAGTATATCATTTGATTGTCACCTTGTACATATATAATATTAAGTAAATATGAATAAAAAGGAAATCCCATAAAACGCATTTTATTTCTTGAAAGATATATATTGATTACATTTTCTATTGGTATCTTTTCTTTTTGCATATTGCTAAATAGACTTACTTCTTTGGTAGTTATTGAAAGCTTGTAAGTACTATTATATAATGAAAAAATAAATAAAGCTATAACAATTCCAACACAATATAAAATGGAAACAGGATTATTTCTAAATGCATATATGAAAAGTGCTAAGCAAATCAAACTCATTACAATAATAATAATTCCATAACTTTTAAAAAAATTTTGCATGGTTGATTTAAGTTGGACTTCCTCTGTAACCTCGGTTATTTCACTATACTTATTATGATTGCATTTACTATAAACATCTCCTAATTTTATTTTTTTAGATGTCTTTTGGTTTTTGCTTTTTTTCATAGAACAATCCTTCTTTCATTTAATTATTTATTAGAAACTAATTTTAGTGTGTCTCTTGCAATTACTAATTCTTCATTTGTAGGAACTACCCAAACAGGAATAGAAGAATCATCCCTTGATATCATTGCTTCTTCACCTCTAACATTATTTCTCTCGTCATCAATTTTTACTCCCATATATGATAAATAATTACATATTCCTTCTCTAACTCTAATTTGATTTTCACCAACTCCAGCAGTAAATGTAATAACATCTATTCCTTGCATTGCAACTGCATATTTTGCAATAAATTCTGCAATCTTATATTTGTAATGCTCTAATGCAAGTTTGGCCATTTCATTATTTTCATCAATAGCAGCCTCAATATCTCTTACATCCTTTGAAACTCTTGATATTCCCCACATCCCGCATTCCTTATTAAGCATAGAGTCCATTTCCTTTGTAGATAGTCCTTCTTTTTGCATTATAAATGTAACTATTGTTGGATCCAAATCTCCTGAACGAGAGCACATTGGTATACCTGCTGTTGGAGTAAGTCCCATTGATGTTTCTACCGATTTTCCGCCTTTAATTGCACAAATACTTGCACCTTGACCTATATGACAGTTTACTATTTTTAAATCTTCTACTGGTTTTCCCATAAGCTCTGCAATTCTATTTGCAACATAATAATGTGATGTTCCATGGAAACCATATCTTCTTACCTTGTATTTTTCATAATACTTATATGGAATTGGATAAATATATTTTTCCTTTGAAATTGTTTGATGAAAAGCTGTATCAAATACAACAGACATTGGTTTTCCAGGCATAAGTTCTTGGCACGCTTTAATACCAATTACAGCAGCAGGATTATGCACTGGTGCTAAGTCTGAGCAAGCTTCTATCTTCTTTATAACATCTTCATCTACTAATACAGAATGGTCAAAATATTCTCCCCCATGCACTATTCTATGTCCTATTGCATCTATCTCGTCTAGTCCACAAATTGCAGGATAATCTTTGTTTAATAATTGACTAATTACAAAATCAAGAGCTTCTTTATGGTCTTTAGCTGGGTGATTTAATACATATTTTTCTCCATTTATTTTATGAGTTAAAAAAGACTCCTCTCCTATTCTTTCATATGTTCCTTTTGCAATAACATCCTCGTTGTCCATATCAATTAATTGATATTTAAGTGATGAACTTCCACAATTGATAACTAAAATTTTCATTTTTTAATTTCCTTTTTAATAATATTTAGATTTTTAGGTCAAATCTATAAACCTTATTTATTTTGATTTTTTGAAATAGCTTGTACAGATGTAATAGCTACCACACCTGCAATATCCTCTGCAGAGCAACCACGTGATAAATCATTTACAGGCTTGTCTAGACCTTGGCAGAGTGGTCCATAAGCCTCAGCATGTGCAAATCTTTGAACTAGTTTATAGCCAATATTTCCAGCATCTAAATCTGGGAATATAAGAATATTAGCGCCACCTGCTACTTTACTATTAGGGCATTTAAGTTTTGCAATTTCAGGTATAATTGCCGCATCTAATTGCATTTCCCCATCTACTAATAAGTCAGGTCTCTTTTCGTTTGTAATCTTAGTAGCATTTACGACTTTATCTATCATATCAGAATGTGCACTACCTTTTGTTGAATATGAAAGCATTGCAACCTTTGGCTTTTCTTCTTCGCTTACCAATTCTCTAAAAGATTCACAAGATGAAATTGCTATATCTGATAATTGCACATCTGTTGGATTACTATTCATACCACAATCGCTAAAGATCATTATTCCGTCTTTTCCAAATTCTTTATCCTTAGATACCATTATAAAAAATGCTGATACAGTGTCAACTCCTGGAGCAGATTTTATTATTTGAAGTGCTGGCTTTAATGTATCTGCTGTTGGATGACAAGCGCCTGATACCATACCATCTGCATCTCCCATTTTTACCATCATTGTTGCATAATATGCTTTGCTTGTCTTTAAAATTTCAGTTGCACTCTCTAAAGTCATACCTTTATCTTTTCTAAGTTCATAGAGTTTTTCAGCATAATAACTTAGCTTATCTGATTCTAATGTATTTATTATAATTGCACTATCTACGTTTATATTATTATCTTTTGCCTGTTTTTTTATTTCTACTTCATCTCCAAGTAAAATTATATTGGCAAATTTCTCTTTTAAAACTAATTCTGCACCTTGCAGAATTCTAATATCTTCACTCTCTGGAAGAACTATTGTTTTAATAGAACTTCTTGCTTTGTTTTTCATTCTATCTATAAATTCCATTTACTATTTTCTCCTCGTGCTTTATTATATATAAAATGATTAAAAAGTACAAGGTATTTTTTAATAAAAAAGAAAATAGGAGCAACTTTGCTCCTCAAAATTATTATCTCAATATGAAATTCAAATTTATATGCTAGTTGGCAATAGATAAATCTGTATCTTCCGCAATCACTTTTCCGAGTATTTGTGACTTTAAAAAGTACATATATCCCTTATAATACACATCTCCTTGAACGTAAAGCGTGTTTCCTTCAAGTGGCCCTTGACTGTAAATACTTTCATTCACACGAAGAGATTGAACTTTTATTACAGGATAGTACTCTTTAGTTACCTCTAAATATTTGCCTATGATTGCAAATTGTGCTTCCAAAGGACCCCTGCATATTACCTCTTCCTTAGAGGTAATATCATATACCTTTATTGACTCTTCGCACCTTACTTTTCCACCCACTTTTAAAATGCCCATGTCAATTTTTCCATTGCATTCAAGATTACCTTCAACATTTAAGTTGATTTTACTTCCACTTATTCCATATGTAAGTAAATTGCCTGGAATAGATATTTCCTGTGTTCTCCGATTACCTTTACATGTTAAGATACCATTGATTAACACATGACGTTTAGAATTGCTAGGATAAATAGATAGCCTTTCCATCAAGTCTACAACATCAGTATCTCCCCCAAAGATAATCTCTGGTGTCCGATTCATATTGATTCCTCCTAAGATAAATTTAGACCTAAGCCTATGGGTAAGATTGTACCATACTTGTTTTTAACTGTAAAGTAATTTGAAAAATTTTAATACTTATGTTAGAATTTGTTGTAAATTATCAATTGAAAAGGAACCGTTATGAAACTCAAATTTGTTGTAAAAGATGAAACTAATATTAGAGTAATACTACGTGAAAAACTTTCATTCTCTGAGAGATTATATAAAAAAGTTAAGAAAGATTGCATTTTTGTAAATGGTGTTAAAATTGGATATTATACAACTTTGCGTTCAGGAGATGCAATTACTATTAATCTTGATTTTGATGAAGATAATTCTAATATAGTGCCAAATAAAGATATCCATATTGACATACTTTATGAAGATGAATGGATGATAATTGTAAACAAACCTGCTGGCATTCCTGTTCACCCTTCAATGGAACATTTTGAAGATAGCCTTTCTAATGCAATAAAATATCATTATGATAGTATTGATATTCATAAAAAAATAAGACCAATTAACAGGCTTGATAAAGATACCTCTGGAATTGTTATATTTGCAAAATCAGAGTATATTCAAGAAAATCTAAAAAATTATCATAAGGAATATTTAGCAATTGTAAGTGGGCATCTTGAAGGAAGTGACACTATTAATGCTCCAATTGCTAGAAAAGATAAAAGTATTATTGAGAGATGCGTTTCAGAAAATGGAGACAAATCTGTTACCCATTACGAAGTTATTAAAAATATTGATGAAAAAAATATTACTCTTATTAAGTGCATTTTGGAAACTGGTAGAACACATCAAATTAGAGTACACATGGCTTATATTGGTCATCCCTTACTTGGCGATAGTTTATATGGTATGTCTTCCCCACTTATAGATAGACAAGCTCTTCACGCTTACCATATTAATTTTATTCATCCTGTGACAAGGGAAAAAATTGATATTGTGTGTGATATGCCTAATGATATGATGAAAGTATTATATAATTGTTAATTTTTGTACAAATAATAGAATAAAGAAAGGGAGCAATTCTGCTCCCAAAATTATTAACTGTTATTAATTTAATGAAATAAAGAAATTTAGTATACCACTTGAATATGGAGCGATATCATATTGCTGATAGTATATAACAACATACTCTCTATAAAGGTAAAAATTTTCTACTCTGAAATTTGCTGATGTTAAACAGCAGTAATCTTCGAAATAATAGTTGTTCCCCGCTTCAATATTCTTAGCAATTTGGTCGTTTACTTCCTTAATAATGCTTGATACATAATTAGGATTACTTTTAAAGAAATCTTGCAGTTTAAGCATTTTATTTTCTTTTATGTTCCATGTTTGTGATGTTTGCACCGTATTTCCATGAGCTCCACCTGCATAAATATATTCATCAATATACAAACTTATCAAATTATTATTGTTATATGTTAAGTTAAAATTTGATACTATCTCATAAACCATTACTGGATAGCCATTTTGTTTGTTATATTCATATGTCTTTTTAGCATCATCAAAAAGTTCATTTTCACATCTATTCTGTAATTCAATTGCTTTTTTATAATTATACATATTAAATTTTTCGAATCCTCGTATTTGAGGATATGTTATTCTGTATTTTAGGATAACTGCTCCATCATATACTAGCTTTCTTTGAAGCGTCTTGCTTTCGACATTTACCATAAGTCCTCCTCATAAAAAAATTAAGAGATGTAATCTCTTAATTATATTATGAATCTTACAGGAAAATTGGTATCTATTTTAAACTATCATAAAAATTTTTCTTATATTCTTCTATTCTTTCATTGTCAACTTTTCCAATCTTAAATAATATTTGGTCATTTACAATTCTATATATTACATCCGTTTTAACAATACTATCTTTATGTAATTTATTTATATCATCTTTTTCTAATAATTTATTGGAGCTATACTTTAATTTATCTAAGTTAGAAGATATTAGCATTCCAAAATTCTCAATTGGTACCGCAGTGTTGTTTTGATCAATTATTACAAAGAAATGATTGTTTCCTTTTATACCGTCAGAATAGTAATATTCTTTTACAAATACTATATCACCAATGTTATAATTAGTATTATATACTGCTTCATCTTCTTTTAGTACATTCTCTACATTTCCCTTATGCCACTCATCCTCAACTGGATATTCCTTAAAAGCATCTTCTGTTTCTTTTACCCTTCCATATTGATATGCAGTTTTTAGAAAATCACTTAATTCTTCTTTCATATTCGCTCCTTTCTGTCACCAACTATTTTTCGCTATAAATACATTATAATATATTTGTAATAATTTGACAAGTATTTATAATAAAATTATTACACTATTTCCATTTTTAAATACATTAATTTATTTCAAATACTTAATTGTAAAAGTAGTCCCCTCTCCCACTTTTGAATCAACAGTTATATAACCCTTATCTTTTTCAATTATAGTTTTTGCAAGAGAAAGACCAATGCCAATACTATTTTCTGAAGAATTTTTTGATTTATAAAATCTCTCAAAAATATGTTTTAGATCTTCCTTATCTATTCCCTGTCCTTCATCTCTAATTGTGATTTTTATAAACAAATTATTGTTCTCAACTGTAATGTAAATCTTAGAATTTTCATCAGAATGTTCTATTGCATTTTTTACTATATTAGTAATAGCTTCTAATTGCCATTTATAATCTGCCACAAATTCCGCTTCATCTGGCAAAATAGCAACTACTTCAATATCTTTAACTTCCAATAAAATTGATAAATTTTGAATTACCTCGTTTATAAGATTTTTAGCATTTATAGTATTGTCGCTCATTTCAATAACACCACTATCAAATCTTGAAAGTTTTAAAAGTGATATTATTAAATTTGATATCCAATCTATTTGACTACTGATACTTTTTAAAAATTCAGTCTTTGTTCTTTCATCCATGTCTGGGTTGTCACACAAATTATCAATCATAATTCTAATAGATGTTATTGGGGTCTTTAATTGGTGTGATATATCTGCTAGAGAAATGCTCAAATTCTCACTCTCTTTTTTACTAATCTCAGCTGTTTCTCTAAGTAGCACAGTCGTTTTATATAGTTCATTACGAAGTTTAGAAAGCTCATCTTCGCTATTTTCCTCTATTTTTAACCCATAATTTCCATTGTTAACTTTTTTTAAATACTTATCAATTTGTCTAATTTTTTTATTTTGTGATATTATATAAATTATTATGATTGTTATTATTGATAAACCTGATAATATTATTATGACTATAACATATTTCTTTGTATTAAGCATTTCTTCTCTTAAACTTTCAAGATACATTTGATTTCCACTATAACCATATTGTTTTAAAAAATTCTTGCCAGTCGATTGCATATCTTTATTTTGTATAATTTTAATAATATCTTGTTCATTTACATCAGGATATGTCTGCTTTACCTTTAATACAATTTCCTCTAGGTTATTATTAAATATCTTTGTATATCTTTCATTTTGCACATTGATATATTTTAATAAAATAATACAAAAAATAGTTATTACAATAAAGCTAGGAAAAACTACTTTCATAACATCTGCTTTTATAATCTTCATATTCTCTCCATTCATTTACTTTCAACCAAGGGCACGGACATTTTGGCCAGGGCCAGAGGGACACCCCTTATTCAACCCTATATCCTATTCCTTTAATAGTTCTAATACTATCTTCTTCTCCGAAGTTTAGCTCTAATTCTTTTGATGTATACTGTAAGAGTATTGTCATTAACAAAGTTACCTGCAATATCCCATATTTTATCTAATATTTTATCTCTAGTTATGGTCTTTCCTATATTGCTATATAAAAGTACAAGTATTTTGTATTCCAAAGCTGTAAATATAATCTCATTTTCTGATACATATACTCTCTTTTCTTCTAAATCAATTCTTATATTTCCATGTACAATTTCGTCTTTATCCTTATTATATCTCCTAAGTACATTATGAATTCTTGAAATAAGTTCTCTGTTTCTAAAAGGCTTAATTACATAATCATCAGCACCTAAATCAAAGCCAAGAACAACATCCTTTTCGTCATCTTTTGCTGTTAAAAATATAACTGGTAGTTCTTTCTCATTTTTTATATACTTACACAAGTCAAATCCATTTCCGTCGGGAAGAGTTATGTCTAATATAACTAAATCGTAATCTGTTACTGTGTCAAGCATGTCCTCTGCATCGTTTATTCTTTTAGCTACATCTACTTCAAAATTTTCTTGCTCTAGTGTATATTTAAGTCCTTTTACAATCATTTCGTTATCTTCAACTAGTAAAAGCCTATGTTTCATCTTAATACCTAAATTCCTTTCTTTTATCTATTAAAATCAATCTTATTATAGCATAAAAGACTAGATAAATCTAGTCTTCTACATTATTAGTATTATATGCTTATATTTCTAAATCTGAAATTTTAAGATTTTCTAAACCTACAATTCTAGTCTTTTGCTCTTTCTTAGGTGCAAATCTTTTCTTAGCAATTTCTTGAATTTGAGGTATTTCTTCAATTGTTTTTTCATCTAATAATTCATTGAAGAACCAACCATACATAAAACAACGCTTAATTTCACCTTTAAAATCTTGTACTGTTCCTCTAAAACCTGCAAGCATTCTTCCTGGACACTGTTTTGGGTTAGCTCTTTGCTCTTCATCGTCTCCAAATCTTCTTTGCATTTCTTTATGTGTTAATACATTATCAAGTGGAATATTATGTTTTAACATAAGTGTTGCTATAAGTTTTGCTTGATTATGCGTAGCATGTTCATAATTAACACCATCACATATAACTCTCTCAACTCCAATACTGTTATGGTTTCCAAATTCTGTTCCAGTGTGACTTGTTGCAACATCATCTTCCATAAATTGATATACTTGTTTATCTCCTACTAAGTAGTGATAACCTATCGTTCTTCCATTTCTTGCATCCTCTGAGATTTTATTTGCATATCTATCCATATTGAATTCTTTTGGTGAGCGGTAATGTCCTTTTGATGCAAGTAATGAAACTTCATGAATAACTATATATGTTGGATCTTGATGTCCTTGTCTATTTGGTAAATCATAATCTATAAACTTAGGTTCTACCTTTACAGGTGTATCTCCCTTGGGTGGTCTTATATACATATGCTTCTTTTTACTCATAATTTATAATCTCCTTTTTATCAATATACCTTCATTATAGCATGATTAACATAAAATGTCAAACTGTCATTAAGGACATATGCTTATTAACAGTATATTCAAAAATTTTAATTCTATTATACTCATTAAAAGTTATCTTCTAGTATTTTAATTAACTCATCTACATAATCTGTAATTATATTATCATGATTTGCACCATTTATCATATATATATTATTCTTTAATTTATCTGGTGCACTTTGCATCATTTTTTGTGGTGCAACAGCTGTATCATTTGTACCATATATTACTTTTACATCGTCTTGATTTAATGCAAATAGCTCATATCTTAAATCTTGCCTCACAATCAATTGGTATGAGTTTCTTAAAAATTTACTACCATATTTCATTTCATTATTTTTTACAATATAAATAACATATAAATTTCTTGCAAAAGCTCTTACCCTCTCTAAGAATTTTGGGGTTTTTACAAATTTCTTACTTTTGTCTGCATCTCTTATAATTGCTGGTGCTATAAGATATAACTTTGCATTACTATTTGACATACCCTTCCATTTAACTGCAACCGGACCTCCGAAAGAATAACCTAATACTATATCGATTTTTAAATTGTTCTTTTTTATAAAATCATCAATATATTGTGCGAATTTGCTAACATCCCATTCCTTCTCTTTTGGTTCTCTTTCTTGGCAAAAACCAGGCAGATTAACTTTATATACATTATATCTTTCTTTTAATGAAGAAATTAAATTATTATATTCTTGCCATGCATCATTTGACTTTGTCATATTACTATATAATTCGTAGTCCCAACCATGAATTAACAACATATTTTTTTTCATAAAAATTTCATTCCTTTCTAAGTACGCATTAACATCAAAAATTTTACATTCCTTCTAGGTTATCAGCTTTGCCTTTTAGATTTTCTTCTTTTATCGAATCAAATTTATAAAAATAATCATGATAATGATAAAATAATTCTCCATCTAATTTTTTCATAAAATTATGATTATTAACAACAACAGTATTAGTTTCTTTGCTTAGCTCATCTAAATAATTTATATCATCAAATAAATATACCTTATCAAAGTTCTTAAAATAATCTTTAACTCCTACAAAATCATCGTCATAATAATCTGAGCCATAACTTCTTAATACTAAATATGCCTTTTTATAAAGATGTAGCGATAGCTGATGAATTCTTTCTTTAAAACTACTATCACCATCGAATATTACTTCTTTATCAAATATTTTTGCCCTTTGCAAACGGTTTTCTACAACGGTAAAATTATTAAGCGCATTTATTATTTGGTTTGTGGATATTCCTAATTTTTTTCCTATCTCATATGCTAATAAAAAGTTCGTAACAGATAAATTAGTTAAAATAGGCACATTTACTTTAAGACCATCTAAAACTAATTTATTGTCATCACTAATTGTTGCTTTACTTGGCATTACCTGTTCTAATTTTTCTAAATTCGTATCACAGATATATTCATTTTCATAATATAACTTATTATTGCTTACGTTTAGCCTTTGTAAATATTTATTATCACTATTTACAAATCCATATTTGCTATGTTCAAAAATCCTGGCTTTATTTATACAAATTGAATCAATTGAGTCCAATCCACCTGTACCTAAATGAGCATCTCCAATATTGATAATTGCAGATATTGTTGGATTTAACAAATCTGATAATGCTTTAACATGATGTTTGAAAAATATAGCCATTTCTAAAGCTACAATATTATATGTTTCATTAAGGAAGTTTATAATATGTGCTTTTAAAACAATTGGAGTAATTCTATCGCTGTATATACGCAAAACATTATATTTCTCTTTTAGAACATGTTCTATTATACCAACTGATGTTGTCTTTCCAGCGCTTCCTGTTACAGCTACAACATCAAATTCGTTATGATTTATTGTATAGTTATATATATCATCTATAGATTTCATTATATCAGGCACAACAATAAGTTTAACGGTTTTAGAAGTAATCTTTTCTAACATGTCTTCTTCAATAACAAATGTGTAATTAGGAAACTTTTCAATTATTTCTAAAATAGGTGTTTTTAAATCGGTTGTTTTTGTAACCCATCCTTCCTCAATCCATGATTTATCTATTGTAATGGGAAAAAATAAAATATTTTTCTTATTCTCTTCTATACCTTTATTTTTCATAGATATTATTCTTAAATAATCAAATTCTTCGTTTTCGCTTATGTTAATAGTTTTCACTATTTCTGTCATTGATTTTAAATCTTCTATTTTATACTTGTTTACGTTCATTAATATATCTCCTACAATTATAAATTTCTTGTAATATCTCAATTTCCACTTATAGAAATTGTATCCCCTAAATAAGTAGGTTTTGGTTTAAATATACATTTGATAAAATCTTTATCTCTTGCTATTATTTCTCTTATTTCTCTATATGTTGCTCCTACATACTGTCTAGGATCTGCTCCAACTCCATATGCTTCTAGTCCTAATTGATTTGCAATATATAAAGCTCTATACAAATGATATTTTTGTGTTACAATTACAACTTTCTTTACCTCAAAAATGTCCCTTGCCCTATATATACTTTCATAAGTAGAAAAACCTGCATGATCCATAAATATATTTTCTGACGGTATACCTTTTTGAATTGCATAGTCTTTCATTATATTTACCTCATCATATTCTTTTCTTCCATGATCTCCACTCATTATTATCTTGTTTGACACATTATTTTGATATAACTTTATACCTTCTAATAATCTATCTTCTAGCATAGGGCTAGGTTTATCTCCCCATACGCCAGCTCCTAAAATAATTATACAATCTACATCTGATAGCTCTGTATATTCATTATTCTTAATAATCTGATTATTTGTAGAAATTCTTACATATAAATTTATCCCTAAAACAATTATTACTATTACAATAATAATTATTATTCCATTCTTCAATACTTTTTTCACAATTTGTCTCCTTTTACATTTCGTTTTATAATTATTATTACTCATTATATCATTTCGTATATAATATTACAACTAACAATAAAAAGTATGCAAATCAACATTAGATTTGCATACTAGCAAAATTAGTAAACAGATAATATGTTTTATATCTATAACTAATCGATTCCTTTACAATTATTTGTCATAATTTAACACTATTTTAAAATATTATTTAATTCTCCTAAAAGCTCATTATCTATATCGCTAAATCTAGTTATTTCAAAATAGTATCTTAATAAACTTTGTTCATTTTCTATTAAATTTTCGTTTTTATATATAGATATAAACAATTCACACATTTTCTTATGTTCATCAGTAAACTCTCCTGTCTGTTCTTTTTTTTCTATATTGTCTTTAATTTTATTAAAGCTTTCTATTTTATCATATTTTCTAGCAATCTCTTCTAATTCTTTCTCTGTTTGTTTTATGTCTTTACCTGTATCTTTTATAAAAGCTAAATCTTGATTTGTATCTAGTGTATTTTTCTGAGGGATATCTATGACTTGTGGAATTATTCCATTTACAGTATCAATATCTAATGGCTTTTCTTCTGACTTTTCTCTATATATTTTATCACCTTCAAATTTTTCCTTCAACATATCTTCGTCTGTTTTTCCTTCTTCTACCTCTATAACTTGTGAACCAAGAGCAACTCTTTCAATAACTTTCTTCTTGCTATTAGCCAATATAGTTATTGGTACAATAACAAATAGTGCTATAATAATCACTGATACAATTATTTTCTTTTTTTTCATTATTTTTTTCTCCTTTACATATCATAAAATATAAAATACTTATCTTCTGAAGCACTTCCATAATCTGATAATTTAATCTCAATCCTACAATTAGTATGGTATGCCAATAAATATGTTTTATTTGTATAATCTAAATCATATATATACATAGTGTGTGTTGCTTTTCCCACAGTACCAAAAGGTCCCGGTTCCGCTAGCTGTACAACATCACCAATACCGATTGGGTAATTCCATACTTCATTATTTTTTTCAACTATTTCTGAGCCTTTTAAAGCAACATATTTATTAGACTTCCAAAAATTTTTAAACTCTGCAGCACTTATCCATGGACTTGTATTTGGATGACATAGTTCCCATGTATTATTAAGCTGATCGACACTCATCGGTTTAGAATAATTTTCGTTTTTTCTATATACTTTCCAGTTTCCATTATAATGTTGTTTTCCAGAAGAAATCAAGCATTGAGAAACAAAATTAGCACAATCTCCAGCACTACTCCAATCGTTAAGATTTGGAAATGCTTCAACAAATTTATTATAATTTGCTTTGGCATATTCAACTCCTAAGGAAATATTTTCATATACAGGCTCTAAAATCCATTCATCATTACTACTTTGATTATAATCCCATTGAAATACATTTCCTTCATTAGAGCAACTTTTATCATTTACTACTGCAGCTTTACTATAGTTACTAGGTCCAGTTTTTAAAACAATTGTACTATTTTGCTTTGGACTTAGTCTTATTTGAAACTTTTGTGCTGCACTACTATTAATACTCCATAATTGCAGATTTACTCCATTGCTTCCATCATCTCCACCATTAACATCTAAAACATAATTAATATATCTTGTTCCATTGTTAACTGTTGAACCTACCATTGAGCCTAATTTATATGTTCCATCTTCTTGTTGAAATAATATCCACTTTTGAGAATCACCCCCATTAAACTCATATTGTTGTACATTTGTGCCTTCTTCAGGTAATCCACGATAGACATCAAGATATCTACCACTGAAAGCATTCTTTATATAAAACCATTTTCCTTTTATCATATCATGTGAAATAGCGGCATTACTTGGTTTCATAAATATAAAACAGTTAAATAATAAAATTAATACTATTAATACTATCCTCTTTGAAATTTTTTTCATTTTATTTTTCCTTTCATACTTCAAAATTTAGTAGTTTTTTTATTATAGCTAATATTTTAATCTTTTCTCCTGTATCAAATAAACTTTAATGAAACAATATATTCAGATTTTTATTTTTCTCCTTTCTATACACAAAATATAAAAACCTCCTTTCTTAACAATTTTAATTTATATAAAGTCAATGTGCATCAATTAAAATTTTGTTTAACATAATTAACCTTTATATTTTCGTTGTAGTATATATTATTCTATGACTATTTATAATATCTTAAGTACGCCCTTTCGAATTTTATTAAATTGCACATTTTTACCTATCTACTTATATAGTGTCAAATTTTATCAATTTAGTTACAAAAATTTAATAAAAATTTATTCTTGTCATGTGAAATAATTTCTTAGCCACTTTGTTATATAACAAATATATTACATTTTATGTAAAGTCATGCTATAATTAATATGTAAAGATTGAATGCAAATATGGTCCTTGCAACATTCTTGGTGTTATCGCGGATTCACTCAATATCGACACACATCTTTTTCCATTAAAACGATATATGCTGATTACGGCAGAATCTGTTAAAGTAAAAGATGGTGACAATGCACCATTAGAAACAATTTATCCTACTGAGCAAAAGAGCCACAACTTAGTACTGTAAAATTAATCAGGTATTTACCATGACACTGAAAGAAGAACTGTCGCACGCTAAGGATTGCATAGCCCAGGATTTGACCGTTACGATGGATAATGACTCTCGATGACTAACGCCGTTAAGACCCATAGCTAGCATGCAAGCTTATCAAAAACAAAAACCCCGTTTCTTGCGAATGCGAGAAATGGGGTTTGTTTTTTGTATTAAATGTTATAAATTCCTTTTGAATATTGCTTTTATACTACATCACTTACTACTGCTCTAAATATTATCATTCCTTATAGTCTCAACAATATTTTGTTTGTTAATTTTGTTTAGAGAATATTTCATAGTAAGTCCTACGATGATGAATACAAATACAATTGATATAATTATAGCTTGCCATGGAATAATAAATCCAAAATCTGTACTTTGTGCTATAGCTTTATAAATTGCATATGAGATACCTACACCAATCGGAATACCAATAAATAATGATTTTAGTCCATATAATATGCTCTCTAATCTTATCATCCTATTAAATTCCTTACCTGTCATTCCCACTGATTTAAGCATTGCAAATTCTTTACTTCTTAATATCATATTTGTTGTTATGGTGTTAAATATGTTTGTAACACCAATTAATGTAATTACTATGATAAATCCATATAAGAATATTGATATAATCAAAATCATTCTTTCTTCTTGCTTTTTGTAGCTTTCTACATTTGATACTTGCATACTACTATACTTAGTATCCGTTCTTTTTAAATCATTAAGTTTTGTTTCAAGCTCTATAGCTTTATCTGAATTTATATATAAAGGTGTAACATAGGTAGCTTTATCTATAAGATTTGAATCTTCTGATACAAATAGATACCCCCCAGTAGCATATGAGTTTTCATATCCCATCGGTCTTTTATCAGTTCTCTTTACAATCTTTATACTTTTGCTTCTGTCATCGCTTAATTTAACTTCAATAGACTCTCCTTCTTTTACATTGTATATTGTTTTAAAACTTCTTACACCTTCACTATCAATTTCCATTCTATCATCAGCAATTATTCCAATATCGTTTGAAATATCTTTAATCCCTAATAATTTTGCAAATCTTTCAAATGAATTTTTTTCTAATCCAATTACCTGTAATGATATTTGATTTTTTAAAACTTCATATTCATCATTGGATATTACATGTGAACCATATTTGCTTGACATTTCAGCCTCTGATTCAGCTAAAAACTTTCCATACTCTGTACAATATTTGCTTACATCAACAGTTCCACCATTTGAATATGAGTAACTGTAATCTGTAAGTGAATAGTTTTTTATTATATCATTATATATTTCAACCTTATTCTTTTCCTCATTTGCATTACTGCTTAGAAAAGATACAGAAATATTATATCCTAAATCAGTATAATAAACTCCAGTCATCTTTTTTCCATATCCTAAAAATGATGACAATGCTATAAAAATTGATATACTTACAACTAATGAAATTACTGTTGTTCTATATTTTTTCTTACTTCTCTTTAAATTTTTACTTGCAATGACTCCTCCCATTCCAAATAATTTTTTAGTCAACTTAGATGTTTTTAGTTTTTTGGCTTTTATTTTTACATCATTATTTCCTCTAATTGCATCTATTGGTGAAATTTTTGATGCTTTTCTTGCCGGAATTATACATGATAAATATATTGTAATTGCTGACATTACGACTGTTAAAATTACGACCTGCACAGGAAGTCCATACACAAACTTAATTCCCTCAAGTATATCAACTGCTAGAATATTAAGAAGCCATACTAAAACTGTTATTGCAACTGCTCCTAATAAAATTCCTGTTGGAATACCAATTAGTCCAATTATTAACCCTTCAAATAACACACTTTTCTTGATTTGTTTTGATGTAGCACCAACACTTGACATCATTCCATATTGCTTTGTCTTTTCTGATACTGAAATGCTAAAACTATTTCTTATTACAAAAACACTACTTACTATTATTATTCCAATTATTATAGCTCCGAAGTGTATATACTACTTGAAGTGAATTGTCGCTTAGTCCACCTTGAGACTCTAATAAAGAATCATTTTTTAGAACTTCATAACTTTTCCCAGTATTTTCTTTGAGCACTCTTGATATGCCTTTTAGTGTTTCTCTTGATTCAGTTGGTTTTTTAAGTAATATTGAAACATTTGTCCCATATGAATCTTGTAAGCTAGAGCTATTTAATATTTGTTCATCTGTCATATATGTTAAAACTGTATAACCTGGTGCTCTATAATCTTCAATATTCATATTAGGTCTTTCTATAATACCTACAATTTTATATGTTTTCTTTGTAGTATTAACAATACTTTCTTCCGTTTGTAATTCTTCATAAGTAGCCTGTTTTTCGCCATCACCATCACCTGAATAATCTACCCATGTACGATATGGATTACTTTGATCTAGAATATATCCAGTTCCATCTTGTCTTGTTCCTATATCTAATGTTATTGTATCTCCTATATCTAAGTATACCCTACCATTATATTCTATATGTCTTGAAATAACTAATTCAGTGTCATTTTCAGGCATTCTACCTTTGGTTATTGTAAAACCATTTTCTTTTAAAGCAATATCGTCCATCCCTATAACATACACATATGGCTTATCCTCATTTTTGCTACCTTCTAATTTTGCATATCCTAAAGTTTTACTATAAAATGATGATTCTACCTGCACATTATCTTTTATATATTTTATCTGATTGTTTGGAATATTCATATAACATGCATGATAATTTCCATACTCTTTTTTTGCATATTCAACAAGAGTATTTTGGAAACTCATGATCATTCCAGCAACTGCACAAATAAGTGCCGTAGAAAGTGCAACACCAATTGTTGTTACAATTGTTCTTTTCTTGTTTTTCTTTAAGTTTGATTTAGTAAACTTATTTATAATATTCATTTTTCATATCCTCTCTTTTATTATTTTCAACCTGTCCCTTTTGGTGGGGCCAAAAGTACGTGTCCCAAGGCTAAAAATTAGTTTCTCTCATCTTTTACGACTTTTCCATCTTCTATTGTAATTACTCTATCAGCTTGTTTTGCAATTTCTAAGTCATGTGTAATAATTATTACAGTCTGATTGAATTTTTTATTAGAAACTCTAAGTAAAGATACAATTTCATCACTTGCTTTTGAATCCAAGTTTCCTGTTGGTTCATCAGCTAGCATTATTGCTGGATTGTTTATCATGGCTCTTCCTATTGATACTCTTTGTTGTTGACCACCTGATAATTGATTTGGAAGATGGTTCATCCTGTTTTGAAGGCCTAATGTTTCAATTAGCTCTTTTAATCTATCATCATCTACATTTTGATTATCTAAATCGCAAGGAAGTGTTATATTTTCCTTTACATTAAGTATTGGTATTAAATTATAAAATTGATATATAATTCCTATTTGTCTTCTTCTAAATATCGCCAAATTATCATTATTTAATGAATATATATCTTTTCCATCTATATATACTTTTCCTGATGTAGGTCTATCTACTCCACCTAATAGATGAAGAAGTGTTGATTTTCCACTTCCACTTGCTCCAACAATAGCAACAAATTCACCTTTTTGTATTGAAAATGATATATTATCAACAGCAGTGACTTGGTTATCTCCTTTCCCATATGTTTTAACTAGGTTCTCAACTTTTAATATCTCCATTTATCCCCCTTCTTTCTTGCAGAATATACTGCATACAATATTTTTTCGATTTACCATTTATAATATACATTTTATAAATGACTATAAGATGACTAGATATAATATTAATTTTTATATGCAATTAACATAAATGGTTGCATTTAACATCTATATATGTTATAATATTTTCAGTCCTAGTCAATGCTAGGTTAAATACTTTTATCTCCTTTTGGAGTTAACATAAAAGTCAAGCAAATGGACACCCATAGTTATGAAAAGAGTATGTTATGTCAATGTGCATATCAACATCGAAAGAGACCATAATCCGGTCTAATCTGCTGTTAAAAACATTAGAGCGCAAACTCAACTGCTTTTATTCCGAAAAACAGCCTACATCTGAATATATTTTTGAGTATCTAACCAAAGGATATTGTGCAAAAAATTCAGATGAGGATACAATTCCTATTTTGGCAGTTGCCCGCTATGATGAAGACAGTACTTATGCTGTATTATCACCAGAAACTCTTTCGGTTGACGAAAGAAGCAAGCTCTTTAAGGCTTTTGCTGACGGTCTTTGGGATGGCGATCAGTTGATTGTTTTCACACGGCTGGACAAAGAAGCGGCAAATGAGGCCTGCCATGGTCAAGGTATTACGATTCGCCTTGTTGCATAACAGAATAAGACAGATATCGATTTTGTATAATCGTTATCTGTCTTTTACTATTTGTGAGCTTTTGGATAAAATAAAAGATAAATTACCCTAAAAAATTAGTATTTTGTCTTCCGAAACTTGTAAATAAAAGTAAAAATACTACTAAAAAGAGTAATATTTCTGTATTTCCGTTGCCACCAAATATGTTATCTAAGAATCCTCCATTATTTCCTGAGCATCCGACATCCGATTGTTGCATCCACACCCCATTACAGCTTCCCTCCTTCAATTATTTTCATAGGCATCATATATTATTCACATTCATTTGATATGGTTTATTAAACACGTAATTAAAAGCTTAAAACTTTTATTTTTATGTACAAATGCCTAATTTTTTTATACCATATAGTATGCTTTTAATTTATTTTGTGTTACAATGATTAAGGAAAATATTTTTGAAAGGTTAAAAAATGACAAATAATATAGAATTACTTTCTCCTGTTCGGAGATTTCGAATGCTTAAAAGCGGCTGTTCAGGCTGGAGCTGATAGCGTATACCTTGGTGGAGAGATGTTTAATGCTAGAAGTTCAGCTAATAATTTTGGAAAAACAGAATTAAAGGAAGCTATCAGATATGCTAAACTTAGAAATGTAAAAGTTGATTTTACATTAAATACATTGCTTAAAAGTGATGAATTAGCTGATGCAATCCAGATTGCTAGATATGTATATGGTCTAGGAGCAGACGCTATTATAGTACAAGATTTGGGATTAGCCCAATATCTAATAAGCCATTTCCCTGACATTGATATTCATGCAAGCACTCAAATGACAATTCACAATCTCGCTGGAGTTCTTGAACTTCAAGAATTAGGATTTAAAAGAGCTGTACTTTCTCGTGAGTTATCTTTGCCTGAAATAACATATATATCTAACAATTCTGATATTGAGTTAGAATGTTTTATTCATGGTGCATTATGTATTTCTTACTCAGGCCAGTGTTTATTTTCAAGTATGATTGGCAGTAGATCAGGTAATCGTGGAAAATGTGCTCAAGGTTGTAGACTCCCATATGATTTGATTAGAGAAACTTGCACTAGTTCTAATGAATGTCCAGATTTAGCAAAGGATAATAATACGACTAAGACAGTTTTGGATAAAGGATATCTGCTTAGTCCTAGAGATCTATGTGGTCTTAAATATATTCCAGACTTAATATCAGCCGGAGTAAAATGTTTAAAAATTGAAGGTAGAATGAAAACTCCTGAATACGTTTACACAGTTACTAAGATTTATAAAAAATATATTGATTTAGCTTTATCAGATAAACCTTATATTATTGATGAAGCAGATATAAAATCTCTAATGCAAGTATTTAATAGAGGTGGATTTTCTTCTGGTAATTTTGAAGATGAAGCAAATCTTTCTTATATTTACAAGGACAAGCCTAATAATATGGGATTATATACAGGTAACATTTCATATTTTAATAAAAACAAAGGTCATATTACCTTAAAAACTATAGAACCTCTTTCTATTGGTGATAATATATCTGTTCAAAATGAAGATTACAAATATACCATATCTGAACTTATGATTGATAAGAATAATGTAAAAAGTGCAAATTCAGGTGACACAATTACAATTGGTAGATTAAAAGGAAATATAAATATTGGTGATAAAATATATAAAATAAGTGATAATCTAAATAAGAAAAAAATAAATGAATTTATTAATAATGAAAATAAAAAAATTCCTCTGTCTTGTATAATAACAGTAAAAAAAGATTCTCCTATTACAATGGAAGTAAACTCTCTAGATAAGGAAAGTGGCTCATATTTTTCTATGTCCACTAAAAAGACAGCACAGTTAATGCCTATTGATGCAATTAGTAATCCCATTACAATGGAGAGAATTGCAGAGCAAGTTAGCAAAACTACTGATACACCATTTGAATTTAAAAAAATAAACATTATATTGGATGATAATATATATGTTCCTAAGATTTCTGTATTTAATCAGCTTAGACGCGATTGTTTGGAAGATTTAAAGCTCCAAGCTATGTCAAGATTTGAAAGAGTTTTGGATGAAAATGAGATTTATATAGAACCATCCAATACAATTAATACACAAAATAAAAATACATCCTACTCCCTACTTCTTAACATAATAAATTTAAACTATGATTACAATAAACTTAACAATATTGACAGAATATATATTCCAATTAAGTATTTTATGAACAAAAAATATAGCAATATTCTTGATATATTAAAAAGGAAAGGAAATATTTATATTTATCTTCCAACAATAATTAAAGATAATTACAGAAATATTATTTTTAATAATATAGATACCTTTATTAAAGATTATAATATTAAAGGCATTGTTGTTACTAACATTGCTGCTATTCAAAGTATATGTAAATATAGCAATTTAGATATAGTAGCTAATTTTACATTTAATATATTTAATACAAATACAATAAACAGCCTTGCCTCTTTAGGAATAAACCGCATAATGCTATCTCCAGAACTTGATAAATTAACTCTTATAAATTTAAGTAGCAATTCTCCTATTCCAAGTGAAGTAATGGTTTATGGTAAAATACCTGTTATGAATACTGGATATTGTTTTTTAGGAAAATCAAATAAATGCTATCCTACCTGTATTAGGCAATGCACTACATGTAGTAAGTCACAAAATACAAATTTAGAAAATGAAAAAGAAGATAAATATTATTTAAAAGATAGATTAGGTTATGATTTTAGAATTGTGCCAGATAATCTTCAAACTATAACTACAATTTATAATAGCAAAATACTATCTATTCCATCTTCTGATATTCCTACTGATAGCTTACTTATTAGTATATTAGACGAGAATATTGCTGAAATTAACACAATAATTACTACAGTTAAATCTGGTAATACAATGTCAGGTACAGAATATACTTATGGCAATTTTAACAAATTAGTATAATAACATGAAAATTCTTCCCCTGCAAAAACAGAGTAACTCATATATGAGCTACTCTGTTACTTATATAAATAATTATTTTGCTGCAGCAACTTTTTTAGTTGTAGTTGTCTTAGCTGTTGTTTTCTTTTCAGCTTTGACTTCCTTTTTTACTGTTTCTTTTTTAACTGCTTTCTTTTCTTCTTCAGGATATACGCTAATCTTTTTCTTATCTCTTCCAAGTCTTTCAACTTTCATAATTCCTGTAATTTTAGCATATAATGTATCATCGCTTCCGATTCCTACATTGGTTCCTGGGTGCATTTTTGTTCCTCTTTGTCTATATAGAATATTTCCTGCATTAACTAATTGACCATCAGCTCTTTTTATACCAAGTCTTTTTGACTCACTCTCTCTTCCGTTACTAGAGCTACCTTGACCTTTATGATGTGCCATTATTTTCACCTACCTTTTAAAATATTTTCTAATTTAAATGACTATTTTACACTATTATGTTTATTCACCAATTTTAATTGATTTAATTTCAACTTTAGTGTATGGTTGTCTATGACCTTGAGTTCTTCTGTAGTTTTTCTTTGCCTTGTACTTGTAAACTAATATTTTTTTACCTTTTCCATGTGCAACTACAGTTCCTTCAACTTTAGCACTCTTTACATAAGGAGCTCCAACTTTAACGTCCTTATCATCAGATACTAGAATAACTTTGTCAAAAGAAACTTTCTTTCCTTCTTCAGCATCTAATTTTTCGAAGAATACTACATCTCCTTCTGATACTTTGTATTGTTTTCCACAACTTTCAATTATTGCGTACACGATTTAGTGCACCTCCTCCGCTCTTATACTCGCTAAGCATAAATACAAGGCAGTTAACTATAAAAGTTAGCATTTAGTTGCCCGACCTAGGCGGTTTACATTTATCAATTATACTATATGTGACAACTATTTGTCAAGCATTTATTCTTCAAATATTGCTTTAAATTCTTCTTCGTTTATCTTTTCTTTTTCTAATAAAATTCCTGCTACGCTATCAAGCTTATCTCTATGAAGTCTTAATAAGTCTTGTGCAGCTCTATATGCGTTATCTAGTATTGTTCTTACTTCTTTACCAATTTCATCCTCCATATTATTTCCTAGTAACTGTATCTGATATGGGTCTTTTTCTAGGTTCATTGACATAGGACCAACTCTATCACTCATGCCATATCTTGTTACCATATCTCTTGCTATTTGCATTGCAACTTCTAGATCATTGCTTGCACCAGTAGATATATCATCTAGTGCAACTTTTTCTGCTGCTCTACCTCCAAGTAGACTTATAAGTCTTTCTTCCATTTCAGTTTTTGAAACATAGAATTTATCTTCACTTGTTTTGTACATTGTATATCCGCCTGCAACTCCTCTAGGAATTATAGACACTTCTTTAACATTATCCTGTGATTCTAGATATTTGCTTACAACTGCATGTCCTGCTTCATGGTACGCAGTAAGTTTTTTATCTTTATCTGATACAACTCTATCTTTCTTTTCTAGCCCAACAGTAACTTTTTTAACAGCGTCTTCTATATCTTGCATAACTATTTCTTTATGATTTCTAGTAGCTGCTAATATTGCTGCTTCATTTATAACATTTGCAATTTCTGCACCAGTAGAACCAGCCATATCACCTGCAATTGCTTTAAAGTCAATGTCTTTTGACATTTTCTTATTTGCGCTATGAATCTTTAATATTTCTACTCTGTCATTTATATCTGGAAGTCCAATTGTAATCGTTCTATCAAATCTACCTGGACGAAGCAATGCTTCATCTAGCATTTCCGGTCTATTGGTTGCAGCAATTACAATTATCGAGTTATCTGTGTCAAATCCGTCCATCTCAACAAGTAATTGATTTAATGTCTGATTGTTTTCTGTTTCTGCACCACTATTTCCTTCTCTTCTTGCACCTATAGCATCAATTTCATCGATAAATACAATACAAGGTGATATTTTTTGTGCCCTATCAAATAATTTTCTTACTCTTGATGCTCCAAGTCCAGCAAACATTTCAATAAATTCTGAACCACTCATTGATATAAATGGAACATCAGCTTCACCAGCTATAGCTTTTGCAATTAATGTTTTACCTGTTCCTGGCTTACCACAAAGAAGAACACCTTTTGGAACTCTAGCTCCCATTTCTTTGTATTTCTTAGGCTCTTTAAGGAAGTCAACAATTTCTATCATTTCTGATTTTTCTTCTTTAAGACCTGCAACATCTTTAAAGGTTGTTTTGTCAGAAGATACATTTGGATCATATACCTTGCCCTTATCTCCTAATCCCTGCATTTGAAATACTAAAAGAACTAATGCTATCATTATTAATGTTGGTAGCATTGACATTATTCCACCTGCTATTGAAACAACAGCATTTTGCTTTTTCTGAATAAGTTCAATTTCCTTTCCTTCTTCTACTTTATCTTGTATTAGTTCGATAAAAGCTTGTACATTAGGAACTATTGCATTTTTAGTGTTTTTATCATCTTCCTTCTTGTCCTCATTTTTTCCTTGATTAGTTCCATTTTCATCTTTGTATGTTAATTTTACGCTTGTACTTCCTACTGTCATTTCAATCTTTTCTACCTTATTATCATTTATATCTTTGATAAGCTGAGTATATGCAACTTTTTTATCATCATTCTTTTGTTTATCTTCACTATATTTATATAGAAAAATTGTTGCAATTAAAAGTGCAATAAATGAACATATAAATATAATCTTTAATTTACGTCCTTTATCACCTTTACCTTTTTGATTCTTGCCTTCCTTATGCTCTTTTCTTTTATTGTTTTCATCCTCTTTTATATCGTTTGTGTCATCATCATAACTAATTGGCATATCTTCTATTTTCCTCCTTCAATGTTTGCCTCTGGCTTAAGTCCTTTTTCTTTGTCACTTACCTTCCCTTTTACTTTATCTTTAGCCTTATCAAGAATTCCATCATCTTGCTTTTTTCCTTCATTATTTTCTTCTTTATCTCCTTCGTTTTCCTTATCTTTATTCTCTTCTTGCTGTTTTTCTAAATTTCTAATTTCTATAGTTGCTTTAATCATCTGCTTCTGTTTTATCATTTCAGATCTCATAATTAAAATTGCAGCTATAATGTATATATAAGAAATTATTGTATACATAATTTGAAAGTATGGCATTTGAAAATTCCATAATATATTTGCACACGTATATATTAAATTTAGTATAATAGGAAGTGTAAGTGCAGATATTGCAATGTTTAAGTCTTGCGTATATGATAATCTTATTCTAAGCATTTTACCAACTATTAATGCTAATAGTGATAATACCAAAGCATCAATAAATGTGCTTAATGTATACATAACATAAACTACTCCATACATTGATATATAAATACCAGAATATATATTTACCTTGTTATCATCAAAAAGTTTAAGTAAGTTATCTTTTGATATACTTTCTATATTATTCTCTCTCATAAACTGTTCATATGAGATTGATAACTCTCTACCATTAGTAAATAATATAATATTGTTTTTTAATGCCAAAATACTACTACCGTTATAATTATTTACCATTTCTTTATATTTATCAGCATTTTCTGCATTATCATCTATTATAATTTTAAGTAATATAGAATTCAAATCATCTATAATTAATTCATTATCGCCTTCCACATATAGTCCATGTTCGTCTATTTTAAAATATGGAGTTTCGTTCTTTATATAAATACATGCATCTTTAATTAATAATGATGTCTTATATGTTAGTGCTGCAGATAATATAATAGAAAATATAATCATTAGTAGGAATAAATATAATATCCCTCTTGTTATTTTTTCTGCTATGATTTTATTATATTTGTCCAAATCTTTTATGCTCATAACCATTCTCTTTAAGAATGGTATTTTTTGATTTGTATCCATATACTAACTCCTTTTCTCAACTTGTGCTCCATTTTTAGTATCTTTTATCATGTATCCCATTTGACTAATTAAATCTCTAATTCTGTCTGCTTCTGTCCAGTTTTTCTCTTCTTTAGCTTTAGATCTCTGTTCAATTAGCTCATTAATTTCTTCTGGTACTTCAATCTTTTTACTTTCTTGTAGATATTTTTCTGAATTAATGAGGTCTAAACCAAGTACTTCGTCAAATTTTAATAGTAGCTTTGCTAAGCTCTTAGATTTCTTTTCATTTCTAATAACTTCCCACACAACACCTATAGCTACTGGCATATTAAGGTCATCATTTATAGCTTCATGAAATCTCTTTTCATATTCACTCATAATGCTTTCATCAATTGTATCATTTCCATTAGCATTTTTTAGATATCCTTCTCTTAATCTATTTAATGCCTTTTGGCTTGAGCATACACCTTCAAATGTAAAGTTAAGTTTATTTCTATAATGTGAGCTATAACAAAATAATTTATAAGCAAGTGGCTCTGCTCCTTTTTCTTTTAATTCTGATAATCTATATACATTTCCAAGTGATTTAGACATTTTACCACCATCTACAAGTAAAAACTCGCAGTGCATCCAATAGTTTGCAGGATTATGTCCAAATGACCCCTTACATTGTGCTATTTCATTTTCATGATGAACTGGTATATGGTCAACACCACCTGTGTGTATATCAAAATTTTCTCCTAAGAATTTTCTTCCCATTGCAGAGCATTCTATATGCCAACCTGGATATGATTTTCCCCAAGGACTATCCCATTTCATCAAATGATTTTCTGGTGCCTTTATCCAAAGTGCAAAATCATATGGATTTCTTTTTTCTGGATCTACTACTATTCTTGCCCCTGCATTTTCTCCTGATACATCATTATTAGAAAGAACAGGATATTTATCTAATTTTGATACATCAAAATATATTCCTTTACTTGTCTCATATCCATATCCACTATCTATAATTTCTTTAACCATTTGTATCATTTCTGATATATTATCTGTCGCCTTTGTAATTAAGTTTGGTTTATCAATATTAAGACTTTCTATATCTTCTAAGAATGCTTTAGTATAGTGAGCAGCTATTTCATATGGGTCTTTTCCCTCTTTTTTTGCTGCTTTTTCCATCTTATCTTCGCCTGTATCTGCGTCAGATGTAAGATGTCCTACATCTGTAATGTTCATCACATGATTTAAATTATATCCATTATATTTGAACATTCTCCTTAGATTATCCATAAATATATATGCCCTAAAATTACCAATATGGGCATAGCTGTAGACCGTTGGTCCACAGCTATATATGCTTACATTTTCCTTTTTTATAGGAATAAATTCTTGCTTTTTGTGAGTTAGAGTGTTATATAAATTTATTTGCATTTTGCCCTCTTTTCTGTATTAATATTTTAAATGTTATTTCTTTGGTTTGTTATTTATTTCATTTTTAGCAGATGTATTACCTGATGATGTAGTATTTCCTATTGTATTTGAATTACCCCCTACAGTATTAGTTGCTGTAGTATTGGTGGTTGTATTACCAGAAGATGGCCTTCCATCATATGTGTTAACTGTAATTGTTATTTCAGACCCCTTTGGAGCCTTTTTACTACTTTGTTTTAATACAACTCCTTTTGCTTTAGTCTTATCTTCATTTTTTAATACCTTTACAGTAAATCCTTTATTTTTAAGTAGTGTAGTTGCATTTTTCTCAGTTTGACCAACTACATTTGGTACATCAATTTCCTCAGCTGTAGTATGAACATTACATGTTTCTTCTGGAGCTGTCTCAACTTGTTGTTTTGGTGACCAATTACCATTCTTCTCTGTATCTATCATTACACCAAATGTCTTTTCTTCAGTATCTTTACAAAATTCTGTAGCTATTTTTCCTGTTTCCTTACAAATCTTAACTGTTTGATGTCCATCACATTCTCCTGGGGTACTATCTTTGCTAAAAATTTCTGAATATGTGTCTTTGCATTTGTCTGTAGCTTTCTTACCTGTTACTTTACATATTCTCAAAGAAATAATTGAACCTGGCTTTTCAAATTTCTTAACAGGCAATTCTTTGTGAATTGATTGCATAACAGGGAACCATATCCTGCAAGCTGGATTATCCATACTAAAACTAATTGTTCTCTTATTTCCATCATAATTATATCCATTATCTGCTCCATACCAACATGCTGCAGCATAATATGGCGTGAAACCACAGAACCATCTGTCAACATTTTGGTCCGAAGAGCCTGTTTTTCCACCAACATCCATTTGACCAAGCCATCCATTATATCTTGCTGCTGTACCACTTCTAACTGGTCCTTGTAATATTGTACTTTCTATATAAGCATTTTCTGGTGTCATTGCTCTCGTTTTTCTTTGATTCGTTTCTATTACTGTGTTTCCATCTTGGTCAACTACCTTTGTATATAATGTTGGAGAAATATACTCTCCTTTATTTGCTATTGCTGCATATGCTGCTGCCATTTGAAGTGGGGATACACTAACAGATCCAAGTGTCAAACTAAGTCCTGTCTTATTTACGTCAACATCTATTCCTACTTTACTTAAAAATTCTTGTGATTTACTAAGACCAAGTAACGACAATAGTTTTACTTCTGATGTATTATATGATTGTGTTATTAATGTCCTAATGTTTATTATACCTGCATTAGATCCTTTTGGATGATAACTACCAAAAGATGTTGGAACTTCATTAACTAATGTTGCTGCATTTATTACTTTATTTTCTAAACCTGGTGCAATAGTTGCTAATGGCTTAAATGATGAACCTGGTTGACGAACTGATGTCGCTCTGTTTATTCCAAGTGTATCTTGGTCTTTTCCAAGTGCACCAACCATTCCAACTACCTGACCATTAGAGTGATCTATTATAACCATGGCTGATTGACCACTTTTATTATCACATTTAGTTGCAGTATATCCTTGCAAAATATATTTAGGGTCTTCATAAACTGCTTCCATCTTATCTTGTATAGATTGGTCAACAGTTGTATAAATTTTGTATCCGCTATTTACTAGTAACTCTCTCGCTGCACTATAACTTATGTCTTTTTGTTTAGCAAGTTCATTTGCTATTTGATTTATTGCCGCTGCTGTATGATAAGATAAATCATTTTTTCCATTTGAAATATTTCCCTTTTCAAATTTAAGACCTGCATTTGCCTCGTCTTTAGCTGCATTGTACTCTTCTTCTGTTATTTTTCCTAGCTCTTTCATCTTTCCTATAACATTAAGAGTTCTAGTCTTTATTTTTTCTGAGATATCGCTTTCTCCATATGGATTATAGCTACTTGGTGAATGATTTATACCCGCTATAAATGCTGCCTGTGCAATGCTTAAATCTTTGGCTGATTTGTTAAAATAATATATTGATGCTGCCTCAACGCCTCTAACCTCTAATCCATTATTAGATCCTAAATAAATTCTATTTAAGTATCTCTCAAGTATTTTGTTTTTAGCTGCCTCTTTAGTACTATTTTCTGCAAGTGTCTTTTCAATTTGAACAGCTCTTGACCATTCTCTTATTTTTCTTTCAATACCTGCAAAACCGCTTCTTGCATCATCTGCCATAGTAATCTTAATTAATTGTTGGGTAATTGTACTACCACCAAAACTACCATTTCCACGATTTAATACAAATTTTACAATTGCATAAGCACTTCTCTTAATATCTATCCCATTATGTTCATAAAATCTCTCGTCCTCAATTGATATAAACGCATCTGCAACTTTTCCCATTTCGTCTTTAGTGATTTTTCTGTTAATTTCATCTCCAGTCAGCCTAACAATTTCATTACCATTTTTGTCATATATAATAGAACCTGCATCAACAAATAATTCTTCTGGATCAATAGCCCATTTGTCAGTTTTAAATATGGCAACTACAGCTGCTATTCCTGCAATAATAAGTATTAACATAGTAGCAAATAAAATTTTTAAAAATATCCTTAATTTACGATGCTTTTTATTTGCTTTCTTATCTTTTTTATTAATTCTTCTTTCTTCTCTTCTTATTTCTTTACTTGTATTATTTCTCTTTTTTGCACTATTTCCAACTTTACTTTTCTTATTTTTCTTTGTATCTTTACTTCCCATACCATTCTTCTCTCTTTTTAATTTTTTACTTGTTCTAAATTTTTTTATTGTTCTTTTTGAATTTTCTACGTCATCTATATTTGCTTTTTTCATAGTTACCTCCTATAGGTAAATCGATAGTTATATTATATTACAAATATTTTTTAAATACAAGTTTTAACAGCAATTAATGTCTTAAATTTTTCTTAAAATTATTACACTGTTGTATTTCAGTTTCTTATAATGTTTTTAGTAAAATAACTTATATCGTTTAATGCTTCTGCACCATTTCTTATGAGCTCATTTGTGCCTTCTGAACATGACGAAAATATATCTCCTGGTACTGCATAGAGCTCTCTACCTTGTTCTAATGCAAAATTAGCAGTAATTAATGATCCACTTTTTTCTTTTGCCTCTACCACTATGGTTCCTACAGATAATCCGCTAATTATTCTATTTCTCATAGGAAAGTTTTCTTTTAATAACTTAGTTCCTATGGGATACTCACTAATAATAGCCCCACCTTTTAATATGATTTGCTTTGCCAAGTTTCGATTTTCTGCTGGGTATATCATGTCTAGTCCATGTGCAACTACTGCAATAGTTTTGCCATTAGCTTGCAAAGCTCCCATGTGAGCATATGTATCTATTCCCTTTGCTAAACCACTTACAACTACCATATTCTGTTTAGCTATGTTATATGCTAACATTTTTGAAACCTTTTGGCCATATTTGCTACAATCTCTACAACCAACAATAGCCATACATTTTCTTCTTAATAATTCTATATTTCCAATTATATACAATTCATTTGGTTTACCTTTTATTTCTTTTAGCAAACTTGGATAATCTAAATCCATTTCTGTTATTTTCTTAATTTCTATATTATTTTCCTCCTTTATTTCATATTCTTACAAAACGGACTAATTCATTTTTAATTGAATTAGTCCGTTTTAATCATATATTTCAATCTATATTAGTTCATTTATTATTCTTTGTTCCTTTCAAGTCTTTCTTCATTTTTAATTATTGCCATAATTATATCAAGACTTTTTTCTAAATCATCATTTTTAATTACATAATCATACATCTTTATTCTAGATTCTTCATAGTCTAATCTGTCAAGTCTAAGTTCAATCTCTTCTTCACTTAAATTGTCACCTCTACAAATTAATCTATTTTTTAGTTCTTGTCTTCCTACCTTTAAAAATATAGTTACTATTTTTGTATCTTTTGCTAGAATATTAATAAGACTCTCTGTTCCATTTACTTCAATATCTTTTACAATAACTTTACCACTATTTATCTTTTCATTCATTAATTTTCTTGATGTTCCATAGTAATGCTCATGGTGAATATCATATTCATAAAATTCTCCAGCTTTAATTTTTTCTTTAAATTCTGCTTTTGAAATAAAATGATATTGAAGTCCTTCTACTTCATCATTCCTTGGACTTCTTGTTGTATAAGATGGCAGTGATATTACATTATCCATTCTCTTTATTAATTCTTTTTTTATTGTATCTTTTCCAGCTCCTGAAACTCCTGATAATATTACTAACATAAAATTCCCCTTTATTATTCTTGTACTTGTTCTTTCTTTTCTAGTTCTTCTTCCCATTGCTTTTGGTCATAAATTTTAACTTTATTTTCCTCAATTTCGTCTGCTGCAAGAGTTACAGATGATACATCATCCTTGTTTGTCATTGGCTTGCTTCCTTGTAAAATTTGTCTTGCTCTTTTTGATGTAGCAATTACTAAGCTATATCTATTTTCTGCTTTATCAAGTAATTCTACTACTGTTGGTTTAACTAACATAACATCATCCTTTCTATATTAAAATCATATACTGATTGTACTACTTTTGTATTAATAAGTCAATTTTTTTAAATTATTTCTTCTTATTTTTCCTAACTGCAATAACTATTGTTTTTATTAAATAGTAAATACTAATTATTCCTATAATTAATGCTACTATTGTATTTAAGAAGTCACTCTGCATACTAAAATAATGTAAGTATATTAATGTTGCTCCTGCAATTATCATCATTTCAATGCCATGCCAAAATAGTTCTTCGCTGTCTTTTTTATATGAAACTTCAAAAATAATTACTGATGCAATCATTTCTATGATTGTAAAAGTTTTTAAAGCTGTTATATATTCAATTGTTGGTATCATTGCTTTTCCAACTATTAATATTAAGAAATACAATGTCTCTACTATTGCAATTAAAATATTTTTAAGTATCCTTTTATACTTAGATTGTCTATTCGCCTGATTTTGCTTTTCTTTTTTGTTTTTCTTTAGGGCTTCTCTAATTGCTTTCATTTGTTTTTCTTCTAATTCTTTTTGATCTATTAGTAGTTTTTCATTGTTTGTTTCTACCGCTTCTTCTGTGTCTAATTTAACATCTACTTTTTCATCATTTTCTATGAAAGCAATATCAACTGTTTCATCTTCTTTTTTCTTAGTATTTGTTCTTTTTGATGTAGCCTTTTTTACAGTGCTCTTTTCAGTATTCTCAGCTTTAGAAACATTTTTAGCTGTAGTAGTTTTCTCTGATGTTTTCTTTGACGTTGTTTTTGTTGTATTTGACTTTTTTGTAGTAGTTCCTCCTTTTTTCTTACTAGTATCCGTCTTTAAATTTGCATTTTTAGTTTTATTATTGTTATTTGATTTTTTAGTTTCTTCTTTTTTTAAATCTTTTTCTTCTTTCATAAAATAACCTCTCATTTAAAATAATATATACTAATTTTATTATTTATTACATTTCATATTCATACATTATCATGCTAATCATTGCAATAGGTGCAGTTTCAGTTCTAAGTATTTGCTTTCCAAGGCTTGCAGCTTTTGAGCCAGATTCTATAAGCATATTTATCTCATCAGAACTGATTCCTCCCTCTGGACCAACTATTACTGCAACGCTTTTTATATTTTTATTAGAATTTAATATTTTTTTTATTGTAGTCTTATCTTCATCTTCATATGCAACTATTGCTAAATCATATTCACTTATAATTTTACATACTTCAGATAATCTCTTTGGCATTTCTATCTTTGGAATAATCCCTCTTTTACTTTGCTTTGCAGCTGATTCTGATATAGCCTGCCATCTAGTTATCTTTTTATCTTCATCTTTAATTTTTCCTATGCAAAATTTCATATCAACAGGAATTATATTGTATACTCCAAGTTCAACAGATTTTTGAATTATGTATTCCATTTTATCTGCCTTTGTAATACCTTGAAATAAAGTAATTTTGATATTTGGTTCTATACTTTCTAATTTCTGAATACAAATAACCATTACATAATCTTTATTTATATCATCAATTTTTGCCAAATATCTCTCTTTGCTATCTATATTGCAAATGTATATTTCTTCACCCTTTTTCATTCTAAGTACATTTGAAATATGCTTTGCATCCTGTCCTATTATTTTTACTTTTTCATTCTCAATCTGATTATCGTTAATAAAAAAATTATACATTACATCTCCATTATCATTTATTTTAATTAATCACTAATAAGTATAATAACATAAAACGAAAGGAATTGCAACGCAATTCCTTTCTAAACTTCAGTCAAATTAAAACTTGATGTCTGTCGACCTTTTAAGCTTAATGCCATACATTTTGCTTAAAGCCTCAAACTCTTCTCTTGTCTTTTGCTCAAATCCTTTTATTGATGATGTGCAATCTGTAAGAATTGTAATTTTCATTGTGACATATTTGTAATATTCATAATATCTTGCAATCATCTTAAGAGTATCAAGTATTGATTCTCCTGCGATAAAAATTTCGTTGTATTTTTCCACAGATAAGAGAAGTTGAGCATTCAATACATTCTGAGTTCTATATTCTGGATTAATGTATCCAAATGCTTGAGTGTAAAAATCCAGACCATTCCATATAACATTATTGATACTATTTCGTACAGCTGAATGAAAGTATACCATTTTAGATATTTCACCTTCAAGGCTGCTACCTTCTGTGCCAGAAATAGTATAGTAAGGATAAATACATAATGGACGACCTTCTTCTTTCTCCATTTCCTTTACGTACTGGAGATTGTCTCTAAACGAACCAATAAGAGGTATCCATATTCGTTTTGATATATCCTTTGCTGTAATAATAGTATATGGCTCAGGATGCTTACCATCTTTATCTACCCACCAACATTGATGATATATCTGCTGCGCTATATGGGCATCTAAGCTTGGTATTATCCGAGAAATTTTGCCCAGATTATTATAGATGAAACTAAGAATATTTTTTGCGTCATTTTTAACACTAGCAATATCAAAAAGATCATTTCTAAAGAAATCATTTTGATAATTAACTAGGAGTAAAAGTCTCTTTTTTCTGTCTGTAGAAGAGCCTTTTATAGTCTCATTAGCCGCCAATCTTATTATCTCATCCATGTCAAAACTGTTATGTTCACCCAATCTATCAATATCGACAATTTGGTCAAACTTAGCTTTCGGTATACATTCCCCCTTTTTAACTAAAGTGTTCTGTTTTTGCATGGTCAGTTGACCATTTTCCTGTTTACCTTGCATATTTAGCACTCCTCCTTATGTAATTTTTGGTAACAGTCGTTCAAATAGTTCTTGTAAGCAACGTCTGTTATTGTATCACATTTGCTATTTTCTGTCAACACAAATTTAAAATTTTGCATACATTATTTTATATTCCTGTTAATATAAAATTATAACTTATATTTCACTTAATATTTTTGCAAGATACTTCATTGAATTCATACTTTCCTCTAATGTATTCCCTGTTGAGCCAACTTCTATTATACATGCACCTTTTGCAACATGCTGATTGTATTCTGAATTTCTTAATATTATTGGTTTAAATAAACCAGGATATAATTCATTTGCCTTTTGCATAACTTTAATCGCAAATTTTAGATTTTGATTCCAATTTGCATTTATTGAATTTGCAACATTTGAGCCCATTACAAACATAAGCTGTGAAGCATATTCATCACCAATTTTAACTTTTGGCGCATATGTCTCATCTGCTATTGCATCCCTATGTAAATCTATAACAATATCTGCATCACTATGATTTGCAAGTATACTCTCTGCAGTCTTTAGTGATCTTCCATATGAACCATTATAAGCTGGGTAATCATGATATGTTTTATCATGTATTACCTGTACACCATATGATGTAAGTTGTTTATCAAGCTCATCTCCAACTCGTGCTACTGAAAAATTTAAATCAGTAGATCTAAAATTTCCACTTTGTACATAATTATAACTTTCTGTTGCAGTATAACTTTCACATGTATGTGTGTGATAAATTACAACTTTGTTTTTGTTAATTTCAACATCTGGTTTTAGCATATCTTCTGTTAATGCATAATCAGTTGAATTATTAATTTTTACTCCATTATATTCGTTTGTGCTTCTAGGATTTACTGCATTTGGTACAACTTCAGTTGTTACATCTGTTCTAGCTTTTACTATTTCTTCATTATTATCATGATTTTTTTCATCCTCTAATTTTTGGTCATTATTATTCTCCAATTCTTTTAAATTTTTCATAATCTCTAGTTCAGATAAAAATGCATATTTTTTCTTCTTTTCTTTCTTTTCTTCTCTGTTGTCATTTTCCCATATAATATTAGGCAAGCTTTGTTTTATGCATTCTATATTACTTGTCTTTAACTTAGAAATTACTTTAAGACTAAACATTATAATTACTATTGGAATTAATATCTTCACTAAATATTTAATTAAGTCTTTTGCTCTTATTACTTTTATCATATAAATATATATATTCTGGACAGACTTAAATTATGCTTATAGCTTTAAAAATGTATAAATTTCTTAATTCTTGTTAAACTATGTAAAAGAAAAATTATGCATTTTAGGAAATTTTCTCTTACAAGTCTTATAATGTATGGTGCAAGAAAGGAATGTATTTAATGAGTTTTTTTAAAAATTTATTAGGGTCTCTTATGACTGATGATATAGATAGTGGCGATAATTTTATGATTAAGCCAACTAATCCTGAAGATACAAAAAATGATAATCAAGAAAAATCTAATCAAAATCAAAATGTATATCCTTCATTAGATGTTAATTTAGAGTATATTAGTACCAGATTTAACTTACTCATAAACTCTGATATAAAAACTAGAGAATTTCTTATTTATGCAAAAAACAAACAGTATAAAGCTCTTTTAGTTTATGTTGATGGTTTATCTAATAATGATTCAATTAATGACTTTATATTAAAACCATTAATGCTAAGAAATAAATCAAATTTATATGATGGTGACCAAGTTATTTCAGAAGCAGTTGCAAACAATATATCTGTTAGAAAAGTTAAGAAGTTTAATATTGGAGACTATATAAATAACTGTCTAATACCGCAAAATGATGTAGAAATGGTTAATTCATTTGACAAAATTATATCTGATATTATATCTGGGAATTGTGCACTTTTTATAGATACTCTTGATTTTGCATTTGATATATCTACTAAAAAGTTTGAGACAAGAAGTATTTCAGAACCTAAAAATGAAGTTATTATTAAAGGTTCTCAGGAAGCCTTTGTCGAAAATCTTAGAACTAACACTTCAATGATTAGACGTAATTTATCTAATGAAAATCTTATTGTTGAGCACCTTACTATTGGTAAAGTAGATCAGAATGCATGTGCTGTATGCTATTTAAAAAATATTGCTAATAACGATTTAGTTGCAGAAGTTAAATATAGACTTAATAATATTGATGTTGATTATGTTCTAGCAGTTGGTGAGCTTGAGCAATTTATCAAAGATGATTTAGACACATCTCTTCCTGAAGCAATTGCAACTGAAAGAGTTGATAGAGTTGTATCCTATCTGTTACAAGGAAGAGTAGCTATTGTTTATAATGGTTGTCCATATGTTTTAATTGTTCCTATTACTATTTTTGACTTTTTAAAATCTCAAGAAGATGCTAACATAAGTCATTTTGGAGCAAATTTATTAAAATTTGTAAGAGCTGTTTCACTATTTATTACATTACTATTGCCTGGAATGTACATTGCAATTACCACATATCATAGTGAGCTCCTGCCCACAGATTTACTGTTTTCAATTGTAGCATCTAGATCGTCTGTGCCGTTTATGGTTTTAGTCGAAATTCTTATAATGGAACTGGCATTTGAAATTATTCGTGAAGCGGGTGTACGTGTACCAAGTCCACTTGGTTCAACTGTTGGTATTGTTGGTACATTAATACTTGGTCAAGCTGCAGTTGATGCTTCAATTGTATCGCCAATACTTGTAATTATAGTTGCAATTACAGCAATAACATCTTTTGCAGTACTCGATTTTTCATTTGGTTTTCACTTAAGAATCTTTAGGTTTGCATATACGATATTAGGAGCTCTTGCTGGATTTATGGGAATTGCAGTTGGAATGTTTATACATCTCCTTATATTATGCTCACTTAAATCATTTGGCGTTCCATATTTAGCTCCATTTGCTCCTATGAACTTAAATAGCAGTTCAGCTTATTTCTTAAAGCCCGCTTGGAAAAGAGAATTTAGACCTGATTTTTTAGGTACTAAAAAACCAAGAGCACAAGGACATATGAGTTTAAAATGGAGAAAGAAAGCATAATAAATCAAGTTAATCCAAGGGGTGTCCCCCTGGTCGACCAGAGGGACGTACTTTTTGGTCGACCAAAAGGCCCGTCCCCTTGGTTGAAAATGAAAATAAAAAAGGAGGTATTTTCTTGAATAAAACAAAAATGAATTTTGTTGAAGCAACATTCCTATTACTTATAGTAATGCTTAGTCACATCATACTAAATTTACCTAATTTAATAATCAAAAGTACTGGCTCATCAGCCATAATAAATGTATTATATATTTCGGTTATAACTATACTTTTCTTTCTGGTAATAAATAAACTTTTTAGTCCTTTTCCAGAAAAAGATATTATAGATGTATCTGAATTTTTAGGTGGGAAATTATTAAAGCTAATAACATGTATTATATATACCATATACCTATTGTTTGCAGCTAGTATATTAATTGTTGATTTTTCAGAAATGCTAAGAATAATATATTTTCAAAATGCAAAAACATTTATAATTTCTCTTATTTTTATAATTGTTTCTATAATTGCAAATAAAATAGGTTTTAAAAATATTATAAAGGCCAATACATTACTTATACCTATTGTTTTAGTAACTGTTCTATTTATATTTGGTGCGTCCCTTAATGGAACTAATTATCAAAGACTTTTTCCTATAATGGGATATGGAGTAAATGAAACTTTTGTAAGTGGTATTTCAAATGTGTTTTCATTTGCTGGTCTTATAATATTATATCTCATAAAGCCTAGCCTTAAGGATGAAAAAAAATTTAAAAAGATTGGGTTAACTGCAATTATCATATCTGCCGCATATCTTTTATTTAGTGTAGCATCATTACTCTTCTTATTTCCTTTTTTAACAGAGGGTGTTGAAACATTATCAGTATATATGAGTACAAGGGCAATACAATTTGGAAGTGTTTTTCAAAGAACTGATGCAATATTTATCCTTATATGGATATTTACCTTTTTGTCATACTTATCAGTTGTTATTGGATATATAGCAAAAATAAACAAAAAAACATTTAGCTTAAGTAACTCTTCCCCTCTTGTTTATATTGCACGGAATATGTATGTTTATAATGTCACTTCTCCCTGCTAATAGTGTTATTTTAAAGGTATTAGAAACTATTGTATATAAAAATGCTGTACTTTTAGTTGTATTCGGTTATAGTTTTATAATTTTACTTTTAGGATTTTTAAAAAAGAGAAAAAAGCCTGTGTTAAAGGCAGATTTAAGTGAGTAACATATGTTAAAATAAAAAATTTGGAGGTTTAATTTGAAAGCACGAACTTTTTTAATTATAATTTTAATAATATTATTGTTGTTTTTTGCTACAACAAATAAAAGCTCAACTAATCCAATAGATGACCTTGCTTACGTTGTTGCAATTGGATTTGATGTTGGAAGTACAAGTGATTTAAAAATTAGTTTTCAAATAACTGTTCCAACATCATCACAATCTAATGAAGGTGGTTCTTCTAGTGGCAATTCTTCATCTATTATAAATACAGTAGAATGTAATAGCCTAGACACTGGTATTGCACTTCTTAATAGTTATCTTGGTAAAAAAGTAAATCTAGCTCATTGTCAATATATAATATTTTCAGAAGAAATTTCTAGCAAAGGAATTGGTAACTATATCTATAGTATGAAAGATAATATTGAGCTAAGACCTACTTGCAATGTGCTTATATCTAAATGTAGTGCATCATATTTTTTAGAAAATTCTAGTCCTATTTTAGAACAAGTATCCGCTAAATACTTTGGACTAGCATCTACCTCTGAAAAAAATACTGGTTATACTGAGGGTGTCACATTACTTGATTTTTTCTGTGATTTGTATGATACATTTGGAAGTCCATATGTAATGCTTGGTAGTATCACAGGTGCTGACGCTAATAATGCAGGAAGCAGCGAAACTTCCTTAGATGATGAAGCTTATACTGCAAAAGAGTCTACTAGCAATTCACAAAAGAATATTGAAAATCTTGGTCTTGCTGTGTTTAAAAAAGATAAATTAGTGGGAGAGTTAAGTCGGATTAGATACAATAATGCATCTAATACTATGTAATGATTTTAAGAGCGCAACTGTAAATATTCCTAGTCCTTTTGATGATACTGATTATATTTCATTATATGTAACAAGTGCAAAGTCAAAAAATACTGTTAAGATTGTAAATGGCACACCATATATTTCATGTAGAGTAAATCTTACCACCAGACTTCTAAGTTCATCTACTTCTAGCAATTATCTTACAGATGAAAATAAAAAAGTGCTAGAAGATTATGCTGACTCTTACTTTAAAGCTCATATAAATGATTATCTATATAAAACTTCTAAGGAATTTAAATCCGATATATGTAAGTTCGGTAAATATGCTGTATCAAAATTTTTAAGCATGGATAAATGGAAAAACTACGATTGGGAAAACAAATATGAAAATTCGTTTTTCACAATCGCAGTTGACACTAAGATTAAGTCGAGTTATTTAATAAAGGAGACATAAGTCTCCTTTTATATTATTTCTAAATTTCATCTGTAGGTCTTACATATCTCTTTCTCTAGTACGATAAGTATGTTAACCACCCACTATAGGTCGTCCCATTAGCTCCTCCAGTCCAAACCGTAAACGAACTACCACCTGTAAAATTAGAGGAAGATGTACTTGAACGAGTATCGGTAGTTCCGAATACTAGCAGAGTTCGATTCGTAGCATGTTCCATCGGCAGTCCACATTAAAGATCTGTTATATGAATACCTTAAATATATCCCTACAATCTTTTTGCAATCACTAGGCCACTCTATAGTAATTTCATAATTTGAAACTCGTGGGCTTATGTCAATCTGTTTTACTTGTATACTATTTATTCCTTCTGTTTTACCTGCAGAAATTCCACTATTATAAGCATTTGTTGTTGATATTGTTCCACCAGAATAGTACCCTGGTTGTACAGTTTGAGAAGTACTTGTGCTTGGATTAAAGTTTAATGTTCCTCTATTTACCATTGTTCCAGTTAAGCCTACTCCACTTGAGTTTGAGAATGTCTTTCCTGCTAGTACATTTGCTGCTACTGCATTTCCTGTGGCTTGTTTCTTTTGTAGATTTGCTACCTGTGTGTTT
>CAOSLI010000002.1 GCA_948524275.1 uncultured Clostridia bacterium
TTTTATATCTTATTTCATATCTATTAAATACTAGTGTGTGTGTGTGTGTGTGTGTGTGTGTGTGTGTACAGCCGCAAGTGTTTTACGTGTTGTCATTTTTTCAATTGCTATTTTGCTTACAGTTTGCATATACTTAATCTCCTTTTACATCTATATTACATAAATTATAACAGTTTGATCTATATTCTTCAATGCTTTTTATTTTACATTTTTGTAACATTGTAATAACCTCAAGATTTTTCTTGAGTATACAGTCGCAATGTTTTCAAGATTTGTCATATTTCTAGTTTGCATTTTTCTTGTTTCCATCATACTTTTGTACAATTCCTTTCATTTACCTTTATATATTATATATATTAATAAATTTAATTTCAATACTTTTCATTGTTTTTATTTTTACATTCCCTGCCTTACATATTCATATATCATTATTCCAGCTGCAACAGATGCATTAAGGCTTTCCGTTTTTCCCATCATTGGTATTTTCACTCTATGTTTTGCCACATCCATCACTTCTTTGCTTACTCCATTTGATTCATTTCCTATAACTACAATCTTTTTAGAATAGTCTACATCATATATACTTTTATCTGCATTCAATGATGTTACAACAGTTTCAAAACCTTGATGATTTAGTCCTTTTAAAGTGTCTGCTAAACTTTCTGCCTCAATGATATTAACTCTATAAATTGCTCCCATCGTTGATCTTACAACTTTTGGGCTGTATGCATCTACTGTGTTTTTCGAGACAATAATCTGCTTTAGATTAGCCGAATCTGCAGTCCTTATTATTGTTCCCAAATTTCCTGGATCCTGAATTCCATCTAGTGCAATAATATAATCTGCTTCACTGTTTATTTTGTCATCTTCATTTTTCTTAACTACCGCAATTACTCCTTGTGGAGAAACAACATCAGTTAAGTCCTTAAATACACCTTCGGACACCTCTATCAGATTATATCTAGAAACATCAAAATCAAGATCAACTCCCTCTCTAATTACAATAGTATCAATTGTACAATCTTCGTCTATAGCTTCCTTTAACATTTTAATTCCTTCAACTATAAACTTATCTGTCCTATACTTTTTCTCTTTTAGCTTTCTAATTTCCTTAACTAAAGTATTATCTTTGCTAGTTATAATCATAATTTTACCTTTCTTCTAATTACAATTCCCTTAGTAATTGCTTCACTTCACTAATTTCATCTTTTTGAACTTTAAGAGTAACATATGGTTTTCCTATTGCTGAAAAATGTATGTTATTTTTATATTTATCTATTAGCTTTTGAACATTATCTGTATCAAATTCAGAGAAAGTAAATATAACTCCCATAGGTTTTGACTGGATTTTTATAACCTTCTTGCTTCTTGCTAAATTCTTAATTCTAGCTATTTCAATTAAATTGTTTACCTCTGATGGCATTTCTCCGAACCTATCAATTATTTCATCTATTATGTTTTGAATGTTTTCTTCATTTTTACAATTAGCAATGTCTTGGTAAATTTCAATTTTCTGGCTTTGATCTTCAATATAGCTTTCTGGTATGTATGATGAAATGTTAAGGTCTATTGTAATTTCTAATTCTTCTTCCACCTTTTCGCCTTTTTCTTCTTTAACAACCTCATCTAAAAGTCTTTTGTACATATCATATCCAACTTGCTCCATGTGTCCACTTTGCACTTCTCCAAACAAACTTCCTGCTCCTCTTATTTGCAAATCTCTCGTTGCTATTTTAAATCCTGAGCCAAATTCCGTAAATTCCTTTATTGCCTTTAATCTTTGACTCGCATCTTCTGAAAGCATCTTATCTTTTCTATATGTAATATAAGCATATGCCTGTCTATTACTTCTTCCAACTCTTCCCCTTATTTGATATAGTTGAGCCAAGCCAAATCTATCAGCATTTTCAACTATTATGGTATTTGCATTAGGAATATCTATTCCAGATTCTAAAATAGTTGTGCATACCAAAACATTGATTTTTTTCTCAATAAAATCTTGCATTATTTCTTCTATTTGTGTACCTGACATTTGTCCATGTGCATATCCGTACCTTTGCTTCTGGCACTAGACCTTCTATTTCCAATGCTTTATTTGCAATTGCTCCTACATTATTAAATATGTAAAATACTTGCCCATCTCTTTCTAATTCTTTTATAATTGCTTCTTTTATAACTTCCTTATCATACTCTAATACATATGTCTGAACTTGCTTCCTGTTTTGTGGTGGTTCATAAATAACTGACATGTCTCTTATTCCAACTATTGAAAGCTGAAGAGTTCTAGGAATTGGTGTTGCTGTCATTGTAAGTACATCAACATTTTCTTTATATTTTTTTATTTTTTCCTTTGCCTTTACTCCAAATCTTTGCTCTTCATCAACTATCAAAAGTCCAAGATTATTAAATTCAACATCTTTGCTTAGCATTCTGTGTGTTCCAAGAACAATATCTGTTTCACCTAATTTAATCCTTTGCACTGTTTCTTTTTGTTGTTTTGCAGTTCTAAATCTATTTAAAAGCTCGATTTTTACTGGATACTCTTTCATTCTATCTTTAAACTCTTGATATTGTTGGTTAGCAAGTATTGTTGTTGGTGCCAAATATGCTACCTGTTTCCCATCCATTACAGCTTTAAATGCAGCTCTAATTGCAACTTCTGTTTTTCCATAACCAACATCACCACATAATAATCTATCCATTGGTCTTGGGCTTTCCATGTCCTTTTTCACTTCTTCTATGCACCTAAGTTGGTCTGTTGTTTCTTGATATGGAAAACTACTTTCAAATTGTTGTTGCCAAGTTGTATCTGCAGAAAATGCAAAACCTTTTGATTTTTCCCTCTTAGCATATAATGAAATTAAATCTTTGGCAACAGCTCTTAAATTGCCTTTAACTTTTGCTTTTGTCTCTTGCCATTCTTTAGTTCCAAGTTTATTTAAGGTAACTCCACCTTCTTGACCTATGTATTTCCTAACGTTATCTAAATTTTCTGTTGGTACATATAAAGTGTCTCCTCCTCTATATTGCAATCCCATAAAATCTTTGATCACTTTATCAACTACAATAGTTTTCACCCCTGTAAATACTGCAACACCATGGTTTCTATGTACTACTAAGTCTCCTACCTTTAGGTCAGCAAATACTATCTCTTCACTATTTTTAAATGTATCATTTGCTCTTTTTGTTTGTTTTCTTGCTGGAGTTAGGAACTCATCACTAGATATTACAAGTAGATTAGTCTCGACATTTTCAAAACCTCCAGAAAGCGCTCCTATCCCAATTACAACTTGCCCTGGCTTTAGAAATACATTATCCAAATCGTCAGTTATAGTACTTGTTTCAATCATCTTTGAAATTTTATTTGCATTTGCCTTGCTTCCTGCTAGTATTATTATTTTTTTATCTCTTCTGACTGCCTCTTTTATATCTTCTTCAAAGCTCTTGACATCACTTTTAAATAGATTGACCTCTCTAAGCCTAAAATGATTATTTTTTTCATCTGCTTCTTTAAGGTTTATTACATTCTTTTCTTCAAATTTGTACTCTGTCAAGTTTTGCAGAAGCTCTGGTACTTGCTTACTCTTTTCTATAAGTTCCTTTATAAGATTTTTATTGTCTTCTTTTATTCCATTTATTCTTACATTTACTTTTTCTGGTTCGTCCACAAAAACTTTGTATCCGTCAGCATAATCAATCAACGTAGACTGATTTTGGTAAAATTCATTAAAGTATTTATCTATTTTATTTTCATAATTGCCTTCATTTATTTCCTCAATTTCAGTTAATATATTGGGGCTAGCATATTTAGATTTTGCATTAGCCTCCTTAATTCTTTTGCATACTACTTCTTTCGAATCTACTAAAATATTTTCTTTTGCAGGATAGATTTCCACATCTTTTAACATTTCTGTGGAGCGTTGCGATGAAATCTTAAATTTTCTAATAGAGTCAATTTCATCTCCCCATAGTTCTATTCTTATACCTTGGCTTTCTTCCGTTCCAATGTCTATTATTCCACCTCTTATGCTAAATTCTCCTCTATTTTCAACAAGTGGTTTTCTTATGTAACCTAAAGATATTAGTGTTTCTTTTAAATTTTCTAGGTCAACATTTGAACTCGAATCAATTTTTATTATGTTTTGATATAGTTCTTCTTTACTTATCATTTTTTGCATGATTGCTTCCGCAGTTGTAACTATGACATATGGCTTTTTGCTATGCATTTTGTTTAGTATATCTATTCTTTTATATGCAATATCATTACTCTCTACATCATAATCATATATAGAAATTTCCTTTTTTGGAAAAAATAATACATTGTCTAAATAAAATGACAAGTCTTTTATAAGTCTTTGTGCCTCTATTTCATTATATGTAATTACTAAAATAGGCTTATTTTCTTCTTTTGCAAATTTTGCAATTAGACCCGATTTAGCCACGCAAACAAGACCCGATAATGTTATCGGGTAAGTTTTATTTTCTATAAATGACTGATATGCCTTACAATTAGCAATATCTCTTAAAATATAATTCATATCCTGCCTCTTTTACATTGCTTCTTTTTTATATGTTTCTAATGCTTTTGAAATTTGGTCTGGGCATGATGTTGATTTAAAACCACATCTTATTCCTTTTAGTTTTTCTATTACTTCGTCAATTTTCATTCCTTTTACAAGACTTGCAATTCCTTGAAGATTGCCAGAACAGCCTCCAATTACTTTTAAATCTTGGACTATTCCACCTTCTATATCTAATACTATTTCTTGAGAGCATACACCCTCTGGTCTAAATCTATATACCATAATCTTCTTTCCTCCTTTTTGTTTACAAGATCAATACTTAGTAACATATTATTTATTATTTTCATAATAATTATCAATGTATTTTTCAACTAATCTAATTAACTCTTCTGCAGTTTTTATTTGTTCTTCTGTCTTTTCCAATGATGGTTCATAATCATCATAATCACTATCTTCTCTTATTCTTTGGGCCTGTGATATTTTTCTGCCTATCATCTTAGGAAATATTTCTTTATTCACATATTCTTTATTGAAATATGCTAGTACATCTTTATGTCTTTTAAAATCAATTTCATGTATTGATAATACTGATCTTATAGCATAAAATATTGCATAATATGCTCTATTATTTGCACTTGCAAAATCTTTTCCCTGAGCAAAAATCATCTTTGCAGTTTCTAATGTTTCTTTTGCTTTATTTAATCTATATCTCACAAAACTTTCTATTGTTTCATTATCCATTAACTAACACAACTCCTTCCTTTTGGACATTTTTATAAAATGGTACAAAATTTATTCTTGAGTTGTATGTATCAATATTTTTTATTATGGGAGATAATACAAGTCCTGTTTCTAATTCAATATCATATGCAATATCTGATACCTTATCTCTATATTCTTCTATTTCTTCAAATGTTAAGTCTGTTAAAATCATAATATCTACATCTGATTTACTATCATAATCTCCGTCTAGCATATGAACCATACAAAATAATCTTTTTTAATCTATTACCTAAAAGTTTTGTAATTTCTTCAATAAACTTTTTAATTTCATCATTTACGCTTTTTGGCATTACATACTCCTTTATCTTGTCTCTTTCTTAATATATTATAATATTTTTTATCTTATTTTTCAATAGTTCTTTGCTATTTAGTATTAATTTTAATCAATAAAATTTTCCAATCGATTAACTTTTTATTACACAAACAAGCGCCACCTTCCAAATTCGAAAAGTGGCGCTTGATCTATAGGTTATTCGATATATACGATTTCGTCGGGTTCGTCGTAAGTACGCCAATATTTGTCATCACATCTACATAATTGTTTTACAATGTAGCATCCGCCAATATATTGAAATGTCACAATACCATATTCTCTGCATTTAGTTACATTCTTGTTTTCGTATATTGTATATACTTTGTCATCGCTTCCTATGCACATTGTTTCATCGTCATATGATGACTCTCTCACATCTTCCCTACCTATAAATTCACTAAACCGTTTTTGGCTAAGTATTATAAGTCTTGTTTTTTCGCCGTTTTTTATAGCCTTTGCCTCATCCAGTAATAACCTTTTTATGCACCGATTAGATCTAATTGGTGTAAGTTTCATAGTAATACCTCCTCAGATGTCTAAAAAATCGGACCAATAAAAATTGGGTTATTTTAATAATAACATATATTTTTTTGTTTTTCAATGTTTTATGTAAATTTGTATTTAATTATGTAATATTAATTTTCCACCATCATCAATATATTTTGTTTTTTTATTTACTAATTTGTCATTTTATGATATGTTAGGATTAGTTTAAGAATGAGGATTTATATATGAGAAAATTTTTAGTTAGTGATTTTGATAAAACATATTATACAGATGATGAGAGCATAAAAGATAATATTAGCAAAGTAAAAGAATTTAGAAATAAAGGCAACATTTTTGTTATTGCTACTGGAAGGTCTTTTGATGATATCATACAAGCATTAAAAAGATTTGATATTGAATATGATTATTTAATTATAAACCATGGCGCAACCTTGTTAGATAAAAATCATAAGCTAATTAGAAATTATCCTATTGATAATAATGCTAAAGAAGATATACAACATGAATTTAATATTATAGATGATGAAAACACATTTATATGTAAATGTTTAGAAAGCAGAGTAAGTATAAATGAAAACGATATCACAAAAATACATATAAGATTTAATTCCAAAGATGAACAGTTTAAATCTAACAATATATTGAATACAAGATATAAACAATATATAAAGAGCTATCCAATTATAGGTTTATATAATGCTGTGGAAATAATATCTTCAAGTACAGATAAGTCAATAGCTATAAATGAAATTGCTAAAATAGAAAATATCAAGTCAAATAACATATATACAATTGGAGATAGTTTTAATGATTTAGAAATGTTAGAAACATTCAATGGTTTTTGTATGATAAATTCAGAAGAAACTGTAAAATCAAAAATTATTAATAAATGCAGTTCAGTTGCAGAATTAATAGATCAAATACTTGGAGGAGCAAATGAATAATTATAAGATTTTGTTTAGTCTTAGACTTTTAAAAAGTATAATATTTAACTTTGTAGATAGTTTCCTGGTTCTATATTTTTTAGATGTTTCTGATAGTAATATCCTGCCACTTGGAATATATAAATTAGTTGCAATAATTGCTATATATGGTGTAATATTTTTAACAAGAAATTTTGCAAAATCAAAGCATCGAGCTAACTTAATGAGAATAGGAATCGTGCTAGATTTTGTTTACTTTTTAACTATTATTTTGTTAAGAGACAAGGTTGTCAATTATATATATTTAGTTGGTTTATTATATGGATTAGAAGAAGGTTTTTATTATTCTGTGTACAACATTCTTGAATCAGATGGCGTCACAAATGAAGAAAGAGCTAAATTTGTAGGTATAAATACATCAATTGAATCAATTTTATCAATTGTGTTCCCTTTGATATTTGGCAGTTTAATATCTGCAACAGGCTTTTTAAAGAGTCTAATTGTGGTCTTTATCATAGTAATAATAAGAATTATATTATCATTTATATATAAAGATAATAATATTCCTAAAAGTAATAAAACTAACATGAAAGAATATTCTGAGTTAATCAAAGATGATAAAAGATTTAAGCAAATGTATAAAGTTGAATTTCTAAACGGACTTGTATTTTCAGAAGCTGCTTTTGCATATATAGTAACTATTTATATAATTAAGGTATTTTCTAATAGCTTTAGCTTAGGTGTTTTTACTTCAATATTTAGTATAATTACTTTTATCATCGGAATCTGGTTTGCAAAATTTATAAAAGAAAAGCATTATTCGTCTGCAATAAAAGTATCCATGTTATTTACAGTAATATCATTATTTATAATGATTTTTAAATGTAATGCAGTTACAATAGTATTGTTCAATTTATTTTCTACAATATCTAAAAAATTGAAGAATTTAATAATAGGCAACACTCAAGCTAATTTGAGTAATTATGATAAGATTAAGAAAGAATATAAAACAGAATATTGGTTAGCAAATGAGACATCTCTTGTAATAGGAAGAATCATAAGCAGTAGCTTGTTTATATTATTAGCATACTTGGATTCTACTGTAATGATAATTGTATATGCTATTTTCTTAATATTATTTACATTAAGTGCTACTAAGCTACAAAAATTTGTATTGGAGGATAAGTAAAATGAATATAGGAATTGATATTGATGGAGTTTTGGTGGATGATGACACATATAGGTTAGATACAATGACAAAGTATTGTTTCGAAAATAATTTGCCTAATATAGATTATCCATATAAGTATGAAAGTAAATGTGATTGGACTCATGATATTACAGAAGATTATAGACAAAAGTATTATTTTGACTATTTGCAAAATATGCCTGCTAAGAGTTATGCAGCAGAAGTCATAGAAAAATTACATGATGATGGTAATAAAATAATAATTATAACTGGAAGATATAAGACTCAAGAAGATTCGAGTTTAGGCGAGCAAATGAGAAAATATACTACTAATTGGTTAAATAAAAATCACATTGTCTATGATGAAGTTTGTTTTGCACATTGTCCTAAAATTAAAGAAATAAAAGAAAAGAGTATAGATATCATGATAGATGATAGCCCTGAGATTTTGCCTGAGATAGTTAAAGTCACTAAGGCATTATGTTTTGATAATAGGTATAATATAGATTTAACTCTTAATAATATGATAAGAGTATTTAGTTGGTATGATATTTATAGGAAAATAAAGCAAATGTAGTTTTGACATACACCTCACATGTTTGAGGTGTATTTTTTATCATTTTCATAAAAAATAAATAGGGCATATTTCAAAAGTACATGCATATTTTTTTACTATGAGAATTTTTTTAATTTTAAAAAGAAATCTAATTTCAATATTATTTGTGCTTTTTGCCTTGTTTTTAGTGCTTTTTTCTAATTCTAATTTAACAGCATGTAAAGATGGATTATTGCTTTGGGCAAACAGTGTTATCCCATCTCTTTTTCCATTTTTAGTAGCAGCACAACTTTTAGGTTATACAAATGTAGTTGACTTTTTAAGCATGCGTCTTAATTTTTTGATGAAGCCTTTATTTAATGTTCCCGGCTCAGGTGCTTTTCCTTTTATTATGGGCTTAATTAGTGGCTATCCTGTTGGTGCTAAGATCGTATCTGACTTATATGTGAGGGGCGAGGTTACTAAAGGCGAAGCTGAAAGGCTTTTATGTTTTACTAATAACTCTGGTCCACTTTTTATCATAAGTACAGTAGGATCTTCTTTATATGGAAGTACAACTATTGGTGCTATTCTGCTTTTTACACATATTTTAGCATCACTGGCGGTTGGTATTATTTTGGGTGTATTATCTCGCAAAAAATCTAGTGGTAAGTCTATAACAGGTGATAATTCAGTTACTTTAAAAGTTAATAGTAACTTATATCCATCAAATTATAATAAATCTAATAATACTGCTGTTAAATCAGTTAGGATTTCTAATCTTGGTGAAATCCTTGGTGACAGCATTTTAAGTGGTATCAAAACTATACTTATGATAGGTGGTTTTGTTACACTTTTCTCTGTAATAATATCCATATTAAAAAGAACTAAAATCTTAATTATATTTGCTAGTATTATTGCTAATATTTTGCATATAAATCAAGACTTAGTCCTTGGGCTTTTTACTGGAATTATTGAATTTACAAATGGTCTTAGTATTATTTCTAATATACATTTAAAAAATATCTCTGTTAATCTTGTTTTATCAAGCTTTTTGCTTGGCTTTGGTGGTATTTCTGTAACTTTGCAAGTTTTAAGTATTATTAGCAAAAACAAGCTTTCTGGGAGAAAATATTTATTTGGTAAAATACTTCATGGACTTTTAGCTGCAATAATTACTTGGGTTGTATTGCAAATTCCTTTATTTAATTTTAATTTATGACAATAGATTTACATAAATAGCAAAAAAACCAGTACTGAACTACGAGGTTTTTATCTATTTTCTTATATTTGTATATCATCAGTATCATCAATATCTCCACTATTCCTTTTTGGCTTATTTTCTTTTGCTTTTTTAGGAGCATATGGACTGACTTCATTTCCATGCTTTTCTCTAGCTCTTTTTTGTTTCCAACTTTGCAATCCTAATATAAATGGGTTGGTTTTGCTATGTCCGTTTAAACATTCATTTATATCAACCCTATTTTCTGGTTCCCATACAATCTCATCTTTGCCCATAATTTCATTATGTTGTATTTCTTGTGTCCCATTTGGAAGTGCTTTTAATTTATTTTTATTCACTAATCTACTAAAAAATCCTTTTATTCCTTCTTTTTGCTTGTTTCTTTCTTTTATTTGAAATAGTTCTCTTGACATATTATCTAAAAAGGGATTTATGTTATCATATTCTACGCCATATGCTAGCACATCTGCCATTATCATTTTTTTCTTTTCAGAATCATACCACCATTTTACTGGTAAAACTTCAACTAATTCTTCATTGCATTCAAAATCACCTTTAATAGGCATATTAAATTTTATATATAGTTTGTCCTTATATTCATATACTCTAACTTTTCTTTTAGATGATCTAATTCTCCCATAACTATTTCTAGCCCATTCATTTATTAATTTAGTATCAATAGTATACTCATATGGTGTTTCTGTAAGCTTTCCCTTTTTTATAGCTTTTTGTAATTTTTCTCTTTCATTATAATCAATTATACGTCTCTGTGGGAAATATCCTAGTTCTACTTCCGTTACTCCATTCTCTCTTTTTAGGTTCTTTATATTAGAATTATCATCAATATCTGAAACCAATCGAATTCCAACATTATTATCCTTTCTACGTATTCTTGAAATATCTCTTTTTTCTAATCCACCAATAGTTATTACATTATCATCTTTTATATTTCCAGTAATATATTTAGTGTTTTGTTCAAAGTATTCATAGTCTAAATCAGATGGAAGTGTTTTATATTCTGTTAATTCTCCAAAATTGTAGAAACCTCCTGTCATCAGAGAAAAATCACTCATTTTTGTTCTTGATCCTCTAATCTTTATAGGATCTAAAGCATCCTCTCCCTGAAGTTCTTTTATATCTGGCAATCTTAATTTACATTTACTATTCATACATGAAGTTCCTTTCATTTATTTATCTATCATTTCTATCATCTTGATCTACATCTTCTGTTGGCTTAATAAAACGCTCCTTAGGTATTATTACTCGTGGTTTGCTTGTATTATTTTCTTCTATTGCCATTTCGCTATTTTGCTTACTTTTAGGAACATATGGCGTTTTTGATAAATTTACTTTATTTGGTCTCAATACTCCATCTGGTCCTATATAACAATCACTTTTATTTGGATCATCAGTTGGATATATGTCTCCATCATCTCCTGTTACATAATATCTAATATCAGTTCTAGTTTGTTGCGGTTTTGCAAAATACTGAGGCTGCGTGTATCTCTCCCCATCGTTTCTATTTATTTGTGCGTCAAGTATATTGTTTACTTTTTCTTCTACTGGATTAAATTTTGGGGCTTCCTCAGTTACTTTTGTTTCACCTTTAGTAGATTCTATGCTTTCTTCTATACTTGATTGAGCTGCTTTTCTTATTTCTTCTTTGAATTCATTTGTAACAGGCTGCTTACTTCTTGTAGTTTCAATACTCTCTTCTTGTTCATCATTTGGTTTTCCCTGCTCCATTTGATATGTTCCCTCTGGAAGTGCCTTTGTCTTATGCCTTTTATGGAATAACTTCTGCCAAAATCCCATTTTGGTATTTTCTTCACCAGTTAAATTTCTTTCCCTTGTTTGGAACATTTCTTTAGATAAAATTTCTAAAATTCTATCTACACTATCATATTCAACGCCTGCATATACTACTATTTCAGTCATCATTGTCTTTGCTTTATCATCTATCAACCATTTAACTGGCTGCACTTCAAATGATTTTATTGAGTCACTCAATTGTTGTTCAGTACCATCTTGGTAATTTGTTGAAATATCTACATAATTCTTACCTTTTTTCGTATATGCTCTATTCTGTTTAGGCTGATATTTTTCATCAGTATCTCTATATGGTCTAGCATCTGTTGTATATACATCATTTGTTTCTTTATGCTTTTTTTTGGCATCACTCCAACTCAAAAGACTATAATTTTTAGGCAAATGTCCACATTCACATTGAAGTACTCCATCAGCTGTCCACTGTGGTGGGTCTCCATTTGTAGGTATAGAACCATCATAATCCATGACAATACGAATTCCGTACACCATATCTAGAATCACTTTCTACATCAAATATCATGCCATCTCTATTATAGTCATCTTTTAGGTCATAAGCAATAACTTTTACTTTAGAAGCATTAGGATCTTGTTTTTCTGTATAATACAGTCCTAAATATTGTCTATCAGAATTTATATTTCCATACACTTTTTCATAACTTGCTCCTAAACATATACCATACTCGCTAATAAATGCTACTGCTCCTCTTGATTTTATAAAGCTTAACCTATTTTCTCCTTTGACTTCATCTAGTCTTGGAAGTCTCAACTTAAATTCTCTCATATTATAAACCTCATAATTTCATCTTACGTCTCTTATACTTTTACATTATATATCATACTATAACTATGAGGTTTATTCAATATCTACATTATTACATTTCTGTAACAATATAATTCGTTATTTTAATTCTTCCAACGCTCTTTCAGCCAGTCTCGTATATCTCTCTTTTTTATCTCTTATCTTTTCATCTAGCTCTGGTAAAATTCCAAAGTTTGCATTCATAGGCTGAAATTTTTCATTTGATGTTGAGATATATTTAGCAAGTGCTCCAATTACAGTTTTTTCACTAAACTCTACTTTATTAGTAATATGCCCTTGATTATTTTTACTATCTATCATAGCGTTTTGCAACTTATTTGCTGCATTTATTCCAGCTACTAAGCCTGATGAGATTGACTCAACATATCCCTCTACACCAGTTATCTGTCCTGCAAAGTATATATTAGGATTTTTCTTAAAATTATATGTATTATCCAGTAATTTAGTTGAATTTATAAATGTATTTCTGTGCATTACTCCATATTTGATAAACTCCGCATTTTCTAATCCTGGAATTAAACTAAATACCCTTTTTTGTTCTCCCCATTTTAAATTAGTTTGGAATCCAACTATGTTGTACATTGTAGCTTCGCTGTTATCTTGTCTAAGTTGGATAACTGCATATGGTCTTCTTCCTGTTCTTGGATCGTCAAATCCCACTGGCTTAAGTGGTCCAAATCTTAATGTGTCTATTCCTCTTTTTGCCATTACTTCAACTGGCATACATCCTTCAAATATATCTCCTTTTTCAAATTCATGAAGTTCAGTAAGTTCAGCATTTACTAGTTCATTATAAAATTTTTCGTATTCTTCTTTATTCATTGGAAGATTAATATAACTACCTTCATTTTGTGATTTTATTCTACTCTGCCATTCTTCTATGCTCTCCTCTTTTTTCTTTTCTTCATCATATCTATCTCCATAAAATGCAATATCAAAATTTATAGATTCTTTGTCAATTATTGGAGCTGCTGCATCATAAAAATGTAGTTCATTTTCACCAGTTAATTTCTTTATTCCTTCTGATAAACTATCTGATGTAAGTGGCCCTGTTGCAATTATTACTATTCCATCACTTATTATGTCTTCGAAAAATTTACTTGTTACTTCTTTTCTTACTACTTCTATATAGTCATTATTTTTAATTGCTTCTGTAACCATTTTAGAAAAAGTCTCTCTATCCACAGCTAAGGCCTGTCCTGCTGGTACTTTGGTTTCGTCAGCTATTCTTATTAAAAGTGAATCTAGTCTTCTAAGTTCTTCTTTTAAAAGTCCACAAGCATTTGTAAGTAAAGCTGATTTAAATGAGTTACTACATACAATCTCGGCTAAATTCTCGTTTGAATGAGCTGGAGAATAAACTTCTGGCTTCATTTCATATAATTTAACTTTAATGCCTCTTTTTGCAATTTGGTATGCCGCTTCACATCCCGCTAATCCTCCACCAATTACAGTTATATAATCTTTCAATTTTTTCTTTCCTTTCAATTTCTTTCATTTTTTGACAATTTATGCTATTATATTATTTACATTTTATGGTAAATATGTTATAATTGCTACATCCTTTTTATGAGGAAATCTCAAAGGAAGGAGGTAGAATGTAGTGTCAATTCTAGAAGTTCTACTAAAGATATTTGCTATTGTGATTGATTTAATTATACTAGTAATAGAAATAATTAAACATCTACATAAATAGCAGAATCCCTCGTATACACAGTACGAGGGTTTTTCTTATTCATGTCAATATTAGAAATTTACTTAAGTTTTCTTAAGCTATTTTTATTATAGCATATTGTTTTATAATATGCAATACTTTTTCAAATTTTTCCATTTATGCTTAAAAAAGGGGGCCTTTGTCCCAGGCCAAAATGGCCTTCCCCGTGGCCAACCTTGGTTGATTACTCAAACAAATCCATAATCTCGTCTTTTGATAACTTGCTTATAAATGTCTCTTTAGTTGATAGCATATCGTCTGCAAGTTTTGCTTTGCGTTCTTGCATGTTGTATATTTTTTCTTCTATTGAGTTTTTGGTGATTAACTTATATACTTGTACATTTCTTTTTTGACCTATTCTATAAGTTCTGTCTGTTGCTTGATTTTCAGCAGATAAGTTCCACCATGGATCATAATGTATTACCATATCTGCTCCAATTAGATTTAGTCCTGTTCCACCTGCTTTTAATGATATTAAAAATACTTTTGTATTTTCATCATTGTTAAATTTATTTACTAAGTCCATTCTTTCATCAACTTTGGTTTGTCCAGTTAGTTTTAGATACCCTATATTTTCCTTTTTTAGTTCTTTTTCTAGATACCAAAACATTGATGAATATCCTGAAAATAATAATATTTTGTGTCCGCCGCTTACTGCATCTTTTATTATTTCCATACATTGATTAAGTTTGCTGCTCTCTCCCTCGTAGTTTTCTATGAATAACCCTGGATGACAGCATAATTGTCTAAGTCTCATAAGCAGTGCTAAAATCTTAATTTGGCTGTTAGATATTCCATTTAATTCAATTTCCTCTTTAGCTTCTTTTTTAGCAGCTTTCATATATGAAACATATAAATCTCTTTGCTCATTTTCCATTTCATTATTAAGAACAGTTATTGTTTTTTCTGGAAGTTCTGTTAAAACTTTCTCTTTAACTCTTCTTAAAATAAATGGTTCAATCATTGATTTTAGCTTAGACATAGCAAATGCGTCTTGGTCTTTTGCAATTGGTGTCTCATACATTATTTTAAATTTATTGTAGCCAAATAAATATCCTGGCATTACGAAATCAAATATCGACCATAATTCTGATAAAGAATTTTCTATTGGAGTTCCTGTTAAAGCAAATCTTGTTTCAGCTTCAATCTCTTTAATTGCTCTAGCATTTTTTGTATTGTTGTTCTTTATGTATTGTGCTTCATCTGCAATTATATATCTAAAATTAAATTTCTCTTCTTTATATATTTCAATATCTTTTTTTAGTAAATCATATGATGTAATAACTATGTCATATTCTCCTGCCTTTTTTATAGCTTTCGCTCTTTCTTCTGCTGTACCAGAAATAACTTTAGTCTTAAGAGTTGGTGTAAACTTATTTGCCTCTTCTTTCCAATTTAGTGTTAGTGAGCTTGGACATACGACTAAGCTTGGTCTTCTAGTTTCTTTAGTAAAATCTTTATTTTCAGTTATCTCATCAATTTTAATTTGATTTTCTTCCAACTCATTATTATTTATGCTTTCTACATAAGACATAATTATAGCTAGTATCTGAATTGTTTTTCCAAGTCCCATGTCATCTGCTAATATTCCACCTAGCTTGTATGAATCTAAAGTTTTTAGCCAATTATACCCCACTTGTTGATACTCTCTTAAATTAGCAATCAGACCTTTAGGTAATTCTATTTTATCATCAATCTGTCTATTATATACATCATCTATCAGTTTTCTATATTCTTCACTTTGTTTAACAACTACTCCCTGCCCCCTTAAAATTTTATCAAGGTATAAACTTCTATACATTGGAAGTTTTACATTTCCACTAATTAGTTCCTTATATCCTACACCCGTTCCATCTGCTATCTTTTCTATAGTCTCTAATGCATCATTTTCCGTTAAATCTATAAATTCTCCATTTTTTAGCCTGTGAAATTTTTTCTTAAGTTTGTATTTTTTCATTATTTCTTCAACTTCATTTGCACTTAAATCAATTCCAGATAGATTAAGTTCAAGTAAATTATTTTCAACCTTTACTCCAATACTAGCTATCTTAGGAGCTTTTACTTGTTTTTCTCTAAATGATTCCGTTGCTAATACTTCAAATTCTGATACATAATCTTCAACTCCATATTTTAAAAACTCATACATGATATCTTCTTTTACCAATATTAGTTTATTTGAAGAATCTAGCATAAATCCTGAGTTTTTAAACTTATCTAATGCCTTTGATTCTGCAATTGCATTTCTCGGAATACCTTTGTCTATCTGTTCAAATGGATTAAATTCTATATCTTCATATCCAAATTTAATATCTGCTGTTATAAAACCACTTGCCAAATAATCAAGATAAACCTTAACTTTAAGTTCCTTTGGCTTGTAATTTTCTAACTCATTTTTGCAATATTCATCAATGTCAATCATACTCTTAACTTTTGGCATTATTAAAGAATAGAAATCAGCAAATTCCTCTTTTCTAAATATAATCTCTTTTGTAAAATTGACTCTAAATATATTTAGTAGCTTAAATAATGTCTTTTCAAAGTTTTTTGAACATTTATATAGTTTTCCATCTCTTGCAAAATATAAGTATCTTTTTCCTTTAATCGAGCTAAAGTCAAAAATGTCTTCATCTGTTGTAATTGCATAGTCTATTTCATTTTTCTTAATTATTTTAAATTTAATCTCCGGCTCATTATCAACAAATTTAATAAATTCTGTACCAAATTCATTTTGCATTTCAACATTTTTGCCATTCATACTATCGAAAAATTCATCTATTGCACTATTGGATACTACTATATGTGAGTTGTTTAAAACATTTACATAGTATTTGTCTGCACTTTCATTAGTGTATTTTATTATCTCAGCATATTTCATAAGAAAATTAAGTATTGGGATGCTTTCTTCTTCAAATGCTTCTTTTGTATGAGTAAATTCAAGTTTTAACCCATATTTATTTTTTTCATTTATTTGCATTCTATCATAAAATTCGCATAAGTTTTTTATCTTATACATCTGTTTATTACCAATTCTAAACTCTATCTTTACCTCTTTAGAGTTTTGGTTCCATATTAGTATTGGCTCTATTCTAACTTTTTCCCCTACAAATGTATGCTTTTTTTCCTCCAATTGCTCTTCTTCATAAAAAGAATTAACCATTTGTCTATAAATTCTATATTTTTCATTATTAATTTTCTTATTTTCTATAGTTATTGTTTTTTCTGCTTCACCTGAAAATAATTTCGCATATGATGGATTTCTGTTAAATTCTATTGCAGATGCTAATATGTGCTTGCAAGTTCCATATGTTGATTCATAATCAGGACATGTACATCTTAGGTCATCTATTTCTCCATCTTTACAGCTAATATATGTATGATAATTTTCTGGCTTTCCCAATACATCTGAGTGTACAGAAAAGTTTCCATCATCATTATATATAACCTTAGTTATTGTTACATCTTGTTTTTTTACTATCTCTTCTGCTTCCTCTACTTCCTTATGAGTAGTAGAATTTTTTAGTTCTTTTAGAATATTAGCTCTTATTACCAAAACTTTCCCCCTCCAGTGCAAAGTGTTTTCTCTTAAAATCAGTAATTTATTATATATCATTTTTGTGTAATTTGCAAGGGGTATTGACTATAAATTATAATAGAGAAGAAATAATTCATTTTCCAAGAGTTCAGGAATTATTATGATTTTCGGCGACAACGTTATTGAATGTACGTATGTGGGTAAAGATGGCATATTGAGTTTATTGTTACAAATTTGCATTCTGTCAATAATACCTATTCACAAAACGGCACTGAGCTAGCTAACCAAAGTTACAGTAATCAGAATATTGTTCGTATAATCCTATCTCTTTATCCCATATTTCTCTTATATTACCTCTTTTATCCTCCAAATATATTTTATCTATAGTATTATCTATTTTAACATAGCACCAGCAAACATCTCCACCATAAAATGGAAACTTCCCCACTGCCTTGATGTGCATTGTCTTTATTCCTGTATCTTCAACCACTTCATATTTATAGCATTTATATTCATTTTTTTTGTCATGGTCATATATAGCAAACATGAATTCCCTCTCATTATTTGTCATTTCTTTAATGTTATCAGATTGAACAAGAATATCATCTATATTAACATAAAACTCATTATACCTTAAAAAAGTAAGTAATGACATAGCACATATAATTAATACTAATATTGTAATTATTACTGATACAACAATATTAATTCTTTTTTTTCTTTTATATCCTTTTAAATAATCAATTTGTTCTTCTTGCTTAAACGCATATTCTTTGCTTGCTTCATTCCTCATATCATTTAATGTATTATTGCAAGCCTGACATGTTTGTAAATGTTTTTCAATTATCTTATTAGTTGAGTTGCTTGATAAATTATCAATATAATTTGCTAATAAATATCTTACAATCTCACAATCTACTGATTTCATATAATATTCTCCTTCTGTATCTTTTGCTTTCCTCTAAAAAATGTAACTTTTGCCCAATTTTCGCTTTTGTTAAAAATTGAACCTATTTCCTTAAATGTAAAATCTCCAAGTAGTCTTAAATACATTACTTCTCTGGTATTTACATCAAATCCTTGAAGAGCTTTATATAATTTTAGCTTAATATCATATTGTATATATTCTTCCTCAAGTTGAGTACTATCTTCGAGTTCGACTTCATCAATGGAAATTATATTTTTTATGTTGTCCTTTTTAGTTTGTTTATATAAAATCTTCTTTGCAATAGAGCATAACCACGCAGGAATTTCGCAGTCTCCTCGAAATTTATGTATCTGATTTATTGCTACTACAAATGTTTCCTGCATAATTTCTTCTGCTAAGTTTTTATCCCTTGTAATACTAAAGATATATCTTTTTATCAAGCTTGCGTATCTTCTATAAATTTCATCAATACTATCCATTTATTTTACCCTTCTATATTATATAGTGTCAAATTTTGTAAAAGTAGTTACAAAATTTTATAAAAAATTTAACTTTTGTTATATTATATCATCATATGTCAAAAAAATCCAGAACTTTTTATCACTAAATTTATAGATTTTACCAATCAAACAATATTGCAAGACTAAATTTCATAATATTTGTTCTTTATATTTAGTAAAATATAGTAATAATTTTTGATTATTTGACATTCTCTCGTATTTGTTATATTATTATGTAAATTAAAAATATAAAAAGGGGGATTTTATGTTAAAGGAATTTAAAGAATTTGCACTAAAGGGAAATATTATGGATATGGCTATTGGTGTTATCATTGGTGGTGCCTTTCAAAAAATTGTAACATCATTAGTAAATGATATTATTATGCCAGCAGTAGCTATTTTTACAGGAAAGGTTGATTTTAACGATCTTATATGGACAGTTGGTAATTCTTCAATAAAGTATGGAGCATTTATTACTACAATAGTTGACTTCCTAATAATTGCTTTTTCAATTTTTATAGCTATTCGTACTATCAATAAATTAAATAATAAAACAAAAGAAAATATGGAGAAGATGGCTAAGAATAGTAAATTTATGAGGAATAAAAAGAAGGTAGAATCAGTACCAGAGCCTACTACAAAAATATGTCCTTACTGTTTTTCTGAGATTAACTATAAGGCTACAAAATGTCCACATTGTACATCTAGCCTAGAATCTAAACATGACAAGCCAGAACAAAAAGAAGAAACAACTAAGGCTACTAAAACTACAAGAAAAAAGAAAACAACAATAACAAAATAATAAATTTTAGAATAAAAAATGAGCTATTGCTTGATTATATGAACACTTATATGTTCACTTAAAATCATTATATAGCTCTTTTATGTATTTATTTTAAATTATTTTTCTCCCCTATTTGCAATTCCTTTTAAGGCTTCTAAACCTTCAACTGGTACAGCAAATATTACTGTATTAGATTGATCACTACTTAGGTCATTAAGAGTTGCCAATGTTCTTAAATGTAGAGCTCCTGGTGTGCTACCCATAATTTTTGCAGCTTCTGCTAAATTATTTGCAGCTTCAACTTCTCCTGATGCCTTTGTAATAACAGCTTGTTTTTCTCTCTCAGCTTCTGCAACTGTTGCAATAACTCTCTTCATTGCTTCTGGTAATGCAATATCCTTAAGCTCAACATTTTCAACCTTTATTCCCCAAGGATCTGTTTCTTTATCAACTATATTGCATATTTCTGTGCTTATCTTCTCTCTTTCTGATAATAGTTCATCTAAAGATACTGAACCAACTATATTTCTCATTGTCGTTTGTGCTAATTGGCTTACAGCATAGTTAAAGTTTTGTACTGCTAACACTGATTTTGATGCATCAAATATTTTATAATATAAAACTGCATTTATTTTAATTGATACATTATCCTTTGTAATTGCTTCTTGCTCTGGGACATCAACTGCTTTTGTTCTTACGTCTACCTTTTTGTATGAGAAAAATATAGGTAATACTACATGCCATCCTGGCTCTAATATTTTTCTAAACTTACCAAATGCAAATAATATTCCTCTTTCGTATTCGTTAATTTGTTTTATTGAACATAAAACAATAAGTACAATTATTACTAATAAAGCTATCATAATAAAATCTCCTTTCATTTTAGAAATTAACTCTAAACAATTCTATTATAACATATTTTAAGCCATTTGTATATATTTTGTAAGAAAATAAAGTAGATTTACCCATTCGTAATCAGGTTCATCAATAAAAAAACAGAAGATTATTTTGTAATCTTCTGTTTTATATTAATCTTCTTTACTTGGTGCACCAACTGGACAAATTCCAGCACAAGTTCCACATTCTATACATCTTTCTTTGTCTATTACATATTGTGAGTCACCCTCTGATATACAATTTACAGGACAAGATGCAGCACAAGCTCCGCATTTTACACACGCATCTGATATTTTATATGCCATATTATTCACCACCTTTCACTCACTTTGCTTACTTCAATCGCCATCTGAGATTTTCCTTTTAGAAAAATCCGTCTGTCAAATCACATTTAAATTTCATCATCATTACTTGCATTCTTTTTATCATATTGATCCATCTTTTCTATCTTCTCAAGTTCTTTTAGTTTCTCTGGATCTACTTGCTCATTGTTGTCAAGGTCTCTTTTGTTGTCTTTTATTATTTTAACATCTGATGCATTATATTTTTTGTAGAAATTATTTCCTTCTTCATCTTTGAATTTAACTCTTAGCAGTTCTCTTAATACTTCTACAGTTTCTACTGTTCCTTCTCCATCCTCAGTTTTTACTATTGCTCCTGGATGAGGAAGATTCTTCATCTTGTCTTCATAAACATTTTGCTCATATTTTAGACAACACATAAGTCTGTCACAATTTCCAGTAATCTTTGAAGTATTTAGTGATAAATTTTGTTCCTTGGCCATTTTTATTGATACTGTATCAAATTCATTTAAAAATGAGCAACAGCAAAGCTCTCTACCACATATTCCATTTCCACCAAGTCTTTTTATTTGGTCTCTAATGCCAATCTGTCTAAGCTCAATTCTTGTCCTATAAATTGCTGCTAGGTCTTTAACTAAATCTCTAAAGTCAATTCTTCCTTCTGCTGTAAAATAAAATATTAGTTTAGAATTATCAAATAAATATCTTGCCTCTACTAAATTCATCTCAAGATTATGTTCTTTAATTTTTTTCTTGCATGTTTCAAATGCTTCTTTTTCCTTTTCTACATTATCTTCTTGGTGTTTTAAATCCTTTTCATCAGCAATTTTTATAACTTTTTTTAGTGGATCTTTAGCCTTTAATTCATCAATTTGTCTATTTGCAATCTTTACAGTTGCAAGTTCTTGTCCTAAAGGTGTTTCAACAATAACCTTGTCTCCAACCTTTATCTCTATATCGCCTTGGTCAAAGAAATATATTTTACCTGGCTTTCTAAATTTAACTCCTACAATTTTTTCCATATAAATGCCTTTCTAATTAACATATATTCATTATTAAATAATCAATACACATATCATAATTATTATTTTGGGATATCTTTTTCTTAGTTCGTTCTACTATATCTATAGCTTTAATATTTTGCCTCTCCCAAAATATCATGTTTAGTGTTTCAAGTATTCCTATTATATCACATTTTTCAGTATAAAGTAAATCACTATTGTTAAATGCTTTCACTAAATTTCCACTTTCAAGAATATCTGCTATCTTTTTTAACTCTTCATATTGCTCTAATTTCTTTTCTACCCTGTCTACATTCTCTAAACTACCCTCCAAAAGTTGTATCATTTCTTCTGATAAATTTGGATACAATTCCTTTATTTCATTATTTGAAAGTATATCAAATTTTACAGAAACACATCTTGACTTAATTGTAGCAAGCATTTTACTTTCATTAGAAACAATCAAAATAATTACAGCATATTCAGGGGGTTCTTCTAAAGTTTTAAGTAAACAGTTTTGGGATTCCTCGGTCATTGTATCTGCTTCGTCTATTATATAGACTTTTTTACTTGATAGAATCGGCTTTTCTGCAATCTTTTCCTGCATTTTACGGATCTTATCTATTTTTAGTGTTTTTTCACTTGGCATAATCTCTATAAAATCTGGATTTGAATTTGCTTCAAATTTTATGCATGAACTACATTTATCTGTATTATTAATACACTTTTCATTATTTAAACACATTATATATTTAGCAAATTGCTTAGCAAACATTTTCTTTCCAATACCGCTCTTGCCAACAAACATATAACTATGTGATATATTGTTTGTCTCTATTGCTAATTTTAAAAAATCTTTTATTTTATTATTGCCTATTATTTTATCAAACAACTCTATTTTACCTTTCCAAATTTATTAAATGGGAAAAATCTTATCCAAACTTTGCTTTCAATCTTTTCAAATGGAATACATCCAAATTCTCTACAATCTTTTGATCCAGCTCTATTATCTCCCATAGCAAATACGCAATTCTCCGGAACTACAAAATCTGTAAGTATTGTGCTTGTTGTCTTTACACCATCTTCTAGATATGGTTCATCATATGGTTTGTCATCAATATATACTATACCATCTTTTATAACAACATGCTCTCCTGGAAACGCTATAACTCTTTTAATATAACTTACCTTATTAATTTCTAGCACATAATATACAAACTTATTCCATAATCCTTGTGGTTCACTGTCATATATCGCAATAGGATTATCCATGTCTAACTTTTTATTTGCCTTATTAGATGGCGCCTCAAAAGTTATTATATCTCCTCTTTTTGGCATCTTTTTAAATGTTCTTCCTATTCTATTTAGGATTAGTTTATCTGACTGCTCTAATGTTGGATACATTGATGTCATTTCTACTGTAGTTGGAATTCCTATAAAATATTTAATTAAAATTGCTACAACTATTGCTATAATTATACAATATACCCATTCTAAAATGTCTTTAAGTCTTTCATGTGGTGTTATTTCCTTTTTTGGATTTATGTTTATATTATTATTTTCCTCCATTTTACTTCCCTTCTTTTCGTCATATTTTTTAACCTGTCCCTTTTGGTCAACCAAAAGTGTACGTCCCTATTGGTTGAATTCTATTTCTTTACCGGTATTCGTATTACTACTTCTGTTCCTTTTCCTACTTGACTCTTCACTGTAATACTTCCATTATTTTGTTCTATAATTTCCTTAGCAATTGATAGTCCTAGACCTGTACCTCCTAGCTGTCTTGATCTAGCTTTATCAACTCTATAAAATCTTTCAAATATTTTGTCTAAGTCCTCTTTAGGTATTCCAATTCCAGTATCTTTGATTTTTATGTAAGCGTCATTATGCACATACCCTACATAAACATTTATTTTTCCGCCATCAGGTGTGTACTTAACACTATTACTTATTATATTAATTACAACTCTTTCTATTCCATCTTTATCAGCTTGTACTGGCGGTACATCAGCTGTTACAAAGCATTCTAATCCTTGATTTCTTTTTATAACTTCAATTTCAAATTTTTCAGTACATTTTTTAGCAAGTTCTCCTAAATCAAATTCTGTCATTTTCCCGTTGTTTTTCTTGCTATCATATCTTGATAGAATAAGTAGGTCTTGTACTAATCTTTCCATTCTATCAGCATTGTCATTTATAATACTTAAAAAATGCCTTTCAGTTTGTTTATCACATTCAGAATCAAGAAGTGTTTCTGAAAATCCCTTAATTGATGTTAGTGGAGTTTTAAGCTCATGTGATACATCAGCAACAAACTCTTTTCTCATATCATCTAGCTTAACATGCTCTGTAATATCTTGCACCACAACCATTACACCAGTTGGTCTATTTATTTCATCTTTAAATGGAACAAAAAATAAGTTCATTGTTGCTTTATTATTCTCAATCTTAGTTTCTGAAGATGTCCAATTTTCAAGATATATTATCTTTTCCATATTAATGTCTTCATATTTTGAGAATATCTTTTCAAAAGTACTATCAGCCTCGCTTATTTCTAGCATTTCTAACGCTGCAGGATTTATGTATGTAACATTTCCTTGCATATCAAAAGTAACCACACCATCTGTCATATGCTCTAAAATAGTATCTTTTTGTCTCTGTTTACTATTTGATTCATTTAATCTATTATTTAGATCTTCAACTAAATTATTAGCAGAATCGCTATCATAATATATGTCTGTAACATCCTTATCTTTGTATATATCTTTAGCAATAGTACCTCTTAGCATTCTTGACATTGGTTCTACCACTCTTTTAAGTGCAAATATTGCAGTAAAAATACAAACCACTCCAAGTATGATTATTGCCATGGCTACCTTTTTAATTATTTGGATTCCAATTATATTATACTCCCAAGCAATGCTTAAACCTAATACTATAATAATTATAGTGCTAATTATAAAGAAAGATAATATTACTCTTAACCATTGATTTATCATGCATGCCTCCACTCTTTTACTTGTGCATAATAGGAAAGCTATTAAGGCTTCCCTATTACATAAAAATTGCTATAATTAAAAATCTTTCTTTTTATTTACCAACAATATAATATCCTACTCCTCTTTTAGTGATAAGTATCTTTGGATTTGCAGTATTTTTCTCAATTTTTTCTCTAATTCTTCTTATTGTAACGTCAACTGTTCTTATATCTCCTAAATAATCGTATTTCCATACTTCTTTAATAAGTGTTGCACGAGATACTACCTGACCTGGCTTTTGTGCTAAGTATCTTAATACTTCAAATTCCTTTTTAGTAAGATTATTTACAACTTGTCCTCTTACTGTTATTTCAAATTTATCAAGATCAAGTGTAAGTTGTCCTACAGTTAGTTTATTACCTTTAGAATATGATACATTGTCATCTTGCTCAAGTTTTCTAAGATTTGCCTTTATTCTTGCTATAAGTTCTCTTGTACTAAAAGGCTTTGTCATGTAGTCGTCAGCACCTATTTCTAATCCTAATATTTTATCTATTTCTTCACCCTTTGCAGAAAGCATAATAACCGGAACACCAATTTGCTCTTGTCTTATTTTTCTACACACTGATAGTCCGTCCATTTTAGGAAGCATAACATCTAGCAATACTAAATCAGGTTTTTCATTTATTACTTTTTCTAATCCTTCTTCTCCATCTTGTGCTGAAATAAATGCATATCCTTCTTTTTCGATGTTGTATTTTAGTAAGTCTAGGATTTGCTCTTCATCGTCAACAGCTAAGATTTTTTTCTTATCATCATATGTGCTATTTAGTCCATTATCTTCCATAATTAAACCCCTTCTCATTGTTCCATAAATATTAGGAATCTTATTTCAATTATATTTATATCATAGTAATTTAGATTTATCAATACAAAATATTAAATTTATTACATTTAATTTACGAATATTTCATAACAAAAAATAAATAGCTTTTATTTAAAAACTATTTATTTTTTACCTTAAAAATATTTTCTTATTTCATACTTTCCACTTTTATTTAAAATAACTTCTTCTACTTTCTTTCCGTCTAGCAACATTCCAGATGTTCCATTTTTTTCATAGATTATATGATATTCTGCGTCATAGTATTTTAGCGCCACATCAAAGTTTTTCCAGTCATCTGGTGTACATGGCTCTATTTTAAGAATTCCTTTTTTGATTTTTATTCCTAAAATATATTCTATCTGTAATTTATAAAACCAAGAACTAGAGCCTGTATACCAAGTCCAGCCACCTCTACCAGCCAAGCCTCCCTCTGATGCAATATCCGCTTCCACAACATAAGCTTCAACTTTATATTTATCAGCCTTTTCCTTGGTATTCGAGTGTTCTATTGGATTTATTATTCTATACATTTCCATTGCCTTATCGTTTCTTCCAAGCATTGTTTCTGCAATTATAAGCCAAATGGCAGCATGTGTATACTGTCCACCATTTTCTCTTAAGCCCTTAGCATATGATGAAATATAGCCTAAATCCATGTTATCTAGTGCTGGTGTTAAAAGTTTTATTAGATTATTCTGATTATCAATTAGATAATCTTCTGCACTTTTTATTGCTTTTTTAGTTTTATCACTATTTCCTGCGCCTGAAATGGCAGACCAGCTCTGCACTACACTGTCTATTTTACATTCTTCTGACTTAATACTTCCAATCTCTTTTCCATCATCACTATAAGCTCTTTTGTACCAGTTTCCATCCCAACCACTTGAATTAAGAGCCTGTTTTAGATCTTCTGCTATTTTTAAAAATCTTGTCTTTTCATCCATGTAGTTAAATTCATTTACATCCTGTATAAATTCTACCTTTGCCTCTTCTTTGTGTGAATCTCCATTTATGGCAAGTGCAACTTCTTTGCTAACTCCACTTGCCTTTTTTGCAAATTGTGATTCATAATCAATGAGTTCCACAAATCTAGTTAAAATATTATATAAGAAAAATCCTAGCCATACACTTTCACCTTTTTCTCTATTTCCAACTTTGTTCATCCCATCATTCCAATCACCTGATTTCATGAGTGGAAGTCCATTTTTGCCAAATCTTAAACTTCTATTTATTGCCCTCATACAGTGACTAAAAATTGTAGCCTCATCACCTGATTTATAAAAATCTACTCTATCTTCTTCATTTTCATTAAGCTCCTCACCTATTAAAAAAGCTTCTCTTTCATTTAAAATTGAATAATCTCCTGTAAAATCAATATATTCAAGCACTGCATATACAAGCCATAATAAATCATCTGAAAATCTAGTTCTTATTCCGAGTCCTGAGTCTTCATGCCACCAATGCTCTACATCTCCTTCTTCAAATTGATGCCTACTACATAACAAAATCTGATTTCTTAAAATGTCTGGATTTACATACTTCATTCCAAGACTATCTTGAAGCTGATCTCTATACCCAAATCCACCACTTGATTGATAAAATCCTGTTCTTGCTAGCATTCTTGAACTAATTGTTTGATATACAAGCCATGAATTTTGGATAAAATCAAAACTTTTTGATGGTGTGTTAGATTTAATCTTTCCAGTTAAGTCTTGCCAATAGTTTTTGGTATTTTCTAATTCTACATTGTGGTTTGCTAAATATTTTGTTGAATTTTTAAGTGCATCCATCTCGTTTTCTTCTGCTCCAAATACAAAAACAATTTCTTTTTCCTCATTTTGTTTTAAATTTATTTCTACTTCTCCTGCTTCATTTATTTTTTCACTACATGAAATATACGCCATATACCAAGGATTTTTTATATTCTTAAAAGTAATCATATTAAGACCCTTTTTGTATGTTTGTTTTACAAATCTGCTGTCTCTTTTTAGTTCTCCCATTTGCATATTTAAGTCATACTTAATATTCACTGAAATACTTCTATTCTGCATATTTTTCAATTTTATAGTACTTACTTTTAAGCTGTCATTTAACGGCACAAATTGTGTGCATTCCTGATATATTCTATTATTACTACTATTAATAAACTTAACGTATCCGTATTCCCATGCAAGTATAAAATTTGCATTCATTATAATTATCATTTAAGTTTATTAAATTTTGTGTTTTTACCCCGTTTACATCCATCATTCTAAACGCTATTTTTTCTGACTGCTCATCCAAATAGCTATCATTATCAAATGACGTTACTCTATTAGTCCTACTATTTACAAACCATGTAAATCCACCGCATGCTATCAGTAACTACTGAACCAAATTTATCATTAGTTAATATATTGGACCAAGCTACTGGAAGCCTATTTTTCTTTGTTTGAATTATCCAATATTCCATACCATCTTTAGTAAATCCACCATAACCATTAAAGAACATTAAGTCTTGCTCATTTATAATATCATCTTTCACCATATTATTTTTCTTTAATCTAATTGCTTTATAACTTCCTGTTTTGCATCTATCTCTTAGTGTTCTATCTATATTACTAATCTCAAATAGCTTTTCTTTCTTATCATTTAATTCCTTCTTATTTTCTTTTAATAACTCATCACTATCTAGTTCTTTCATTTGTTTTGTTACAGAACCTTTATGAGCATCTATAATAAAGCAAGCTCTTGATTCTATTACCTTTTGTTTTTCTCTTTTGATATTATCAAGTACAAATATTCCTGCTTTTTTTCCAATATACTTTGCCTTATCAGTTGATTCCAGTTTATCTTCAATATCTACTTTTGTCATTATAACCAATTCAATTTTTATATGCTTACTTGCAAAATATTCATATGCCTTTATCATAGAGTCTACCACATGAAAATCATTTAAATCTTTTATTTTTACAAGTACTATTGGATAATCACCTGATATTCCATACTCCCATAGACTTTGGTTTGGTGCATCTACTTCTATTATTTTATTATCTAATTCATCATTATTAACTTCTGATAAAATTACTTTATCTTCTTGTCCTAAAATAAACTTAAGCATTTTTTGATATGCTGGTATTTCCTCATTTCCAAGTTCCATATACCTTGCTTCTGCTTCTGTCTGAACTCTAGATAGTTCAAATACTCTTGTTAACTTCTCTGCATTTATATATTCTTCTAATCCCTCTTTAGCTTTATCTTCATCGTAACTTGATGAAGATATAAGATATACTTTTTTTGTTTCATTTGGCTCTATTTCTATTCTAATCTTCATGGCAATAATTGGATTTATGACTACATCAACATTACTGTTAAATGGTACATAATTTTTACTAAATGACTCTTTAAAAGTTTCTCCTCTTTTCATTAACTTTTCTTTGTCTATTTCATATTGTGGCTTGCTACCATCTTCCGAAAATAGGGTCGTTGCCAAAAAAGGAGTATGCTCATTTAAATCTCTTGTTTTGCGAGATATAATGATTTTTCCATTATCTATTTCTTTAAATCTAAGAAACATATTATTAAATGCTGGGTGCTGCTCATATGCTGTTTCACTTTGCATAATTGGCTTTGCACAAGTTATAATTTCTATATTAAGCTTTTCATTACCTTTATTTTTTAATTTTATCTCTCTTATTCCCACCTCTATATCAGGAGCAATAGTCGTTCTTGCAGTTGCCTTTAGCGATTTATTCTCAAAAGAATAGCTACTATCGTACATTGTGAAATTTGCATTGGGTACCATCTCTTTAAAATCATAAACTTCATTTTTACTTAAATCTTTTATATATATGCTATTATCTGTTGTTAAAATATTATCTCTCATTTTAATTATTTCGCTTGAGTCTTCATAATCTATAGTACTTAGATCTCTTGTAGATATAATATTTACGCCAGAACTTCTTATCTCTACATCATCATATGTCTCATATGCTATATCTGGCTGACTGGCGTCTTTTTCATTGTTTATTATTATATTTTCTGGCACCCTTTCTTGCAATAAAATTTTAACGCCTTTTATTTCGGGATTTTGCATAAATCTTTTTTGAAAAATATTTTTATTTAACTTATTGTCTATAGATGTTAGAATCATTCCCTCATGATGTGCCATATAACTTTTTACAATTTGCTTTTTAGGAATATAATCAATCGCTTCATAAAATCCATATTTTCCAACAGCTCCTTCTTTTTCAAGCCTTTTTAAATTTGATATTGCAGATTTAGCGTCTACGGAAAGTGCTAATGCTGTTGAATAAGGACTTATAACACTATCTTTTTCTAATCCCCTTTTAAGCCCTAACCATGGAATTCCAAAGGTTTTATACTGATAATTATCATATAAATCTTTTATACTATAAGCTGACTCTGATATTCCCCATGGAATCCCACGCTTTCCTGCATACTGTTTTTGGCTCATTATTAATACTTTGCATGACTCATCTAATAAACTTGACTCATAGCTTGGAATAATTATATTAGGCATTAGATATTCAAAAGCTGTTCCACCCCATGACATAAGTCCTTTGTAGTTATTTACTGTTGTAAGAGTTCTTCCTAAGGCATTCCAATGTCTACTTGGTACATCCTTTTTAGCAATTGCAACCAAGCTTATCTGTCTTGCTTCTGATGCTAATAAATCGTAATTTGATTCTAACAGCTTATTCTCTTCTACATTATATCCAATTGAAAAAAGCTCGCTGTTAGTATCATACAATACAGAAAAATCTGCTTGATCAATCATGTTCTTTACTTTCTCTAGTATTCTTTGTAGTTTATCTTTCTCGCCTTTTGCTTGTTTCTTGTTTTTACAGCCATTTTCAATTTGTTCAATTAAGAATTGCTTTAAAGTATATAAATAGCATATAAAGTTTGCACTATCAACAGAAGATACTTCAAAAGGTGTAATCACTTCTAGTTTTTCTGTGTCATACCAATTAAATAAATGCCCATTCCATTTTTGCAAATTGCATGTAACATCTATTACTTTATCAAGTAAGTCTATTACATACTCCTTTGTCTCGAATCCTAAGTCATAACTTGATATTATTGCTAATATCTCAAATCCAATATTAGTTGGTGATGTTCTTTTTACTGCCTTTTCTCGTCTATCTTCTTGATAATTATCAGTTATTAGGTAATTGGTCATATTATCCTTAAAATAGTCCCAAGTCTTTTTTGCAATACCAATTAAATACTTTTTGTTTTCTTTTGAAATGTCCCTTTTGTACTCTTCTTCCTTTTTACTCATTAAAAACATTATAAGTGGAGAATATATCCATAAGATTCCTAACGGATATATTACGCTTAATATTCCTATAATTACTGAAAATTTCATTGATGAATAATACTTTACTATACTATTTCTATTTTTCTTTTCTGCCTCATTTGCTGTTGTCCACTCAAGTAAAAATTTATGTGACACATTCATTCTATATAATGCTTTTGCAATTGCGTTAACTTCCAAATTTGCAATGTCTGGCAAAAGTATAATATCCATTATTGTCTTAAAAAATGAAGATTGCATTCTTGAAAAATTAGGTGACATTAACTTATTTTTGGCTTCACCGCTTCTTTTATTTACGCACAAATCTATTAAACTAATTATGAGTGGCATAATTAGTATTACAAGTGGTACAATAATTGCCTTTGCAGAGACAGATATCATGCCAATTATTATACATAAAAAAATAAATACCTCATTTAAGTTTCTTACTAAATTATCTAGAATCTTATATTTTGATAAAAAGTTAAGATTGCTTTTTAGCCATCCTAAAATTTGTACATCTCCTCTTATCCATCTATGCCTTCTTATCTTATATGAATGATAACTTCCTGGATATCCATCTGTAACAAATATATCATTTGCTAAAGCACATCTTATAAAACTTCCCTCAATAAGATCATGACTAAGAACTTTTCTTTCTGGAATTGAATCTTTTAACACACTTTGAAATACTTCTAGGTCATATATTCCTTTTCCTGTAAAAATTCCTTCTCCAAAAAGGTCTTGGTAAACATCAAATGCAGCTAATGAATATATGTCTAGCCCCACACTTCCTGCAAATACTCTTGTAAATAAGCTCCTTCTTCCACTTTCAATATCTAGCGCAACTCTTGGCTGAATAATTCCATATCCACTTACCACTTTATTTTTTATTTTATCTACTTCTGGCTTGTTAAGTATATGGCTCATGGCACCTACTAACTTAAATACGCTATCCATAATTAGTCCAGTATCAGAATCTAGTGTAATTACATATTTTATTTTTGGCAAGTTTTCTTTTATACAAGTATTTACTTTGAATTTTGAATTTCCTGTTAATAAAAATTCATTAAATTCTAGTATCATACCTCTCTTTCGTTCCCAACCCATGAAGCATCTTTCACTTTCTGCCCATTCACGTTTCCTGTACGTAAAGAAAAACTTTTCTCCATATTTTTCATTTAATTTTTGCGCTAGTTCTTTTCCAACTTTTATAATATCTTTATCTTGCTGCTCTTCCTTTTGTTTACTACTTTTGCAATCTCCCAATAATGTGAAAAATAGATTTTCTGATTTATTTGCAAGATAATAAACTTCCATTTTTTCAAATATATCTTTTACATCATCTACACTATTTATAGATGTTGGAATAATGCACATTGTACTACTTTCTTTTGATATTCCATCCTCTAGTTCTACTTTTGGTATATGTCTTGGTTTAACATTTTTAGAGATTATATATTGTAAAATAAGCGTCACTGCATTTTGAATTGGAATGAATAATAAAATTGATAAAACACCAATATACTTAAACAAAACCGCAGTTACAATTATAGTTAAAAAATAAATAACTGACACATACAATTTGGCTTTTGTATCTAAATTTAATTTTTTTCTTGATCTATTTAAAAGTCTTGAAATTAACTCATCATATCCATCATCAATTAAATAGTATCCCACATGAGATCTTTTTTCATTTGCAATTTCACTATTATTTTCTTCATTTTGTTTTATTGATATGCTTTTTATATTGTTGCATTCCTGACTTAACTTTAAAGCCTCACTTGCAACATAAAACTCGGATATTTTTGTCTTTTTACTAATTTCTAAAATCTTTGTTCTATAGTCTTCTTTACTTTGATAGTCCATCCTCTGATAAACTTTTGCTGGGTCATCATTTAATATTTGTTCAACAACATTTACCTGTCTAAACACAACAGATAGGTTCATTTTTGATATATTTCTTAAACTGTTAATTGCATTTGTCATTGATAGTTTTCTCATGGCTATATCAAAATGTTCTCTCGCAATTATTTCTGATACTGCCACTCCTGTCTTTTCTACCTCTTCTTCTAAAGCTTCTAGATAATCTTGTCCATCTTTTCCATAGCTCTTTAATATAAATGACATATGTTCAATAAATGGATAACTTTCTCCTACCTTTGGTATTTTAATTCTAGCTATATCTTCATTTTCAATTATTCTTCCAGTTATATTTTGTGCTCGAAATTTCTGCGCTTGTGATACAAAAATTCTTTCGCATATATGTCTTATTTTTTCTATCAAAACAATTTGCAAAAATAATCCCACTAGCCATATTTCTTCCATCATAAGCTTTTTTTGAGTCTGATATGCATTCAAATATTCTATTAAATCGTTTTGATTTATCTTTCCATCTGTGTTACTTATGATTTCATTTGCAATTACATAAATTCTAGCAAATCCGTTTTCTGATATTCCTGGCAAATTTACATATTTGTATTTAGAAAGCTCTTTTTGTATTGTTTTTGCAGCTTTTTCTATAATGTAAAAGTTGTCTAATATCCATTCTCCTGCTGGATGTATCGGAATTTCGATTTTTATGTGTTCTCTTAATAAATCAGCTATAAGTCCAATATACTCTATATTTTCCTTTACTCTTGCAATTGGATATGTGCTTAAGTCAGACTTAGGCTTTACAATATTATCTGATGCTAATTTTGCTAAATGCACTTTTAAATTTTCTTTATCTAATACCTCTTCCTTTGCATACAAAATTTCCATCATAAAAAAATTCCACTCCCCTTAAATAAATATGTTTTTCACATATTTTCTCCGGTTTGTGGAAAATTTATACTAAAATGTAAAATAATCATTTTAATTGTTTCTTACATACATTTTTTATAAACACATAGAATCAGTAGTTTGACTATTATTTTTCTGTTCTATCACACTCTTTTGTATTGCGACAATATCTTCTTTTACTTCATCAGTATCTTGCATTCTTTTATTTATATAACTTTTTAATATTGTAGCTGACATGCCATTATATTTTACATTATCAATATCATACTGTACAACTGTTGCAAATTCTCTATCAGTTGAAATACTTTTATATGGTTCATATAATTTCAAAAAATTTTTATAATTCATCAGTTGTCCCGGTATAACCCTTTTAGTTTTTATAAGTTCTACAATTATAGCTTTAGCACATTTTTCATTTTGCTTTTTTATTTCATCTGTCATGCTATTTAGTATTTTAGATCTACCACCAGTTTTAATGTTCTCAATCCTTATTTCTAATAACTTTCCAAATTCTTTTTCGGTTAGTATCTCTTTATATGACTCATAAAATTCAAGAAATCTTGGATAAGTAATAAATTGACTGATTCCTATTTTACCACTATAAACTATATCCTCTATTATTCTCCTTTTTAATGTTTTTTCATTTCTTTGTATTAGTTGTTCTATCTCTCTTGGCATACTTTTTAGAACTTTTACTCTAGTTCCATTTATCATAGTGCTGTAGTTTATTTCTAGGATAGATGCAAATTCTTTTTCTGATATCACATCTTCGTATTTCTTATATAAACGCAAAAATTTAGCATAGTCAATAATAGGACTAATTCCCATTAGTTCACTATTTAATATATCTATTATTACTCTCTCTTTTATTTCCTGTATTTGTTTCCATGTTTTAAATTTAAAAAGCATATTTTATCTCCTATAAAAATTATTCTTTTTAAATATACGCACTATTATTATACCATACTTTACATAATATTTCAAATGTCTTTGCAATAAACTCTTTTTGCAATTCTACTAATATTTTAATTTCTCTTATACATAATTTGATTATAGCAATCATAAACATATATAAGTATGATTATAAAGGGGTAAATTAAAGTATGATAAAAAGATTATCACTAATTATGTGTTTATTGGTTGTTTCTATATATTTTACTTCAGTGCATAAAGTTTCCGAGAGCAAACTTATGCCAACAATGACTGTTCCTGTTTCTAATAAAGTAATTGTACTTGATGCTGGACATGGAAAACCTGATGAAGGTGCAGAAAGCTCAAATGGAATAGCAGAAGCCGAAACCAATTTAAAGATAACTTTAAAATTGCAAAAATTGTTAGAACAAAGTGGTGCAACAGTTATACTAACACGTTCAGACGAAAACGCAATTTATGATTTGGATGCCTCTACTTTAAAGCAGAAAAAGATATCTGACATACATAACAGAGTAAAAATAGGAAATAATTCATCAGCTGATATTTTTGTTAGTATTCATTTAAATAAAATACCGCAGTCACAGTATTGGGGTTGGCAATGTTTCTACAACACTAGAAATCCCAATAGCATGGAGCTCGCAAAAAAAATTCAAAGCAATTTAAATGAGGCAATTCAAAAAGACAACAAAAGAGTTTCTATGAAATTAGATACAGTATATATCATGAAGCATGTGGAAATTCCTATATCTATTGTCGAATGTGGATTTTTATCTAATCCAGAAGAAGAACAGGATTTGCTTAATGATGAGTACCAAGATAAACTTGCTTGGGGCATATATAATGGAATAATGGACTACTTTAATAAGTAGTCCATTTAATATTAACATTAAAGTTAAAATAACCCACAGGAAAATCGATGTTTCCCTGTGGGAGTTGTGGATGATTATACTAATAAAATCTGCAGAAACTCTGAATCTTCAATAAAATGTACTTCTTTGCCAAATTCCTGCTCTATTGTCTAGTAATTTAAATCATTCATCACTATTGCTTACTATTTTTTCCTTATTTCTTTCTCTTATAAAATCTTCTATCATAAGCTTAATAAGTGTTGCAACTGGAACTGCTATAAACATCCCTACTATTCCAAAGTATGCTCCACCAACAGTTACTGCAAATATTACTAGAAGTGGGCTTACTTCTAAACTATTACCTGTTATTTTAGGATTTATTATATTAGCGTCAATTTGTTGTAAAATGATGACTACAACAGCCATAATAAGAGCTTTTTGCCATCCACCAGTAAGAATAGTAATTATTATAGATATCCCAACTCCAACTATCGCTCCAACATATGGTATTAGATTTGATAGACCTATAAGAATTCCAAGCATTACAGAATATTTTATGCCCATAATTGACATTGCAATACTTGTTATAATCGCTACAACAAATGCGTCAATTACTTGGCTTGATATATATTTGAAAAACATCTGATTTCCATTTCCAAAATATCTTGTAAATCTCTTATATCCATTTTTGGTCATGCATGCCTTTGCCAAATTATCTATAAATTTAACAATTGATTCTCTTTGTGCCAACACATATATAGAACATACTATTGCAATGAATATATTTACAATTGATTTTACAGCACCAAAAGCAGAACTTAGGTATGTCATAATTCTATCTGGTGTAAATATCTCTTGGAAGTTTATTGCCTGAATATAGTCTACAATTGGTTTTAATACATTATCTTTAATCCATGGTGCAAAACTACTATCTAAACCATCTGCCGTTATTGCATTATAGTAACCTTGAATATTATTTACTAAGTCTGATACACTGCTTACTACTACTGGTATTATAAATTTCATAATCAGTGCAATAAGTGCAATTGCTAGTATATATACAATTGCAATGCTAAGTCCTCTTGTATGTTTTAGTTTTGTACTTTTAAGGCATAATTCTATTTTTTTAGTAGGCGTATATAGTACATACGCTATAAGTATTGCTGTTAAGAATGGAGCAACTATTGAAAGTAAGTTACTTAGCCATCTTCCAATTCCTGAAAAATTATCAAAAAACTTATAAATTATTATTAAAATTGTTCCTATTGAAACCCAATAAAACCACTTTTTAGTTCCCATGACTTTTTCTTTTTTCATCTCTATCCTCTCCTTATTACAAATTTATCTCAAGTTCAACTGGGCAATGATCACTGCCAAAAACCTCGCTATGTATTTTGCTATCTATAATCTTGTCTTTTATTCTTTCTGACACTATAAAATAATCAATTCTCCATCCTGCATTATTTTTCCTTGCATTAAACATATATGACCACCACGAATAACAATCTCTTTTATCAGGATACTTGTATCTAAAAGTATCTACAAATCCATTATTAAGTAATTCTGTCATCTTGCATCTTTCTTCATCTGTAAAACCTGCATTATGATGATTGGACGATGGATTTTTAAGGTCAATTTCCTTATGAGCTACATTAAAATCTCCACAATATATAACTGGCTTTTTAGAGTCTAATTCCTTTAAGTATTCCCTCATTTTGTCTTCCCAATCCATTCTGTAACCTAATCTTTCTAGCTCTCTCTTAGAATTTGGTGTATAGCAATTTACCAAATAAAAATTTTCAAATTCAGTAGTTATAATTCGTCCCTCATCATCACCAAACCCATAACTTACTGATATTGGCTTGTCCTTGCAAAATGTTGCTGTACCTGAGTATCCCTTCTTTACTGCACTGTTCCAATACTGATAGTTTCCTAGTTCTTTCATATTATCATCTATTTGATCTTCCTGCATTTTAGTTTCTTGAATACAGAATACATCTGCATCTATTTCTTTAAAAAAATCATAAAAACCTTTACCAGTTGCTGCTCTTAATCCATTTACATTCCATGAAATTAACTTCATATTACTACTCCTATAAAACAATTGGAGGATGATATTTACTTATCCTCCTCCATTTAATGCTACTAATTTATATTCTAGTTACCAAAATATACATTACCACCAATATTTATACCACTGTTTCTTTGAGCTGCTGTTGATGCTCCATAAGATCTAAATGATGTGTATGGGTGGTTTGTCTTTCCTTCCATCGCATCTGCTACTGCTCTTTTAACATATTCAGGAACATTTCCTCCTAAATATTTTACCCAGTGAGTGTCTATTGAATAACAATATTGTCCTTTGGCTGTTAATTGTTCATATATAGTTGAACCATTTCTTTTCCATCTAGAACTGTTAGTACGATTTACAGCTGATGATACAACTGCTAAAGAGCTTTCATAGCTTGAGCCACCTTCTTGTCTAACTATAGCCCATATCACCTCTAAGTCTGATGATGAACTATGAAGTCCACTTCTTGATGTAACTGTTTTTGTTCTAACTTCAACTATCTTATTAACTGCTTCTTTTATTATCTTTGATGATATTTCTGTTTTTTCTATTTCATTTCCATTTTTGTACTTGATTTTGTAAGTTACTTCTTTAATTCCATTTGTACCTATTTGAACAACTCTATTTTGTGTTGATGTACTACCATTTGAAACATCTTTTGTTATTGTTTCATATGGAATTTCCTCTTGAACAGTAACTATTTTCTCTACAATTGATGTATAACTTTGCATGATTTCATCAGCAGAGAAATAAACCTCTTCTTTTGGCTTTTCATCACCTTTTGTAATTGTAATTGTTCTTTCGTCTTGTAAATCTGTATCTATATCAGGTATAACCTTCTCATCATTAAGCACTACTATATGATTTTCTTTTAAAATTTCAGATACGTTCTTGTTGGTTGTCATAACATTCATTTCATAACCACTTGAAAGTACTATCTTAACTGAAATTAATCTTTCGTTTGATGCCATAACTCCCATCATTCCTGTTATCATAAAGAATATTATCGCTATTACAATAATTCTCTTTAAAGAAACGACAGACCTTTCTGGCTTAGCTTGTTTACTTATTTGTTTTCGCATAAAACCTCCTTTTAAGTAACACATTTTTAATTATAGCACTTTTTATATAATATGTCAAATATGGATAATTTTGTGTTATGTAAACTGTCGTTTTTCTTTTTCCTTACGGATACTTATTATGATAAATTTTGATACTATTTAATTTATCTCGACAGTTTATCTTTTTTTATTTGTAAATGTGCAATCTTATATGTCAATCTCTATTCCTAAAAAAGTCGAGTATATATAGGTTTTGTCCACTTTTTTGCCTGTAGCTTGTTCTATTGCATCTTTATATAATTTAAGTTGAAAGTTATATCTCTCTTTAATTTCTTCTTCGCTTACGGACCTATCAGTTTTATAGTCTACCAATATAGTTTTTTCATCTTTATCTATGTAATATAAATCAATTACACCTTGTATTAAAATATTTTCTGATGAACCATCATATGGTATATCCATATAAAATGGTGTTTCTCTATATATTTTTTTAGCTTTTAGTAATTCTTTATATAAATTAGATTTAATATATTTTTCAAATATTGTTTTATTATCTAATAGAGCCTGCTTCTCTTGTCGAGTAATCTTAAGATTATCTATAAGATTGTCTAAATCAGGACATTCTATAATTTTTATTTTTTGAAGTGCAAGATGTACTAGACTTCCAAGTCTCGCTCCAGTTATCTTTTGGTTTTGTGCATTTATTGTCCTTTCAAATTCTTCACTCGTATTTTGTATACGCTTATTATACCCTTTTATATCTTTTTCTTTATTTTCAATATTATTAGAACTCTCTGAATATAGTTTGTTTTTAGTATCGCTTTTTTCCATAAATTCTTGCTTTAGCAATGTTACAGATGTTTTTGTCGGAGCTTCTATTGATCCTTTAAAGCTATATTCCCATTTTAGAAGCTCATCTATTTTTTTATATCTATCCATATTTATTTTTCTAGACTCTAATAATTTACTTATCTCAATCTCTTCTACATTATCTTCTATTTCCTTTAAGTTATCTTTTGGAATAACTTCCAGCTTCATATGCTTTCCATTATTATAGATATATACGAGCTCTAACCAATCTAAATATCTAATGTACTGTTTAACTAATTTGTCATTCATTTTATGTGGTCTTTCGGTATCATAATATTTAACTATGACATCCTTTTTGCTTTGCATGCTTTTTTCTATATTTTTATCAGCTGCAATTACAATTAGCTTTTCTTTTGCCCTAGTTAGTGCAACATACAAAACTCTCATTTCTTCTGAAATTGTTTCCTTTTTCATTTTTATATTTATTGCTTCTTTAGTAAGAGTTTTATATTCTGCATCATCTGAAATGTAGTTGACACCTAGTCCAATTTCTTGGTCATATACAATTTTATCATTTAAATCCATTAGATTTATCTCTTTTTCTGTATTACATAGAAAACATATTGGAAATTCTAGTCCTTTACTCTTATGTATGCTCATAATTCTAACTACATCTTCATTTTCTCCGATTATCTTAGCTTCTGATATACCTGATTTATTAGATGATATTTTCTCCATAAAAGTAATAAAGTTAAATAATCCTTTAAAACTAATCTTTTCATAGTCCTTTGCCTTTTCAAATAGTTTTCTTAGGTTGGCTTGTCTAAGCTTCCCATTTGGCATAAGCCTTACATAATAGTAATATCCCGTGCCTGACAGTATTTTCCAAATAAGCTCGTCTAATGGTAATTCTCTTTCTGCTAATTTAAACTCGTCTAATATATTTATAAATCTTACTGCTTTTCTAACATATGATAATTCTATATTTTCTTTTTTACTTGCCTTTTCTAAGGCTTTATAAAATGAAGCTTTCTCATCTTCTAATCTTACTTCTAAAAGTTCATTATCTGTAAATCCGCCTATTGGTGATCTTAAGACGGTCACAAGTGGTATATCTTGAAGAGGGTTGTCTATTATTTTTAGCAAAGACAATATTGTGTCTATTTCTATTGTTTCTAAATATTCTGAAGCAGTATCTGAATATACTGGTATTCCTTGTTTAGTTAATTCTTTTTCGTAAATTGGCGCTATGCTAGCTGTACTTCTTAATAATATTGCACAATCTTTATATTTATAACCTTTGTTTATAAATTCTTTTATCTTTTTTGCAACTAATCTAGCTTCTAAAACTTCTTTTTCAACTATTTTAGCACTTTCTTCATCAGTCGCAGTATTATCTACTTCATTAATGTTAGACGATATTTCTTCATAGTCATCTTCATTATTCATTTCGATCAAACATAATTCTGCTGTACAATCTATTTTTGGCTCTTCAAAGTTAGCAGAAAAATTTAAGTATTCTTCTTCAGTATATTCTATCTCTCCTAATTTTTTGCTCATTATATTTTCAAAAACAAGATTTGTAATATCAATTACTTCTTTTCTACTTCTGAAATTGTTGTATAGTTGAATTTTAGTGTCTTTTGTAAGCTCATTTACATCCATGATTTTCGAATATTTATCATACTTATTTAAGAACAAATCTGGTCTTCCACCCCTAAATCTATATATACTTTGCTTAACATCACCAACCATAAATACATTTTTTCCATTTGATACACTATTTAAAATTTTCTCTTGAACTAAATTACTATCTTGATATTCGTCTATTGCTATTTCTTCAAAATCATACTGCTTAGCTACATCAGTTGGATTACCATTTTCATCAATTAGTATTTTTAATGCAAAATGTTCTATATCTGAAAAATCTACAATATTTTTTTCTCTTTTTTGCTCTTTTATATTTTGGTTAAATTCTATAACTAAATCCTCAATTGCTTTTAAAACCGGATACATTTCATTTATATCTTTAATTGCATCTGTAGAGCTACATGTTATATGACTTTTAAGAACATCAAAAGATTTTTTAGCATCATCTCTGCATTCTTTAGCCTTTTGCTTTAGCTGTTTTGACTCGTCACTCATCTTTCTTATTCCTGACCATTTGTCCCATACCTTTGTGTTTATACTTTCGTATATACTGTCTATACTGCTTGAATTTATCATACTTATATCTGATAAATCTTTTAAAAGTTGTTCATAAAATACAGTAAGTTCTGCATTATTTTGTACATACGCAATTGCTCTATTTAGATTGTAGGTCATATTTTCTATATGATCTTTAGCCTCTTCTATTATAATCTTTCCCCATATCGTCTCTTCAAAATTTTCCACCTCATTGTACTCTTCTATTTTTTCATCTAACCATTCCATTGGTTTTGGCATAGAATTACTAAATTCGTACATATTTAGGATAATGTCTTTTAAAGGCATATCATCTTTATAAGTTGTATATAAATCTAATAATTTTAAGAAATTTTCATCTTGAGACTCATATTTTTCTTCAAATATATTTTCTATTATATCTTGTTTCATTATTTCAATTTCTGTTTGATCTGCAACTCTAAAGTTTGCTGGCATACCAATTTCAAAAAAATTGTTTCGTATTACATCTAAGCAAAATGAATGTATCGTACTTATGTGGGCTCTATTTAAAAGCATAATTTGTCTTTGCAGATTTTCATCATCTGGATTTTCATCAATTTTTTTATATATTGCTTCAAGCAACCTTTGCCTCATTTCGCTTGCTGCTGCATTTGTAAAAGTTACAACTAATAATTTGTCAATGTCTACTTTTTGATTTACAACTTTATTTATTATTCTTTCTACTAATACAGATGTCTTACCGTGCTCCAGCAGCTGCTGATATTAAAATGTTGCTTCCTCTTTTCTCGATTGCTTGCATTTGTTCTTTGGTCCAACCCATATTTTACTCCCTACATAATATATTTCTGCTTTTATTTGTATGATTTTTAAATATTATATTTTTGATTATTGTAGCAAAAATTATAATTAAATTCAACCTTATAAAAATAAGAATGTATTATATAATAAATTTCATTATACTTTTACATTCTTATTGTTTATTATCATATATATTTGTTTTATAAAACTATATTATCTACATACTTTCTATTTGTTCTTTTGTTAGTTTTGTAATTTCGATAATTGTGTCTATATCAATTCCCTTTTCTTTCATCTTCTTGGCAAGTTCAGTTTTTTCTTGCTCTTTGCCTTCTTTTATTCCCTGTTCTAGTCCTTGCTTCTTGCCTTGTTCTATTCCCTGTTTTCTTCCTTGTTCTAGTCCTTCTTTTATTCCCTGCTGTGCTCCTTCTCTTAGACCTTGCTCCATTCCATTTCTAAGTGCTTCTGATTTAATGCTATTCATATCAAGTACATACTTTTCTCTTAAATCTGCTAAATATCTTTCATGCTCATCTTGGCTTATTTCTTCTAATACTTTTCGTGCCAGTTTGATTTCTTCTACTTCCTCCATACTAACAACCTCCGAATCTATAATAAATTTAACCCAAGTGTCTAATGTACTATTTTTCGCATATTTTTTAACCTTTGGTAACTCTATTATATATAGTTCTATAACATCTGTCAAGACGATTTTTCGATACTCATCTTCCCTTAGATTCCATTTTGTTATGTATTTTGATACTCTTTTAAGTTTTTCAAGTTCAAAATCAATAAGCACAATCCCTATGCATTTATTTAGATTTGCATAGTCTTGAGATTTTTTCAAAATTCTATTGTATCACCACCTTTGCTTTATGTTATTTATTGTAACTCATTTATAAAAATAAGTTTTATCTTAAGTTTTTATTTTTGGAAAATTATAGACAGAATTGTCTAGTTAGATTAAAACAATATATATTATTTAGTATATATTACCATGTAGTTTTATATATGTCAACAATAATTTGGTAATTTTAAATTTTAATTATAATATTTTTAAAAAATTTGTACATAATATTTATATATTTACTATACTTTAATGATTTGCTAAATGGACAAATCAAGTGAAAGGATATAAAAATATGGATAAAGACAAAAATCTCAAAAATAGCTCTAAAGATAGCTCTTTGGATACAAAAGTACATGAAGAAAAGATTCCTTCGAGTGACAATAACAGTGATACTGCAGTACTTCAGCATGATGCTAAATCTACAGACAGTAAGACAGATGATGAGTCTAATAACTCAGGCTCTAACTTTGATAATTTCGGGCTTGACCTAGCTGTCTTAAATGAAGTAAGTAAAACTGCACAAATGGGTATGAGCACAATTTCCTTCTTAACTAATCGTATTACTGATTTTGCAATGAAAAAAGAACTTGTTGCAATGTATTCACAATATTCTAATATTTTACTTCAAGTTAATCAACATTTTGAAAAATATGGTGAAGTTCCTGAAGATACTTCTACTCGTACTAGATTAATGAGCTTTTATGGTATTAAAGCTAATCTTGCAAAGGACAAGTCTAATTCACATATTGCAGAAATGATGATTGAAGGCACAATGATGGGAATTATTAAGTGTCAAAAGATTCTTAATTGTAATCTTGATGTAGATAAATCTACAATACAACTTATCAAAGATTTTAATGAATTCCAGAGAGAAAACATTAAAAAATTAAATGCGTTTTTATAATATCAAAAAATGTGAAACATTTTTAAACTTTTTCTTTAGTTTTGTTTCACATTTTTATTATATGTATTATTGATCAAGCATTCTACTCACTTTTATTCTAAATAAACTACTATGTCTTCAAATGTATCATATCCACTTTCACTGTTGATATGTCCTGCGTTTGGAATTAGTATTTGTTTTGTTGCAACTTTATCTGCAAAATCTTTTTCAACCTCATATTTTACATATGGATCATTATCCGAATAAAAACAAATAATTTCATCTGAGTATTGTTTAACATCTTCTAAATTATCAAAATACATTGTGTTATTAACTGCATCATAATCTTCATTTATACCCAAATAATTGTTGAAACCACATACAAATATTAGCTTTTTCACCTTTACTTTATTTTCAGTTAAAAACTTAGATATAAATACTGGTGCAATACTATGTCCTATTATTGTAGTATTCTCATTGATTAGACCTAAGTCTAGATAATTCTTTAATAGCTTGCTCCAATTTTCATAATTTTGATATCCTACCCCAGTAGGAAAATCTGGTACATATACTTGCTTGCCATCATCTTCTATAAAATCATGCAACCACTCAAACCAATTTCCATATGGACTTCCAAAACTTCCATGTATTATAAAATAATTATTTTTCATTAACAATAATCTCCATCAACATTAACAATTTCACCATTTATATAACTCGATTCATCACTTGATAAGAAATAAATAGTTTTGGCTATTTCACTTGGATCTGCAAATCTTCCTATGTATATTTTTGATTTTTCTTCTTCAATATACTCTTTTGGCAAATCTTTATTCATATCAGTATCAGCCCATCCAATAGCAATTGCATTAACTCTTATATTAGGCTTAAATTGAAATGCTAAATCTCTTGTTAAACTTTGTAGTCCAATCTTTGAAATATTATAATCTAAACATTCTGGAGAAATAGTCTTTGTTCCATTTGTAGAAGACACATTTACAATTGAACTACCTTTCTTCATATATTTAGAAACCTCTCTTGCAACAATAAAAGCACCTATAACATTTACTTTTAATGTTTCTTTAAATTCTTCTATCTTTATATCATCAAAAGATCTATCATATGCAATTCCAGCATTGTTTACTAACACATCAATATTATCAAATTCCTTTATTATTTCTTGAATCATATTTTTTACTTCATTTTCATTTGAAACATCTGCTTTAATTATGAGTGCTTTAACATTATAGTTGTTTTCAACATGCATTTTTAATTCTTCAGCTTCAGTTTTACTATCTTTATAGTTTATTACAACATTATATCCTTTACTTGCAAACTCTATAATTGTAGCTCTACCAATTCCTCTTGAACTACCAGTTACTAATACTACTTTATTTTCCATTTCTAGCATTCCTTTCACTATCTATTTTTTCTTTTAAATATTGTGCAAAATAGTCAATAATACTCTCCCTACTCAACCTCTATACTTTCATCATTATCTAGAATTTCATATTCAGCCTCGTATTTGTTAAACATTTCTTCTATATAATCAAAGTCAGGTGGAAATGCTGGATTGTCCATATGAATTGGTATTGTTAATGTAGCACCTACCTCTTTTGCATATAAAGATGCCTCAAAAGCAGACATCGTTAATCCATGTCCTGTTACTGGAACACATAAAATATCTGCTTTATAGTCATTTTTAAAACATATTGTATCACTAGTTGTATATAATCTGTTTTCGCCATCATCAATAATATAGCCTACATTTTCATGTATCTCTTTATCTCCTTTTAATAATGGTTGATATCCATGAATAGCATGGACTACTTCAATTCTTATATCATCTAGTTGTAATACATCATTTTCTTTTACAATATTTATATTTAAGCTATTATTGGCTTCCTTAACTTCACTCGTTGAATAAATTGTAATATCTTTATTTAATTTTTCTAACACCGCTGTATTGCAGTGGTCTGAATGCTTATGTGTTATCAAAATAATATTAACGCTATTCCATATATCAAAATACTCATCTTTGTATTTTAAACTTCCTGGGTCTACTAATATTTTCTTGCCCTTAGTTTCAATTAATAAACATGATTGTGGAAATTTTGTAATCTTCATAATTTTTCTCTCCTTAATTTTTGTTATATATATCTTATATCATAAATTAAGGAATTTGCATAGTGGTTTACTAATTTTTATAGCCAACCTTACTACTAAAAATTAGAATTGCATTAGTCTAAAACATAGATTTTTCCAGTATAAGCATCTAATTCTATCATCTGCCCGTCTTTTATTTCCTTTGTTCCATTTATTGTACCTACAATACAAGGTACATTAAATTCTCTAGATAAAATGGCAGCATGGCATGTAATTCCGCCCTCATCAGTTATAAATCCAGATGCCTTTTCCATTGCAGAAACATAGTCAGGAGTTGTCATAGTTGCTACAATTATATCACCCTTATCTACCTTATATATGTCTTGATATGATGTTAAGATTCTAGCTATTCCCTTTACTTTTCCTCTATTAGCAATATTACCTGAAATTACTTTATTTGCATCTACATTATTTTCATCACTTGATGTTTTATAAACCCTCGCAATTTCATCCTGCAATTCTAAGCTCTCATCTCCAAATACTGTTTTGACATTTCCATCAATCCAAATCATTGCAAATCCTTTTTTTCTATCGCTTAAGGTATCTACTATCTCCTTTCTCATAATTCCTTGATTATTTAAAATATCTAATATTTCTTTATCATCAAGCATAATTAAATCTTCATCTTTAATATTTGTTCTATTAGAAATTTCCTTAAAAATTGTATGTCTTCCCACAAAGAATAAGTGGTCTGAAAATTCTGTTGTATATGTTCTTAGGAAAATAAAATCTCTTATAGCTTTAATTAGTTTCTTCTCTTTTTCATTAAATTTATATTGTTTTAGTACTTTCTCATACTCTATATCATTGTTTTTTCTAACACTAATAGTATTTTGAATTTTCCCCTCTATATCATCATTTTTTAAGTTATCCAATCTCTCCAAATAATCATCTTTTGTAAAAGCAGTATCTTCGAATTCTACTGGTCCCTTTATCCATGCATACTTTTCTATATGTTTATCAATTAGATTTTCTATATTCTTTCCGTTTTTAATTTCCAAAGCTAATTTAAGCAAATCTAATGGTTCTTCGCTATATGATAGTGGGAAATAATTAGGACATGTAGAAATCTTTGAAAAGATAAATTCTATGTCCTTCTCGTTAAAATTATCAAGAGTCAATTCCTTTTCTAATCTGTTTGTCAAATAATCTTCTGGCCTTGTCATACTAGGTATAAAACTTTTTATATATAAATCATTAAACACCTTCATTTCTTCTGCTATTTCTTTATAGGTCAATGTGTCTAATTTCTTATTCTTTAAATACTCTAAATGAGCCTTAACTTCTTCTACTAAATCGAATTCTATTTTTGCAAATTTTTCAAAGAAATTTATATCATTCTCAAAATATTTATCTAATTTACTACATAATATTTCAAAATCAGAATCCAATGAATACTCATCGCCATTTAAACACAAATAGTTTAGAGTAATAATTTCAAAGCCCAATAATTCTTCTTGATACTTTTTTAGGGTTGAATAAATTTCTGTATTTTCTACAAACCAATTAAATTTTCTCGAAACATAAAATTTCCAGTTGCCACTCTTCTTTATTTTTTCTATTAGTTCATTTGATTTTATTGTAGTAATAGGTCTACATTGAAGAATATATATTTGATTATCTTCTATTCCCCATTCTATATCTACTGGAAATCCATAAAATCTTTCAATCGTCTTAATTATGTTAGATAATTTTAAGATTTTCTCATCATCTAATTTTTGCACATTTCCATCTTGAATATCTACCCATTTATTTGTTTCTCCATCTTTAACTAATTTGATTTTTTGACTCTTTATGTCTTTGCTTATTATTTTATCCTCTATTTTATTTACAATATAATTATCTGGTGTTACGGTTCCTGATACAATTGCTTCACCTAGTCCTAAAACACCTTCAATAACAATCTCATCCAAATTATTATTAGTTGGATTTATTGAAAAAGCTACTCCAGATACATCACTTTGCACCATTTTTTGCACAACAACTGCAACAGTTATATCAGATGTATCATCATTTTTTATTCTATAAAATAATGCACGTGGACTAAAAATTGAAATCCAACACTTCTTTATACTTTGGGTAATATTTGTTTCATTTACATTTAAAAATGTTTCTAACTGACCTGCCCATGCATGATTTTTTCCGTCCTCTGAAGTTGCAGATGATCTTATTGCAACATATTGACAATTCAATTTATTATAACTTTTAATAATCAAATCTTTAAGATTATTTGACATATCACATTTATCAATAATTTTAACTATCTCATTTGAACTTCTTTTTATACTCTCTTCATCATCTATAAGGCAATTATTTATTATCTTCTGTATTTTGTCTTTAATGTTATTTTCAATCAAAAATCTATCAAATATATCCGCTGTAATTACAAATCCATTAGGTATATTAAATTTATTCTGATACATCTTTGCAAGAGACGCACCTTTTCCTCCAACAATATCATCTTCTGTAATATTTTCAAAAAACTTTATCTCCATACTTACTCTCCTATCAAATCTAAAATTATATTTTCCCAATCTTTTGTAGGTAATAATTTTATTTCTGTTTCTTCATCATTACAGTAATATTCATTTATAATATTATCAAACCTTTTGTTCTTTATTTCTTTGGCACTTTTAGCAGACAACTTTATTGATTTATTATTGATTCCCTTTTCTATTACTAATTCCTTAGTTCTAAATGAAATAGATAAATTACATATACTCTTTTGCATAAGACTGTTGAAATAACTCATAAATGTTGCTAATTCTTCATTTGGTGCATCGCCGTAAAAAACCATATTAACGCTTTTTTCCTTTTCTTCAACTCTCGCTAAATTATTTTTAAATCTAATAATTTTATTTATGTCCATAAACTTTTTGCTGTCATATTCAAATAGTAATATAAATCTTTTCATAGCTCTATTTCACCACCTTTCTTAACTTTCATTCTGGTATTTAGTCTTTCAATGCATTGGGAAATTCCATCTGAATTTTCCCAATCAGAAACAATAATATCCTGCTCATCATTTGTTATTTTTCCAATGTTAGATGGTGCAATAAATACAGTTTTAAGTCCTAACTCTTGCATTCTTTTTCTGTTTTGTGTATACATTTTTAAGTCTTCCTCTTGTGAATCTCCTCCAATTATCACAAAAGGGATATCATATTTTTCTTGTAGTTTTTTTGCTATCATAAATACCGCTTCTGATTTAGAATGTTTCTTTGGCTTTATATCACATTCTTTTCCATAAGAGTCGTAATAAGTAACCGTTTCTATATCTTGGCATGATATCGCTTCTTCTATTCGTTCACTCATCTCTGCTAAATTAGTTCTAGTTATATCATCACAACTAATATTATAAAGACTAGTAACTTCTGCACTTATAGTTCCTCCATATTGTTTGGCAATATCCTCAATCTCTTCTCTCTTTTCTAGCAATCTAGTATCTAATGTTAAAAGCTTACTGGACTTATCTTTTTTAATAATAAATCCGCAGTATTCTGCTACAACCATGTCAAATAAGCTAGGTAGCCCATAATTCTCTGCTAATTCATAAAGCAATTTATACTTACTCTTAGCAGATTCAAATGAAGAACCTGTAATCATTGTTATTTGGACTTCACAGTTAGACTTTACTTGCATTGCTATAATAGAATCAAAGAATTTCTTAACATTTTCTGCTCCACCTCTTAATAGTAAGTCTGTTGTACCAGAGTAATCTAAAAATAGGGGAATTACTTTTTTCTTAGTTAATTCCTCATATTTTAATATATCACCTGGACCGCATTCCAAAATCCTACATATTTCATCTAGTGTACTAAATCTAATTGCAGAAATATTTCCATTTTTAATATTTGACAAATTTACAGTAGATATTCCTACTTCTTCTGCAAGTTTAACTAATGTGTATCCTTTTTCTTTCATTAATTCATCTAAATTTGTAACAATTGCCATAAAGTATTACCTCCACTTTTATATAAATTATAGCATGTCTTTGCGCTTTTTGTCAATTGTATAATGTTATTCATTATATTTTATTCGTTTATCGTTATTTATATAATATATTTGCAATAAAAATGGAAGTGTTAAATTAAAGTGAATTCTAAAATGTTCACTTTAATTTAACACTTCCATCTTTTTATCAACTGTAAATATACTTATAGTATGCTTCCTACATCTATTTGATTTCCATTTAAGAAACTCTTTATATCCATTCTTTTGCTGTTTTCTCCTTGGATTTCTAGAACTGAAATAATACCATCTCCTGTTTTTATTTTTAGTCCATCTTTTTGGTTTGCTGTTATTATCTCACCATTTTGTTTGTCTTCACATCTTTCTGATAATGCTTCTACTTTCCATAACTTTATCTTCTTATCATTCAAATATGAATACGCTCCCATGATGGGATTTAAACCTCTTACTAAATTCTTAATTTCTATTGCTGACTTATTCCAGTCAATCTTAGCCATTTCTTTATCTAGCATTGGAGCAATGGTGAAATCTTCTCCTTGTTTTTCTGCTCCAATTTTCATTTTTAATTCTTCTAAAGTAATCTCTTTATTGTTTTTGGTTATATCGTTTATCTTGCATACAGTATCTACTAAAAGTTTTGCTCCAATTTTGGATAATCTGTCCCATAATTCTCCTGTTGTTTCATCTTCACTTATGCTAATTTTTTCTTTTAATATCATATCGCCTGTATCCATGCCCTCGTCCATAAACATTGTCGTAATTCCAGTCTCTTTATCTCCATTAAGTATAGCCCACTGTATTGGTGCTGCTCCTCTATATTTTGGAAGTAACGATCCATGAACATTTATACTGCCGTACTTTGGAACTTCGAGTATCTCCTTTGGAAGAATTTTACCATAAGCTACAACGCATAATAAATCAGGTTGCATTGCTTTCATTTCTTGCAAAAATTCTTCATTACCTCTTACTTTTATAGGCTGATATATATTTGTCCCCTTTTCTAAAGCAAGTTCTTTTACAGGTGAAGCTAATTCCTTCATCCCTCTGCCCTTTGGCTTATCAGGATTTGTAACTACTGCTATAATTTCATTATCACTATTATATAGTGCATCTAATGAATCTCTTGCAAAATCTGGGGTTCCCATAAAAACAATTCTCATTTATTTTTCCTCACTATCAATATATTCTAAAGTTCCCTCTTCCATTCTATCAATAAAAAGTATTCCATCTAAATGGTCTATTTCATGGCAAAGTGCCTCTGCTAAAAGTCCTTTTCCCCTTATAGTGATTTCCTTACCATTTTCATTAAGTGCTTTAACTGTAACATCAGTAGGTCTTACAACTTTTGCAAATTTATTAGGAAAACTTAAACAGCCTTCTTGACACTCTTCTGAACCTTTTTGCTTTATAATAACTGGGTTAATAAGTTTTATAGATGGTTTTCCATCATATTCTACATCAATTACTACCACCCTTTTTAATATTCCGACTTGAACTGCGGAAAGCCCAACGCCATTATACGCATGCATTGTTTCGTCCATGTCATTTAAAAGTTCTATTATTTTATCATCTACTACTTCAACTTCTCTTGATTTCTTTCTAAGAATCTCGTCTCCTTCTTGTCTTATTTCTCTAAGTGCCACCTTTGCTCCTCTCTTTCTACTAATTTAAGGGGTGTCCCTTTGGTCGACCAAAAGACCCGTCCCTGTGGTTGAAAACTACATCATGTTATTTGGATTTAATTCAATCGCCATTCTAGCTGTATTTTTCTTCATATTATAAAATTCATTATTGCAATCTGTTAATAAATTATTTATTCTCTCATCATACTTACATTTTATGATTATTCTCATTCTATATCTATCTTTGATTTTCTCAATTGGTGATGGTACTGGGCTGTATAAAAGCACCCCAAACTTTTCATTTATTACTCTTTGCTTTAAATAACCATGAACATTTTTTGCAATTTGACTTAATTCTCTTATGTCTTTTGCTGACATATCAATTACTATTATATCGCAAAATGGTGGATATTTCAACTGCTGTCTTACGTCAATTTCTGTATCATAAAACAAATTATAATCTTGAAATTTTGAAAATTCAATTGCATAATTATCTGGGTTGTATGTCTGCACAATTACTCTGCCTTCATCTTTTTCCCTACCAGCTCTCCCGCGCTACTTGAGTTAATGTTTGGAATGTTTTTTCATTTGCTCTAAAGTCTCCCATATTAAGACTTCCATCTGCTGCAATTACACCAACTAAAGTAACATTTGGAAAATGATGACCCTTAACTACCATCTGTGTTCCAATTAAAATATCAATGTTCTCACTTTTAAATTTATTTAAAATTTCTTCATGTGAATTCTTTTTTGTAACTGTGTCTACATCCATTCTAATCGTTGTCGCAGTTGGAAATAATTTATGAACTTCTTCTTCTAACCTCTGCGTCCCTGCTCCAAAATATCTTACATTTGTACCATGACATTCAGGGCACTCTACTACTTCGTTTTGCTCATATCCACAATAATGGCATTTAAGTTTGTGTTCATTTCTGTGATATGTTAAAGTTATATCGCACCTTTTGCACTTTACAGTATATCCACAATCACGACACATTACAAATGTTGAAAATCCTCTTCTATTTAAATACAATATTGTCTGCTTTTTTATAGCCAGATTCTTTTGGATTTCTTCATAAAGCCTACTACTTATCATTGATTTATTTCCATTTGCTAGTTCATGTCTTAAATCAATAATCTCTACCCTTGGTAAATGTGAATTATTTGCTCTCTTTTTTAGTTCTAGTAATTTTATCTCTCCATTTTGTGCTTTATAAAAAGTTCTCATATCAGGAGTCGCACTCCCTAATAATAGAGTTATACCCTTTTTATGAGATAAGTATTCAGCAACTTCTCTTGCATCATACCTTGGTGTCATTTCTGATGAATACGACTCATCATGCTCTTCGTCTATTATAATAAGTCCTAAATTTACTGCCGGAGAAAAAATTGCTGACCTTGCGCCAATTATTATCTTAGCTACGCCAGATTTTATTTTGTTCCACTGGTCAAATCTTTCTCCTATTGATAGTTTACTATGAAGTACTGCTATTTGTTCCTCGCCAAATCTTTCAATAAATCTATCAACTGTCTGTGGCGTAAGCGATATTTCCGGTACAAGCATTATGCTACTTTTATTTTCTCCTAAATTCTTTTCTATAAGCCTTAGATAAATCTCTGTTTTTCCTGAGCCTGTTACTCCATATAATAAATTCTTTTTGCCTATTTCTATGTTATTAAATGCCGTTTCCTGCTCTTCAGTAAGTTTCAATTTATTACTTTTAGTTTCGACCTTATGCAAAAATGGATTTCTTTCTACTTGTTTCTCATTTATTTCAAGATAACCATTTTTAACCAAAGTATTTACTACTGCTCTACTTGCATCTGTAAAAAGCTCTATATCTTGCACTGTGGCATCACCATTATTTATGATAAATTCAAGAGCATCTTTTTGTTTATCAGACTTTATTTTTCCATCTTCAATTTCCGCTTCTATTTGCTCTTTTTCCATTGCTAATGATACAAAATTTACGGTCTTTTCCTTAACTCTATTTTGAATCTCTTTTGCTTTCTTTCCTGGTGGAAGCATTAAATTTAGAGAGCTTGCAATATTGCAAAAATATCTCTTTGACATCCATTTAGCAAGGTCTATATAATCATCTGTTATTTGTTCTTCTTGAAGAGATGCAATTTGTTTTACTTTATAATCCGACTTTTCCTTAATTGCTACAATAATGCCTTCTTCTAGTGTTTTTTTGTTTCCAAATGGCACAAAAACTCTAGTCCCAATATCTACTTTCATATCCACTGGAATCTCATAATCAAAAACTTTATTTAATTTGTTTACATTGCTATTTATGATTATTTCTGCTACCATTTTTCGTCCTTACCTAAAAATAACTCTTTATGTAGTGTATTGTATCAATTTTTATTAATATTGTAAAGGCTTATAGTTGACATAAGTATTATTTTATTATATAATGTTTTTCGTAAACTTCGTTTACAATTTCTTTCTTGGATGATTGGAGATTGGCTCCAATTGCATAAGAAAAATTTACATCGCCATAATTATGGCAAGGAGGAAACTATGGCAAAAATACTTAAATGTACATACGGGATTATTTTGGAGATGACCCTTTCGATGTTAATATTGAACTTCCCGATAGAATTGAGAAGCTTCATTCTTGCTGGATTCCTAATAAGGAATGCCTGATAAGAATCGAAATTCCCAGTGGCATCACAGTAATTGCAAGTCACACATTTGATGAGTGTAAAAAACTTTCTGCAGTTGTATTGCCGGAGGAATTAACACAAATCGGTGATTTTGCTTTCGAAAAATTGCCACTCTTAAAAGAGATAAACTTCCCCAATTCCTTAAAAATGATTGGTCGTTCCGCATTTTGTGGCTGCACCAGTATAGATAAGGTTGAATTGCCTTTTGGAATAACTGAAATTCAATATTATGTCTTTGCTGGTTGTTCCTTCTCTGAGATTAAATTACCATCAAATCTCTCGAAAATACATAAATCTGCATTTGAATATTGCAGAAAGCTCACAGCTATAGATATTCCCAACGGTGTAACGATTATTGGGCAATTTGCATTTAGAGGCTGTACCGCTTTAAAAAATGTCAATATTCCTGATAGCGTTGAATCTATTGATGATACCGTATTTCAGGAATGTCCTAACTTAGAAGATGTAAGAATGTCGAGCAAGACTTCTGCTAAGTTATTGTCGCAAAGTCACAAAAATCAATCTTAATAACTTTCCACATATGCAAGACATCAACCTATTTACACAGGACTAGACTACTGTTTATTTCACTTATACGTAGGACTTGGCTATCACTCTAAGTACAACTATTTATTTGTCATTTAAGGCGTGGGACTTCCCACGCCTTTTTTCTACTAATATTCTTTTTCAATAATAAAATTATTTTTTTCTAAACTCTTTTTACATTCTTTTTCTAGCTGTTTTAAACTTTTTTGTGGGGTTGGTAAATCTTCTGGCATACTTCCACCATTTTTTGCAATTACTTCTCTAATATTTTTTCCAATATTGTAATGTGTATTATTAGCCTCTTTCTCATTACAAATATTATCTTTTTTTAATCTTGCTTCAGTCTGAGTAATGCGAAATAAATTGGCTGCAAGTTCTTCGCTTCCCATATTATCTAAAATATCTTCTCTATATCTTAGCCCTTTTCTTTTTGCAATATCATCAGCTGTTTCACCATTGTATAATCCCTTATATCCACTATTATGAAACTTATCAAAATTCTTAACTCCTGCTTTTTTTGCGGTCTGATTAAGTGAATAATTTCCCTTTCTTGTTAAGTCTCTTTGATAAAATCTTTTCTCATCTTCTGTTAATACTCCGTATTCTTTTTCGCTAATTTCCTGTTTTCTAGTTTGAACTGCAAAATATGTTTGTGCAAGACTAATTACCTTCTTTCTACTATCTCCATTTTGTGCTATTAGATAACAAGCATAACGAGTTAATTCATAATCAATTTGTTCCCTATAAGCTCCTGAACCGATTTTAACCATTTTATTGACGTCAATAAAATGCTCAGATACACTCACATCACTATTTTGGCAAGATATTTTAGCTTTATCAATTATTTTTTCAAAGTTCTGCCAATTTGAATATTGTAAAATAGGCATAAGTTCCCTAGCATACCAAAATTCCATGCCCTCTTTATCAATATGTTTAATCTCTTCAAAGGATTTATTATTTTTTTCTACATCTTTCAATACAATCATCTTCCTTTCTTTTTATCTATCTTGTTGTTATCATAAAACAATTGTTTGTCTATGTCAAGGAGTTTTTAGAATAAATTGGCTCTATTTTATATTTTTATTTATAATTTAAGGCGTGGGACTTCCCACGCCTTGTTTTTACTTTATTTATGTCTATTTTCATATGCTTTTACTACATTATTCATGAGCATTGCTATTGTCATTGGGCCAACTCCACCTGGAACTGGAGTTATGTATGAAGCTTTCTTTGAAGCTGCCCCAAAATCTATATCTCCACACAGCTTTCCTTCATCATTTCTATTCATTCCAACATCAATTACAACCGCTCCATCTTTTATCATATCAGCTGTAACTATTCCTCTTCTTCCTATTGCAGCAATTACAATATCAGCTTCTTTAACTTCCTTTGCTAAATCCTTTGTTTTTGAATGACAGATTGTAACTGTTGCATTTTTGCTAAGCAAGCATGCAACCATTGGTTTTCCGACAATATTACTTCTTCCAACAATAACAGCCTTTTTTCCCTCTAAATCTATATTATATTTTTCAAACATCTTCATAATTCCATATGGAGTACAAGGCACAAAACTATCTTGTCCAATAGTTAATTTTCCAACATTATATGGGTTAAATCCATCAACATCCTTTTTTTCATCAATTCTATTAAATGCTTCTTGTATGTCTAAACCCTTTGGCAGTGGGCTTTGTAGTAATATACCATCTATTTCATTATCATTATTTAGCTTATCAATAAGGCTTATTAATTCTTCTTGCTTTGTCGTAGCTGGAAGCTTATATTCTTCATATTTAATTCCTACTTCTTCACATGCTCTACTTTTATTTCTAACATATACTGCTGATGCAGGATCATCTCCGCAAAGTATAACCGCTAGCTTAGGTTTTAGTCCTTCTCTTTCTACTTTTTCTTTTAAGTTCATCCTTATTTCTTTTGCTAGTTCTTTTCCATCAATTATTACTGGCATAATAATATTCCTTTCTTTAAAATATATTATTATAAAATATTTCATCTATTATCTGTAAATCTTTATTTTTTTTGTAATTTATGCTCATTTTATCACATTTACTAATTAAAAACAACTTTATTATAAATAATAATTTGTATCAAATTATACTTAATTCTCCATATTATGTTTACTTTTTATGCAATATATGGTATAATATATCCATAGTTAAAGGCTATATTCTTTTATGCCTTAGCTAATTAGCTAAATAGGTCAACAATAATCATGGATTTACTTAAAGGAGGATTACCATGAACACTAATGAAGAAATATTAAACGCAAACACCTTAAGCACAGATTTAGGCGTATGTACTGATGTTGATATGAGTACAGTTGGAAACCAAAGTGCAGATATCAGCACTCTCGCAAAAGAGATTTTGAAGGTAAATTTCGGATTGCAAGAAACTTTTATACTTGGCAAACTTGAAGAGCGGCTTCTCCAGCCTGCAGAAGCCGGGGATGTACTATTTGTATATAAAGGTCCGATTTATCCTCAGGTTAGAGAAGAGCTTGAAGAAAACGGCTTTTCGGTTGTGCCATTAAAACCTGCCACAGCGATTACTTACTTCGGTTCACCTCTCGTAAATCTGATAAGCATAGGCGATATCAGACTTTCAGATGAAGAACTGGCTGAATCAAGAAAACGCGCAAAAAAAGCGAGAGAACTTAATCGAAATGGTCCTTCCAAAGTCGCCAAAGCAAAGGATCATGTAGATAAGTCCTTCCCTAGCACTGACGTTAGTTCTTCGGACGTTTCCGAAAATTACTATTCGGATCTTGTTGCTGAACTTAAGTCAATACACAATAATTCTTCCGTTGGCGCTAATGCAGCAGTTTCTTATGGGAATTCATATGCTATCGAATACACATCTAACAACACTTATAATGCTCGCAAATCTACCCCCGCTACACCTGTTCCATCTAATACGGAGAAACGCATTCAAGCGGCACAAAGACGGCAAAAGCGCGGAAGAAAACATTAATCTGTGCAAAATTATCCAGCTCTATCAAAGAGCTGGATATTCTTTAATTATATCTAATGCTATTCTTTTACTTTTTATTTTCCGTTATATCTCCATTTGATTTCCCAAAAAGTTCGCCGCAACCTCAGCAATTTGTTCTTCTGCTTTTCCAAATTTACTACCATTTTCCTTTGCAAGTAATATGATGCTTCCTATTATCTCACTATCAGATATTATTGGAATTATTACTTGTGACTTGCATTCTTTGTCTTTGTTTCCTTTTTCAGTTATTAGTATTGCCTTATGCTCATCTGCTATAAATTTTTCTCTTTTGTCAATTACCCTTTCCAAATCATCACTTATTTTTTGTTCTAACAAGTCCTTTTTAGTACTTCCCGCTACTGCAATTACAGAATCTTTGTCTGTTACTATTGCAATCAGGTTTGTAACTTTTGATAGGCTTTCTACATACTCAGTAGAAAAATTTGAAAGCTCACTTATAGGAGAATATTTTCTTAAGATAATATCTCCTTCTTTTTCTGTAAATATTTCAAGTGGACTTCCTTCTTTTATTCTCAATGTTTTTCTTATTTCTTTTGGAATTACAATTCTTCCCAAATCGTCTATTCTTCTAACTACTCCAGTCGCTTTCATGCTTCCTCCTATACTTTATTTAAGTCAAATCAATTTTATATTGTTATTATGTTTCATAAAAGGAAATTTATACATTTTCATAAAATAAATATAATCATTTTTGTACATATATTGATTGCATTTCATTTTAGTGATATTATTGTTGTAAATTAAAATAGAAGGGAAAAATATATATGAAACATCAAAGAAAAAATAAAATTAATATTTTTAAAATTATTATAACTTTGCTTATAGTATGTGCAATAGCTTTTGGTGGATACTATGGAGTAAAAACTTTTTTAAATACAAAATCTAATATAACTACAAGTGAAACTTCACCAAACACAACGCCTGAAGAAATAATTCCTGAAGATAGTGTTGCAACAATAGTTGCAATCGGCGATACTCTTTGTCATAGCCAAAATTTTAAAGATGCTTATGACAGTTCAACTGGAATCTACGACTTTTCTCCAATGTTTAAATATGTTGAAAAATACTTTAAAGATGCAACTGTATGCGTTGGAAATTTAGAGGCCTCACTAGCAGGTCCATCTCGTGGATATAGTGGCTATCCAACATTTAATACCCCAGAACATTTGGCGGTTGATTTAAAAGAATTAGGTTTAGACATAATGACTACTGCTAATAATCACACCTTAGATATGGGATATTCTGGTCTTACATCTACACTTAATTATTTAGACGAAGCAGGCTTAGAACATACTGGTAGCGCTAGAAGTCCAGAAGAACAAACTAAAATTTTATTTAAAGATTTAAATGGAATTAAAACAGCATTTTTAGCTTTTACATATGGAACTAATGGTATTCCTGTTCCATCTGGAAAAGAGTATTGCGTTAATCTGATTAATAAAGATTTCATCAAAACAAAAATTGACCAAGCAAAATCTGAAGGAGCTGAACTTATATGCGTTAGTATGCATTGGGGTGACGAATATCAAACTAAGCCAAATGCTACACAAAAAGATTTAGCAGAATTTTTAATCAAAAATGATGTACAAGTTATTCTTGGATGCCATCCACATGTTCCAGAACCTATTGAAATGAAGGAAGTAAAGATGGAAGATGGTTCTACAAAGTCAGGTTTTGTAATCTACTCTATGGGTAATTTCTTCTCAGCACAGACATTTCCTAACACGAGAAATACTCTTATCTTAAATGTACAAGTTAGAAAAGATGGAAAAACAAATAAAATCAGCATAGATAATGCAACTTATACTCCTGTTTATGTTTATGATAATGGATTAAATGCCAAAGATAGATATGAACTATTAGATATTGAAAATATAATTGCTGAATATGAAGCAGGCACAGGTAAATGGAGCGAAAGCATGTATAATTTGGCTAAGACAGAGCTTGATAGGCTTGTAAAAATACTTCGGACCTGAGATTGATAACCGTGTTAATGATACAAGTATATCAGAATAATTTATCAAAAAGAAGATTACTAATATAGTAATCTTCTTTTTATATTTTAAACATCATCTTCCCCGTCTGCTTAAATCAATTATATAACTAATTGCTTTTGAAAATTCATCTAGTACAACTGTCTTAATTGTAATAGGTTTTCCATCAACATAATCATCAATAATTTGCTTTAATTTAACCATATTATCAACTTCTTCTATGATAACTTGTCTATTTTTATTGGCTCTTGTTAATAATTTTTCCTTTATAATTACAACATCTTCGTTGCTTGCACAAGATAATCTCTGGAATATTTGATATGGGTCACTATACTTAAATATTGGTATATTCATGCACTCTTTATCAAATCTATCATAGAATGTTTCCATTTTCATAGGAATATTCTTGAATATCTCTTCTGCTTTTTCTTTATACATCTTATCCTTTAATTGCATGTTAAGATCATTAAATCTATCTAAAACCTCATTTAAATCATATTCGCTGTCTTCTACATAAATTGCATCTAATTCTTCACTTGGATTCTCACAATAATCTGATGTTAGTGATGCAATGTTAAGCCCATTTAAAAAAATGCTTTTCAATGTTCCTTCATCATAAAGTATTAGGTCTTTCTTTACGAAATACATAAAATATGCATACATTTTCACTGTATCAATTAGACTTAATTTTCCGTTTCTAACTGAATCTAGTACATCGCTAACAACTTTAGGGAATTCATCATCAGATATCTTCCAATATTCTTCTGTAAGAAGTCTCTTGTATCCTGGTAAGTTACTTGTATCTATGGTATTTATTATATCTTCCATATCACGTTTAAAAATTTTCATATCAAAAATTCTTGTACGTACGAATAACTCAATAAATTTAAAGAATCTATATTCTGCTTTAAAGTTATAATAATAGTTGTTGTCAAATTCCTTAATATAGAATTGTCTGTTATCCATAAATATCCTTGAAGATACAACGATTGACTTATATTCCTCATTATCTTTAACATTTATAAACTTATCCTTTGTAATCTTACCAGCTTTAATTTCGAATGAAATAGCTATTGTAAATATAAGCATTGTTTGCAAAATTCTATTGTTAGTATTAGGATATGATTTGCTAACCATGTCAAATACCTTTTTAAAATCTGCTAGTGCGTGTTTTAATATTCTAAGATTTCTCGTACCACTTCTTTCAAATGTTGATGTAATAAGCCCTGTATTCGATTTCAAGAATCTAATCAAATCAGGATATCTCTCATATCTCATAAGTATTCCATTTATAATATATGTGAACTCTGGTTGATATTCAAATGTTTCACCAACTAATTTTTCCTTAATTCTTTCGTAGTCATTTGCTTTATCAAATACATCTTCTATTGTATCTTTGATTTTTTCAACCATTGGCTTATCTGTTGTAAGAAGCTTACTCTCTTTATCTAAAAGGTATGTTGCTATAAATGTTTTCATTTCTATGTTGTTGCTCTTAAGCTTGGTTGAAAGCTCTTTTTCATTACAGATAATAATTGTTTTTATATGGTCATGTTCAACAAAATTATTGATGTACCCTAAAATATCAATAACATCAACATTAGCCCTCTCCAAGTCATCAAAGCAAAGTACTTTGTCATCTGTTGAAAAGAAATTGCCATAGTCAATCTTGTCTCCATTTTGTGTAACGCCAAAGAAGTTAGCCATATCTAGTCCAGTTTTTGCATACTCTGGTATTGTTGTTTGTCCATTAGAATCCATGTATTTTTTTAGGTTTTTGTCCATCAATTGAGTTGTTTCAATAAATATCTTTTTGCTTATTTCTTCTAGGTTTGAAATTCCATAAAGTGACATGTAGATAGTCGTAAGTTCTTTCCCATTTACTTGCATAGACTCTATCTTATTTCTGATTTTATTATTCCAGAAGTATGTTTTACCACTCCCCCACTCACCATTTATCATTATTGCGTAGTCTGTATAGTCTGATCTTATGTAGTCTAATATGCTCTCAACTAAATCATCCATTGCGTATTTTTCTCCTTCTTTGTTTTTTAATCTATGTAATCTTTTGCAATTGCAAGAATGCCAACTTTAGATGCTCCCGCTTCAAGTAAAACTTTCTTGCATTCCTTTGATGTACTTCCAGTTGTATATATATCATCAAATAAAACTATTCTCTTTTCTTTGATAAGATTAGCATTTTTCACTTCATATATCCCTTGAACATCTGTCTTTCTTTGTATTATTCCCTTTTCACTTTGAGGATTTATATTTTTGTTCTTTGTTAAAACATTACTAAAACATTCTAGTCTTTTATTGCTCTTACTATTAACATCTTTTGTAATTTCTTTTGCTATCAATTCTGCTTGATTATATCCTCTTTTATGTAGCCTTTTTTTATGAAGTGGAACTGGGATAATTATATCATAATCGTTTAAAAATTGGCAAACATTTTTATTATTTATTAAACATTTTTCTATCGTTTTATATAAGTAACTCATATTATTAAACTTATAATCTAATATTAGCTTTCGCACTACGTCCTCATAGCTATATGCAAAAAATAAATCCTTATATTGCTTTTTTATTCCATACTTTTTTACATCCTCATAACATTTTTGGCAAATACTATCACCTATTTTTCCACATATACCACACTTTTGTGGAAATATCAAATTTAAAACACATTCTAGAATCTTCAAAAATCATTCCTTTCTGTGCCCCCAATCTATTTTCAACCAAGGGCCCGTCCCCTTGGTTGACTTTTATAAATTCGTTAGCTTAAATTTAAGTCCTGTATTTCTCTTTTTAGTATTTACATTGTTAATCATAAAGTCAACAGTACTAGTGTTTCCTATCATAACTAATCTATTTTTAGCTCTGGTCATTCCTGTATATAAAAGATTTCTTGTAAGTAGCATTGGTGCTGCCTGCATTATTGGAAATATTACTTCACCAAATTCACTTCCTTGTGATTTGTGTACTGTAATTGCATATGAGTGTTCAAGTTGTTCTAAATCAGAATATTCATAAAGTGCTATTTTCTCATCATCAAATTTTATCTTAATCTTTCCCTCTTCTTTATCTATTTTCTCTATAATTCCCATTTCTCCATTAAATATTCCAGAACTTACTTCATCTTCTCTAATCCACATGATATCATAATTATTCTTTGTTTGCATAACCTTGTCACCTTCTCTAAAAATGATATCTCCAAACTTTTTCTCTTGCTTATAATCATTTTCTGGATTGTATCTTTCTTGGAGTAATTTGTTTAATACTTTTGTTCCAAGGTCTCCTTTTTTAGTTGGAGTAATTATTTGTGAATCCTTATTATACATATCAATGACCATTTCTTGCACCTTTATACTGCTTATTTCCGGGATAAAATCAAAATCATCAATGGTACCATCTTCTACTTCATTTCCTTCTTCTAAAAAATTAATTCCATCATTTACCTTGTGAGAATTTACAATTATTTTGCTTTTTGCGGCTTGTCTAAAAATTTTGTTTAGAGTAATATATGGTACCTTATCTGACTCAATGAAATCTTTCAAAATGCTTCCTGGTCCAACTGATGGAAGCTGATCTGTATCTCCTACTAAAATAAGTTTTGAACCTTTAAATACTGCTTTTAAAACATAATTCATTAGAAACATATCAACCATTGAGACTTCATCTATGATAATTACATCTCCATCTATTGGTGTGACATCTAAATCTGGATTAGGCTTTTCATCACTAAATTTTCCTATTTCTAATAATCTGTGCAATGTTTTGGATTCCTTGCCTGTTGCTTCTGTCATTCTTTTTGCAGCTCTACCTGTTGGCGCGCAAAGTACTGTTTTATTACCAACAGAATCATATAGTTCTATTATAGTTTTTATAATAGTTGTTTTACCAGTTCCAGGTCCACCAGTTATGATACTTACATTGTTTTCATTTATAAGCTCTATTGCTTCTTTTTGCTTATCAGACAAAGTAAGGTCACTTATACTTTTTATTTTGTTATGAATATTGTTAATTTTCTTTATATTTTCAGCTTGCTCTAAGCCAATTATTCTCTCCGCAATACTCTTCTCTGTTCTATAATATTCTGCTAAGTAAATCCAGTTCATGATACACATTTCAGTCTTACCATCTAAAGTTGCAATTTCTTCCCTTGCCTCTGTAATAATCTGCTCTCTTGCCCTTAACTCTTTTATTCCATCAATAACATCTTCTTCTGATATTCCTAAAAGTTCTGTTACAAATCTTATAAGGTTTTCTTCTAGCACACAACAATGTCCATTATATGAAGCTAAATTAAGTGCATGCTTTATTCCACTACCTATTCTCCTCAAGTTGTTTCTCTCGATTCCAATCTCCAATGCCATTTTATCAATTGCACTAAAATCAACCTTAACACCTAAATCATCTAAAATATAAGGGTCTTCTTCAATCTTATGTACTGTATCCTTTCCAAGTTTCTTGTAGATACTCTGAGCACTGCCAGCACTAATTCCAAACTTCTCTAAGAAACCAACTATTTGCCATAATTCCCAATTTTCTATAAAACTTTCAGAAATTTCTTCTGCTTTTTGCTGTGTGATTCCTTTAATTTGTACTAATTGCTCTGGCTCATACTTTAAAATCTCAATTGTTGCCTCTCCAAATTTCTTTACAATCTTTTTAGCTGTAGCTGGTCCTATGCCTTTTATAATTCCGTTTGCAAGGTATTTCTCAATTGCATCCAAGGTTTCTGGCATTATCTTTTCAAAAGTTTCAACCTTAAATTGCTCTCCATAATCTGGATGTGTAACTACTGTACCAATAACCTTAATATTATCTCCTTTGTCAACAAATGGCATATATCCTACAATTGTTGTCTCGACTTTACTTCCATATAGATTAGCAATTAGATAACCATTTGATTCGTTTTTATAAATTATGTCTGTTATTTCTCCCTTAAGTTCCATCTATCCTCTTTCACTGTGTTAGCATATTGCCAATATTTTTAACACAGAACATCTTATAGTTTTACTTTTGTATTATATAATATTTTACTATTATATTTCAACTTTTTTGCTTATTTTTTTAATTTTTTTGCTATTATTTGCGCTTCAAACATTGACATATTATGGAAATCAAATTATAATTAGAGCTATCCTTTCTTACGAGGAAATCTCTAGGAAGGGAGGTGATGATATATGTATATTCTTTTGGCACTAAAGATAATGGCTGTTGTGATTGACCTCATAGTTATAGCACTAGAATTTTACTTCAATCTACATAAATAGCGAAAGAAAAACCTGAGAGGCAATTCTCAGGTTTTTAATTTTTCTTTTCTATGCATATTCTTTTAGTTTATTTAACTATAAAGTATTATAGCATAATACATTTTTATATGCAATACTTTTTCTATAATTTTCTAATTTATTTTTATAAAATATACTTGAAATTACTCTGCTGTTTCTTCTCTCTTTTCTTCGCTTACTTCATTTCGTTCAACTGATAATTCATCTTCTAATTCATTTCCTTCTTTGTTAACTAACTCTAAACTTGCAATTGAAACCTCATATGCAACTCTAGGCTCTACTGTTCCATCTTCGTGTTTCTTTTCATACATTCTTGATTGAACTCTACCTATTATTTTTACTTCTGTTCCAACTTCCATTTTAGAACAAAATCTTGCATTTCTTCCCCATGCTATACATGGTATATAGTCTGATTTATTATAAGCTCTATTTACTGCTAGAAGTATATCTGCAATCTCTCTTCCAAATGGAGTCTGTCTATATATAGGAGCTTTACATATATATCCTATTAATGTAACTTCATTTGAAACTAAATCTTTACTTGCTACAACTTCTTCATCTTGATTTTCTAAAAATTCTATATCTTTAGCAAATACAGTTAATATTAATTTATTTTTTTCGTTTTCATAACTATTATATGATCTGAATTGTCCCTTTACACTGATTTTTGCGTCTATTTTTAATTCGTCTTCTTTAAATAATCTTTCTGAAATTGTAATTGGTATTATATCTGCATTTCCGCTAAGTCTTGGTACACTTAGGTTAAAGCTATAAAATTTCTCGCCATATATTTCATGACTAAATTTCTTCTCCTCTGTAATTTTTCCTACTAATACTAAATTATTGTTCTCTAAAAAATTTGTTTCCAATTTGTTTTCCTCCTTAAAATTTGTTCTTGTGTGTCTTTTTTAACTTAACCTATTCTTTATTATACTACACTTTTTCAGTTTTGTCTACATAAAAAGTTAATTTTCTTTTATTTTTGTAATAATTTTGTAATAATTCCGTATTTTTACATTTAATATATTATATATTATTGACACAATTGTTTTGATTTATATCATTGTAAGTCTGTTCATTACAATTTATATTGTTAATAACTTGGTTAAGGCTCCTATTATTGCAACTTTCATTGTTAGTAATTTGATTTGTGCTTGTTGTATTTGCAGACGTCTCTAAAATCTCATTATTATTTGTTGTCATGGCAAAAGACATTACAAAAAGTAGAGCTACAGTTCCTAATGAAATTAAATAAGATAGTATTTTTTCCTTGCTAAAAACCATAAACATAAAATAAAGCCTCCACAATAATATAATCTCCAACTAATCTATATTACAACTAAAGAAAAATTATTACTATTTTTTATCTTATAAATAAAATTTAACTATATTTTTAATAGTTCACAATATAAAAAATCAAGTTAAATTACCTTAAAAATAAAGTAATCTAACTTGGTATATAGAAATAATAATTATTATAATATTCCCATTTTCTTAAACATCTTTTTTCCTTGCTTTAACATTTTATTATGTCCCATTGTACATTCAGCACATACCATAGCTGCACCTGCAGTTATTACCATTCCTGTAATCATTCCTTTAACAAATTTCATAATTATTACCTCCTAAAATTATTATGTCTTTTTTATATATTTTCTATACCAATAAATTGCTTCATATATTGCAATTAATAGCAAAAATACTCCAAATATTTTCTTTAATATTTTTGTTTCCATATTAACTGCGATATTAGATCCTATAGCAGCTCCAAATATACCTGCAATTGTTAGTGGTATTGCGATTTTCCATCTTATGTTTTTATTTTTTATATTAACAATTGTTGCTGAAACTGAAGTTGGAATAAAGAAAATTATATTAGTCGATTGAGCTATCTTTTGATTTATATCCGAGAAACACGTAAGTATTGTAATAAGAATGCTTCCTCCGCCCATTCCCATTCCACTTACAATTCCAGAAATAATCCCTATTAGAATATTTACCATTTATTAAATATTAGTATTGCGGCATATATTAGAAAAATTATAAATATTAAAACTAAATATTTATCTTGAATCTTTTTTAAAAGATTTGCTCCTATAATGCCACCTACTATGCCTCCTATTCCACAAAGTACACCCAATTTCCAGTTGATTTCGCCTGCCATTTTATAAAAAATCATACTTGTTAAAGTCATTGGCAATATACTAAAAAGTGCAATTGCTCGTGCTTCTTTTTCACCTGTATGTATTAAGTATACAAGACCTGGTACAGCAATTAAGCCCCCTCCTGAGCCAAATAATCCACTTAAGAACCCAGTAAAAATTCCTAAAATTATAATCTTCGCAGTTACCATTTTTTCTTTATTTGCAACCAAATTATCATTATTAATTGATTTATTTACTTTGTTTTCTCTTTTCATATATTTATTTTTTCACATTTTAATTATTTTATTCTAAATTTATTGCAAACTAAATATCGTAATGCTATAATAAAGTAGAATTAATCTAAAGATAAGGAGAATGGAAAATAATACATGACAGTTTTAGCAATAATATTTATTTTGTTAATTTTTATAATACTACTAATTTCGACGTCTTTCATCCAAATGCAAAATGCTGGCATTAAAGTTAAAGACTTTATGTCATTTATTAAGGCAAATGAAGACTTAGATAGACTTTCTGTGTTTGCTAAGAAATATGACAAAATGTCTCCACAAGAACAACTCATATATTTGATGGAAGCAGAAAAAATGTTTGATGCATTTGATAAAATTCCATCAAGTGTTTGGGAAGATGAACATGGTAAATATAACGAAGTTTTAGATACTTATAAAAATATAAAGGTAATGAGATGGAATGAAGCTCAGTCTTATGAGCTTTCTAAAAATATAAAAAGAATCAAGCCAAAAGAAATAAATATAGATAATGCATAAAAGGAGGGGACTGTCGTCCCCTCCTTTCTTTGGAGTTTAGTCCGCTGCACATGCAACTCGGACTCCTTCATCGTCGAATGTAGATATTCCGTTGTAGGCGTGATAGTGTAAATCTTTTTCCCAAACACGGACATCTTCAGCGTCAAATCTCTTTTTACTCACACAGCTGCCACCACAATGTCGATTCCAGTCTTAGCAATCATCCGTGCATAGTCAAGCGATAATGCCTGAGGTATTGCTGAACATGTCTTGTTAGCCAACCAAGCATCGCCGATGCTCTTTATAGCCATATCATACGCCTTTACCTTTTCAATGTACGCTGTCTTTCTCATGTTGTTTTCCTCCATAAATACTTAATTATTTTGAGTCTCGTCATGCGACCCTTACATATATTATAGCATTAAACGCGTGTTTTGTCAAATAATGCCTTTATGTTTTACATAATTTTATATTGTTTACTTCTTTTCATTTATCTTCTTTTGATTCAACATTATTAACATTGCAAAAGGGAGGACTGTTGCCCTCCCCCTGCTTTGGATTTTAGCTTGCGACTACAGTCGCATTCTCGATGGTATAATTAGTGTCTATTGTACCATTTTCGCTGATGCAGTGATCTTCGACAGTTAAACAGTCTCCGTCAACTAACGCGGTAAGAACTGTGTTCTTACCAAGATAAGTAACTCTTCCATTTCTCCTGTCAGTCCATGCCACTGTTGTAGTTGCGGATTCGCTACCGTTATTTACAATTACAACAGATCGGCCCTGCTTTGCAATCATCTGCGCATCTTCAAATGACAGTAATCTATCTGTGGCAGTAATAAACAACCCTATACGTTCTGCATCCTCGATGCACTGCATTACTTTGTTTAATGCCTCAGCCTGCATTCTCTCATCTGCTTCAATGTTTAATCTTGTTTTCTCCATGGTGTATCCTCCAAAAATGTATTAGATTTTGAGTGCGTCATGCTACTCTTATAGTTTATTATAACATTCACTATAGTTTTTGTCAAATAATACCTAAACATTTTACATAAACTCTCTAAGTTTTTTTATTGGAGTTTAAAGAATAAGCCTTTACCTAAATTATTTAATTACAATTTCACCATTCTCCACATCCACTTTAGCTACATCTGTTATCTTCTTATCAATCATTGCTTCTGCAATTTTATCCTCTATCATTGTTTGAATAGCTCTCTTTAGTGGTCTTGCGCCATATGCTTCATCTACACCTTTTTCGGCAATTAAGTCCTTTGCTGTATCTGTAATCTCTAACTTAATATTTTGCTTCTCTAGCATTTTAGATAATTTATCTATTAGCAAGTCTACTATTTTTCTTATTTCATCTTTTTGTAATTTGTGGAATACAATTATCTCATCTATCCTGTTTAAGAATTCTGGCTTAAATTCCTTTTTAAGTTCTGCCATAACTTCTTTTTTAGTATTTTCGTATTCTTTATTTTTATCATCTGAATCTTCTTTGCTTACAAATCCTAATGTCTTTTTCTCTGTAATTAGTCTAGCACCAACATTTGAAGTCATTATAATTACTGTATTTTTAAAGTTTACAGTTCTTCCTTGACTGTCTGTAAGTCTTCCATCATCTAATAATTGAAGTAACATATTCATTACATCTGGGTGTGCTTTTTCAATCTCATCAAATAATATTACTGAATATGGCTTTCTCCTTACTTTTTCTGTAAGCTGTCCTGCTTCATCATATCCCACATATCCTGGAGGGCTACCAATAAGTTTAGCTGTTGAATGTGATTCCATATATTCTGACATATCAATTCTTATCATAGAATCTTCTGTTCCAAATAGACTTTCTGCTAAAGCCTTTGATAATTCTGTTTTTCCAACACCAGTAGGTCCTAAGAATAGAAATGAACCAATCGGTTTATTTTCATCTTTAAGTCCCATTCTGCTTCTTTTTATTGCTTTTGCGACTGCTTCTACAGCTTCGTTTTGTCCAATTACTCTATTATGAAGATTATCCTCTAGCATTTTTAATTTTTCATTTTCTGTTTCTGAAACTTTAGAAACTGGTATACCTGTCCAAGTTGCTACAACCTCAGCAATGTTATCATATTTAAGTACTTGTACTTCTTTTGCACTCTTTGTTTCCCATTCCTTTTTCTTTTGTTCATATTCTTGTCTTTTGTTATTTACTTCATCTCTTATTTTTGCTGCTTTTTCAAACTCCTGAACTCTTACAAGTTCTTCTTTTTCCTTATCTAACTTTTCCATTTCGGCTTTACATTTTTTTAGTTCATCTGGCTCTGTGTATTTTTTCATCCTAGCCCTTGATGCTGCTTCGTCCATAAGGTCTATTGCTTTATCAGGTAAAAATCTATCATTGATATATCTTTCAGATAATTCAACTGCTGCTTTTATTGATTCGTCAGTTATTTGTACATTGTGATGTGCTTCATATTTGTCTCTAAGTCCATTTAAAATTTGAATTGTCTCTTCTTCTGTTGGCTCTTTTACATTTACTGTGCTAAATCTTCTCTCTAATGCAGCATCCTTTTCTATAAATTTCATGTATTCTTTTAGAGTTGTTGCACCAATTAATTGTATTTCACCTCTTGCAAGAAGTGGCTTTAAAATATTAGCTGCATCAACTGCTCCCTCTGCCGAACCAGCTCCTACTATTGTATGAACTTCATCAATAAATAAAATTACATCCTTTGATTTTTGTACTTCTTTTAGTGCCTTTTTAATTCTTTCTTCAAAATCACCTCTATATTTTGCACCAGCTACCATACTTGCCATATCAATACTTACTACTCTTTTATCTTTAAGCATCTCTGGTACTTCCCCTGCTGCAATTTTTTCTGCCAAGCCTTCAACAACAGCTGTTTTACCAACACCAGGCTCTCCAATTAAACAAGGATTATTTTTAGTTCTTCTAGATAAAATTTGTATTACCCTTTGTATTTCGTCTTTCCTTCCTATTACAGGATCCAACTTTCCCTCTTCTGCTTGTTTACTTAAATCAGTTCCATATTGATTTAAAGTTGGAGTTGAGTTGTAGCTATTAGAGTTAGATGTCCTTTTACTTCCTTCTCTTTGATCTTCTTCCTCTTTTGCTATTTTCATTATTTCATTATAGATTTCTTGTGGGTTGGCATTTAAGTCTATTAGAATTCTAGTTGCAACACTATCTCCTTCTTTTAAAATTCCTATTAGCATATGTTCTGTACCAATTTGCTCTTCTCCAAGCCTTCTCGCTTCTATAAATGCATTTTCAACTATCTTCTTGCTTCTAGGTGTAAAACCTATTATATCTGGATCATCAATAGGATTTGCTGTTCCAATTATCTCCTCAATTTCTTCTCTTATATTTACAGAATTTATCCCTTGATTTTCAAGTACTTTGCTTGCTATTCCAGTACCTTCTTCTACTAATCCATATAAAATATGTTCTGAACCAATGTAATCATGTCCTAATTCCATTGCAATATCTTGCGCTAGTTCTAGCGACTTCTCAGCTCTTGCTGTAAATTTATAATACATGTATATGTCCTCCTTTTTATTCTCTTGTAATAATTTCTTTTATAAGTTTTGCTCTCTCAATTTCTTGTTCATATACTGAAATAGCATTTCCAACTTGTTTTTGTAAATTAGCTGATTTTGTCATTAATATTAGTTCTGCAATTTTACTATCATTTAGCTCAGTTATAATTCCTAAGTCAGTTCCTAATTTAACACTTGACAAAAGCTTCTTTGCTTCTTCTTCTGTAAGCTTTTTGGCATTTACAAGTATTCCAAAATCTCTATAAACTTTATCTGCTAGTTCAATTTCCTTTTTACCAAGAAATTTTCTAGCTGTTCTTTCTTGCTCCATAATCTTTTGTGTTATTAATTTAAGGTTTTTAGTAGTCTCCTTTTCTGTTATACCCAATGTTTGATTATTAGATATTTTGTAAATGTCTCCATCACCCTTTGGATTTTCAGCTTCAATGTTTACACCCAAATTATTTATTACACTTAAAACTTTTCTAATATTTCCTGTCATTGATAATGCTGGAAGATGTACTAACACTGATATTTTTAGTCCTGTTCCAACATTTGTTGGACATGCAGTTAAATATCCATATTTCTCACTAAAACTATATGGTACTAAATCTTCAATTTTTTGATCAATTTCTATCGCTAAATCCATTAGATTTTCTAGTTCTTGTCCAGCTCCAAATACTTGTAATTTTATATGGTCTTCTTCGTTTATCTCAATGCAAATATTTTCATCATCATTTATAATAATTGCTGCATATGGATTTTTAGTTAATGAAATTTCTGGACTTATTATATGTTTCTCTACTAAAACTTTTTTATCTAAAATCTCTATATCCTTTAAGGCTATAAATCTTAGTCCGTATCCTATTATTGGGGTAATTTTTTTCATAGTACTAAATATGCTTTTTAGCTCTTCATCATTACATCTTTGTACAAATGGGATACCCTGTATGTTTCTTGCAAGCCTTACTCTTGTACTAGTTATAACATCTGAATCTTTTCCATTTTGCAAATACCAATTCATCTTATTTATTCATCTCCTTTAACTCATCTCTTATTTTTGCAGCATCTTCATATCGTTCTTCTTTAATAGCTAATTCTAAGTCCTTCTCTAGTTTTTTTATCTTATCATCTTTCTTTGTTTCTTTTGTATCAGAATTATCGTTAGGTATTTTTTTACTTTCAATATCTAAATCTAATTTGTTTTTTTCTATCGTATTATTTTTTACCTTTGGCACTCTTCCAACATGTTTCGCCGTTCCATGAAGATTCTTAAGTAATGATTCAATTGGATTTGAAAAGACATTATAACATTCGCTGCAACCAAATACTCCTGAACTTATAAAATCACTATATGACATTCCACATTTTTTGCACTTAATCTCATTGTTTTGAAAAGTTTTGAGTAATCCAGTTTCTGCATAGTCATTAAAAAAGTCTCCCAAAAAGCTATTAAAATTTATTGGCATTTCTAAATCTTCCATACCAAGTATTTTAGCGCATTCACTGCACAAATTTATTTCTTTTTTTACTCCATTTATGATTTGAGTATATCTAATATTTGCTTCGTTTTTTCCACAATTTTGACACAACATGTTTAAGTTCCTCCCTATCTATTTTATTATTATATCACACCATTCCATTTTATACCATAGTTTTTAACAATCTTTAAATTATAGATAAAATTAGACTTATAACTCATAGAATAACTATAAATTAAAGTCTAATTCCCTTTTAATATATTAATTAATTTTGTAAACCAATTTTCATTTTTTTCTTCTTTTATTTTCTTACTTGCAGACTCAATATAGTCTTTCTTTGGCAAACTCACATATATTTTATTATTTGTATCTAACTTTTGCATACCCAATCTTTCCTGTGCTTCTTTTTCAATGTTTTTAATATTCATTCCCTGTTCTATGCTAACTTGTACTTGGGCATTTTCTTTTTTTATTTGTGCGAGCTCTCCTTTTAGATTTTCTTTTTCATTAAATTTCGAATTTATAAGTGCATATCTATAACTTATAGTAAACAATATTATAAATCCTACACCAACTGCTACAATTTGCCTTGCATTTTTTCTTGATTGCTCTAGCTTTGCCTGTCTAGCAATCTTCCTAACATCAATGTTTGTTTCGTAATTATCTTCAAATTTCCTTCTTGTACTTACATAATCTTGATTAAATTGTCTCTGTTTTGTTCTTGTAGTTGTATAATCATCTCTTTCTACTCTTCTTTTTGTCGTTGTTCTTACATAGCTAGGATTTCTCACCTTTGTTGCGGTACCACCATTGCTTTCATTTTCTTTCTTTGGGCTAGTATCATAATCATAATAGTTTATCATAAGTTATCTCACCTCTTTTCCTTAATGGTATTTCTATTAGTACATCTCAAGTTCTACTCTTGTTCTTTACCTTTTTCAAATATCCTTAGTTTAGCACTTTTTGCTCTTGGGTTTTCTTCTAACTCTTTTGCACATGCTTCTATTGGTTTTTTATTTACAATCTTTCCTGAAGTCTTATAATTACATATGCAATATGGAAGGTCTTTTGGACAAGTACATTTGCCTTGTGCTTCAATGTATGCATCTTTTACTACTCTATCTTCTAATGAATGGAATGTGATTATACATAATCTTCCTTCTTCTTTTAATAACTTGATTGAGTTTAATACTGTATTATATAGTGGTTCTATTTCATTGTTTACTTCTATCCTAATTGCTTGAAATGTCCTTTTAGCTGGATGACCGTCTTTAGCAAATGGCTTAGACTTTGTTATAATATCTACCAATCTTCCTGTTGTTGTAATCTTTTCTTTTTGTCTTTCAATGCAAATATTTTTTGCAATTGATCTTGAAAATCTTTCTTCACCATATTTGTATATAATATCAGCTAATTTTTCTTCGCTATACTCATTAACTACTTGAATAGCTGATAAGTTCTGAGTTCTATCCATTCTCATGTCAAGCTCAGAATCACCATTATAGCTAAATCCTCTATTTCTTTCATCTAGCTGATATGATGATACTCCTAAGTCAAGTAATATACCATCAACTTTATTTATATTTAGGCTTTCTAGTATTTCCTTTATATTGTCATGATTTCCTTGTACTAACTTATAATTATTGTACGCTTTTAAATTTTCTGCTGCTGCTTTTAAGGCTTCAACATCTCTATCTATCCCAATAAGCATACCCTGGTTTGATAACTTTTCTATAATTCTCCTGCTGTGTCCTGCTCCTCCAATAGTTCCATCAACATATATCCCGTCTGGCTTAATGTTAAGGCCTTCTATGGTTTCATTTAGCAGTACTGGAATGTGCTTAAATTCCAAATTTACACCTCTTATATTTTTATTTTCTAAATGGCTCAAATTGGCATATATAAAATATATGCCAACTAAGCCGTCTTATCTTTAGTTAATTTTATCATTTGTTATTTATATAGATTTTTCTTTAGCTTCAATTTATAATTTTCTTTAGTTTAAATAGATTAACATTTTATCTTTTGTGCATTTTAATCTTGTCATTTGTTAGCCTAATTTAAGGCTTTATCTTTTGTTCATATTTTTAATTCTTCTTTTGTAACTTTGTATAATTATATACATTTTTTCTTTTGTTTTTTGAAATTTAATCTTTTGTGTTTTCATACATAATTATGTATGTTTTTTCTTAAGTAATTTTATATAAACTTTTGCAAGTTATATACCAAGCATTCCGAGGTTTGCCATATTTTCTGCAATTTGATCTGCTGAAAGGTTTTCCTCGCTATTGTATTTCTTCCATTTGTCTTTATCCCAGATTTCGATTCTTGTTCCAACTCCTGTAATCATTGCTTCCTTCTCTAATCCTGCATACTCTCTTAGGTTTCCTGCAATTAGAAATCTTCCTTGCTTATCAATTTCACATTCTATTGCTCCTGATAAGAAGAATCTTACAAAATCTCTAGCATTTTTATTGGTTAGTGGTAAAGTTTTTAGTTTTTCTTCAAAGTTGTTCCATTCTTCCTGTGAGAATCCAAATAGACATCCATCTAGGCCTTTAGTAATTATGAACTTGTCTCCTATATCTTCTCTAATCTTGGCTGGCATTATCATTCTGCCCTTTACATCTAGAGAATGCTCATATTCACCTATTAACAACTTTGTTTCACCTCCTACCACTTTACTCCACTTTGTACCACTTACGATTAAATTTTAATATAATATAAAAAAAAATGCAATACTTTTTTTAAAATTTCTTTAAAAATTTTAAGTATTACATTTTTATTTAAAATCTTAGTTTTTTATTTTCTTATTTTCTGCTCTTTCAAAGCACTCATCCCTATTTTTGCGTCTGTCAATTACATATGTACTTCCATATATCGTCTTCGCCAGATGTTTGACATTGGCCCCTGCTTCTCCAATTTCTAATGTATTTTTAAATCTTTCCTTTGTAACTTCTACAACTCCAATTGATATAGATGTTAATGGATATTCTTCCATGATACCTTTTCGATTTTCAACTTCTAAATATCCTCTTTCAATATCTTCTTTATTAAAAAATTTCGGAAGTTTTGTCTCAAATTCGGCTATAATATCTTGGCAAATTTTCTCGTAGTTATCTCCCTCTACTATTGCTATAAAGTCGTCTCCTCCAATATGTCCTACAAAATTACTTTCACCATCATCTTCTTTAAAAACATGTGTAGAAATAGTATTAGCTGTAAATTTAATTATTTCATCACCATTTGAAAATCCATATATATCATTATATGCTTTAAAGTTGTCTAAATCTATGTAAAGCATTGCATATATGTTTCCATTTAGCAATCTCTTCTTCATTTCTGCTTGAATTTTTACATTTCCAGGTAATCCTGTAAGTGGACTCACCATTCTATTTGAGTCTAATAGCCTAAGTAGATTTCTAATACTGTAATATAGTATTTGTTCATCTACTGGTTGTTTTAAATATAATTCTACTTCATTTTTTAAAACATCAATTATATGGTCAGTGTCAAGGTTTGATGATAGTACAATGATTGGTGTAATAAGATTATCTTCATCACTTCTTAGTTTTTGACAATAAGTAGATACATTTTCTTTCATATTATCGCTATCTATAATATCTTCATTTATAATTAATATATCAGGAATATTTTTAAGTGCACTTTCATATTTATTTGGTAACACTTTTTTTATTTTTGTTTCCTTTTCGTCTTTAAATAAATAATCTAATTTATTTTTTAGTTCATCATTATCATCAATTATATAAATGTACTTCATATTACTCCTTTCATTTAAAATGTGTGACTTACTGTCTGTGTTTCTGATAAACCATTTATGTTTGTTACTGTAACTGTTATTGTATGGGGTCCTCTTGATATAGGTAGTTTAGCTGTTACTTCTGTTTGATTTATTGGTGTATCTCCACTATCTGTAGTTACGTCATCAACTGTAATGGAAATCTTGCTAATGCCTTCATCATCTTTTGCTATTACAATAATATTTTCTCCGTCTGTTTGTATATCAAATGTTGGTTTATTATCACCTACTATATTTTCAGTTCTCTTTTCCTTATTTTCCTCTTTATCAACTGCTGTAATTGTTAACTTATTTTGACCTACTGGAACTTCAATCTCCTCTTCTATCGTTTTCTTATCATCTTGTGAAACATCAATTCTTATTTCTTCTTCATCGTTCCAACTATATGTCATATAAAGCATTTCTGTGTCGTCTTCTGCTGTTATCCTTAATTTGTTTCCAACTGCCGAAAGGTTTATAGTTGGTTTTGTAACATCTGAACTTTCATAAATATATTGTTTAAAATACTTGGTTTTGTTTCCATAATAATCTGTAACTACAATATTTAAAATATTATTTCCATTTGGTATTTGAATTGTTTTTTCTATTGATACTCTTCCATTTCCCTGTTCTACTTCTGGCTGTCCATCTTTATTCCATTGATATGAATATTCTTTTATAGGTTTTTGTGTAGTAATTGCAATTGTGGCTTCTCTTCCCATTTTGTCTATATTAACAACTGGTGTATCCTTTTTGCTATTCTTAGTTTTTATAGATGCAAGTAAAGCTTTTCCTCCAAGCACAAGACCAAATACAATTATTACAATGCAAAATATTCTTATAACTTTTTGTATCTCAAGCTTTTGAATTGTTTTGCTTTCATAATTTGACTGTGCCTCATAATTGGGTTGTATATTATCATAATTTTGTCCTTCATTATATGATGGCTGTGAATTTTGATTGATGCTATATGATTGCACATTGTTGTTATATGCTTGGTTCAAATCATAATTTACTTGATCACTATATGATGATTGCATGTTATCAAATGCTGATAAATTATCATATGGCTGCTGCATGCCATCAAATCCTGATAAATAACCATATGACTGCTGCATATTATCAAATCCTGATTGATTCATTGGCACACTATTTATATTACTTATCTCTTCTTGATTTTCTATATTGTCTAATTGAACGTTTTCTTGTTTCTTATTAGGATCGTGTTCATTTACTAATATTTGATTCACTTTTTCCACCTCATATATTCATTTGTATCATTTCAAATGCATTATAACATACCATTTTTTCATTGTAAACTATTTTACGAAAAAATAGATATGCGTTTTTTACATATCTATTTTCTGCTTATTTTATATATTTTATTTATTATAAAACATATTTTTTAATTGTAAAGATTCCTGCTCCTACGATTGCTAATCCTACTGATATTATTGCTATATATTTTGGAGCTGAACCTGTTATTACTGTTAGTACTACTGGAGCATCATCTATATCATCTTCTCCTTCTTTTTTATTATTTGGAGTTGAGTCTATATCTGGCGAGTCTGAGTCATTTTTGTCTTCGCTTATTTCTGCTACATTGACTTTTGTTCCCATGTTGTCTTCTCCATTTATCCATGTTAGTACTACCTCTACAGTAGCGCTTTCTCCTGGTTTTAGAAGTGTATCTTTTAGTTGGTCTGTCACTATCTTGCCATTTACTTCCTTCCATTTTGGATTATCTGCTTGGTTGAATTTTAGTCCATCTGGAATGTAATCTGAAATCTCTGTTGCATAGCCTTCAATTTCACCTTCGTTAGTTATTCTTATTTGATATCTAAATTTTACTATTGTTTCTGCTATCTTTTTCTTGTTTAGCTCAACTTTTACTGCTGGCTCTGGTTCTTGCTCTGCATAATGACCTGTATCCATTTCTTTTTGTACACCATCTTCTATTATTATTGCTTGGCTTACCCATTTCCTTAATGCTAAATCGAAATATTTTACATAGATTTTTTCGATATCTTGGTCATCTTCGCCCTCATTCCATTTATCTGGAGTACTATCTATATCGTCAATTTCATTTCCATCTTCGTCAGTATCTTTGCTTATTTCTGCATGATTTATTATAATTCTATCTGATGTATTTGGCTCCAATACCTTAAATGCAACCTTTACTTCTTTAAATGCAGGTGTATCCATTTTTTCTGCATCATATTTTTCTAGTAAATTTGCGCCATCTGTTTTTTCTTGTGCCTTTGATAAATAATCAGTTCTTATTGTCTTTGCTTTCTTTACGTCTTCTGTAACATTTCCTGCTTCATCATACATTACCCATCTATAGGTTTCGTTTGTTTTGTTATCTTTTATAAATTCAAGTCCATCTGGTATATCATCTTTAATTTCAGCTGCATATCCTGATTTTGTTCCTTCGTTATATACTCTAATTGTGTAAATAACTGTATCGTTTTGGCACACCCTTACTGGTTCCTTAGTATGATTGTATCCAAATGTTGTAACTTCTTTTCCATTGTCAATTGTACCAAATTTAGATTTATCTATTTCAGGTACTCTATCCTTAATCTCAGTATTGTTAACCCCTGTAATAAATTTTCTTAATGCTAAGTCAAATTTTTCTAAGATAACTTTCTCAAAATCATCGTCGTCTTCTTTACCTTCATAGTAGTAATCTTTATCTGATAAATCTGCCTTATTAGTATCTTTTCCTTTATAATTTGGTAAGCTACTGTCTTGTGGCATATTAACTAATTTTTCATTATCCCTATCAATTAGTCCAGCATCATTGCTACTCTTTGTAATGTCGGCAATATTAGTAATTTGTCTTAATGCTGTTGCATCTTGTTTAACCCTACATCTAATTTGTACTTCTTTATATGAAAGTGTAGTTTTTGACACATCAAATGCTTTTATTAAATTTTCTTCTGCATCATGATCTTTTGATAAATATGTGGTTCTAATAGTTCTTTGTGTTTTGTCACTCTCGTCTATAGTCCATAAATATTTTTTATTTAATTCATCATTTGGCAAGAATTCTAATTCTGGTGGCAAATGATCTACTATTTCATCTACATATCCATCTACTTGTCCTTCATTGTAAACTCTTATTGTATATGTGATTATATCTTTTGATGATACTCCAATTGGTTTCTTTATATGGCTGTATGAAGCAGTTGTCTTTCCATTAAGTAATGGAGTTACGTCAATGATTGGCTCTCTATCAAATTTTCCACCAGTCTTAAGTTCTGTACCATTTATTGCTGTTATAAATTTTCTTAATGATAAATCAAAGTATCTTCCTGGTAAAACTAAATCTTCAAAGTCATCATCATCTTCATATCCTTTTCCTTCTGTAGATGTTCCAGGTTCATATTTATTTTTTTGTTCATCACTTAAGTTTTTAGGAGCACTATCTCTATCTGTTATTCCTGCAGTATTTGAGCTTGCAGTTATTTCAGCCACATTTTTTAAATGTGTATCTGTTAATTTAGTTAGCGCTTTAACTCTACATTGTATTTCTAAATCTTTATATGAAATACTATATTTTCCATCCTTTTGAACTTTGTCAAATGCTTTTAGTAAGTTATTTTCACTACCCTTTGCTTTTGACAAGTAATCTGTCTTAACAATTCTTCCTGTACTATCCTGTGCTGTCCATCCATATTTAGCATTTATCTGACTTTCAGCTGCTGGAACTAATTCTAAGCCTTCTGGCAAATAATCAGTAACTTCATCAGCATATCCATCTATTTCACCTTCATTGTATATTCTAATTTTATAAGTTACAATATCGTTTGTATTAATTGCTAAGCTATCTTTTATATGTGTTTTCTTAGCAGTTGTACCATTGTCTAGTATACTTCCATTCCCTGTTGCTAATGCTGCTAATGTAGTTTGACTAATTTCTGGTTCTCTTGATTTTGTAACATTATTTCCATTAACCTGTGTAATAAATTTTCTTAATGCTAAGTCAAATCTTGGCTTTTCTAGTTCCTTTGATGCAGTAAGTTGTTTTGTAACTGCTCCCTTATTTATTATTACTACTGGTTGTGAACTACTGTTGTCTGGTGCTGATCTATATTCTAATGTTGTGTTATTATAAGAAGATGATAGCCCGATAGTAATTCTAGTAGCAGTTGTTGTAACTGGTAATGATATATAGAAATCTCTTCCTATGTTTTTTTCTATCTTTTCCTTAACATTTGCTCCTGTAACTTCGCTTGTTTTATCTTGTCCTAATATTTTAGCATTTATAGAGTCTGTACCATTTGTAATATCTGCAGAAAATGTATCATAATCCCTTACCTTTTCTATTTTATATGGTCCAACTACAAAGTTTCCATCTTCTACCGTTACTGCAGCTCTTGATTGGTCTAGTTTAATTGCTGATTCACTTTGTGAAGATGCCGAATAATCATAGTTTCCTTTTTTTTCTGTTTCATCAATTAAATATTGATATAATATTCTTATAGGATCGTCTACTAAATCTAAATTATACTTTGATCCTAAACTAACAGGTGTTCCACCATTTGTCCTTGCTACCATAAATGTAGAATTATGTGATGGCATAAAGTCGTCTCCTGCATTTGTTATATACCATATAGCAGCTTGTTGAATTACTTCTATTATGTCTTTAAATTCTGCATCTGTCATGTTATTGTTTGAACCAGTTCTATCTGTTTTAAAATCAGCTTTTGTAAGTCCAACTTTAGCTAAAAGTGCCTCTACTGATTCATTATTCTCTGGTATGCAAAGATTGTCTAATAACCACATTAGCTTATTATAATTCGCTCCTGATGGTAATACTTCTCTATATTTTCCTGTTATAGGATTTGTTTTACTATCTGGATCTTTTAGATTAAAATATTCTGAATAATTTACTATTTCTCCTGAAGAACCTGGTGAACCAAATCCTATACCATCTTTTAGACAGTATATTGCTTGATTAGGATTCTTTTCTGCAATTCCAGCTTGGTTTGTATATTCTACAATTTTAATTACTGGTATAGATGATTTAACCCCTGTAGTAGTTCCTGTTGTATAAAATCCTGTTGTTCTACCATTTCCCTTATCTTTTAGTCCTAACCATTTATTGCTTGAATCATGTGCTGCAAATGAACTGCATGTCAAACAAATTAATGATATTATAGCAATCATGCTGATTGTAGCTATTTTCTTTAGATTTTTCATTTTAATTCCATCCTTTATTTATTTTAATACTATTTTAGTATACTCTATTTTTTATATAAAATCAATATTTTAACAAAAAATACTACTAAATTTAATATTTTTGTTACATAAAATTTTTTTACAAATATAACAGACAACTGTTATATAAAACAAATAAAATTCCACAGAATATTAAAACTCTGTGAAATTTGTATCCTTGGAGGCGCCTATCAGAATCGAACTGATGAATCAGAGTTTTGCAGACTCGTGCCTTACCGCTTGGCTAAGGCGCCATTTTATATAAAATATAAATGCTTTTGTATGGAGCGGGAAGCGGGGCTCAAACCCGTGACCTTCGCCTTGGCAAGGCGACGCTCTATCAACTGAGCTATTCCCGCATATAATTGCTTCCAATCAAAAGCAATTATAATATTACCAAATTTTTTGATTATTGTCAAGATATTTTATCTTATTTTATTATACATTTCTCGCAAATTACATTTATTTATTACTAACTAACTACTTTAGCAAATATGCAGAAGTAATCAAATATATTCCTTCTCTCTACTGATGATTTAGCTTTTATCTCTATTTCCTCTATAATTTCATCACCATTTCTTACTATCATTGTTCCAATTTTAAATCCTTTATTAATTGGTGCTTCCAAATAATTAAGTGAATTTATTTCTATGCTAATTTCCTTATTTGTTAACAACTTTTTAGTTCTTATTTCACCTAGTTCAAGTTCTATGTCTTTTCTTCCTTTGTTAATATATATTCTCTTACTATTGATTTCATTCCATATCTTAAAATTTTCATTTGCTAAATCTTGAATGTCTTCTGTCCTAAAAGCTTTACATGCATAATCTATTAATTTTAAAGTATCTTTAGCTCTGTCTTTTCTCGTATCTGCACCCAATGCAACAATTATCAAATCCATATTATTTCTTTTTACAGCTGTTACCAAACATCTTCCAGCATTATTAGTAAATCCAGTCTTTACTCCATATACCCCATCCGTTCCAGCTAATAGAAGTTCATTAGTGTTTTTTATCTCTCTTGGATTACCATTTATCGTTATTGTGTGATAAGTAGTTTTTACTATTTTACTGAATTTTTCATTTTTTAATGCATAATCAGTTAATTTAGCAAGTTCCACTGCTGTTGTATAATGATTAGGATCATCTAAACCATGTGGCGTAACAAAATGTGTATTTTTAAGTCCGATTTCTTTTGCTTTATCATTCATCATTTGTGCAAAACCTTCCCTACTTCCACCAATATGTACTGCAAGCTCTACAGCTGCATCATTTCCTGACCTAAGCATTAAGCCATATAATAAATCTATCACTGTTATTTTATCATCTTTTTTTAAATCTAACTCTGAGCCGCCAACTTTTGTGGCTTCTACACCTATTGATACCACTTCATTTAAATTGTTGCATTTTTCTAATACTACTAAGCATGTCATTATTTTTGTAGTTGATGCCATTGCAGTTTGCTTACTTTCATTTTTTCCATACACTGGGAGTCCAGAGTTTCTATCATAAATCACATATCTCCTAGAATTTAAGATAGGCTTTTTATTTTGATTATTAGTTGTACTTACAGTTTTTTCTTCTTCTATTTCCTTTAGAATTATTTCATTTACTAATACTTCAGCGTCATCTTCTTCATCATTAGCATATACTGCACTATTGGTCATAAATACAATTAGGCATAATATAAATGCAATTATCTTTGATAATATCATCTTCTCGTGACTATAACTCTTTTTCATATTAACTTTTGCCCTCCTAAAGTTTTATCTTTATTTATGGTATTAGGCATTATACTTTAATTACCTAACCAATTATATGCCATCACATTATTTTTATTCTTGGCAAAAGAAAAAGTACATTGAAATGTACTTTTTAACATATTATTTTATTTTCACATTAAAACTATATGATTTTAATATATCTTCATTTGTAATGTCACTACTTAATTTTGATAATATTCTAACATTGTTAAAATTAATTTCTTCTGGTATTACACCATCATCAAAATATTTGGTAAATAATAACTTGACTGTTTTCGTTTGTCCAGGATATATAAATATGCTATTATTTGTGGTATTAAGTGCTCTTCTAAATTGATTTCCTAAGTTAAGAGTTATCTGGTCACCACCAATATCGTCCGATAATAGAATATATCTATCGATTTTATTTCTTATTTCTATAGTGTATTCTTCCATTGAGTAGCTTACATTTTTATGCAACACCTTTATTTTCATATTATCATCTTCGGCTTCTCTACCTAAAGTAGTCTTGCCAACATATCCTAAGACAGATAGTTTTATTCCACTATCTAAATTATGTACTGATATCTTTTCTTTATATGTTTGATAATCACCTGTGGTTCCAGTTGCTACTATATCATCAAGAATTGTTATGTCATATATATAAATATTTTTTGTATTAGAGTAATTTTGAATATGATAAATTTTACTACTTGCATATATTTCATCTATATATTGCTTAAATTCATCTATGCTATTATTAAAAGTACAATTTTTGCAATCATTTGTAAGCATATCAAATGCACTTTCATACTCCTTTGCATTACAATAATTAAAGTATTTATCTATTGTATTGTTTACATTTTCAATTTCCTTTTTAGGTACATCTCTGCCTTCATCCATTATTGGATTATTGGGATTGTACGATGAAGTAGCCTTCAATTCTTTTGGCTTATTTTTTAGATACCTATTAAATAGAAAAACCGCAAGCCATATAGCAAATACAATCAATATAACTTTTCCATATTTTCTAAAGAAATTTACTACTGAAAGTGTTATTTTTGAATTTACATTCATATGAAATCTTCGTCCCTTCTAATTAATTTATATTACTTGAAAAGAAAGCTTAAATTTGTTAAGTTCTATCTCTTCTATAACTACCCTTTGACTAAATTTATTTCCAGTATTTAATGCATCAATCACTTCAACAGTAGCGATGTAATACTTTCCCTCTCTATCTAATTTAGCGTGATTTAGAATCATTTTTTTTGGATATTTGCTTTTAATATATTCCTCATATTCATCTTCTGTCTTAAAGTAATTTTCTTTAAATCTTTCAAAAAGTAAATTATATGATGCTTCATATTCTTTGGTATCTAGCATTGTATAAAATTGTCCTACATAATTTTTGATTCTTGATGCTTCTGATGTATTTGCTAAACTTTCCTGCTTGGCCATCTGTGTTTCATTTTTTATATCTTCTTCTGTCTTAATAATGTTATTGCCCAAATTGCTACTTGGCTTACTCTTTTTTATCTGTACAATTATGGCAATAGCAATTATTATCAATATTATTATTGTTATAAGAATTCTTTTTAACATTTTATTCATATAAAATTTCATTCCTTTTTAAAATTCTCGTTATAGACATCAATATATTTCTCCATCTCATCTACAATAGAACCATCAGCACGTTTAAAATATACTTGTACCTTTTCTCCTGTAGCTGTTCCAAGGCTTTGATCAGCCGATATCGTCTGTCCTTTGCTAACAGATGGATTTATTCCAACTATGACCATCTGAAGACCAACTATTATATTTTCATCTATTTTATATAACTGTATTTCATCATCTTCTCCTGATGTTCCGCCAGTTTTATCTTTAATATGATACTTATCTTTTAATGTAGCTTTTACCCCTGAATTTAATTTTCCAAATTCTACTGTAACTGAATCACCGTCTGCTTCTATAACAGTCCCATCTCCTGGTGCTATTATATTCTGTCCGCTTGCATTACTAATAACTAGTCCATATAAGTTCGCATCTTTTCCCACATTTTTCTTTCTATCTTTTTCTTCCATATCTGGCAGTATCCACTTTAAAACTTGAGTTACTGGATCTTGCAGTTCTTCTTCTGTAAAATATTCTAATTTTATTAATAACTCTTTTAAGCATCTGTAACTTACTTCAGCTTCTTCACTATGTGCCTTTTCTAACATTGCAAATGCAGTGTAAGCATTTTTATTAGAGTTTTTATTATCCACATCATAAAATACAACCGGCTCCTTAAATACTGATGCAGATTCTGTCTTATAAGTTTTTCCAGCAAATAAGTATTCCTTTCCTCCATTATCTACAGCTCTAGCATTATTTATTTTTTGTGCACGATCCTTTGAACCATCATAACGATAATATTCACCTGGAAATTTAATACCATCTACTGTTCCACCTTTAAATAATGCAACTATTGCTTCATTAGGACCTTTTCTTTCAGGCTCTGTTAATTGATAAAAGAAACCTTGAGTTGATGTCATTGTAGTTTCCATTTCAAGCTCTGCACCATATAATGGATTCGTACTATCTTCTGGACTAAATATAATAGTTTTAACCCCTGCTTTTGCTCTACCATATTCAAATGTTATTGTGTCATAATACCAATGCTTTGTAACCTCTGTAATACGAGGCCAATACAATTCTCTTTCTTTTCTACCATCTTCTATTAAGTCAATAATTTTATTAACTTTTCTTTCTGTATTACTTCTATCTTCGTCTTCTAAATCAGCAAATGCCGTACCTAAGATGTCCCAATCTTCTGCTTTTATCTTATCTTTACTTTTCCTTGCTTCTTTAATTAAATCAAATAATTCATCTCCTGAAGCACTCGTACTACCTCCAGTTATCATTCTATAGTACTGCCTTAGAATAGTTTCTTGGTCATATCCATTATACTTTATTTTATATGTACTTTTTACAGTTTGAAAATCAATAGTAACTTTTGTATTAAATGCTTGCGATGTTGCTAAATCATATGTCAAATCAGGCATCATTGTTGATAAATGAAGTGCTAAAAATAATTCCATTGGCTTACCATATTTAGATGTCCAATCTGACATATCAAAATAATAAATCTGACCATCTACTTTAACCTGTAAAGCTTTTTTATCTGCTAGGATTTTAAAATTTTCTTTCCCCATTATTAAATTCCAAATTGGTGATGCTGTGTCTATGTCTAGCCCATCATGTTTAATACGAATCATTCCAGTAGATTTATCTTGTGCAGCATCTGCAGTAAATAATGTGGTAAATTCACCACTCCAACTCCATATAGCTGGAGCATATGTAGCAGCAGTTGAAACTAAATATTTTCTTAAATACCCTCTTACTCCTTCATTCTCTTTTCCATCATGTACACTCTTTACCTGAGTTGTAGTTTCTCCTTCTATTTCATTTCCTTCTTCATCTTTTTTAGCTACTTCTTCGTATTCGAATTCTCCAAAGCCAAAGCCTTCTAAGTCATATCCCATTTCTTGAATATATGTCGCAAGTGCTTTTTCATCTTCTTCATATATTCCAATAGAAGCAGTATCTCCATTAAACTGAGCTGCTATCTGTCCAAAAAAGTTTCCTACGAACTCTTTGATTTTACCTAATATTAAACCAGGCATTGTGATAAGAATTTGCAAAATTCCTATAACAAATATAATTATTAGTAATGCTAAAGCCACATAACCAATTACAACAATATGCGTTGATATAAATTTAATTATATTTTGCATTGCTTTGACATTTATTTTTCCGACCCTTGCCTTTGTTTTTCTCTTTTCGCTTTTGCTCATCATCTGCTGTAGTATTTACTGAACTATTATTGTTATCTTTTGCCATCTTATCACCTACCCTTCTTTTTCTACAAATTATTTACAGTTTTATTTTTATCTAGTACTTAAGGATTTCCACCAGTTCCTGGTGTTTGTCCATTTTGATTTGTTGTTCTAGTACTTGGCGTTTGCCTTGTTGTAGGAGTCCTTTGAGTAGTATTACCATTATTATTTGCATCTTGGTTAGAAAATTTATTTATCACCCTTTGTGCTAAAGATGCCTTTGGTACTCTACTTTGTGCTCCACTTAGAGAATCCTTTATTACTTGATCAATAATTTCACGTGTTTCCTCGCTAGATTTTCCTTGATCTTTTAATATTTCTTGTTCTTCCATCAATTGTTGATATAGTTTAAGTCCTGCTTCATCATCTCTATCTGGCATACTAACACCATCCATCCAGTCTTGTGCCCTTTGCATTACTTGTGTATTTGTCAAATTATGAGCATCTTGGAAGTCATCTATATTATTAGCAATACCAGCATGACGTGCATCTTCATCTTTCTTTATTGTATGTTTTTTCATTGCAGTGTTTATTCTATCAGCCTGTGCTGAACCTAGTCCCCAACCTGCTATACCAGTATTTAACTCTCCTGTTGATAAACCAAGAGCTAAGCCTGCTATTCTTAAACCAGTATTTACATTTGCTTTCAATACACCTTTTCCAAGTGATTTTGCACCTTTTATAATTGCTTGTTTCACAGGGCCTGGAGTTGGTGCATAATCCATGTTTATTCCACCTGCAGTTCCTCTAGCTTGATCGTTTGCCATAGTTTGGGCATTGGCTGCAGTTTGCGCATTTGCTCCAGCAGTTTGCTGACCTCCTCCACCAACGCTTGGCATTTGTCCTGAGGTCTGGTAATTTCCTCCGCCAACACTTGGTGCTTGTCCTGCATTTTGTCCATTTCCTGTTGCAGGATCTGGTGTGTTTTTTGTTCTAGGTCTTTGCTTATAATCTGAACCTGCAGTAGGCTTTTTCTTTTCATCTTTTCCAGCTTTAAACATTGCTGTACCCTTGCTTATAACTGCACCAGTAATCGCAGCCATTGCGACTGTTTTTCCCATACTTTGAGATTTGAAGCCAAATATATTTTTTACAATCTCTTCTGCTTGGTACATAAACATTAAAACATATACAGCTAAGAATACTTTTAATAAATTTGTAGTTGCCTCTCCTGTTAGCATTCCTAATACAGTAGAAACTAAAGATAGATATATTACACATTGGAATGGTTGAATCAATATATTATATACAAACTCTTTAAGCCATGTATTTAGTGCTTGTGATTTACCATCACCCATTTTATCTATTGAATATGTTATAGTAATTAATGGTGATATTATTATCAAAAATGCAAGTGTTATCATACGTTTTACATATGCAAAGAAATATATAAAACTCATTCCAACTAACATCATATACGCAACAGCACATCCAACACCTTCTGTGAACTTAAGAGTCGAAAATGACTGCGACACTAATTCACCACCAACGCTATTCAAATCCACATCACTTGCTGCATTTTTTAACAATTCAACAAAATTATTATTTAAATTTATTACAATAACCATTATGTAATGCAAAACAAATAGTAAACAAAAACTTGTAAGCCAATCAATTACCATTTTTTTATATTTGGCTTTTTCTTCTGCGATAGTTGATATTGCCATTCTTATTGCAACATATATTAGAATTAAGGCAAGTACTACTGCTGCTAAATTTCTTAATGATACATACCAAATAGCTACATTTTCTCTTATTGTATTTACAGTGCTAACATTTCCTCCATGGTTTGCATTCTCAAAAAAGTTAATATCCGTTATTCCAACTTCATTAAAAAGTATATTATATATAGTAATGTCTTCACCACTTGATACATTCATAATTAGTTGTATAGCACCACCAATTATTATTGGAACTATTTTAAATCCTATAAATAAAACTCCAGCAATACCATCTAGAACGTTAAGTAAAGCATTATCTGTATCTCCTAATTCCTCTTTGTTTTCATTTTTTGCTTCATCTTGTTCTTTTTTACTTTCTTCAAGCACTGATGAATTATCATTTAGAATATCGTTCCATTTATCTTTATCAACTTCTTCTAGTGTTTCATCTCCATAATTATAATTTGGCGAATCCTTATCTACCTGTAACGCTGTCATTTCAGCTATATCCCACCATTTATCAAAATCATACAGATCACTTGAACCAGTCTTTTTATATTTATCAATCAGATAAAGTGCAGCTCTTTCATTTCTATAATGTATAGTTGAATTAGCTTCTGTTGAATCATAGTTAATATCATAATCATCTTTAAACATCTGATCCCACTCAGGTCTCATTCCAGCTGCAAAATCATCTGTATATTCCATCATAGCTTTAATATAATCTTTTACCTCCTCATCAGTAGGAGTTTTTTCATATGCCACCTTATCTAGTGCTGATTCTGCCATTACGCCTGTATTTCCAATCGAAAGAATACATATATGAATTATCAATATGATTACAAGTATTTTTTTTGCATATTCTGTTATTTTTTTAGATAAATCTATTTTCACTATCTGTACTTCCTTTCTTTCTATTTAGTGATTTTATAAATTCTGTTTCCCTCAATACTGAAGTTTTTAGATCCTTTTGTGCATTTTTATTTGTATCATGTAAATCCATAATTTCCTTCGTTAGTTTCTTGTATTTTTCTACTGTATCTACTCTATTATTTCTAGGTGTAATACCTTCTTCCATAATAGCGTCTGCAAAACCTTTAGCCATATCTTCTGCGCCAAATTCTTTTGGCTCATATGAAACTGGAGATTGCGTGCTTGATGTTGATGCTTGCTGCTGATTTGCTAAACCTGTATTATATGCCTTTGTGTCATTGTATATTTCTTTTGCCTTTTCTGCCATTTTCTTTCTAATTTCTTTAACCTTAGCATCTGTATATTGGTCTTCTAATCCAATTTCTTTGCTAATATCGTCAACCATTGAGTCAACTGTTTTATCTAGGTTATTATCATCTATCTTCAATATATCTCTAGCGTTTAATCTTTCTCTTAGTAACATATAGATATTGTCTTTTTCTGCATAAGTTAATATGTATGAAATATCCTTTTTATATTCTTTTGCTGCTTTTGTTTCCTTATCTCCAAATGTATCTTTAAATGATTTCCTTATATCTTCTTCTTTATTTGCAATATCTTTAATATACATTACAGCCTTGTCTACTTTTTTCTCTGCTTTGTTAATTTCTTTTTGTGTTCCATATACACCTAATGTAAAGAATTGCGCAGCTCCTTCTGCTCCCTCATATTTATTGCCTTTATCGTCTTTAGCTGTACTCATATTAAAGTTACCTGCAATACCACCTGTAATCATACCAAATCCAGCTTTTGGACTTACTACCATTGCTGGAATACCAAATCCAATCATAAGTGCATTTCCTGTAGCTGATTTGACAAATTTAAATGGTGCTGAGTACTTTTTCTTTCTACTAGCTTTAGCCTTTTTAAGTTGCTTTTTAGCAGCTCTTCCAAGGGACCCCTTCTGTCTAGACATTATAGATAATACTCTGACTTTGCTGTCTTCACCAGTCAATGCTCTATGTACCTTATTCATCGCACTATCATATTTATTGTGTAAATTATCAATCCTAGCTTTATTTCTTTTTCTTACATTTCCTTCATGATTCTTGTCCCATACCTTAGCACCAGTTCTGTAGACCTCTCTACCTATTATTTTAACTTTGCTTCCTGTCCAGGTAGCTACGCCACCGATTGCACCACCTACTACTGCTGCTGATCCAACAGCCTTAACTGCTGAAGCAAATTGCTTTTGTGGTTCTTTCATTGGTTCTGAAGTATCTGAAGCTGTTTTTGATTTATTAAAGTTAAATATATTCATAAATATCTTGTCTGCTTTTAGTATGAAATTTATGAATACTAATGCTATTATATATCCAATTACTGATTTTGTCGATAGGTCTATTGCAATTGACATGATGGAAGCATATATTAGAGCATGCATTGATTGTAATAATACATTCATAATAAAATCATATAACCATCCTGAGAAGGCCTTTGATTTTTTACCCGTTTTTGCGCTTTCAATAGCATATTTTACACCAATAAATGGTGCAACTACTATAAGTATTAGTATTGTAAATAGCCTTTTTATATAAACCCATAAAAACTTTACATAGAATATGAATAGCACTATATATATTACAGCTGCTGGGAACCCAACACTAATACGTAAATCCCATGTCCTAGTTCTGATTGTTTCATACAACGGCTCTTCTGATATAGCACCTTCTGATAAAAGTGTAACTAAATTATCATTTACATTTAGAATTATTACCATTATAAAGTGTATTGTGAAAACTATAAGAAGTGCAATAATCCAATTGATAATCATTCCCTTATAATTTGCCTTGGCTGACGCAGAAGTTGCAATAGCCATTCTTATACCTATATAAACAATTATTATAAATAATGCAATAATGGCTACATTTCTTATTGATACATACCATGTGGCAATTGCTTTTCTCACTGTTGCTATTGCACTATTATCTACAACTGGCTGACCACCTGCTGTATCTGAAAATACATTTGGATCTAATGCAGCTATATGGTTAAAAACTAGGTCTTCAATGGTATATATTTTCTTTTTCTCTTCTTTATTTTCTTCCTTCTTAGTAGTTTCGTCTTTTTCATTATCTTCATTTACTGGAGGAGTAACTTCACGAGGATGACTTATGCGTTTATTTAAGTCTACGTTTTCCACGCTATCAATTATATATGCATATTGGTCAAGAAGGGAATCCCAATCTGGTACTGCAATTTCTCCAGCTGCAAAATCATCATACAAATCATATATTTCATCTTCTGATCTTTTTTTCCCCGTATTATTATATTCATCTAATAAATATAATGCTGTCCTTTCGGTTTCTATCATAATTCCATACTTGTCTATATCGTCTAATGTGTGATATGGGGTATTATCTAAATTATTTGTGTTTTTATACTGCTTACCTGTTAATAAGTCCCACCTAGCTTTTGCATTATCATTTCCTTGATATGATGGGAAATTCTTAATATAATTAAAATAATCGCTTAGCTCGTCATCTGTTGCTGCTTCTACAGATAAATTAACAAGGAATGTCAAACATGATACTATTATTAGTAACATAGTTATAATCTTTTTTAATGTTTTATATTTTATCATGTTTTCCTCCTTCTTATTTTATATTTAATTAGCAATTTTATATAGTTTTAGTATTTAAACTATTAAATACGTCTGTTATCCAATTTTCTAATCCTACTATTATTCCAACTGGCACAACCTTAAATCCATTTAGTATAACTCCAAATAAATAATCAAAAGCCTCGCCTATTTTATTAAGATAGTACATTAAACTGTGCCCGCCTGCATTTATAACAGTATTTGGCATACCATTAAATTCAAATTGTTGACTTGGACTGTCTAAATCAATTATATCTGCATCGTATTTTAAATTTGGGTCAGGCTCTGTAGTTCCTTCTATGTCTGGCTTTTCTGGTATAATTGGGGTTCCATCTCCTATAGGTGGTTCAACAGCGCCATCTAATGACTTTAATCTTGCTATACCTTTAAATACAATTCCAAGTGATTCCAAAGAATGAATCCCTCTATACTTTACTCCACCATGCCCCATGTCGACCATCATTCCACCACCAACATAAATTGCAACGTGTGGAGATCCACCTAATGTTATAAGAATATCGCCTGCTTGTAAATTGTCAAGACTATTTATTAGAGTAAAATGCTCTGTGTCATTTACACCTCCAACATCTACTGGTAAATAACCCGTTTCAACACTTGGAAAATATATACCTAGAGACCAATATATCATACATGCAACAAAACCAGTACACTCAAATCTATATTTATAATCTACACTATTATCTACTCCATGTGTATATGTATTCCATGTTTCTTTTACAGTTTCATATTCTGGTTTTATTGATGGATCATAATTATATATGCATCTATCTCCTTGATTTGTAAGAAAAAAAGCTTGTGCAAACGTTGCAAGTTTTAGTCCTGGATTTTCATTTATAATGTCATTTTCACCTGGAGCTGCTATTGCTATTGAATTGAAAAAGAAAATCACACATGCATTTACAATTAACATAGATGCTAATATTTTCTTTGATAATGATAGAATTGTTCTGTTCATCTAGATTTCCTTTCCTTCATAATATTTCAATTTATACTATAAATAATTTATTGTTCAAGTTTAATACTTTTGTCATCATAATATATAGTATAATTTCTTACTCCTTTTATCTCATAATCTTCTGTTCCATCTAATAATTGTGTTGTTTTCATTGATATCGCATCATACACATATATTCCTTTTTTGGCTATTGAATATGCAAATGTTGTATCTGTAATCTCGAATATATTATCTATTCCTTGTACTCCAATATATGAGTCTATATTATTCATATCTACTGAATAAAATAAACATATTGATTCATTAGAATTTAAATACACTATATATTTATCAGTTCTTATAGTTCCTTCATCAGAATAAGGATGCCTATTTCTAAAATTTCCACTTACTCTATACATCTCATGTAAATTAAGCAAACTTTCATCTAATTTTAGATTTATATATGTTGCTGGCATACTCATACTTTCTTTAACATCTTCTATTTTTAAATCAGTCGTTATATTGCCCTTATAGTTTTGATATATTATAATTTTTCCTTTTTGTCCATTTGTAAAATCAATTTTTACCCCTTTTAGTGGATAATCTATAACTATATCATTTTCTGTTCTTGAATATCTAGCATAGTCTGGCCATATATCTGTTAACTTAGATAAAAATTCTGCCTGATTATTCTTTTCTATCAGCTCTGTAACTAGCTCTGCAAATTTATCTGAGTCTCTTCCTGATTCATTTGGATAGATTGAGATTTCACCTTCTGAAAAATAAACTGATATTTCTTCATTCTTATATCCAATTATTTCACCAAAGTTACCTTTGGTATAATAATCTTCTTTTCCTAACACCTCGCGTATCTGCTCTAAACTACTGTTAGTATGTATATTGTTTACAACTGCTTCATTATATTTATTTGTAAAAACTATATTGTAAACTCTTCCATTGATTTTTCTAATCTTGTATCCTTCATCAAAGTATATATCGTATTTGTCCATCTCACTATCTATGCTTCCAAGATTTAAGTTTGTCGTTTTCCAGTTGTTATTTACAAGTGCAGATAAAACTCTGGAATTTATATCAATATCTACATTAGTTTCTTCTTTTACATTTTCAATAGAATATTTTGAAGTTAAATGTTCAAAAAAACTTCTGTCATTATTTATTATATATGATACCTTTCCGTCTTCTGTAAAGTTGACATTTATTAAAATATTGTTTTTTTCATCTATAATTCTGTAATTCTTAGAATTCATTTTTGCAGAAATTGAACTTATTATTTGTTCATATCTATACTTATTTGAAACTCCATCTGCTGTTATTGGTAAAATATTAAATTCTAAAAATACATCCTTTTTATAACCATCTTCATTTGATTTCTTTGTTTCTATGTATTTACATCCATAGTATTCACTAAGTTCTTTTACATTTCGAAAATCATTTACAGATGTCTTTGACTTATTAGAATTATTAGCTATCCTAAATATTACGATTAAGGCAATTACTAATATTACCAAAATTATAATTATTACTTTTTTCTTACCTTTCATCATTCTTTTAGGCATAGCTCCTTTCTATTATTTGTGTTTTAACATTCCACCTATCTTCTTTATTTTTCCTGGGTTTGGTCCTTCTTGGTCTGCTAAGTTTGGTCCACCAATTCCAATTATTTTCTTAATAATCTTTTCACCATTACTTAGTGCCATGAAGAATAATACTGCAACGATTGGTTGAGTTACTGCAATTTCACTAGCTGTAACAATAAATATTGCATATATTAGTAGATGAATTGGTCTTAATAAGATTTGACTAATTAGTGTTTGAAACCATGTATCAAACGATTGAGACCTACCATCTCCAATCTTATCTATTGGATATAGCATGCACACAAGTGGTGATATTATCATTAAAAAGAATACTTGAAATACTCTTTTCAAATACATAAAGAAGAACTTAATTTCGTAAAATACCATTGCATAATATAAAACAACATGAACTAGCTTTGCTATTCCTTTTGCTCCAGTAAAATTATTCCAACTATTATTTATTACGTTTAATTCCATAGTACTACTTGATGTATCACTTTGTATAGCATTATATATAAATCCTGTAAACCAATCACTTATCCAAAATATTGCTTTTACTAGATAAGGTAATATACATAATAATATAAAACCTATGGCCCAACTTGTAAGCATTTTCTTGTACTTTGCAATATCAGCTGGTCCATCTGCTGTTAAGGCAATAGCAATTCTGATTGCCACATATATTATTATAAGTGCACTTCCAATCATACTAATATTTCTTAGTGTGTAATACCAAATAGCTACATTATCTTTTAGAGTATTTATTATATCTTTGTTGGCATCACTTGCATTTGCATTATCTGTATTAAAGAAGTCAATATCAAATAAATAATATTTATTAAGGAGCATATCTTGTATTGTATATGTAGATTGTCCACCTGTTGCAACTAAAGACATTAGCCAATTTGCAATCCATGGTGGCACTATCAATATCTCAAGTAACGCAGTTATTAAGCTAAACTGGTTATTGCCTGTTGTGTCAAGCTTCTCGCTACCACTTGAACCATCATCCCTTGGCAATTGCCCCTCTCCTTCATCCATGTATCTATTTACAGTCTCCTGAGTAATTTCCCCTACTGCATATACAGTATTCGAATAAGGAATAAATATATTTAATAAAATTAGTATTATTGATAGTGTTGCTATTGTTTTCTTCATTAAAAACTCCCTATTATTTAGCACTTTATATGGTGCTATCTTTTTGCATTTTCTTTTATCTTGTTAACATTTGTTTCAATAAATTCAAATTCCTTTTTCGTTGGTTTTATTTCTATAATTGCTGTTTGCTCTCCTACTTTAAATAGTCCCTGTCCTCTTGCGCATGTTGTCAAAAAGTCGGCTTCACCCTCACTTAACTTAAATACTTCTTTTATGTACTGAATTTCAGATTTATCTTGTGCCAAGAATAGTTTTGTATCTGATGATGTTAGTACTGCTTGTACTTCTGATTTTTCATAGAAGTCTTGGAATCTTTGTGATACAACTGCTAAAGAAACATTTCTCTTTCTAGCACGTCTTGCCATCTTATTTAAGAAGTCTACTGCTTCTGGGTATGGAAGTAACATCCATGCCTCATCAACAAGCACTCTTTTTTTACCTGCTTTATTTTTATCTTCACTATTCTTCTTAACATATTTTTCCCATATCCAAGTAAGTAATATCTGTTGTGCTAATGGTCTTGCAAATCTTTCTTCTAGTCCTGATATATCAAGATTTATAAATGATGTACCTTCTAATAAATCAAATGTTGATTGACCGTCAAAGTATGCAAGCTGTCCACCAAGATCTCTTACATATTGCCTCATTACTTTAGCCAAATAACTGTAATGTGCTCTATAATCTGGGTTTTGATTTTTATTTGCATTATTTACTAGTCTTCTATACCAAGAACCTATTGTAGGCATTGACTTCTTTTGTCTTCCTAAATAGTCATTTTGTACTATTCCGCCTTGGTTTGCTGCATATAAACTATTTGCATCATTATTTATTCCAAGAGCTGCATATTCTTCTGCTACTGCTTCTGCAATTATCTGCTTCGTTACTTCATTAACATCTTCTGTTCTAGTACTACCTCTAGCCATTGTAAGTAATATTTGTGTAACGTCCTCAACCTTGTTTTCAACATTCAAAGCAACTCTTTCTCTTCCGGTTATCTCATCTTTTGTAATTTCTGGTTCTATATCAAATGGATTTATTATTGTGTTAGAATTTGGTGAAATTACTACATTTAGCCCACCTAAAGCCTCTGCAACAACACCATATTCGCCTTCTGCATCTAATGCTAAAGTTTCTATTCCCATAAGCACTGCTGACCTAGCAATTAAAGTCTTTATTGTAACACCTTTACCAGCTCCAGATTTACCGAATACAACCATATTATAATTACTTAATGATGAACTAAAGTTATCATATAATATTGGAAGTCCTGTTTGTCTATTAAATCCTATTGGTATACCATTTTCATGTCCTACATCTGCATTTATGAATGGGAATACTGTTCCCATTGATCTACGGTCAAAAGTATGTTTCTTTTCTAATTTATTTTCGCAAAATGGAAGATTTGATTTAAATGCATCTTCTTGCAACGCCCAAGCTGTTCTAACACCTGTAAGTGTTTTTGCCATTTCTGATGAAAGAAGTTCGGTTTGTCTATCTAATTCTTCCATACTATATGAAAATACTGTACAAATAATTGATGCTTCAAATAGTTTATCTAGTCCACTTGCAATTGCATCTCTAAGTTCTTCCGCTTCAGCTCTTTTTTGTGCAAGCATACTTTCACGGTTAATATTTCCTCTGTCTGCTGCAACAATTCTTTCTGATTCTAGCTCATTTATTGTTCTATTTAATTCATTTTGTGATTTAGCTTCGCTTATTGGAGAAATAAATACAGATACATTTATATCTCCAAAGTTATACATTCCTCTTAATAATTCTGGGAAAGTACACATTCTTGGAAGAGTGGAAACAGTCATTGTTCTAGCGTATTTTGAATTGTATGATACTATCTCTATATGATTTGTACTAGTGGCATCAATTCCTGATGGTGCAATTAAGTCTTTAATATCTTTTCTTCTTTTTTCAAGTCCATTTTCCTCTATAACATTTGTATCTGATATATTACTTATTTGCTCTTTTGTTTTTTTCATAAGCCTTATTCCTCCTCTATTTGCTATACATTCTTTCTATATACTTGTTGTGTAGCATTGGTCTGCTTTTGTTCTTCATTTAAGTTCGCTGTTCTTACTTGATTTACAGCTTCTTGATACACCTTACCACTTAGTTCATCTTTGTATTCTTCTACCATTTCCATGGCTTTTGCTTTAACTTTTTTCTGTCTTTCCATTCTTGTAATTTCGTCTGCCTTTATAATACTTTTAGCTGCTAAGTCAGCTGCTTCATTTTCTATTTGCTTTTCTATTCTTGCTTTTTTCTCTTCTAATACATCTTTTGCAGTTGAATACAATCTATCATACTCAGCGTTCATTGCATCCTTAAGTGTAAATTTCTCTGCTGAATCCTTATTGTATGCAACATATAGAAGCTCTGCTAGCTCTTCTGAGTTTAAAACTTTACCAACTATTTCTGCTGAAGATAATGCTCTTATTAATGTTTGAGTTCTAGTATATAATTCAGTAAAGGCAATATCATTTAACTCTTCTTTTGAATAATTGCTTATATTTCCATATTCTTCTATATAATATGAAAGAATAATATATGTCTTTTGTTGCAATATATTTTGGTTTTCGCTAATCTTTGATGTATAGTCCTCTATTGATAACCCATATTCTAAAATATTTTCTTTTCTTCTTCTTTCAAACAGTAATCTTTCTACTGTAGCAGTATCTCCTCTTGTTCTAGCCATTTCAATTTGTGAATTTATTTTTACAATTTGATCATTTATGTTTTCAATTCTTTTTTCATATTGCTCTAGAATATCATTTAGATTAAGTCTTCTTGTTTGTACATAAAGTTGAATTGGAAATCTTAATGTATTAAGAAATTCTGTAAATCCTGATTCAACCGCATTCTTTTCTTCCTCTGAAAGTAAATCATAATTGATTCCCTTACATTCTATAACCATAACATATTGTTTTCTATTTTTTCTTACAATCATGTTATCAGTTACTTCATCAAACTCCATAAACTTATAAATTGAGTTTATAGCTTTTCCTGTTCTAGTTATTAGATTAGCTTTTTCTTCTTTAGCCTTAACACTGATTTGTTCTTGTTTACTTGAGCCATTTTCTTTCCTTCTCATTTTGAAAATTAAAAGTACTGCTACCAAACCCAATAAAACTATAAAAACTAATATAACAATTAAAACTAAATTTAACATTTGTACTGTTGACATTATCTTTTTTCCTCCTTTGTGTTTTGAGATTTATCTGCCTTTTTGTTAAGTAACATGTCTATTGGGCTTGCAGCTGTAGTATAGTCTGGTTCTTCTCTTGGAACTGCATATGTATATACCTTTTTATTTTTTCTAAAGTTAATATAGTTAAATATTACTCTATCAACTGGTTCTCCTCCGACATTTTTTGAAATTTTATCAGTTCCATTACTATGAAACTTAATTGTTCCTATTAAATATCCAATTACCGCCAAGAGTATAAATAGAATTAAACCTACTGTACCTAATCCTGCTATTTTAAATATCAAATAAAATATTAAACCAATCAATCCACCTACAGCTGTGTATATAAGTGACTTTGCTGTAAAGATAAGTAATATTCTACTTTCACCTTTTAATTTGTTGCTGGGTATATAATAACTTCCCATATTATCCTCCTTAGTTTTATAAGTTTTTTAATTACCATTGCCGAAAATATTGTTTACAATACTTGTAACTATATTAAATATTCCAACTGCTCCATATACTAAAGCTACTGATACAACATACCATATTAGCTTTTGCTTAACATTAGCCTTTTGATCTGCTCCACTTAACATATATTTAATTCCAAGTATTAGTCCAACAATAACTAATACAACAGTTGCTATTTGAACTAATATTCTTCCTATCGGTAAAAATTGATTTATTGCTTCTTGTTGTGAAATTTTAGGCTTACTTCCTTTATTTATGAATTCATCTCCGTCTGATATAATATCTCCAACTCCACCTGCTGATGCAATTTCTATTCTATCTCCACTTGCTTGTACACAAGTTGTACCTAATAGCATTATTATCAATATTGATAGTATTGTTTTTAAAGCTTTGCTCATTATTCTCACCTTGTATGAAATTTAAAATCATACTTTCCCTTCTCTTTTTATATTTTTATGTTTAGAATAGTCTGTTCATTGCAATATCAGCGATAATTCTTACCATTGTACCTACTCCAAATAATATAAATGCCCCTATTGCATATGCTATAAGTTCTTTTTTTGCTTCTGCTTTTGCTTCTGGTGCTTTATTCATAAGACCTACACCTTTATATAATAATATAATTATCGCTGCTGCATAACATATAAATTGTACTAATCCTATTATCTTTCCACCTATTGAATTATACTTTTGGTCTCCACTATTCTGATATATTCCTTCTAATCCTGTGGCATTTGAGATTATACTTAATGCACCTAATAAATATATTATTGTAACTATTATTGTTATAATCTTAGTTAATTTTTTATTCATTTTTAAGTCTTCCTTTCTGTTTTATTCAATGTTGCCTAATATGCTTATAATTATGCACTTATATTATACAATGTTAGTAGTCATGTTTCAAGAGTTTTGGCTAAATTTAATGTATTTGTAACATTTTATTTAGCATATATATACAAAAAATAAAAAGCGTACAAACTGTACGCTTTTTCATTATCTTTCTTATTATTGTCCTTGTGCTGGTGTTGTCGTGCCATTTTCTTCTCCAAGTGTCTTTCCTGCAACATTTCTTACTAGATTTAATAAAGCTCCTGCTGCAAATACTAGTACTGCACCTACAACATATATGATGGCGCTCTTTTTAATCTCAGCTTTTCCATCTGGTGAAGCTGTCATAAACTTAACACCTAACATTACTATCATAATTACTGCTGCTGCATAACAAATAAATTGTACTATACCAATTATGTTTCCAACAGGATTTTTTAATGTGTCAACTGCATCTGCCTTTGCTGAAGGAATTTCAACTGTAGCAAATACCATACTAAAAGCTGATAATATTGTAGCAACTATTAATAAAACTGTTACTATTTTTGACATTTTCTTTATAGACATAATTTTCTCCTCCTTATGTTCATATACTTTAATTATAAATAATTATTTACTACTTGTCAATCATTTTTAAATAAATTTTGCCTTTTTTGTCATTTTTTTATGTGTTTTTAAGGCAAATTAGCCAAATTTAACATCTTCTATGCTGTCTGCATTTCTATAATAGTCAGCAATAAGTTCATCAAGCTTTACACTTAAATCATATATTATGCTATAATCTTTGTCTTCTAAAATACTATTATTGAGTTCTTCTCTTAGAATATTTATCTTCTGCTTTTTTAGAATATTATTGTTATTTTTCAACTTTTTTCTCTCCTATTTTTCTTCTTTTGTTATAAGATACCATTTTTTTACATGATTGTCAATAAATCTTGTCGTTTTTTATACAACTTTCGGTCGACAAAATTCAACATTTTTAGTATATAAAAATACAGATAATACCCTTTTCTTAAGTATTATCCGTACTTTGCTATTTGACTATTGATATTACTGACTCATTTTGTTTAAATAATTTATCTAAAATTTTGTTAACATATTCTAAAGTAACCTTGTTAAATTTATCAATATATTCTAAACTATTTATGCCCCTTAGGCTATCAGCTAAAAACATTCTTCCAATATTTTCGACATCATTATATTCTGATACATACTCTCCATAAATTTTCTTTTTGCTTCTTTCAAAATCTTCTTTGGAAATGATTTCGTTTTTTAGCACTTCTTCTACTTTTTCATATACTTTTCTAGGATCTTTTGATTCTCCCCCAATTACTACATGTGCATATTCATCTGAGAATTCAAAATCTGCATCTAAACTACTCATAAGAAGTCCTTCATCATATAGTTCTTGATACAATTCTGATGTTTTTCCTAATAAAGAATTTGATATTATCTCAATTGCAATTTGCTCTTTTACTTTATCTTCTTTTAAATTATCTTTAAATCCAATCATAAATATTGGCATACTTATTCCCATTTTAGCTTCATTTTCTTTTTTATTAATTTCCTTTGGCTCTTCTGGATAAATTCTCTTAATTTCTCCCATTTTTTCTTTTGGAAGCAGTCTTTTCTTTACTTCGTTTATTATTTTTTCTGGTTCAAAATCTCCTGAAATGCACATTATCATATTTGATGGATGATAAAATGTATTATAGCATGAATATAAAGTTTCTTTTGTTATCTTGCTTATAGACTCTACTGTTCCCGCAATATCTAGTTTTATCGGATTATTTTTGTATAAGCAATCCATTGCATTTACATATAATTTCCAACTTGGTTCATCATCATATCTACCGATTTCTTGACCTATTATGCCTCTTTCTTTTTCAACATTTTCATCTGTAAAATATGGATGCTGAACATAGTCCATTAGTTCATCTAGTCCTTCATAAAAATTCTCTGTTCCAGCAAATAGATATGCTGTGTAGTCATTTGTTGTGTAAGCATTTGCATCTAGTCCAAGTGCCATTAACTTATACAAACTGTCAACTCCATTTTCTTGTTCAAACATTTTGTGTTCTAGGTAGTGGGCTACACCATCTGGTACTGTTATTTCATTTCCTGCCTCTGGTTCGATAAAGTGATTGTCAATTGACCCAAATTTTGTGCCCCATATTATATACTTTTTGCTTGTGTCTTTTTTTGGAACTACAATTATTTTCATTCCATTATCAAGGGTTTCTATATATGCAGTTTCTTTAATCTGCTTGTTTTCTATAATCTCCATTATTTTTCGCCTCCTTGCATAAAGTAAATTGTATCTAGTACTACGCCTCTCGCAACATCTATCACTTGCTCTTTTGTAACATCTTCTATTTGTTTCATGTAATCATCTAAGCTTAGATTTTCCCCATACATGTTCATATCAAAGTAATAAGCAATTAAATCTTCTTGTGATTCTTTAAGTAGTCTTAATGACGATAATATAAGTTCTTTTGCTTGATTAAATTCATCATCTGTTATGTTTCCATTTTTCATGTCATCTATTTGCTTTTTTATGATTTCTATTGCTTTATCGTAATTAGCTGTTTCAATTCCAGTTTTTATAAATATAGTATTTTTTCTTCTTATATATGACGAACTTGCTGAATATGCTAGTCCTGCCTTTTCTCTAACATTTTGAAATAACTTAGAATTAGCTCCACCGCCTAAAATAGTGTTGTACACTGAAATAACTCTCTTATCTTTATCAGGCGTTGCTAATCCGATGATTAGTTTTCCCTGTGATACATCAAGCACTTCTTTTATCTCTTTATTTTTAATTGTATGAGTTTCACTTGTGCATGCTTTATCATTTTTATTGCAATTTTCCTCATTTTGAGTTTCTTTCTTTTCTATATTATCTAAATTACTACCACATGCATAGCAGTCTATTCTTGCTTCTTTTAGCAGTTTTTCATATTGCTCGTATAAATTTTTCTCATTTATTTTACTTAAATCATCTACTTTTCCAAACTTATAAATGCCATAGTTTTCTCCTTCAAACATTTCTTCAATGCATCTATCTAAAGCATATTTAGCTTTATTATCTTGTCTTGACTCTATGATTTTTTTAAGATTTTCTTTTTCTTGATCTACATATTCTTTTTTGAAATGCCCATCTTCTAATAATGGGTTAAATACAATTTCCTTCAAAAACTCTACTGGATCTTGTTTTTCTGGTATAAATTCATCACTTAGAATTTCCATATAAAATTTAAGAACTTGATAGTCTCCCATTTTATCGACACCACAGTTGAAGCCTGCTCCATACATTTCTTCTAGTTTTTTTCCTATTTCAATTTGATTTGGGTAAATTTTGCTTCCTCTTCTTAAAACTGCTGGTAGTAAGCTATTTATAGTAACAGTTTCTTTATTCATTGGAACTGCAAAAAATATTGAGTATAAATTTGTTTTAAAGCCTTTAGTTTTTATTTCATGATTTTCCATTTTCATCACTTTCCTCTCTAAAATATATATTTATATTATTATGTATTTAATAATTTTTATTCAACTCGTTAATAAAGGAGACCGTTTTTGTAAAACGCTCTCCTTTCATTTTTAGAACTTTCTTTTTCTAGCTGCCTCTGATTTTTTCTTTCTCTTTACGCTTGGCTTTTCATAGCATTCTCTTTTACGAACCTCTTGCAATACGCCATTTCTAGCGCATTGTCTTTTAAATCTTTTTAAGGCATCTTCTATATTTCCATTATTAACTTTTATCTCTGACATTCTTTATCCCCTCCTTCCAATGCGGTTGCTTTTAGTATGGGATTTTGGACTTGCTTAAAAAGTCCAAACTTTCTAACTACTTTGTTATTATACATTAGATTATTATGCCTTGTCAATACTTGCGCATAAAAAAATTGAGAGAATAAATAAAAAATACTTGCATAAAATAAAAGTATATGCTATAATTATTTATAGCTAGCAAGCTTAAAGGAACTCAAAATTTAAGTTTGTACCGAGCTATGTTACCGCATAGCTCTTTTTTTGTGTAGAAAAAAGAGCGGTTTACCGCCCGCTCTATAAAGATTATTCTTTTTTATTGTCTTGGTTTTCACTGTTATCATCACTTAAAAGCAATAAAACAATTAGTCGCCAAATTAGCTCGTAGGAACTCATTAAATTGTACCTCCTTTCATTAGTTTTGCCTAATTACTCGGCTGATGCTTATTATATAGTATATTGGTGTATTTGTCTAGCATTTAAATCCAAATAATTCCATTTTGTCAAATAGTTATAAATTAAAATTTTAGAACCTCCTATGTTTTTTCATATCTTTCTCCTAATTAAATCTATTTAGATGATAATAACCAATCTAATACATTTATCTTCTTTATTCCATCAAAGTCAGCATCTAGGTCATCATCTAATGTTAAAATATATTTTGGGTAATTGTCATTTATCTTTTTTAATGGAGTTAATTCTCTTTCTAAAATTTTATTGTCTTCTTCGCTTTCTCCTCTAGTTGTTAATGCAACTTGATAGTAAACAGTATCTTCTGGTTTTCTTGCCACAAAGTCAACTTCTAAGTCATCATATTTTCCTATATAAACTTCATATCCTCTTCTTAGTAATTCAAGATACACAACATTTTCTAGTATATGACCCATATCTCTACCAGACCCTTGTCCTAACATATAATATCTAAGACCTATATCCACTGCATAATATTTTTCCTGAGTTTTTAAATACTCTTTTCCTTTTATATCATATCTATTAGCCTTAAAAATTAAATAACTATCTATTAGACTATCTACATAATTTGAAATTGTATTATATGATGAGTTCCTCTCTATGCCTTCTATATTATCACTTATACTTTTCATACTAGTTCTGTTTCCTATATTATCGTATAAATATTTAGCAACTCTTTCTAATACATTTTTATCCGTTATTCCTTTTCGGTTCATTACATCTTTAAATAGAATTGTATTATATATACCATCTAAAAACATATTTATATTTTCTGGATTTACTTTATATAATTCTACAGCTTGTGGAAATGAACTATATCTTAAATAATCCCTAAATTTTCTTGATATATCTGTCTTGTCCTCAAATGCCGACATATATTCTCTAAAAGATAATGGTAACATTTTTATTTCTATATATCTTCCTGTAAGCAATGTTGCAAGTTCCGAAGATAATAGATACGCATTGGAACCTGTAATATATAAATCTACATCTTTGTTTATAAATAAACTATCTACTGTTTTCTCAAATTCTACTACATTTTGAATTTCATCTAAGAAGACATATGTCTTTTTTCCTTTTACTAATCTATTTTTTATATATTCATATAATTTTTTTCTGTCTTGCAAATCTTCATAATCAGCATTTTCAAAGTTTATTGATATTATTTGTTTTTCTTCTACACCATTTTCTTTTAAATAATCCTGAAACATTTCAAGTAGTGTAGATTTTCCACATCTTCTAATTCCTGTTATTACCTTTATTATTTGCATATCTTTGAAATTTCTTAGTATAGATAAATAATCTTCTCTATTTATTCTTTCCATAAAATTATCTCCTAACTATAATAATTATACTCTCATTTTATATTATAGTCAAGTTTTTTCAAAATTATGAAAAAACTTTCGCATTTTAAAAACTTTCTTCATAATTGCTTATGTTTATATAATAATACATAAACGATTTTGGCAATATTTTCTTATTAGCTCTTTTTTTGTGTAAAAAAGAGCGGTTTACCGCCCGCCCTAAAAAGATTATTCTTTTATATCAATCAGTTATAAATTTAACTTTTAGAAACTTCTTGAGCTTCCGCCACCGCCAGAAGAGCCTCCTCCACCCCAAGATCTTCCTGAAGAACCGCCACTCCAGGATCCTCTTGATGAGCCTCCGCTCCATCCGCTTCCTCCAAAGTATCCTCCTCTTATTTTCAAAAAGCCTGCAATTACTAATAATATATTAGGTAAAATGCTCATACATATACTAATAATATTTCTTTCAATACAAAAATAATATATAATCGCAATTATCAGTAAATATATAATAGATATGATTGTAATTTTACCCAATTTCATTCTACGATTATCCCAAGCTGATCTAAGTATTCTTCCAACTATTATGGATATAAACATAGTTATTGTATAAAATGCAAAAAATGCATTAATCTTAATATCTATAATATCATCTACTTCACTCTCTCTTTCAATTTTTTCTATATCCACTTTGCTATCAACGCCAATATCTATACCATATTCATTTTGAACTATCTTAAGTACTGCATCAAATCCATTCTTTATTCCTGCATTCCAATTATTATTTTTTAAATATGGAATTATATATTCATCTTGAATAGCTCCTGTTTTTCCATCTGTAAGTACTCCCTCTAGTCCATATCCTACTTCAATTCTAAATTTTCTTTCCTGTAATGATAATAATAAGAGTACTCCATTATTTTTAGTTTTATCTCCTATGCCAAATTTCCTAAACAGCTGAGTAGCATATGTCTCTAAACTCTGCCCATCTAGGCTTTTAATAGTAACAACCACTATCTGCGCACCAGTTCTACTATATAATTGTTTATTTTTATTTATAATGTAATTTTCTGTTGTGCTGTCTAGTATATTTGCATAATCGTTAACGTAAAAATCATATGTTGGTTTTACCACAGCTAAACTCTTTACATTTATACATATCATCAATATGAAGACTAATGCTAATACTTTTTTAATCAAAGTTGACATTTGGAACCTCCGATGCTTTTTCGTCAGCTTCAAAGTATTCACATTGGCTAAATCCAAACATATTTGCCATTATATTACTTGGAAATTTCTTTATAGATGTGTTATATGTTTTAACAGCGTCGTTATAATCTCTTCTTGCAACAGCAATTCGATTTTCTGTTCCTGCAAGTTCATCTGATAATTGTCTAAAATTTTCTGATGATTTTAAATCTGGGTAGTTTTCTACAACAACCATTAAAGCATTTAATGATTTAGATAATTCATTGTTAGCTTTTGATTTTTCATCTACTCCATTTGCATTTACTAATTTAGCACGTGCTTCTGTTATTTTTTCAATAATCTCAGTTTCATGACTTGTGTATCCTTTTACTGTGTTTACTAAATTTGGTATTAAATCTGCTCTTCTTTGTAGTGTCACGTCTAGGTTTGAAAAAGAACTGTCAACATTTTCTCTTTTTGAAACCATTCCATTATATCCACTAGCTAACATTATTCCTATTACTGCTATAATTGCAACTATTGCAATTAACACCATTCCTGATTTTTTCATTATTTTTCCTCCTAAATAATTTTATATTTGTATAATATCATAAGTATTCTTTTATTACAATAATTTTAATAAATATTGCATTTTACATTTTTAAATTTACGCTGTATAATACTTTTGTGCTGATAATATATTTTAATTAAAGGAGGTCTTTAAATGGTAGATAATATAAATGATAATCGTGCATGGATAGAGATAAATTTAGATAATCTTAAACATAATATAGATGAGATAAAAAAGGTTATTCATGGCAGTACAAAAATTATGGCTGTTGTAAAGGCTAATGCATATGGTCATGGTATGATTCCTATTGCTAAAAAATTAAAGGAACTTGGAATTGAAGATTTTGCTGTTGCAACTTTATCGGAGGCAATTACTTTAAGAGAAAATGACATTACTGGTAATATACTTATTCTAGGTTACACAAGTTTAAAGGATATAGAATATGTAATTAAATATGATTTAATTCAGACAGTGGTTGATTATGAGTATGCTAAACAAATTGAAGCCTTAAATCTTTCTAAACCTTTAAATGCACATATCAAAATCAATACTGGAATGAATAGAATTGGTGAAAAATTTGACCATGTTAATAATTTAAAAGAAATGTATCAAATGGACTGTCTTAATGTTTTAGGTACTTTTAGTCATCTTTGTGTAGCTGATAGTTTATCTGAAACTGATATAGATTTTACTAAAAAACAAGTTGATAATTTTAACAAATGCATAGCTTCGCTTAAAGACCTTGGAATAAATCCTGGAAAACTTCATATCCAAGCAAGCTATGGAATACTTAATTATTCTGATATAGAATTGGATTTTGTTCGTCCTGGAATTATTATGTATGGAGTTTTTGGTTCTGTGGGCGATAAAGTTAATGTTAAAATAGATTTAAGGCCAGTACTTTCTTTAAAAGCTAGAGTTACTGAGGTTAAAGAAATTGAACCTAATGAATCAGTTAGTTACGGTAGAACTTTTATTGCTGATAAGAAATGTAAAATAGCTACAATTTCTATAGGTTATGGTGATGGTTATCCAAGATGCCTATCAGGCAAAGATGTGCCAGTTCTTATAAATAATAATTTAGTTCCTATAATTGGCAGGATATGTATGGATCAGTTAGTTGTTAATGTCTCTAATATAGATGATGTTCATCCTGGAGATATTGTAACATTGATAGGTGAAAACCCTTTGATATCTGCTGAGCAAATTGCTTTATATGCTGATACTATTTCTTATGAAATATTGTGCTCGCTTGGAGCAAGATTACCAATTATTGAGATTTAATTTAGTTCTATATATTTACATTTTTTGACAAATATGTTATTATATATCCATCCTTACTCAAGGAAATCTTGTTGGAAGGAGGTAAAATACAATGTTCTTTTTATACATACTAAAGATAATAGCCATTATAATCGACAGTATAATTCTAATATTAGAATTTCATGAAAACAATAATTAATGGTAAAATCCCCGAGATAGCCGTCTCGGGGTTTTATTATTCATGTTCTTTTTATTTTTGCTTTCGCTATATATAATATAGCATATAATTTTATTTTGTGCAATACTTTTTGGAATATTTTTGCAAAAGTTGTTTTTATATTTTACATAATTTTGACTTTTTGTTTGAAATTTGTTATAATGCTTACAGTTAGGAGTAGAAAAAGTTCGAGTATTATACAATATTCTCTTGTCCTAATTACAAAAAATACATTTTGGGGGTTATCTCATGAAACTAACAAAGATTTTACGGTACTTAGCAGTTATCATTTGTATCTCGTCATTGCTTATGTCTTTGACAGGCTGCGAAATGATGTCTAGTCAATTAAAAGACTTAAAGGGTGAGCTAATCGGCAATAGATTCGCAATAAACCTTTATGACAACTTCGGCAACAATGTGCTTACAATGGAGGGCGAAAAAGTTGGAATTGAAGCCAACTATATAAAAGCTTACTCCGTTGACAGCGAAGGAAATAAAAGTACTCACTCTGAGCTATCTAGCGTTATTACAATAACTATAGATGGCAACCAATTAGCAGAAACCGGAAACACTGCCATCTTTGCGGAAGAAGGCCTTCAGAAATTGAAAGATTTTAGCCTTCCTGATAATATTACAACAGATGGAGGTGGCACACTTAATATTTTTGATAGAGATATTAACAAAATCAAAAATATGATAGGAACACCTAAGGTAGTTGTAATATGTTCACAGCTTGGCATACCACTTGCCGTTTATGGCGGAGAAAGCGTTTATTGGGAAATTCCAAGTGACTTACCCAAGACAACCAAGTTAAGTATTGATGGGCGTGCTTTATATATTCATAGAGCAAACTACATACTACTTGATAGTGACCTGATTAAATAAGGTCGCAAATATGCTCGAACAAGTGCCACCATATTCTCTTTATAGGGATATGGTGGCTATTTTTTATATAATACCTTCTACAAGCACTACTTTGTCTTGCTTTAGGCTTTCTTGTACATCTATTACTCTTTGATTACTTGACCCTCTAAATTGTAACTTAGGATTTCTTAGCTCGTCTACATATCTTCCATCAACAAGTACATCTATGTATTTTACCGCTTCTTTATCTTTTAAATCTTTGTCAAATAAGAATCCTGACCATACCCATACAGTTTTTTCTGGATATTTTTCTTTAAAGGCTTTTGCTAAATCTTTGGTTCCATCAATATTGTTTGGGTGCATTGGTTCTCCACCAAGTATCGAAAGGCCCTTTATCTCGTCTCCCTCGCATAACTTAAGCACTTTATCTATTGTTTCTTTATTAAATTCCTCTCCCCCATTAAAATCGTGTGTTTCAGGGTTAAAACACTCTTTGCAATTGAATGTGCATCCTTGCATAAATATTGATACTCGTACGCCAGGTCCATTTGAAATATCCATTTTTCTAATTTTATTATATCTCATAAATAATCCTCCTATATGATTATTGTTTAAATATCGCCTAGGCGATGTTTTCACCTAAGCGATCTTTTTCTTATGCATCTTTATTATCAATATGTAAAACTCTTTCTTTTATTTCTTGTGTTCTTCCTTTATTCCAGAAGTTACTTCCTATGTAACCACATGTTCTTCTTGCTACATTTAATGTGTCATGATTTCTATTTCCGCAATTTGGACAATACCAATCTAGATTATCATCTATAAGTATTTCTCCATCGAAACCACATTCTTGGCAGTAATCTGATTTTGTATTTAATTCAGCATACATGATATTATCATAAATAAATTTAATAACCTCTAGTACTGCATCTATATTATTTTGTAAGTTTGGTGTTTCAACATAAGATATTGCTCCACCTGGACTTAATCTTTGGAATTCACTCTCTAGTTTTAGTTTAGAGAATGCATCTATTTCTTCGAATACTGGAACATGATATGAATTAGTAATGTAATCTCTATCAGTAATTCCTTCTATTTTTCCAAATCTTCTTTGAAGTGCTTTTGCAAACTTGTATGTTGTAGATTCAATAGGTGTGCCATATACACTATAATCTATATTCTCTGCTTCTTTCCATTCTTTACACTTATCATTAAGTTTCTGCATAACCTTTAGTCCAAATTCTTTTCCATTTGCACCATCTGTATGACTATTTCCTGTCATGTATTTTACACATTCATATAAACCTGCATATCCTAATGATATTGTTGAATATCCACCATGTAATAAGTCATGGATGCTTGCTCCTTTTGGAAGTCTAGCTAAAGCTCCATATTGCCATAATATTGGTGCAACATCACTTGTAGCTTTGCTTAATCTTTCATGTCTTACTTTTAAAGCTGTATGACATAATTCTAGTCTATCCTCAAATATTTGCCAGAATTTATCCATATCTTTCTCTGAAGATAATGCAACGTCAACTAAGTTAATTGTTACAACACCTTGATTAAATCTTCCATAATATTTTGGTTTATTAGTCTTTGGATCTACATATGGTGTTAAGAATGAACGGCATCCCATACATGGATAACAATTTCCATTTCCATTCTTGTCTATCTTGTATTCTTTCATCTTCTTTTCTGATATGTAGTCAGGAACCATTCTCTTAGCAGTACACTTTGCTGCAAGTTCAGTTAAGTACCAGTACTTAGCTCCTTCTTTGATGTTATCTTCTTCAAGAACGTATAATAGCTTTGGGAATGCTGGAGTAATAAATATACCCTTGTCGTTTTTCATTCCTTCCATTCTTTGCTTTAGCATTTCTTCTATTATCATGGCAAGTTCTTCTTTATATTCTTCAGTTTCTCCTAAATACATACATACACTTAGGAATGGTGCTTGACCATTTGTTGTAGTCATTGAATTTATTTGATATTGGAATGTTTGTACTCCATCTTTTATCTCTTTTGCTAAATCTTCTTTAGCATATTTCTCTACATCTTTCTCACTTAAGTTTCTTGCTTTATATTTCTTCACATAGTAGTTATAGCTATCTTTTACAAATGGAGCTAAATGTGACATAGTTACTGTAACTCCACCATATTGACTTGAGTTAACCGCAGTAATAATTTGTGTTGCTATTGTCATTGCTGTTAAGAACTTATGTGGTTTTTCTATCATAATTCCATTTATGTTTGTACCATTTTGTAACATATCTTCTAAATCTATTAAGTCACAGTTATGAAGTGCATTTTGTGCAAAATAATCCGCATCATGGAAATGTATTATTCCTTCATCATGTGCTTCAACAACTTCCTTTGGAAGTAAGAATCTTCTTGTAATATCTGTACTTGTTATTCCTGCTAAATAATCTCTTTGTGTAGTAACTATTCTTGCATTCTTGTTTGAATTCTCATTATTCCAATATTCACTTTCTCCATCAATAAGCTCTTTTATTGATTGGTCTGTTGTATTAGCCTTTCTAACTAAGGCTCTTGTGTAACGATATGTTATATATTTTTTAGATAATTGGTATCTTCCAATTTCCATCAATTGTTCTTCTATTATATCTTGTATATCTTCTACTAAGATTCTTTTTTTATCAAGTCCTTCAATATATTTAATTATTTCTTTTATTTCTTCTTTTGTGGCTCTTTCTCTTGGCTTAACTTCTGCGTTAGCCTTCTCAATAGCATCTGCTATCTTTGTTTTATCGAATTCTACTATTCTTCCGTCTCTTTTAATAACTTGCATTTTGCTTTCCCCCTAGTTTATTTTTTGCATTTTTGAAAAAATGATTTTTTAAAAATCTGTAAATTTTATCTTTGTGAATGCATTATTATATTATCTATTTTTCCGGAGAAAGTCAATACTTTTATTTTTTTATTATATGTTTATGTTTTATGTATCTTTTAGCATTTTGCCTAGCAATATCAACAGTTTTGCATTTTTGACTTTTTTGTCGTTTTATGTAACTCCTATATCAAATTACGCTATTATTAAGCCTTGTAGAGTAATATTAAATAAATGTTACATTTTAAGTAAAAGATTGTAAAAAATAAAGAATTTCAAAAAATCATTTTTTTAAAATTCTTTATTTTAAGAAACATTTTCTATTTTTTACAATTCTCTTGCCCTTACAACTAATCTTCTTTTTCCATAATCTGTACATGTAATGAGCGTTATTTCTCTTTGTCCATTGGTTTTTTGGCTTGTGCAACTAACATCTGTTGGTTCAACTACATATTTATTATAAACTCTATAAATTACCGTTCTACCACTAAAATCTTTTAATTCTATTTGGTCTCCTATATTTGCCATAGATAATTTTCCAAACATCTTTCCACTTTTGTAATTATGTCCTACAATACAATAGTTCCCAACTTCATTTGGGCTAGGTCCCCAATATTTACATAATGATATTTTAAGCAGTTCTTCATTTTCTTCTGATAGTACTGGATAGCTAATTCCTAGCTTTGGATATGATAATGTAGCTTCTGTAGTATAGCTTTGTCCATTACTAGCTGTAAAACTACTTGTTGTGGTCTCATTTGTTTGTTGCTCATCTACTTCATTTATAGGAACCTCAATTGGAGTTACATTTGGGTCCTCTGTTCTATCATTTAATGCTATTACAATCTTTCTTTCTTCTACTGTAGTATTATCATTATTTATTTGTTGCATTATCTCTCTTGATAATCCTTCACTGTCATTTCTATTCTTTTCTGCAATAATGTAATATAAGATAAGGACTATTAAGGTAATCATTGATATTATATATAATGTTTTATAGAATTTTTTCTTTCTTTTCATTTCTTTAGTAACATAAATTCTCTGCTCTATAAGTATTTGATTCATATCTGTCCTCCCTTCCTATATTTTTATAATCTATTTATAATTTCTGCATATTGTTCAAGAGTAAGTGATTCACCTCTAATATTAGTATCTATATTTAGTTCTTTTAATATTGTTTCTAGTTTTACCTTTTCTATAATTGTTCCTAATGAATTTAATATTGTTTTTCTTCTCTTTGTAAAATTAGCCTTTATAACTTCAAACAGTAAATCTTCATTTTTCACTTGCACTCTAGGTTTTTCAAGCTTAGTAAGTTTTACTATACTTGATTCTACCTTTGGATTTGGTATAAATGATGTTTTACTAACGTCACCTATTATTTTAGAGTCAGCATAATAATTTACGAAGTATGTTATTGCTCCAGCTTTCTTTTCACCGAGTTTTAGCACAAATTCTTTCTGCAACTTCTTTTTGAATTAATACTGTTATATCTTTTATATTATTCTTCAAAAGATGACTAATTATTGGCGTTGTTATATAATATGGCAAATTTGCTATAACTTTTGCATTTGGTGCTATTTCATTTATATCTAACTTTAATATATCTTCATTAATTATTTCAATATTATTATATGCTATAAATCTTTCTTTTAAAATTCTGCACATATTTTGATCTAATTCTATACAAATTACTTTCTTAGCTTTTTCTAAAAGAATTGCTGTTAGTGTTCCAAGACCTGGTCCAATTTCTAGTATTGTATCATTTTCATAAGCACCCTCAGCAATCTTATTTAGTGCATCTTCGTTAAATAGAAAGTTTTGTCCAAGGTTTCTATTTGGAATTACATTGTATTTTTCCATTATATATTTTGTTTCTTGATATATATTCATATATTTATTATTTCCCTTTTAATGTTGTGTCGCTCCAGTTGTTTCTTGAAGCGATACATTTATTATTGTACCTTCATCAACTTGTGTACCTTCTTTTGGATCTTGCGCTATTATTATTCCACTTCCTGTACTCGATATATTAAGGTTTTTTGCCCTAAGCATTATCCTTGCTTGTGCCAAAGTAATTCCTTTAAGATTAGGCACTGATGTAGAAACTCTACTATCATTTTCAGCAGTATATAGCTTTATTACACTCTTACTAGGTAACTTATTTCCGCTCTTAGGAACCTGCTCTGTTACTATCTGATCACTGCTTGCACTACTACTATACTCTAATCCAACACCTGTTAATATTCTTTGTGCTTCTGCTAAAGTTCTGTTTTGTACATTTGGCACTGTTATAAGATCTTGATTGTTATCATTTCCACTGTCTGATGATGGTATATCTAAGTATGGTAATACTTCTGATAAAATTTGCGATACTGCTGGAGCTGCTATTGAACCACCATAATAATTGCTTGACTGTGGCCCATATAGTGTAAGTAGGGTCACTATTTTAGCATTATCTGCTGGGGCTATTGCTAAGAAAGATGCCACATATCCGTTTTCTGGATGGTTAGGGTCTGGTTCTGACGTTCCAGTTTTTCCACCAATTGAATATCCTTTAACTTTAGCGTATTTTCCTCCACCTTCTTCTACAACAGATTTCATTATATCTGTCATTGTATTTGCAGTTTCCTTTGATATAACTTGTCTTATCTCATTCGTTACGACATCCTGAGTCGTTCCTGTATCTGGATTTTCAATTTGTTTCACAACATGTGGTGTTACAAGTACTCCATCATTTGCAATTGCGCTAACTGCTTTTACAAGCTGCATTGGGGTTATTGTAAATCTCTGTCCAAAGGACATCGTCGCAAGCTCAACTGGACCCACATCTTTTTCTGTCCAAAATGAACTTGTTCCTTCACTTGGTAAATCAATTCCTGTCTTTTCAAATAAACCAAAGGCATTTAAATATTTATAAAAAGTCTCGCTCTTAACTCTTTGTCCTAATTGAATTAATGCTGGATTACATGAATTTTCCAATGCTTTTCTAAGTGTTTGGTTTCCATGACCAGAAGTTGCAGTACATCTTATCCATCTATTTGCTACTTGCTGTCCTCCGTCCACAATAAAAATCACCTGCAACGTCTGTTTCTACTAAGTCCTCTTCTAAAGCAATTGATGCTGTTATTAGCTTAAACGTTGAGCCTGGCTCATATGTATCTACTACTGCCTTATTTCTCCACATATTATATAACTTGTTTGTTTGTTCTTGCTGACTTAAGTTTTCCCATCCTTGCTTTAAACTATCATTTGGGGTATATGGTTCATTTAAATTATAATTTGGGTAAGTTGCCATTGCTAAAATTTCACCATTTTCTGGATTCATTATAACAACGTTTCCTCCCCTTTTGCAGTTATGTTCTTCTACAGCTTGCTTTAAATACTTTTCCACTATTCCCTGTATATTAGAGTCAATCGTAAGATATATATTGCTACCATTTTCAGGTGCTATATATTTTTCGTTTTGGTCTGGTATTGCTTCTTGAGTTACTGATATTGCAGTAGTTAACTTTCCGTTTGTACCTTTTAATACATCATCATAACTAAGCTCTATTCCTTCTAATCCCTGATTGCTTGCACCACAAAATCCTATAAGATTTGATGCAAGATTATCATATGGATAATATCTTTTTGTATCTTCGTCTATATTTATTCCTGATGATATCTTATTATCTTTAAGCCATGTTCTTAATTCATTTACTTTATCAGTTTCAACTTTATTAACTATGGTTTCTACACTTTTGGTACTATTTAATTTTGCTAATACTTCCTCATATTCTAATGAAAAAATTTCAGCAAATTTTTTGCTAAGTTTTTCTTTTCTTTCTTTTGTCGCTTCTTCATCTATCTTACCATCTTTTTTTACAACGATATACTGTGGATTAACAGATACTGTATCAACCTCTGCGCTCATAGCTAGTGCCTTTTTATTCCTATCATATATTGTTCCTCTTTTGGCACTAATAATAGTATTGGATGTTGATTGACTGTATTCCTTTTGTTTAAGCCACTCACCTTGTACAAATTGAATATATCCAATTCTTCCAATAAGTATTACTATAAGCAATGCAATTACAATTAGAAAAGCATGTACTTTATGGACCGATATTTTCATCTTTTCTTTTTTATCATCTGTCTTTTTAGGCATTTTTTATTTCCTTTTTTATTAATTTTATTCTTACAATATGATAACATATTATAATTTTAAAATCTACAAATTTGAGAAAAATTTTTGTATAAACAATTATCTTGGAGAAAGCAATTGTTTTTATAATTATTTTATGATATAAATAAGATATATTTTTAGCATAATAGTAGATTGTTGAATATTATTAATATAAACAAAATATAAAAATAAAAGAAAGGCTCTAAAATGAATAATTCATTACAATTTAAAGAATATAGAAAAAAGTATGAAGAGTTTTATTTTAATAGTTATAATGTCCAAGAAGATAATGAGGCAATATACCTAGAATATGAATTTGAGATACCTAAACTTACAAAATTTAACCCTAAAATAAAGATATTAAAAAAGAATTTTATTTTCAAGAACATTAATAGTCAATATGTTCAAAATATGGCGTTTCATATAGGACTCATAGAACTTATAAGCTACTGGAAAAGTACATGTTCTCCTAAAATTATTATTAAGTGTGGATATCTAAATGAACAACAAATTAAGTGGTGGAAAAAGTTATATTTTTATGGTTTGGGAGAGTTATTCTATACAAATAATATAAAAGTAGATATCACAGATTTCGTAAATATACAATGCCTCAATAAAGAAAATAACTTTGAATATAACAAAATAGATGATACTTTTTCTGGATACATAGTCCCTATTGGTGGTGGAAAAGATTCTGTTGTAACATTAGAAACACTAAAAGTTAATAAAAATAATGATTATTGCTTAATCATTAATCCTAAACCTGTAACTTTAAAGTGTGCACAAATAGCAGGTTTTGAATCTAATAATATAATTGAAATTTATAGAACTATAGATAAAAATTTGATACGTTTAAATGAAGATGGATTTATTAATGGGCATACTCCATTTTCTGCTATGCTTGCCTTTTTATCATATTTTGTGGCATATTTATTATCAAAAAGATATGTTGCTTTATCTAATGAAAATAGTGCTAATGAATCAAATGTTGTTGGAGAAAAAATAAATCATCAATATTCAAAAAGCTTTGAATTTGAATGTGATTTTGAGGAATATTCTGCTAAGTATCTAAAAGCTCCAGTAAAATATTTTAGTTTTTTGAGACCTCTTAATGAACTGCAAATCGCTAAAATCTTTTCAAAGCATGAAAAATATCATAGTACTTTTAAGAGTTGTAATGTTGGAAGTAAAGAAAAAGAGTGGAACTGGTGTTGCAATTGCGCTAAATGTTTATTTGCTTATATAATTTTAAGTCCATATTTATGCAAAGATAAATTAGTTAAAATTTTTGGAGAAGATTTGTTTGAAAAATCTAATTTACTAACCACATTTATAGAATTAACAGGAAATGGAGAGACAAAGCCTTTTGATTGCGTTGGTACATTTGATGAGGTAAATTTCGCTATAAGTAAAACAATCGAAAATATAGAAAATGAACAAAAAGAGCTACCATTTTTACTCGCATATTATAAAGAAAATTATGATTTAGTTGATACTACTAATGATATTACTAAAATGTATAATAACGAAAATAATTTAAATGAAGAACAAAATGCTATATTAAGGAAAGAGGTATTATTGGGGTGATAAGTGATTTAATACAATATTTTAAAGATAAAAAAATAATTATTTTGGGCTTTGGCAAGGAAGGTATGTCGACCTATAAGTTAATAAGAAGATATTTGCCACTTCAACATTTATATATTGCTGATAGGAAGGAAAACTTTGAAGAGAACTTTGAATTATTAAAAAATGATACAAATCTAACGTGTATAAGTGGTGAAAGTTATACGGAAAACCTGCAAAATTATGATATTATTATGAAGGCTCCTGGAGTATCTTTTGCTTATATAGACACCTCACATTATATTCATAAAATTAAGTCACAATTAGAACTATTGTTAGAATTTTTTAATGTTTTTACAATAGGAGTTACTGGAACAAAGGGCAAAAGTACAACAAGCTCATTAATATATCAAGTTTTACAAGATCAAAATCGAAAATCACTGTTTTTAGGTAATATCGGTGTACCTGTGTTTGACTATATTGATACTATTGAGGACGATATGACACTAGTTCTAGAAATGTCATCACATCAATTAGAATATATGAAATTGTCTCCTAACATTGCAATTTTGCTAAACATTTATGAAGAACATTTAGATCACTATGAATCTTTTGAAAAATATGCTATGGCAAAATGCAATATATTTAAATACCAAGAAAAATCAGATTATTTTATATATAATGAAGATAATGAAATGTTAAATAAACTAGTACAAAATCCAAATGGGATAACCTATAAACTAAGTATTTCTGGTAAAGATGATAGTCATGTGTATTTAAAAGAAGATAAAGTATATCTTAATGATAAACCTATATATGACAAAAATAATCAAAGAAACTTACTTGGAGATTACAATTTAAATAATATTATGTTTGTACTTACTGTATCTGAAATACTAAAGCTAGATATAAATAAGACAATAAAAACCATTAGTGAATTTAAAACATTAGAACATAGGCTGGAATTCGTTGGTAAGTATGATAACGTTTTGTATTATGATAATAGTATAGGTACCATTCCGATGGCTACAATAGAGGCCATAAAAGCACTAAAATATGTAGATACATTAATTATAGGTGGTATGGATAGAGGTCTTGATTATAGTGACTTTATACAGTTTTTAAATGATAGTGATATTAATAACATTATTTGTATGCCGAAAACTGGTCATGATATTGCTAAAAAACTAAAAGAAGAAAAAAGATATATTGTAGATAGTCTAGAAGATGCTGTTACTACTGCTAAAAGTGTAACTAAAAAAGGCGAAATATGCTTATTATCTCCTGCAGCAGCTAGTTACGGCTTTTTCAAAAATTTTGAGGAAAAAGGAAATTTATATAAAAAATTAGTGTGTAAAAAGTACAGAGATAATTAACAGTTTGTTAATTATCTCTGTACTTTTTTAATTTTTAGTTGCCTAAAAGCTTAAGTTATTTTAACACTTCTATTCTCCAAATATTGCGTCAAATTCTTCTCCTGTAATCTTTTCTTTTTCAATTAAAACTTCTGCAACTTTATCTAATTTATCTCTATGCATACTTAAAATGTCTTTTGCCTTACTGTATGCTGTATCAATTATAGCTTTTACTTCCTTGTCTATAACACTTGCAGTTTCTTCTGAGTATGATTTTTCTTGAGCAAAATCTCTACCTAAGAATACTTCTTCTTGATCAGAACCTAATGTAATTGTACCAATTCTGTCACTCATACCATATTTAGTAACCATTGATTTGGCAATTTGCGTTGCCCTTTCAATATCATTGCTTGCTCCTGTTGAAATATCCCCTAATACAATTTGTTCTGATACCCTACCACCAAGTAATGATACAATGTTTTCATTCATCTCAGTTTTAGATACAAATGACTTGTCTTCTGCTGGTCTATACATTGTATATCCACCAGCCATTCCTCTTGGAATTATTGATATTTCATGTACTGGATCTTGGGTTGGTAAAAATTTGCTTACTACTGCATGACCTGCTTCATGATATGCTGTTAATTTCTTTTCTTTGTCACTTCTTACTCTTGTCTTTTTTTCAGGTCCCATTGTAACTTTAACCATAGCATCTTCTATTTCTTTTTGACCTATTTCATGTTTATCTCTTCTTGCTGCTAAAAGTGCTGCTTCATTAAGTAAGTTTTCTAAGTCTGCTCCATTAAATCCTGATGTGTTTTTCGCTATTACTTTTAAATCTACATCTGCTTCAAATCTCTTCTTTTTACTGTGAACTTCTAAGATTTGCTCTCTTGCTTTAACATCTGGTGATGGTACTACAATTTGTCTATCGAATCTTCCTGGTCTTAACAATGCCTTATCTAAAACATCTGGTCTATTAGTTGCAGCTAGTACTATAACTCCTTCATTTGCAGAAAAACCATCCATTTCAACAAGCATTTGATTTAAAGTTTGCTCTCTTTCATCATGTCCTCCACCTAGACCTGCTCCTCTTTGACGTCCAACAGCATCTATTTCATCTATGAATATTATACATGGTGCATTCTTTTTAGCCTCTTCAAATAAATCTCTTACTCTTGAAGCACCTACACCTACAAACATTTCTACGAAATCTGAACCACTTATAATAAAGAATGGAACTCCTGCTTCTCCTGCAACTGCTTTTGCAAGTAAAGTTTTACCTGTACCTGGTTGACCTACAAGTAAAACACCTTTTGGAATTCTAGCACCCATTTCAGTAAATTTCTTTGGATTTTTTAAGAACTCTACAATCTCTTGTAGTTCTTCTTTTTCTTCATCTATACCTGCTACATCATTAAATGTTACTTTGTTTTTATCATTTGGACTTAGCATTCTAGCTTTACTTTTTCCAAAAGTCATTGGTCCTTTTTGTCCATTTCCTCCTGCTGCACCCCCCATGAATAACATTAAAACAAGTAGTATCATTATAATTGATGATATTGGCAAAAGCAGATCTGCTACTATTGCCCAAAAAGGCTCATCTTGCATTGTTACTTTTATATCACTCATAGAATTATTTAAATTATCAAGTAAATTTTCGACATCTGGAATATTTACTTTCTTAATATTGGTATCATTTTTTAGTTTAACTTTTGCACTATCTTTTTCATATTCTATTTCAACATCTGTAACTTCTCCTGCTTTTATTTTGGTTACAAGTTCTGAATATGTTAATTGTCTGTTGGTTCCATTTAATATTGCTGGTACAACAAACATAATTATTATTCCTATAACTAACCAAATTGCAAGTGTCTTTATTCCATTTTTCAATTTAAATAACCTCCTTCAATTCCTTTATGCCTTTTTATTTTGAATTTCACAAAATAGGTTATCACATTATTTATTTTATTGCAATACTTTTTTTAAAACTTTTTTCCTGTAAGCATTGATATAAGTGACTTTGTACTTACGGAAATTAGAGGCAAAGACCTATAAAAAAAATTTCATTATTTTTAATTTGTACCTTTATTTCTTTATTTATTTGTATAAATTTGTTACCTATATTTCTATCTGCTAATTTTATAATGTCGTCAATGTTAGCTTTTTGAATGTTTCTAGCGTTTCCTGTAAGTTTTTCTATTGAAATTATAACTAAGTTTTGTTTTATAGCTTCAGGTTCTTTGTTAAATTTTTTTATATCAATTTTAATTTTCCTTAGGGGAATTGCATTTTCATCATTTTTTACTTTGTTCTCTTCGACTATCGCTATCTCTTCATATTTATTTTGGGCATATTTTTTTATAAAATCATTTTCCGTTTTAATTATTTTTGATGTTCTACTTAAAGTCTCGGCGATATTTGGATTCAATTCTTTAAGTTTAGGTATTATTTCATTTCTTATAATATTTCTTGTATAAATGTTTTCCTTATTTGTGCTATCTATTCTAGGTTTTAAATCATATTTATCACAATATATTTCTATTTCTTCTCTATCAATGTTTATAAGTGGTCTTATGTATTTATCGTATTCCTTAGCTTGAATTCCCTCTAATCCACTCATTCCAGTGCCTCTAATCAAGTTAAGAAGCATTGTCTCTGCATTATCATTTTTATTATGCGCTATTGCTATTTTATTAGCATTTTCTTTTTTTAGTACTTCATCGAAAAAGTCGTAGCGAATTTGTCTACCAACTTCTTCAGTTCCTCTTTTTTGCTCTTCTGCAATTTTTAATACTTCTGCTCTTTTTATAAAGCATGGAATTCCTAATTTTTTGCATATGTTTTCCACATATTGTTCATCTTCTGTGGAATCATCTCTAATTAAATGATTTATATGTGCACAAATTACACTACATCCAAGCTTTTCTTTATATCTATTTAAGCATGTTAAAAGAGTAATAGAGTCTGGTCCACCTGAGACCCCGACTACTATTTTATCTCCCTTTTCTATTAAATTATTTTCCTTAATTGTTTTTAAGAACTTTTCTTCTAAACTATCTAATCTTTGTGCCATTTGTTTTCCTTTTTGTTAGTTTTTGTCAATTTTGTATTGACTTATTTTACCATCCATTATATAATATGCATGTCCTGCATAGGATAATCCCTTGTAGAAAGGGGGTGTCATTAATGTCAAGCTTTGACTTAATTTTTTTCCTTATTATATTACTTTTACATAAGGACAAGCGGGAATGACAATGATAATCGCGATTAGGAGCTAAAACCTAGTCATGGGCAGGTGGATTTGGTAGGCTATCTGCCTATTATTTTTCTTAAAATAATAAAAGAAGATATGATTGGTAGTTCATATCTTCGGCGTCATCTTTGTTCAATTTTGACTTACTTTATAATAATCATTTAGCCTAAGCTATAATTAGTATAACATCTTTTTTTTCAGACGTCAATACCTTTTTAAAACTTTTTCTAATATTGTTATCTTGAAAATATAAACTTTTTTATTCTCTGTACTTATTTGCAAATTTTGTATAGCTTGGCATCCATAATAGTTCGACTGTACCTGTTGAACCACTTCTGTTTTTTGCAATTATAATTTCTGCAATATTTGTTGGTGCTTCTTGTGGATTGTAGTAATCATCTCTGTATATAAACATAACCATATCAGCATCTTGCTCTATTGAACCTGATTCACGCAAATCTTGAAGCATTGGTCTATGGTCTGGTCTTGCTTCTGGTGCACGAGATAGCTGTGAAAGTGCAATTACAGGGACGTCTATCTCCTTTGCTAAAATTTTAAGAGATCTACTTATCTCTGCAATCTCCTGTTCACGTCCACTTGCCTTTCCGCTTCCGTTAATTAACTGTAAATAGTCTATAACAATTAGTCCAATATCCTTTTCTAGTTTTAGTTTTCTACACTTTGCTCTTATTTCTGCAACTGTAATTCCTGGTGTATCATCTATAAATATTCCTGCAGATTCGGATAATTCTCCAGAGGCAATAGCAAGCTTTGACCATTCTTCATCATCTATCTCTCCTCTTTGAACTTTTCCGCTGTCTACCATTGCTTGAGCGCATAAAATTCTATTTGCACATTGTGATTTTGACATTTCTAAGCTGAATACAACAACTGGTGTATTGTTTTTTATAGCTGCATTCATTCCAATATTTAGTGCAAAAGCTGTTTTACCCATGGCTGGTCTTGCTGCAATTAGTATTAAATCTGATTTATGAAATCCTGCTGTTTTGTTATCTAAATCAATAAATCCTGTTGCTACACCTGTTATATGTTGCTTTTGATTATATAATTCTTGCAATTCTGTAAATGAATCAACCAATATATCTTTTATTGATGAATAACCTTTTTGTGATTTTCTTTGCATGATGTCAAATATCTTCTTCTCTGCACTATCCATTATTGTTTCTATTTCTTCATTTTGATTATATCCTAAGTCTATAAGCTCATTTGCAGTCTTTATCATACTTCTTAGCAAAGATTTTTCCTCTACTATTTTTACATATTTATCAATATTAGCTGTTGTTGGAACTTTTTCAGGAAGATTAGCTAGATATTCTAATCCACCAACACTATCAAGCTTGCCCATTGCAGTTAATTCATCTTTTAGAGTGATAATGTCAATTGGTTCACCTTTTCCATAAATACTAAGTACAGCTTCATATATTGTTTCATTATCTTTTCTATAAAAATCCTCTGGCTTTAAAACCTCAATTGCAGCCACAACTGCATCTTTATCAGTAAGCATACTTCCCAGTACAGCTTGCTCTGCTTCTTCATCATGTGGTGGTACTTTTCCTAGTTCCATTTTGATAGCTTTTTTCCTTTCTCTACGCTTCGCTCCATTCATCGCCATCCAAGATTTTGTTTCATAAAATCTCGTTTGGCAAATCACATCAAAACTTATCATTGTTTATTTTCCAATAATGTCAATCATAAGTGAGGCAATTACCCCCTCAAATAATTTTAGTTCTACTGCATGAATTCCAACTGTTTTGATTGTTTCTTTTAATTCAATCTTCTTTTTGTCTACATCAAAATTATATTGTTTTTTTAGTTGTTCAGAGATTTCTTTTGAAGTAACTCCTCCAAAAATCTTGCCATTTTCTCCGGCTTTAACTTCAATTTTTAGTCTTATCTTACTTAACTTTTCTTTTAGCTCTTCTGCTGCTTTTTTATCTTCACTTTTTTTAAATGACACAGAATCTTGCTTTGCCTTTAACTTTGCTAAATTACTGTTATTGGCTTCTACTGCTAATTTCCTTGGAAGTAAGAAATTCCTTGCATAACCGTCATTGGCATTTATTATCTCATCTTTTTTTCCAACACCTTTTACATTGTCTAAAAGAATAACTTTCATTTTGCCCTCCATTCTTTCAACCAAAGGGGACGTGCACTTTTGGTTGAAAATTCTAATATAGCCTTAAATATGGACATCCCCTTTTCCCAACTCCAAAGACCTGTCCCTTTTGGTCAACCAAAAGTGCGCGTCCCCAATGGTTGAATTTAATTTTCTAACTCGAAGAAATACTCATTAATTCTGTTGATTAGTTCTTGTTTTGCGTCTTCTAGACTTATGTCTTCAAGTTGTGCTCCAGCTAATGTAATATGTCCGCCTCCGCCTAGTTTTTCAAGAATAAGCTGTACATTTATATCTCCTATTGATCTTCCACTTATATATACTATATTGTCTGTTTTTCCCAATACAAATGATGCTGTTATTCCTCCAATTGTAAGTAGTTCGTCAGCAGCTTTAGCTGCTATTATATTAGAATTTGGGTCATTTTCTTCATATATTGATATTGCAATATTTTGATTTATAACTTCTGATTTCGATACTATATTTGATATTGTCTGATATGTTTCTAAATCACTTCTAAACCATTGTTTTACCTTTATAATATCTACACCACATTTTCGTAAATATGCTGCAGCTTCAAATGTTCTTACACCTGTTTTAAATGAAAAATTTTTAGTATCTAGCATTATTCCTGCATATAGCGCTTCTATCTCTATATTTGATAACTCAATGTTTGCTTGTGAATATTCAATTATCTCAGTAACTAATTCCGCTGCAGATGATGCATATACTTCATGGAATGTAAGCATAGCATTTTCAATATAATCTGTACTTCTTCTATGATGGTCAATTACCACAATTCTTGATACTTCATCAAGTATAGATGGTGCTTCTACATAACTTCTTTTATTTGTATCTACTATTACTAATAATGTATTTGATTGTATTAAATTTTCCGCTTCTGCAACTGTAATTATATTTTCTGAATACTCTTCTTCTTTTTTTATCTCTTCAATAAAATTATCTATGCCTATTCCGGTAGTTTCACTAATTATCTTGGCTTCTTTTCCAAGTGTTTTTGATAGTCTATATATTCCAAGTGATGAACCAATAGAATCCATATCTCCATTTGTATGTCCCATAATTAATACATTATCTGATTCTTGGATAAGTTCCTTTAGTGCATGTGCTATCATTCTAGCCTTTACCTTAGTTCTTTTTTCCACTTCTTGAGTTCTTCCACCAAAGATTTCGTATTTTCCATCTTTTTTTATGATTGCTTGATCTCCACCTCTTCCAAGTGCTATATCAAGTACAGCTCTTGTAGATTCCATTTTTTCAGTATTATTATTTCCGTCATTTGAAAATGCCATACTTAAAGTTGGCTGAACAATGTCAGGAATGTCTATTTGCTTTATGTCATCTAAGATACTCATCTTTTCTTCCTGAGCTTGTTCCAAATACTTTTGCTCTATAATACAATAAAATGTATCTCTGTCTGATTTAATAATTAAGCTATTATACTTTGCTGCCCATTCATAAATATATTTCTCGACTTGTGCAATAAGCTGTGGCTTAAGCTCTCCTGATATTCTTTGGCTTACTTCTTCATAGTTGTCTATCATTATTATACCAATACTTGGTTCTTCTTCTTCTATTTTTTGCTCTAGTTTTTTAGTGTATGAATTTTCAATAAAATATAGTATTGTAGTATATTCTTGTTCTTTTTTATGTGATTTATCACGTGATTGTACAAATGAACCCAATACACTGTATGTCTTTTCATTTATTACTGTTTCAGTATTTATACTACCTTTCTGTTTCTTTCCTTCTTCATCTATGTCTGATTTTATACGATTTATTAGTTCATTTAATTCATCGTTAATATTCAAATTTCCAAATTCACTAACAAATTTTTCACTTTTCCATATCACATTTCCTGCTGTATCCATTATTACTAATGGAAATGGCGAATTTATTAGTGTCGTCTTTGCTGCTGTATTAACATCAAGTGTTAAATCTTTAAGTTGCTCAGATAATTCTGCCATCCTCTTCTTATTAGTAAAGTTTGCATATATAATAAGTACAGTAAATAAGGCTATTCCTAATGGTATTAGTTTAAAATTTAATATACATATACAAATTATTAATATAGCAATTATTATTAAATAAATTAATGTTTTTGATGTAATTTTATTCTTTGAGTTTACATTGTATCTATTCGGCATACTTTCTCCAATCTTGTATAATTACAATTATACCTTTTATATTGTACTATTATTTAAGGAGTTTGTCAATTTTTCAGGGTCAGTATTATAAGCATATTTTTATTTATTTAAATATAAATTGAAAAAAGGCGAAAAAATACCACATCCTACTAAGATGCGGTATCTTTTAATTATTTTTCCTCTTTTTTATCTTTTTTTGCATTTTTTGCTATTTCAGTTGTGTTTCTGCAGATAACTAAAAGTATCAATGAGAATTCATAACCTACTCTTACAAGTATATTTCCTAAAATTAATGTAGTTAAGAATAATAAGAAGTTAACTCCTATTAATGCAAATGATGATAAAGTTATGTATAGAGCTACTATTAAGTATGTAATCTTTAATAATGTCTCTAAAAACATTTTCTTAAATGATAAGAAATCATACATCCATCCTAAGAATCCTTTGAATTTTCCTTCGTTCTTTTTACTTAAGAATAAAAAGTATATTAAAAGTCCTCCTACAATAGCTAGTATAATTGAAACAATCATCCATACAGCATTTCCTGCTGCTACATTTAAGACATTAGATGATGAGCTATATTTAGATGCTGTTCCATATGATCTTGCTAAGCTACTCATGTCCATTGTTATATCCTCCTTTTATTTTTATGTTTCCATATTATCATAAAATTCGAATTACGTCAATATTTTGTACTACTTTTAGCTTCTTCTCTTAATTTCATCTGCTATTATTATAAATTTAACTGTTCCCTTATCTTCGCTATTTATCATTGTAAATGTATTGTATTCTTCTGCTAACCTTCTTAAAACTTTTACTCTCTCTGTTAAATCTTTGATATCTCCATTTACATAGCTGCATAACTTTTGAATAGCTTCTTCATTGAATTTATTCATTCCATCTGCTAGTTCTTTTGAACCATCTTCTAGTTCTTTACTTCCCTCTGTTAATTGAGGTAAAGCAATTTTTAGTTCTCCAACTTTTGCGTCTACTTCTGCTAGTTTTTCATAAATCATCTCTTCATATTTGTTTAGTTCTTGGTCAATTATTGTTCCTGCCACATCTCCACTTAGTTGTTTATCTATTAAGTTTCCAGCAATTTCACTTGCAATGATTTCTGTATACGTTTTAGCTAAATCTTCTGCTGTTTGTGTTGCAATAGAATCTATTGTTTTATTTAATTCTTCTTTTGCCTTATTTCCATATGCTTGCAATATTTTGTCATTCATTAATTGTTCTTTTAAATTATTTGCAATTTGTTTCATCATTGCTTTTTCTATATTTCTTAATTGTTCTGTATTTCCTTGTGTAAACTTATCTGCAACTTGTTTTGTTATATCACTTATATATTTATCTAAGTATACTGTTACTTTTTCTTCAATTCCATCTATATCTGAAACTGTAATGCTGTCTATTTTTTTATTAATTGTTCCTTCAACTTCTGTTAGCGCACTCTCTGATACAACTCCTATCATTTGTAATGCTTGCATAGTTGTAATAGTTGGTTTTCCTTCTTGGTCTTTTGGTCCTAATGCTTGTATTTTTGCAATTTCTGCTGAATATTTTTTAACTAATAAAGTTGGGTCTGTGTTTGATATTTCACCTTTTTTTGTTTTTATTTCGCTTGATACTTTATTTTTTGCATCAAGTTTTATATTTGTTTCTATCTTCTTGTTTTCAGACTTAATTGCCTTAACTAATTCTGTTATATAGGCATTTATTGTTTTGTCATTCATAGCATTTTTATAAACTTTTTCAATGTCTTTTGCTATTGCCTGTTGCAATATTCTCTCTTGTTCTGCGGTTAATAACTTTCCTCCGTTTTTTTCAAGCTCGATTAATTTATCGCCTACAGCCTTTTTAGTGTATTTCATAGATGTGTCAACTACTGCGTCTTCTATCTCCTCTTTATGATTCTTTATTGCATTTTGTGCCTCAAGCTTTGCTTGCTCTTGAATGCCTGGTAACATTTTATTTATTTCTTGTTTAAGTATATTTGCTATTTGCTGTTTTACTTTTTCTTTATCAGATGCCTTAGTCTTTACATTTTCATATTGGTTGATTGTTTGAGTTAATTCATTTGAAAGCATGCACACACCTTTATTAAGCATCTTTGCACCATCATGCAATTTGTTTGTCCCATCTACTAATTGTTTACTTGCATTTTGAATTTCATTTACTTTGCTATAAATTTTATCTATATCATCTAACATTTTCACATCATCTTGCTCAAGTACTTTTGGAGTTAGATATGTCATGATATTTCCCATTTCAAAATCTTTTGCATCCATTGTTATTTCTATTGTATCTGGAATTTCTATATCACTACTATTTATATTTAAACTTTCTTTCATTCCTGGAACTGCCATTCCAATAACCACTGTTTTGTTTCCATTGTCTATAACTTTTCCAGATGTAACTTCAATGTTTTCTAGTTTTTTGTTGTCTAAAATTGTTCCGGCAATTGCCACAAATGGTGTGTACATTTTAACCCATTTACCATTTACTTTAACGTTATGCTCATCTTTATTTATGTACTCAATTGTAACCTTGACTTTACCTGATTTTCCAGCAATTTCGTCTGCCGAGATTTCTTTCTCATCTAATTCATATTTTATATTCATATTTACTGGTAACTCTTTTTCAGTTGTTCCTTGGTACTGAATTTTATTTCCATTTGAATTCCATATAATCTTGTCACCATCTCTTGTAAAGTTTTCATCTCCATTTGTATTTTCTATGTTAAGTAAGTTTGTCATATCTTCTAGTAAACTTAAGTTATCATCATTTGATATTTTGTCAGTAACTATGGTGCTATAAAATTCTCCATTTTGCTTTACTTTTGAATATACTGTTTCGTCTTTAGTATTAGCCATTACTGGCGCAATTGTGTATGTGCAAATTGTTCCTAACAATACACTTGAAACTATTTTCTTTCCTAAATTTTTCTTCATAATCTTTTCCTTTCTTTTTTAATTTCAACCAGAGGGACGGGCCTTTTGGTCGACCAAAAAGTACGTCCCTGTGGTCGACCAAGGGGACAGGCCTTGGAGCTTAATTAATCTTTTATTTTTCTCATTCCAGCGGTGGTCTTGCAAATTATTCTGTCAAATGCAAGTAGAAAGGCTGGTAATACTGTAATTACGGTTATCATACTTATAATTGCCCCTCTTGACATTAATGTGCATAGTGAACCTATCATCTCAATTTTTGAATATGCACCTACGCCAAATGTTGCTCCAAAGAAACATAGTCCACTTACTACTATTGAACTTACTGATGTGCCTAATGCTTCTGTTATCGCTTGACTTTTGTCTTTGCCTTCTTTTCTAAATCCAATATACTTTGTAGTTATTAGTATTGCATAATCTATTGTTGCTCCTAATTGTATCGTTCCTATTACTATTGATGCAATAAATGGCAATATTGTATTTGTATAAGCTGGAATTCCCATATTTATAAATATTGCAAATTCTATAACAGCAAGTAGAATTACTGGCAAGCTAATTGATTTTAAAGTGATTATCATGATTATAAATATTATTGCTATTGACACGCCATTTACGCTCTTAAAATCGTGGTCACTTATTTCGACTAAGTCTTTCATAAGTGGTCCTTCTCCTGCTAAAATTGCCTCGTCGTCATAGCTTTTTACTATATCATTTACTTTTGCGACCTGCTCATTTAACTCTGTTGTAGCCATTTCGTATTTTGAATTTACAATTATCATTTGGTATTTATCGCTTTCAAATATATCTTTTATTCTACTTGGCATAATTTCTATTGGCATTTCTCCTCTTGCTATTTTACTAAATGATAATGTCCATTCTATTCCGTCTATATCTTCTATCTTTTCTAACATCTCATTTACTTTATAATCTGGCATATCTTTATTTACCAATAAAAGTTCGGTTGATACTATTCCATATTTATCTTTTAATTCGTTGTTTGCTGTAACACTGGATAGTGTAGTTGGAAGTGATTTATCCAAGTTATAATATACCTTGGTGTTGTTATATCCATAGATTGCAAATGGTAAAATTACTAGGAATGTTACTATTATTGCTTTGTAATGTTTTATATTAAATTTAGTTAAGCCTTTAAACTTAGGCATTATCTCTTTATGTGATGTTTTTTCAATTGGTTTATCAAATACCAAAATCATTGCTGGCAATATTGTTACTACACATATTAGTCCGAATGCTACACCTTTTGCCATTACTAATCCTATATCTTTTCCAAGTGTTAAGTTCATTGTGCATAATGCTAAGAAACCTGCTATTGTAGTTGTCGCACTACCTAAAACTGATACTAAGGTTTTTGCAATTGCCTTGCTCATTGCTTCATCGTTATTTTTGCAAGACTCCTTTTCTGCCTTATAACTATGATACAAAAATATTGCAAAATCCATTGTTACGCCTAATTGAAGTACTGCGCTTATTGCTTTTGTTATGTATGAAATTTCTCCAAAGAATATGTTTGTTCCCATATTATAAAGTACTGCAATTCCTATATTTAATAACAATATTATTGGAACTAAATATGAATCAAGTGCAAGCTCTAGTACCAACAAACAAAGTAGTACTGCTATGACTACATATATTGCAACTTCAGAGTCTGATAAATCTCTTGTATCTAATATAGTAGCTGACATTCCACCAATCTTGCATCTCTCATCTGTCATTTTCCTAATGTCTTCTATTGTTTTTAATGTTTCATCAGATGATATTGCATCTTTAAATGTTGCAAATATTATCGTATCTCCATTTTTATAAATCTTATCTTTTATTTCATCTGGTACCATTTCTGTTGGAATAGATGTTCCTAATACATCTGATATACTTGCTACTTCGCCTATATTTCCTATCGTCCTAAGTTTTTCTTCTAATTTAATTATCTCTTTTGGTTTCATATTCTCTACTGTTATCATTGAATATGCTCCCATTCCAAAGTCGTCTTTAAGAATATTCTCGCCTTGTATAGTCTCGATATTATCTGGCAAATATACTAGTATGTCGTAATTTACTTTAGTGGCTTTCATTCCTACTAATGCTGGAATTAACAAAAGCATTCCTATAATTAGGATTATCTTTTTGTTTTTAGTTACAAACTGTCCGAATTTTAACATATTTTTCAATCCTTTCTGACCATTGGTCATTTTGTATTATAATACTTTTATGACCAATAGTCAATATATTTTTATAATTTTATTGACCTTTAGTCATTTTTATGACATAATTATATATAGTTTAATAATAAAAGGATGAATGTTATGAGTATAATTAATAATATTGGCAAGTTATCTCTTGCTAAAAAAGAAGCAGATTCAAAATCTACTTCTTCTAAAATTATAAATAATGACGAAAAAACTAGAACCTATAAGGATAACAAAGAAGAAAGATTGCTAGATGAGGGCTTTAAACTTTTTACTAAAAAGGGTATTAAAGATACTTCTATTCAAGACATTGTTAATAATGCCAATGTCGCTAAGGGAACTTTTTATCTATATTTTAAAGATAAATATGAACTTCGTGATATTTTAATTATGAAAAAATCTCAGAAGCTTTTTAATGATGCTCTAGTAAAATTACAAAAGTCCAAAATAAGTGATTTTTGTGATAGAATTATTTTTATTATTGATTATGTTATTGATGAGCTAACTAAAAATCCATTACTTTTACAGTTTATTGCAAAGGATTTAGGTTGGGGCGTTTTTAACAAGACCATTTTAAATGTGTATTCTAAATATGAAGACGAAGAAAATGGTGTTTATAATATGTTTCTTAAAGGTGTCAAAGAAAACAATATCAATTTAGCAAATCCTGAAGTAACACTATTTATGATATTGGAGCTTGTTAGCAGTACATGCTTTACATCTATCCTATATAAAGAGCCTCTTCCAATTAAGGAGTACAAACCTTTTTTGTATGAGGAGATTAGAAAGTTAATTAAGGGCTAAAAATTAGTTCATACATATAAATAACGACATCTTCTTGACTGTCGTTATTTGTTACATTTATAGATTTTCTATCTCTTCTTTTGTTAGTTCTGTAATTTCCATAATCGAGTCAATAGACATACCTTTACTTTTCATCTTTCTAGCTATCTCTGTTGCTTTATTTCTCTCGCCTTCTTTTCTTCCATATTCTAAAGTACTTCTTTTTCCACTTTCTTCTTCCCAGGCCCATCTTTCATAAATCTCTGCTTTTATTCTTAACTTATCATCTTCACTTAACTCTTTTAACACATCATTTGTTTCTTCAAGCTCTTTATTTGTTTCCATAATTGTTTTCATCTCCTTTTGATTTGGATTACTTATGAAAAGCAACCATTGTGCTAAATTATTTGTAGAATCTTTCTTGTACTCTTCAATCGCTTTTTTCATATTGATTATATGATACTCAATTAAGCTTGTCAACAGTTTTTCGTTGTTTTTGTCTTCTCTAAGATGCCATATTGTGTGCATTTCACCCATTCCTTTTATCTCGTCTGTTCAAAATCAGCTAGCAATATTGAGATGGTCTTTTTTATATCTGAGTACTTTTCTCCTCTCACTATCTGCTTTGATATTATTTCTGATATATCATAGATTTACAAAAATTCAATGATTTTTTGTTAAAAATACACCTAAACATTAGATTTTATCTAATATTTAAGGTGTATTCTCTTAATTGCATTTATATTTTATTGGACTTACTTTTATTATTTTTATGTCTATGTCTTTATGCTTGTTCTTCGCTTTGTAATCTTGGTGCTTCTGATTCACCTTCTACCTCTTCAGTACTTATATGTGTGTCTTGATATCTTTGCATTCCTGTTCCTGCTGGGATTAACTTACCGATGATAACATTTTCTTTTAATCCTATTAGGTTATCTACTTTACCTTTTATTGCAGCTTCTGTAAGTACTTTTGTAGTTTCTTGGAATGATGCTGCTGATAAGAAGCTTTCTGTTGCTAGAGATGCTTTTGTGATTCCTAGTAAAATTCTCTTTCCTGATGCTGGTCTCAAACCTTGTTCTTCTAAGTCTTCGTTAATTACTTCAAGCTCATTCATATCAATTAAAGAACCTGGTAATAACTTGCTGTCTCCTGAGTCTTCTATTCTTACTCTCTTAAGCATTTGTCTAGCTATAACTTCAATATGCTTGTCATTGATATCAACACCTTGGTTCCTATATACCTTTTGGATTTCTTGAACTAGATATTCATGAACTCCGTCTGGTCCCTTAATTGCTAATATTTCGTTAGGGTTAATAGAACCTTCAGTAATTGGATCACCTATTTCAATTTCCTGTCCATCTGTTACACATAATTTTGAACCAAATGGTATTGAATATGTCTTACTATTATCTTTTGAAGTTACTGTTACTTGTTTCTTCTTCTTTTCTTCTGTAATCTTGACTTTACCAGCGATCTCAGTAATTATTGCTAATCCCTTTGGTTTACGAGCTTCGAAAAGCTCCTCAACTCTAGGAAGACCTTGTGTAATATCGGCAACACCAGCAACACCACCAGAGTGAATTGTTCTCATTGTAAGCTGTGTACCTGGCTCACCTATTGATTGTGCTGCTATTGTTCCTATTGATTCGCCAATGTTAATCTTCTCTCTTGTTGCCATACTCATACCATAACATTTTTGACATACACCATGTTGTGATTTACAGTTAAGTGGTGAGCGTACTTTAACTTTTTCTATTCCTGACTCTACCATCTTCTTAGCTACCTTTTCGCTAATCATATGATCTGTATCACATAAGATTTCACCTGTTTTTAAATCTTTAATATCCTCTAATGGATATCTTCCTATTAGTCTTTCTTCTAATCCCTCAATTACTTGATTTCCATCTTTTATTGCGTATACTTCTAATCCTTCTGTTGTTCCACAGTCTTCTTCTCTTACAATTATATCTTGTGATACATCAACTAGTCTTCTTGTTAAATATCCAGAGTCTGCTGTTCTTAGAGCTGTATCAGATAGACCTTTACGAGCTCCATGGGCAGATATGAAATATTCTAACGCGTCAAGACCTTCACGGAATGATGACTTAATTGGTATCTCAACCGTCTTACCTGTTGTACTAGCCATAAGTCCACGCATACCTGCAATTTGTCTTAACTGGCTTATGTTACCACGGGCACCTGATTTTGACATCATGTATAATGGGTTTAGATCATCAAAGTTATTTTGCATTGCGTCTGCTACTTTATCAGTAGTTTCTTCCCATATCTTAATTACACTATTGTAACGTTCATTATCTGTTATGAAACCTGAGTTGTATTGCTCTGTAACATTTTCAACTGCAGCCACACCATCTGCTAATAATTGCTTTTTAGCTTCTGGTAACTTAACATCATCAACAGATACTGTCATTCCAGATAGCGTACAATATCTGTAACCTGTTGCTTTAATGTAGTCAAGTAGTTCTGCTGTTCTATCTAGTCCATGTACTTCTATACATCTACCAATTATTTGCTTTAATTGTTTCTTAGCAATTGTGAAACATATTTCTAATTCAAATTTATTCTTTGGATCAGATCTGTCAACAAATCCTAAATCTTGTGGTATTCCCTTGTTGTAAATGATTCTTCCAACTGTTGTGTTTATAATTCCATGATCAATTTCATTTCCTTCTTCATCATATTCAGCAATTCTAACATGAATTTTGGCATGTACTCCTACTTCATTATTAGCATATGCCATTTCTGCTTCTTCAATTGATGAGAAGTATTTCCCTGCACCTTTTGTTCCCTTTATATGGGTGTCTTCTTCAGTATCTTTTTCATCTGCATCAACATCCATTGTTAAATAATATGCACCTAAAATCATATCTTGTGATGGTTCTGTAATTGGTGCACCATCTGTAGGTTTTAAAAGGTTGTTTGTAGCAAGCATTAAGTATCTTGCTTCTGCTTGTGCTTCTGGAGATAATGGTAAGTGAATAGCCATTTGGTCTCCATCGAAGTCAGCGTTAAATGCTGTACATACTAATGGGTGTAGCTTTATTGCTCTACCTTCTACTAGTACTGGTTCAAATGCTTGTATACCAAGTCTATGAAGTGTTGGAGCACGGTTAAGCATAACTGGGTGATCTTTTATAACTACTTCTAGCACTTCCCATATTGCTGGGTCAAGTCTTTCTACCATTCTCTTAGCATTTTTAATATTGTGTGCTAAACCTCTTTGTACTAATTCTTTCATAACAAATGGTTTAAATAACTCAACAGCCATCTCTTTTGGCACACCACATTGATATATTTTAAGTTCTGGTCCTACTACGATAACTGAACGCCCTGAATAGTCAACACGCTTTCCTAGTAAGTTTTGACGGAATCTTCCTTGCTTTCCTTTTAGCATATCTGATAATGATTTAAGTGGTCTTCCACCAGCACCTGTAACTGGTCTTCCACGCCTTCCATTATCAATTAATGCGTCAACCGATTCTTGTAACATTCTCTTTTCATTTCTTACAATTATCTCTGGTGCTCCTAATTCAAGAAGTCTTTTTAATCTGTTATTTCTGTTTATAACTCTTCTATAAAGGTCATTAAGGTCAGTTGTAGCAAATCTTCCACCATCTAATTGTACCATTGGTCTTATATCAGGTGGTATTACTGGTATAACATTCATTACCATCCATTCTGGTCTATTTCCAGATGTCTTAAATGCTTCTACTGTATCTAACCTTTTTATTAGTTTTGCCTTTTTTTGCTCACTAGCTTTTTCTAACTCTTTATTAAGTTTTTCTGTAAGTTTATCAACATCTATTTCTTCTAATAACTTTCTGATTGCTTCTGCTCCCATTTCTGCTTTAAAGGAACCTTCTCCATATTTTTCTACTGCTTCATGGTATTCTTTTTCATTAAGTATCTGGTATTTCGAAAGACCACTTGTTCCCTTGTCTGTAACAATATATGAAGCAAAATATATTACCTTCTCTATAGCCTTTGGAGAGACGTCAAGCATTAAAGCTATCCTGTTTGGAATGCCTTTAAAATACCAAATGTGTGCTACTGGTGCTGCTAGTTCAATATGTCCCATTCTTTCACGTCTTACTTTAGATTTAGTAACTTCTACACCGCATCTATCGCAAACTACACCTTTATATCTTATTCTCTTATATTTTCCACAATGGCATTCCCAGTCTTTTATTGGTCCAAATATTCTTTCACAGAATAGACCATCTTTTTCTGGTTTTAGTGTTCTATAGTTAATGGTTTCTGGCTTTTTTACTTCTCCTCTTGACCATTCTCTTATTCTTTCGTCAGAAGCTAAACCTATTTGAATTTTGCTTAAATATTCTAATTCGTCCACTATTTATAAGCCCCCTATTTTTATTTTTTGTTTCTAAAATCTTAAGAAACACTATTCACAGCTGCTCAATTCAAGTTGTAGCATTTCTAAGATTTTAGAAACTATTCAATTATTCTTACTCATCTAAGTCACTATTATATTTATCTGCTTCATAATCATCTAGTAACTCTTCTTCGCTTTCCATTAAATCGCTGTCATCTACTTCATCTGAAATATCATCAAATGTTTCACCCTCATCTTCAAATTCCTCATCTTCAAAGCTCTCTGAGTATCCGTCTTCTTTTAGTTCATTCTCGTCTACTACAGTTTCTTCTTGAAGTTTTGTATCACTTATTGAATTAAAGTCTACTCCATCTTCGATATTCTCTTTAAGTTCAATTTCTTTGTCTTTATCTGTGTATAGTTTTAAGTCTAAACCTAATGATTGTAATTCTTTTATAAGAACCTTAAATCCTTCTGGTACACCTGGTTTTGGTATATTTTCACCCTTAACTATTGCTTCATAAGTCTTAACACGTCCTACAATATCATCTGATTTTGTAGTAATCATTTCTTGAAGTGTGTATGCTGCACCGTATGCTTCTAGTGCCCATACTTCCATCTCTCCAAATCTTTGTCCACCAAATTGTGCTTTACCTCCAAGTGGTTGTTGTGTAACTAAAGAGTATGGTCCAGTTGAACGCGCATGGATTTTGTCGTCTACTAAGTGGTGAAGTTTTAGCATATACATAACACCAACTGTTACTGGGTGATCAAATGCATCTCCTGTTCTTCCATCATAAAGCACAGTTTTTCCATCTTTGCTTAAATTTGCCTTTTCAAGTAATTCTTGAATTTCGTAGTCTTTTGCACCATCAAATACTGGTGTTTCAACTTTCCATCCTAAAGCTCTTGCTGCCATACCTAAATGTACTTCAAGTACCTGACCTAGGTTCATACGAGATGGAAGACCCATTGGGTTAAGTACTATATCTACTGGTGTTCCATCTGGTAAGAATGGCATATCTTCTTCTGGTAATATTCTTGATATAACACCTTTATTTCCGTGACGTCCTGACATTTTATCTCCGACAGATATCTTTCTCTTTGTTGCAATATAAACCCTAATTACTTGGTTAACTCCAGGACCTAATTCGTCTGAATTTTCTCTAGTAAATATCTTAACATCAACTACTGTTCCTGTTTCTCCATGTGGTACTTTAAGTGATGTGTCTCTAACTTCACGAGATTTTTCACCAAATATAGCTCTTAAAAGTCTTTCTTCTGCTGTAAGCTCTGTTTCACCTTTTGGTGTAACTTTACCTACTAATATATCTCCTGGTACTACTTCAGCACCAATACGAATTATACCATCTTCGTCTAAGTCTTTTAGAACATCTTCTCCAACATTTGGTATGTCTCTAGTGATTTCTTCTGGACCAAGTTTTGTATCACGACATTCGCAGTTATATTCTTCAATGTGAATTGATGTATATATATCTTCTTTTACTAATCTTTCACTAATAAGTACAGCGTCCTCAAAGTTGTAACCTTCCCATGTTGAGAATGCTATTAAGGCATTTCTTCCTAACGCCATTTCTCCATTTTCTGTAGCTGGTCCATCAGCGATTGTTTCACCCTTCTTAACTTTTTCTCCAACACTTACTATTGGTCTTTGGTTAATACAGGTTCCACCGTTAGTTCTTTTGAATTTTAGTAGTCTATATGATGTAGTCTCATTTTTCTTATCTTTAATTACAATTTCATCACCAGTAACTTTTTCTACAATTCCATCTTCTTTAGCAACAACTGTAATTCCAGAGTCCTTAGCTGCTCTATATTCCATACCTGTTCCAACAATCGGTGCCTCTGGTTTTAATAGTGGAACTGCTTGTCTTTGCATGTTTGATCCCATTAGTGAACGCTTAACATCATCATGCTCTAAGAATGGTATCATTGCTGCCGCAACTGATACAAGTTCTTTTGGTGAAATTTCTATGTAGTCAACTTCGTCTGCTGGTACTTCTTTGAATTCAGTAACTTGTCTTACTTTTATTCTTTTATTTATTAGCTTTCCTTTTTCATCAACTGGTTCTGTTGCTTGGCATATTGTGTATTTGTCCTCTTCAGTTGCTGATAAATAGTCAACCTGATCTGTTAATGTACAAGTGGCTTTGTCAATCTTTCTATATGGTGATTCTATGAATCCATATTCATTAATTCTTGCAAAAGAACAAAGTGCTGAGATAAGTCCTATGTTTGGTCCTTCCGGAGATTCTACTGGACATAGTCTTCCATAGTGAGTATAGTGAATATCTCTAACTTCGAAACCAGCTCTTTCTCTTGTTAAACCACCAGGTCCTAATGCTGATATTCTTCTTTTATGTGTAAGCTCAGATAGTGGGTTTGTTTGATCCATGAATTGTGATAATTGTGAGCTTCCAAAGAATTCTCTAATTGCTGATGATATAGGTTTTGTATTAATTAGTGCTTGTGGTGTAATTGAATCTAAGTCTTGAATTGTCATTCTTTCACGAACAACTCTTTCTAATCTTGCTAGTCCTATTCTAAATTGATTTTGTAAAAGTTCTCCAACACATCTAATACGTCTGTTTCCTAGATGGTCAATATCATCTATTTTTCCTAAACCATGATATAGATTTAGTAAATAGCTTATTGACGCTATAATATCTTCGTTAGTAAGTGACTTTGGTATTAACTCATCTTTTTTCTTAGCTATTTCATCATGTAAATTCTTTTTGTCTGTTTTTTCTAAGATATCTTTTAATACTTCATAGTTTACTAGTTCCTTAATCTTTAAGTCACTAATGTCAATGTCAACAAATTTAGTAATATCAACTGTTCCGTTTCCTATAACAGTAATTTTACTATCTCCACATTTTACTTCTACTTTGTTAATTCCTGAATTTTGAATATTCCATGCAGTTTCTAGTGTAATCTTTTGGTCTTTTTCTACAAAAATCTCACCTGTTTCTGGGTCAGATATTGTTTCTGCTGCAACAGTTCCTTCAATTCTTTCTGCTAGTCCTAATTTTTTGTTGAATTTATATCTACCTACTTTTGCTAAATCATATCTTTTTGGGTCAAAGAATAATCTTTCAAATAAAGTTCTTGCTGCCTCAACAGTTGGTAGTTCTCCTGGTCTTAATTTCTTGTATATTTCTATTAGAGAATCGTTCATATTTTTTACTGGATCTTTTTCAATTGTTGCTTTTATTAACGCTTCGTTTCCAAATAGGGCTAATATTTGGTCATCCTTTTCTATTCCAATTGCTCTTAATAGTGTTGTTATTGGTATTTTTCTAGTTCTATCAACCCTAACATAAAATATGTCATTGTTGTCAGTTTCGTATTCTAACCATGCTCCTCTTAATGGCATAACTGTTGATGTATAAAGTTTCTTTCCTGTTTTAGTATCAAGAGCATCTGCATAATAACAACTTGGTGAACGAACTAACTGGCTGACTACAACTCTCTCTGCACCATTTATGATAAATGTACCTGTGTCAGTCATTAATGGAAAATCTCCAAGATATATCTCCTGCTCTTTAATTTCTCCTGTTTCACGGTTAAACAACCTAACTTTTACATGTAACTTTGTAGAATAAGTTGCATCTCTCTCTTTGGCTTCTTCTACTGTGTACTTTGGTGCTTCATCCATATGATAGTCTATAAATTCTAATACTAAATTCTCAGAATAATCAACTATTGGAGATACCTCTTTAAGCACTTCTCCTAATCCTTCGCTTACAAACCAATTGTATGAATCCTTCTGCACCTTTATTAGGTTAGGCATTTCAATAAAATCACCTATTTTTGAGAAAGATTTACGTACAGTTTTTTCATGTTTTACGTCTTTTACGTTTACCAAAGGTAATTCCTCCTTATTAATTTTAATTTAAGCAGATTTTTACCCGTATATTATTAATTTAAAAAAGTCCTTCTTGTAGCCTATAACCCTTTTTATAAAACTTTAGCTATCCTGCTTTTTAAAGCTAAATTTTTATAAAAACTGTTATGCACAATTCCTCTTTTTTAAATTTTGGAATAAAGAATAATAGAAGGCAAAAAAAGGTAAACCGATACAATATATCGGATTTTACCTTTTTTCTATTCATTTAATTATTTCACGATTACCGAATTATTCATCTATTAGCCCTCTAGATTTTATTCGCATATAAATATACTTTTTCTATTATATCTCATTTTATTATAGCTTGTCAACAGTTTTTGATATTTAATTTTTGATATTTAATTTTTATTTTGTTTTATTATATAGTACATAAAAATAAAGTTATCTAGGATTGATATTCCTAAATAACTCCATTTATATTATACATATTTATTTTTTCTTTTATGTTTCTATAATTTTTCTATTTCTTCTTTTGTTAAACCTGTTGCATTTATAATTACTTCTATATCTATACCTTGACTTTTCAATCTTTTTGCGATTTCCCTTGCTTTATTTTTTTCGCCCTGTTCTATTCCTTTTCTAATTCCTGTTGATTCTATATTATTCATATCCATTATATATTTCTCTCTTAGGTCTGCTAAATATTGTTCGTATTCATCATTGCTTATGTCTTCCAATACCTTTTGTGCTTGCTTTATGTCTTCATCTACTTTTTCCATATCAATTTCCTCCGAACCTATAATAAACTTTACCCAATTGTCTAATTTACTATTCTTAGCGTACTTTTCCACCTTGCTCATCTCTATTATATATAATTCTATCACATCTGTCAAGACGATTTTTCGATAGTCCTTTTCTCTTAAGTTCCATTTTGTTATGTACTTTGGGATATCTTTTAACTTATTTAAGTCAAAATCTATAAACACTATTCCTATACATTTATTTAACTCTGAATAATCATGTGCTTTCTTTAAATTCCTTGAATACATTTTGCTTATTTAATGCAATATTCTTTTTTCAATATTATCCTGGTCTACTAATTGCATCTCGATATCTGTATCTATGTTTCCATTTATCTTTGCTCTAATGTCTAATACTCCTAGTTTATCTGAATATATATCTCTTTCTAATATCTTATCACAGTCCAAGCTAACATCTGTTACTTCTTCTTCTAAAATTGCATTTAAAAGTCCTTTTTTTATTTGCTCATTCCCAATGAATCCAAATACTCTTTTAAAAGTATAATCATTCTTTAATTTTAATAACTCTATATTACCATCTCCTTTGCTATATTATTTAATTTTTTCTTGGAAAATTTTTAGACAGAATGTCTAATGTGATTTAAAAATAAATATGTATTATTAAGTGTATATTACCATGTTTTAACAAATTTAACTTGTATTTCATTAAAACACAAAAAGAGAGTACTAAAAATTCTTAGTCCCCCCCTTTGGTTTAAAAATTAGTCTTGTGAATATGGTAACATTGCGATATGTCTACATCTATTTACAGCTGTAGTTATATCTCTTTGATGTTTTGCACAAGCTCCTGTTGCTCTCCTTTGAAGAATCTTTCCTCTTTCATTAACAAATTTTCTTAATTGTTCTGGATTTTTGTAATCTAAAATTAAGTTTTTGTCAGTGCAAAGTGGACAAGCTTTTTTTCTTATTTTTCTAACTTTGAAGTCATCATCATAATCTTTATTGCTGTTTCTTCTATTATTCTTCTTGTCAGCCATCTTATTTTCCCCCTGTCTTTGAGATTTTTAATAAACTCTCCCATACAATTTATTAAATTTATTTAAATATTGGTTATAAATTTATCTTATAACTAAAATGGTAGGTCGTCTCCTGATGATACTTCAAAGTCTGAAGTATCCCCACCATCACTTGGCATTGTTCCAAATGTGCTATCAAAGTTGCTTGCATCAGAGTCTCTCTTGCTATCTGCAAAATATGTTTCTTCTGCAACTACATCTGTAGCATATCTCTTTTGACCATTTTGGTCTTCCCATGTTCTTGTTTGAAGTCTACCAACTACAGCTACTTGTTGTCCCTTTTTAAAGTATTTACTAACAAATTCACCTGTCTTTGCCCAAGCAGTAACGTTAATAAAGTCTGCTGTTTGTGTATCTCCTTCTCTAGTAAATCTTCTATTTACAGCTAGTGAAAATGAAGCAACTAGTGTATTGTTTGTTTGTGTATATCTAACTTCTGGATCTCTTGTTAATCTTCCCATTAGAATTACTTTGTTCATATTAGTACCTTACCTTTCTAAAATAAAGCCCCTTATTTTACTATTCTTCTACTCTTATAACTATGAATTTTATTACTTCGTCTGTTATTCTGTAGTTTCTCTCTAATTCTGCAATTAGAGTTGGGTTTGCTTCAAAGTAGAAAACAAGGTATATTCCTTCTTTATTCTTTTTAACTTCATAAGCAAGTTTCTTCTTACCTAGGTTGTCTACCTTTGTAACGTTTCCATCTTTATTAATCAATTCTGTAAACTTAGCTTCTACTGCCTTAAGCTTTTCATCATCTACAGATGGATTAATAATGATAACACTCTCGTATTTATTCATTATCTTTCACCTCCTTTTGGGTTAACAGCCTACTTATCTAAAAGTAAGCAAGGATGCTTTTTACAAAGCATTTATATTTTATCACATATTCTTTTTAAATGCAACAGCTTTGTAGTATTTTCTATAAATACCTTAATTTTATAAAGGCCTGTCCCCCATTGTTCCAACCAATAAGGACCGTCCCCAATGGTTGGATTTCAACCAAACAAGACCGTCCCTCTTGGTTGTTAAGTCTACTAACTATTCCATACATCTACATTTTTGTTTCATTAAGCATATAATTAGTGCTATAAAACTAAATAACATTGTAAAGAAGAATGCTGCTCCTAATCCAAACACTATCGCTCTTACTACTGAAGCTGCGACTATTGTAATAACTATTGCAACTATTGCAGTTACAATTGTTCCTACTATTCCTATTGGCAAGCAATATGCATAATTATCTAGACATACTTCATCACTTCTTCTTGCATTTGTCGTTAGATATACTAAAACCAAAGCAATTGCACAAGCTAAACCAAATGCTATCCATACAGCTGTCGTAATTGCTGCTAGTGCAACGTTATAAACAATAATTCCTGAAATAATTCCAAGTATTACAGATATTATTGGTATTATAATACAATCACAATTTTTTCTAAACATAATAATTGCTCCTTTAAAGAGATTATCTATCTCTTTAATATATTGTATGAAAATTGTCTAATTTTGTGCCTTTTTGACGAAAGGAAAATATATTTTATTAACTAAATACAATTATACAAAATCTGTAACTTTTTCTTGCACTTTTATTATTTATATGTTATAATTAATTTTATGCGCATACATGAGCAAAGCAGCAATTCCTAGAAATATATTAAGTGTAGGAGGGAAAATGGCATGAATATTAAGCAAAGACTTGAAACAGCATTGCACGATACGCCAGAGAGCAAAAAGGAGGAGCGGAATATTTTAAATCAGCTAAGCGACGTAATGTCGTTTAGAAAAGATTCCACTCTTCCTGACACTGTTATTCTTACGAGCCGTATGACTTCGTCATCGGTAACTGCGTTTTTTAACAGCACTTTGGGGTTACACGTGCAAAATGTCGCCTTTCTCCCATTTGCAATGGGGACGGGAGAATTAAGATATCAAGTCCAACTTAATTAGCGCCAAAACAAGGAGAGCATTTAGCTCTCCAATTTTTTTTACATATATTCTTTTAATTTTTTGCTTCTACTTGGATGTCTTAGTTTTCTAAGTGCTTTTGCTTCTATCTGTCTTATTCTCTCACGCGTAACATTAAATTGTCTTCCAACTTCTTCAAGTGTACGTGCTTTACCATCATCTAGTCCAAATCTTAGTCTTAATACTTTATCTTCTCTTGGTGTAAGAGTTTTAAGTACATCTTCAAGTTGCTCTTTTAGCATTGTATATGCTGCTGCATCTTGTGGTGATGGAGAATCTTCATCTTGTATAAAGTCTCCTAAATGACTATCATCTTCTTCTCCTATTGGAGTTTCTAATGATACTGGCTCTTGTGCTATTTTTTGAATTTCTATAACTTTTTCTACTGGTATTTCCATCTCTTTTGCAATTTCATCTGGTGTTGGTTCTCTACCATTTTGTTGCAAAAGATGTCTTGATGTGCGAATTAATTTATTTATAGTTTCTACCATATGAACAGGAATTCTTATTGTTCTTGCTTGGTCAGCTATTGCTCTTGTTATAGCTTGTCTTATCCACCATGTTGCATAAGTACTAAATTTAAATCCTTTAGTATAATCAAATTTATCAACTGCCTTAATTAATCCCATATTTCCTTCTTGTATTAGGTCTAAGAAAAGCATTCCTCTTCCAACATATTTTTTAGCTATACTTACAACTAGTCTTAAATTTGACTCTGCTAATTTCTTTTTGGCCTCTTCATCTTCATCTAAGATCTTCTTAGCCAATTCTAGTTCTTCTTCATAACTTAATAGAGAAATTTTACCTATTTCCCTCAAGTACATCCTAACAGGGTCATCAATGCTTATACCTTCCATATTATCTACATCGATGTCTTCTACTGATATGTCTTCCAATTCTTCTAGGTCATCTGCATCTGGTTCAATGTCGTCTATGTCTTCTCCAATAACATCAACTCCCATTTTTTCAAATGCATCAAATACTTTTTCTACATCATCGCTATCTGAGTCTCCAAATTCATTTGCTAATTCTTCATATGTTACTTTTCCTTTTTTCTTTATCTCTCCTAAAATCTTATTAACTTTCTCTTCTGCTGCTTTGTCTTCTTCAGTTTCTTGAATCTCTTTCTTTTCTTCCTTATTCTTCTTGGTTTCCTTTTTGCTCTTAACTTCTTGTTTATCTATTTCATTAAAATCGGTAGGAGTAGTATCTTTTGAATTATCTTCACCTTTTGATACCTTTCCCTTTTTTGCAATTCGAGCATTATCAATTAAGTTAATAACATCTTTTACATTATCTGAATTTTCCATTATTAATTTTTTCCCTTTCCTTTTAAGGTTATTAAAGAGAGCATTTACGCTTCCTATTTGTCTACTTAATTCTAGCTAAATCAATAATAATTTTACTAAGTTCCGCTTCTAATTCAGCTACTTCTTCTTGTGAATATTTATCTTTATTTTCTAGCATTTCAATTATTTCGTTTCTTCTAAATATCTTATTTTCTTTTAAGTAAGTTTTTTCAATATCTTGTACAGCTTTATCTATATCATTAATTTCAAAATCATAAGCTAATATTCCACTTATATAATTGATCACTTCGGCATCTTCAAACCAGTCTAGCACATTATCCATATTGCAGTTATTCTCTAATTTTTCAAATAAAGTTGCGATTATATTTTGATTTCTTTCTATTTTTATATAGTTTAAGTTTATTGCTTTTTTTATTTTTTCAAAGCTTTGCTTTGGATAATTTATAAGTATATATATAAGCACTTGTTCTCTTTTTTTTGTTGCATCATCAACAGTTTCTTCTTTTGGCTTTATATGAGTTATTTTTTGCTTTTCTAAAATTTGTTTATTAGAATTATTTTTATAAAGTATTTTGTTAATTTCTGCATATATAGCTTCCTTCGAAATGTTATATGTCTTTGAAATATTGTCTATATACACTTCTCTTTCCATAGTATTGGTTACTTCTGATAGAATTTTTGCTAACTCATTTAAAAATTTAATTTTGTCACTTACATTTTCAAGATTAAGTTCTTTTTTCAAGTTTTTAACCCTATACTCTACAACTGATATTGCATTGTCCATACATTTAAGGAATCTTTCAGGTCCATATTTTATAATGTATTCGTCAGGGTCTTTGGCTCCACTAATTTGAAGTACCCTAATATCGATCCCCATATTCTTAAGTATCTCCATACCTCTCATTATTGCTGTTTGCCCAGCTCCATCCGAGTCATAGCCTAGTATAACTTGTTCGCTATTCTTTCTAAGTAATCTACCTTGTGCATCTGTAAGTGCGGTTCCTAGAGATGCCACTACATTTGTAATACCTCTTTGATATAAGGATATTGCGTCCATATATCCTTCAACTATAAGAATCCTTTTAAGCAATCCATTAGTATTTCGTTTGGCAACATTAAGTCCGAATAAATTTCTACCCTTACTGTAAACTATATTTTCTGGTGAATTGATATACTTTGGCTTGCTGTCATCTAAAACTCTTCCTCCAAAAGCTATTACTCTTCCTCTAACATCTTGTATTGGAAACATAAGTCTATGTCTAAACTTATCATAGTAATTTCCTTTTTCTGATTTTCCAATCAAGCTAGACGCTAACATCTCCTCTGGTTCAAATCCCTTTTCTTTTAGATACGTGTATAATTCATTATTATCTCCTGCATATCCAATTAAAAATGATTTTAAAGTATTATTGTCTAATTTTCTTGTTTTTATGTATTCTTGAGCTTGTTTTGAGGTTGGCTTGTACAAGTTTTGATGGTAGAATTCTGCAGCTGACTTATTTAGTTCATATACCTTTGCTTTTAGTTTGGCTATTTTTTCATCTTCTACACTTAGATCATTTGGTAATGTTACGCCAGCTCTTTCTGCCAGCATTGCAACAGTTTCATGAAAACTCATATTTTCTATTTTGCTTACAAAGTGGAAAACATTTCCTCCAACTCCACAACCAAAACAGTGAAATATCTGTTTATTTGGTGATACTGAAAATGATGGTGATTTTTCATTGTGAAAAGGACATAAACCAAAAAAATTACTGCCCTTTCTTTTCAAAGTGACATACCCAGAAATTATATCTACTATATCATTACGACTTCTTATCTCGTCTAATAATTCATCACCATATCGAACCATACTTCTACCTTTCTTTTCTTATATATATTATATTCGACATAAAATATTTTTTTCCTTCTAATTTTTTATATATGACAAGGTTTTATGTAAATTACATTTATTTTCTATAACATGTAAAAAAAGATACATATGTATCTTTTTTTATATAATTACTTATTGATTTTCATAGATTATACATTAGCTGTTCCATCAAATGGGATAAATTTGCTAACAGCATTTTGTTGTAAATCTATCTTCGTTTCTGTTGGTACCCTAAATTCTTTATATGACATATTAATCTTATTATCTATTAATTGTTCAATCTCATCTTTTGATGCATGTTCTGCTAGAACTAATTCACTAACTAAAATAACTTTAGCATTATTAAGCATTTTCTTTTCACCAGTAGATAAACTTCCTTTTTCTTTTTGTTTGAAGCTTAAATTTCTAACTACATCTGCTACTTCATATATGTCTCCAGTTTTCATCTTCTCTAGGTTGTCTCTGTATCTTTTATTCCAGTTGTCTGACATATCTGTTTCGTCTTGTTCTAATAATTTAAGTACTTTGTTTGCTCCTTGACTATCTATGATGTTTCTTACTCCCATAGATTCTGCTTTAGCAGTAGGTACCATTACCATAACCTCTCCTGGCATTTTTATCACATAATATTGTTGTTTCTCTCCTAATATTTCTTTTTCTTCTATCGCGTTAATTGTACCCGCTCCATGCATTGGGTACACTATGTTATCACCTATATTAAACATGTATGTAAATCCTCCTTTTAAGTCTGTAATATTAAGAGATACAAGTCTCCTCATTTACCACATTATTATTATACCACATTTGGACAAATAAGTAAACTGTTTTTGGAAAAATAAACGAATTTATTAATGCTTATTTTATTTCAAATATCCTTTCTGCATTCTCGTATGTTTCTTCTGCTATCTTATCTATTGGTAGCCCTTTAAACCCAGCAACTTTTTCTGCAATATGGCGCACATTTCTTGAATCATTTCTAGTTCCCCTTACTGGTTCTGGTGCTAGGTATGGGCTATCTGTTTCTATTAACATTTTATCTAGTGGTATCATATTAACAATCTCTTCTGCATTCTTGGAATTTTTAAATGTTACTGGTCCTGCAATTGAAATGTAAAAACCTAAATCTAGTGCATCTTTTATTAACTCTCTGTTAAATGGACAGCAATGTAATATTCCTTTTTTATTTACAGGATTTTCTCTTAAAATCTTTATTGTATCCACATATGCGTCTCTTGTGTGGATAACTATTGGCAAATTATATTTATTTGCTATTTTTATTTGCATGGCAAACGCTTCTTTTTGCCATTCTTTATTTGTATCATAGTGATAGTCAAGTCCAATCTCTCCAACTGCAACTATTTTGCTATCATTTTCTTTTAATTCTCTTTCTAATATTTTATCTATTTCTTCGATATCTTCCTTCCATTTAGTACTTAAATCGTTTGGTGAGATTCCTAATGTACAATAAATGTAATCATATTTCTTGGCTATTTTTAATGCGTTTTCTGAACCTTCTAAGCTATATCCACAGCTCATGAATTTAGTAATACCTGAATTATAAATTTCAGGTATTATTTCGTCTCTATCTATATTAAATTTATCGTCATCATAATGTGCATGTGAATCAAATAGTTCCATCTAAGTTCTCCTTATCAAATGCTATAGCAGTAGCCATTGCCATTTCTTTTACATGTGATAAACTTATATCTATCTCAATATTCTCCAATTTGAAGTCAATAAGATTAACACAAGGTTTTCCGTTTTTATCATCAATTATTTCAACATTTTTCCAATCAATATCATACTTGTTATTCAAAAATGTTGATATTGCTTTAAACACCGCTTCCTTACCTGCAAATCTAGCTGCATAACTTTGATATTTTGTATTATTCTTACTTTCACAATATTTTATTTCATTTGAGGTAAATACCCTTTGGGCAAATTTTGTGTCTTGCATTGCTTCTTTTATTCTTGCAACCTCTATTATATCAGTACCAACTTTGTAATTTGCCATTTCTGCTTCCTTCCAACTTAATTGCCTTTCAATATTTTCATCTGCCAAATAATATTTAATAATTGATTAAACCATATTAATTAAATTTATTACTCCAATAATTATTCCTACTGCTAAGAGTAGCACTGCCAACCTCTTTGTATTTATATTTTCATTTAGTTTATTATTCTTATATAATAAATCAAACTGATTTTCTACTGAAATATATAGATTTTCTATCTTTAGGTCGTCTTTTATCTTTTCACAAAATTTATCCTTGTCAGTTTCTTTAATCACATATATTTCCTGCGTAAATTTAACAAAATTATTTCTTACTTTATCAAAGAATTTCGAATTTTGCATTTCTTTATTTATCTTCATCAAGTAAATCATCTTATATAGTTCAAGTATATATGCAAATTGGTGTCCTTCTTTTTCGTCTTTAAATTCATAAAAATCTTCATTTCTAATGTTTACTTCTTGCATTTTCTGCCCTTGCATATACTTTGTAAGCAGCTTTAGAATCTTGTCATCATCAGTAATTGCAAAGCATACTCCTGTACTAAAGCATATTACTGTATCTCCCTTTTTATTTTGAAATACATTACATTTATATGTTGCACAGACAGCACTTTTTAAATCGTTAGATAATGATTTAAATTCTTTTATTGATTTTAATGTAGCAAGATTAAACGACCAAAATAAATAGTCTTTTACTAATGGTAAAAAGTAATTTGCAAGTTCTTTATCTTCTTTTTTGTCAAATATTCTAAGATTGAAACCACTTTCTAATAATAATTCAAAATAACCCGCTAATCTTTTATTATCAATTAAATATGGGTGTATTTTCTTTTGTACCATTTTAAATTCCATCCCTTTCTTTTGTTAATGCTAAAACTTATTATTCATTTGCATCTGTATAATAATTCGCATTTAGATCTGGTGCTAGATGCCATTTTCCAATGAAATCTATTATTATATTTTGGCTTAGATCATATACTGGTTGAATAATAACCTTTCCATTTGCATCTATAGCTCCCCATTTTCCGTTTATATTTACTGCTGCAAAACCATATATGTTCTGCTCTGTAGCATCGTCATATATATAATCAACAACCATCGTTCCATTTTTATCAACATACCCATATTTGTCATCTTTTTTACTTAAGTATAATGTATTTGTTGATAAAACATCTTTAACATTTTTTTCTTCTAGTCTATAATTATAATACTTATATTCTTCTCCAACCCTAACTTTTATGTATCCAAATTTAGAGTTTATTTCTGATACCATTCCAGTTGTCTTCACCTCAAAGTTTGTATCTATTAAATCCGTTTCTGCTAATGATTTGTCAGCTTCTATAAAGCCTTCTTCTTTTAGATATGTAATATGTTCATATGTAAAGTCAATATTAGTTTCTTTCTCTATATTGATTATTCCATATTTGTCATTCTTCTTAGCTATATAATTTCCATCAAACGCATATGATAAGTCTTGATATTCAGTATTAAATATTGTATCTCCTGTAGATGATATAAGTCCATATTTTCCATTCGATTTAATGATTATATTGCTATTGTCAATACTAATTGCTTCTTTAAATTTATCTTTTAACAAGATGTTACCATCTTGTGATAATAACTGCACTTCTTGTCCATCTTTTACCACATACATGTTGCTTCCTGTAACATTACTTATTTCATCATATTTGCATTCAAGAACTTGTTTTTTGTTGTAATTGATTAGTCCAAATTTATTACTATTATTTTTTACAATATATCCATCTTCATATTTATTTGTTAGGGGTTTAATGTCAACATATTCATTTTCTATTATTATACTTCCGCTGTTGTCAACTAGTCCTTTTTTTCCATCTTTGATAGTTACAAAACTTCTTGTAACTTTTTCTAATGGTGTAATCTCAGTATACTCGCAAGGAAGTAACTCTTTTCCATTAAAATTAATTAGCCCATATAATCCATTCTTTTGAACCTTCAAGACATAACTTGAATAAAACACCATTCCATTATAGTCTACATTTTGCATAGCTTCAACTTTATCATAGTTTGTAAAAAGCTTCTTAGATTTTTCATTCATTGCATATGAGCTATATGTACCATTTTCTAAATTAACATTTTCTTGATATATAAATACAGATTTAGTAGAATCAGGAATTGTAATCATTTCATCATATGTAGGTTTAATTACATAATCACCTTTCCCATTTATTACTCCCCATTTTCCCTCTGTATACACAAGCATGTACCCATTTGATGCATTCTTGCTATCTACTGTTTGTGTTTTTGGTTTTTTTATGAATAAAACTACTACCATTATTATTACAGCTAATACTAGTACTGTAGCAATTACCTTTTTTATATTAAGTTTTGGCTCTCCACCATCATATCTTTTCCCTTTAGACATAATCCTTTTATAGATATCATTTTAAAATACAAAAACTGATATGCTATAATCTCCCTTCTTTATAAAAGTATGATTATACTATATCAGTTTTTTTGTAATTTTACAATAGTTTTCTCAGATTTTGTAACAATTTGTATCACTAATTCAAAAATGGAGTCCTTAGTTAATTTATTAGTCTTCCTTCACTTCTTTTGCCTCTTTAAAAAATTTCACAAAATTCATCATCGGTGTACTTATTTGTGGCATACCACTTAACCCAGTTGTTGTATAAACATATGCTCTAATTAGATGTGACAAAGTTGTTGCTCCATTGATTTTTAGCATTTCTTCAAATTTATGTTTATCATAATCTTTAGCTTTTGTTCCAATAAACAATCCTATCATCGAAATATGTATATTAGCACATTCTTCGTCTTTTAATGTTATTTTTAAATCATTTGTAAGTTCAATTTGACCAACATACTGTTCTTTCTCTTCTCTTATATTATTTATTCTAAATCCTAATTGTCCAATTACATTTAGATTTTCTTTACTTTCAATTTTTTTTACTGTATTCATATAAAATTCTTTAACAAAACTATCATGCAACTGAAATTGGGCTTGTACATCTTTCTGCTCCATAATTTCCTCCTTGTAATTTATAGTTATAATCACTCATATATATTATATTGTTTTCTTTTTTATTATATTTCTCACTTTTTATTGTAACCTCATATGTTGTTTTATATATTTGATTCATATTTTCGATTATATCTTCAAGAACATTTATAAACAGCTCTACTGAATTTGTTAATTTCCTTGAAATCCTGTGCAATTGTTTAAAAGTAGGGTTGTAATTTCCACTTTCAAGTTTTGATATCATTACTTGGTCACATTCAAGTAATTTAGCTAATTGTTTCTGTGTTAGATTATTTTCTTTTCTATATTTTTTTAGGCAATTAGAAATTTGTAGCAAAATTTCCTCATATTCGATAATCTCATCTACTTTTGCAGTATCACCTTCAATTTTTACATTAGTAAAATCCATCAATTCCTCATAGTTAATTTTCATCTTTTTTCCTTTCTTGATTTGATAATATTTAAATTCAGTTTAATCTCCTATAACTCTTTCAAAAATATCAATTGCTCTATCTATGTTTTTATTATACGAGTTTTTTCCTGATTTTTTATCTCCATCTTCGTTAAATGCACATAATAAAATAGGTACATCATCATTATTATCCGTACATACTATAAATATGCATCTTAAGTTTGAATTATTTCTATATTCATATCTTCTCAGTAAATTGCCTTTTAGTCTTTTCTTTTGCTGTTTAGTAAGATGTCTTAGTTTTTCAAATTTATTATAATCTTCAAATTCTTTTCGAATAAAATCTTTATAAAAAGCTTCTATAAAACCCTCTATATCTGTATTTACCAACTTTTGCAAGTCTTTTCTTATTTCTTTTGTACTCAAAATTCTATTCCTTTGTAATTCTTTTAATAATTTGTCTATTGAAGCCTCTATATCCATTATTCCATCTGTTCACCGCCTTATAATATAACTTATAGATTATATTATAAACTATTTTACAATATTTTGCAATAGCTTTTGCAAATTTTCTTGTAATATTGGTTACAAATTAATGGTCTAGACTTAATAAATTGATGCATTTGTCCCTTGCTTTAGCCACTCTCTAAAGCACACAAAAATCTTACGATTTTTGGTGCATTTTTTAATAGAGGACTGCATTTTAGTAATTTATTAAGTGTAAAAGTCAACCAAAAAGGACCGTCCCCAATGGTTGATTCAAGGGGTGTCCCTTGGTCGACCAAAAGGCCCGTCCCCTTGGTTGAAAATAATTACTTCTTAAGTACCTTTATAACTATTACGCTCATGTCATCTTTTGCTTTTCCAACATTGTTATCTATGGCTTCTCTTAATATTATATCTGCAATCTTTTCGGCACTATCTGTTTGTATATCTTCAAGCAAGTATTTTAGCCATAAATCTCTATTTGCATATTCTATGTTAGAATCAAGTATACCATCACTGCACATAACAATTATGTCTCCATCTTCCAAATCTTTGTCATATGCATCAATACTGATGTTACTCATTATTCCTGTTGGTAATGATGTTGATTTAATTATACTTACATTTCTATTTTTCTTAATGTATGTAGGGCATGCTCCATTTTTAAGAAATTCCGTTTTACCAGCATATAAATCTAAAATGCTTATATCTAATGTCGCATAATTGTCACTATTATTACTATTTAATATTGCTGAATTAATCAAGTTTATTGATGTTTCTTTTTCAAATCCTGAACTTAAAAGTCTTTCTAACATGCTTATTGCTATCTTACTGTTCTTTCTAGCTTCTTCACCCGAACCCATTCCATCACTTATTGCAAATAAATATTTTCCATCTCCGAAGCCTAACACTACTCATCATATCTCCTGAAACAACAGAGTCTTCTTTTTTTGCTTTAGCAATACCTGTTTGCAAAATGTATTTGTCGTCTGAAAGATACGTATATGAACATACATCTTTTTCTAGTCTCATACCACAGTTTTGGTCTTGAATTGTAAATTTTTCTCCTAATACTTTCGAAACTCCTTTAGATATTTGCTTTATTGGGCAAAGCGTTCCACCTCTATCATTACATATATCAGTATATGCATTAACAATGTACCTACCAGATGGTTCCTTTTTAATATTTACCTCTCTTACTCCAATATTTTTTTCTTTTAAATAACATTTTATCTTTTCTTTTTCGTCCATAAATTCATCATCAGATATATCCTCTATTATTCCCTCTGTAATATTATCTATAGCTGATTTTACAGTTTTAAGCTGATCAGACATATTTTGGGATTTTTCTTCCATCTTTTTTTGCCAAACCATATCGGCTTTGCATATTCTATAACTTGAGTTTATTGCGCGCAATGCTTCTCTTATCTCATTTTCCTCATTTTGTTTAATTTCTGTACTGTTTGAGTTCATCAGATATATATTATGCGCTGTAAATACACTAATCAATGCATTTTGAGTAAACACACCATTTTCTAAAAGGTTATCAAATATGTCTGATAAAATTCCATCTTCGTTGTTATATAAATCATCATATAAGAGGTTATCTTCCATTCCATCTAATGCTTTTAAAAGCTCAACTTCAAATGCTAACTCATTTTTTTCATATAGCTCATCTTGTTTATAAGTATTTGCCATATCTGCTATTGTTTTTGATATACTATTTAATTTTAATAGTGCTTCTTCATTGCTTTCAAGTGTTTTGCCCGCTTCTGGCAATAGTTTCACTTGTGGCACTATATCTTCTATATTAATTTTAGGCATCTTAGGAATTGCTAAAAGTCCCAAAGATGCAATAACTATTTCTTGAAACATTATAATATTAGAAACACCACCATTTGCACTATATGCAATTAGAATATTCCCTAGTACAAATCCAATTATTACTCCAAATTTTCCAAATCTATTTAGAAGTCCTGCTATCATTCCAGAAATTGCATATGATGCTATAAGCGCCGTATTTCCATCTCCTATTATTCCTAACACTACTCCTATCGTAATTCCACTTATTCCACCCATTATAATGCCATTTCTCCAACCTAGAAATAACACTATAAATATGCATATTATATTCCTTAGTGAGAATGAAAAAATGTGTACGTTTGTAAGTGCTATTGTGGCTATTGCAAACAGTAAACTAGCGCCAACAACTTCTTCTATTGAAAAAACTGTCTTTTTGCCATATTTGCTAATTACATCTAGTGAATTTACAAATATCTTATAAAATATGTAGCTTGTAACTCCTATAGTTATTGCTAACAGTAAGTCATATATATAAAATCCTGAAAATATCATCTTCACAATTTGTACTAAAAGTACTGACACAAAGAGATATCCACCTAGTTTAATCTTTTCATTTTCTTCTTCATATTTAACTGGCTTTTTGATAAGTACCATTATAAGTAAAACTACTGACGTAGCTAAATATACAGCTAGGTCTCCAACTCCAAATCTTATAGCTGTAGCTATAAAGCTCGACAAATAAACCATGGCTATTGGCAAACCACAAGATATGCTTGCTGCTACTAATGCTAGTCCAAAAGGAGCAATAGTATTTCCCTCTCCAGTTCCAAAACCAACCATGGATATCATAAATGTTAATATGTATATTATTATATTAGGCACAGAAAAGATTCCTGATAAGACTTCTCTAACATTTACTTTACTTTCCTGCTTGTCCTCTTCAAAATTACCTGATATATTTTGTAACATCCTTACCACCTCTAACTTTTTTAATTTATCATTTGTCTCAATCTAATATTATTATCATGAAATATATTGATTGCATTGTAATACTAATTTTACAAAAAATTTGTCAAATCAAGTAATCAAAATTAAAAAAGTTTATTTCATTTTGTGATACATTTTTTCTTTATTTTATATTATATTACTCAAAATTGCAATACAAAAATAAGAATATGTCGAATTTTAATGTTTTTAGTCGACATATTCTTTCTTTAATTTTTTGTTGTATATTGCCACTTTCTGTCATATATGATATACTAGTACTTATCCTTGATTAAGGGTAATCTTTATGAAAGGAGGTAGCAATAATGAACTTTTTCAAAATCATACATAAGATAATTACTATTGTAGTTGATGTAATTAGTCTAGTAATAGAACTAATAGAAAACTTACATAAATAGTAGCTCCCCGTAGCTAGAGACTACGGGGTTTTTATTATTTTGAACTTTTTACAAATTTGCTTTCGCTATGTTTATTATAGCAACAATATATTATAATGTCAAGTAATTTTCCAAATTTTATGTTATTATTTTGTATATTTCTTGATAACTACTATACCTATAGCTATTATTGAAAGTGATGCTACTACTGCAATTAAAACTGGCATAATGTGTTTTTCTCCAAGAGGTGGTAAGATAACTATTTTTTGTGCGCTATCTGCATCAATTTCTGTAGGTGAAACAATTTTTATTGCTGAATTTACATTGTCTGCTGTATTCTTTGTTTTTAATGATTGATCCGCCATATCTTGGTTACCTACTATTGAGAATTGCATTCTTCTTCCTTGATCATTAGAAATTTCTACAATTTCTGATAGGTTGTTATATATGAATTCTTCATCTCCTGAGCTATTTGATAATTTCTTTGTAAGTACTAATGATGTTTCTCTACTGTTATCTCCCTTATTTTCTATTGTAGGTAATAAATCACCTTTTAAGCTGTTAGTTGTAAGTAGTATATTATATGTTGATACTTTGCCTAAGTAATGTCTATTGACGTAGTCTCCATCAATATTTCCTGTAACAGTTAAACTTCCATCTTTGTTTAAATTTGATGATGTAATAATTTGGCCTGCATTTTTAACTGTCCAATTACTATCATCTTTTTGGTATTTGTTATCATATTCAATTAGGTTAGATACATAATCAATAACTGTTATTGCATTAGTCTTAGATATATTCTTCGTTGATGCATCATTTGTCTTTCCTGTATAGTAGAAATTTTTATCTTTGTAATCAACTTCACCAACATTTTCAACTGATAATTTGTATGTTGCTTCTATGTTTGATCCTGCTATTATTTCTTCGTCCATATATGCTTGTATTAACTCTGGTTTTTCTTTTTCCTTATTTGTACCTACATGAACACCTGTTAATATGTTATTTTTGTGATCAACTTTATGTCCTTCATGTTTCATAAATATAAGGTTGTTTATTTGCCCATTTGTGTTAAATATTACATTTCCATTTGATAATGTAATTTTTAAGTTTGATACTTCTTTGTTTAGTTTAAGCTGTGCTCTTGGTCTTTCAGATAATCCTAAGTCAACATCTCCTATAACATAGTCATATGACTTATTACTTGTTTCTTGTGGTCTAGAATTTCCTTCCTTATCTGATGTATTCGTGTTTGTGCTATTATACTCAATCTGTGTATCTATCATACCTGTTTGTGCTACCATCTGAGTCTTTTCAATTAAGGTATTTATCATGTTTTGTTGAGCAGCTGCTGTAGTAATACCTGTACCAACTTTTTCAAATGAAGCTAAGATTTCTGAACGATTGTTTACTAGAGAATGTCCATCAGCTCCTCTTGACCAGTTGTTTACATTTTCTCTATAGCTATATACGTCTTTTGCATCTGAAATGCTATTTGCATTATTTCCAAAATCATATACGTACATTGCTGATTTATCTTTTCCATTATTGTAGTTTTGATTTTCTACATCTGTAAATCCTTTTATACCATTGTATGAAGTTTTTACACTATTTTGGTTAACTGGTGCTTGATATACTGTTGATTTATAGTCCTGACCATTGTATGACTTAGCATTCTTACCTTTTGTTCCAATTAACTTAGTTACTTCATTATCTGTATTTACTAATACTGTGTCTGTATGGTCACCATATGTAAATCTTATAAAGAAATCTCCTGGTGGTACTGATTTAAATGCATATTCTCCTTCTGGATTTTTTATCTCTTCTGGTTTTACCTCAAATATAGTTCCTGCCTCACCTGTAAGTATAACTTTTGAGTTTCCAATTCCACTGTAATATCTTGATAAATCTTCACTAACCATATTAAAGTTAGTATCATATTTAGCTGTTCCCCATACCTTTTCGCCTAGATATTCACCTGTTGTTTTACCATTTTCGTCTACCTTTTGTACTAACTCTACAAGTTCAACTTTAACTCCGTTTATTTTCTTGTCTTTATTATCACTTGCATCTTTGTCATTTACATTGTAGAAACCATTTCCAATAGCTGCATTGTTGTATTTGTCAGTTCTAACGTCTTCAAATACATATCCACTCATAGTTCTGTCTTTATCTTCGTCTATAATTAACTTAAAGTTTGGTGCTTTATCTGTATCTGGTTCATAACCTCTTGGTAAGATGTTTCCATCTTTATCTAAGTCTGCATTTTCTAGGTTACCTGGGTTAGATAAACTATCTATTATTCCTTTTTCTGTGCTATATCCTGTTATTTCAGCTATGTTACGTTTTCCTACTGAATTCATATCAAGTAATACTTTGTTATGTGCATCTTCATTTACTTTAAATGTAATGAAGAATGTTCTAAGTTCTCCTGGATCTAGTTTAATTTCATCTGTTATGTACTTAGCTTCGTAACCTTTGCTTGTTATTCTGTTTTCGTTTCCTGTCTTTGAATTATCTCCTGAACCTATTGTACTTGTTTCATCATCTGGGTTTACAGTTGCTTTAACAAATGTATATTGTTCTTTATCATAGTAATCTACAATTTCATTTATTGTAGCTTTTACATTTTGAGATCTATTTAACACTGCAATTCTGTATGTAACATATACAGTCAAGTTTTTACTTGCGTTGTTTGCATCTTGTAAATCACCATCATATATATTTGCATCATATAAGTATTCTGACTTACGTAATGCTCTGTTATAAATTCCACCATTGTATAAATAGTCTGATGGTCTAATGCTTACATACCAGTCACGATTTTTTAGCTCTGCTTCTGTTTTCTTGTTGTATATATATTCGTGTTCTTTACCATTTATCTGTACATTTGCTTTATATAAGTCTTTTTGAAGTGCTAATTCTAATGTTTCTCTTCTGTATACACCAAAGTCTACAAATCTACTTTGATCTGATTCTTTAGTATATAAGAATTCAAATGAATTATTTCCTATTTTGTATTGTTGTTTCTTAGCTGGTGGATTTTTTAAATCTTCTGTAACAAATTTATCATATACTGGATAAGTTTGTGGTGTCTTTGATTCTATCATACAGTCTTTAATGAATTGTATAACGTCTTTTGCTTCTGGCACATTTGCTATTGCTTTATATCCGTTTTTATCATATGAATTTGTTATAGTTTCGTCTTTAACTGTTGAGTTACCAGCTATATTAGCTTTTTCAAAGTTATTCCATACTTCTTCAAATGTCATGTTTCCATCTTTCTGAATTTTTTGTAAGAATGGGAATGCTCTTTTTCCATCATAGTTCTTTGGCGTAGCATCTATTTTTTGGAATTTCTGATTAAATTTATCTCTTGGTTCTTTAGTTCCTTCTTCTTTAGCATTAGAAAATCCGCCATCCCATGCTATATTATTCTGGTAAGCTGTCGCCATATATAATTGTCCATTGTATGTAAATATTACGTAATATTTTTTGAATGGATCTAATTTCTTAAAATGATATTCTCCATTTGCATCTGTAGTAGTTGTACGAACTAATTTACCATCTACGTCAAATAATTGTACAAGCATTCCTGCATATGCTTCATCTTCATCATTTCTAATTCCGTCATATCCACCTATTTTTGGTGAAGGTAGGTCTTTCCATGTATGACCACCAAGTTCTATTGATATGTCTTTAACTCCTAAGTCGACTTCTACTATATCCCATTCAACCTGAGCATCTCCCTTTAGGTTAAGGATTACTAAGTCTTGAAGTTCATCATTAGCTGTTAATTTTGCTTTATATGAAAATGCTGTTATATGATATTTCCAATCATAATAGTGTTCTTTATAATAATGAGTTTCCCCATCGCTATCTACATATGAATCTGTGTAATTATATCCATGGTCTTTCCAGTATCCATCTGTTGCTGCAACGCTTTCTAATACTACGTCCAATTTCTTTGTAGCACCTGATGAAATTATCTCAAAATTATCTTTCATTATAGCATCAAATGTATATATGTTTCCATTAACATAGCTGTTAGCTGAGGTAGCATTAAAATCAGATTCTAAAATATCTACATTTGTACGTGTTCCTGTAAATGTAGCTGTTTCTGACTGACAATATCTTCCTGTAGCTTTGGCACTCTTGACATAATCTATTTTGATTTTTGGGTGTACTTCTAAAACACCTTCATTTGGTGTACATCTAATATAGAATATGTCATTATCATTATCTTCTGAGTTAAAATTAGGAAATTCGATTTTCTTTCCATCTTTATCAAGGAATTCAATATCAGTTCCGTCTATTCCTGTTATCTCGTATTTTGCAAACTCTGGCGCATTAGGATATAGTTTCTTATTTTCTCCTGAAAGTTCTTTATAGAATGTTTCTACTGCATCATCTACTGAACTTGGATAACGAGCTTGTGCTTTTGCTGCTTCTAGCTTTTCTCTATCTATATCAATTTTGTATGGTCCTACTATTAGTTTATGTTCTTTCTGATCTACAAAAACTTTAGAGTTCTCATTATTGACATTTATTTTAAGTTCTTGTCCTCCACCAAGTATTCCATAATAGAACTTAGCATATTGATCTGCTCTTTGTACGATTTCAGAACCTATTGCTTTTGCTCTGTCTGTTGGAGCATACTTTTGAAGTGTATCTATATATCCTGGTAATCCTTTATAATAACCAGAAGACCATACTAAATATTGAATTGTAGTTATATCAGTAATACCTTCTTTAGATGCTGTATATAGTCCAAAAGCAATACTTGTCTCAATATCTCCTAATTGTTCATCATAATCTACTATGACATTATCTATTGAAACATCACTGTTATTGCTTCTTATACTCCATCCAACCCAGTTTTCAATACAAAAATATGCATCTGGACTTCCATTACCTGGTTGTGCATGTGGTCCATCTCCTTGTGGGTTTTCTACAGTTAATGCAAAGACTTTTTGTCCAACAAATAAAGCCGCTATTACAATAACCGCCATTAGTAAAAATCTTAGTTTACTATTTCTTACCTTCATAATAATCTTTATCCCTTTCTTCTACCATAATTCTTATAAAATAATGTTTAATTAGTTCTTTCGTGATTCTTTAATTTCTCTTATGGTTTTTATAATTAGTATTTAAGTTTTTACTTTTTAATACTAATTTCTTTGGTTTTGGGGATACTTAAGATTATTATTTGTATCCTAATTAAATTAACATAATTTTATTATACTACGTATTTCTATATTTTTCAAGTGTTTTTTAAATTTTCTTTACATTTTTGTTACATTTTTGTAACATTGCAATATAAAAATAAACTCAAATTGTAAGTTTTTATCTAACAATTTGAGTTTAGTATGATTTTACTAGTCTATTTTTAAGTTTTACTTGAATTTAAGTCTTTGTAGAATTTTATCATGCTTTTAGATATTATTTCAAGTCAATAATCTTCTTTGTTGCTACTATTCCTAGTATTACTATTGCTAATGCTGAAATCAATGTAATTACTATTGGAATATAATTTTTATTTTCACCTGTTGGTGGAAGAATTACTATCTTCTGAGCGCTATCAGCATCTATTTCTGATGGCTCTACAACTCTTATTGATGTCAATGCTTCTCCTGGTGCATTTCTTGTATTAAGTGATTGATCAGCCATTTCTTGGTTACCTGATATTGAGAATTGCATTCTTCTTCCTTGGTCATTTGATGTGTCAATAATCTCTGCTAAGTTGTTATATATGAATTCTTCATCTCCTGATGTATTAGCTAAAGTTTTTGTTAATACTAATAATGTTTCTTTACTTGTTTTTCCTCTATCAGATGCTAATTTTGGTAATAGACCTTCTTTTAAGTCTTCTGTTGTTATTATTCTATTGTATGTTAAGACTCTATCTAGGTATTTTCTATTTATATAGTCCTCTTCGACATTTCCTGTTGTGTTTATATTTCCATTGTTACCTATTGTTGATGAACTTATTAACTCTTTTGCATTTTTTACCTTCCAACTACCACTTTGATTATTTCTTTCGTCATATTCAATTAGGTTTGATACATAGTCTACAACCTGGTTTGCACTTGTTTTAGAGATGTTACCTGCTGATGTGTCATTATTATAAGGTCTTCCTGTGTAATAGAATACTTCATCTAAGTAATCTATCTCTCCAACATTTTCAACTGTTAATTTATATGTTGCTTCAATCTTTGCACCAGAAATTAATTCTTCATCCATGTATGCCTGTATTAGTTCTGGTGTAGTTTCTTTGTTGTTACCAATTCTATAACTTGTTAATAATTTTTTTGTTATATTATTATTATTTTCGTATCTTACGCTGTGTCCCTGATGTTGTGCAAAATATAAATTATTTATAGATTGATTTGTATTAAAGATGACATTGCCATTTGCTAATGATATTTTCATATTAGCAATTTCCTTGTTTAACATTAACTGTGCTCTTGGTCTTTCTTCTAGACCTAAGTTTATATTGTCAATAGAATATCCTCTTATCTTACCACTATATTCATCTTCATTATTGTTTTCCATGTTCCTTCCAATTCCATCATATTCGACTTCTGTATCTATTACACCTGTCTTGGCAATCATATTTATTGTAGTCTTTTGCGATAATGGAACATCTGGATCAGAATTATTTTTTAGTTCTTCGGCTCTATGGTTTAGAAGATGCTTTTCATCATATCCTTTTGAATAGTTATTTATTGCTGATCTTATATTCCACATATCTTTTGCATCTGAGTTTGATGGATGATTATCTGCCTCTGTTATATTATAGTAATACAATGAATTTAAATTAGCATATGTTGGATTATCTTGTATAGATCCTATACCTGCTCTATATGCTGGTATATCAGCATAAGTGCTAATTTGTGACATGTCTTTTTGGTATGATGTTGATTTGAAGTCTTGTCCATTATATACTTTTCCATTGCATACTACAAAGTCTCCATAAGTAAATTCTATATAGAAGTCTCCTGGTGGTACACCCATAAATGAATATGTTCCATCAGCCTTACTTGTTGTTATATACTCTTCTCTTGTAACTGGATTAATTGATGTTCTTTCTCCCCTATAACCTGGTTGATGTAATCCTTCTTGGTCAACATTTTGTATTAACTCAACCAATTTAACTTCTACTCCACTAATCGGTAAATCTTCATTTTCATAGTTACCATTACCTATTATAGCACCATCAATGTCTGTATTTCTTATATCTTCAAATACATTACCACTTAACTGTCTATCATCAGAACTTAATTCTAACATTAAGCCTGGTGCTGTATCTGTATCTGGTTCAAATGCTACTTTATTTGTAATAGCTCCAATTTCGTTTACATCAGAAGCCTCTAAGTTTCCTGGATTAGAGAATGTATCTACTATTCCTTCATCAGTTGAATATCCATCTATTTCTACAATGTTATAGTTTACTATATTTATTTTTAATCTTCTACTATTATCAATTTTTTTAACTTTAAATGTTACATACATCGCATCTGAAAGTGCTCCTGGAGCTAATGTAATTTTATCTGTTAGATATAATTTACCTTTAAAGCCACTTCCCATTGTATTACCTGTAGTAGATGACTCACTTGTTCCCATTGCATTTACTTTTGCTTTTGGGTCTTTATTTGCCCATTGGAATTCATATTGGTCAGTATTATAATAGTCTACTATTTCATTAATAGTTACAGGTACCATTCCAGCATTTCCTACATGTATTCTATATGTTACATATACTTGCAGATCCTTTATTTCTTCATCACCTTCATAGAAGTATGATGATGGACGTATTTGCTTTGTATACATCTCTCTAGCTGGTATTACCCATGTTCCTTCTGGTGTCGTAAGAGTACCTGGATCTCTTTTGTTATAAATATATGTGTGTTGTTTTCCATTTGAAATTATTCTTGCCGAATATAGATCTTTTTGAATACGTACTTCTGATGTCTTCCTTCTATATATACCAAAGTCAACGTTTCTAGCTTGATCATATGGATTTGTATATAGGTAATCAAACTGCATTGTGCCTATATTTTCCTTCTTTAAAGATCCTAATGGTTTTTTTACATCATTTACGATAAATTGGTTATATTTTGGATATGCGCGAACTGTTTTTGAATATATCATACAGTCTTCTATATATTGTCTTACTTGTCCGCCATCATATCCACCAACTGCGCTAAGTGCAGTATTGTAGTTTCCAGCATCTGACCCTCTCTTGTCTATATCGCCATCATTTTTAGTAATCAAACTACCACTTGAGTCTGTTGCAACTTTCCTGAAAGATCCCGCTATGTTTCCTTCATCTCCACCCCAAATTTGTTCAAATGTTTTTGTATCTTTTTTCGTTATTACCTGTTTATACGGGTATGCCCTTTTTCCATCATAGTTTGCTGGGGTAGAGTTTATCGTCTGAAATCTCTCATTGAATTTATTTCTAGGTACTCCATTGTTATCAGTCACGTTTTCAGCAGCATTTGAAAACCCTCCTGGAGTTGTTAAATTGTCAACTGCAGGCTCAGTCGCCTGATATAGTTGTCCATTATATCGGAATCGTACATAATATTTATAAAGCGGTTTTAACCCAATAAATCTATAACATCCTTTTTCACCTGTTAGTGCTGTTTTAATCGGTTTACCGCCTACAGTAGTATCTTCTTCAACTTGGTATAACTCTACTTGCATTCCTGCATAATCTTTACCTTTTTTCCCTGTTGGTCCACCAGTTTTTGTTGCTGGTTCGTCTTCCCATGTGTTTCCACCTATTATAATTGTAACATTTTTTTCTTTTAAATCAATCTCAATCTCGGCTGGAGTTACTGTAACATTAATTTCTGGCATGACAACTTGTGGCTGTAGTTTTCCCTCCTCTGTTGGTGAGAAGAAGAATTCTACTTTCTTGAAACATTGTTTTGTTGTAATCTTGCGACATTCACCAATGTTTTCCCATTTAGCTATCTCTTTAATAACTGCACCTTCGTCTTTCGTCCATCCAACTTTTCCTGCTGCCCAATAATCAACTGGTGTAGTAACTGGAACCCATAGTTCTGTTTCAGGGTCATAATATCCATTTCCTAGATACTCATGTTCAACCTTATGTTTCTTGTCCTTCATTTCATCAACAAAAGTTTGTGCTGCACTATTTGATGCATACATAGAATGACGTTGACCATCATACGTAACAATATATTGTGGCTTTTCTTTAGTCGCCCAGTTAACCAATGCTATCGAGTCTGTTCCATCAGTTGTATCCCCGTCGCCACTGGCAGAATCAGTAATGGCCAAATAGTCATATCCTTCTGGATTATTTCCAGTTTCATCATATACATTAATCATACCCTCTGGTTGGTAACCACTTGCCTTGTACCAACAATCATCAACAGGTCCTGATCCTTCTACCTTATATGGTCCTATCTTATTCCAAAAATCTGAAAAATCGTAAGTTAAGTTTGCTCCACCTACTCTATGTACTGTATTGGAGCCTTCACTACCTCCATGCACTAATTTGATAGGTGAATTCCAAGGAAGTCTCTCACCACCTAAATTACCAACATGACCAATGCTTCCCACCATATCTAACGCTTGTGTCGCACCAGCAGAACCCTGTTCTGCAGAATGACTATACCATGTGTCAGTTACTGCATAAGCATGAATTCTGGTCTCTTCTTCATCACTTATATATCCATATGCAACTCCTGTTGCCTTTTTAATATATTTTATCTTAATTTTTGCATGTACTTTTTCGGCTTCTTTATCTAAATCAAATTTAATATAAAATTTTTCATTAAATTTAGGAAATTTTACTTCCTCTCCTTTTTCATCAAGAAAAATCTTTTTTTCACCAGAGCCCTCAATTTCCATTTCATATTCTGCAAATGGAGGTAAATCTTCCCCATATAATTCCTTATTTTTTCCAGCTAATTCGTCCCATAAAGTTTGCATTGCTTCTTCACTAGCTTTATTTTCCAATTTTAACAGATAAGGCCCTATTATAGCAGTCTTCTCTGGTTGGTTAATATGCACTTTTGCATTTTCAATAGACTCTTTATCCACTTCAATCTTTAAGTCACCACCGCCTAGCAAGTTGTGGTAAAACATACCATATTGATCAGCTCTTCGGATTACTAATTCATTGCTTTCATATAGTGAACCGTCTCCACCTTCACATGTATTCCCTGGATATTTAACAGAACCCCATATAAGATTTTGAACAAGTGCTAAATTACCTTCTAATGAGTATCCCTTTTTTTGTAAAGTGTATAGTCCAAAACTTATAGATGGATCCAAGTCTATTTTCTCTCTTTCTTTAAAAACATCTCTAGACTTTGGGATGCAAAACTTACTTGGATTATCTGAATACCAGTTCCAAGGCGTATGCTCGTTCCTACAAAAGAAATATCCTTGTGCACCAGGTTGCGTACAGCCTATTGGATTCTGTCCTGGAACGTGTTCTACCCAAAATTTATTAACAGCTTTAACATTATTACTTATACATAATATCAATAATATTGCTATAGACATTAACACTAATTTTAATAGTTTATTTGTTCTCATTGTTTCCTCCCTTCTTTTGTTATACTATTTTGTTTATTACATATTTTTTTGTTACATAAACTGCTGTTGCTACAACTGATAATATTCCTAATGTAATACCTAATATTGCTATTGTTGTTTTTCCTGTTGCTGTTCCAATTATTGTATCAGCAGATGACATATCATCTTCTCCAGTCTTCTTATTTCCAGCTATTGAGTCTATATCTTCTAATCCATATTCGTTATAAGAAGATGCAATCTCCGCTGTATTTCTTATTGTCCCTAATTGGTCGTCTGACATCTTTCTTGTTAATACTAATCTTATTTCCTTTGTCTCTCCTGGATTTATTATTGTGTTTGATAAACTTGTGTTATATGCATTTCCATCATTTCCTACATACCATGTAGTATTTAGTTCTGAATTAAATGTCATTCCGCTTGGCAAATAATCTACAATAGATTTAGCATATCCAGCTATACTTCCTTCGTTTGTCACCTTTATTGTATATTCTACTGTAACTGTTGCTGTGTCTATATTTTCATTTGGTAACTCTACCTTTGTAATTCCTTTATTATCAAAATCATAAATTCTTGTTTTTATATTGTCTTTTGTGTTTGTTACAGTAATTCTATTTATTGTTTTGTCTAGTTTTAAATCAAATCTATTTTTATTTATTAGTCCTAAGTCAATATTATATATATTTGAGTCTATCACCGCTATTGTATTAGTTGCTGCTACGTTTTTTCCATCTAGTTTAGTACTTACAAAGTCTGAATCTTCTGATTCTAACAAGTTTTGTGCTTTATATGTAGTAGGTTCATATATCTTATTGTCATATTCCATTACAACTATATAATTTCCTGATACTACATTTGTGAATGAATATCTTCCAACGTTACTTGTTTTTGATGTAAGTTCCTTTCCATTTACATCTACCGCTAATTTACCAGTGTCTTTATTGTATAGTTTAACATCTTGTCCTGATAGTTTTTCTTCTGTTTCGTCCTTCTTACCATCAGCATTTTTATCTAACCATGCTACACCACTTATTACATAGGTTCCCTTTTCTGTTTCTAATTCGTCATCATTTCCATTATTTACATCTCCCCAGTTACTAGGATCACTACTTGAAAAGTCAGATGTACCTACTATTGTATGCTCCATTGATTTAACTTCAATTTCATTTCCTCTTATTGTGATTTTTGGTTGATTTTCAATGTTTACGCTCTTTCCTTTTTCTAGTATATTTGGCTCTGTTGTTATGGCAATCTTTGCAGTTTGTTTTGCTTTTATTGATAATTTTTCTAATACTGTTCTTCCTGTAAAATCTAATGTTATCTCTCCATTTGAGTCTGTTTTTGTATAGTTTCTTGCTGACAAGGCATATGGAATTTTATCTGTTAAGTTAACAATTATATCTTTACTTGTATTATTCTTAATATCTATATAATATATTAGCTTGTCTTTATCTGTTAATTTTCCATCTGTTATGCTGCTTGTATATTCAACATCAACAATGTTAGCTATTATTTTGTATTCTACACTTGGTGATTGTTTTGCATTTTCCATTCCGTCGCATTTTATATTTGCACTTATTTTTACTGTTTTGTTATTTTCTATCTGTTTTATCTTTAATCTTATTGTTATTTTCTTTTTGTCATTACCCTTTAACGTATCCATATTATATGTGAATGTATTTGAGTTTTCATCATATGTATATTTATTTTCAGGTGTGCTCTTAAACCCAAATTCTTCTGGAATAGCTATTGTTACTTGTACATTGTTCTTAGGCTCATCAGTTGGATTCATTATTTCTAATGTATAATTAAACTCATCTCCAACTACCAATTCGTTTTCTACTAAATAGTCCATTACTCCAATGGTACCTTTTATAGCATTTATCGAACTTGTATTTTGCGATTCTCCTTCTACATTTTCCCCTGTTGCGGTTGATGTTATATTTACTGCTTTTTTACTTTCATCTTTTATTCCTGCAATAAGCACTAGATCACTTGTAAATTCTTTTGTTTCTCCTGCTTTAATGCTTGATATATTATGTGTAAACTTCTTTGTCATTTTGTCTATCTTGCTATTTTTTACACCTGCTATTTCTTCAAATGTAACTAAACCAACTTCATCTGGATAATCTGTAACTAGTTTTATGTTACTAATATTTTCTTTTCCTGAGTTTGTAATTTTTAGTTTGTATATAAGATATGTTCCATCTTGTACTTCTGCTCCATCTGCAATTTCTTGTTTTGTTTCTGCATTTATTATGCTAGCTTGTATTTTTAATGGATTTTGTACTCCTGTCTCCATTCCTACTGCTTTTGCCATCACTGCGTTTTGAGTTTTTCCATCTTGTGCATTGTTATTGTAATATACTGTATAATTTGATTGTGCTATTTTTTCATATCCTACATTTGCTGGTACATTTACTTTATAGCTAAAGTTTACAGTTTGCTTATCTGCTAGATTGTCTGTTAAAACGGCTTTAAATGCCTTTGAGTCGGTTGTAGCTTCCTTACTCCAATTACTTCCGTTTATACCTTCATTTTCGTTATTTGAGTAGTATATTTCTGCTGGTGCTCCTTGTACATTTACTTCCGTTTTTAGATTGGTACCTATATCTTTGTCTTCTTTTTTTGATGGTATATTACCTATTATTGTTACTCCTTGTGTATCTGCTCCTAGGTTGTTTATTATTGTTCCTGATATTGTTGCTTCTTTTTCTTCGCCATTTGGTTTTATTTTTGCTGTTTTTTCTTGTCCCTGTGCGGTTAATTTGTTTCCATCAACTTCTATTGCATTTGTTGTGATAAATTCTGTTGGTGCTACTATTCCTATTTCTGTTGAAACTTCTTTGCTTTCATTCATTGCTGCATTTGAGTATTCTAACTTTATGCTACTTTGTGTTGATGGCGCTAAATTGTTTAGTGTTAAATCTGCTATTATTCTTATTATAGTTCCTTCTGATGTTGATTGGTTACTATATTTAGTTTGGATACCTGTTAAATCTAATTCTATATTATTTCCGATTGTTTCGAATCTAGCAGGCTTTAATTCGTCTTCATATATTAGTTCTGCCTCTTTTATATTTATACCGTTTATTTCATCTGGCAATATTATCTTTATTTTTGGATCTTGATATAATGCTGTGTCTATTCTATTTGTTTTTAATGTTGCCGTTAATATGACATCTTCATTTGTTACTACTGTTGATAAGTTACTTAAGTTTACATCTATGCTTGCTTCTGATGTTGGTTCTTTCGTGCTTATTTTCTTTGTTACTTCTTGCTCTGCTATTTTGTTTTCTCCATTATATGTGTCAACAATTGCTCTTGTCTGCATTTCTTTTATATCTGTTAATGCCTTTTTGTCATATTCTCCATTGTCTATTATTGCTTTTGTTATACTTATGTTTAATTTTCCTTCTTTTACTGGTTTGCTTGTTTCAAATATTAGGTTTTGTTCACTTGTTGTAATTTCTGATAGTCCTTTATAGAATTTTCCTATCTCTACTCCATTTTCTGTTGTTACTCTTATTTTTCCGTCTTCTCCTAATATTTGGATTAGATTATTTATGTCTATGTTTACCTTTTTTGTAGTTATTCCTTGGGTCTCTTTATTTCCTAATAGACTATTTTTTTCTCTTATTATTACTTTGTCTATTAAGTCTTTGTATCCTATATCTACTCCATAGTTTACATTAAATTCTGTCTCTAGTTTGTTTTCTTTTCTGTTTAAGTTTGTGTACATATATCCTTTGTTTATTTCATTTGTTCCTGTTATTTCTGTTTCTACTAAACTTCCTACTGGCTTTCTTATGTCATATGTTTTTTCTTCTATTTCTGATGCAACTTGTTTTCCTTTTGTTGTTACTTCTGCTAATACTTTACTTTGGACTGTCTCTGGCATTTCTGCTGTTTCATATATGTATGTTATCATGTATTCGTCTTGTGAGTTCCAGTTGATCTTTCCTTCTGCGTCTTCTTTATTTTCTTTTTCTATTGTTACTTGGCTATTTTCGTAGTTGTATTTTATATTTTCTCCAATTACTATTACATTGCTTGGTTTTACTTCGTTTAATGTTGGTACTTGTACTTCTATCTTTTTGGCTCCATAAGGAATGGCATTGTTTTCAATACCTTCTCTTACTCTAAAACTTAGCATCGTTTTGTTGTCTCCTATTTTTATATGTCTTACTAATGTTTGCTCTACTTTTTCTTTTGCTTCTGCTGTCCATGCTAATTTTAATCTTAGCTCTTTTGTAACTTTCTTCTCTTTTCCTTTTTCATTTACATATATTGCTTCTAGTGTTACTGTACTTTCTCTTTCCATTTCGTTTGCTAAGATTTTGTCTTCTTTATTGACTTTTATTGGAATATTTAAGTTTAATTCTTCTCCTACATTTACTTCATTTAACTTAATTGTATTCCCATCTTGAATTTCGATATCTTTGATTTCTTCTATCTTGTAATTGTTGTCTTTTAATATTACTTTTGCGTCTTTTAGATATCCTGTTCCTAGTACCTTTAAGTTTAGATTTAATTTTCCTTCTTCATTTACATCAAGTGTTGGTTCATATGAGTCTTTTATACTTGCATTGAATTCAACATTTTCTTGTGTCGTTTTTACATTTTGTTCAATTTCACTTGCTGCATATGTTAGTACTGGCATAAAATATGTCCCTACTAATATTGTTGTTATTATTGTTACGAATAATTTGTTTAAAACCTTTTGCATAGTAATCCTCCTAAATACATTTTTAGTTTTGCTATCTTACACTATAATGAGTTATTTTTCCATTTGCAAGTCTTGCTTTGGCTATTTTGCTTGTTTTTTAAGGTTTCGTTTTTACGGAAATTCAAACTGCTTAGAGAAATATTAAATTTATGTTACAAAATAGTAACAATTCAAATGGCTTTGCATATAATATTATAGTTATATTTATAGCTTGCGTAGGTTTTCGCGTTGTAATATTTGCATATTTTACATATTGGAAAGGTTGGTTTTTATGGATGATACTAATTTAAATGATATGATTAAAAAAGCTCAGGAGATGATTAATAATAATCAAATTCCACCTGAACTTCAAAGTTTGGTTCAAAATTTTAATAATGGAAATGGGCAAAATACTAGTAACTCAGGCAGTAATTCTGGTTTTACCAACCAGTCAAATAGCTCAGGCAATCAGGGCTCTATGCCTAATATAGACATGGCTACTCTTATGAAAATGCAGAGTATCATGTCTAAAATGCAAAATAACAGTGATAATGATATGAGTAGATTATTGTCTTCCTTAAAACCTTATCTTAGAGATGAAAAGAAGGGTAAAGTTGATGAGTATATGAATTTAGTTAAAATGGGACAGATGACTAAAATATTAGAAAGTTTACGGTGGTGATAAGAAATGAATTTAATGAGTTTTCTACCTTTTGATGAGAATAATTGCTTAAATATCATGGGTTTTAGATTTCATACTGATGATTTATTAATTATTGCTTTACTTTTCTTCTTATATAGTCAAAGGGTAGAAGATAAATTTTTGTATATTATACTTATAATGTTGCTATTGTAGTTTATATTTTTAATAATGAGTTTTGGGATTATAATTAAAAATTTTCATTTAGAAATTGATTTAAAAGATTATATAATTCTTTTTTATGAACTTCAAAAAATAAATTAGAGTTTTCTCTTGAACTAATTATGTATCTGATATAAACTGTTTTATGAATTTCTGATACAAGGTAAATTATTCTATAGTTTTCGCATATTCGCTCTCGGTAATGTCTGCTTAAGAGTTCAGGGACATACCTGCCACTATATGGTGAACTTTGTAGACTGTAAATAGTTTCATAAATTTTATTTATGATTTTTTTAGCATAACTTAAAGATATATTCGATGCATAGTCAAATATATCTTTAATAACTGGTTTGACATCATCTGGTATTACTATTTTCATATCTTTCCTCCAGTTCATCAATATATTCTCTTAATTCTTCTAATGTGCATACTCTACCATTTTTTATATCTTCTTCACTTTCTTTAAGTTTTGCAAAGAAAAATAAATTATAAATTATATCATATAGAGTATCTTCTTTTATAGATATTTGATTTATATTTGTTTTTATAAATTCCATTGGCTTTATCCTCCTTTTAATTTTCGTCTTTTAACATTTCTTTTAGTGTTTCAATATCTAAACGCTTGTCTGTACCTGGAATTATGGTTGTTTCATCGCCACCATATCTTTTTATATATTCTATCATGAGTTTAAATACTTGCTCTGTTGGCTTTAAGCCATCAAAATAATCTTTTGGTACTGAATCTACAATATCTAATAACCTTTGTTTTACATTAGGCATACTTATCACCTCTTTTCAAAATTTACCATTAGTATATCATAAAATGAAACAAATTACTAGCATTTGTTTCATTTTATTTCTATTCTAGTACTATTTGATCATCGTCTCCAACATAAGCATATATAAATAGCTGTGAGTCAATTTCTTCTCTTGATCTTTCCTTTATTATACTTGCTATTCTTATTTGTGGAGATTCTATTGAGTGGGCTGCAATTATTGCCTTTTCGTTTCCTTTAGCTCCTGCGTGTGCCATACCTCTAAGGTTTCCTAATACTACTATATTGTCTTCTGCTATTATCTCTGCTCCACTATTAACATCTCCCAAAATTACAACACTTCCTTCAAATTCTGCTTTTTGTCCTGAACGAAGTGGTGATTTATAAAATTTTGTTTCTGATGTTTCTATGTCTTTTTTAAAATTCTTTTTTATCATATGGAGTCCCATAAATCTTGGTGTGTCAAATGTTACTTCAACCTTTAGTACTTTTTCTATTGCAGTTTGAATTTGGTCAATTTCATTTGATTTAAGTACTTTACCTGTTACTAAGACTGGCCATTCTTCATCTTGGTATATCTTTTTTAGCTCTTGTAATTTTACTTTTAGTGCTCCCATTATTTCTGCCGTTGTTGCTCTATCTTTTATTTTTATTATTGTTTTACTGTTTTTCAAAAATACATTTATAGGACTTGTTTCTTTTTCTATTTCATTTTTTTCTTCTATTTTATTTTCTTTTTGTGTTCTCATTTTTACATCCCTTCTCTTTTTTGCTCATATTAATCGTAATCTCATATTTTATCTAACACTTTGCATATATGAATCAATCGCTGTGTCTTCTGTAATTTGTGAGCTATTTATTCCTAAATATTGTGCAAATATTTCTCTGGCAACAGGTGCTGTATTTCCACCATGTCCACCTTTTTTTACATATACAGCAACCGCTATTTCTGGATTATCAAATGGTGCAAATCCAACAAACCAAGCATTGTCTCCTGACTGTGTTGATGCTGTTCCTGTTTTTCCTCCAACTTCTATATGAAAGTTTCTAAAATATCTATATGCTGTTCCTCCATCATCACTTGTAACACCTTTCATTCCTGTTTTTACTGCATTTACTGTTTCTGCATTTAAATTTATATCTGAACCACTATTCCCACTCTTCTCTAGAGTCTCTGTTACATAACTATCTATTTCATTTCTTGAAACCTTAGTTCCATCTGGATTATTTATTGATTTTATTATGGTTAAGTCTAAATTTTTTCCACCGTTAGCTAGCATTGCTGTATATTTTGCCATTTGTAAAGGTGTAAAATCATTATATAACTGTCCTATTGATGTTTGTATTGTCTTTCCACCTGTCCATTCATTATCTACTGCTGGTGATGATAATGTTCCTGATATTTCATCTGGTAGTTCTATTCCTGTTTTTTGTCCTAGTCCAAATGCTGTTGCTATTTCTGCTATTTTATCTATTCCTGCTAATCTTCCTGTTTCATAGAAAAAATAGTTGCAAGAGTGCTCTATTGCTTGTGATACATTTATATTTCCATGTCCTCTTGATGACCAACATTTTGGCTGATAGTCTTTGTAAAATTTATATACTACTGAATCATATATTCTTGTATTTACGTTTATTGCTTTACTTTCTAGTCCGGCTATTGCAGTTACCATTTTAAAGGTTGATCCTGGTGCTGATTTATCTGAAATAGCTTTGTTTATTAATGGATGTCTTGTATCATCTCTATATACTGCCCAGTTTTCGTTGCTTATTCCATTAGTAAATAGTGATGGATTGTAATTTGGATAACTTGCCATTGCTAAGATTTCACCTGTTCTTACGTTTACAACAACTGCTGATCCTTCATTTGCTTCTCTTGCATCAGCTAGAATTCCATTTTGCATGTCCTGTATGTTTTTTGCTAGTGCTTCTTCTGTAGCTTTTTGAAGATCTGCATCTATTGTAAGTACTACATCACTTCCCGTTACTGCTGGTTCTGATATATATTCGTCTGTAACTATTCCATCAACTGACATGTCTATTTGCTTTATGCCGTCTTTGCCTCTTAAATATTTTTCAAATACTTTTTCTATTCCTGTTTTTCCTATGATATCATTTTGTTTATATTCTGCGTGAGCTTTCAATTCAGGTTCTGATATAATTCCTACATATCCTAATATATGCGATGCAAGTTCACCATATGGATAAGATACTGTTGGTCCAACATATGTACTCACTCCTGAGAAGCTTGAACTCATTTCATTAAATTTTGCATAGCTTGCATTACTTATATTGCTTGCTATTTGTACTGATTTTGTGTTACTGTATCCGTCCATTTCTATTAAATATCTTAACGTTATTATTCTCCTTGCATCTTGTACATCTTCAATATTTACTTTATATCTTTTTTTAAAGAATTCAAAGCATTGTTCTGCATTGTATGAGTTATCAATATTATTTGCTTTTTTCCAGTTTTCTTCATTTACATTTTTAAATTCAAATGGATCTATTTTTATTGGAAATAGGTCTTTATATTTATCTCCATTTTCTTCTAAAGTTTTTGCTATTAAAAGTAATGTGTTGTTAAGAGTGTCTGTGTCTATTTTAGTTTTGTAAATTTCCACATTATATACCATGCTTGTGGATACTAATTTATTTCCTACTGCATCAAGGATATTTCCTCTCGCTGCTGTAATTGTTTTTTCACGTGTAAGTCTTGTATTTGATGTCTGTCTATATTCTTCTCCATGTACAATTTGCAAATTGAATAATGATATTAATAGGATTATTCCAATAATATATATTACAGTAATTAAAATGTTGTATCTTAATTTGCTTTTGTCTTTATTCATCTTACCTCCTATCAACCATTGGGTACGGTCCTTTTTGGCCCCAGTCTCAACCAAATAAGACCGTCCCTCTTGGTTGAAATTTAAAAGTATCTTGTGAGTAACTTTTTTTCTTTTGATATGTCTTCTATATAATATCCCAGTTTTTTCATTCCTGGATATAGTATAATTATTAAAATTACATTATATAAAACCTCTACCCCAAGCATTACTGCAAATTCTACAATTTCTATTTCTATCCTGAATTTAATTATGTTTATGGCATACATTACTATCTCGAATAATATGGTTGCGCCTAATGTCATTAATATTATAGTTAGTCTACTGTCTTTTGAAAAATTTTTGTCAAAATACCCTCCTAGAAAACTTATCATAGCAAGTAATATTCCTGTAAAGCCTATACTTTTTCCTATCAATATATCCAAAACTATACCAAAAATTAGACTTAATATTCCAGATAATTTTTTATCTGAGTATAGTCCCATAAATAATGCCAAAATAATAAATAAGTTAGGTTTTATACCTCTAATAGTAAACCAAGAAAAAAAGTTTATTTGTAAAAAATAAGTTATTAAGAACATTGCTATTATAATAAGTGTCGCTTTTACTTTTCTCATTTTCCTTCCCTTCTTGGCAACCTGTCCCATTTGGTTGGGTCAAAAGTGCGCGTCCCATTTGGTTGATTATTTGATTATTTGTTAGTTATTACTAATACTGTTTCTAGTTTAGTAAAGTCCGTTGCTGTGCTTACATTTGCGTATCTGTCTAATTCATTTTTTGTATTAATAACTTCTGAGATCGTTCCTATTAATATTCCCTTTGGGTATATTCCACCTAATCCAGAAGTTACTACTTCGTCTCCTTGAAGTATACTCGTCTCTATTGGAATTGATGTTGCTCTTACTTTTTTATTTTCTGATAGAGTTCCTTTTAAAAGAATACTGTCTTCTGCAGTTGATATTGATGCACTTACTGTGCTTGCTGTATCTGTAATTGTTTGTACTTTTGATGTTTTGTCTGATACTGATAAGATTCTGCCTACTAGTCCTGATTCTGATATTACAGGCATGTTTACTTCTATCCCATCATTTTTTCCGTGAATTTATTACGATTATTTTATCATAATTACTATAACTTCTTTCTATTACATTAGCTGGCACTGTTTGGTAGTCTGTATATTTATTTTTTAAATTTACAAATTCTTTTAGTGTGTTATTTTCCGATTTTAGTATCTCAAGTTCTCTAATTTGTTCCTGCAATTTTCCATTTGCTTGTTTTAGTTTTTCATTTTCTTGTTTTAATTTTTGAGTATCGCTTATTTGTTGTTCATTTCCAGCTATCTTACTTTTTATAAATATAAATCCATTTTGTACAGGCATAAATATATTGTTTATAACTGTTTGAAATGATGTCATTTGACTTGTTCCAAGATTAGATATTACTACTATAATTATTAGAACTATTATTGTAATGACTATTCCAATTATGCTAGTTTTTTTCTTTTTCATTATGCCTCCTTCATCTTAGTTAAAACATCTCTTAAGTCTGACCTGTCCCCTTCGTTGAAACGATTTAAGCATTACATTTCTCATGTATATATGCTCTATTTACAAGTATAGGCTTCATCTTTTCAAAATTTTCTAAAATCTTGCCTGTCCCTATTACAACACATTCAAGTGGTGAGTCTGCAATATATGTTTTCACTCCTATTTTCTGTGCTATTAAATTATCTAGATTTCTTATAAGTGCTCCTCCTCCTGCTAAATATATACCATTTTGCATGATATCACTTGCTAATTCTGGTGGAGTTATCGATAATGTATTTATAATTGCTTCTATTACTTCGTTTAATGGTTTTTTTAGTGCTTCTTCTATTTGTTTTGATGTTATAGTTATATTCTTTGGCAAACCATCATCTATGTCTCTTCCTCTAATTTCTTGAGTAGTTTCTGTTACTAGTGGCATTGCACATCCAAGTTCTACTTTAAGCATTTCTGCAGCACCTAAACCTATTACTGCATTTTCTTTTCTTTTTATATATGATACGATTGCTTCGTCAAATGCATTTCCTGCTGTTTTTATTGAGTTGGAAACTACTATTCCACCAAGTGATATTACTGCTACCTCTGTTGTTCCTCCTCCTATGTCCACAATTAGTTTTCCATTTGGTTCTAATACGTTTAGTCCTGCCCCTACTGCCGATGCCATTGGCTCATCTATTAGATAGACTTCTTTAGCTCCTGCTTGCAGAAATGCTGTTTGTATTGCTCTTTCTTCTACTTCATTTATTCCAAATGGAACTCCAACAATTACTTTTGGCTTTCCTACATTATATTTTTGACATACTTTTCTTAGCATATTTCTAAGCATTAGTTCTGTTGCAGTTAAATCAGCAATAACGCCATCTTTCATTGGCCTTACGGCTCTAATGTTTTCTGGTGTCCTTCCTAACATTTCTTTGGCATCTTTTCCTGTTGCAACAATTTCTGATGTTGCTTGATCTATTGCAACTACTGATGGTTCTCTTAATACTATTCCTTTTCCCCTTAGAGTTATCAATATATTAGCTGTACCTAAATCTATTCCTATATCTTTTGAGCTAAGGTCTAACAAATTCATTTATCTTTCTAGTTCCTTCCTTGATAAGATGCTTTCATACTTATCATATCCTATTATTATGTGATCAAGTAGTTTTAGTTCTAAAACTTCACTTTGTTTTAATAATTTTCTGGTAAATTCAATGTCCATTTTACTTGGAGTCGGGTCTCCACTTGGATGATTATGTACTATGATTAATTTTTTCGCTTGTGCTTTTATAACTTCTAATAGAATTTGATTTGGTGAAACAAATATCCTGTCAGCATCTCCTTGTGCAATATCTATTATCTTTGTAATGTAATTTTTTGTATTTAATATGATTAGTTTAAGATATTCTTTGTTTTCTATTTTAAATTTTTCCATAAATAACCCAGCAACATCTTTAGGTTCTTTTATCTGAATTTTAATGTTTGTTGCTTCATTCATTCTTTTGGCTAGCTCACATATTGCCTTTAATTGTACTGCTTTTACTTTGCCAATTCCTTTTATGTTTTTTAGCTCATCTAATGATATGTCTTGCAAACCTTTTACTGATTTGGTCATTAAAAGAATTCTATTTGCTATTTGAATAGAATTTTCCTCTTTTGTTCCGCTTTTTATAATTATTGCCAATAATTCTGCATTTGATAACTTCGATTCTCCATATTGTTCAAGTTTTTCATATGGTCTTTCTAGTTCTGGCATTTCTTTCATTCTAAGTGGCATATTTTTCCTTTCACTACGCTTCGCTCCGTTCATCGCCATCCAAGATTTTTCTTTGAAAAATCTCGTCTGTCAAATCACATCCAAATACGCTTCGCTCCGTTCTATCTGCATCCAGGATTTTTCTGGAAGAAAAATCCCATCTGTCAAATCATGCCCCCAAGACTTAAAATTACTCCTGTCCTTATATTTATTTTGTTACTATTTAGCACTAAAACTTTCTATATATAAATACAGCAATTATTATTCCAATTATGCTTGATACATTAATTTTAAACATTAGTCCTAGTGTTAATTCTACTACTCCTAAGTCTAGCGTTACTGGAGTTGCTAAACCAAATTGCTGCCCATATGATAGCCAACTTAGCCACGATACATTTTTAGCTAGCTCTCCTAATAGTCCTCCTATAACTAGTCCACATAATACAAATATTATTAGTACTAATGTACTTTTTTCTTTAAAAGCCATGTTTTTTACCTCTTTTTTCTTACGGATACATTATTTTTTCATTTTGTATTATATATGTATTTAGAAAATTTTTCAATATATTTTCTAAAAAACTATTTCTTTTTTTGCTTATATATGTTATATTTATTATTATACGGAGGTAGCAATGAAGTTTAAAAGGCTTGGTGAGAACAAATTGAAGATTATTGTTGAAAGTAATGAAGTACCTATTTATGGTAGTTTTGATGACTTTATTGGTGATTCTTCTGATGCTCGTGATTCTTTTATGGATATTCTAGATAAAGCCTGCAATCAAGTAGGTTTTGATACTAAAGATTACAAAGTTAAAATCGATGCTGCCATTATGAGTAATGGTAACTTTGTTTTTACTGTAACTAAACTTCTTAAACTTAAAAGTCCTAGAATTGCTGTAACTCCTCGTAAGATTCCCAAGGCTCATAAAGAGACGGAAAAAATAAACTCTGGCCTTATTATTTATAAATTTGAAACATTTGATGATTTTAACCATTTTTGTTCATATTTAAAACAGATCAAAATCTATAACATTCGTACATTTGCTAAAGAAACACTTCTTTATTCTTATAATGGTTATTATTATTTGGTTGCTCACTCAGTAAATGAAAATTATAAAGATATTAGTCGCGTTTACAGTTCTATTACTGAATTTTCTAAATATTTTTCTAGTAAGGATATGTTTGTTTCAGTTCTTGAGGAACGTGGAAGATTAGTTATGAAAAATAACGCAATTGCCACTTGTATGAGAAAGTTGGTATAAATAAAAGAAAGACATGTCAACAATCATATAAATCGTATGATTGTTGTTTTTATTTTGACAAATAATTACAAATAATTTTTCTAAATATGGCATTTCTATTTGACAAGCTTTACATAATGTTGTATAATTAAAATAGTTTTTACCATATCTTTTAAATTTTAAATAAGGTTTTTAAGGAGGCTATGATATGGATACAAATTATTTAGCGATAGCTAGGCAACAATTACTTTCAAAAGAGGCATTACGATTGCCTCCTAGACAACGGTTGGATCTGCTAATAAATGCTGAAATATACCCAATCGTTACAAGGGGAACTTCGGCAGAAGCACAAATAAAAGAGATGATAGATTTCTATAATTTGTGTTGCTTAATGTTGGTCCAGTATCTTCCCAACGAAGAGGCAGAACACAATTGCCTTATGTTGAGCATTATGGCATCTCACCTCGAATCTTCACCTATTTCTACAGATAAACTTGCAACAGGTAAACTTTCTGAAGCATTAAAGTTATTAGATGATTATGAGAAGTGGGACAATAAAATTACGAAAATTCAACACTTGTTTTTTGAGTTTGAAAATTTATATCCTGACTTATATGATTCTTATAACTTGGAAGACATTGCTACAGCAGATTTTATGGATATTATTCATAATACAAGATGGTTAGTTGCTAATAAACCGCAATTGGTTGACAAAGTTCTAAGGCGTTGGGGATTGTTATCCTAAATCGGCAAAAGACATGATGGTGCGTTCAAGTACCTTCATGTCTTATTTTTAGCTTAAATCCAAAATTTCCTGCAAGTTTTCTCTTAATTCTGGCAGATTCCTTTTTGCAATATCCCACATTACTTCTAAATTAATACCTTCATAATCATGTACAATTCTGTTTCTTAATCCTTTTAGAATATGCCATTTTATATTAGGATATCTATTTTGAAAACTATTGTCAATATTCTTCACTAATTCTCCTATTTGACTAATAACGAATACTGTTGCATCAATGGTTTTGATATCTTTTGAGAATTCATTGAAAGAGATACCCTTTGTATACATCTCCGCTCTATTAATATAATCTATCATTTTAATAATCGTTTGGTATTCTTTATTTTTCATATACCACTACTCCTGTTCTTTTTATTTCATTATCTATTTTTGAATCTTCAATAATTTCATATTTTTCAAATACATCAGCATCTTTTTTAAACGCTTTCTCAATTATGTATGCTATTTCTAAAAAATCAAATCCATGTAATGTTCTTTTGGTATCTACAATGAAGTCTAAGTCACTTTTTGACGTTGCTTCATTTTTGGCATATGAACCAAATAGTATAACCTGATATACTGGTAAGTTTTTTAGTATTTTTGACAATATTGTTTTTATTTCATCAATGGTATAAATTTTATTACTCATATCTATATCTCCATATACACAATTATAATATATTTTTATTGTTTATTCAATGTTTATTGTGTCTAATTTAGCTTAATATTTCTAGTCCTGCAAATTTCGCCATAAGTTTCCTAAGCTTTATTTATTTTTTAAGCACTTTCCCAATAATAATATAATATATTTTTATCTACATCATAGACCCCTATCTCATAGCCTGTCGCCTCTTCTTTGGTAAAGTGTGTTTTCTTATATTCATCACTTGTTCTGCATACTAAATCATAATGATAATATGCATTTTCTATTGATAATACTTCTTCATTATATTCAAAAGCATTCAGTTTATCATCATTTAATTTATTTTTATTCCATTTTGAATTTTTATCTAATGTTTCTATTATTTCTTTTCCTTTTTCGTTTGTAAATTTATATACATAGTAGTCTCTTCCATCGTTTTGTGGTCCACCTCTTACATCATATACTTCTTTATTTTTATAATTGCTTATTTTTATACCTAAAATATCATTATAGTCATGATCTTTACCTAATATTATTCCTCTAGTATAATAATACAATTTAGCATTTTTTATGTCAAATATAGCATATACGCCTTTATGATGATAGTAATACAGTTTTTCCCTATCTATTTTGATGGTTTCATTTTCATTTATTTCATAAAATTCTTCCATTATGTACTCATAAAATTTATCTCTATTCCATAAATCACTATTTTCTAGCTGAACTTTAAATTTTTCCATGGTATTACTATAATAATTTTTTATTTTATATACTTTATATTTACTAACTTCATCATATCCATATGTTGTACAATATTCTATTTCATAATCTTTAATTTCTAAATCTAGTTTTTTATAATCGTCATCTATTCTAAAAAGAATTTTTAATATAAAAATATATATAATTAGAAAAAATATAATAACTATAGATAATATTAATCCAATAGTTTTTAGTATCTCTAATTTTTTCAATATGGATACCTCCTGATTAAAACTTAAAATTCACCTTCTTTAGTTTTTAATTTTATTGTTACATTATATGTATTTATAACTCCATATTCACTTGACACAACTCCCAGATTATTTAACAATGTTGAAAAAATGTCTGTAAGTTTGTCGTCTTTTGAATCTGCATATTCCTTTAAATCTTTAAAATCAGTAAAATCATATGTATCCATTATTTTAATTTCAAATTCCCACTTGTTTTCATTATTCTTATAAGCTTTAACAAGCATTGTAGCATCATGTAATGCATAGAGTAAATCACTATTGTCAAATCTTATTAATTTATCTTCTACTAATGCATTATCAGCTATAACAAACTCCTCTTTATCTTGTCCATATTTTTTTATTAATTGATTTATTCCATTTTTAAACGATTTACTTGTTGTAATTAATTTCGATATTTCATCACTTTCTATACTTATGTCATTTGGCTTCTTACCAAATGGTGATAATGAATTTAGCAATAACATAGCTGCAAGCTTTTTATTAGTTAATATTCCCCCAGCTACAACTACTTGCCAAAATACATATTGCATTGAATAAAATACACCATATGAAATTGGATTGGATTTTTTAGTTAGATCAAATATAAAACTTAGGCTTCTTATATAACCTTTTGCTATTTTTTCATCTATTTTCTCGAAATCTATATTTTTTAATTTATTCATAATTTCATCAAATTTTTGTGAAGAGTTAAATGCCTGATATACATCATTTAACTTAAATGGAATACTTTCTACTATATCTTTTGAAAATATTGATATCGCATTTATATCTTTTGAGATCTTTTCTTTGTTATCATCCAAAAAAGGTAAATTGATTCTATTTAAATAATTCAGTGCTATATATTTTTGTGCCAAATTATATTTTTTACTTCTACTAAGAAAAAACTTATGATCTTTCCATGCAATTCTAGTACATAAATATAATTCTTTATTAGCTATTATCCTAGGCGTTTTTGCAATCTTTAATAAATCATATAAATTATCTACGCAACCTCTACCAAACATTTGGTATTTGTAATTATATGGTTTATTACACAATATACATCTTTTTTCATTTTGTTCTTTTATTTCACTTATTTTTCTTGTCAATCTAATGTTCTCCATCTATTTCTAAACTTTTGTTTGTATTTTATAATACATTATTTAATATGTCAATACTTATTTCAAATTATCTTACCTTTTTGTTCTCACATATCCGTAAATTATTTAGTGTATGATTTCCACTTATCTTCAAATTATTAAAGGTAATAAAAGACATGATGGTGCGTTCAAGTACCTTCATGTCTTATTTTTAGTTTAATATTTCTAGTCCTGCAAATTTTGCCATAAGTCTCTTGTGTCCTGCTTTTTCAAATTCAATGTCTACTTTAGCGTCGTCTCCTTCTTGTTCTATTTTAGTTATAATACCTTCTCCAAATTTCTTATGATATACTCTTGTTCCTTCTTGGTACTGACTTAAGTCTACACTTGATGTTTTCTTATTTTGTAATGATGCTAAGAAACTGTCAGCTGACCTTCCAAATGCTGATGGTTTGAATGAAGCACTTTCTTCTTTAAGCATATCGCTTGACGCCTTATATGTTGTAACCTTACTTCCGTATGTATTTTGCTTTTGTGCATATCCTCCGCCATAGTTCCAACCATATCTGCTGTCTTCAAATTCTTCTTCATTTTTTTTAGTATCCATTGCTTCATCATATCCATCTAAAAGTTCTGATGGTATTTCTTTTAAAAATCTTGATGGCTGATTATAACTCGTTGATCCGAATATTGTTCTTCTTTTTGCAAATGTCATAAACAGATTTCTTTTTGCTCTTGTTATTCCCACATAGAATAATCTTCTTTCTTCTTCTAGTTCTCCTGGATCGGCGATTGATTGATTTCCTGGGAATATCCCTTCTTCCATTCCAACCAAGAAAATAACTGGATATTCTAGTCCTTTTGCGCTGTGAAGTGTCATAAGTGTTATCATGTCGTCTGATTCTTCTAGTGCGTCTGTGTCACTTGATAATGATATTGAATTTAAAAATTCGTTTAGAGATTTATCTGCCGCTTCTTTTTCAAATTCTTCTGCAACTGTTAAGAATTCGTCCAAGTTCTGTATTCTTGTTTCTGCTTCTATTGTATTTTCATCTTTTAAGCTTTTGGTATAGCCTGTCTTTTGTAAAGTCTGCTTTATAAGTTCTGGTATTGTTAATTCTAGTGATTTTAGTTCTTCTATTGTGTCAATAAATTCTCTTGTATTGTTGTAGATTCTTGGCAAGAATTTGTCTGCCTGCTTTATTATTTCATACATTGAAGTTTCATTTTGAATAGCCATTTCTCTTACATTATCTATGCTTGTTTTTCCTACGCCTCTTTTTGGTTCATTGATAATTCTTTCTAGTGATAGGTTGTCTGATTGATTAGATATAAGTCTTAAGTAGGCTATAATGTCCTTGATTTCTTTTCTTTCGTAAAATTTAACTCCACCTACTATTTTGTATGGTATGTCTTCTCTTCTTAAAATATCTTCTATTGCTCTTGATTGTGAGTTCATTCTGTACAGTACTGCGTAGTCTGAATATTTGTAATATTCTTCTCTTCTTAAATGATTTATTTGCTCTACTAAGAAGTTTGCTTCTCCATATTCATCTTCTCCGCAAAATACTTGTGGCAGGCTTCCTTCTTCATTTTCTGTCCATAATTTTTTGTCATATTTATTTTCATTATGCTTTATTACTTCATTGGCTGCTTTTAGGATATTTCCTGTACAACGGTAGTTTTGCTCTAATTTTATTATCTTTGTTCCTGGAAAATCTTTTTCAAAGTTTAGTATATTTGATATATCTGCTCCTCTAAATGAGTATATTCCTTGGTCATTATCTCCTACGGCTGTAATGTTTCCGTATTTTGAAGCTAGTAATGTTACTAAAGTAAATTGGGCTTTGTTAGTGTCTTGATATTCGTCTACTAATACATACTTAAATTTTTCAGAATAGTATTCTAATACGTCTGGATTTTCCATAAATATCTTTATTGTGAAGTTTATAATGTCATCAAAGTCTATCGCATTGTTGTCTTTTAGCCTTTTTTGATATAGTGAATACACTTTTGCTATGATTTCTTTTCTATAATCTCCATTGTATTTAGCTGTATACTGTTCTGGCTCTAACATTTCATTTTTTGCATTACTTATCTCATTTAGTACTGATTTTTCGGTGAACATTTTAGTATCTATATTAAGCTCTTTTAGGCAATTCTTTACCAGCGTCTTTTGGTCTGATGTATCAAATATTGCAAATGATGTGTCAAATCCCAGTCTGTCTATAAACTTTCTAAGTATTCTAACACATATTGAGTGAAATGTTCCGAGCCACATGTCGTTTATGTTATCTCCAATGAGTGCCTGCGCTCTTTCTTTCATTTCGTTTGCTGCTTTGTTAGTAAATGTGATTGCTAGTACATCCCATGGTTTTATATTTTTTTCTTGCAATACATAGGCTATTTTGTATGTTAATACTTTTGTCTTTCCGCTTCCTGCTCCTGCTATTACTAAGCATGGTCCTTCAGTGTTTTCTACTGCTTCTCTTTGCATAGGGTTTAATTCTTGTAATTTTTCTTGCATTGTTTTCCTCTTTCTTTTTATTTTGGTGTATGTTTTTAATTTATAAATAGTAATTTGACAAATTCCTTTTACTTGTGTATAATAGGTATAGGAAATGAATTAACCGCAAAGAATGCGGTTACCACTACAAATAGTTAACAACACATTCGCAATATTGGTATAGTGGAATGTGTTGTTATTTTATTCCTTATCTATTATTGAGTTTACATATTGTATGTATATGATCGTCAATAAGGCTACGTTTATAGTTGTAGAAGCCACAAGGGCTATTATTAAAAATAGTATTAAACTCATAAACACCACCTCACTTTCTGATAACCAAAGTTATCTAGTGTAGTGGCAACACATATCTACTACAATGTTCATTTCCTATAGTAGATACTATACTACATATTTTTACTAAAAACAAGCGAACATTACAAATATCTTAAAAATTCACAAAAGTAGATGTAATCATTGATACATCTACTTTTTATTGATTTAACCTTCTATCCATTTACCACCATGGCAAATAGCCCAATTAAAAAACCTGCTATGTTTCCTATTGCAGTTATTCTTCCTTGGTATAATTTATTTGATTCTGGTATTAGTTCTCCTGATACAATGTAAAGCATCGCTCCTGCTGCAAATGCTAAACACATTGCTATTACTTGTATTGATACTTTGCCAATCATTGCTCCTATAAGCGCTCCAAATCCTGTTGCTATTCCTGATAATATTACATATATCATTACTTTCCATGGTTTCATTCCGCCATTTTTCATTGGTACAGCCATGCTTATACCGCTCTGGAACATCATGTAGACATATCGCTATTGCTAGTGAAAAACCTAGTGCATCTGATGCATCAAATCCCGAGCCTATTGCTAAGCCTTCTGGTATATTATGAAGTGCTAAGCCTATACTTACTATAATCCCTGTTTTTAATAGTCCTAGTTTGTTACTGTCAACTGCTTTTGTATTGAATTTTTTATTTATCAGTGATTCGCATCCTATCATGACTACAATACCTAGTATTATTCCTAGTATCGTTGTATATACTGATGATATTTCTAAGGCTTCTGGTACTAAATCAAAACATATTACTGCTAGCATTAGTCCTGATGCAAATGACAATACAAAACTTAAAAATTTATTTGAATTTCTTTTTGAAAATATCCCGTATAAGTCCTCCTATTGTCGTTCCTATTGTTCCAAAAAATAATCCTAATAATGATATTTTTAACATAAATAAAACTCCTTTATAGCAATTGTATTATCTATAAACGAGTTTTATGATATTGCTTTATATTTTATTAATTTTTTCTAAAAAGTTATTAATTTCATTTGCAAGTTCTACTTCTCTACCATCATAAGTATGGTCTGCACCATCAATATAATTAATATCACTTGTTTTATTTTGTATCGCTCTTCTCATTAATGCTACTTGCTTTTCTCCACTGTTTCTAATTAGTTCCTTATTATTCCCCCATCTCATGAACAATGGTATATCTATACTATTTATCGTATCAAATTTATACCCTTCTTTGCTGTACTGTGCAAAATTAAATTCACTGTTGTATTTTCTATATTGCAAATATGTTTTTATAGAGATTGGATGAATAAAAGCCTCTTGTGGCATCATTGTCATTATTTCTCCAGCTTTCTCTTTTTCTTCTGCATACAATAAATATTCGTTATTTGAATACATTTCAAAAACATCTGGTAAGTCAACTAAAGATAATAGTAAAATTCCTTTTATATTTTCTATTTCTTTATCTTTATTTTCTCTCATCTTTGTATATGCATATGTTATCTTTGTTGCTCCCAGGCTGTGTCCTTGTAAGTATATTGAGGAATATCCTAAGTCTATGGCATATCTAATTACACCCAATATGTCATAATATGATTCTTTAATATCCTCATATGCTGAGCCTGCTAATATTTTTCTTCCATCATTATATTTTATGTATTTTATAATTTCACTGCCTCTTGTGTTAACACATATAGTGTCTATTCCATGATTTTTGACAGTTTCAGCAATTATTGTTTCCCTCTTCTTAAAACAATTACTGGTCATTCCATGTATTTCTATTAGTATTCTTTTGCTTTTGTGTTTTCCTTTAATTAGATATCCATCTAATTTAACGCCATCTGTTGCGTTTAGTTTTATTATCTCTTCGCTCATTATATGGTCCTTTCATATATTTAAAATTTTGTCCATTATTTTGCAAATTTCAATATCTGTATTTTTTGAGTAATCATTATATATTATATAGTCTATCTTTTCTTTATTTTGTTCATAGAATTTATATTCTTCATCAATGTCTAAAAGTCTTTGCTCATAATCTTCTCTTTCCATTTTAATTATTTGCTTTGTTTTCTCTATATCATTTGATTGAATACATATGGTTATGAGCTGTTCCTTTAAAATACTTCGCAGATTATCTAACAACTTATAATAGCAATCGCCAATAGTATATGTACCATTATTTATCTTTTCTAAATCACTATTTAAATACCCATAATAATTTTCATAAATTTTTGTATATATAAAAAATTTATTATCATTTATCATATCCCTGAATTCGTTTTTATTTATATTTATATCAGTTTCATTTTCTTCTCTTTTCTTTCTTGTAATAACTCTTTTTAATTGATATAGATTATATTTTTGAGTTAAATAATTTTTATAATATGTTTTACCAGATGCGGTTATTCCCAATATTACAATTAACTTACCTTCTCCCACTATAATTACCTCTCAAATATCTGTATTCCTTGATTATTAATTTTATATTGTTTTATATTTATGTTATATTTTTGACATTCTTTCTTTATTTCTTTTAAACTATCACTAACTATGTATATATATGGGGAATTGCTAGATATCCTTACAAAGGTATTTCCTATACTCTCAATTATTTCACAGAATTCTTCATATCGCAGATTGCTAATTCTACATCTTTCACTAAGTGCAACCGAATCATCTTCTCTTGAAAATTTTTTCATACCTTGAATAAAAGCCTTATATTTATTATCTCTTAAGTCTTTTATCATAACATTTTTTATAATAGCTTCCTTGTCCTTTATTCCATTTTCTCTATCTCTATTTTTTCTTAATTTAACAACAACCTTATCTTTATCTACATTTTTATCGCAAAAAATATCATCAAATTCTGCATTAATTAATCCAATTTCTACTTCTTCTGGAAGTTTTTTATTGTAAATTAATTCTCCATCTTCAGATACAAAACAAAGCCCTCCATAGGTCACTGTATTATGTGCTACGCCAGAGCAAAATATACTGTTCGTAATAATGCCATTTTCTTCTTCATAATAGTTATTTTGTAATAATCTTATTAATTCCTTTTCATTTAAATGCATTTCCATTAGATAGTTAATTGCGTATGATATTGCTGTCTGAATTATGGCATTTGAGCTCATTCCTCCATGTGTTTTTAATTCATTATCTGTCTGACATTTTACATGAAATCTTGCATCAAATTTAAAGTAATCTCTAAATAAGTTAATGTAAAATTTCACTAGATTGGGCTTGATCGATTCTATAATGTCAATTTTACTATCTATTATCTCTACATACATCTTTAAGCTGCAATCTACTGCAATTCCAATACCGCCTCCTCCGACTTTTCCTTCTTCTAGTTTTTGAATATTCATAACATCAATATGAAATCTTGCGGGTACTTTAACTAAAACACTTTTATCTTTCAACTTTCACGCTCCTTTTTTTGCACTCTACAATTCTAATTCTTCAATTGCATTTGTCCTTTTTAAAGAGAATTTTGAACAAATTTGAGTTTTATTTAGTCTCATATTTTCTATCATTTCATTATATGATACTTTTCTTGGATTCCATCCATTCTGCAATTTATAAAATACATACTTTTCTTTTATTGGATTATTTTTTCTTATGACTAATAATGTTTGTAGTGGAAACTCTTTGTTATGTACTCTAATATCATATTCTCCAATTGTTTGATAAAGTCTAATGTGGTTATTTAACCATTCTCTACTTACTATATTTTTATGATGTTCTCTTAAGCTATATATCTTTTCTAATGTAGTTTTGAGATATTTAAGGCAAATTTCTGGGTCAATATGAGGTGCAATTCTATAAAAAAAATTTAGTATAATGTCTACATCTAACTCAATACTTTCGTCTAAAGAATCACTAAATAACTTGTTTTTACTAATGCTCCATCCTCTTCTAATATACGAATCTCCGCTAGACATTCCAGGTATTAATTCCTTTTCTACAATATCCTCAAAATAATGATATTTTTGCAGAGAGATATTAAATGGAAATCCTATTTCATCATATTGATTAACATTTTTGATTTTTTTGTCTAAATATTCAATTGATAATTCGCCATCACTTGCTTGTCTAGGTATTGTAGTTAAATCTCCAACTTCTCTTTGTATTTGAGATGCAAATTCTTCATTAGTATCCACATATCCAAATTTCATATTTCTTATTCCAGTTCTCATATTGACTGTGTCTCTAATGATATTTGTCATATAAAGTTTGCCATCTACCTGGATTATTGCATCAATATGTCTTAAGTCTATTTGCTCAACTCCAACTTGCTTTCTAGTTAAATAGGAAAATTCTATTAGATGTGCTTGCTTTAGCATAGTAACAAAGAGTTCACTCATCTGCCTACAATTTCCATAGCCGTTTTTACGGATTGTTCCATAATACATACTCAAATTATTAATATGGTTATATACTAAGCTGTTGTTTTCATATAACTGAATACCTAATTTATTATATACATAATAAACTTTTTCTAAATTGGTTAAATCGGTTGGAATTCCTGTTATGATATCTCTGTATGATTTTGTATTCATTATAATATTAGTATATATTCTGTATCTTTTATCCGAAAAATCAAGTAGTAATCTTCCCTCTTCGTTTGTATATAACTCCATTAATGAATTATCTTCTATTTTCAAACTCTCTCCTTTATTGTATGTTTCTTTGATTTTACCACTTTTTTGATTGTTTGTCAAATATTACTATATATTATATTATTTAGTCATGGCTAAGTTTAACATAAATAATTTTATAAACATTATGCAAGTTTTTATCAGAAGTGCAAAATAAAGTCAAAACAAGATAAAATCCCATTTTGACTTTAACAAAATTACAAATATCCTATTTATAACTACTTTGTATAATTATTGTATGTATTAATTTATAAAAATATTCATATATGATAAAAGGAAACTTGTCCTAAGTTTCCCTACTTTTAAATTTTATTACTATTGCTAATATCTATTAGCAACCTCTTTGTACATTTATTATAACATTTGTTACGAGATTTGTCTACACTTTCTCAAGAAATTTTTCAACTCACTAAAATTTGTAGCGTTAGAAAGCTCTAATAGTTCTTTTATTTGATCTTGTGCCTCATTTCTTTCTAATTTGATTTTTTGTATATAATTTATTTTGTCTTCTAAATTGCTTTTCACGTTTGCATAATAATGCATCAAATCTAAAGATATAGCTACTGCTTCATCAACTTCTTTCATTTCTACTTTAGAAAGTACTGTTATATAATTTTCTAGCCTTGATTTGCTTACGCACTGAGTGTTAGATACATTTATGTATCCATCTAATAAAATACTGCCATCGCTATTATACTTTGTAGTTATCTTTTTAATGCTTGGAATATTTTTAAATGTATGTGTTATAGGTGCAACAAGTACATTACCTGATTTAAGATTTCCAATATTATTTTGAAGAATTACACAAGGTCTTAGTTTTTGAATCTCATTTCCAATTCCTATTCCAAAATAACAGTTATATACTTGTCCTCTTTTTACAAATCTTTTATTTGCTTGTTCCACTTTAGTGTTTAGATATAATTTAGTTTTTGTCCATTCTAACAATTCTTGTACTTTATCTAATTCGATTTGCATTAACATCATCCTTTCTATAATAAACTTATTATAGAACAAATGTTTATATTTGTCAATGCATATTTCAAATTATTTTCCATATTCTTCTTTTGTTTGTAAAACTTAATAGTTTAAGATAAATAAAACTTTATACAGATTGTATTACTTATAAGAGAGTTTTATGATATTAAATAATTTTATAAACACTATGCAAGTTTTTATCCAAAGTGCAAAAATGATGTACCCCAACCTGAGGTACATCATTTCATTATAATTCCCATGCCCAAGCACATTTGATTCCAGATGCCATTTTCCAAGGCTTTTTCTTTACAAGTGCAGCAGATGGATTATTTTCATTCGTGACTAAGTTACCATCCATTATGATAAGATTCTGATACTCGTCAATTCCTACTAAAGTAACAAAGTGGTTTCCTTTGCGCTTTTCGTCGTCGTGATAAATTGCATTGTTCACTAAAAGTGTAATAGGACAACCTCGCTGTAGGTGTTTGATTAAATCCTCCATTCCTTGTAAAATAATAGCATTGTTATGAAACAAAGAATGCTCTGTGCCTTCTCCATCAATAATATTGCCGTGTTTGTCAAAAATGTATGCTCTGTATCCTTTCCTTACGCATTCATCTAAAATTTCTTCAAATGAATACGAATAACCCAATATGCGTAAGGCATATTCGACAGCTAAAGGACCACATCCTGCATCGGCAACATTCCCAATTTTGCCATATGGCAAAGAAGAATACTTGGAAAACTGTTGACTAATCGGATACATATTTGCTGGAGCAATATTATGGATACATTGAATGCTTTTCATTTGAAATGCATCTTTGAAAAACATTCGACGCCATAATTCCAGTTGCCTTGCTTCTGCTTTGTCTACAATCTCCCGCTCTTCAATGCTTTTGGGTACAATGGAATTTGGTACAAATTTTAACATGTATTTCACCTTCTCCTAATTTCGTTCCAAAGCCGATAGTTACAGTTTGTATTATATCACAGACCAACATTGTTTATCAAGTTCTATATGAATTTTATATGCATATCACCAATATATAATTTTTATTATACTCTAAATAAGTAGTTCATTAGTTCCTTGTATAATGCATCTCTTTGTACTACTTCTTTCTTTTCAATCATTTCATTTAGTTCACTTATTGTCACATATTTTACTTGCTCGACTTCGCTTTCTTGTACTTTTATATTTTCTGCCTTTAAACCACTTTTTCTTAATATAAAAAAGTCAAAAAATTGTCTATCAATATAATCTTCTCTTACTATTTGCTCTTCTCTATATGAAAACATATATCTGAAATCTTTTATATCCACTTGATATCCTAAATTTATACTAACTTCTTCGTTTATTTCTCTTGCTGCAGCTGATAATGCGTCTTGTCCACTAGAAATATGTCCAGCAACAGATATATCCCACATTCCTGCATTTTTCTCTTTCTTATATGATCTTTGTTGCAATAAAATTTCATTATTTTCATTTACAATTACAACTGCTATTAGTCTATGCCATAAACCTCTTTTATGTATTTCTTTTCTTGATAATATTTCTCCCGTCTTGATTCCATTCTCATCTAAAACATCTATAAGTTCTTCCATTAAATTCTCTCCTTTTAATTTTTCTCCAATAAATATATTTATAGTATACCATATTTGCCATAGTTTGACTATACCCTTTTAACATTTTTATTTATTTTGAATATTATATAAATATAGACAATAATTTAAGGAGTTTTTATGCTTACAAATATTTTTAATAATGCTAAGGCTCATGTAAAGGGTGGAAGGTGCTATCCTAATATAAATGGAACTGTTACATTTAAACAAGCTAAAGGCGGAGTTTTAGTTACCGCAAAAATAAATGGCTTGCCACAATCTGATAATCATTGTACTGGACGCTTTTTCGGTTTTCATATACATGAGGGTAATTCTTGTACGGGAGATATCAACGATGAGTTTGCAAATGCTAAATCGCATTTGAATACTACAAATTGTCCTCATCCTTTTCATGTTGGAGATTTACCACCACTAATTGATAATAATGGATACGCTTATATGAGTGTTTTTATAAATAAATTTACTGTAAGAGATATTATTGGTAAAGTGGTCATCATTCATGATATGCCAGATGATTTTAAGACTCAGCCTAGTCGGTAATTCTGGAATGAAAATTGCTTGTGGAAAAATTAAATAGATTCTGCTTTAACAAATTAATATATTTTATTTAGAAAAATAATGCAATTTTTGTATTATTTTTCTTTTTTATAAATTTTTGTAAAGAAATAGCGATTTGTATATTTTTTTGTAATTTTACTTAAAATATTATTGCAGGAAAAATTTATTTTATTTAAAATTTCAATGCAAATTTATATAAAAAGAAAGGATATTAAAGATATGAAAACATTTAGAAAAATTATTTTACTTTCAATCACTATTGCTTTCTGTTTAGTATTAACTAGTGGAGTTTGCAATGCTGCAACAAGAACAGTTGGTACTGAGCAAGATTTAAGAGAAGCAATAAACGATTCTGTAAGTGGTGATGTTATTGAATTATCTAATGATATTGCTTTAACAAGTCCAATTGAAATTACAGGTAAGTCCATAACAATTATAGGTAATGGACACACAATTACAAGAATTGATACTAACTGGACTCCTAATGGTAGCAATGGTTCTTTAATTACTGTTGGTGGCGATGGTGCTAAACTTACTTTAGTTAATATGACCTTAACAGGAGCTCAAAAATATGGTGCTCAATCGTACAATGGCGCTCATTTAGTTCTTGATAGCGTCAATATATCTGGAAATGGTTTTGGTGGAGTTTTAGTTAACGCTGGTACTCTTGAAATTAAAAACGTTGTACTTGGAAAGAATGGTAACCCATCTAACAATGGTATAGAAATTGCTAAGGGTAGTGGTGTTACAGGAGATAATATGCCTATATTGATTATGAATGGTAGACTATCTTCTTCTGAAAAGGAAAACGTAATTTATCTTGCCGAAAATGATAATTTAATTACTTTTGAAGTTAGAAATACTAACTCTACAACAAATAAAGTTTTTGTAAAAGGTAAAAAGGTCGTTATAACTGATGAAAATAATAATGTTATTTTTGAAAGTAATGAAAATGATAAGGTTACAGTTACTGGTTCTGAATATGTAGAAACACCTGCTCCAGTAGAACCTAAACCAGAAACTCCTCCTACTGAAGATCCAAAACCTGAAGATAAATCTGATACTACTCCTAAGACAGGTGTAGAAAATCATTTATGTTTGGCTTTCAGCTTACTTTTAACAGCTATCTTTGGTGTTATTTTTCTTAGAAAAATAGACTAATAAAATATAGTAAAGTTTATAAATATTGGGGATCAAAAGTTCATCATATTAAAATGTTACACTTTTATCCCCAAATTATATACATATGTGTATGAAGTATTACAAGATTAGGAGGAATAATACGTTGATTAATAGTCATCTAAAACGTAAGGTACAGCTTTTATTTGTAATTATTGCAGTTATTTCTTCTGCATATATTATAAGATATTTTTATGATATGTCTATTGCAAAAAATCAGAGTAATTTGCTTAATAGTGCTTTTGCAAATTTAATATCTAATGATATGATTAGTCCAGATAATAATTTTACTATCCAAAACGAGCAAGGCAATAAGTCCGTAGATAAAAATGATGAAAGTTTACACGAAGAAATTGAGCCTAAAATCATAGAGAAAAATGATAGAATGATTAAGATTGAAGAGTTACAAAAAGAAAATAGCGATATTATAGGTTGGCTCGAAATATCTGGGACTGTTATAAATTATCCTGTCTTACAAGGTACTGATAATGACTTTTATGTAGATCATAATTATAAAAAGCAGAAGACTGCAAGTGGTAGTATTTTTGTAGATGTCGATTATGACTGGTCTATGCCAAGCACTAATTTACTTATATATGGCCATAATATGAAGAATGGAACTATGTTTACAAGTCTTGTTAATTATAAGAGTAAAAAATATTATGATGCACATCCAAGTATAAGATTTACAACAAGTAGTGAAGATTCAAAATACGAAATTATTGCAGCATTTGAATCAAAAGTTTACCCTTCTACTGACACTAATTCGTTTAAATACTATAATTTCATAAATGCCAGAAATGAAGATGAATTTAATTTTTTCATGTCTAATATAAAGAAACTTTCCATTTATGATACCGGTAAAACTGCCGTGTATGGTGATAGCTTAATCACACTTTCTACTTGTGCATATCATACTAAAAATGGAAGGTTTGCAATTGTGGGGAGAAAAAGAACTAATCAATAAATGTATAATGCAACAGCTGATTTTTTCTCTATATACTATCAAAAATAGGGTGCTGACTTTTATCAACATCCTATTTTTAATTTTTCTATATTTTTTATTCTTCATTTCCTTTTAGTTTTTCTGCTGTGTCAGCTGCAATTAAGTTATCAATCATTTCGTCTATATCTCCATTTAAGAAGTTTTCCATTTGATATATGCTCATCCCAATTCTATGATCTGTTATACGTCCTTGTGGATAGTTATATGTTCTTATTTTTTCACTCCTATCTGCATTTCCTATTTGGCTTCTTCTCTCATTTTCAAGTTCGCTGTCTCTTTTTGCTTTTTCTATTTCATATAGTCTTGACATTAAAAGTTTCATTGCATATTCTCTGTTTTGTACTTGAGATCTTTCAGTTTGGCATTCTGCAACCATTCCTGTTGGAACATGGATAAGTCTTACTGCTGACGATGTTTTGTTAACATGCTGTCCACCTGCTCCTGATGCTCTAAATACTTCCATCTTAATGTCTGCAGGGTTTATATCAATGTCAACATCTTCAACTTCTGGTAAAACTGCAACACTTGCTGTTGATGTGTGTATTCTTCCTGATGCTTCTGTTTCTGGAACTCTCTGTACTCTATGAACACCACTTTCAAATTTTAGTCTACTATATGCTCCTTCTCCTTTTATCATAAATGATATTTCTTTGTAACCGCCTAGTTCCGTAGCATTTTCGTTAAGTACTTCTAGCTTCCAATGCTTTCTATCACAGTACATTGAATACATTCTAAATAAAGTTCCGGCAAATAATGCTGCTTCATCACCACCAGCACCACCTCTAATTTCACAGATTACGTTTTTATCATCGTCTGGATCCTTAGGAATAAGTAGTATCTTTAATTCTTCTTCTAGTTTAGGAATTCTTTCTTTAGCAGATAACATTTCTTCTTCTGCTAAGTCTTTAAGTTCCTTATCATTCATCATTTCTTTGGCTTCTTCTAAGTCTTCTACTGCTTTTTTATATTCTCTATATTTTAATACAATTGGTTCTATATTAGCATGTTCTTTCATCATTTTGCGCCATTCGTTTTGATTTGATATAACTTCTGGGTCACTAATCTTTGTTGTTAGTTCTTCGTATTTGCTTTCGATAGCATCTAAATTATCAAACATAAAATTTTTCTTTCCCTTCGCTATTTTAATTTACTTACCTATTATACACTATTTTTTTGTATATTTCAATTGAATTATGTGAGTTTTTTACTTATAAAAGAAAAACGTGTAAGAACTAATTCTTGCACGTTTTCCTATATGGAATTAAAATAGTGTAATCACTTTAGCAATTTATCTTACAGTTCATCCTGCATTTTCTTAATGTTGTGTTCCTTTGCAAAGTCAAGCATTGCCATAAATGCAGGCGAATCCTCGTAGATTGATTTGTCGTACTCATACCATACATCAAATGCAGTTCCTGCACCGCTTTCAACAATTTGCTTAGCCTTTTCACTTTGAAAAGCAATATTGTTTTCTTGCTCTTCCAGAGAATTATGACACCCCATATCCTGGTATAACTTCGACTGTAAATCAGCATCTAATTTGTCGCAAAGATACGCAAAAGTAGCATTCGGAGTCTTTTTATCTTCAAATTCAAGCCACAAAGAGATAATTTCTTCCTTCTTTGCTAAGAATGCAGCGGCTTTAACAACAGCCTCAGATTCCATTTTCCTCTTCTTCTCAGGCGTTATACCATCAAAAGGCGTAATGTCACCAATACGTGCTTCACCGATTTCGTGAATAATAAGCATTTTCAGAACCTTTGCCAAGTCAACACCCAAATCAAACTCAGACGTTAAGGCAATAGCTAAATTGCACACTTTATACACATGCTCAGCAACGCTCTCGCGCCTCTCCTTGCTTATGTTCCAATGCTTGTCATCCCAGCCACTTCTGACCTTGTCTGTTAATCTCGCAGTCCAGAGATAGAAGTTCATTGCATTAGTAATTTTTCTGTTATCCATAATAACCTCCTAAAACAATACTCATTGTGTTTGCCTACTATATATGTCAACTCCTAAAGGAGATAATTAAATTATGCTTTTCATATTTTATCATACATTTATGTAAAGTTCAAGCATTTTATTGTAATTCACAGTAATTATAGGCAACTCCTATCTTGTCTAGCGCTTCTTTTTCTCTATTGGTACATGTAAATATTATAAGTTGATTATTTACATTACATAGAGTTTGTAATGTTGCTTCAAGTCTTTCATTATCATAAAAAGCAAATGTTTCATCTAGTAATAATGGCATGCTTTCCTTTGAAATTCCATCTATTACCGATAATCTAAATGCTAGATATATTTGTTCAATAGTACCAACACTTAAATTTTCAATTGATATATGTCTTCCATTATCTAATTCGACATAAATTCCATCATCTAATATAATTTTTGTATATTTTCCATTTGATAGTTTTGCAATATTTTTTGATAAGTCTTTATTAAATTTTGGTGTAATATTGCTTTTCATTTCATTGTAGGCTTCTTCTAGCATTTGTTTTGTGATATTACATATTCTTGATGAATTTTCCAATTTTTCTAGATTTTCATTTTCTATTGATAATTTTTCTTCTAAATCAATTATCTTTTCTAGTTGTGGCTCTAGGTACTCCATGTCAATCTCAAGTTTATGTAATTCTAGATTAAGGTTATCAATTTCTTGTTTATTTTCTTTTGTTATATTTTCTATATTTTTATTGTCTAATAATTCTTCTATTATATTTCCATATTTATTGGTTAGCTTATCTTTTTGTGTTCTTTGATTTTCTTGTATGTTTTTATTTATTAAATTTATTTCTTCTTGTATTTCATTATTATTTTTATTTAATAATTCAATTTGTAAATTTAAATTATCTAAATTATTTTTTTCTAATATTTTATTATTATTTTTTAAACTAAAATTATTTATTTTATTTTTTAATAAATTAAAAATAATCCAAATTGGAATTAAAGAAAAAATTATTATTTTTAATATTAAATTATTTTTTATAAAAATATTTATTATTAAATTTATTAAAATTATAAAAAATAAAATAATTAAATTTATTTTTTTATTTTTATCAATATTTTTAATTTCATATTTTTCTAAATTATTTTTTTCTAATTCTATTTTTTCATTTTTATATTTTTCTATTTTTTTATTATTTTCATTTATGATATCTTTTCTTAATTTAATTTTTTCTTCTTCATTTTTATCATTTATTAAAAATGTATTTAGTTCATCATAAATTTCTTGGTTATGTTTTTTGTCTTTTAGGCTATTTTTTAATTCATTAATTTCTTCTTCAATTTTATATTTATGTGATTTTGCATTATGTAAATTATCTAGTTCTTTTTCACATAACATAATATTTTCTCGTGCAATATTTATTGGTCGATCCTGGCTTTTTTCTGTACCAACTTCTGTTAGTAATATTTTATCTAGTTTACCCACCGCTTTCTTATATGATATGTCTTCATTTCCACTATCCGCTAGGTTAGCGACTTTCTGTATAAGTAGATTTTGCATTCCTAAATCTAGCTTAGTTTCATTTTGTGAATTAATCACAGTTGATAATAAAGTATCTCTATCTATCATAACTTGGTCTGAAAAAAATGTGCTTCCAGATTTTTTATCTATACCAAAATTTCCAGAAATATCCTCTCCATTTGCGTTATAAATTTCCGGATTTTTCTTATTGAAATTTCTATACACATAAAATGTCTCATTATTGTCTAATTCATATTCTATATTTCCCGAAAATTCGTCACTATTCCATGGGGTATATTTATCATAATCAGAAATATTTTTTCCATTTTTATTTTTTGATATATTATAAAACATACTAATTATAAAATTTAATATTGTTGATTTTCCAGATTCATTTTTTCCATAAATAATATTTATTTTATTCAATTCAATATTTTTATTATTTATTTTTCCATATGAATTTATTTTTATTTTTTTTATTTTCAAATTAGTCCTCCGCCAAAAATAAATTTATTTTATTATTTAATTAAATATTTTAATAAATAATTCTAATATTTTTTCATATTCTTTTTTATTTATTTCATTATTTTTTAATTTATTATTTAGATTTTTTATACATATTCCTTTTAATGTATTATTATTTTCTTTTATTTCTATTTTTAATTTAGTATTATTTTTTATTTTTATTATATTTTTTTGAATTAATTTTAAATTAATATTTATATTAAAATTTCTTTCTCCAATTAAATTAATTTTATATAAATTATTTTCTGTATCTATTTGGTTTATTTTTTCTATTATCTCATCTTCTGAATACATATTAGATACATCTAGATCTTGTTCTATAAATTCTCTTTCATCTACTTTTATAAATGTAGTGTATAATTTTTTATCTACAATTTCTCCTACAGTAAATCCATGTTCTCCTGTTTCATCGAAACCAAGAGATATGAGAGAACCAGGATAAAATTCATCTCTTTTATGAATGTGTCCAATAGCAATATAGTCAAATCCTTTTTCTTTTAATTCTTTTGAGCTTATTGGATTATATATTCCGCCTAAGTCTATGCCTGTTGTAACATTTCCATGAGTAACTAATATGTTTATCTTATCTTTTTTGTCTATATTTATATTTGCAAGTTGGTTTTTATTCATTTCGTAATTATTAAATCCATATCCATATATATTTACATCGCTGTTTTCCACTTTTTCTACTTCATCTGTGAATATTTTTACATTACTTTCCCATTCAAATGTATTATAATATGAATCTTTTATAAACGGATCATGGTTTCCTGGTGCAATATATATTTTTGTTTGTGGAATCTCCTTAAATAACTCGTTTATATATATAATAGTCGATTTTCTAATATATTCTTGTTCATATAGGTCACCACTAATAAATAGATATTCTATTTTATTCTCTTTGATAAATTCTACTACCTTTTTAAATGCTTCTCGTTGCTCTAGTCTTCTTGTTTGTCCTAATTCTGCTCTGTCTGATATTGATGTAAATGGTGCGTCAAAATGAACGTCTCCAATGTGCACGAATTTCATTTTTTCCTCTCTTTCTGTTATGTTAATATTTATATCACAAAAACATATGTTTGTAAAGTGGTTTACAAAAAAATCTCAAATCCTATAAATAGTGAACTTGAGATTTATATTTTATTCTATTGTTCCAAATAACTCATCAAACTTAGCTTCCAATTCTTTTTGAATGTCTATGTCATCATCGTTATTTGATATGTTTGGAGTACTATTAAGATTAGCACTTTGATTTATTGACTCTATTTTACTAACATCAGCTACCGCAGGATTTATTTTATCCATGTGTTGCTCAATTTCACTGTTTTTAGCTTGATTATTATTTTCCTGCGTCAATCCTTCAATTGGCGGAATGCCTATGCCTGCTGCTTTTGGTGCATTATTTTCTTTAATAGTTGGACCAATGTTTGATTTATTTTGCACATTTGAAGATGCTTGCATATCTATATTTATGCTTTCTGGATTTTTTGCATCTTTTTTATCATCTTCTGTAAATAAATCATCTAATGATTGTACTGAAAAAGTCTTTTCTTTTTCTTCTTGTGGCTCTTTTCCCGTATATGGATTATATGGATTGTATTTTCTCCATTCTCCTCTATTACCTGGGTCAAAGTCATTATGGTCTTCTCTTCTAGAATTTAAATCTCTAGATATTGATGATTTTTGGAACCACCAATATTTCTTTGCTTTAATTGGTTTTATTCCTTTTTCAAATATAATACAGTCGTTATTGTCCATCCTTCTCAGTTCGTCTGGAGTCATTAGTGCCCTTGCCATAATTTGGTCAGATTCACTATATCCTTTTCTTACTGTGTGATTATCCCTATTTATTGATTTACTCATGTGAGTAATTGTTTTTTCTCCTAATTCCTTTGAGAAATATTCTACTGTTGTATATGAGTTACTTCCTAAAAATACGTGTGTATCACAGTTACCAATTATTGTTTCATACGATTTTTCATATATTGCCTTTAATTGGTCTAAGTTTTGAAGTATGATACTAAATGAAATTCCTCTACTTCTACTTGTTGATATCTTTTTATCAAAGTCTGGTATCTGTCCAATGTTAGCAAACTCATCTAGTATAAAAAATGTTTTTACTGGTAATTTTCCGCCGTGTTTATCAGCATAATCATATAATTGTTGTATCATCTGTGAGAAGAATATTGTAAGTAAGAAGTCATATGCAGTATGTGTATCAGATGATACTACATATAGTGCTGTCTTCTTTGTTGCGATTTCTTCAAAATCTATTGTATTTGTTGATGTTACACTTGCTATTTCTTTTGAGTCAAATTTTCCTAATTTTGATTGCAATGAACTTAATATTGAGCTGTATGTCTTGTCTGATGCTATCTCTACAGATTTATAGTTCATTCTTGCTGGGTGATCATATGGAAGCCTGTTTATTTTTTCTGATAATAAATTAGAGTTTCCATTTGTATTAGCTGCTCTTACAAGCTCTGCACAACTTGCTAAGTTTTGTTCTTCTGGTGGCCTATCTGCTATTAGATAGTATATAAGTGATTTAAGTAATAGTTCTGACATATTATCCCAAAATGGATCTGCACCTGTACTTTGTTCACTTTTTTGTCCTTTTACTATTGTTGATGCTATAACATCTACATCTATTTCTGATTGGATGTGTTGTATTGGATTATAACTATCACTGCTTTCTGGATTTACTAAGTTAAGTAATTTTATTTCATATCCTTGCGATTTTAAGTATCCTGCTGTTGCGTCATACAGTTCTCCTTTAGGATCTGTAAATACATATGAGCCTAAGCATTGGTGTGCATTTGGTATTGAGTATGATGCTGATTTACCAGAACCTGAACCTCCGACAATTAGTGTATTGATGTTTCCTATTTTGTCTAGTGGCAAATAGTTATCTTCTGCTAGAATAAGTCCATTGTTTCTACTAAGTACTCTATATTGCTCTCCGCCTTGGCACCAATCACTTGATCCATGTTCTATTTTATCATATTTTCCTCTCTTTCTTCCTTTATATAGTCCTATTCCTAATGCTATACTAAATAGAATTGTGAAAAATAATGTTGATTTAATATACGTACCTATGTAATTTGCCTTAAATACTTTTTTTATTCCATCTACTTTGACAATGCTGTCAACTGTATGCTCAATAAAGTATGTTAAATCAAAACTTCCAGAAACACTACTATCCACTATGGTACTGGCGATTGGAGCTATTACAAAAGCTTCTGCAAATAGCCAAAGTACTATAGTGGATATTATTGCTACTTTATGTTTTTTTACAAATGTTATAAAATTATCATTCATATTTTCTTACCTTCTCTTTGGTTTTAGTAATTATCTACTTTCTATCTCGTTAGATTTAAGCATACTCTTAACTCTCATTGCATATGCTGTAGGTCTTCTTTGTAAATTCTCATTAATATGATGCATTTGCTCTTCACTTATAGGTATGTTCATTTCTGGAGTTATAGTGCCTACCTTTAATTCCATGATTCCATCATCCATAGATATGTTCTCATTTTTAGAACCATAACTTTCTACTCCTAAATGTCTTTCCTCTGGTATATACTCTACACTTGTACAGTTTACTCTAATATTCTTACTCACGGTTTGAAATTCCTCCCATATTATTATTGTCTTTAATTTCAAAGCTAAAGTATGATTTGTAAGGTTTTAGTTTACATTTTCCTTTAACTTCATTCGTTTGTTTATCTAAGTATATCATTGGTTTTACTTCTTCTGTTGTTTCTGGATCTATAATTGTTATTGGCCTTTGTAAGTTTGGTGTATATTTAAAGTCTTTATATTCTGTTGGTATTTCTGAATAAATAGTATTAAATTTAACTGGTATTGGCCTTCTTGATATCTTAACTTTGTCATCTTTAAGAACTCCCATATTGACTACGACCTTTTGTGGTCCAAATGACAATATAACTAAGTCCTCACCTTCTGGCTCTGGATAATCAATAAAAAATGTTTTTTTCTTCATATTTCCGTTAATTTCTTCTGAGCTAACTAACCTTTCCACTGTGTATTTAGGATATTGGTTTCTTAACTCTTTAGCGGTTTCATTAACTCTATATATAACTGTGCTTACCCCTTGAGGATCAGTTATACTAAAATATTTTCCTTGAAATCCTTTAGCCATCTTTACACCTCTTTCTATTTTTTCTTTGGTTACACATCTTTAATTATACTACATTTTCAAAAATATGTCAACCAACATTGTTTATTTCTTGTAATTGTTTATATATTTTTTCTTCTTTTTCTGATAATTCTTGAGGTAATATTATTTGGGTTACTATATGTAAATCTCCTCTTTGTCCTTTTCCATCTTTATATCCCTTTTGCTTTATTATTAAATTATCTCCACTGCTTGTACATTTTGGTACAATTATATTTATTTTTTCTTGTAATAAATCAATTTCCTTTTTAGTTCCTAATGCTGCTTCCCATGCAGTAATAGGTAATTCAGTGTATATGTCTGTTCCTACAAGGTTATATCTCTTGTCATTTACTATATTGACTAATACAAATAAGTCTCCGTTTTTTCCACCATTTTTGCCTTTTTTGCCTTGTCCAACAATTCTCATTTTGTCTTTATTTTGTACTCCAGCTGGCACTTTAAATGTAAATGTATTTTCTTTACCATCAATACTTCTTAGTTTTACTTTTTTATTTACTCCAAAAAACGCCTCTTCTAAACTTACATTTATTTCTGTAGTTATGTCTTCTCCGTATTTAGGAAGATTCTCTGGCTTTGATTTTTTCTTTGTAACTTTTCCAAATACAATCTCCATAAACATTTCTTTAAATGTCTTTTTATCAGTTTGAGCAGTTTTCTTTTTTTTGCTTCCTATGTATCTATTCCATGATAGATCATACTTTCTTCTTTGTTTTGAGTCACTAAGTATATTGTATGCTTCATTTATATCTTTAAATATGCTTTCGGCTTCTTTATCTCCAACGTTTCTATCAGGGTGATATTTCTTAGCTTTATCTCTATATGCATTTTTTATTTCATTAATACTTACTTTGTTTGTTTCAAATCCAAGTATCTTATAGTAATCTTTAAATATCATTTAACATCCTCCATATATTATGGTATTTTTATTATAGCTTATTTTTTTAGATTTTTCAATATAAAATTACGAGTTTTTATACTTCTTTCTATAATTATTGTTCCTTTTCTGATACTTTTTTCTATACTTCTTTCTATACTTTGTATTATTGCTTTGTCTATATCTTCAAATGCAAGTTCTCTTAAGTCTTCTACTCCCTCATATTTTCTTGTTTTGTCAATTTTGTCAGCAATAAAAACTACTTTTTCTAATATAGTCATATTTTCTTTTCCTATTGTATGACAACTTATAGCTTCACATATTTCATTGTCAAATCCGTATTTTTTCTTGCAAATATCTGCTGCGACAATTCCATGAAGTGCTACGCCTGCTAGCATTTCATTTTCTGATACTTGTAAGTTATTTGTTTTTATATAATTTCTTAAATTCTCTACTGGCATAGCTTTTGCCATATCATGCATTAAGGCTGCTTTTTTTGCCCTTTCTATATCTGCATTGTACTTTTTAGCTAATTCTTCGCTCATTTCCATAACGCCCAAAGAGTGAGCATATCTTTGCTCACTTTCAGGTGCAAATAAATATTTTTCTTTTAGTTCAGTTCTCAGTTCTTCTAATTTCATATTTTATTCCTTTAATTTAATGCTAACTCAATCAACTTGTCAGTTAATTCTGTTGCACTAATCCCTGCTTCTTCCCATAACTTTGGATACATACTAATTGAAGTAAATCCTGGCATTGTATTTATTTCATTAAGATATACTTTATTAGTTTCATTTTCTACAAAAAAATCTACTCTTGATAGTCCGCTTCCATCTACTGCTTTAAATGCTTTAACAGCTAACTTCCTAATCTCTTCCTTTTTTTGTTCAGTAATATCTGCCGGAATTACTGTTTTTGATTCTTCATTTTTGTATTTAGCATCAAATGAGTAGAAGTCTTCGGCTGATAGTATTTGGCCAACTGTTGACGCTTTTACTTCCTCATTTCCTAGTACAGCACATTCAACTTCTTTTCCTACAATTGCTTCTTCTATTAATATTTTTCTATCATAAAGTGATGCATTTTCTATTGCTTTTATTAGTTCTTCTCCACTTGCAGCTTTTGATACACCTACTGACGATCCTGAATTTGATGGTTTTACGAATACAGGAAATTTAAGTTTTTCCTCTACTAATTTTATTATCTCGTCATTTTCTAATTTCATTTCATCAAAATTTTCGTCAACATATACATTCTCGTCTTTTAAATATATGTATTTTGCTTGGTTTATTCCTGCTTTTTCTAATACTATTTTTGTATATACTTTATCCATGCATATACTTGATGCTAGTACTTTGCAACCTACATATGGAATTTGGTTCATTTCTAACATTCCTTGCAGGCTTCCGTCTTCTCCATATAGTCCGTGTAATACTGGAAATACTACATCCATCTCTTTTAAGTATTGTACAATATTTTTTATTTCTTTATCTTTTTCATCTATCCACTTTCCCTCTTTTGTAATTATTACAGGATGTACCTCATATTTATTTTTATTTATACTATTTGCAATGTTTTTTCCAGATATCATAGATACATCGTGTTCACTGCTCATTCCACCATAAATGACGGCAACTTTTTTCATTTTTTACCTCCGCATTAAAAATTATTATTTTACTATTCTTTTAGCGCTTCTGCTATTTCGCTAAATTTCATTGAATTTGATGCTTTTATTAAAATCACATCATTAGGACTCATAGTTTCTTTTATTTTTAATATTGCTTCTTCATTTGTTTTACACCTAATTACATTTGATATTTTTGCATTTTCAGCTATATATCTTGATAGATCTCCAACTGTATATAATATATCAATTCCCTCTATGCAGTTTCCTACTTTTCTATGAAGCTCTTCTGAGTATTCTCCCAGTTCAAGCATATCTCCTAAAACTGCAATTTTTCTTTTGCCCGTAAGGTTCTTTAGATATTCTATTGCTGCTTTCATTGAGTCGTAATTTGCATTGTATGAGTCGTTTATAATAGTTGCTCCGCTTTTAGATATATTTATTTCCATTCTCTTTTTGGTAAGTTCGAAGTTTTGAATTCCATTTATAATGTCTCCCATTGGTATGTCAAAATATCTTCCTACTGCTATTCCACATAAACTGTTTAATACAAAATGTTCTCCTCCAACTGGCACAGTAATGTCATAACCGTCTAATTTATATGTACTTTTTTGGGCAAAAAATTGTATGTCCTGTGCCTTATATTTACTTCTTTTGTTATTTATTCCATAAGTAATTATGTTATAATTTTTATTGTTTTCTTCTGCCCATTTTCCAAGTAAGTCATTATCTGCATTTACAACAACGCTGTCTCCTTCAAGCCCTTCTAGTATTTCGAGTTTAGCTTTTAATATATTTTCTCTTGAGCCTAGATTCCCTATGTGGGCTGTTCCTATATTTGTAATTACTGCAAGCGTAGGCTTTGCAATCTTCGTAAGTAGGCTAATTTCTCCCAAATGATTCATTCCCATTTCTATCACTACTGCATTTTCATCTTTTAGTCTTAATAGTGTAAATGGAAGTCCTATGTTGTTATTTAGATTTCCTTCAGTTTTTAGTACATTGTATTTTCTAGACATAACTGATGCTACTAAGTCTTTTGTACTTGTTTTTCCTACACTTCCAGTTACTGCAACAACTGGTATATTGTATTTGCTTCTTTTGTATGCAGCAATTTGCTGAATTGCTTTTATTGTGTCCTCTACTAAGATTATATTACCTATTTTCTCATCTGGCTCTTTACTCATTATACATGTCGTCGCTCCATTTTCTATCGCATTTTTATAAAAATCATTTCCGTCAAAATTATCTCCTTTAATTGCTACATAAGTAATGCCTTTTGTTATTTTTCTAGAATCTCTCTCAAAGTCTTCTAGCTCAGCATTTTCATCTCCACATAAAAGTTTTCCATTTGTAACATTTAAAATCTCTTTTATAGTCATATCTTGTGCTCCTTCATATAAGTTTTCTTAATTATATGCTATATGTTTTTATTTTACAAGTAAATTCCAAAATAAAAAGCCTTTCTCTAAAAATAAGAAAAGCTTTTTATAGAATTATGCTGTTAATGTTCCATTTGGTGTGTCAATTATCATCAATATGTCTTCTTCTGCTCCAGTTTCTACATTTATATATACTAAGAAGTCATTTCCTTTGGTGTTTCCTTTAAATTCCCAACATTGTATTTCTGTTTTCCATTCTGTTGGTATTATTGCTTGGTTTACTGATTTTATTTCTAGATTTGGATTTATTAGCTTTTGTGCTTCCTCTTTTGTAATTTTTGCTTCTTTTAGTTCTCGTTTTTCCTTGTGAGAATTTAAATATTTAGTTGCTTCTATTCCTAGTACTTCACCATTGTCTAATGCAATCTTTACCTTAATTAAATCTGGATATATAACAACATCATCTTGATTGTATGCATAATTTACAGTGATCACATTTCCTTCTCTCATGTAGTAAGTTTCTTTCATATTTTTATATTCTCTTTTTTGTAGATATTCTTTTCCGCTTATTTACTGCGTCTTCAGGGCTTATCTTTTCTTCTCCAATTTCTCTATTACAGTTCATTGATACAATATGTCCACCTTTTTTGGATACACATATAAAGTATTCTGCTCCAGAATTTGTTTTTGCATTGAATCCGTAGCATTCTATGTTTGCATTTTGTGATTCTTCACTAAAATTTATTTCTGATATAATGTCTTTTCCTATAAATTCTTTTGCCTTTTCTTGCGCTTTTTCCTTATCTATTTCATCCCCTGTAAGTCCTACTTTTTCAGTACTGTCTAGTCCTTCTGAAAATGCTCCATCATAAATTAGCCCAGTATATTGATGCATATCTTCTTCTATATTAGAAAAACTTGATTTTGATAGATTATCGCCCTCTCTTGATATGACTTTTGATGCATCTTGTTCTACCTCTCTCCATTTAATTGTACTTGCTGACATATCTGCTTCAAGTTGATTTAGTGTATTTTCCAAATTTACACTATATTCATGTAAAGTATTTAAATTTTTTAAGTCTTCGTCTGATAATTTTTCTCCTTTTATTGTCTTGCTTGATGTTGCATAGCAAAAGTCACTAAGCTGATTTAAAAATTTTTGTGTATTTTCTAATTCCTGTGATTCCATTGGAAGTCTTGCTAAATAACTTTGTGCTAATACTGTTTCTTTACTTATATTTGTAAGTGTCTTACTAGCATTTTCACTACTGTACGAAATTGTTGCTTTTGCTAATAATTTTTCTGCATTGTTTACATATTCTATAAGCTGATAAAATGCATTATTATATCCGTTTTCAGCCAAGCGTCTATAATCTTGCTCTTTTTTATATACATATATTACTAAGGCAACAATTATAATTATTAATGTAACCACTAATGTTAGCATTTTGCCGCTTCTTAGTCTATCTTTCCAGTCATACATTTTGTTTTTTACTTTTCCCATAACTTATCCTCTCTTTGTGCCATCTAACATTACTGTTAAATAGCAATATTTTAAAAATATTTTTTACAGTAATTGTTAAATTATTCATAAATTGTTAATTTTATTGTTTTTTTATTTTTGTTGTGCTATATATATTATAAGTAAATTTGATGTGAGGTTTTTATGAGAGTTTTAATTTTCTATGCTTCTTACGGTGGTGGACATTTATCTGCTGCAAATGCAATAAAACAATATATTGATGCTAATTATAGTGATTTTGATGTTAGAATAGTTGATTGTATGAAATATATAAATACTGGAATTGAAAAAATAACTACGGATTCGTATAAAATTATGGCTGAAAAGGTTCCTTGGGCTTGGGGCAGAATTTATAAACGTTCTGGAAAGGGCCCTATTGCTCATCTTAGCAAGTTATCAAGTAAGGTTCTTTCATTAAAACTATACAAATTATTTGAAGAATTTTCACCCGATATTGTAATTTCTACTCATCCATTTTCAAGTCAGATGACCACTATATTAAAAAAACAGGAAAAAACAAATTGTAAATTAGCTACTGTTCTTACTGATTTTGCACCTCATAATCAATGGTTATTTGATAGCCAATTTGTTGATTTCTTCTTTGTAGCTCATGATGGGATGAAGAAGGATTTGGCTTTAAAAGGCATCTCTGATAATAAGATATTTGTTACTGGTATCCCTTTATCTACTAAGTTCTTACAACATTTTGATAAAAATAGTTTAAAAAAGTCTTTTGATTTAGATTTATCTAAAAGGGTTATTTTGTTTTTTGGTGGTGGCGCATTTGGTCTTGGTGAGGAACATACTTCTTCTATTTTAGAGGCTTTTATTGATAATATCGGTAATTCATATGAAATAATTGTTATCTCTGGGAAAAATACCAAGATGCAAGAGCGTTTTGATAAAATAGTATTAGATACTCATTCTTCTGATAGAGTTAAAGTTTATGGATATACTAATAAAATTCCCGAACTTATGGCTATATCTGATTTAGTTGTTACTAAGCCTGGTGGACTTACATCTACGGAGAGCTTGGCTTCAGGTCTTCCTATGGTTGTTATAAATCCTATTCCTGGTCAAGAAGAGGAGAATGCTGTTTTTTTAGAAAAAGCTGGAGTCGCTTTATGGCTTCGTAAAAAAGAAAATGTAAATGAGGCTATTTCTGAGTTACTTTCTAATGAAAGAGAACTACATCATATGAAAACTCGTTCAAGACTTATGGCTAAAAAGAATTCAACTGCTGATATTTGTAAGGTTATTTTTGGATAACAATGTAAAAAGTTATTTCTCATTTAAGAAATAACTTTTTTGTTTTTATATTTTATTTCGTTTGTCCAAAATAACTTGCTTTACTTTGTTTAGTCTTTCTTTAATGTATTGCGTTGCTTGCTTATCTAAAATATATTTCCCATCTATTTTCCTTACTACATCTCTAAGTTCAACATCTTCTGGTAAGTCTTCTTCTAGTGCAATGTATTTGCATTCTATATTGTCTTTGTATTGAGCTAACTTATATCTATGTAATTCATCATTTTCATATCTATTTGTTACAATAAACGCTTCTCCATTACTTTGATCTAGTAGTTCTTTTTCAAAATATTCTTGTAAAAAATCAAATTCTTTTTTCTCATATTCTAATTCTTCATCAACAGTTAATTTTTTATCATCTATATTATTTACTGCATCTCCTAATTCTTTTATAAAATTTCTTGCAAATTCATTTTTTTCTATTTTTTCTTCTAAAACATTTAAGTTAAATTCCAAATATTTTCCTCCTTGTTATTCTACTCATGTTTTTTTAGTTTTCCAGAATCTCTAGCTAAAACTTTTTCACTTTTTATAACTTTTCGTTCTAATTTTTTCATATCTTCACTTGGTGGTAAATTTTCTGGTGTTATTCCTCTTTGAATCAGCATATCCCTAATACTTGAATTGTTTTGTATATGTTCATTAGTTATATGCAATTCTCCTTGCAAATCTCTTTCCTCAACATTATAGTTAGTCATTTCTGTGGCTAAATTTTTTGCTGCAATTGTTACTGTCGGAAGAAAATCAGCAAGAGGCCTATTGTCTTTTACTTTATATTTATCTTTCATATCTTTTGTAGTTTTACCACCAAATAATGCTTGATCTCCTTTTGAGCGTATTCTACCAAATCCTTTATCGTCGACTCCACGTTCATATATGTTTTGCGACAGTTTCTTTTCTGATAATTTTAATTTATCCCTAGCTTCTGCTCTTTGTATGTACTGCATACGTTGTTCAATCAATTCTATCTTTCTTGTTTGTATTGCAAAATAACTTTGTGCAAATGCAATTTGCTCTTTTTTGGGGTCTCCATTTTGGGTAATAAGATAACATGCATAGCGTGTAAGCTGATAGTCTAAAATCTGTTTTTGTGCAACACCTGCTTGTACCATTTTCGTGACTTCACGAAAATGGTCACCAATAGGCACTCCCAACGTTTTGCAAGATGTCATTGCTTTATTAATGGCATTTATAAAATTTTCCCATCGTTCATATCCTAATAAAATTTGTAATTCTCTTGCCATCCAATACTCAACCTTATCTTCTGTGTAATGTACATATTTATCAAATGTACCTTTTAATTCAATTAGTTTGTTTTTTTCCAAATATTTTCCTCCTTGTTATTCTGTTAGTTTTGCTTTGCCTGTGTAATAATCAATTTCAAAATTATCCTGAACATTGTATATAAATTTATTAAAAGATATACCTTCTTCTTCAACTGATTTTGCTTCTATTTCCACGCCTGTCGCGACTTTATTTTCGCCTTGATAAATAGGCGTAACCCTATATAAAACGTGATAGTCTTTATTCTCTTTATTTTTGTTTTTTATCCAATTTGCAATCATATTTTCATATTCTATCATTGCTTGGTTTAGCTGGGATGTTCCTGTTATTAAGTTTCTTTTATTATTATTTTCATTACCCAATTGCCATGCAATTAGGTGACATCTCTCATATAAATGCTGACTGTTATTTTCACCGTATAAATATTGGTTCCATCCCGTAGGCTTGTATGATAAACTTTCCCTTCTTGTATCTTTTGGTGGCATTGTTAGCTTACATATATTTGCATAGGCTACTCCTGCTCGATTTAATTCGTCTAAATTTGAATAATATTCAAAATCACCTTTTTTCATATCATCCTCTGTAAAGTATGGAATATTATTGTTAATATCGATTACCATATTATTTAAATATGGTGGAATATTACTTATGCTTATATTAACAGTATTTGTGGTGTTGTTTTTTGTTTCATTTATTGGGGTTTCTTCATTTAATATTGTATTTGTATTAGCTTGCTTAACCTCATTAGATATATTGTCTGATGATATTATTTGCTTTTGCTCTACTAAATTTCCTACTATTAATGATAATAATATAATAATTATTGCTATTATAGATTCTTTTATATTAAATTTTCTTTTACTTCTTTTCATTTTTCACCTTTGTTCTAATTACTTTACATATATTACCATGCTAATCTTATCATGTCAAGCATAATTTGGTTTAATACTAAAAAAATCCAAAGTGATAATTTTGTCTTATCAATTTGGATTTTTAAATTTATTATAATTCCGTTCTTCCCTCAAATGCTTTTCCTAAAGTGAACTCGTCTGTGTATTCTAAGTCTCCACCTACTGGGATACCATGTGCTAGTCTCGTTGTTTTTATTCCCATTGGCTTTATTAGTTTTGATATATACATTGCTGTTGCTTCACCTTCCACTTTAGGGTTTGTTGCAAGAATTACTTCTTTTATTTCTCTCTCCATTAGCCTTGCTAATAGTTCTTTTATTTTTATATCATCTGGCCCTATTCCATCCATCGGAGAAATTGATCCGTGTAGTACATGATATAGTCCTTTATATTCATGTATTTTTTCAATTGCTACAACATCTTTTACATCTTCTACTACGCATATCTTGGTTTGGTCTCTTGAGGAATTAGCACAAATTTCGCATGGGTCTGTGTCTGATATATTGTAGCATTTTGAGCAGAATTTCAGATTTTTCTTAGCGTCTTGTATACTTTTTATAAAGTTATTTGTTTCTTCTTCGCTTGAATTTAGTATATGAAATGCTAGTCTTATTGCTGTCTTGTTTCCTATGCTTGGCAAACTTTCAAAACTTTCTATTAGCTTTTCTATTGATGGTGAAAAGTACGACATTTTTTGCTCCTTTTTATTACGGCTGTGTGTTTATTTCCTATTTTTACTTACACTATTTTTTATAGTCCTGGTATATTGTATTTTCCGAATTCGGCATTTGATGCGGCATCTGCTTTTTTGAATGCGTCATTTATACATGTTATAATTAGGTCTTGTAACATTTCGACATCGTCTGGATCAACAATGTCCTTGTTTAGTTTTACTTCTAGTAATTCCTTTGCACCATTTACTTTTGCACTTATTGCTCCTCCACCTGCTGTGCTTTCAAATGTTTGACTTGCTAAATTTTCTTGTGATTTTTCCATTTCCTCTTGCATTTTTTTTGCTTGTTTCATGATTTGGTTCATGTTCATTCCACCAAATCCACCCATTCCTCCTGGGAATCCTCCTCTTGACATATTATTGTTCTCCTTTCTATTTACTTCGTTTTGCTTTAATCGCTTTACATGGTTTTTCTTTGAAAAATCATGGATGCCAAATCACATTATATTTACCCATCTATCATGTTTATGTCTATACCTAAATTAAGCTCTTCCGCTGGGTTTACTTCTGGTTGTTCTTCCTTTTTGTCTAGCAATTTTATCCTCATGTCCTTTTTACATTCCATAGATACTAATTCTTTTAGTTTTGCCATATTTTCTGGCTTTTCTATAACTCCTTTTCCAAAACTAGTTAATCCATTTGGAAACTCTATTCCTACTGTCATATCATCTAATAGTACCCCTCTTGCATTTGCTAGGTTTGAATAAAGCATTGGCATTCTTTGCTCTTTTAGACTTTCAATGACATTTAGCCAAAAGTCTTCACTTCTTTTTGTTACTGTTTTCGCACTATTAGCTGTATTAGTAGGTGACTTATTCACATTTTGTGCTCTAGTTGTGGATACTGCGCTTTTGTTTTCTGCTTTTGGTGCGCTTATTACTCCATTTGCAATAGCATTTTCTAATTTTGTAATTCTTTCTTCTAGTGGCATTCCTTGCGTGCTACATAATTTTAATATTCCAACTTGAAATACTATGTTTTTTTGTGATGACCACTTTATTTCATTTTCTAATTCAGATAAACTGTATATTATTTTAAGTAGCCTTTCTTTATTTGCTTTGTCTGCTAGCTTTTTTATTTTCTCTATATCATTTTCTGAGTATATATTTGAGACTTCTTTTGTAACTATAAATAATAAAATATCTCTAATGTATTTTATCATTTCCCATAACAAGTTTCCTATATCTTTGCCTTCATCAATTACTTGTTTTGTTACGGCTAAAGCTCCTTCTGCGTCTTGTTCTACGATTTTTTCTACTATTCCTGCAATATATTCTATTTTTGGAATGCCTACTAGATTTTTTATCTTTTCTTCATCTATAGAGCTTTCTCCATCTTGTGCACATCTCTCTAGAATTGAGAGTGCGTCTCTCATTGCTCCTTCTGATAATTCTGAGATTAGATTAATTGCTCCTTCTGTATATTTTATTTCACATTCTTTGCAAATCTTTTCTAAGTTTGCCGCTATATCTTTATCTGGTATTTTTCCAAAGTCGAATCTTTGACATCTTGAAAGTATTGTTGCTGGTAATTTTTGTGGTTCTGTTGTTGCTAATATAAATTTTACATGTTTAGGTGGTTCTTCTAGTGTTTTTAGTAGAGCATTAAATGCTCCTGTTGATAACATATGAACCTCATCTATTATATATACTCTATATTTTGCTATTGTTGGTAAGAAATTTACTTCGTCTCTAATAGCTCTTACATCGTCTACACTGTTGTTAGATGCAGCATCCATTTCTACTATATCTGTAAGTGATCCGTCTAAGGCTGATTTACATATTTCACATTCGTTACATGGCTCTCCGTTTTTCGGATTCATGCAGTTTATGGCTCTTGCTAGTACTTTTGCTGATGATGTTTTTCCGCATCCTCTACATCCTGTAAATAAATATGCATGTCCAACTCTGTCTGCTATTATTTGATTTCTTAGTGTGGTTGTTATATGGTCTTGTCCAACAATTTCTTTAAAATTCATTGGCCTAAATCTTCTATATAAAGCCGTATATTCCATAAGTTTCCTCCCACCTGTATTTTAATAAAGGTATGATGCATTTACTTATTCTAAGGTATCCCACATAAAAGTATCCACTTATTGCTGCTTCCTTCCGGACCTGACAAGATTCGTAGGCTTTTATTGAGCTACCCTAGAATAAATAAATGCTCACACCTTTTGCATTATATAATATTTAGTTTTGATTATCAAGTGTTTTATTTAGATTTTCTCTTTTAAAAATAATATTTTCTAGATTTGTTTGATGATTTCTTGATACACCTTCTTCTTTTATGTTGCCTGATGGTATGTTTAGTGTAATATTTCCTCTATATGCAGTTTTATCAGTTCTTATTACTATATCAAATTTAACTTCTGCTTTTAGCTTTTCTTCTGGTACATTCGCATTCTTTAATAATGTACCATCATATTTTAGCTCACCATCATCATTTGATACATATTCTGCAATATCCTGATTAACTATTCTAAAAAGCATTATTCCACCTTCATTTGTAATTTCTAATTTTGTGTAATCGCTTTTTTCTCCTACATTATATGTTAAATTTCCTTCGACTTTGTGCTCATCATCATATTTAAATATCTTTTTCTCATCATTATTGGGCATATATGCTATAATTTTTGCATCTTCTGGTGCATTTATTTTAAGATTCTCTATGCTTATGTTTTTTATATAAGTTGGTTTCTTTGTATTATTGGCTTTTTTTATATTTATGTATATATCATTATATTGATTAATATTCATATTCCACTTATATCCATTAGGGTTCTCTGCCTTTTCATATTCCTCAGCACTACTTATGACCAGTATTTCACTTAAAATGAATGGCATATCTTTTTCACCTTCATTTTCGTACTTTAACATGATTGCAAGTACACTTACAAATACGATTATTATTAAGAATAAAGTAATGGCTTCTTTAATTTTTTCCTTTACTATCTTATTCATATCTTTACCTTCCTTTGTTTTATGGCGGAGAGAGTGGGATTCGAACCCACGTGGCAAGTATCCTCACCAAACTGTTTTCGAGACAGTCCCGTTATGACCACTTCGGTATCTCTCCATTTTTAAATTTATTTTTCCTTTGTTTTAGATTTTCTAAGATTTATAAAAAAATCCTTTAATATTATTTCGCATTCTTCCTTACACACGTTATATTCTGTTTCTACATGATGATTAAATTTATAATCTTCAAATAAATTAAATACTGAGCCACAACTTCCTGTTTTTTCGTCCATTGCCCCAATATATACTTTATTAATTCTAGCTTGTATAATTGCTCCTGCACACATTGTGCATGGCTCTAACGTTACGTACATTATACAATCCGTTAGTCGCCATGTTTTTAATTTTTTGCATGCTTTTTGAATCGCCATTATCTCTGCATGTTTTGTAGGATCTAATTTAGTTTCCTTTTGATTATGTGCTCTTGCTATGATTTTTCCATCTTTAACAATTATAGCTCCTACTGGTACCTCTAGTTTTTCTTCCGCTTTTCTTGCTTCTTTTATAGCTTCTTTCATATATTTTATATTTTCGTTCATTTAATTTTATTCCTCTATTTTAGTTTTATTTTAAGTAAGCAATGTATTATATATATTATCATATTTTATAATTTTGTGCAACAAAAAAGAACATATATAATGTTCTTTTCTGCAAATTATCTATAGTACCATCGATAATTCTTTTTAAGCTTTATTAGGCTATTATCCTAGGTCCTGCTGCTTCTTGATAATCTTCAACAATATACTTAATTTGTTCCATATTATCACCATAACCAACTAATTCATCAATTAGTTTCGCTACACCGTTTTCACTGTCTGCTATGTTATCTACTGCAATTGATTCGTTTTCATTTGAATTTGCATTCGCTTTTGTAACCTTGAAACCATAACTCATGTCCTTTGTGATGTAATAATTAATCGTTTCTTTTGTATCTTCAAGGACTTTGTTTATTTCAATACTAGTATATAGCATTGGCATAATCTCACTTCCTTTCTTAACTTAGTGTCGGTTATTAATATACCATTTTATTCCACAGCTCGTCAAGTGGTTTTTCCAAATATTTCTTTGAATTTTGTAAATTTTTGTCATGAAATTTATGTATTATTTAAAATATCAACACTTACAGCCTTTTAATAATTTAAAAATTATTTTGTAAAATTATGGTTATGTTAAGTTTTTTCGTAATTTTATTTTACATTATTTCGTCATATCTATCTTTTTTATATATTACGACATTTACATAACTTTGGTTATAAAAGGTATACAGATATTATGTTATCTTTCTTGCGATTCCTACAATAAATGTTTTAGTTGTTAGTGCCTCATTTTCGCTTATTTTAAAATAGTCCTCTAATAATTTCTTATTAGTATTTAGACACATCAAACTTATTAGTTTATTAATACACCAAAAAATATTATCTGGCTTTGTATCATATTCTTCTGCAATTGGCAAGTAAACATATTTTTTAAAGTCTTTTACAGCAATTTTATTTATAGATACAATTTTTATTGCTTCTATTAGATATTCGTATCCTATTGAGTTCCTCTTAAGTGAAAATTTCTTTAGTTCAGACATGATATCTTCTTCAATCATTTTAATATCCTTTCTGTGATTATATAATTTGTTTATTTTTATAAAATTTACTATTGTATTCTATATTTATTTCTAGTTTTGTCTATTTGTTTCTACTTTTGTCAAATTTAGTTGCTTTTTTAGTTAAACGATATTATAATGTTTTCTATCGCACGTAAGTGCATCAAAAAATTTACTAAGCACAGCTAAGATCTTTCTATGCTGAGCTTGTAATAAAGAATTTAGACGAATAGCTGGCAAGAAACTTTAGGCAATTTACATTTTTATGGAGGTTTATCATGAAGAGTTTAAAACGGTTATTTATGGTGTTAATGGCTTGTGCCATGTGCATTTTTGGTACGTCTTTCGCTTATGCGGAAGATGTAACCGCTACGCCTGAGCCTGAGACTGGCAAAGGCACTTTTGTAACAACTGTCGATGTAGTCGTTATTGACGCATCTAACAGCAAGGCTGACGACGGAATTATGCCTATGAGCTATGACCACATTCTCTCTGCGGCATCTAGGGACTTCTCGTGGGATGGTGAATGCGCATGCTCTATTGGGCGGAGCTTCTCCAATTGCGGATTTAAAGCAGGTATCTCATCTAACAGTTCTGTTGGTACTGTGAGCTGTTATGTTAAATATCCTAACGGTAATGTCCATTGGTTGGGTACAATTCCCTCTTCTGGTGGAATGACAAATGTTACTACTTGCGGTACATTGTCAGCAGGAACATATACTTTCATTTTTGAAAGTTCTACTTCTGCATCTTTAACTGGTGTGGGGTATATTGTTCAGAAATAAAAATTGGTTTTCGGGCTATAGAATCTAAATTCTAAGGCTTACAACGTTTACGTTGTAAGCCTTTTTTTGCTTATCTTATTTAATTATTGAATTATATAATCATTCGGAATTTTTATATCTTCATCTTGCACTACATCTAACTTTATATCATATTCATTAAAAGTTTCTTTTTTGTTTTTTAATTCAGTGTTCATAAAATTAGGTAAATATGTTTCGGTATTTAAATATACTTTACTATCATTTATTTCTAAATAATATTTGTTGTCTTTTTTATAATAAAATACTTTATTAATTTTAAACGCAGTAGATATATAATCAAAATCATTTATTATTTCAATTGGAAAACTATCATATAGCAATCTTCCATTTTCATATATGTCTAATTGTGTTAAGTTTCTCTTCTTTGCTATTTTATTTGTTTCATCAACTTGATATCTACATTTATTGTTTACATCTACTATTAATGTTGTTTTTACATCTGTATCATTTATCTTTACAGTTTCTATTGTTTTGTACATTCCATCTTTATACCAAATTTCTCTAACAGACTCTGTCTCACTTTCATCAAATGATTTAATCTTACAATAATAATTATTATAATTCTCATATTGTGATACTTTATTAATTACATGTTTTAATACTATTAACTTAAATGTTGTGTATGCTATGTATAATGTAATTAATATCAAGAGTACCTTTAATAGAATTAAGGCTGTACGCCTCATAAATGCCTTGAACTTCAAATATTTATAGGCTACAGGTTCTTGTGAATTATTTTGGTTCTTATCTAGTTCGTCACCTTCTTTGCCATTGATTAATTCATTGGCAGTCAAACCTAATAATTCACAAATCTTCTCCATTCTCGACATTCTTGGTACAGCCATATTTAATTCCCATCTAGAAACCATTTGTCTAGATACACCAAGTTGTTCTGCAAATTTCTCTTGTGAGAGTCCTTTTCTGTTCCTCGCATTAACGATTCTTTCTCCTAATGTTTCCATTTCAAAATCTCCTTATAAAAATTTGCACCTAATTAACTTGGTATTTATAAATTATACAACATTTTGTCGCAACTTTCTATCAACTAAAGTTTGCAATTACGCAACTAGCGATTTGCATTTTAGAAATTTTATCCTTTTTTGTCAAAATTAGGTGCAGTTATTACTTTATCATATTTAAATAAAAAACATCACTGTTTTTTCGTCATTTTGTATATTTTTTATATATTATTGTATAAAAAATTATAACTTATATAATAAATTTTATAATATTATATCATTAAAAAAATAAAAATGAAATATTTTATTTCATTTTTATTTTGGAGCATGAACCTCCATTTTCACATCAAAAAGCTGTGTATGTAAATTCGTTAATTTTTCTAAAAATAATTAAAAGCGGATTAATTTAATAATTCCGCTTTTTTTCTTAAATATTATCATCATTATAAAATTTATAATTTTAGATATATTAATATTTTGGTGTTCCTGAGAGGATTTGAACCTCCGACCAACAGTTTAGGAAACTGCTGCTCTATCCAGCTGAGCTACAGAAACATATTTTGTAGCTATTATATCACATACTTTGTATAATAGCTACATCTATTATAAATAAATTTATTCTTTCCATCCATTTATTTGTGCTCTTTTTATTGCTCCCATAAGGTTAGCTCTAATGTGCTTATTTTTAATTTCTAAACTTTTAAGTAATTCTAATGCGTATTCTCTACTTGATATTCCGTCCATTGGACACACTTTTGGCATTATTTCTATTTCTGATTTTCTTATAAAGTTTTTAGTCATTTTTTCTGGAGTATATATTAGTGGTCTTATGACTGTCATCTCTGACCTGTCCATATAACTTATTGGTGCAAATGTCGATAAATTCCCTGCATATATCATGTTCATTAGAAATGTTTCTAATACGTCATCTTCGTTGTGCCCTAAGGCAATCTTGTTGCATTTATGTTGTTTTGCAATTGAGTTAAGCATTCCTCTACGTAAGTTTGCACATAATGAACATGGATTTTTTTCTTTTCTTTCATCAAATACTATTGCTTTTATGTCGCTAGGTACTACTACTAATTCAATATTTATGTCGTTACAAATATTTTTTAAAATTTGATCATCAAAGTTTTCAAATCCAGGATGTATTGTTATTGCAATAAATTCAAAATGTTTAGGATAAAATATTTGCAGTGCTTTTAGTGCATAAACAAGTGTTACTGAATCTTTTCCTCCTGATAGGGCTACAGCAACTTTGTCTCCTTCTTCTATCATTTCATAGTCTTCTATTGCTTTTCTTATTTTACTTAATATTTTTTGTATTTCTTTATTCCACAAAATTCTTCATTGCCTCCGTTAACTCTTGTAGCTTAGCTTCTGCTTCCGCTTCTGATTCACCTTTCACTCCCATATAAAATTTTATTTTTGGTTCAGTTCCTGATGGTCTTACACAACACCAACTATTGTTGTTTAGTTCGTAGTATAGCACATTTGACGTTGGTAGGTCGGTTTCAAATTGTTCTCCATTATTCTTTACTATTGTATGTTTCTGATAGTCTCTTACCTCTAATACATCAAAACTTGCTAAATTCTTAGGAGCATTGGCTCTCATTTTTTCCATTTTGGCTTTTATTTGTTCTGCTCCATCAGCACCTTTTAATACTATTGAGATTTGTCCTTCTTTATAGAAACCATATTTTTTGTATATATTCATCATTTGATTCCACAAAGTCATTCCTTTGCTCTTATAGTATGCTGCTGCTTCGCAAAGTACCATTACTGCTGATATTCCGTCTTTATCTCTAGCATGCGGACTTATTAAACATCCATAACTTTCTTCAAATCCAAATTGATAATTATATGTATTTTGTTCTTCAAATTGTCTTATCTTTTCACCAATCCATTTGAAACCTGTTAATGTTTCAAATACCTTTAGTCCGTATGCTTTTGCAATTGCTTTTGCCATATCGGAAGATACAATTGTTGTGATAAAGGCTCCGTTTTCAGGAAGCATTCCTTTTTCCTTTCTTTGAGATAATTCATATTCTGCTATTAGTAATGCTGACATATTGCCTGTGTATGGTATATATTCTCCATTATCATCTTTTGAAAATACTCCTAATCTATCTGCATCTGGATCTGTTGCTAAAACAACATCTGCATCAACTTTTTTAGCTAATTCTAGTGCTAATTTGAATGCATTTTTGTCTTCTGGGTTTGGATAACTTACTGTTGGGAAGTCTCCATCTGGTTTTTCTTGTTCTGGTACTACATATACATTTGTAAATCCTAATTCCTTTAATACTCTTTGTACTGGCACATTTCCTGCTCCATGTAGTGGCGTGTATACTATTTTTATATCATTTCCTACTGTTTTTATTATTTCTGGATTTAATACTAATGATTTTAATGTATTTATAAATTTATCGTCAATTTCTTTTCCAATTTCTATATATAGTCCATTTGCAACAGCTTCTTCTATGCTCATCGTTTTTATTTGTGAAAACTGTGTAGAATTTACCTCATCTATTATTTGCTTGTCTTTTGGTGGAATAATTTGTGCACCATCATCCCAGTAAACCTTATATCCGTTATATTCTGGTGGATTGTGACTTGCTGTAATCATTATACCTGCTGTGCATCCTAGTTCTCTTACAGTAAATGATAATTCTGGTACTGGCCTTAATGATTCAAATACATATGTCTTTATTCCATTTGCATTAAGGCATAGTGCAGCTTCACGGCTAAATTCCTTTGACATGTGTCTTGAGTCATATGATATTGCAACTCCTTTGTCTGCTGTTCCTTCTTTTAAAATAAAGCTAGCTAATCCTTGTGTTGCTCTTCCTACAGTGTATTTGTTCATTCTATTTAACCCTGCGCCTATTACTCCTCTTAGTCCTGCTGTTCCAAATTCTAGTTCTTTATAAAATCTGTCTTCTATTTCTTTTTCATTTCCCTTAATTTCTTCTAATTCTCTTCTTGTCTCTTCATCAAAACAAGGATCATTTAACCATTCTTCATATCTTTTTAAAGTTTCTTCCATTTTTAATTACCTCCATAATATAAAATGGGGACCTAATAAATAATCTATTGTCTAAATTATTAGTCCCCCAACTTTTTTCTATTTTCTTGAATGAAAATCTGTATATAATTTTCTAGCTGTATCTGGGCTATCTACACCTTCTGCATTTTTTACTGGTGCAAATTCTTCTTCCCTTTTTACTCTTAAAATTGCCATATCATCTAGGCTTTCAAACGCATCAAATAAAAATGCTTCAAATTTATAAGCATTTGGCTCTGTTGGTGTTACTAGATTTCCGTCTTTATCAATATATTTAGCTTTTTTAAATGCTATATGATATGGTAATTTCATTTGGCTTATCTTATCTACTGCTTTAATGTTAAATAAGTTACAAAGAATGTGAGATTCTCCATATTTTAATTCTCCATTTTCATCAGTCTCTTCTGCCATTTCATCACTTATCTCAGTATATTCTATTACGCTAGGCTTTCCGTCTCTCTTGCAGAATACTCCAACTTTTTCTTTTGGATTTGCTTTTACTAAACTCTTTCCTACTGCTAAAACCTTCTTCTTTTCTGCCAATCCTATAACTATTGGATCTATTGGTTTTACTAATACATTATCAACTCCACCAATAAATATCCATTCTATTCCCCTTGCTTTCATGTCATATATTACGCCATCTTTAAGCATTGACCCAAATATTCCGCCATGTCCATCTGCTGCTTCTTTAATTTTTCCCTTTTCATCAACTAAAATTTTTCCGTCAGTTGATAGCATTGGAAGTTTTCCTTGTTTAAAAAATGTTATTAAGTTTTCTGGGTATCCAAAAAAGTCATTTTTCTTAAAAAACTCTTCAGTTTCTTTATTATTTTCTTCACTTGTCATGATATACCAAGGTATATCTGCACCATATTCTTTTCTTCCTTCATTCATTGTGTCCGTAAGTATTTCAAAGATTGGTTTGTGTGAATTTAGTCCTAAGTCAAATGTACCTTTTGGTCCTGAATGTCCTAGTCTTGTTCCTTGTCCGCCTGCCATTGTTACAACAGCAAGTTTTCCTTCTTTAATTTTCTTCGTTCCAATCGCTTTTAATTCTTCGTATTCTTCTTTTGATAATTTTGATTTGTCTGTATAGTCGATTGGTTCAATTTTTGAGTTGGCAAACGATGGTTTTTGTTTACTACTTTCGTACAATTCGTTTGCTTGATTAAAGTCAATAGTAAGTATACTATCTAGAAAATCTTGTTTTCCTTTTTCGTCAGTAATCCTATTATATGCATCTAATAGTTGTTCCTGGCCATACTTATCAAGTTTTTGTTTTACTTGTTTTAGTTTTTCCTCCATGTTATTTCTCCTTTAACAAAAATTTTTCTAGGCTTCGGCCACGGTAGACTCTTCATGCCAATAACATCTAAAAACGATATAATTTGTTTTAGATATCCTATATAATATACCATTTATTTTTATTAGTCAATTATTTTTTCTCCTGTTGTATATAAAATTTTATCATTTTGGTCTATTAGCATCTTCATTACCTTTTTTTGTTTTTCAAAATCATAACAATTAATTATTTTAATTTTTGATTTTTTATCTGCTAAATCTCTTATATATTCATTTGCCTCGTTCATAAAATTAATGTTTCCTTGTACAATAAATATGATATCTTTAGATATTTCTGGTTCTATCCCATATATATCATTTATTCTTTTAAAATCTATTTTATTCAAATTTATATTATATTTATATTTTTCGTTTAAATCTTGTATTTCCTTTTCTATATCTTCCTGCATAAATGTTACTATTTGCGTTTTTTTTGTACTATTCTTTTTTAAATATTCTAATAAAATCATACTTAGATGATATTTACTTGCATAAAAATTGCATAAACTTTCAATTTTCATTTGTTACCCCCTTTTCTGTGGTAAATATTACCATATTGTTACAAAAATGTCAATATTATTACATAAATTTTTTTAATTATTTATTTTCTAGTGGTATTCACTAATAATTAATTTTTTCTAATCATTTTTTTCCACTAATGTATATTTTTATTTTATTAGGAAATAATTTTTATTAATAGTAATTAAAAGAAAATATACTTTTTACTATATAAATAAAATTAAATTTACATATTTAATTTTTAGAAAGGATTTATTATGATATATTTTTCAAAAGAAAAAAAATTTAATAAAAACGCTATTGTATTAACCTTATTAATATTTATGTTTATATTGATTTCTGCAATATCTTATGTACAAGCTGTTTCCAAAGATTTATCTTCTTGCGTCTTTAGATTACACGTAATTGCTAATAGTGATTCAAAAGAAGATCAAGATTTAAAATATAAAGTTCGTGACTCTTTAATTAATTATATGAATAATCTATGTGCCAATGCTTCTAATAAATTAGAGGCTATAGATATTGCAAATAGTCATATTGAAGATTTTAAATCAATTGCTATAAAAGTAATTAAAGATAATGGATATAATTATGATGTAAGTGTTGAAATCGGAAATTTTGAGTTTCCAACAAAATCATATGGCGATATAAGTTTACCTTCAGGATATTATGATGCTTTAAGGGTAAAAATTGGTTCCTCTTCAGGTCAAAATTGGTGGTGCGTAATGTTCCCTCCTTTATGTTTCGTTGATGTAACATCTGGAGTTGTTCCTGAAGAGTCCAAGGAATCTTTAAAAAATAATTTGAATGATGAAGATTATTCTATCATTTCAAATGATAATAATGTTACTAATTTTAAGTTTAAATTAGTCGAGCTTTTTAATAATTTTAATTTAAAAATAGCAAATAAGTAGTGTATACTTTAAAAACCGCATTTATATAGTATGCGGTTTTTATATTATATTTTTATTCTTACAAATTTCCTTAAAAATATTGTAAATTTATTTATTATGTGGTATATATTAAATGTTAAATAGGACGACTGGGGGTTTTATTTTGGATAAATTTATTATTGAAGGAAATACAAAATTGTGTGGAGAGGTTGAAATTAGTGGAGCTAAAAATGCTGCTGTCGCTATTCTTCCTGCTACTCTTTTAATAGATGGAATTACTACTTTAGAAAACGTACCTAATATAAGCGATGTTAAAATCATTTGTAACATACTAGAAGCTTTAGGAGCAAAAGTTTCCTGGACTGATGAACATACTGTTGTAATTGATTCTAGAGATTTGAAATGTGTAAATGCTCCTTTAGAAATGACAAGTAAATTTAGGGCATCTTATTATCTTTTAGGAGCTCTTTTAGGTAGATGTCATCATGCTGAGGTAGGTATTCCTGGTGGATGTAATTTAGGTGCTAGACCTATAGATCAACATACTAAAGGTTTTGAGGTATTGGGTGCAACTACTTCTGTTAGTCAAGGTAAGATTTCTGCATCTGCTAAAAAACTAATCGGCGCTCCAATTTATTTTGATGTAGTTTCTGTCGGTGCAACTATTAATTTAATTTTAGCTTCAGTATTAGCTAAAGGAACTACAACTTTAGATAATGTTGCTAAAGAACCTCACATAGTTGACGTCGCCAACTTTTTAAATAGCGTTGGTGCTGAAATTAGAGGTGCTGGTACTGATACTATTAAGATAAATGGTGTACAATCTCTAAGTGGAAATCATACATATTCAATAGTTCCTGATCAAATTGAAGCTGGTACATTTATGCTTGCAGCTGTTGCTTCAAAGGGAAATATTTTAATAAAAAATTGTATTCCTGAGCATTTAGATTCATTGTCTGCTAAAATAATTGAGATGGGTGGAAAAATAGAGGATTTAGGTGATTCACTTAGAGTATCTTGCAATTCTAAAATAAACCCAACTAATATAAAGACTCTACCTTATCCAGGTTTTCCTACGGATTTGCAGCCACAAATTGGAGTTTCTCTTGCTATTGCAAATGGTACAAGCATTATTAATGAGAGTATTTGGGAATCTAGATTTCAATATACTGATGAGCTAAATAAAATGGGTGCCCAGATAACTGCTCAAGGAAAAACTGCTGTATTTAAGGGTGTAAAAAAGCTAACTGCTGCTCATTTATATGCTACTGATCTTCGTGCTGGTGCAGCACTTCTCATTGCTTGTATTATTGCAGATGGACAAAGTGAATTATATAACATTCACTACATAGACAGAGGGTACGAGCACATTGAGGATAAGTTTAGAAAACTAGGTGCTAAAATTAAAAGAGTAAGCGAATAAATATTTATAGTAATTATTAGAGAATAGGATATACTAATGTTTAAATTTTGCAATTTATATAGTGGAAGTTCTGGAAATTGTTCGTTTCTAGAAACTGATAATACAAAAATTTTGATTGATTGCGGAGTTTCTTCAAAAAAAATTGAAGAAGCTCTTAATTCAATTGATGTATCTGCTAAAAACATTGATGCCATAGTAATAAGCCATGAGCATTCAGATCATGTTAAAGGCTTAAGCGTATTATGTAAAAAATATGATATTCCTATTTATGCAAATTCAAAAACATTTAATAATATAAATCAAGACCTTACACAAAGAAAATATATTGAATTTAAATCTAATAAGGAATTTGACATTGGAGACATTAAAGTATTTCCTTTCTCAATTCCGCATGACGCTGTTGATCCATGTGGTTTTAACTTTTATCATGAAAAGAACAAAGTTAGTATTGCAACAGATATTGGACATGTAGACAATACAATCTTACATAATTTAGATGAGAGCTCACTTCTTTTACTTGAATCGAATTACGAGCCAGATATTTTAAAATGTTCTTCATACCCATATGAATTAAAAAGAAGAATTTTAGGTCCAAATGGTCATTTATCAAATGAAGAAGCAGGAGATGTTATTACTACTTTAGTTAAATCTGGCGTTTCTAATATTATGCTAGGTCATCTAAGCGAACATAACAATTTTCCTGAACTTGCATACCAGACTGTTATGAATTCAATTATTTCACATAATGTTGATCTAGATAAATTAAAATTATCCGTTGCAGATAGATATAAACCTAATGAATTATTAGATATAGGTTAAACAGATATTTATAAATATATTTATCCACAATTTAAGGAGGAAATGTGATTAAAATTAATATTGTATGTATCGGAAAAGTTAAAGAAAGCTTTTTTCGAGAAGCTATAAATGAATACTCAAAAAGATTATCAAGATATTGTAATTTAAATATTATTGAATTATCTGATAAATCCATTCCAGATAAAATTAATTCATCTATAGCAAAGCAAATTATAGACTTTGAAAGTGAGGAAATTACTTCACATATACCTAAAGATAGTTATGTGATTTGCTTAGATTTATCTGGAAAATCAATGTCTTCTGAAGCGTTTGCTAATAAAATATCTACGTTGCAATTAACTACAAGCTCAATTACCTTTATAATTGGTGGTTCTCTTGGTATGAATGAAGAGTTAAAGAACTTAAGTAATGAAAAAATATGTTTTTCACAAATGACATTTCCTCATCAATTAATTAGAATATTTTTATTAGAACAAATATTTAGGAGTTTTAAAATAATAAATAATGAAAAATATCATCATTAATCAAATTAATTATTTTTAATTAATTTGATTTTTTTATTTAATCAATTATTTTTAAATATTAATAATTAATATAAAAATAATTAGGATAAAAACCTAATTAAATTAAAGTCTTTATCCTAAAAGATTGATTCTATTTCATTTAAAGGGATTTTTAAATTTTTAATATCTTGGGGGCACTAAAAATTTATTAGTTTGAAACTTTTTTAACAAAATAGGATATTTAATTATATAGGCATTATATTACCTACGAGAAATATTTTAGGAGTTTTCCCTTTTATTTATTATTAATTTATTTAATTATTTGAAATTATTATTGATAAAATAATTGAAATAATTTTTCTGACTAAATAAAATATAGAACAAAATAAGATTATATAATAAATCATTATACCTTCCTTTGAATCAATCTGTGATTTTATTTTACACCATAATTTTCCATATGTCAACAAAAATCGTTCGACATAATTCGACATCTCTCTATTTTATAAGCAAATTTTAATTTATATTTTTTACTTAATTATACAAATTGCTGTAACAATACTTGCAATATCAGCTAAAATAGCTGGAATTATTACACCTCTACTTTTCTTAGCTTTAACGGCCCCCATATATACTGCAATAACATAAAAAGTTGTTTCCGATGCCCCCATTATTGTTGCTGCAATCATACCAATTCTTGTTTCTGTTCCAAATTTGGTCATTAAATCTGTTGCAAGAGCCATTGATGCACTTCCCGATATAGGTTTAATTAATGCTAGCGGTACAATTTCAGATGGCGCATTAATTTTACTTATAATAGGACTAAATATATTAGCAATAAAATCAAGCGTTCCCGAATTTCTTAACATACCAATTGCTAAAAAAATCCCAATTAGTGTTGGAAACATACTAATTGCAATGCCTATTCCTTCTTTAGCTCCTTCACAAAATAAGTCATATACTTTTTTCTTTTCTACTAAACCAAATAGTACAATAATAGCAATAATTGCTGGAATTATAATTGCTGAAAACTTAATCATTTATATAATCCTTTCTATATCGTATATTCAAATAATTTATTATTTTTTTATATTTTTATTTTTTCTTATATTACATAATATTTTAACCCCTGTCACACCAACTAAAGTACCCACAATAGTTGAAATCCATATTGGGAAAATAATATTTGTTGGCTCAGCTGAACCAAGTGAGGATCTAATAGCAATTATAGTAGTTGGAATAAGTTGTAGAGAAGTAGTATTTAATACAATTAAAGTAAGCATTGAATTTGATAACTCCTCTTTATTTGTATTTTGTTCTTGTAGTTCCTGCATAGCTTTAATACCTGCTGGTGTAGCTGCATTTCCAATTCCTAAAATATTTGATACCATATTAATTGATATATTCTCCATTGCCTTTTTATTACTTCTTGCTTCTGGATATAACCAATTTAATATTGGTTGTAATGCTTTTTTAATTATTTTCATTAATTTTGTTTCTTGTATTATTTTAATTAATCCACACCATAAACACATATTACCTATAAGTGTAAGTGTCAAATTAATTACATCTGATACAGATGAAAATATAGAATTATTTACATTATCTATATTTCCACTTAATAATGAAATAATAAAAGAAATAATAATTAATATTGGCCATAAAAAATTCAATTAATTCACCTCAATAAAATATATATAAAAATATATAAAATATTCCATAAAATTATAATAAAAAATAAATATAATTAAGATATATTAAATAAAATTTATTTCACTGAATCATTTTTATATGTAATTCATAATGTATACTACCATTTTATGTCTTTATTAGTTATGAGATATATGCTGTTTTTATTGTCAAATTGTCACTATCAGTCTCATTTTTATGCTTCAAGTAATTTAAATTTAGTATTTCTAATATTCTAGTTAGTTTTCTTCATGTTCCGTATTTTCCTAGTACTTTTTTTAATCATTATAAATAAAATATGTGTACAATTGATTAAATTATTTGCGAATTTCCTTTTTATCATAATATTGAGATATGCTAAATTGACAATCAGGTTTATTAAATTATTCTATTAATATCTATCATTTTTAGGCAATATTCAACAATATTATTGTTTTTTAACTTGCTTTTTAACATTTATGCGATATAAAATTTATAATTTCCTAATAGTATTAACAGTAATTATTCATATTTTGTTATGTTATGTTAACTCATTTCTTTATAAACTTTTAGTATTTAAATTTTAATTTCTCTCAGTTTTCCCTAGAGTTTTTTATATTTATATAGTTCTTTTCTATGTAAATTTTTACTTTTAACTACTTTATTATATAATTTTTAATTTATAGTGTAACTTGTCTAATTAGCAAATTAACTCTATTTAATATTATAATTAAGAAATAATATTTAATTAATATTTATATTTTTATAATTAAAATATAAATTTATTAAATATTTATGAAAATTTTATTTATAACGCATTAAATAATTGAAATATTCTATACATATTAATTTATGAAAATAATTAATTTAAATAAAAATATATTATATTTAATTATTTTCTATAAAATTATTTATTTAAAAATATTTTTACAAAGTTATAATTAAAATATTTTAAAATAATAAATTAATTATTTATTATATAATTTATTTACTATATTAATTATTAATGTGTTTTTATATTAAACATATTTTATTTTTTTGTGATATTTTAGATATTAATTATTAAATTATAATTAATAAAAATAAATTTACATATATAATTTCATTTTTATTAGAAATAGAGTTTAAATAACTTTTATTTTGTTGTAATTTAATTTATTTTATTAATTTTTTTATAAAATATATTTATCACAACATTGTTAATTTGACAAATTTCATGTTTATTTAACCTTATTTATCCAATTATGATATATTTTTATCTTTCTATCTCACTATTTGCTCCTATATTTTTTTCTTATATTATCCTCTGAAGTTTGTTTTCTCCCTAGCATTTAATGTATTTATATAGTATATTAATCTTTACATTATATTTTGTCAAATTGATTACATCTTGTTTTTTATTATCTATTTTAAAATTACTTTATAGTGGAAAATTTTTAACTTTATTATTTTATAATTAAAAAATAAAAATACAACAGAATAATATATAGATTATTTTTAATTTTTTAAATTATATATTAGTTGTATTAATAATATATAAAATTTATTAGCTAATTTTAATCAATATAATTAAATTGTTTATAAAAAATAATTTAATAGTTAATTAAAATAATAATATAATATTAAATTTTATTTTTTTATTATATTTTAAATAATAAGAATCTTAATAAAATTCTATATTTGCTATAAATATAAGATAAATATTATTTTATTAATTAAATACTTTATTTATTTTTACTTTATTAATAAAGAATTTAATTTATTTAATTATAAATATTGCCTAAAAAATTTTATTGATATTAATTTTTAGGTTATTATTTTTTTGTTATAATTTATGACAGATATTTTTATTATTTAATTTTTGTAATTAATTATATTATACTTTAAAATTTGTTTTTATATCCATATATTGTCTATATTTCAAGTTCATTATTTTTTTATAAAAACTGACAAATTGTCAATTTACTAGTGTATTATATTCTTTTATAATATTATTATATGAATTAATTTGTAATATCTTATTTTGGAATTGTTTGTATTTTCCTAAGTATTTTATCTTTATTTTAACAAAATTACTCGTGAAACTTTGTTAATTTTCACTAAAAATATTGAACTTTGTTCAAATGGTTATATGACTTTTTGCCAAATATTTTTATTTATATATAAAAATATTTCTTTATTAATTATTCAAAATCTAACCAGGTTTAGCAATTATATATAAATTATGTAGCTTATTTTACCTTTTATATTTATATTAATAATCACTTAAAATTTGAAAAATGTTATTATATATTTACATTATGTTAACTTTTTATTTCATTTTTGATTTTAATTCTTAATAATCTCTAGTTTAGTTTCCCCTAGTAATTTTAGTTATATTATAGATTAACCTTTTATAAAATTTAATACTTTTTTAGATTAAAATATAGATTATTATAATTTTTCATTTTTGTCGAATAGACAATATTGTTCTAGTAAAATAATAATAATGAATATTTTTAATAATATTTATAAAAATTATATAATTTTATTTCTTTAATTTTATATTAAACATTTTTATTATACTTAACATTAATATTTTGTATTTATACACTAATATTAGATACGTAAAATAATAAATATTGCAAGTTCTATTTCTCAAATTAGATCCTATAATATTTATTACTAAATCATAAATATAATTTAATTTATTATATTTTAATAATTATAATTTATATTAATAAAAAATTTTAAAACGTATTTTAATTAATCAAATTTTTATTTAATAAAAAACTATCTTTAATTAATACTTTTTAATAAAAAACACTTTTATAAAATTTAGATTAGACAGTATACTTTTATTTTTAATACTTCATCTAAAAATTATAACTTATTTTAATTGATTATTTTATTATACCTTAATTTATTTTTTATTTGTTTATAATTTTGTTATTTATTTTATTTAATTAATTACTTAATTTAAAAATTTATTTTATTTTCAGTTCTATTTTTCCATATTTTGTATATTTATATATTGTTTTGTCTTTTCGTATAAAATTGTCATATTGTCATTTTATGTATTTGTTTTCCAATTTTTATAATTTTTTGTCATTGAATATACTTTTATTGTAAATTTAGCAATATATTACTTTCCTAATAATTTTTATAGTATGTATTTAAAATTTTCCTATATTAATCTTATATTTTTACTCTTTTTTATTTTTTCTAATATTTATTCCATGTTTTTTTGACAATTACCTTTTTACTTTCTTACCTCATTTTTATCGTTTTTGTATAGTTTTTAGACATTTTAGCTAGAATATATATTTATTTTTTTATCCTGAATTCATACAATTATAACATTCGATATCTATTTACTTATCATTTTTCTGTTGTGTTATAAGTTTATGTCAACTGCTTTTTGACATTTTTTATATTTATCTCATTATTATTACTCTCACTTTTCCCTAAGTTTTTATTCAATTTCTTATCGTCCCTATAGTTACTAAGAGATATTATAATCTTAAAATACATTTGTTTACTCAATATAATATTTTGTCTAATTGCCAATTTTATTGTCTAAGAATATTTTCTATACTTTTATTTATCTTAATTATTATTTATTATTTATATATTTAGCCTAATATTTTATTTAATTATATAATTATTACTTTTTATTTATGATTTCATGATAAAAGTATCTTTCTAGTAAGTTTTATACCACATTATTAGTATTTATTTATGTTTTTTGGTTATAATTTAAATTTTTTAATTATTTTAAATATTAATTAATTATCTTTTTTATTTAATATTGGCTTATAATCTATGTTTTTATTATATTATTATATACAATTTAAGAATATATTTAGCTTTTATTTTTTTGTCAGTTTGACAGTTTTTGGATTCTTGATACTATATTCTTTTAATTTTATGTATTTGAACATAACCTTTCTAGTATTATATCTACCTTTTTTTGTACAAAGTTGTTCATTATAATGCTTGTTTTCCCTATGTATTATAGATTTTTAGTCTTATCTAAATCTTTTATTGATATTTTGTCAATTTGATTATATAAAATTTTAGCTATAATTTTATGTTTTCATCAAGTTCTTATATCTTTTTTTTATTTTAAAAATTTTAAAATTTTAATTTATTTTTATAAAATATTTATAATTTAAATCCATAAAATAACCTTCTTTTTGATTATTTTTCTATTATTTATAAAAAGAAAGATTTAATTATATAAATTAAACCTTTCTTTATTGTTTTACCTTTTAATTATTTTTATATTTATTTATAATTTTAATATTTTTATTTCTCTTTTATAAAATGTTGATAAATTTCATTTTTATTTACATTTTTATCTTTTGCTATTTTTTTAATTATTTCTTTTTTATCTAATCCCTGACTCTCATAAAATTTATAATGTTCTTCTAATGATAATTTATTTAATTTATTTTCTTTTATTATTTCTTTTCCTTCAATTATAATTATATATTCTCCCTTAGGATTCTCAATTTTATTAATTACATCTAACACATTTCCTCTTATATATGTTTCATGTATTTTAGTTATTTCTTTCGCTACTACTACATTTCTACTTCCTAATAAATTATATATATCCTGTAATGTCTCTATTATCCTATGTGGTGCTTCATAGATAATACATGTCTTTCCATCGTTTTTTATTTGATCAAATTTTTCTCTTCTTAATTTTTTATTTAATGGTAAAAAAGCATAAAAGCTAAATTCTTTTGTATCTAATCCTGAAGCTATTAATGCATTAATTAAAGCACATGCTCCTGGTATTGGAATTATCTTTATTTCATTTTTTATTGCTTCCTTAACTATCTCTTCTCCTGGATCTGATATTGCTGGGGTTCCTGCATCTGTAACAATAGCAATATTTTCCCCTGTTAATAATTTCTGAATTAGAATATCTTTTTTTATTTCTTCATTATGTCTGTGATAGCTTATTAAAGGTTTAGATATTTTAAGATGATTTAATAGTTTTAATGTTTGTCTTGTATCTTCAGCCGCTATTAAATCTACTTCATTTAATATTTTTATTGCTCTATATGTTATATCTTCTAAATTTCCTATTGGTGTTGCAACTAAATACAATGTTCCCTTTTCCATGTATATATCCTTCCATTTTATTTATGTTATTTGCATTTATTTTTAATATTTTTCTATATATTTAATTATTATTTTTATAAATTTGTAATATTTCATCTGTATAACTTCCATCTAAATTATATATAATTAGTGGTTTTTCTACTTTTAAAAATGTATTAGCTCCTTTTACTGCTTTTATTAAAACTAGATTTGATTGTTTTTCTATATTTGAGTACACATATCTCATTCTTTTTATTTCTAATTTGTATTTTCTTAATATTTCATTTAATTCTGTTAATCTGTCTGTTCTATATACCATATAAAACGATCCTAAATCTTTTAATAACTCACTTGATTTTTTTATCCAATTGTCTAAACTTGCTGTTGTCTCATATCTAGAAATCTCTTGCTTAATATTTTTATTAGATATACCTGTTCCTCTTTTTTTATATGGTGGATTTGTAACAACTACGTCAAATTGATTATTAAGATCAGAAATATTATTTATATCATCATTAATTATTTCAAATATTTTTTCTAGATTATTTAATTTAATACTTCTTTTTGTCATATCTGCAACTTCTTTTTGGAGTTCAATTCCAATAATTTTATTAGGCATAACCTTTTTACTTAGTAGAATACCAAGGATTCCAGTTCCAGTCCCAATATCTGCAATTTGGCTATTAATCTTAATATCTCTTGCAAATTCAGTAAGTAATACACTATCTATTCCAAAACAAAAACCATCTGTATTTTGTATTATTTTTAATTCTTTATATTTTAAATCATCTATTCGTTCCATAATATATTTATTATACTTTAAAAAGGCAAGAAATTCAATACTTTTGCACTATATCTAATTATTTTCTTACAAATGGTTCAGTCAATCCTTCTTTTATTTCTCCATCAATAGTAAATTTTACACTGTTTATTTCAGTAAATTCTGTGACTGTATTAACTATACTGTATATTGAATCAGTTCCTCCGCCATTTAAAAATTCACTTGATAGATCTATACATAATGTTCCTTTTTCTAACTTTGCGCTATTTAATTTTGTCCCTTCTGGAATTGCATTTTTTAAATTTTCATCTTTTGTTCCCTCAATAAGCAAATTTATTATATATTTATATGGATTATCAATAAGCTCTTTAGAATCTATATTTCTTTCTTCTTGTGCTAAAATTCCTGAGGTGTTGTCAACAAAAAATAATTTAATTTTTGTTTGTCTCATTTGTTCTTCTGAAATTTCCTCTTCTGGTTGTATTTCAGGTATGTTTTCCACATTATTTTCTCTTTCTGTTGAAATATTACATATAATTGCAATTATAATAGATACTATTAAAATAATAATAAAAATAATTTTTTTCTTCATCCCTTTTCCTTTCTTATTATTTAATATAATATTAAATAAATTCTATTAAATCTTTTAATCATTGTAATTATTATGATGCATGTCTACTTTTTATAACTTTTTTATTAAATTTTAATTTTTTATTTATTTAAAGGAATTTATTTAATTGACAAATCATATTTTTCTATATAAAATAACTATAATATCTTAAATATTTTTAGGAGGTGGAAAATGGGACTTTTTACGCCAAAGGAAACTTATGCAAAAATATCGGATATAAGTATCGATTATTTAATGAATGATATTCATATTAAAGGTCTTATTTTCGATTTTGATGGAACCTTAAGAGTAAATAAAAAAATATCTATTGAGACTTTAAATTTTTTAAAAAAAGCAAAAAACTGTGGTTTAAAAATTTCTATTTTAAGTAATAATCCATATGTAAGCAACACTATCTTAAAAACCTTAAATATAAACACTACTCAACGTTTTGCGTGCAAACCTTTAAAAAAGCCATTTTTAGATATGGCAAAAAGAATGAAATTGTACCCTAATAAAATTGCTGTTATTGGTAATAATAAAGTTTCTGACATTTTTGGAGCTAATCGTGCTGAAATGTATTCAATATATATTCAAAATTTAAATAGTGTTTCTTTAAAATTAAAAATAAAGGGAAATTTAAAAAATATAGGAATAAAACATGTAGAATAAATAATTATATTTAAGGACAAGTAATTTTAAGTTTTATTACTTGCCCTACTTTTTATAATTTGTTATTTAGTCAATACTTTTTTATTCCAACTTTTTTCATTACATTTAGGACATTTCATATATCTGTTTCTTCCATAGTGCATTGCAAATAATACACTTTTATATGTTGGAATATATTTATAATGGCATTTATCACATTCGTAATAACCCGCTGTTTGTTCAATTTTAATAGCCTTTATTACTCCTACCGTAAAAATAATGCTTCCTGCAATAATAAGTAATATTCTTATTACTGAATGCATTTGGACAAAAGATGCTAAAAAGATTAAAATTAAAAATGTTATAGTAGAAATATATCCAATAACTGCTTCAAGTCTTAACATTTCTCTGTCTGTTTCCTCTTTCTGTTTTTTCATTTCTAATAAATTTTTTTCTGCTTTTTGATTATAATTTTCCATCTTAATAAACTCCCCACTTAATAATTCATTTACAGTAATACCTAATTCGCTACACAGTTCAAGCATTATAGATGAATCTGGCATGCCATTCCCTGTCTCCCATTTTGATATTGCTCTATCTGTAATGTTTAATTTTTCTGCAAGTTCTGCTTGTGTCATATTTTTCTCTTTTCTACATTTAGCAATAAATTTGCCGACATTTCACTTGGTCCATAATTTCACCTCCTAATATTATTGTAAAATCATTATCTTTAAAAGTAAACATACTAATCGTTGAGTGAGGAAAACAACGATTAGTAAAGCTCTAAATTTTACAGATTGTAATTTATATTATACTTGCTTCCATAACATTTTATTATCTTTAAATTCATAACCTAGTTTATTTTCATCTAGTAAATAAGATAAATATGACCTTATTGTACTTCCAACTAAAACATACTGATTAGCATTCATTACCAAATTGTATTCATCAAATATATATTTTAACATTTCTTCAAAAGTCATTTCGTTTTTACAAGCATTACATATTTTATCCATAATCTCTTTTACTTTATTTTTATTAAGAGTTATTAAATATGAAATATCATCTGTGGCTTCACAATGTGATGGAATAAATAAACTTCCATCTAAAGTATTCAAATAATCTAAAGTATTAAGGAACTCTCTTATATCATATATAAAGAATAAGTGATACTTTGTAATTGTTTCTTCACTAAATAAAGAATCTGCCAAAAAATATACATTATCACTTGTTTTTATTCCGGCACATATCAAAGAAGTGTCCTTTTAAAGTAAAATATTCTAATCCACTTGGTAAATTATTTTGAATAGGCATAACAACTGATTCTTTTGCTAATAAAAATTTATTCCTTATATCTTTAAATGGATACCCTCCATATAAGAAAGACGACTCTAATATTGGAAACTCTGTAAAAGTTTTTTCAATATAATTAGCAAGTATAGTACAATTCGTTCTGTCTTGTATTACCTTATTTCCACCAATATGATCTGCATTTGAATGGGTGTTTATAACCCCTTTTACATTCCAGCCTTGCTCAGCAATAATCTTTAATATTTTCTTTCCTGCGTCTTTATCATTTCCTGTATCTATAAGATAAACATTACTATCATCAATTTTATATACACCAATATTAGTAGCATTTTTTATATAATAAGTTCTTTCTCCAACTTTTACTAATTCCATAAACTAAATCCTCCATACTAATTGTAATTTGCGTTTATTATTTGCTTAGCATTTTTATTGCTTCATCTTCATTTTCTACAAAAAATATATATTTTCCGTTGTTGCTCTCATATATAAAATCTTTTAATGGTTTACTTGTGTATTTTGAATAATCTCCATATATAGCAAATTTTGTTTGATAATTGATAAATTTTTGTAAAATTTCTCCTGCTAATCCATTACTTAATATAAAGAAATCTTCTGCAACTGCACTTTTATTTAATGCTATTTTATTACAGCTTGTTTCATACTTTATATTCATAATAAAATCAATCGCTGATTGAACATCTTTTATTATAATTTCATTACTATTAACTACTGCTATATTATTTATAATTTTTGTTTTCATTTTCTATCACTCCTTAAAATTGTAATTTTATGTTACTATTTCAAAATAATATTATAAGCAAAGTTTGACATCCAATGTGGAATAATTGCACCATATAATGAATTGGTTTTGAGATAAATAAAATTAAGAATAAGATGTGTGATAAATAAATCCATAATCCAACTAAAATTTTTAACAATTAAATCATTTAATGTCATTCCATAAGCTATCATTCTATATGGAAAGTGCATTATAATAAATAAAATTCCTACTACAAATACTGCTAACCATCTATTTTTAATTACCCATATATTCGCGTTCATATATATCCTCTAAAAACAAATTCTTCACAAATTGCTACTAACAAATAATAAACTAATAGTGTTAAAATTTCTTGTATAGAAATCAAATCACTTCCATTTATTAATTGTGATAAACAATTATTAAAAACTAGAAAAGAGGCAAGTATTGTTCCTATAATAATACTATTTTTCCACTTTCCTTTATAAAGTCCAATGGTATCCATCATTTGTCCACCTAATTTAATGAGTAGTACAGTAAAAGCGACTACGAAAATGTTGACTATACAACCAAATAACAAGTCATTTTCTCTAATAAATTCAAAACTATTTTCTAATATTGCCAAAAGCGAATAAGTTAATGCCATAATTACAAACAATACAAATGCCAATACTCCATCTTTTTTGGTATATTGTTTTAGGTTATTTTCATACTCTTTATCTACCTGTAATATTTTCAACATATTTTTCTCCAATTCTAATAAAACAAATTGTAATTTTTCTTTATCATTATACACTAAAAAACAGACTATTTCTAGTCTGCTTATCAATATTAACAAGATATTGTTAATATATTTCCATTATTATCAAAAATAGCAAATTCATCTTTACCATAAAAAGTTTTATGAAGTTCTTTAGCAATTTCTACTTTATCTTTTAATTCGTTATACATTGCCAAAACATCATTAACAGTTATAAATAATGTAAATGTTGGTACTATTTCATCAGTTTTTAAAGTTGGATATTCACTAATTAAGTTTTCTTGCTCTTGTAACATTATAGAGATTTTATCTTTATTTAAAATAGCAAAATTTAATATTTCTCCTTCTTCTGGAACACTTAATACTTTTGTGAAACCTAAATTTTCTTCATAAAATTTTATTGTTTCTTTTACATTTTTAACCATAATATTGGTTGTTATTGTTTCATACATATATTTCTACCTCCAGTATGATTATAAAAAAATAATTTAAAATCGTATTGTAAAAAACGGACAATTATTTATAATCATCTATTATTTTCAATGGAGAAATACCTGTATATCTTTTAATTTCTTTTATAAAGTGAGATTGATCATAAAAACCACAAGATAAAGCAATATCTATTAAATTCATTTTATTCTCTAATATTAAAGTCAAACATAAATGTAATCTTAATATATTTAGTAATACTTTTGGAGATACTCCAAAATTTGATTTAAAAACTCTATATAAGTTTCTTTCATTATATCCTAATTCCTTTGCAATATCTGTTACACTTTGTTCTTTTGGATTAGCATATAATTTTTCTAATATTTCCACAAATGGCTTTTCCTTTTGTACTTTTGCTTTTTCTAATAAGTATTTCTTTAAATATTTTATTCTTTCATTTGTATTTTCTAACTCTAATATGCTATCTATACTAATTTCTTTTTCTATATCACTAAATTGTATTTGATTATCCATTACTTTATCTGCTGGTATATTGAAAAAAAAATAAAATATGCTTGGCTTTAATCTAACTCCCATATAATCTATCTTTTTATCTAACTTAAAATCTTTAGTTTCTTTACTGAATCCTGCAAAGCAAATTGTACTATTTGTAAAATCTATAACAATATCAATACAAGCATCTGGTAAAATATTATTTGATATGGTCTTATTTAATATTTTCTTTGATTTCATTGTCCAAATACACATACAATAATTTTCAAGTTCTTTTATATTATATTCTTTATATTCTATATTTTCCTTAAATTCTTTATCTAACAAATATGGTATTTGTTTTGGATAATACATAAATACTGTTTCCTTTCAAATTGTAATTTCTCGAGATGATTATAACACAAAAGTAGATAATTTCAAAACTATCTACTTTATAACTTGAAATTATAATTCACAAACTAATTCTTTTATTAAATCATGAACTGAAACAATTTCTTTTATTTTACTAACATTAGTACCACAAAATATTAAACCATCATCTATTTTTCCTTTTACTGAATTTATTAGTGCCTTTGTGATGCAATACTGTGTACTAGCAATATTACATGTTTTTATACAACTATAGCATCTATCTATTTTAGATTTTTCTTTCTCAATTTGCCTAATAAATTTGTTATAAATAGCTCTTCCTGGCATACCTACTGGGCTTTTAATTATTTTTATATCGTCATCTTTAGCATTAACATAGGCTTTCTTAAATTCTATTGAAGCATCACATTCATTTGTAGCAACAAATCTTGTTGCCATTTGTACTCCACTTGCACCTAAATTTAAAAATCTTTTAATATCTTTTGAATCCCATATTCCACCTGCTGCTATAACAGGAATGTTTTTTCCTGTTTCTTTTTCTATTTCTTTTATATAATTTACTACTTCTGTTGTAATGTTTTCTAATTTAGGTTTTGCACTTCCTTCTAGTTCTTCACTTTTAAATCCCAAATGTCCTCCTGCTTCTGGTCCTTCTATTACAATCATATCTGGTACATAATTGTATTTTTTAATCCAATGTGAAACAATTAGTTTACAACATCTAAGTGAAGAAACGATTGGGGCAATTTTGGTCTTGCTTCCTTTTACATATTCAGGTAATTCCTTTGGAATTCCCGCACCTGATATAATTAAATCTATTTTTTCTTTCACACATTCTTTAACAATCTCTGAATAATTCTTTAAAGCTACCATTATATTTACACCAATTATTTTATCTTCTCCTGCGATTTCTCTTGCTTTTTTTATTTCTTTTCCTATAGCTCTTAAATTTGCTTTCATTGGTTCTTTTACGAAATCTTCTTCTAAATAACCAATGTCAGCTGTTGATATAATTCCAATGCCACCTTCTTTACTAACATTCCCAGCCAAATTGTGCATAGAAACACCTACCCCCATCCCTCCTTGAATGATAGGATATTTAGATTGTTTATCTCCAACTTTAATTCCGTTCATATTTCCCTCCTTATCTAGTTTACTATACCAGATTATCACTTACGCTATACTTTGTCAAGTAATTGACTAAACATTCTAAAAATGTTATTATATAATTATATAAAAGAAGGAGTTGTGACTTATGGATAAAAAATATATGGTTTCAATAAATAATTTTCATATTCCTAGATGGAATGAACTGCCAAGTGTAGATTTATATTTAGACCAAGTTGTTAACTTAATTAATTCTTGTTTATCTCCATATATATTTTTTAATAATGATTATAAAAAAGGAGAAAATGAACTTCTTACTAAAACAATGATAAATAACTATGTTAAAAATAATTTAATTGAATCACCATTAAAAAAACAGTATTCTAAAATTCAACTTGCTAAATTATTTGTAATTTGTGTTTTAAAACAAGTTTATAGTATGCAAGATATTAGAAATTTAATAGATATTGCTTTGATGGATTCAACTGTTGAAATTGCTTATAATAAATTCTGCAATTTGTTTGAAGAAGCTTTATTATGTACTTATACAAGGAAAGATTTTATTGATAAAAATTCTAGTAGTGATAATTTATATTTATTAAAATCTGTTTTACTTTCTTGTAGCTATAAAATATATGTTGAAAATATTACTTCAAAAAAATGATACTTAAACAAGTATCATTTTTTTGTTTTCTTCTATATCTTCTCTTAATTACCTGCCCAACTTATTGTAATTTTGCAATTACTTACTATCAAAATTTTCTGTTTTCAAATCACAATAATATCTCCCACTTGTAGCAGTAAATTTTAAAACACAATAATCTGGATCAGTTACACCTTTTTTATAAAAAATTGTATCTCCCTTTTTCCAAATCATATTTTTGGTTTCTTGGTCTGTTAAAATTTCCATTTTTCCTTTTAGCATAACACCAACATATTTAATTAATCCTTTGTGATAAAAATAAATACTAGCATTTGGATTACTTTTATATTGATTAACTCGCATAGATGAAGTGTTAGTAGAAAAGTAAAATTCTTTTAAGCCGTTTCTTTTTCTAGGTTTTAGCATTGCTTTTATATTAGGATAGTTTTCATCATCAATAGAACATATAAAACTAACCTTTTGTTTATCAATAAATTTCTCAATTTTCTTTAAATCCATAATACTTCATCTCACTTTCAATTTGTAATTTTTTAGTTACTTATCTTTTTACTATACAACAAGCATTTTAAAGGTACTTTCTTTTTATTTAGTTCCAATACAATGTCTTTTTCTTCAACTCGTTCAAATTTTCTATGCTCATAAAATTGATAAGTACATTGATCATCTGTAAATAAGTATACTTCTTTTCCTTTTTCTCGTTTTTCAAATTCATTTAATAGTTTAGTTCCTATTCCTTTAACTTTAATATCTGGGTTTGCTGCTAAAAATCGTATTTCTCCATCTGGATTATTTGTTTTTTTATAATTTTCTAACATTTCTTTATTTACATTATCATATATTCCTACACTATCTTTGAAAAAAGTTTTTTGTATCCATTCAAATATCTTAACATATAAACTTTTCCAAAATGATTTATATACTTTTTCTTCGTCTTTCATATCTGCTAGTAACACTCCTGCTAGTACATCTCCTATATATGCTGATATAACTTGTGTAGCATTTGTTAATTCTAAATACCAAAAATATTTTCCGTATATGCTTAATTCTATTTCATTATCAAGATACATATTAAAGTGCATACCTTTTATTGCATATTGTATAACTTTTTTATAATCTTTTTTTCTTAATTCTTTTATCTCTAATTCCAAAATAATCTCCCTCATATATTGTAAGTTCTAGTTATCTATTATTTTTTAAATAATTTAATATTTTAGTTGTTAATGGTTTGAATATTAAATACATCACATATCCAATAATTCCACCAGTTATATTTGTTATTATGTCTGTTACATCAAATGATCTACCACTTAATGGTTGTAATATTTCTATACTTAAACTTACAAGAAAAGTATAAAAAATAACTTTCAACATTTTTGTGTTGTTTTTATTCGTTAAGGGTAATAAGAAACCAAATGGAATAAGCATTATTACATTTAATACTATTTGTCTTAAAAAATCGCCTCTACTATTTAAAACATCAATAAATGGTACTAGATGAACTTCATAAGGGTATTGATGAAAATAGAAAAATGGTATTGTTGTTAATATAGGCATTAAAGTAAAATATAATACAAAAGACAAGTATATATACATCATAGTATTTATAAACAATACATCTCTACCTTTTTCTTTCCATTTTTTATAAAATTTCAAAATATATATTATTGTTAAAACTACAAAATCTATCAAATATTCCATATTGTTTTCTCCTCAATAAATTACTATTTATATTGATAATTATACTAGATTTCCTAAAATTTCACAATAACCCAAATTTATTTAATTCTAAATTAAAATATAAGCAAAATAAAAAATGTCCTTATAGAAAAAATCCCATAAGAACATTCATTTTGGCGTAGGTGAGAGGATTTGAACCTCCGCGGCCCTAAAACGAACCCTACAAGTTTAGCAAACTCGCCCCTTCAACCACTTGGGTACACCTACATATATTTCTACTTATTAATAAAAAAATGGCGGAGAGGGTGGGATTCGAACCCACGGTGGGCTATAAACCCACGCCAATTTTCAAGACTGGTGCCATAAACCAACTCGACCACCTCTCCGTATAACTGTTACATTTCTTGTAACAGTATTTATAATACCACATTTAGGCTTTAGTTGTCAATAGAATTTTTAATAAAATTAGTAATTTATCAACTACTTCTCTGTCAAAAATAAAATATTAATTATTTTCATTTTTTATTATATCCAAAATTCTTTCTAATTCTTCATTAGATGAATATTGTATAACAATTTTTCCACTTCTTGGTCCAGCATTTAATTTGACCTTTGCCCCAAAAAAGTTTCTAAATGAATCTTCAATATCTCTATATATTGCTTCATTTTTATTTTCTCTTTTTAGAGTTTTCTTCTTATTTTTTACTGTTCTTTCAATATCTCTAACTGTTCCACCGTTTTCTATAATACTAAGTGCAGTTTGATACTGAACTTCTGGATCTGTGATTGACATTAGTGACCTACAATGTCCTTCTGTTAATTTTCCATCTAGTGCTAGACTAATAACTCTGGAATCTAGGTTTAATATTCTTAAAGTGTTTGTAACATGAGTTCTACTGATTCCTAATTTATCTGCTAGATCTTGTTGTCTTAAATTATAATTATCTATTAACTCTTTATACCCTAATGCCTTTTCAATAGGATTTAAATTCTCTCTTTGTATATTTTCAATTAATGATATTTCCTTGTTTTTTTGCTCGTCTTCATCTCTTACTAAGCAAGGAATTACATTTAATCCTGCTTTTTTAGCAGCTCTCCATCTTCTTTCTCCAGCAATTATTCTATAATATTTTCCTTTATTTTCAACAATAATAGGTTGTAAAATTCCATATGTCTTTATTGAATTTGCAAGTTCTTCTATAGATTCTTCATTAAATGATTTTCTTGCTTGCTTAGTATTAGGTTCTATTTCAATAATTTTAATGTTTTTTACTATTTCTTCAGAATTATTATTTTCTTTAATTTCTTGTAAAACACTACTTTGAGAAAATAATGCATCTAAGCCTTTTCCTAAACCGCCTGAGTTATTTGCCATATTATTATTCCTTTCTAATTAAATTATTATTTATTTTTTATAATTTAATTTTTATTATTTTTTTATTATTTATTATTTATTTTTTACTATTTATTTTTATTGATATTTCAACACTTTTTTTATTTTTAAATATTAAATTTTATTTAAATATTTTTTATTAAATAATTTATATTAATTTTTTTTATTTTTTTTCAATATTTCTTTCGCTAATCTTTCATAACTTTTTGCACCTTTTGATTTTGGATCATAAAGACTAATTGGCATACCATAACTAGGTGCTTCACTTAACCTAACGTTTCTTGGTATTACAGTGTCAAAAACTCTATTTTCAAAATATTTATTTATTTCTTCAACTACTTGATTTGATAACTTTGTTCTCGCGTCATACATAGTTAGTAATGCACCTTCTATACTTAGATTTCTATTATAATATTTTCTAACTAAATCAATTGTTTTTATTAATTCTCCAACTCCCTCTAACGCAAAGTATTCACATTGTACAGGAATTAAAACACTATCAGATGCAGTAAGCGCATTAAGTGTTATTAAGCCTAAAGATGGTGGGCAATCAATTAAAATAAAATCATAATGATCTTTTGCTATTTCCAATTTGTTCTTAAGTCTAAATTCCCTATTCTCTGCATTTACAAGCTCTACCTCTGCTCCTGCCAAACTCATGTTTGTAGGGCATATATCTAAATATTTTATTTTTCCTCTTTGAACTGTATTGGCAACTTCAACATCATTTATAAGTATATCATAAGTAGAAAATTGACTATTTTTTTCAAAACCCAAACCACTTGTTGCATTACCTTGTGGGTCAGCATCAATTAGCAAAACTTTATTACTTTTTTTTGCAATAGCTGCTGCTACATTGATTGCAGTTGTAGTCTTTCCTACTCCACCTTTTTGATTTGCAATAGATATAATTTTACCCAACTTTTTATCCTCCAGTCTGCTTAATATAATACAAAAAAAAGGACAAGATGTCAATAACATCTTGCCTTAATTTCAAGATTTATAATGGCTCTTTCCCTGGCGTTCCAGCCTTTCTAGGATATTTAAAATTTATTTTTTCTTTTTTTCGAATAATTATTATATTTCTTTCAATGTCCGAGTTTGGTAATATAAAATTATATACTCCCTCTAATTCTCCTCCAAGCTGTTTTATTGCATTCCCAGCAGTTTTTAACTCATCATTTACATTAGGCCCTTTCATACAAATACATTTACCCCCAACCTTTACAAAAGGCATCATATATTCCAATAATGTACTCATATTTGCAACAGCCCTTGATACACATATATCATATTTTTCCCTATAATTTACATTTGTTCCAAGTTCTTCAGCTCTTGCATGCACCGCTTCTATCTTTTCTAATCTTAATTCTTTAATTACTTCATTTAAGAAATTTACTCTTTTATTTAATGAATCCATTAAAGTTATATTTAATGATTTATCTAATATTTTCAGTGGAATTCCAGGAAATCCTGCCCCTGTTCCAATGTCAATAATTTTAGAATCTTTTTCTATGTATTTTAAAACAGTTCCTGAATCAATAAAATGTTTTAAAATAATATCATCCCTTTCAGTAATTGCTGTTAAATTTATTTTTTCATTCCATTCTAATAACATTTTCATATATTTTTCAAATAATTCTTTTTCATTTTTATTAAGTTCTTCAAACGATTGTATAAATTTATTTTCCATTTAATCATTATCTCCTAATTTTTATTATTTTTATATGTTTCTAAATAAATTAGCAATACTGATATATCTGCTGGTGAAACTCCTGATATTCTTGATGCTTGTCCTACTGATAATGGCTTTATTTTATTAAGTTTCTGCCTAGCTTCTAATCTTAATCCTTTAATATCTTCATAGTTAATTTCTTCACCAAGTTTTTTATTTTCTAATTTTTTATATTTTTCTACTTGAGCTTCTTCTAATTTTATATATCCCTCATATTTTACTTGAATTTCAACTTCTTTTTGGATTTCTTTATTTAATTCTGGTCTATCTTCATCGATTTCAGCTAATTCTTTATAATTTAGTTCCGTTCTTTTTAATAAGTCAGCTAATTTTGCACCAGTAGATAATTTACTTGAATTATGTTTCTCAAGAAACTTATTAACTCTATCAGTTGGCTTAATTATTACATTATTTAAACGTTCAATTTCTTTTAAAATCTTTTCCTTTTTTTCTAAAAATCTTTCATATCTAACATCTGATATAAGCCCAACATTATGCCCTATTTCAGTAAGTCTTAAATCTGCATTATCTTGTCTTAAAAGTAATCTATATTCTGCCCTTGATGTCATCATTCTATATGGCTCATTTGTTCCTTTAGTTACTATATCATCAATTAAAACCCCTATATAACCTTGTGATCTGTCTAATACTATAGGATCTTTCCCTTTTATCTTAAGCGATGCATTTATTCCAGCAATTAACCCTTGTGCTGCCGCTTCTTCATAGCCCGATGTACCATTTATTTGTCCTGCAAAAAACATTCCATTAATTCTTTTATGTTCCAATGATAATTTAAGTTCTTGAGGATCAATACAATCATATTCAATAGCATAAGCTGGCCTTGTAAATTCTACATTTTGCATTCCTGGAACCGTTCTATACATTGCAATTTGAACCTCTTCAGGTAATGATGAACTCATTCCTTGAATGTACATTTCATCAGTATCTCTTCCTACCGGCTCAACAAATAACTGATGTCTTTCTTTATCAGCGAATCTGACAACTTTGTCTTCAATAGATGGACAGTATCTAGGTCCCGTTCCGTGTATTTTTCCAGAATATAATGGAGACTTGTCTAAATTATCTCTTATTACTTTATGTGTAGCTTCATTTGTATATGTTAAATAACAAGGCATTTGGTCTTTTGCTTTTTGGAAATTATTTTCCATAGAAAAAGGTTCTATCTCGCTATCTCCCTCTTGAATTTCCATTTTAGAAAAATCTAAACTTCTTCTATTAACCCTTGCTGGCGTACCTGTTTTAAATCTATTTATTGTTATTCCTAAATCTTTAAGAACATCTGATAACTTATTAGCTGCAGCAACTCCATCTGGTCCACTTGAGTACGAAACATCTCCAATATGAATCATTCCTTTTAAATATGTACCAGTAGCCAATATTACTGATTTAACCTCATAAATCGCTCCGATATTTGTTTCTATTGATTTAACTTTCTCATCTTCAACACTAATACCTACTATCTCAGCTTGTTTTAAAAATAAGTTTTCCTGTTTTTCTAATGTATGTTTCATCTCTGCTTGATATTTTTTTCTATCAGCTTGTGCTCTTAAAGAATAAACTGCTGGTCCCTTAGATGTATTAAGCATCTTTAATTGTACAAAGGTCTTGTCAATATTCTTACCCATCTCACCACCAAGACAGTCAATTTCTCTAACAATATGTCCTTTAGAACTTCCACCTATATGTGGATTACAAGGCATATTCGCTACAGCTTCTAAACTTATAGAAAATATTAACGTTTTCATTCCAAGTCTAGCACAGGCTAAAGCTGCCTCACAACCAGCATGCCCTGCACCTATAACTGCAATATCATATTTTCCTGCATAATAGCTCATTTTTATATTCTCCTTATCATTTTATTACTTATAAAATTATTTTCATATAATTAATTTAAGTTTTTTATGAAACTTAAACATTCAAAATTTGTCGATTTCAAACTTTAGGACACAAATCGTTCGGTTTTGAGCACTTTTGTCTTGTAAAAAGTGTTTGGTTTTCGACAAATTTCGACGAAATATGACACTCACTTTTAATTTGACAATTATTATTTTTCCTTTACGTTTCAACGCTTTCCTTATTTTCCTAAGCAAAAATTCTTAAATATTTCATTTATTATATCATCTGAAACATTTTTCCCAGTTATCTCTCCTAAATCTTCCATAGCTTGTTTAATATATATAGAAGAAATATCTATTGGCATATTATTTCTAATTGAATTTATTGCATTTTCTATACTTTGATTTGCTTTCCTAATCTGTGACTTATGCCTTTCATTTGTTATAATAACTTCATTATCATTTGTAATGTTCTCTAAACTAAATATTTTGATTATTTCATCATACAGATTATCAATACCTATACCATTTAAAGCTGAAATTTCCACTGTTGGTTTACATAATTTTGTTAAGGTATCTTTAGTATTTACATTTGTAGTTATATCAATCTTATTAAGTACTATTATTGCTGTCTTATCTTTAATTATGTCTATAATTTCATAATCATCTTCATCTAATTTTTTTGAACCATCAAATATGGCAATAATTAAATTTGCTTCGTTAGCTAGTTTTCTACTCTTCTCCACTCCAATTTTTTCAATTTCATTATCTGTATTTCTTATTCCTGCAGTATCAATCAATTTTAAACTAATTCCCTCTAAGTTAATGTATTCTTCTATAGAATCACGAGTAGTACCCTCTATATTGCTCACAATTGCTCTATCTTCATTTAATATCTTATTCAATAAGGATGATTTACCTGCATTCGGTTTTCCAAATATGACAGTTTTCACGCCATCTTTTATTAGCTTGCCTCTTTCAAAACTTTTTTCTAAATTATTTAACATATTACTAATTTTGCTTAGTCCTTCTAAGGCTTCATCGTTTGTAATTTCATCTATATCATATTCAGGATAATCTACTATTACTTCAATGTTAATCATTATTTGCATTAACATTTCTTCAATTTCATTAATTTTATTAGATAAATTTCCTTGCAACTGATTTATCGATTCTTTTGCTTCTTTATCTGATTTTGAATTTATTAAATCAATAATTGCTTCTGCTTGTGATAAATCTATTCTTCCATTTACAAAAGCCCTCTTAGTAAATTCACCAGGCTCAGCAATCTCTGCCCCATTTTTTAAACAAATATTTAATATTTTTCTTTCTATTACCATTCCGCCATGTGTGTTTATTTCACACATATCCTCTTTTGTATAACTTTGTGGATTAATAAAATAAGATACTAATACTTCATCAATAATTTCATTATTTTCTGGATTTATAATATTTCCATATTTTAATGTATATCCTTTTATTTTTTTACTTTTATTTTTTGGAATAAAAATTTTATCTATTATTTCAAATGATTTTGGTCCAGAAAGTCTTATTATTCCTATTCCCCCATTTCCTGCTGCAGTTGAAATTGCAACAATTGTATTTTCCATTTATTTTCTCCTTCTTATTTAATTATTTATTTTTATTTAATTAATTATTTTCCAAATTTTATTATTTCTACATTTTAATTTTTCGGCATTTTAAAATTTATTTAATTTTAATTATTTTTTATTAAAATAACTATTTTTTTATTTATTTATAAATTAATTTTAATTATTTTAATTAAATTTTATTTATTTTAATTTTTTTATTTATTTTTTATCTAAAAGCATTTATGGTAATTTTAGACATTTTTTATTTTTGATTTAAATATAATATAAAAAGTCAAAGTTAGATTGTTTTAAAAAACTAAATCCGAACTTTGACTTCGATTTATTATTTAATTATTTTTTATCTACTACTAATTTTCTGTGAGGCTCTTCTCCTATACTATATGTAGTAACGCTTTTACTATTTTGTAATTCAGTATGTAATATTTTTCTTTCATATGCTGACATAGGCTCTAATACTACCTTTTTACCTGTCCTACATACTGTTCTTTCTAATTTCTTAGCAAGCTCTTTAAGTGTAGCTTCTCTTTTTTCTTTATAATTACATATATCTAATGTTAATTTAACTCTTTCTTTAGTATTTTTATTTCCTATTGCAGATAATATAACCTGCATTGCATTTATAATATCTCCTCTATATCCTATTAGTTTACCAGAGCTAGCTCCATCCAATTTAATTTCTATCATATTATCATTTTTTTCAATAGAATAATTTAATTCTTCAAATTTAGATATAAAATCATTTAAGAATATTTCTAAGTCTGCTTTTGCACTATTAAAATCTTCTTCGCTTAATATTCTAACTTCTGCATTAATATGTTTTTCATGAATATGTGCATTTTCTTTTATTGTTAATTCTACCTTTACAGTTCTAGGATCAAGTATGCTATAAAAACTTCTTTTCTCTTCATTTTCTATAACTTTTATAATAACATCATTTTTTGTGCAACCTAATTCCTTTAAACCTTTTTCTATTGCTTCGTTTGAAGTTTTACCTTCTGATATTACAGATTTCATACTAAATTACCTCCATTTAAGCATTTTCTTTTTTCTTTGCATACGCATCTATTGCAACTCTTTCTATTAATTGTAATACATTGCTTACAAACCAATATAGTGATAACCCCAATGGTGCAATTACTGCAATTGCAATTGACATTATAGGCATCATATAATTCATACTATTAGTCATTTGTTGCATACTTTCTAGTTGTTCTTCTGGAGTTTCTTCATCTTTCTTTTCTTTTTTATCTACTATTTCTAGTTCTTCTTTATCCTTCTCTTTTTGGACTACTTTTGCCTTTTCATCTTTCTTCTTTTTTGTCATCGCAGTAGAAAGTTTGATATTAACAATACTTGTAATTATATATAATAATGGAATAATATAAACTCTAAAATCATTTAAATTTTGCATTGGAACTTTACTCAAGTTTAAGCCTAAGAAATCCATATTTATATATACATTTTCATCTTCTCCTGATTTTGTTTCAATTATTTTAATTTCAGGATATGAAGATGTTTCACCCTTTTCAGTCATCTCATTTTTATAATCATTAATTATATTTGTGTCAATTTTCTTCATAAATGTTAATGGCCTACTTACTAGATAAAATACAGAAACAATAATAAATAATTGTATTATTGAACTTAAGCATCCTGATAATGGATTCATTTTCTCTCTTTTGTAAAGAGCCATTACTTCCCTATTTAATTTTTCAGGATCATTTTTATATTTTAATTGCAATTTTTTCATTTCTTCTTGAACTTTTGCAGATTTTTTCATAGATTTTTGTTGTTTAATCGTAAATGGTAATAAAACTATTTTTAATAAAACTGAAAATAAAATAATTGCTAGTCCATAGTTTTGTATTGCATTATATAAAAAGTTCAATACATAACCAAATAAATTAGCTACAGCTGCCATAGGTATTCTCCTCTCATTTTAATGGGTCATATCCTCCCTTAGAAAAAGGATTGCACTTTAATATTCTAATTACACCTAAAAAAATTCCCTTAATACATCCATACTTCTCAATTGCTTGTTTCATATATTCAGAGCAAGTGGGATAATATTTGCAATTTATTCCCCTATTTCTAAAAAAAGGTGAAATATTTTTTTGGTAATAATTTAAAATACAAATTAAAAATTTTTTCATTTTATTTTTAATATTCCTAATTTTACAAATATTTTTTTAGTGTCATTGTAAATAACTTGATAAGAAAGATCTTGAATATTTTCTTTTTTATTCCAAATAAAAACTAAATCATATCCTTTTTCGGAATCTTTTTCTATTTGTTGATATGCAGCTCTTATTTTTCTCTTTATTTCATTTCTTTTTACAGCATTGCATAGTTTAGTACTAATTGCTATTCCTAATCTATTATATTCTTTTTTGTTTTTTAAAACATATAAAATAATTTGCTTTCCTATGTAATACTTTCCCCTATTAAAAACGTTTTTAAATTCATAATTCATTTTTAATGTTTTTATTTTCTTCATAGATATATCTTTCCTTTAGTACTAAGCCATAAGACCATAAAAAGGTCACAGATTATCTCGTGACCATATTTTACGCACTAAGCTTTTTTCTTCCTTTAGCGCGTCTTGCTTTTATAATATTTCTACCTTGTCTTGTTGACATTCTTTTCATAAAACCATGTTCTTTTTGTTCTTGTCTCTTTTTTGGTTGAAATGTTCTTTTCATTGATTTGCTCCTCCACTCTCTTTCTATATACAAATCTTCAGTTTATATAAAGATTTGTCGTGCATTCAATATTATATACCCGTTATGTTAATTATGTCAAGAGATTTTTCCTAAATTTTTTCTAAAAATATTGTTTTTTTTCTTGACTATTTGGCATCTCTTTTGATATTATATATAAAAATTATGAGATACAAAAGAAAATGTTATTTAAATAGATTTCCACAGCTTACTTTTTTACCTGTGGATATTAAATAACTTTTTTTATTTTATTATAAAAGGGGCGAAAGATAATGCAGTCGGAAATGCTAAAAGAACTATGGATTAGAGCAAAAGAATTATTAAGAGAAGAAACTACTGTTATCACTTATGAAACATGGATTCAGCCATTAGAATTAAAAAGTATAAATGAAAATAGTATAGTTTTAATTGCTTCAAACTCTTTTCAAAGAGATACAGTAGAATCTAGATACCTAGATTTATTAACTAATACATTTAATTTTTTAACAAATAAAAAATGTAAAGTTACAATTAAGTTAGATAGCGACGAAACTGAAATTATAGCACCTAATCAGTCTGTAGGAAATAACAAATTACTTATTAATTCGGGGTTAAATCCAAAGTATACTTTCAATAGTTTTGTTGTAGGAAATAATAATAAATTTGCACAAGCAGCAGCAATGGGAGTCGCAGAAACACCAGGTTCAAAATACAATCCATTTTTTATATATGGGGGTGTAGGACTTGGCAAAACTCACCTTATGCAAGCTATTCGGAAATCAGGTACTAAGTAAAAATCAAAATGCAAAAGTATTATATGTAACATCAGAAAATTTTACTAATCAATTAATTAATGCATTAAAAGACCAAGCAACAGAAAAATTTAGAGAAAAATATAGAAATATTGATATTTTATTAATTGATGACATTCAGTTTATAGCTAATAAAAAGAGTACACAAGAAGAATTTTTCCATACGTTTAATACATTATATGAATCAGGAAAGCAGATTGTCCTTTCTAGTGATAAACCACCAAAAGATATTGAATTATTAGAAGAACGTTTAAAATCTAGATTTGAATGGGGACTTATTGCAGATATATCAAACCCTGATTATGAAACCCGTTTAGCAATATTAAGAAAGAAAACTCAATTAGATAATATAATTATTGATGATGAAATACTTTCGACTATAGCAACAAAGGTAGATTCAAATATTCGTGAATTAGAAGGAACCTTAAATAAATTGATTGCAAAAGCATCTTTAACTAATAGTCCTATAACAATGGAAATGACAGAAAAAGCTATAAACGACATTGTATCTCAACAAGATAAAGTTATTTCATCCGAATATATACAAGAAGTTGTAGGGAAGTACTTTAGTGTTCCATCACAAGATTTAAAAGGTGCAAAAAGATCTGCTGATGTAACATTTCCTAGACAAATTGCTATGTATTTATGTAGAAATGTTGCACAGATGTCTCTTCCTCAGATAGGAAATGATTTTGGAAAAAGAGATCATACTACAGTAATGCATGCATGTAATAAAATAGAAAAAGAAATTAAATCAAATTCCAACACAAAATTAATTGTGGAAAGTGTGAAAAGAATACTTCTTTCTGAAAATTAATAAAAAAATAAACAAAAATTAAATATTAATAAAATTTATGTTTGTAAAAATTTTGTTTGATAAATAAAAGGTCAAATTCTTCCTACGGAAGAGTGATATTGGTTATCCACATACTACATGTTGAAAAGGTGTAGATAACCTGTGGAAAATAAAAAATGTGTATAATTAAAATAATTGTGTGAATAAGATAAAAAGTTTTCCACATAATTATCAACATATGTGAATATACGCATATTTAGATGTAGGTAAGTTTTCCACATAATTCACATGTACTACTATTACTACTACTATATATATTTATATTATTATTAAAAAAGAAAGGAAAAAAATCATGAAATTCATTTGTAATAAAGAAAAAATGCTTAAAGCTATTAATTCCGTAACAAAAGCTGTTGCTGTTAGAACAACAATGCCAATATTAGAGGGGATACTTATTCAAACTAATGATAATGATATTAAATTAACATGTTATGACTTAGAATTAGGAATAGAATACATAATAAATGATTGCGAAATAATAGAACATGGAGCAAGCATAGTAAATGCAACTATGTTTAGTGAGATAATTAGAAGATTACCTGATACAGAGATAAAAATAGAAGTAAATGAAAATAATTTATTAGTAATCGAATGTGAAGGATCTCTATATAAATTAGCAACAATGAATCCAGAAGACTTTCCTGAATTACCAGAAATAAATGTTGAAAATTCAATAGAAATTGAACAAAATACATTAAAAGAAATGATTAGAAAAACAATATTTGCAATAAGTACAGAAGAAAATAGACCAATATTTACAGGAAGTTTATTTGAAGTAAAAAACAATAAATTAAATGTTGTTGCTGTTGATGGATTTAGATTAGCATGGAAAAATAAATTTTTACAAGAAAAAACAAATGACTTTACAGCAGTAATACCAGGAAGAACATTAACAGAAATAAATAAAATATTATTAGATACTTTTGGAACTGTTAAAATTGGAATAGCAAAGAATCAAGCTCTTTTTGAAATAGAAAACTGTAAGATAGTAACTAGATTGTTGGATGGAGAATTTTTAAACTATTCAAGTGTAATACCTGATAAATGGGAGACAAGAGTAAGAGTTAATAGAAGTCTAATATCAAATTGTTTTGAGAGAATAAGCTTAATATCATCATCAAGTATAGAAAAAGAAAAGAAATATCCAGTAAAAGTTGAAGTTGATGTTGGAAAAATAACAATTTCATGTACAAATCAAACTGGTGACGCAAAAGAAGAATTATTTGTTAATACTGAGGGAAAACCATTAGAGGCAGGATTTAATCCAAAATATTTCCTAGATGTATTTAGAAATATTGATGATGAAGAAGTCTTTATTGACTTTGGAAGTAGTATATCACCATGTATTGTTAGAAGCGTAGAAGAAGAGGGTGATTACAAATATATGATTCTTCCAATTAGATTAAATGGTTAAAGAAATAATTATCCACATTTTGCAAACAGAATGTGGATATAATTGGAGATAACATGTACATAAAAAAGATAAAAATTCAGAATTTTAGAAATTATGAAAATCAAGAAATTGAATTAGAAAAAAATATTAATATTTTTTATGGAGATAATGCGCAGGGAAAAACAAATATACTAGAAGCAATTTTTGTATCTGCATTTGGAAAATCATTTCGAACGAATAAAGAAAAAGAGATGATAAAAAGGAAAGAAGAATTTGCAACTATAGAAATAGAATATCAAAAAAAAGATAGAGATGGAAAAATAAAAATAAATATTGATGATAAAAAAGAAGTATATGTAAATAATATAAAAATAAAAAAATTAAGTGAATTATTAGGGAATATTAATTTAGTAATTTTTACTCCAGATGATATTGGAATATTAAAAGAAGGTCCAGAATCAAGACGAAAATTTTTAAATATGATGATTGGACAACTTAGGATAAATTATATACATATATTAAATGATTATAAAAATACATTAGAACAAAGAAATAATTATTTAAAAGGTCAGGATATTAATTCGGATATGCTTGATATTTGGGATGAGAAGTTAGCTGAATATGGAGAAAAAATATATAATTATAGAAATGAATATATAGAAAAAATAAAAGAGAAAATAAAAAATATTCATTCAGAAATAACAAAAGAGGAAATTAATATTAAATATATTTCTGATTGCCGAAATAGGGAGGAATATTTAAAAAAACTAAAAAACAATAGAAAAATAGATAGTATAAAAGGTTATACATCATCAGGAATTCATAGAGATGATTTTAAGGTATTTATTAATGGTGAAGAAGTAAACATTTATGGTTCACAAGGACAAAATAGAACTGCAATATTATCGCTAAAATTATCAGAATTACAAGTGATATATGATGAAATTGGAGAATATCCAATATTATTGCTAGATGATTTTATGTCAGAATTAGATGAAAAAAGAATTTCTAAATTTTTAACTAATATAGAAAATATTCAAGTTGTAATAACATGTACTAAAAATATTAATATAAATAACAGTAATTCTTATAAAGTAATAAATGGTCAAATAGAAAATTAGTAAAATATAAAAGTAGAAACTTGACAAAATTAAAAATTAAAAATAAACTATAAGTTAGTAGATAATTTAGAGCCATAAAAGAAAGGAATAATTTATAAACATGGAAAAATATAATCACGAATATGGAGCTAATCAAATTCAAGTACTTGAAGGACTAGAAGCTGTTAGAAAGAGACCAGGTATGTATATTGGAAGTGTGTCTATCAGAGGTCTACATCATTTAGTATATGAAATTGTTGACAACTGTGTTGATGAAGCATTAGCTGGATATTGTACTAATATAGATATTAAAATAGAACCAGGAAATATAATTTATGTTGAAGATAATGGAAGAGGAATTCCTATTGATGAACATCCAAAAACTCATATTTCTGCAGCAGAGACAGTATATACAGTACTTCATGCAGGTGGAAAATTTGGTGGAGATAGTGGATATAAGGTTTCAGGAGGACTTCATGGAGTTGGTGCGTCAGTTGTAAATGCTTTAGCAACCTGGACTGAAGTTACAATACAAAGAGATGGTGGAATCTATCAAATGAAATTTGAGAGAGGAAAGACCGTAGAAAAATTAACAAGAATAGGTGACTCTGATAAAACAGGTACAAAGGTTAGATTTTTAGCCGATGATACAATTTTTGAAACATTAGAATATGATTATAATACATTAGAAGACAGATTTAGAGAAATGGCATTTTTAACAAAGGGACTAAGAATTACTATTGAAGATTTAAGAGAAGAAAATCCAAAAAAAGGTGATTTTTGTTATGAAGGAGGTCTTCGTTCTTTTGTAGAATTCTTAAATAAAAATAAAGAAAAAATAAATCCAGATCCAATATATATTGAAAAGGTAAATGCAGAAGTTCCAGTAGAAGTCGCACTTCAATATACAACTGCATATAGTGAAAATATATATTCATTTGTAAATAACATTAATACAATAGAAGGTGGAACTCACTTAGAAGGATTTAAAAGAGCATTAACAAAGGTATTTAATGATTATGCAAGATCACATGGAATATTAAAAGAAAAAGATGCAAATCTGCAAGGGGAAGATATTAGAGAAGGACTAACAGCTGTTATATCCGTAAAAGTCAAAGAGCCACAATTCGAAGGACAAACTAAGACAAAGTTAGGAAATAGTAATGTTACAGGAGTAGTACAATCAGCAGTAGTAGATACATTAAGTGCATATTTAGAGGAAAATCCATCTGTGTCAAAAGCAATACTAGAAAAATGTATAAGTGCATCACGTGCTCGTGAAGCAGCAAGAAAAGCAAGAGAATTAGTTAGAAAGAAGAATTCGCTAGAAGTAACAACATTACCTGGAAAACTAGCTGATTGTAGTAGTAAAAATGCAGATGAATGTGAAGTATATATAGTAGAGGGAGACTCTGCAGGAGGAAGCGCAAAACAAGGAAGAAACAGAAAATATCAAGCAATTTTACCACTATGGGGAAAAATGCTTAATGTTGAAAAATCAAGAGCAGATAAAATATATAATAATGAGAAATTAAAACCAGTAATCCAAGCAATAGGAGCAGGAATAGGAGCAGACTTCGACATAACAAAAATAAGATATGGAAAAGTAGTAATTATGGCTGATGCCGATGTTGATGGAGCACATATAAGAACATTGTTATTAACATTTTTCTTTAGATATATGAGACCTTTAATTGAACAAGGGCATGTATTTTTAGCACAACCACCACTATTTAAAATATCTAAAAAAGGTATGGAAGATATATATTGGTATGAAGAAGATATGTCAGGAGCATATAAGATATTAGACGAAAGAGGTGTTGCAAGAGATCAAGTAAGCATTCAAAGATACAAAGGTCTAGGAGAAATGAATCCTGAACAATTATGGGAAACAACAATGGATCCAGAAAACAGAATATTTGTAAAGGTTACAATGGAGGATGCAATGAAAGCAGACGAAATATTTACAATATTAATGGGAGATGAAATAGAACCAAGAAGAGAGTTTATTGAAAATAATGCTAAATTTGTCAAAAATCTTGATGTGTAAATAATAAAAATTATTTAGAAATTACATAATGAAGGATACTTTTAGAATCATAAAACCGCAGTATAGCAATGTGCTGCGGTCTTTTTGTCGAATGTTGTCGATGAGAAAATAATAAAAAATATTGACAAATAATGACAAATGGTGTAATATGGAAAATAAGAAAGGAGAAAAATGAAAATTGAACAAATACATTCTGTTCAAAATTGGTTGCCTTTTGATAAGATTTTAGAAAATGGAATTATTAAATTAAGAGATTCCTCCTATATAAAAATATTAAATATTAGTCCAATAAACTATGTTCTAAAATCTGATATTGAAAAAGAGGCAATATTAGACTCTTATAAAAATATATTTAAGAGTTGTGATTTCAATTTACAAATTTTAATTCAGAGCCAAAAAGAAGATTTAAATACTCATATAAAAAATTTAAGAAAAAATAACTATTATCCAAAAATAAAAAAAGAATATATTGAATATTTAAATAATTTTATAAAAAATAGAAAAACATCTAATAAAAAATTTTATTTAATCTTAAAAAATTCCCCATCAGAAGAAAACGAAGAATTAATAATAACAAATCTTGAAGACAAATATATGAAAATAAAAGATTTATTTTTAAGGTGCGGAAATTTTGTATCCACTTATACAGAAGAAGAACAAATTGTAGAGATTTTATTCTCTTTCATTAATTCAAAATAATTCAAAGAAAAACCAAAGAGGTGATAAAAATAGAGGAAAGTTATATAGGAGGAATGTTTAATAAGAAGGATTATTTAAGTCCATCATATATAAACTTAAATAATCCTAAATATATTGAAATAGATGGAACGTATTATTCAAGTTTGTTAATAGTAAATTATATTAGGGAACAAGATGATCTAATATTTCAAAATATAATTGACACAGATGAAAACATATATATATCTATATATTACGAAAAACAAGACACATATAAAGTTATCAAAGATTTAACCTATAATATAGGAAATGTTGGTGTAGACTTAGAGAAAATAGGAAATGCAAGACAAGATTATGAAATAGCAGCGTTTAGCTATAACGACGCCAAATATATAAGAAAAGAGATGCAAATAAATAATGAAGAGCTATATTATATTTATACATACATAACAACATTTTCAAAAGATAAAAAAGACTTAGAAAATAAATTAAATAAAATAGAAGGATTGCTTAGAAGTAAAGGCATGCAATCAAAAAAAGCATATTTTAGGCAAGAACAAGCATTTAAGGCATGTCTTCCATTAATGGACAATAATACAGATGTTAAAGAAGTTACAAAAAGAAATATACTAACAAACTCAATTCCTGCAACTTATCCATTATTATCTTCATCCATTTTTGATGAAAATGGAATATTTATTGGAACAAATATATATAATAAATCACTTATTTTTATAGATAAATATGACAGAAATAAATACAAAAATTCAAATATGTGTATTTTTGGAACAAGCGGTTCTGGTAAGTCTTATTTTACAAAGCTAATGATTTTAAGAAATTGTTTATTTGGATTAGAGCAATACATTATAGACCCAGATAGAGAATACGAAAATATTGCTAAAGAATTAGAAGGCTCAATAATAAAGATTGGACCAAGCTCTGAAACTTATATAAATATTTTTGATATAAGAGAAGAAAGTTTAGAAGATGAACAAAAGGGATATTTATCCACAAAAATAAATAAAATAATTGGATTTTTTAATTTAATTTTTGGAGATTTATCAGAAGATGAAAAAGCAGAACTAGAAGAAAAAATAATAAATATATATAAGAAAAAAGGAATTACATTTGATGACAAATCATTATTAAAAAATAACAAATTTAAAACAAGTGATGATATGCCAATATTATCTGATTTATATGAAGAATTAGATAAAAAGATGAAGATAAAATTAAAGCCTTTTATAGATGGTTCGTTATCATTTTTTAATAAAAAAACAAATGTTAACTTAAGTAATAAACTAATAATAGCAGATATATATGAACTAGGAGAAGAAAATATAAGGTTAGGGATGTACATATTTATTGAATTATTTTTTGATAAAATTAAGAAAAACCGTAATGTAAAAAAATCTATCTATTTAGATGAAATATGGAAGCTAATAGGTGTTACATCGAATAAAGAAGTAGCAAGCTTTATATATAAAATATTTAAAACAATTAGAAAATATGGAGGAAGTGCAGTAGCTATAACTCAAGATATATCAGACTTATTTAGTTTAGATGAAGGAACATATGGGAGAAGTATACTAAATAATTCAGAAATAAAAGCATTCTTTAATTTAGAAGAAGAAAATATTAAAATATTAGAAAAATATTCAAATATTTCAGAAAGAGAAAAAATTGAAATTAGTTCACTAAAAAAAGGGGAATGTTTAATGCTGGTAGGAAAAGAACATATATTAGTGAAAATAGAATCTGCTGACTTTGAAAAACATATAATAGGAGGTGTTGAAAATTAAAAGAATAATTACAGCATTAGGTAATCCAAATATAAATTTTAATAATTATAAAGATAAAATAGAAACAGTCTGTCAAGATATACAATATAGAGAAGGAATCATAGAATATTTAGAAAAGGATAAAAAAATAGATTATATTTTAATAAATGATGCAATTGTTGGAATTATTGATACACAAGCATTAATAAATAAAATAAAAGAAATAAATAATTCAATAAAAATTATTTTAATATCCAAAAATAAAGAATATAAAAAAATATATAGATTATTTACTGAATTTAAATTAGACCAGATAATGTATACGATGTGTAATGGAGAAAAAATATTTAATAAAAAAAGTATTCCTGTAAATAATTTTTTTAAGTCTAATACAAAAGAAGGTGAAATAATAACTATATTAGGACCAAATGGAATAGGAAAAAGTATTTTTTCAATTACATATGCAAGTAATTTAAAAGACAAAAATATATTAATTATAGATTTTGACATTATAAACAATAGTCTCCACAATTTATTAGGAGTAAAAGAATATTCAAATAAAGTATTTAATAAAATAAAAAATAAAAAAATAAATGAAAATAATTTTGATCAAATAGATATATCTAATTTTATCATAAAAACAAAATTTAATGTTGATTTAATTTCTGGAATTAATTTAATATTTAACTCTTCCAAACAATCAAATGTAAATAGAATAAAGAAAATAATAAAAAATGTAAAAAGCAATTATGATTTAATTATAATTGATACTTCATCTGAATGTTTACTAGAATACACTAAAGAGCTAATAAAAATATCAGATAATTCAATATTTATTTCTGGAGCAAACACATTAGAAGTAAGGAAGTCTCAAAAATTATTAGAAATATACAACAAAGAGTGGAATATCCCAAAAGAAAAAATAAATATTATTTTTAATAAATGTACAAGCAAATCAATAGATGATGACGTACTAAAAGAATTATTTAGAAAATATCAAATACTCGGAAAAATAAAATTAAATGATTATTATGATTTGGCAATAAATAAAAATAATATTAAAGAAAAACAAATTACAAAAGATATTGAAGAAATAAAGAAAAGAATTACAAAAATAAAGTTGCCAAGGAGGAAATATGGAGTTAGTTAATAGCTTAGAAAATAATATATCAAATTCATTAGTAAATAATGAAAAACAAAATAAATTTTTAGAATCTACAATTGGAAAGGTAATCAACACAGGGTTAAACATGGGAATCAGGGCAATTCTGCCAGATTTAGTTGAAGACCAGGTAATTAATATAAAAGATGCAATAATAAAAAATGGATTTAAAGCAGGACTAAAACAAACTGTTTCATCAGCAATAGACTTGGGAAAGAGTGCGACAGGGATGATAACTGGAAATTTTGAAAATATAAATCAGGCAAGAACAGTTATTAAAGCAGGAGGATTAATTGATACATTATCAAACTTAGTCGATAAAGGAATAAACGCTATTACGAAATCAGGAAAAATAAGTAAACAAATAGGAAATACAATAAAAAGTGGCAAAAATGTAATAATGAGAAATATTGAAAATAATATACAAAATAACTTTGATAATCAAATAAATTCAATAGAAAAAATAAACAAATACACAAATAACTGGAATCAATATTACAAAAAAAGAGACTTTGATGGAATGGAAAAAGAATATAAAAAAATAAAAGAAAAATTAAAAGATATAATGCCAATAGAAAATACAATTATAAATGCAAAGAAATTAGAAAATTTACATACTCTCATAAAAAATAATGGACATAATTTTGATTTAAGTAAAGAAGAAATAGAGCTTGCTAACAAACTTATTGCATAGATGAGCTTTACAAAGCGGTCCAATAAATTATTCCTTTAAAAATTATAAAATTAGATATATAAAATATAGTACAAAATGCTTAAAAATACTAAAAAATAAGTAAAAAAATCGTAAAATTTCCTTGCTTTTTCTAGGGGACTTTAGTATAATAAGAACATAAATAAAGCTTAAGAAAGAGGTAGACAAATGGACAAGATAGAAGAACCAGAATTCAAAGAAGGAAAGATTATTAATAGAGACATCGAAGAAGAAATGAAGACAGCGTATATTGACTACGCAATGAGTGTTATTGTACAAAGAGCTCTTCCAGATGTTAGAGATGGACTTAAGCCAGTTCATAGAAGAATTTTATATACAATGTATGAAGATGGTTTAACTACAGAAAAACCATACAGAAAGTCTGCTACAACAGTTGGAGATGTTTTAGGTAGATATCATCCACATGGAGACTCATCTGTTTATGATGCTATGGTTAGACTAGCACAAGATTTCTCACTTAGATATCCATTAATTGATGGACATGGAAACTTTGGATCTATTGATGGAGACGGAGCAGCTGCTTACCGTTATACAGAAGCAAGAATGTCTAAAATAGCAGAAACGATGCTTACTGATATAGAAAAAAATACAGTAGACTTCATGCCAAACTTTGATGGCATAAGACAAGAGCCAACAGTATTACCAGCAAAATTACCAGCGCTTTTAGTTAATGGTTCATCAGGAATAGCTGTAGGTATGGCAACTAATATTCCACCACATAATTTAACTGAAATATTAAATGCAGTAATCAGAATGGTTGAATATAAAGAAAAAGGAGAAGAAATATCAGATGAAGAGCTTCTTCAAATAGTAAAAGGTCCAGATTTCCCAACAGGAGCGACAATTTTAGGAAAAGAAGGTATAAAGCAAGCTTATCTTACAGGTAGAGGAAAAATATCTTTAAGAGCAGAAGCAGAAATAGAAGAAATGTCTGGAAATAGACAAAAAATAGTTGTATCATCACTTCCATATCAAGTAAATAAAGCAAAGCTAATAGTTGATATAAACCAATTAGTAAGAGACAAGAGAATAGAAGGAATCTCAGAAGTTAGAGATGAATCAGATAGAGAAGAAAAAGTTAGAGTAGTAATAGAACTTAAGAGAGATGTAAATGCTAAAGTTATATTAAATCAATTATACAAATACACACAAATGCAAGACTCTTTTGGAATTATTATGCTAGCATTAGTTGACAATGTACCAAAAATATTAACATTAAAACAATGTCTAGATTATTATATAGATCATAGAAAGAGTGTAATTATTCGTAGAACTAAGTTTGATTTAGATAAAGCATTAGCTAGAGCACATATACTAGAGGGCTTAAAAATAGCTATTGACAATATTGACGAAGTAATTAAAATAATTAGAAATTCTTATGATGATCCAAAAGAACAATTAATGCAAAGATTTGGATTAGATGATATACAAGCACAAGCTATCTTAGACATGAGATTAAAGACATTATCAGGATTGCAAAGAGAAAAAATTGATGAAGAATATAATGAATTAATGAAGCTAATTGCACACTTAAGAGAAATACTTGAAAATGATAAATTAGTAGATGAAATCATCAAAGAAGAATCTTTAGCAATGAAAGAAAAATACGGAGATGAAAGAAAAACTAAGATAGTTGCAGCTGAAGGAGAATTTGTAGAAGAAGATTTAATTGCAGAAGAACAAACAATAATTGCTTTAACGCACTTTGGTTATATAAAAAGAATGCCATTAGATACATATAAGAGCCAAAGAAGAGGCGGAAAGGGAATTACAGGAATAACAACAAGAGAAGAGGATTTTGTAAAACAAATATTTACAGCATCTACTCACGATATAATTTTATTCTTTAGTAATAAAGGAAAATTATATAAGCTAAGAGGTTTTGAAGTACCAGAAGCGGGAAGAACTGCAAAAGGAACTGCAATTGTAAATCTATTATCATTAGATGGTGGAGAAAAAATTACAGCAGTTATTCCAATAAAGGAATTTACAGAAGATCAATATTTGTTAATGGCAACTAAAAATGGAATAATTAAGAAAACACCATTAAAAGAATATGATACAGGAAGAAAAACAGGTCTAATTTCAATAAATTTAAAAGAAGATGATGAATTAATTGATGTTAGATTAACAGATGGAAATAATAATGTCGTAATAGTAACACACAAGGGAATATGCATTACATTTAGCGAAAGTGATGTACGTCCTATAGGAAGAGGGGGACAAGGTGTTCTTGGAATTAGGCTTGATAAAGATGACATTGTTATAGGAATGGAGCCAATAAATAAAGATGTTAAAGGAACATTACTTGCAATCACCGAAAATGGCTTTGGAAAAAGAACAGAGCTTGATGAATACAGAGTTCAAACAAGAGGTGGAAAAGGTGTGATAACATATAAAGTTACACCAAAAACAGGTGATATTGTTGGAATAAGAATTACAGGAGAAGATGAAGACATACTTATGATTACAGATACAGGAACTGTAATAAGAATAAAAGCCAAAGAAATTAGTGTACTTGGAAGAAATACACAAGGAGTAACTCTTATGAGAACAAGTGATGGAGGAAAAGTTGTAAGCATTGAAAAGGTTCCAGATGAATCTGAAGAAGATTTTAGTGAAGAATCAAAGTTATCAGAAGAAATATCTAAAACAGAAAAAAATGATAATAATGAATAATTAATAAAGTAATTATTATAAATTAAAAATAAAAACCCAAAAATTATAAAAATATAAGGGTTTTTATTTTTATATTAAATAAATTAATAAAAAATTAAAATAAATAAAAAATATTTAAATAATAAATAAATTAAAATATAAAAATAAGAAATATTAAATAAATAAAAATTAATAAAATAATATACAAAAAGTATAAAAAATAATTAATTAAGTTAAAATTTATAAAAATATTAATAAAATTATAAAAATATTAATAAAATTTAATAAAAATATAAAAAATAGAAAATACAAAAATTTTATAAAAGTGATAAAAAATAGACAATAAATTCAAATTGGCTATATGACAAAACAATAAAAAGTAGAGTTATCATATATACATCGATTAAAATACTATGTTTTCTATAAAAATATTGAACAAATTATGAAAAAAGCCTAGGGAATACAATAAATAATAAAAGCAAGCATATAATAATATATTGCTAAAAAATAAGTAATTTTTCAAGCTAAGATATTAGAATTTTATAAGTATAAAAGCTAAAACAACAAAAAATGCAAAGCAGATTAGATAAAAACTAAATAAAAAATTATATAAAAAACACATAAAACTTAATATATATAATAAAAAAATATATATAATTCATGAAAATATAAAAAGTATGTTTGTTAAAAAGACATAGTGCGTAAAAAGATGATAAAACAAAAAGTAAAGAATTATCTATAAAATGGACTATAATTAAGATTAAATTATCATAATATGCTAGGAAAATAAGAAAAAACACGAGTTGAATATTAATTAGAATAAGTTACAAAAAAGAATCAAAATATAAAAACAAAAGAGGAAAAAATGACATTAAGACAATTTATATACCGAATAAAAGTCTTTTTACAACTACCAAAATGCAGCAAAAAATAGAAAAATAATACAAAATAAAATAAAATTAAATATAAAAAATTAAAAAATTCATAAAAATAATGAAAAATAGTTTCAACCATTTTAAATAGAATATAAAATGTGTAAAATGAGAAAATACAACGAAAAAACATATACAATCAATTTGACAAAATTGAAATGTCAGAAATCAAAAAAATATAAAGTCTAAATCCCTTAGGGCGACACAGTAAAAAAGTATAAAAAATGTTGAAAAGGAAAGAATAAATGATACCACAATCTATTGAATACTATTATGGCAAAAAGAAAAAATTTACAAAAAATACAAAAAAGGACACAACAATTGCTTAAAAGACAATAAAACGACTAAAAAACGAATAAAGTAAAAATAGCGATTATTAGCATAATATATAAAATTAATTAAATTTTTTATAAATAATAAAAATAAAATATAAAAATAAATAGTAAAAATAGTAAAATAAATAATAATATAAAAATAATAAATAAAATAATAAATAAAATAATATAATAAATAATAAAAGTATAAATAATAAAAATAAATACAAATAAAACATAAAAATAATATAAAATTTGCAAAAATAAAAATAGAACTCGAAAATTAAAGTTCTATTTTTTTATTTAAATTTTTATTATTTAGTAATTTTTTTCTTCATACGTATATCATCACCAAAAAAATAACATGCACTATAATTGCCAATTATTCTAGAAACAATTCTTTCTTCATATGTATTATATAAATCTTGAAGTGAAAGATTTGTGGAAATAATTGTTTTAGTTATTTTATTGTTTTGATTAAGTAATCTACTATTAATAATATTAAACAATTCAGTAACCTTAAGACTGTTTGGAGCTTCACTGCCAAGATCATCTATAATTAATAAATCTACTGAATTTATTGAATTAATAATATTATTAGTTGTTTTTCCAAATTTATAATCAATAATACTATCAAGCATTACTGGAGCTGTTTGATAAAGCACAGTTTTTCCTCTTTTTATTATTTCATTTGCAATACAAGAAGATAAAAAGGTCTTGCCTAATCCTGAATTACCACAGAAAAGCAAGTTATTTTCCGTTGGATCATCAAAGTTTTCAATGAAATTTAAACAAATATTTTTTATACCATTTATATTGTCTCGTGGTGATATTTTTTTACCATATTTCTCAAAATTAACTTCATCAGAGTAGCAAGATAATTTAAAATTATTAAAATTTTGATGTTCTAAGTCATATATATTTGAATTATTGTATTCAATATTAAATAGTTTTTGCTTTATACAGTTACATAGAACTGTGCCATCATTTGCCTTTATATATCCAGTATCATTGCATTTTTTACATTCAAAAACAGGCTGAAAATCTTTAGCGGATAAATTATTTTCCTTTAAAAAATTAATTCTTTCTTTTTTTAAAGTAGATATTTTTTTATTTAAATTATCAACTACAGATTTATCACGAGTTGTAAGTACAGCTTTAATAGCCTGTATAGATAACGAATTTATATCATTATCAATCTTTTCTAAATCAGGAAAAGACGAATATATTTCATATTTTTTATTTCTAGATTTAGCAATAGCAGAATTTCTCTTCTGATCATACTGAGCAAGAAGAGACTTTAAATTGCTGTTATCCAAGTAAAATCACCTCACTTTTAAATATTACTATAAAAATTATTTAAATCATCATATTGTCTTTGAGGGTAACTTATATTTTTAGATGATTTAGTAGCTTGTTGTTGAACAGGCTTATTTTTTTGAGCAGTTAGATATGAAGTAATTTGTTCAGCCGTTTTTAACCCTCTTTCGTACCAGTCAGATAAAAGTTTATCAATATACTCAAAACTTGGATTATACTTTGATGTGGTCTTTTTTAAAGCAATATCAATAATATCTATACCATATTCATAAGTAATGTTCCATTTTTCTATGTAAGCTTCCTCATAAACTGATAAATTTCTAGATAGTCTAAGTTTCTTTTTGATGCTATTTGCTACAGATTTAACCTTTTCTTCTTTTTGATAATATGAATCTAAATCTGAAAAAGTTTTAATTTTATTTTTATTCCAAGCCTCTGCTACAGTTGATATATAAGACCTATGTAGGGCAGATTTGTTAAAGCAGTATCTAAATAAAGCAATCATAACTTCCTCATCAAAACCATATTTCTTAAACCATAAATCAATATCGCCATACCATGATGGAGACATAACACCTTGAAAAAATTCATTATTTATTGTATCAATAGCTTTTGCACGATACTTATTTTCTGCCACTTTCTTCACATCAGCTGGAGCCATAGTAATTTTTGGTTTATATACTTTGTTAAGCTCAATTTCTTGTAAATTAGCAACTATAAATCCTTGATTTTTTCTAATTAAAAGACCAGAGTCTTCCCAGTACTTGACTGCATCCTGAATAGTCTTTAATGGTAGTTCTAGTTTCTTAGATAAATCATTTATTTTCACATCTTTGTTATACTTTGATAAGAAAAATAAATATAGATAAACCTTTACAAAGTCACCAGAAGCTTGAGATAAATGTTCAGTAAAGAATACATCTGGAATACTTGTTTGAGAAAATATTAAGGAGATATCATTTTGCTCTAATTTCATATTTTTGTTCCCTTCTCATTTTTAGGTACAATAGAAAAATTTTATTGCTCCATTACTCAACAAATTATATCATCTTTATACATATTTTACAATAACTTTGTATATTTTTGTACATAGCAAATTTATCTAGTTTTATTTGTATAAATAAAGTTTTGGCTTGAGCATAAATTTGCAAATATAAAAAATTGAATATAAAATATTTTCATGATTAAAACCAATAATACTAAATAATAAAATAGGAAAATAAAAAATTATAATAAAAATTATTTTTAAATTAATATTTTTAAAAAACAAATTAAATATTCCAAAAATAATAAAAAAATAAATAATATTAAATAAAGCAGTAGGATAATCAATAACTCCAAATAATTTATTTTTAAAATTATAATTGGTTGGAAAAATAAACTTCATAAAATAAAAACCTTTCATTATATTTATTAATAATTTTAAAATAATTAAAATATTAAATTTAATTATTTTTTTAAAGAAGAAATTAAGCCACCAATTCTTCCAGAAAACTCTACATTAATTCCACCAAACATTTCTCTTATATAAGTATTAATATGTATTAAAGAATAAATCCCAGCGACTAATAAAATTTTATTAGTGCTATTTATTGAAAAAATAATCATCATAATAAGAGGAATAAAATCTTGTAAAATTAATAAAGAAAATAAACATTTTGACCATGACTTAAAAATCCAGGAAGTAGATGAATTAATTAAACTTAAAATGGCGAAAGGTGAGAGCAAAATAAAAATCTGAATTAAAATATTTCTGAGTGAATATGTAAAAAGTAGATTAACTAAACCTACACTAATAAAACTTTTTATTATCCCATCAATAGAAAATATATCGAGAGAAGTATCATTAAATGATATTTTCGAATTTAACCCAGAAATAAGTTGGGCAAAAGAAATATTGCTACCACAAATAGACTTGCCAATTTCTTGTATAGAGCTAGAAATTAAATAATTAATACTTAAGATTTGTTCACAAAGGAAATATGAAAAATTAATAAAAACTGCAAAAACAACTAACTTAAAAAGAAATTGAGATGGCCTTTCTACATGAGCATCCATATAATTAGAATAAAATAATCTAACACAATAAAATATAGAAATTCCCAAAAGCAAGGCATCTGTTAAATAAATTAAACCATTTTTCCCATTAGCCCCTAAAATTTTGGTAAAAAAAGAATTAGAAATTATATCAGGTCCAATAAAAGTTATATTATCTAAATTAGCATAGAGATTATTGTCTAGTGAAGAAAAAATATTACTAAAAATAGTATTAATAGTCTCAATGATTAAATTAACAATTTCTGATTGTTCCAAAGCTACCTCCAAAACTCTATTTATAAATTAAATTAAAGATTTAATTGCTTGCAAAATTAAATCAAGGGCAAGAATAAAACCATATGAGAATAAAGACCCTTTAATAACTTTTTTTGCAGCTCTAATTCTTTCTTCATCACCAAAGCTAAATTTTTTCATGAAAACGCCAACTCCAACCGCAACAGCCGCTGCTGGAGTAGAAAGTTTTAACAGCCATTTTTCAATATCTTCAAATGCACTATTTAATTTATTAACAATCTTGGGAGTAGCAGCATAAGAATAATTTGCTTGCAATAAAAATAAAACAAGTGTAAACAAAATAATAAATGCAATAAAGAAACTCTTCTTTAAATCAAAATGTTTTTTTATAAAATTCAATATGACCTCCTAAAAATTTAATTTTTAAAATATGGTATCATTTTTAATTTTTGTGGCTTCTCAATTTTGCTACCATCAGACAAAAAGGCCAAGCATTGGAAGGTGGAAAGTTCTTGGGTAAAGAATTGATAATCATAGGAATAATCAAGTTGAGTATATGAATTAACACTTTCAGAAATATTAGAGCCAACTGAAACAAAATTTTTAAGTATTGGATTATATACACTCTCCTTTGGGTTTTCAGAAAAAGACTTTGATATTTTCTCTTTTTCTTCTTTACCAATTTGCTTCTGTATATCTTCAATAGTATAAATATCATCACTTCTAAACCAAAATTTATTAACTAAACTTTGTATAATAACCTTAGAAGCATTTTGATTATTTAAGCTATTAAGTAATGATGTATAACTTTGAGTAGCAACAATATTGATGCATTTAGATTCTCTACTTTGGGAGAAAAATGCAGCATCAGAAATTGTAGCATATTCCTGATATTCATCAGAAATAAATACTGAAGGTCTAACAATAGTCTTATTATTGGACAATTGCTTTAATATATCAGTCTGAAAATCTAATTTTAAATAGGCAGCAATGATCTTAGACAAATTTTTATATTCAGCAATATTCATATTTAAAACTACAATTTTACCCTTTTTTAAAACGGAATCAAATCCAAAAAAATTATTGTGATTTTTATGTGGACAAAAAGTATTTTTGACATCTAAACTAGAAACAAAACAATTTGTAATTCTAGTAATCTCAGACTTAAGAATATTTAATGTACGTGTATCTAAAGAAAAGTAATCCTTTTCTAAGAAAGAAATTGAACTATAAAGATTAAAAATATCATCTTTAGAAAGTTTGCCAGAAATAAAAGTCATTCGAGCTTGGTTAATTTTCTCTTTGTAATAATTAAGATCAGTGACAAGATTGTGTATTTCATCAAAGCTAACATATCCATCATTATAGATTCTACAAAAATTTATACAAGCCTCTAAAATTTGTTCTGCCTTGTCTACCCAATAAGATTCTGAATTATTAGGAGAAAACAAAAGTAAAATTTCTTTTAAACGATTAGCAAGCACAGATGATTTTAAATAGGGTTTATCAAGTGGGTTATAAGAGTATTTACCATTAAGTTCAATAACAATTACATCATTAAGTCTGCCACAACTTTTTGCAAAATCAAGCACTTTAGAATAGTAATTTCCTTTTACATCGAGGACTAAAAAACTTAGTTTTGATAAACTATCATAACATTTGTAATTTATAAGTTGTTTTGTAAATGGGTATAAAGCAGATGATGTCTTTCCTGAACCTATTGTACCCGTAACTAAAATGTTTTGATATAACCCAGCCTCTGGAATGTAAACTTTATTATTATTTTGATTATTTCCTACATATAATCCAAAAACAGGGGCTTTATTTTTATTACAATAGAATGTGCTCTTTTTATGAAAAAGAGAAAAAATTAAATTTAATAAAATTAACAATGAAAATATGTATGATATAACAAAAACAATTTTAGTAGTATTCCACAAAAATGGGTTATCAATAAGAAAATTAAATATTTTGAAATGACTGTGATAATGCAATGTAGTTGATAGTAAAATTGGTTTAAATAGAATAAATACAAAAGACCATATCACTAAAATTAATATTGATAGAATTAATATAATTGTAGTTAAACCTCCTTTTTCAGTTTTAATTTTAACTTAGAACCTTGTACACTGTGAAAAAATATAACCTGAATAAAATTATATAAAAAATAAAAACAGAGAAAAAGATTAAAAGAAAAAATAATAAAAAATAAATCTAATAGTGTAAAAATACCTTCACCACCTTCCAACATTTGGAATTATACATCCAAATTTTAAATTTGTCTATACTTTTTTGAAAATTTGTGATAAAATATTATAGAAGTGTTAAAACTATGCATATACAATACAATATATAACAATTGAAATAAGCAAACTCTTTGATAAAAAGTATAAGCATAAAAAATTATAAATAAGGAGAGGTTTAAAATGAAATTTAATAAAGATACAAAAATAGGAGAAATTATAGAAAATGCACCAGAAAAGGTTGATGTTCTTTTAGAGGTAGGAATGCACTGTGTTGGTTGTCCAGCATCACAAGCAGAAACATTAGAAGAAGCATGTGCTGTACATGGAATAGATGTAGAAGAAGTAGTAGAAGCATTAAACAAATAAGAATAAACATCATTATTTATTATAAAATGTAGCAATAAATTGAGGATAACATAAAAAATTGAACAGTTTGTGTATTTTTCGTAAAAAAGTTGTTGACAAATTATAAATCTTGTAGTACAATAAGAAATGTGCTTAACTTTATGACACGAGTCATTAGCTCAGTTGGTAGAGCACTTGACTTTTAATCAAGTTGTCCGGGGTTCGATTCCCCGATGGCTCACCATTTTTTTAGTTTTAAGCTAAAAATATGTGGCCCCATGGTCAAGCGGTTAAGACATCGCCCTTTCACGGCGGAGACATGGGTTCGATTCCCGTAGGGGTCACCAATTACATATTGCCACTTTAGCTCAGCTGGTAGAGCAACTGACTTGTAATCAGTAGGTCGTCCGTTCAAATCGGACAAGTGGCTCCATTGAATGCTTCTTAACTTGTTTTGGACTTGTTATGAAGTGTTTTTTATTTAGGGTAGGTAAGTGTTAATAAAATAATTGTATAATTTTGGCATATTCACTTGATTTTTGGAAATAAATATTATATCATAAATAATGATAGAGATGAGATAAAAGCAGATGTTGGTGTTACCTTTAGTCCTCAACTTTAGTTGAGAGATTGGAGGTGGTGTTTATATGTTAAAGGTTTTAATGTTCTTAATACTAGGATTTATGATTTCAATAACTATAAACGTTGCCTTAGTAAGTGTTATATACATAATACTATCTAACAAGCAACAATAAAAAATACACCACATTACGCTCAGCTAAGCTATGTGGTGTATTCCAAATTTTATTAGGTAACACACATTGTCTGTGGCTACTCATTTTCTATCTATATTATACAATGTCATATCGAAAATGTCAAATAATATTAAAAAGTACTTAAATATAAACAAAATAGGAGCAAATAGGCATGGAAGAAAAAAATATTACTAATAAGGTAGCGATTGTTACAGGTGGCTCTCGTGGAATAGGAGCTGAGATAGTAAAAACACTTGAGAAGACAGGTTACAGTGTTGTACTAAATTATAACAAGTCAAAAGAAATAGCAGGAAGCATTGCAAAAGAATATCAAAATGTTTATACTTATCAAGCAGATGTATCAGAACCTAATAGTGTGAAAGAGCTATTTGACTACGTATACCATGACTTTGGAAGAATAGATTTATTAGTAAACAATGCTGGAATAGATTTAATAAAAACTATAAATGATACAACATATGAAGAGTTTGATAAGATAATGAAGACTAATTTATATTCAGCTTTTTGTGCATCAAAAGAGGCATCAAAATATATGATAAATCAAAAAAATGGTCAAATAATCAATATTTCATCTATTTGGGGAGTAGTAGGAGCTTCGTGTGAAGTTGCTTATGCTATAAGCAAAGCAGGAATGGATGCTATGACCAAATCACTAGCAAAGGAACTTGGACCATCAAATATTAGAGTAAATAGCATTGCACCGGGAATCATAGATACTGATATGAACAATAACTTAAGTGAAGATGAAAAGAAAGCAATAATAGAAGAAATACCATTAGAGAGAATAGGAACAACATCAGATATAGCAGAATGTGTACTATTTTTAGAAAAAAATAAATATATCACAGGACAAATAATACAGGTTAATGGAGGTTGGAATATATAAATTCTAACAAAGATATCATGACAAACTGAAATAAATAAAAAAAAATACTGAACCTTAATTAAAGGGCTCAGTATTTTTCTTTTGTATATATATTTATTCTTCATTAGTAACCTTTTTCTTGTAGTTTCCTGAAACTAACTTAGGGAAAAACTTAAATATTCTATAAAGAGCAAGCTTAATTTTTTTGCTCCAAATATAAGTCTTTCTAAGTCTTCTAGGATACTCTATCGCCTGATCACCCACTACCATTAAAGATGTTTCAGGTGCTTGCTCTATCTCAAAAGAATAATTTTGACCATCATTATTATCCCAAACGTCATTAGAATTTTTGAAACACAAATTTAAAGGCTTATCACTAACAAGCTCAATCTCGATTTGAAAACCAAGTTCAGTTTTTTGCATTTCAACTTCAGCTAAATTGCTCCAATCATCACCAAAACCATAATGAGCAAAAACAGTCTCACTATCATTTTGAAAAAGATCACCAGTGTAAGAAATCTTAACTGTTGAATTTTGGACTAATTTATCTGTATTAAAAAAAATATTTTTTACCAATTCCATAACGAAATGTTTCCTCTCTAGCTATGCTTTAGAAGTAATGATATCAATATGAAGTTAAGATGTACTTCATATAATTATCCCATTAATAAAGCTAAATCAATTATAATAATTTAAGCTAGTAAATTCAAGTAAAAACGTAAAATGTATCACAATTGTAAAATTTGTAACAATTCTATATAAAATACGACAAAATATGCAGATATGCGTAAGAAGAATTTACTTCATAAGTCCTAAAACTTTACCAATAATATAAAAATTATCATCCTTAGTAACTACTATTTCAGGAACATCATCACTCTCAGCTCTCAAAACAATATCATTTCTACGAACAATAAATTTTCTCATCATAATATTTCCATCATACTCAAAAATACCAATATCCTTGCTATTTAATGGAGCATTTAATTCAATAAATACTGAATCGCCAGCCTTATATTTAGGAGCCATATCATCATTAGAAACTTTCAAAACACAAGTAGCAGCTCTCATTTCAGGAGGACATGCCGCAAAACCATCAATAGAAGAAATAATAGGAATAGAATCATATTTTATATGAGAAGCCATTTTATAACCATCTTGTTCTTCTGTTAAATCCTTATCATATGTATACATTAAAGGTTGAAAAGGGACATCAAGAGCTGTGCAAATACCTTTAAGAGCCTTGTGGCTTGGATTTCTCTCTTCTTTTTCTATATGAGTTAAATGTCCTACATCAATATTAATCACTTTAGATAAATCAGTTTTAGAAACATCTTTATCTTCTCTAATTTTTGCAATAACTTTACCAATCATAATAAAAATAATTCCTTTCTAAATATTGTCTATATAGCAATTATATAAAAATAAAAAAAAAAAGTCTAGCATAATTGTAAAATAAATTAAGTTATGCTAATATAATCATAGTAAACAAATGAAAAGAATTTGTAAGTAAAACCAATAAAAAGGTAAGGTAAGTCAAATGGATAAATCTAAAAAAATTATAGTGGTTATTGGAGTTGTAATAATACTAATATTTATATCAGTAATATTTAGCTTGATTAATATGGGAAATGATAAGATATACAAAAATATAAGCATACAAGGAATAAATGTATCAGGACTAACAAAAAAAGATGCCGAAGAAACCATAAAAAAAATCTATAGAGAAAAATACATAAACGGAATTAAATTAAAACAGGGAGATTTTGAAATTACAATATCATATGAACAACTAGGGATAGAAGAAAATATAAGCAAAGTCGCTGGAGAAGCCTATAAAATAGGAAGAAGCGGAAATATAATAGTTAATAATTATACAATACTATGCAGAAATTTTATAAAAAAAGATTTAAAAATTGACTTTAATATAAATGAAAATAGTTTGAAACTAGCAATAAATGATGTTGAAAATAAAATGCCTAATGTAGCAATCGAAGGCAGTTATGCAGTAGAAGGAAATGACCTAATAATATCAAGAGGCAAAGCAGGAGTAATTATTCAAAAAGACCAATTAAAAGAGGAAATAATAAAATCTATAAATAATCTTTCAGATAATAAAAACGAAATAAATATTCCAGTAGAAAATAAATTGCCAGAAGAAATTGATATCGACAAAATAGCAAATGAGATAAAAAAGGAGCCACAAGATGCATACTTAAATAAAAATCCACTACAAGTACATGCAGACCAAGACGGAATTGAATTAAATTTAAGCATAGAAGAAGCAAAAAATATCTTGCAAGGAGAAAAAGAAGAATATATACTTCCACTAAAAATAACACCAGCAAAAATAAAAGTAGCTGACTTAGGAGAAAACGCATTTCCAAATTTACTAAGTACATACACAACAAACTATGACTCAAGCAATACTAACAGAGATAACAACTTAAAGTTAGCAGCGCAAAAATTAAATGGTGCAATAGTAAGTCCAGGAGAAGAATTTTCATATAACAAAAGAGTCGGAAAAAGAACAATAGACGCAGGATTTAAAGAAGCCAAAGCATATGCAGGAGGCAAAGTAGTATTAGACGTGGGGGGTGGAATTTGCCAACTATCATCAACGCTTTATAATGCAACATTATTAGCAAATTTAAATGTAACAGATAGACACAACCATTACTTTAAAACAGCATATGTGCCAGAAGGAAGAGATGCAACAGTATCATGGGGTGCAGTAGATTTCAAATTTAAAAATAATAGAAATTACCCTATAAAAATAGAATCTGTCGCTGAAGATGGAGTAGTAACAGTAAATATATATGGAATAAAACAAGATGACGACCCAATAGTTGTAATAGATTCAAAAGTAACAAATATAATAGAAAGTAAAACAGAATACCAAACTGACTTAAAGTTAGAAAAGGGAACAGAAGTAGTATCACAAAATGGGGAAAATGGCTGCACAAGTGAATGCTATAAAACAGTCCTAAAAAACGGAATAATAGTGTCAAAAACCTTGATATCAAAAGATACATACAATGCATTACCAACAATAATAAAACAAAACAAATAAGAAGAAAGATTTTTATCTTTCTTCTATTTCACGACTGCTTCTACGACCATAATTATTAGATTGAAATTTTTTATCTTCTTTCAAAAGTCTAGCAAATTCTAAGCTATCAACATGAGATGAAGAATTAAATGATTTACGCGCATCTTCATCTTTTAGATATCTAGCAAAAGCCAAACTATCAATATGAGACGAATTTCTATATGACTGACTAGTAGTAGAAATACTATTTACTTGTGATACTCTATCAATACTGCTACTATTTGAAACTTTATTATTATATCTTAAATAATCTAAATTACTTTGTCTATAATAAGGTTTGCTAGACCCTGTATTATTTTTTAATTCTGGTGAAACAAAATTATCATTTACAGGTATATTAGATTTAGCAGGTACAGAGCTAGATTTTCTTACATCAGAAAATAAATTAGATATAGCAGTTTTACCTTTAGAAAAAAATTTCTTTATTGTTTGCATAAGTGGCTTGGCAGGTTTATCTTCCATAGGAGTATTATTAATTATAGGTTCGACTTTAGTCTGAGAGCATTGGTAATTTGATGTAACACGAGTTTGTTTTGGAACGGATTTCACTGGAGGAGCAACTTTTTTAGCACTTTCTCTCATAGCCCCGACTCTATTTCTATCTCGATTATACAAAGAAGTTTTTATACTATTTAACTCTTGGCTACGATCCACAAATCTTTTATCTAATTCTTTTTTAGCTGTTATAAAAGCCTTTTGATACTCATAGTAACTTTTTATCTCATGATTAGAATCTGTGTAATTCATATATTCATCAATCCTTTCATCATAAACAATATACATATCAATTATAGCACGTTTTTTCATATATTTCAATACGAATACTAAAAACTCCCATTACTCAAATGGGAGTTTGTCATTTACTTATAAATCAATTTCATCGGGTGTCTTATTTCCTTTAGGAACTTTAGATGAATTTTCGTAAATATCAATTGGTATGTTTCCACTAGTGTCCTTAATAGAAGTTGGTTCAGTTTTGTATTTCTGTAGATTTTCTGCAAATGTATTAGTATTTTCTGAATTTTTATGACTTTCCTTTAAACTTGCAGAAGTTAATCCAGAAGATAAAGATTTATTGTTAGATCTTGAGAAGGTTCTTGTAAACCATCCTTTAATAGAAGAACCGAATCTTTGATACCATTTTTGTTGTCTAAACAATTGTTTATAATATAGCTCAGATGCCTTTTGAGCTTCTGCATTTATTTGTGCAGTCGAATCTGCCACATTATCAATATCATCAGTTTGAAAGTTAGCTGAAACATTAGAAATATCACTATTTGGTTGAGAATTATTATTAACTGGTGTTGTTGTATTTTGTGGCTCAGGAGCAGGCCCTACACTAGGATCAGCAGTTAGTTCAGGAGATGGCTCAGGTGTAGGTTCAGGAACTGACCCAACATTAGGATCAATAGTAGGTTCAGGCTTAGGTGGAGTACTAGGATCAACAGTAGGAGTTGGTGCTTCTGGAATAACAGGTGGAATATTTTTATCTCTTCTAGTTATAAACATTGCAGTTAATGGTGCTTTTGGCATTTCTAGATTAAGAATATCTCCATTTCCTCTACTAGATTTTACAGTATTTAACATGTTAATTTTTTCTTTAATTTTTTCTAATTTAGAAGAATCATTAGCTTCCATACCATTAGCTTCATGAGCACTATAATTCCATTCATTTATATATTCCTCATTAAGTTTAGCTATTTCCACATCAATTTGCTCATTTGTTAGTGAATTATAAGGTCCGCTTCTATCTATTTTTTCATTTGTTAATAATGATAATACTCTTTTAATATCTTCTATTTTTTTAGAATCTTGATCATATATGCCAGACTGTAAGGCAGATTTTAACGCATTTATATTAGAATCTAACTCTTCATTAGAAAGAGCCTTTGCACTAGCAACATTTTTTCTCCTTGATTGTTCATTTTTTATATTACTAATGTCACTATTTATCTTACCAAGTTTAGTAATATTAACATTATCAACATTATTTGTATTATTAGGACCATAACCTGATCCTTGCATAGGAGTGTTATTTGTATTATAAGAATTTTTATTTAATTCTTTTTTATACTCATCATTTAAATTATTTAAACGCTCATTTAATTCTTCATCTGTAAGAGATTCAAGTGATGGACGCTTATTTAATCTGCCATGTAATTCAACAAGTTCTTCATACATCTCTTTTATAGACATATATTCTTCTGCCAAAGGAGTGGCATATTTCTCATATTCTTCATATTCAATTTTGCCTTTTTCATATTGTTTTTGAAGAGTATAAAGTTTAGGAACTTTTTTATTATATGACTCTAATTTTTTATTATAATTTTCAAGCATTTTTAAATAATCATTAACAGTAGGATTTTTAACCTTTTCTTTTTCAGCCTTTTCTGCTTCTAATATTTCAGCCTCAGCCTTTTCAGCAGCCAACTTTTCAGCTTCAGCTGCTCTTTCAGCAGCCAATCTTTCAACTTGTTGTTTTTCGTATTCTATTCTTACTGCATTTAATCTTTCAGCCTCTAATCTCTCAGCTTCCAATTTTTCAGCAGCTAATTTTTCAGCTTCCATAACTTTAGCACGTAATTCCTCAGCGTTTCTTTCTTGCTCTTCTAATCTAGCAATTTCATCATTGACTTCTGATTCTTTAACCATAAGTTCAACTTCTTTACTTTTTATATCATTCCTTTCAGCTTCTATATCCTGTTGTTCCTTACGAAGTTCTTCTAATCTTTGTTTTAAATTTTCATCCATTTTATTATTTTTCCTTTCATATAAAAAATAACTCATAAATTCATTATAACACATTTGGCTGTAGTTGGCAATAGATTTTTGAAAATTATGTAAACATGCTATATTAAATTTTTGAAACATTTGTATTTATACTGTAACAAAACAAATATGGAGCATTATTCATAACAAGGTTATGACCAAATACTCCACATTTAAAAAGAAAAACTATTTATTTCCAACAGAAACATTACCACAGTCGCATTCAATTCTTAACGTAATATTTGAATTTCTATTATTTTTACTGATTTTAACCTTACCCAAATCAACATCAGCATCTATGTAAATATCATTAGTTTCCTCAATATCTATATTACCCAAATCAGCTTTAATATTAGAATTTTCAGTAATAGAAATCTTATCAACCTCAATATTACCACAGTCAGCTTTAATATCACATTGGTTTAATACTTCACCAACTTCAATATTACCATAATCACATTTAGCCGTAAGATTTCTTATTCTACCAATCTCAACATTACCAGCATCAGAATCTACAACTAAAGTTGCATTTGGCAAATCAGCCATCTCAATATTACCATAATCACTCTTTATTGTAATCTTATTAGCAAAAGTTGCAGGAATATAAATTACAATATTATTTTCCTTTATACCAAAATTAAAGATATAATTATGTTTATTAACTTCAATATTTAAATCAGAATTACTTAAATTTACTACTGCATCATTCTCACTATCACCATAAATAACAACATTCACATTATCATCTTGAGACTCTTTAAATGAAATATTTCCAGCATTTTGTTTAATTTGTATATCATGAATACTTGCTATCTCATAAGTTTCATCAAAGATTTTATTTTTACTTTCATGTCTCCAGTTAAAAAGACCAAATCTCTTTCCACCATTTAAGGAATAAACTAAAAACATACACAAAAAGAAAACTATAACAGTAAGCAAAATAAGTAAAGCTATAATTAAACCCTTATTCTTCATTAACATCATCCTCCTTTAACATAAAAATCAACTTAATAATTTGACATATTAGACCATCAATAATAAATATTACCCAAGTAATATGCCAAGCCATAGTAGTAAAACTTATTATAAAATATAAGGCTGTACAAATACCACCAACAATACCATTAATTTGTTTTAAAAGGCTGTCTTGTTGTTTCTCTTCCTTTGTCTTTTCAAACTTTGGAATGGACATATAATGCTTAATAATTCTTGCAGTCGCCCAAGCGATTAAAAGTAAAAATATAGCAGAAGCTACAATTGGATTAAGTCTTTGCACAGGGATTGCTACCATTATAAAAGCAACCGCTGCAATATAAATAAATACAGAAGTACTTATAACCTGAGCAGATTTTTGCTTAATCTGATTTTTAGTCATATTTGAATAATCATCATCTTTTCCTCTAGTAAATAGATGCTTTTTGGCCTCATCAAAATCAAACTTTTCATCATCAGATTCTTGTACCTTATCAGTATTAGATGATCCAGTTAGTAACTCATTTGGCGAAATACCATATAAATCACAAAGTGGAACTATCTTATCAAAATCGGGAGTACTCTGATTAGTTTCCCATTTTGAAATTGTTTGTCTTGTTACATTTAATTTTTCTGCAACTTCATCTTGAGTTAGGTTTTTAGATTTCCTAAGCTCAAATAAATTGTCTCCTAAATTCATTTTATTCATCCTCCTATACTTAAAAGTATACAAAATTTTTCAGTTGCAATCTATCAATTTGAGGTGGAACTTTGTCAACCAAAATTAACATTTGCTTAATTGTAAACAAATAATACCACATAAATGCGAAAAAAGTAAATAAAAAGCTATAAAATAAATTATACAATTTACAAGAAATTTATTGTAATTTTTAAATTATTATGATATCATTCTAGCATTATATATGTAAAAATATGGTTATGGATACCAAAGCTAAACATCCAAATAAAAATTTAAGGATAGAAAATATGTTAATATCAATACTTTTAATAATTGTAGGATTTGTGCTTCTTATAAAGGGAGCTGATTTTCTTGTTGATGGATCAAGTAGTATAGCCAAGAAATTTAATATTCCGCAGATAATAATAGGACTTACAATAGTATCAATAGGAACATCAATGCCAGAACTATTTGTAAGTACAGCATCCGCTATCAAAGGTTCATCAGATATGGCACTCGGCAACATTATAGGAAGTAATATATGCAATTTACTACTAATACTAGGATTATCTACAATGATTAGACCAGTAAAATTTCAAAGAGAGACAAGACTAATAGAAATCCCGATGTGTCTTGTAGTAACAGCAATCTTTGCAATATTTTGCAATACAGATGGACAAATATCAAGAACGGAAGCTACGATTTTAATTATTTTGTTTATTATATTTATAATATACACAATAATTATGGGAATAAAGGGGAAACAATTTGATAAAGAAGAACCATTACAAGAATCTAAATCAAATGAAAAAGAGTTATCAATGTTAAAAAGTATTATATATGTTGCAATAGGAGTTATAGCACTAAAAATAGGAGGAGATTTAACAGTAGATAATGCAACAAGTATAGCAAGGATGTTTAATGTAAGTGAAAAAGTTATAGGACTAACAATATTAGCAATTGGAACAAGCCTGCCAGAGCTTGTGACTAGTGTAATGGCAGCAAAAAAGGGAAACAGCGACATAGCGATTGGAAATATCATAGGTTCAAATATATTTAACATTTTATTAATAATTGGAGTATCAGCAATGATATCACCACTTACATATAACTTCACATACAATATTCAAATGTGGATATTAATAGCATCAACAATGATATTATCACTATTTCCAATGTTGCCACCAAAGAACGAAATGTGCAGATTTAATGGCTTTACATATATACTAATATATATTGGATATATGGCAATGTTATTTTTGATATAGACAAATCCGGGTAAAACCGAATAATTTTTTAGAAAAAGAGTCAACATAATTGACAAGTTAACATAAAAGTAATATAATAGATATAATCTTTGCAAAATCCTCTAAATTACAACAAGGGATAGCAAAAGAAATAAATTTATGGAGGGCATGAATATGCGGAAAGAAATAATCAGAGACAGGAAATTTCAGTTGTGGGTACTCTATGCCGTAGCTGCCTTAGCAATCGTAAGCTTAGGATTTACAATAGGATTTTATGTGCCCAGTAAGCCATTAGGAGAATCGCAGTATCAGGAGTGCGAAAAGATAGCAAACACTTTCTTTTCAAACCAAGGTACGGCTGAAATACCAAGTGGATATTCAATGACACAAATATCAGAGTATCAGATATGTGTGGCAAAGGATGGCTATGCAGGAGGGGTAAACGCAACACTTATAGGCAAATTTACTTTAGCGAATCGTGATAGTGGAATTGCCCAAAGGATTGCTAATGGCATGTATGGTATAATAATATCTATTATAGTTGCTTATGTTGGCTTTCTAGTAAATCCCTGGACTTATAAAATTTTATTGACTTAATCCGCAAGCGAGGGGGGCGATGCAATCGCCTCCTTTTGTGTACAAGATTGATATCAACTTAACATAAATTTGACTATTTAATAAAAATATGCTATAATAAATATAACTTTTGCAGTATTCTCTTAAAAGACATCTAGAGAAAGCAAAAAATAATAATTTATGGAGGATTTCACTATGGAAAAGCGGAAAGAATGGACAAATAGGCAAAAAAAGGCAGCTGCAATCATAATTGGGATAGCAATTTTTTTACTAATCTCAGCTGTAGGATTTATGGTGGGATTTTTTATTACACCAAAACCTATGAAAAATGATGAGTTTGCAGACTGCGAAATAGTTGCACAGCAAATCTACGATCAGTCAGATCACGGAATGATTGAAGTGCCGTATGGCTACTCAATTAAAAGGACGGATACCAAAATAACTGTCACAAAGGACGGATATTCGGGAGAAGTTAAGGCAACGCTCCAAAATGGCAATTTAGTTTTTGAACGCATTGATGGAACGTCTGAAAGAATATCCTCTGGAGTGGTAGGAACGCTGGTGTCATGGGTTATTGCAGCAATTATAATTGTTATAATAGGAAAATTAACTGGAAAGATAGACTAATCCGCGAGCGAAAGGGGGCGATGCAATCGCCTCCTTTTGTGATGGGAAAATAAAAATAAAATTTCTAATAGCAAGTAATTGATAATTACTTGCTATTATGATATTATACATTCATACATATATATAAAATATAAGGAGGAAAGACTATGAGCAAGGAATACGAAATTGTAGAAGATATCCAAAGCTTTAACAAGGCCTTTGAAAAAGTAAGAGAAGCACAAGAAGAATTTTCAAAATTTTCACAAGAACAAGTTGACAAAATATTTTTAGCAGCAGCAACAGCAGCAAATCAAGCAAGAATTCCGCTAGCTAGAATGGCAGTAGAAGAAACAGGAATGGGAGTAGTAGAAGATAAAGTAATCAAAAACCATTATGCTTCAGAATACATATATAATAAATACAAAAATGAAAAAACATGTGGAGTAATCCAAGAAGATAAATCATATGGGATAAAAACTGTAGCAGAGCCAATAGGAGTAATTGCAGCAGTAATACCAACAACAAACCCAACATCAACAGCAATATTTAAAACACTAATAGCACTTAAAACTAGAAACGGTATAATGATAAGTCCACACCCAAGAGCAAAAAAATCAACAATAGAAGCAGCAAAAGTTGTATTAGAAGCAGCCGTAAAAGCAGGAGCACCAGAAAATATAATCTCATGGATAGATGTACCATCACTAGACTTAACAAACTTACTAATGCAATCAGCAGATACAATCTTAGCAACAGGTGGACCAGGAATGGTAAAAGCAGCATATTCTAGCGGAAAACCAGCACTAGGAGTAGGCGCAGGAAACACACCAGCAGTTATTGATGAATCAGCAGATATAACTTTAGCAGTAAACTCAATCATACACTCAAAAACATTTGACAATGGAATGATATGTGCATCAGAGCAATCAGTAATTATATGCGAAAAAGTTTACAACCAAGCAAAAGAAGAGTTTAGCAAAAGAGGATGTTATTTCTTAAATCCAGAAGAAACTGAAAAAGTTAGAAAAACAATTATCATAGATGGAGCATTAAATGCCAAAATAGTAGGACAAAAAGCACACACAATAGCAGATTTAGCAGGTGTAACAGTACCAGAAAACACTAAGATCCTTATAGGAGAAGTAGAAAGTGTAGAACTAAGTGAAGAATTTGCACATGAAAAACTATCACCAGTTTTAGCAATGTACAAAGCAAAGAATTTTGATGAAGCCGTAGATAAAGCAGAAAAGCTAATAAATGATGGAGGAATAGGACACACATCGTCACTATATGTAAATACAGTTACAGAAGGAGATAAGGTAGCTAAATTCTACAATACAATGAAAACATGTAGAGTACTTATAAACACACCATCTTCACAAGGAGGAATAGGTGACCTATACAACTTCAAATTAAATCCATCACTAACACTAGGATGTGGTTCATGGGGAGGAAACTCAGTATCAGAAAATGTAGGAATAAAACATCTACTAAATTATAAGAATGTAGCCGAAAGGAGAAATAATATGCTTTGGTTTAGAGCACCTGAAAAGGTATATATAAAAAGAGGATGTATACCAGTAGCGTTAGAAGAATTAAAATATGTAATGGATAAGAAAAAAGTATTTATCGTAACAGACAAATTCTTATTCGAAAATGGATATACAAGAGTAGTAACAGACAAATTAGACGAATTAGGAATTGAGCATACAACATTTTCTAATGTTGCTCCAGACCCAAGTCTAGAATGCAGTAAAGAAGGAGCAAAACTAATGTCAGAATTTAAGCCAGATTGCATAATAGCAATTGGTGGTGGTTCTGCAATGGACGCAGCAAAAATTATGTGGGTATTATATGAACACCCAGAAGCAGACTTCTTTGATATGGCAATGAGATTTATGGATATTAGAAAAAGAGTATATACATTCCCAAAGATGGGCGAAAAAGCATACTTTATTGCAATACCAACATCAGCAGGAACAGGATCAGAAGTAACACCATTTGCAGTTATAACAGATGAACAATCAGGAGTAAAATATCCACTAGCAGATTATGAGCTAATGCCAAAGATGGCTATAGTAGACGCAGATATGATGATGAATGCACCAAAAGGCTTAACATCAGCATCAGGTATTGACGCTTTAGTACATGCAATAGAAGCCTACGCATCTATGATGGCAACAGAATTTACAGACAGCTTAGCATTAGAAGCAATAAAAATTATATTTGAATACTTACCAAGAGCATATAAAAATGGTGGAGCAGACCCAGAAGCAAGAGAAAAAATGGCACATGCAGCAACAATTGCAGGTATGGCATTTGCAAACGCATTCTTAGGAATAGCACACTCAATGGGACATAAACTAGGAGCATTCCACCACTTGCCACATGGAGTAACAGTATCACTTGTGCTAAATGAAGTCATGAAATTTAACAGCGTAGATGTTCCAACAAAAATGGGAACATTCCCACAATATGACCACCCACACACACTAAGAAGATATGCAGAAATAGCAGAAAGCCTTGGAATACAAGGAAATGACGACAACGAGAAATTCGAAAAATTGCTTCAAAAAATAGATGAGCTAAAAGACGCTATTGAAATTAAACACACAATAAAAGACTACGGAATAGAAGAAAAAGCATTTTTAGATACATTAGACAAAATGTCAGAGCAAGCATTTGATGACCAATGTACAGGTGCAAACCCAAGATATCCACTAATTGAGGAAATCAAGGATATATACTTAAAAGTTTACTATGGGGAATAATAACATATTTTAAAATGCAAATTACATAATTAAAGATATTACTTAAGTGTAGTAATATCTTTAATTATGCAAAAATAAAAAGAGACGAAGGAGTAGAGAAAAACATGAGTTGGAATTTTGACGTTTGGAATGGATTTACAAAAGGAAAATGGAATAAAACTATTGATGTAAGAGATTTTATTCAAAAAAATTACACACCATATGAAGGGGATGAATCATTTTTAGCAGGCCCTACTGAAAGAACACAGAAGTTATGGGATAGAGTGCTAGAATTATATAAAGAAGAAAAGGAAAAAGGAGTACTTGATATCGATGTAGATACAGCATCTAATATAAATGGCTTTAAACCAGGATACATAGAAAAAGAATTAGAGCAAATAGTTGGACTTCAAACAGATACACCCTTAAAAAGAGCAATTATGCCAGAAGGCGGAATTAAGATAGTAGAAAAATCTTGTGAAGCTTACGGTTATAAAGTATCAGACAAAATTGATGAAATATATAACAAATATAGAAAAACTCACAATGAAGGAGTATTTGAAGCATATACACCTGAAATAAGAGCGGCTAGAAAAAATAAACTATTAACAGGTCTACCTGATGGATATGGTAGAGGAAGAATAATAGGAGATTACAGAAGAGTAGCATTATATGGAGTAGATATTCTTATAGAAGAAAAAAAGAAAGACTATGCAAATGCACGTAGCAATTGGATGAGTGAAGACATTATTCGAGAAAGAGAAGAAATATTTGAACAAATAAAAGCATTAGAAGATTTAAAACTAATGGCAGAGAAGTATGGATATGATATATCAAAGCCAGCATCAAATTCAAAAGAAGCGGTACAGTGGTTATACTTTGCATATCTTGGAGCAATTAAGCAACAAAATGGTGCAGCAATGAGTATCGGAAGAACATCAACATTCTTAGATATATATTTTGAAAGAGATTTAAGAGCAGGATATATAACAGAACAAGATGCACAAGAGATAATGGACCACTTTGTAATGAAACTTCGTATGGTACGTTTTCTACGTACACCTGAATACAATGAGCTATTTAGTGGAGACCCAGTTTGGGTAACTGAAAGCATTGGCGGAATGGGGATAGACGGAAGAACCCTAGTTACAAAAAACTCATTTAGAGTTATCCATACGCTAGAGACAATGGGAACATCACCAGAGCCAAACTTAACAATACTATGGTCTTGCAAATTTCCAGAAGGATTTAAGAAGTTCTGTTCAAGGATATCTATTGAAACGAGTTCTGTACAATATGAAAACGATGACCTTATGAGAACTACATTAGGAGATGATTATGCAATAGCATGTTGCGTAAGTCCTATGAGAGTGGGAAAACAAATGCAATTCTTTGGAGCAAGAGCAAATCTTGCAAAAACTCTAACATATGCAATAAATGGTGGAAAAGATGAAGTTACAGGAGTTCAAGTTACAAGCAAATATGCACCAATAGTTGGAGATGAAGCATTAAATTTTGATGAGGTGTGGGATAAATATACACAAATGATGGACTATGTAGCTGGAATTTATATGGACGCATTAAACATTATCCACTACATGCACGATAAATACGCATATGAAAGTTTAGAAATGGCACTTCATGATAAAGAGGTATTAAGAACAATGGCATGCGGAATTGCAGGATTATCAGTTGCAACAGACTCTCTTTCTGCAATTAAATATGCAAAAGTATATCCAATAAGAGATGAAAGCGGATTAGTAACCGATTATCGTATAGAAGGAGAATTCCCAAAGTTCGGAAACGATGATGACAGAGTAGATGAACTAGCAACCTTAATACAAAAAACATTTATGGATAAATTAAGAAAACAAAAAACATATAGAGATGCAAAGCCAACAATGAGCATATTAACAATAACCTCAAATGTTGTATATGGAAAAGCTACAGGAAATACACCAGACGGAAGACGAGCAGGGGAACCATTTGGACCAGGAGCAAACCCAATGCACGGTAGAGATGAAAACGGAGCAGTTGCAGTACTTAACTCATTAGCAAAACTAGAATTTAAAGACTCAGAAGACGGTATCTCATACACATTTGCAATCACACCATCAGCGCTTCGGAAGTGATAGAGAAACTAGAATTAACAACTTAGTAAGTTTACTAGACGGCTACTTTGTGCAACTAAGCCATCATGTAAATGTCAATGTATTTGATAGATCATTATTACTAGATGCAATGGACCACCCTGAAAAATATCCTCAACTTACAATAAGAGTATCAGGATATGCTGTAAACTTTGTAAAACTTACAAGGGAGCAACAATTAGATGTTATAAATAGAACAATACATGAGAGAATATAGAAAATTAGGTAATATTTTATCCATTCTATTAAAATTATTGATTTTTATACTTTGTGATGTTATTATAATATATATGTAAGCATTGTAATTGAAGTGAGAAAGGAATGTATTTTAACATGACTATTTTAGAGTTTGTTTTAAACAATAAGGAATATTTAGAAGATTTAATAACAAGAAGTACATATCATTCAAATGCTATTGAGGGAAGTACACTTACATATGCCGAAACATATGCTATTTTATATAATGACAACAGCTTTAAAATTGAAGGAAAAGAACCAAGAGAAATATATGAAGCAATTAACCATAAAAAAGCATTAGAATTAGTTTTTAGTAGTATACAAAATAAAAGCGAACTTGATGAGCGATTCGTAAGAAAATTAAATGAAACTATAAATAAAGACATTAAGGATACAGAAGGCTATAGAACTGTGCAAGTATTTATTCAAGGTAGCGAGCATATTCCACCAGAGCCTGAGAGAGTGCCAAATTTAATGATGTATTATATATATAATTATAATCATGATGAGCAAGATATATTTTTAAAAATTGCTAAATATCATATTGAATTTGAAAAAATACATCCATTTGAAGACGGAAATGGTAGAACAGGCAGATTGCTACTAAATTATGAATTACTAAAAAACGACCTACCTCCTGTTGTTATAACCAAGGAAGATAGAGTAAAATATTTTGAATTTCTTAAAAATAATGATGTTACACACCTTGCAGAATGGTTTAGAGAATTATCTAGTAAGGAAAAAGAAAGAATAGAGAAATTTGGATATAATAAATAAAATTAAAAAGAGAATGGATAGCTGTGATGCTGTCCATTCTCTTTTAATTTATAAAAATATTATTAGATAGTGTAAATATTAAAAAGATATTTTCCAACTTCCACTCTTTGTAGAACCAACTCTTTCAATAACTCCTTTTTCTTTTAAAACTTTTATGTTATATGATATACCATCTCTTGTTAAATCAAGAGCTTTAGCCATTTCTACTTGTGTAATATTTGGATTTTTCTTCATTAAATCAATTATTTTTTCTTGTGTAGTTTTTTGTGTAGTTTTTTGTGTAGTTTCTTGGTTAGATGTCAAAATCATTCCATCTACAGCTTCATATATAACTTTAAGCATAAATTCAATAAATTCTGTTGAATTTCCAACATTGTTACAATTTTGAATAGCAGTATAATACTCATCTTGATTTTTCCTAATCATACTTTCAATAGGTAAATAAGTAAATGCTTTTTCCCAATGTGAAAGAATTGCAGTTTGCCATAGTCTTGCGGTTCTTCCGTTTCCATCGTGAAATGGGTGTATAAATACGAACTCATAATGAAATATAGATGATAGAATAAGTGGATTTATTTTATCTTTAACTTCATTCATCCAATTAAATAACTTATCCATCAAACTAGGTACTAATTTATGTGGTGGACAAGTAAAAATACATATATCCCCATCATAAACACCTTCGCCATGATTCCTAAATTTACCTGCATCTTTTTCAATTAAAAATGTTAGTATTCCATGTATTTTCTTTAAATCTTCTACAGAATATGGATTTACTTTATCAATTTGTTCATAAGCATTATAAGCGTTTTTAACTTCTTGTATATCTTTTTGCTCTCCGAATTACAGGCTTTCCATTTATTACATCTTCAACTTGAAATAATGATAATTGGTTATTTTCTATTGCTAAAGATGAATGTATTGACCTTATTCTTGATTTTCTTCTTAATTCTGGATATCTATTTAAACTCTCAAAATAATTTGCCTCTCCAATTTTTTTCATTATATCTGATACATAATTTAACATTTTATCAGTTATTGTATATGGTGGACAATTTGTTTCCATTTAAAACCTCCAATTCATATATGTATTATAACACAAACTTATTTATTATGATACTATTTTTTCAAATATAATATATGGATTATTCATAATATAGTTTCTTATTTGGTGTAAAAATGAATGAAAATTTTAAACTCTACTCGATTGTTATAGAGAAGTATACTATTTTAGCCTAAAATATACATAAATAAATAAAAAATAAGAAGAATATATAATAAGCAATGGAAAAAACATATTAAATTGATTTTAATATTAACAATAGTGTAACAAATGATGTTGACAATTGTGATACAAATCGTATATAATATATAAAAGAGAAAGGAAGGAAATTATATATGAAATTTTATACAGTTAGAGATTTAAGAACAACACCAAAAGCACTTTGGGACAATTTAGCGAATGATGGTGAAGTTGTTATAACAAATAATGGCAAACCTACTGCTTTACTTTTTGATATAGGAGAAGGAGATTTAGAAGAGTTATTAAAAGCTGTTAGGCAAGCTAAAGCCATGTTAGCTTTTAATTCAATGAGAACTAAATCTGCTGAAAATGGTTATATGAGTGAAGATGAAATTGAAGATGAAATAAAAAAGGCTCGTAAGGGGGAATAAAGATGCATGTTGTAATAGATACCAACGTTTTAGTATCTTCATTATGGTCCAAAGATGGTTCTCCCGCAAAGCTAATGAGTATGGTTTTAGATGGAATACTAATACCATGCTATGATTATCGAATTTTAACAGAATATAGAGAAGTACTTATGAGACCTAAATTCGGATTTTCAAAAGCTGAAGTTGATTCTTTACTAGATTGGATTGAATCTTATGGAAAATCAGTTGTATCAGTACCTTTAAATGTAAATTTTATTGATGAAGATGATAAGAAATTTTATGAAGTTGCAAAGTATTGTAATGCAAAATTAATAACAGGAAATTTAAAACATTTTCCTAAAGATGACGATATAATATCTGTAAATGAGTTTTGGGATAAAATACAGTAAAAGAAAAGAGTGAATTACTATGGTAAAGATATATAATACCAATTTAGAAAGTGGTAAATTAGAAAAAAAAGAAAATTTTGAAAAAGGAAGTTGGATAAATTTATTAAATCCAACTGAAGATGAGATAAAAAAAGTCTGTGAAAGTGTAAATATAAAAGAAGACTTTATTCGTGACGCATTAGATTTTGAGGAAAAAGCAAGAATAGACACAGAAGACGACGACGATACTATATTATTTGTAATAGATGTGCCAATAATAGAAAAAAATGATGAAAATTATATTTATACAACTATGCCACTTGGAATGATAGTGGTAAGAGATGATTATTTTATTACGGCATCACTTAGAAAAAATCAAATAATAGAGGACTTTGAAAAGCAAAAGGTAAAAGATTTTCAAACATTTAAAAAATCACGAATGATACTTCAGATATTATACTTAAATGCGTCATATTATTTAAAATATCTAAAACAGATAAACAAAGAAACAGAACTTGCTGAAAAAAGACTAAAAGATTCAATGAAAAACAAAGAACTTTTAACTTTGCTAAATTCAAGTAAGAGTTTAGTCTATTTTACAACATCGCTAAAATCTAATGAAATAGTTATGGAGAAAACTATCCGTGGAAAAACGATAAAGCTATATGACGATGACGAAGATATACTAGAAGACTCAATTACAGAAAATAGACAAGCAATAGAAATGGCAAACACATATAGAAGTATCTTGTCAGAATCAATGGACGCATATTCATCTATTATCTCTAATAATTTGAATGGAGTCATGAAATTTCTAACTTCAATCACAATAGTACTTGCAATACCAACAATGGTATCAAGCTTTTGGGGAATGAACGTAGGACTTCCATTTGAAAACAATAGATTTGGATTTTTGATAATGGTTTTAATATCTATATTATTAACACTAGGTGTCACATGGTGGCTAAAAAAGAAAGATATGTTAGACTAAAAGCATGAAATTTTACATATAAAAATCAATAAAAAGATGAAACTATTCAACTTTTTATTGATTTTTAGTTTGCATTGTTATATAAAAATAGATAGAACGGAGTAAAGCGTAATGAGAGGATATATACATTCATTTGAAACATTTGGAACAGTTGATGGACCAGGAATTAGATTTGTAGCATTTATGCAAGGATGCCTGCTTAAATGTAAATATTGTCATAATCGTGATACTTGGCAAGTAGGAAGTGGACAACAATATGAAGTGCAAGAAGTAATTGATAAAATATTAAAATGCAAACCATACATAGATAGTAGTAATGGTGGAGTAACTATAAGTGGTGGGGAACCATTACTTCAAAGTAAATTTTTAATAGAACTATTTAAAGAATTAAAAAAACACGATATTCATACAGCCATAGACACAGCAGGAAGTCTGCAAATAAATGAAGACATAGAAGAATTATTAAAATATACAGATTTAGTAATTCTAGATATTAAACATATTGATGATAAAAAGTGCATAAACCTAACAGGAATGTCTAATAAGAATGAATTAGATTTTGCAAAATACTGCTCTGAAAAATCAATAAAAATGTGGATAAGACAAGTACTAGTTCCTGGGTATACAGATGATGAAGAGGACTTAAAGAAAACAGGAGAATTTATAGATTCTCTAAAAACAGTAGAAAAAGTAGAAGTTTTGCCATATCATGATTTAGGAAAATTTAAATGGACCGAGTTAGGACTAGAATATCCATTAGAAAAAGTTAAATCGCCCACTGAAGAACAAATAAAAAAAGCAGAAGAAATACTAATAAAAAAATAAAGTTTGTCTAATGATTATTTAGTAATTGTCCATGGTTTAGCTAGAGTTTATTTACAATAAAAAGTCATTATCAATCAATCTGATAATGACTTTTTTAGCTATGCTAAGTTATTTAACATATGTTCTAATTCTAACCAATTATTAACTCTAGGAATATTAACCTCAATTGATTTATTTACTTCAGAAGTAAATAGTATACTTTTTATATTTTGGTTTTGTACTGCAATACAATGCTTAGCAGAATCATCAACCATAACATCAATATTATTATCTTTGCATAATGTAGCCTTATCAAAAGAATTCCACAATATTTTGGTAAAAGGAATATTATTAGCCTTAAAATAATTTAAAGTTATTTCTTCACTCCCTTTAAATCTAATTTCTCCTCTAGCACTAATAATATAAACCTCGTGCCCATTTTCTAATAATTTTTTGATTACTTCATTTGCATTATCTTTCATTTTTACATTGATAAAATATTCAGAACAATTTTCATCAAAAAATCTTTTTACAATAGGATTTGAGTTATCCCCTCTCATAATTTCTTCCATATAATTAGAAAGCTCATTATTTTTATCACATTCTTCCATACAACTTTTTATAGATTGATATGTATTGGTAATAACATCATCTATATCTATTCCTATTCTCATAAAATCCTCCTTATTATGATATTAACATGCTTTTCAAACCATCTTCCATGTTTATTTTTGTTGGAATGATATATTTGGCATTTACTTTGTGTGAAATTAAATTAGTAATTACCTTCATTGCTCTAGAACAATCAAACCAGGATGCATTATCACTCCTTTTTCTTATTTTATCTAAAGAAGTAACAAAAGCATCTTTATCATATTTATCACTCATTTCTTGTGTAATCATATACTTTTGATTTTCATTTACATATAAAGTATTATTAAGCAATGGATATTCCGCATTATTATACCAATATAAATGATCGCCACCAGCCAAAATTAAAACATCAGACTTAATATCCAATTCTCCAATCAAATTATTTACGTAATCATAAACTTCATCAAAGGTGCAGGAAGGAATATCATCTTTTAAACTAATAAATTTATTTGTAATATCAACTACGCCAAAATCATAATATTTCTTTTCAATAATTTTGCAACCTTTAACAAGCATAAGTTCAATAGAACCACCGCCACCAATAAAAACGCAAATATTATCATTATAATCTACATTACTATAACACCCAAGAGCAGTATATTTCGCCTCATCTTCCTGAGAAACTACCTCAATTTTTAAACCAAATTTATTATTTAGAATTTTATTAATTTCATTTAGCTCATTTTGAGATATGCTTCTAAAAATACTACACCCATATATATGAATATCCTTAGTAAATTCCAAAGCACCCTGAATTACACAATATAATTTATCTAAGTCAGATTGTAAAATCTTATTTTCAAGTTTATAATTTTTCTTAAATTCTATTGTAGCATTATTTTCAAGAATTAAGTTATTATCGTTATAAATATGTGTTTTAGTATTATTACTACCAATTTCAATAATTGCAAATTTCATGTTGATCCTCCACTATAAAAATAACACACATCGAAATAAAAAGCAACTTTACTTTTGATAAATATTGACTATATATCAATATTTTGATAAAATATGTATATAATATTGATGGAGGTAATTATTATGCCAATTATAAGACCAAGTTCTGATTTAAGAAATAATTATAATGAAATCTCTACACTTTGTCATCAAACCAAAAGTCCTGTATATATTACAAAAAATGGTTTGGGAGATTTAGCTGTAATGAGTATTGAATTATGTGAGATTTTAACAGATAGTTATTCATTATATAAAGAATTAGAAAAGGGAATTGATTCATTAGAAAAAGGAGAAAAGTATTCGTCAGAAGAAGTATATGATGAATTAAAAAAAGTTTAAATTAGAAAGAGAGGTCATTGTTGAAACAATATAATATAGAATATTCAAGGGAAGCGAAACAAGATTTAATAGATATAAAAAAATACATTAAGTATAATTTACAAGAACCCTTAATTGCTGAAAGATTAATCCTAAAAATAAAAGCTGAAATAGATAAATTACAAACTTTTCCTAAAATGTTTTCAATTATAGATAATAATTTTATAAAAAAATTAGAAATTAGGAAGTTTAACGTAGATAATTATATTGTGTTTTATAGAATAAATGACAGTAATATACAAATAGTTAGGATAATGTATTGTAGAAGGAATTGGACAGACTTGTTATAAATAAATTCAAATAAGATAAAGTGTCTAGCATAACCAGGACATCGTTTAAAATAAAACAAGAGAGGAACAAATTTAATATGCCAAATAAAAACAGATGCAAATGGTGCAATTTAAAAAACGAAAAATACATAGCATACCATGATGAAGAATGGGGAGTACCAGTTTATGATGACCATCATTTATATGAAATGTTAATATTAGAGTCCTTTCAGGCAGGACTATCATGGGAATGCGTATTAAATAAAAGAGAAGACTTTAAAAAAGCATTTGACAATTTTGACATAGACAAAGTATGCAATTATGACGAAAAAAAGATAGAATACCTACTAAAAAATGAAAAAATTATTAGAAACAAATTAAAAATAGAAGCAGCTATAAACAATAGCAAAATATTTAAAGAGATACAAAAAGAATACAAAACATTTTCAAACTATATATGGCATTTTACAAACAACAAGGTTATATATGAGATAGACAAAACCAGTTCCGAATTATCAGATACAATATCCGAAGACTTGCAAAAAAGAGGGATGAAATTTGTGGGAACTACAATTATATACTCATACCTGCAAGCAATAGGAGTAATCTACTCGCACGAAAAAGAATGTTTTATGTATAAAAGGAGACGCTGATTTCGTCTCCTTTAATGTAATCTTATTTATTTAGCAAGTATATTGATAAATTTAAGTATGACGCAAACAATACCCATAATAAATATGGTATTTGAAGCAAGCCTGAGACTTTATTTGCTTTATAAAATTTAAATATCATAATAGCTACTAAAATAGCAAGAATAATTATCCAAATAAAAGCAAACAATCTCCATTTTAAAACAAAAAACGCAATTGGCCATAAAACATTTACAAATAACTGAATAAAGTATATTAAATTTATATCAAAAGTAATTAACGATTTTTCCTTAAGTATTCCATACGAAACTCCCATTAAAATATAAAGAATAGTCCACATAATTGGAAACAACAAACTAGGCGGTGCAAGAAAAGGTTTCTGCAAAGAATTATAATCCATAGAACCTGAAATAATAAAGCCCACTATCCCACCTATAATTACGGGAATCAATATAGATTTAGCATATATTTTAAATTTTGACATAAAAAGGCCTCCTTTTTACTATTCTATTAGAATATAAAAAAAATATACATAAATAAAATATGAAAATTTTCTATTGAATTTGCAATTTATTGTGATAAAATATATAGAATAAAAATAATTGTATCAATACCACTATACGTAGCATATCTATTATAAATAGTGTCAACGACACAAATCAGAGGAGATGAAACAAAATGGAACAATTAGATCATGAAAAGGTTGCAATAAAAGTATCATTATACAGTATTATTGCAAATACATTTTTATCAATATTTAAGTTACTAGCAGGTGTAATTGGTAAGTCCGGAGCTATGCTATCAGATGCCGTTCATTCTATGTCTGATGTTTTTAGTACAATAGTTGTAATAATAGGAGTAAAATTAGCAGGCAAAAAAGAAGATAAAGATCACCAATATGGACATGAAAGACTAGAATGTGTTGCAGCAATAATCTTAGCAATGAGCTTAATTTTAGTTGGAATTGGAATAGGAGTTTCAGGAATAAAAAATATTATATCTGGAAATTATGAGAACTTAGCGATTCCAAGTATGTTAGCTTTAGTTGCGGCCATTGTTTCTATAATAGTAAAAGAAGGAATGTTCTGGTATACAAGAAAAGCAGCAAAAAAGATAAACTCATCTGCACTTATGGCTGATGCTTGGCATCATCGTTCAGACAGCCTATCTTCAATAGGAAGCTTTGTTGGAATATTAGGAGCAAGATTAGGATTTCCAGTATTGGATTCAATTGCCAGTGTAGTTATTTGTGCATTTATTTTAAAAGCAGGATATGACATTTTTAGAGATGCGGTAAAACAAGTAGTAGATGAAGCATGTGATGATGAGACAGTTTCAAAAATATGCAATATTGCATCTGAACAAGAAGGAGTAATAAATGTAGATGATATAAAAACCAGACTATTTGCCTCTAAGATTTATATTGATTTAGAAATTAGTGTAGACGGGGAAAAATCTCTAAAAGAAGCACATGAAGTTGCACAAAAGGTTCATGATGAAATAGAAAAAGACATAGAATTAGTAAAACATTGTATGGTACATGTAAATCCAGCATAAAGAGACATTGTAATTGAATAAATTTAGAACGCTCACTGTAAAAGGTGAGTATTTTTTTGAGCAAAAAAACGGAGCCCCTGTTGGGACTCCGCTGCCTATAATGCATATTGTGTACCTTACAGTCGCAGGTTACACTTCAGCACAAGGACTTTCGCCTTAGTTTACAAAGGATCCCGTCCAGTGCAAAAAAAGGCCATTAGGCTTGCCTAAGAAGACAGCCAGTTTGGGACAGATGAGGCGCACCTCAAAAGTCTATGTATGTGCTAAACTGGAATAAACCAGTTATGGTGGGCAACCAGGGAATCGAACCCTGGACCTTCTGATTAAGAGTCAGCTGCTCTACCAACTGAGCTAGTCACCCATATAAGCAATACTAAATTATTATACAATGATTTGAAATATATGTCAACTATTTTTCTAAAAAAATTATATACAATGTACAATATCAAAAACAATAATAAAATCATAGAATAGATTAAGGTAATTAAATTGGATGTAAATATACAAAGTCATAAAAGCTAATAAAATTCTTCATAGTTATTAAAAATAAATTTTAATAGAAGGAGGAAAGGATTGTAACTAAAAATGGAAAATGACAAAAAAGAAAATGCAGAAGAAGAAATAGTCTTAAAAGTTAATAATATTAGCAAAACATATCAAGCAAAAAATGGAGAAATTGAAGCGCTAACAAACATAAACTTTGACATAAAACAAGGTGAATTTATTAGTATAATAGGACCAAGTGGATGTGGAAAATCAACACTACTATCAATAATATCAGGACTAGAAAGTAAAACAAAAGGAGAAATAAAAATAGATGGAAAAGTAGGATATATGCTACAAAAAGATAATCTTCTAGAATGGAGAACAATATATAAGAATGTATTACTAGGACTTGAAATACAAAAAACAAACACAGATGAAAATAAAAAATATGTAATAGAATTACTAAAAAAATACGGACTATATGAATTTAAAGACAAATATCCAATGCAATTATCTGGAGGAATGAGGCAAAGAGTTGCGCTAATTAGAACTCTTGCAATAAGACCTAAAATATTGCTATTAGATGAAGCATTTTCTGCTTTAGACTATCAGACTAGACTAATGGTAACAGAAGACATCTATAAAATACTAAAAGAAGAAAATATTACAGCGCTCATGGTAACACATGATATATCAGAAGCAATAAGTATGTCAGACAGAGTAATAGTATTAAGTCAAAGACCAGCAACGGTAAAAAACATATACAATATAGAATTTGATATGCCAAACAGAACTCCTCTAAACTGTAGAGAAAGCCCAAAATTCAGTAGATATTTTAACTCAATGTGGAAGGAGCTAGAGGAAGATGAAGAAAAATAAATTAAAAAGTGAAATATCAATAGACAGAAAAAGATACTTAAAAAAAATTAAAGTAAATAAAGTATTAGTGCTAGTTACACAAATTGGAATATTAGTAGCATTTATAGGTATATGGGAATTACTTGCAAATCAAGGAATAATAGACAGTTTTATAACGAGTCAGCCATCAAGGATAGTAAAAACATTTTTAAATCTATCAAGTAATGACTTATTAGAACATTTAAAAATAACATTAATAGAGACATTAACAGGATTTACCCTAGGAACTATATTTGGTGTTATAATTGCAATCATATTATGGTGGTCACCATTTATATCAAAGGTATCAGAACCATTTCTTGTAGTACTAAATAGTTTGCCAAAAGTAGCATTAGGACCAATAATAATAATTTGGGTAGGAGCAGGAATGCCAGCAATAATAGTAATGGCACTCGCAATTTCACTAATAGTAACAATATTAGACATCTTAAATGGACTAATAAACACAGACAAAGAAAAAATAAAAATGGCAAGAACTTTTAATGCAAATAAAATGCAAGTATTGACAAAAGTAGTCTTACCAGCTAATATAACCACTTTATTTAATACGCTCAAAGTAAATATAGGACTATCACTTGTAGGTGTAATATCAGGTGAATTCTTAGTATCAAAGGGAGGACTTGGATATCTAATAGTATATGGAGGGCAAGTATTCAAATTAGACTTAGTAATGACAAGTGTAATTATTTTAGGAATTGTTGCAGCCTTAATGTACGAAGTAATAGAACTAATGAGAAGAAAAATAGTAAAATAATTAATCAAGGAGTCAACCAAGAGGGACGGTCTTTTTTGGTTGACGACTTGACAAAACGACAAACATAAACATACAAGCGTTGATATAAGCGAAGGAAAATAATATGAAAAATATTGATAAGAATAAAATTCAACCAAAAAGGACCGTCCCTCTTGGTTGAAAAAAAGAAAGGAAATTTAGAAATGAATAAGAAAATAGTGGCTGCGGTTATAACTATTGCCATAATAATATTGGCAATAATTATTGGAGTAGTAAGCACAAATGTAAACAAAAATAAAAAAGCAGAAGCAAATGTAGAAAAACAAATGAAAACAATACAGTTAAATGAGGTTACAAGATCCGTATTTTATGCACCTATGTATGCAGCAATAAACAAAGGATTTTTTGAAGAAGAGGGACTAAAACTAGAACTTACAACTGGTCAAGGTGCTGATAATGTAATGACATCAATTTTATCTGGACAAAGCGATATTGGTCTATGTGGACCAGAAGCGGCAATTTATGTCTATAACGAAGGAAAAGAAGACTATGTAGAAGTATTTTCACAATTAACAAAAAGAGATGGTTCATTTTTAGTAAGTAGAGAAAAAAATGATAATTTCTCTTGGAATGATTTAAAAGGAAAAACTGTAATACCTGGAAGAAAAGGCGGAGTGCCATATATGACACTAGAATATGTTATAAAGCAAAATGGATTGAATCCTGAAAAAGATTTAACACTAGACGACAGTATAAAATTTGACTTAATGGCAGGAGCTTTTGCATCAGGAACTGCAGATTTTGTTACACTATTTGAGCCTACAGCCTCAATGACTGAGGATGCAGGAAAAGGATATATTGTAGCAGCAGTAGGAGAAGCAGCAGGAGAAGTACCATATACAGCATACTGTGCTAAAAAAAGCTATATTGAAAAAAATCCAGATATAATAGAAAGCTTTGCAAGAGCAACTTATAAAGGACAGAAATGGGCAAAAGAGCATTCTGCAAGAGAAATTGCAGAAGCAGTAATAAGCTTTTTCCCAGATACAAGTGTAGAATCATTAGAAAACTCAATACAAAGCTATAAAAACATAGATGCTTGGAATGAGACACCAATATTAAAGAAAGAAGCATTTGATAAATTACAACTTATCATGACAGAAGCAGGAGAACTAAAAACTCAAGCCCCATATGACAAAGTAGTAAACAATAAATATGCAGAAAAAGTTACAGCTGAATAATTATTGACAAAGAATATAACCAATAGTATAATCGTCATATAAAGTTTGCATAGGTAAACAATATCAACGACAACAAAGGGGGAAAGCAGCATGATTAGACGGTTAAAAGAGATTTTGAAGACAATTGTTTTTGAAATTAAGGCTCATAAGGCGTGGAAGATTCTGGCTCCAAGCACTGTAGATGAACCACAGTTTACTCTAGGCGATAGAATACAAGTCATATGCATTTTAGCTTATATTAAAAAGCAATATACAAAAGAAGACAATCCAGAAGAGCTCGACGTAGAACTTAGGGAAGGTATAAAATTATATTGCTTAAATGACAGAGTAATAAAAGCCCTGTCAAATAAGGGGTATATGATTTGTATGTACCAAAGAGAGTATAACAAAGCACAAAGTTACCAGATTTGGTAAAACTAAAATCTAGGCTATTAAGGTAGTCTAGATTTTAGCTATTTAACAATAATTAAAAATAATCACTAGTAAATTATTGTAAACTACTATAAAATGTAGTATACTATAAGTATTGTAATTTTTATAAAGTAAAATTTTACAATTAACATGGAGGTAGACATGCCCAATATAAACAATTACTTAGAATGGAGAGGAGATCTAAAGCTAGAAAATGATCCATTAAATGAAGTAGATAACATGATTTTATCGAGGTTTTCATACATGCCATTTAATAAGATAGAAATAAGCGAAGATGAAACAATGGGAAGTATTGCAGAAAAGATAAAAGACTTTCCAGTAGAAGAATTTAATATAGCTGGGGACAAGCCTTTGGCAAACCACATTGTAAATTCAGCAAGATTTAAAGATTTAAAGGTTACAGATTATGAAGAAAATACAGACTTATCAGTAGAAAAACAATTTGCAGCAATTACAATTCATCTAGGAAATGGAGAAATATATGTATCATTTTGTGGAACAGATAATAGTATAGTAGGATGGAAAGAAGACTTTAATTTAAGCTTTTCTCAGCATTTGCCATCTCAAATAGAAGGTGTAGAATACCTAAAAAGAATAGCAAATAGATACAGTGAAAAGATTCATGTTGGAGGTCACTCAAAAGGCGGAAATGTGGCAGCATATGCTGCAATATTTGCAGGGCAAGAGGTGCAAAATCAGATAATAGACATAACAAATCATGATGGACCAGGATTTGATGGAGATATAATTCAAAAGGAAGAATATAAGAAAATATTAGACAAATTTGTCACATATATTCCTCAATCATCAGTGATTGGAAGATTGCTAGAACATAAAGAAAAAAACATAGTAGTAAAAAGTACAGAAAGAGGAATAATGCAACATGACATATACTCATGGCAAATAAATGCAAAATATGCTATAACAGAACTACAAGTTACAAAAGAAAGTGATCTTGTAAGAAACATAATAAAAACATGGCTTGAAGACACAACACCAGAGCAAAGAAAAAACGTAATAGATATAATCTATAATATATTAGTATCTGCAGACGCAACAACAATGAGAGACTTATCATCAGCAAAGGTAAAAAGTTTAGGACGAATTTTAAAGCTATATAACAAAGTAGATGAAAATGATAAGAAACTTATATTAAAAGTATTTGCAAGTCTAGGTACAGCTACGAAACAAAATCTAAAGACAAGAGAGCCTAAAAAAGAAATAATTTTAAATAAAAAGAAAATATGGACAAAAGGTAACATATAAAAGGGAGGGAACATGCTTACAACAACAGGAGTATCGGTAAGATTTGGAAAAAGAGTCTTATATGAAGATGTAAATATAAAATTTAATAAAGGGTGTTGCTACGGAATAATCGGAGCAAACGGAACAGGAAAATCAACATTTTTAAAAGTTTTATCAGGAGAATTAGAACCAAGTAAAGGGGAAGTATCAAAAGATAAAACGGAAAGAATATCAGTACTAAACCAAAACCACTTCGCTTTTGAAGACAAAACTGTAATAGACACAGTAGTTATGGGAAACAAAGAGCTATACGACATCAAAGTCCAGAAAGATGCAATATACGCTAAACCTGACTTTAGTGAAGAAGATGGAATGAAAGCAGCAAAACTTGAAGAAAGATTTGCAGAATTAGATGGATGGAACGCAGAAAGTTCAGCAGAAAGTTTACTTAATGACTTAGGGATTTCACCAGAAAAACATTATAAATTAATGAGTGACATAGAAGCAAAAGAGAAAGTAAAAATACTGTTAGCACAAGCATTATTTGGAAATCCAGATATTTTGCTTTTAGATGAGCCAACAAACGACTTGGATTTAAAGACAATCTCATGGCTTGAAGAATTTCTAATAAACTTTGAAAACACAGTGATAGTAGTATCACATGACAGATACTTCTTAAATAAAGTATGTACACACATTTGCGATGTTGACTTTGGAGAAATAAAAGTATTCCCAGGAAACTATGACTTCTGGTACGAATCAAGCCAACTTTTGCAAAAGCAAATGAGAGAACAAAACAAAAAGAAAGAAGAAAAAATAAAAGAACTTCAAGACTTTATTGCAAGATTTAGTGCTAATGCATCAAAATCAAAACAAGCAACATCTAGAAAAAAATCACTAGAAAAGATACAATTAGATGAAATAAAACCATCAGCAAGAAAATATCCATATATTGATTTTAAGCCTGATAGACTACCAGGAAACGAAATATTAGAAGTTAAAAACATAAGCAAAACAGTAAATGGAGAAAAGATACTTGAAAATATATCGTTTAAAGTAAAAGAAAACGACAAAATTGCAGTTCTAGCAGAAAATGAAAATGCAATAACAGTATTATTCCAAATACTATCAGGAGAACTAGAGCCAGACTCAGGAGAAATAAAATGGGGAACAACAATAGCAGCAAACTACTTTCCAAAGGACAATAACTACTTATTTAGCGGAAAAGAAAGTATAACAGATTGGCTAAGACAATACTCAAAAGACCCAGATGAAACATATGTAAGGAGTTTCTTAGGAAGAATGTTATTCTCAGGAGAAGAAGCGCTAAAAGAAGTAAATGTTTTATCAGGAGGAGAAAAAGTAAGATGTGTATTATCAAAAATAATGCTATCAGGAGCAAACTTCTTAATATTAGACGAGCCAACAAACCATCTAGACATGGAATCAATTACAGCACTAAATGAAGGAATGGAGAAATTCCCAGGTAACATGATATTTACATCACATGACCACCAATTAACTCAAACAGTAGCAAATAGAATATTTGAAATAAAGAAAGATGGATTAGTTGATAAAGAAACAACTTATAATGAGTATTTAGGAATAGAATAATAAAAAAACTCTTCAGTAAATAAAAACTGAGGAGTTTTCTATGTACCTTAAACGCATGTGTCCCTAGAAAAAACAAATTTATATTACAAAAATGTAATATAAAAGATAAAAACATGTAATTAAAAAGCTTGAAACCTACTTCCGTAAATATAAAAATTATGTCGAATGTTGTAAGAAAAAGAGAGTATATTGAACATTAAAAATAAATGTGATAATAAAATAATAACTAATATTATAAAAAGGAAGGTAACGAAAATGCGTAAAAAAATTTATGGCTTAATAATTATATTTTTATGTTTTATAATGACAAATGTAATAGCAGTATCTAATATCATTGGAAACGATACAGACAACGTTATTAATAATGTCATGAATGAAGAAAGTAAACCTAATAAAAATATAACAAGTGAAACTTATATTGTATCAAAAGAAAATCTAATAATAAGCAGAATATTGCCTAACACAACTATTAAGGAATTTAAAGGTAAATTCAATAGTAGAGAAGATGCAGTACATGTATATAATAAAGAAGGAAAGCAAGAACAAAAAGATGGATACATTGGAACTGGAATGCAAATTAAATTTGACGAAAGCAAAGATGCATATATTGCAAGCGTTATAGGTGATATAACTGGAAATGGGAAGATAGAGCAAATAGAGGTAAATAAAGCCATAAAGCATGTAATTGGTTTAGAAAAACACCAAATTAAAGGAGCAGAAGCTGTATCAACAGATGTAAGTGGAGATGGAATAATAGACCAAAAAGATGTAAGTATTTTAATTAAGTATGTAGTAACTGGAAGACTTGATATTGGTGAATTATTAAAGCCAGCATCACCAATAATAAATGTTACATCTGGAACAGAGGGAAAGAATGAATGGTATACATCAAACGTAACAGTTGAAATAAAAAAGCCAGAGCAAAGTGCAATTCCAATTATTAATATGATTGTTGAAGTTACAGGAACTCGCAATCAAGAAGCAACATCAATACCAAATGGTAGCACAATAAACATAGAAGAAGAAGGTATTTATCAAATAAAAACATATACTGTATCAGCAGTAGGTGTTAAATCATTAGAAACAACAAAAACAATAAAAATAGATAAAACAGCACCTACATCTGCAGAATTGATAGGAAAATACAAAAATGAAGACGGCAAAGAGTATGAATTCAACACAACATCATTCCAAAATATATATTTAGAAACAACGAAAGGTACAGATGAAATAAGTGGAATAGAAAGTGTCACCATAGAAGCAACTGGAGATAACATCGTTCCAGCAGGAACAAAAGCACCAGTAATACTACAAAATGACGGAACAACAGAAGTAAAAGTTACAACTACAAATAAAGCAGGGCTAAAGGCAGAAAAAACATATACTATAATGATAGACAAAGTAATAAAAAATCCAGGAAGAGTTATTACAAAATTAAATAATTCAGAAGGAGAAAACTACATAAGAGACACATGGACCAATCAAAACGTATATGTAGAAGTTGAACCAGGAGCAGAAGGTATCAAAACTTCATACCAGGTAGAAGGAGCAAATACAGTACAAAAAACAAGCAATCCAACGATATTAACAAAAGAAGGAATTAGTACAATAACGGTATTTAATGAAGATGCATATGGAAATGTAAGTAAGAGCACAATTACAGTAAAAATAGACAAACAAGCACCAAAAAAACCAACGATTACTGTAACAGGAACAAAACAAAATGAAAACAGTGATTGGTATATATATGACCCAAGTGCTGTATTTACAGTGGAAGAAGAAAATACTGGATCAAAAATTGATCATATAGAATATGAGTTAAAAGATATAATAAATGATACAGTTCAAAAAGGAAATATTAACAACGGCGGAAATATAGTTGTAATTAGAGAAGGAAGATATGAATTAAAAGCAACAAGTGTCGATATAGCAGGAAATAAATCAGAAAGTACAGTAATAGCTATAAATGTAGACAAAACAGATCCAACAGCAGGAACAATGATACTAAAGAAAAATAATCAAGATGGAGAAAACTATGCAAATGATACTTGGACAAATCAAGATGTATATATAAAACCGGAAAACGGAACTGATGCATTAAGTGGACACAGTACCACAGTTTATCAAGTATCAGGAACAGTAAATACAGAAAAAATAACAGAACCATCAAAATTAACAAAAGAAGGTATCTACACAATTACAGTTACTACAACAGATGTATCTGGAAGAGTAGCAACAAGAGAATATACAGTAAAAATTGATAAGAATGCACCAGAAATGCCAACATATGAAATAATGCAAGGAAACAAAGAACAAGAAGGAAATGAATGGTACAATGGAAATGTAACACTAAAGGTATTACAAGGAACAACAGACTTAGGCGGTTCTGGAATAGCACGTACAACATACAAAATAGAAGGACATATAAACACAGAAGAAGTAAACATAGCTGACCAAGGAACTATAAATATAACAGAAGATGGAATCTACAACATAACAACATATAACTATGATGTAGCAGGAAACAAATCAGAAGGAAATCTAATTACAATAAAATTAGACAAAACAGCGCCACAAAATTTACAATTAAATACAGACGACAAAACAGGAACAGATATAAACGCTGTAATTTCAGCAACAGAAAATGCATCAGGAATAGTATTGTATCAAGTATATGTTGATGGAGAATTATATAGAGAGTTGCAAACAGGAGAGCAGCAAGTAAACTGTAATATAACAGGCAGAAGTTCTGGAAGACACACGATATTAGTAAAAGTTAAAGACCTAGCAGGAAACGAAAATCAGGTAAGCAAAGAAGTAAACATGGGAAGATTAGTTGCAAGTGATATTGAATGTATAGAATTTATGATAAATGATTTTACAAAGACAAAAAACGGAGCAAATGTAGCAACAGGTTCGGAATACATTGTATCAGACACTAGTGTTTCAGAAACAGCAAAATATATACAAGTAAGTACAACAGATAACCAAACAATAGGTGAACTAACAGGAAATATAAGAGTTATAAGAAAAGACGGAAGCATAGTTGATTCATTTGAATATTACCCACAAGAATTAGCAATAGCAATTGCACAATACTCAGATGGAAGTGGAAGTACATGGTCACATGAAGCAAGTATAAATATGGCAAATACAGAACTAAACAACATAGGAAAAGCAGAAGGAACAACAACTAATGGAAGTATAGCAATTAAAGATAAACAAAATAGTGACAATAGATTTTTCGTTAAGGACAAAAAGTTATCTGGAACAAAAACATATACAAGATTGATTATAAGAGAGATAACTTCAAACGGAGTAAAAATACCATTTAAGATAACAAGTAACGTTATATAAATTTAAGTATAAAGGAGGTGAAACAATTGAAGGTAATAAAAAGAATATTAATTATAATTACAACTGTAATACTAATTAATGTATCATTAATGATGTCAAAATTATCTAGTGAAGAAGCAGCATCAAGTGTAAACCTTTCAATTGTAACACAGCCTTATATTGATGTAGTACTTTCTAAATCTAAAACAGAAACAAATTTAGAGTCATTTAAAAATGATTTACTAAATAGTCTTAAATCAAAAGGTGTAAAAACTGAAGATAATTGGGTAAAAGTTACAGATGTTGAATCTCATAAAGTTAATATACAAGATGCATTTGAGTGGAAACAGGATGTAAGTAGTGATATTGGTAATATTACAATTACAGAAGGCGGAAAAAACGTTGAAATGGTAGGTAACTATTCAAACCCAGGTAAAAATGCTATTTGGATAACTCCTACAGAAGATTTGGATCAAATATTTACATTTGATTATAGCATTGAATTTGGAGATAGCTTTAATGCTGCTGGTATGCTACTTAGAGTGAAGGAACAAGAAGATGTATTAACTGGATATATGTTGAGCTTTAATAATACAAGCGGACAGAATTGGTATAGTGCAGCTGGTGGAGCAAGTGGTGCAATATGGAGATTTACGTACTACCGCAATAATAATAGTGACAATATAATTAAATCATTAGTAAGGACTTTGCCAATTTCAACAACTGGAACGTTAACTGTAAGAGCTAGCAGAACTGAAATAGAAGTATCAGGCGGAGGCCTTGATAAAACACAAGTATGTGATTTAGACGATCCAATGGGAACAGGATTTGGATTCTTCTCAGACCACTATTCTCATGGATGTAATCGATATGGAAATTTTTCTCTGGAAAACATTAACTTAAAGACAGAATCATCAAAGAGACTAGAAGAAGTTTTGAGAGCACCAGATTGGAGAGAAAATTCAATAAAGGTTTTAGTAAATGTAGGAGATTATGAAAATAAGCAATTATCACAACCAGGAACTCTTGGAGAATTATTAACAAGAATGATTAACGACGAAATTTACTATTGCGGTTGGGGAAATGATGTAAACAAAGACCAGACAAATCAGTTGATAGCAGCCAATAACAACAAAGGAAAATTTATTAACAATACAAGCTATTCAAATAGTATTGACCAAACAGCAGCGTATATTAAGACTCTGCTGCCGACGGCGAGTGGTACAAATTATATTGTGTTAGGAGACAACACTTTCTTAAGCAGTGCTAATTCAAGTTTAATGAAAAATACAGCATATGGTAGTTATCCAAATGGAAGATGGAAAATACTACATGATTGTGAATATTATGAAAATAACTTAGGGCAATTCCAAAAATCAGGAAGATATCTATCAAACATGATAACTTCATTTGACAAAACAGGTAAATACGAGATAACATATGAAGACAATCCAACAAGTCCTAATATTATATATGTACATAGAAGGCCAGTAGCTGAGATAGAAGTACAAAGAAGTGGAACCAATATAACATTAGTTAGTAAAGGGTTTGACTGGGACCATAGGTCAGAGGCAAATCATGGCGTTGTACAAGAAGAATGGAAATGGAGAAAAGTTGGAGAAACAACATGGAATAATGGTAAATTAACTAATATATCTGCATATGATAATTATCTAGTACAATTAAGAGTAAAAGATAAAGAGGGCGTATGGAGTATGCCTACAAGTAAATATATAACAAAAGTAACAGACATACCACCAATAGCATCATTCAAACTTGAAAATAATGTACTTTCTATATATGAAAATTTAGTAGTGCAAGATGGTTCATATGATCCATATGGAAGAACAATCACAGGAAGAGAATGGAAAGTATTTAAAGATGGTACAGAAGTTTATAAGGGTTCTACTCCAAAATTAAACTTTATGGATAAGGGAACTGGAAATTACACCATGTCATTAACTGTAACAAATGAAGATGGACAAGTATCAGAGGCATATACAAGAAATTTTGAAATAAGGCCAGATGATGAAGCTCCAGAAGTTACAATAAATCCAACTGAATGTAATTGGACAGGTTCAGTTGATGTTAGATATTCTTTTAAGGATAGATTAGGAAGTGGTTATAAAAGTCATCAATATGCATTGACAAACAGTATAAATACTCCATCAACAAGTAGTTGGAGAAATGGACCATCAACTAATAAAATTACAATTAATACTCCAGGAGAATGGTATTTACATATTAGATCAACTGATGGAGCTGGGAATACGAGTGAAGACAGAGTTGTAGGTGTATATAAAATAGATGGAATAGATCCAACAGGAACATTATCACATACACCAACAACTTGGACAAACCAAAATGTAACAATTTCGTATAATTTTACAGACGCAGAAAGTGGAATGAAAAATGTAAAGTTACCAGATGGAACTACGACAACAACATTTAGTGGCACATATACAGTTTCACAAAATGGTACATATAAATTTGTAGCAACTGACATTGCAGGAAATAGCGCTGAATTTACAGAAACAATCACCAATATAGACAAATTAAAACCAACAGTAACAATTAGCCCAAACGGTGGAAACAAATATGTAATGCCAACAACGGGAAATGCAAAAATAACAACAAGACTAACAGCAGCAGACGCAAATGCAACAACAGCAAATGGAAAAAGTGAATTAAAAACAGTACAATACGCATGGAGTCAAAGCAACACAACAGAACCAACAACAGGATGGATGAACTTCACAGCAGCAGGACAAACAATAACAAAATCAGACATAACTAGAGCTGGAACATGGTATCTATGGACAAAAGTAATAGACAATGCAGGAAACAGAGCAAGTAACAACGAAGAAAAAGCAACAATATCAAATGCATTCACAATAATAGCGAACACAGATCCAAGAGCAATGATAACACTAACACCAGACATAACGAGATGGACCAACACTAATGTAACAGTAAATGCAACATATGGAGAGTACTTAACTCAGAACAAAACACTAACATGCAATGGAACAGCCAATGTAGACTATACAGTAAACGGGTTAGTAAATGTAGTAGTAAAAACAAATGGAAAGACAGTAACAGCAACAGCAGAAGATATAGCAGGAAACAGGATAGTAAAAACATACCAAGTAACCAATATAGATAAAATATTACCAGTACACAATATAACACATATGCCAACAGACTGGGTGATAGACTATGTAACAATACATTGGGAATTTACAGATGCACAAAGTGGTATGGACTATGTGGAACTGCCAAATGGAACTACAACAACAGAAACAAGTGGAACATATGTAGTATACTACAATGGAAACTACAACTTTGCAGGACATGATATAGCAGGAAATGTTAAACGTATAACAAAAACAATAAGTAATATAGACAAGATAAATCCAGAGGGAGTATTATCTTTAAGTACCACTGATTTAACAGATAAAGGGTTAAACATAAACTGGCAAGCCCTAGACAACGAAAGTGGATTTTGTAAAATCTTATTACCAAATGCAAGCATATCTAATAATGCAAATGGAAGTTATCCAGTTGATAAAATGGGAACATATACATTTATTATTTATGATGTGGTAGGAAATGAGAAAGAACTATCAATCCAAGTAAATAATGTAGATGTAGAATCACCTAACTTAACAGTAACACAAAAAGTTACAAGATGGACAAATGAAGATATAGAATTACACTGGAAAGCAACAGATTATCAAAGCGGGCTTAAAGAAGTAGTACTACCAAACTCAGAAAGAAGAGAAGAAGCAGAAGGAGATTATATTGCTACTCAAAATGGTATTTACACATTCTTAGCATATGATAAAGTTGGAAACGGAATACTAGTAAGACACGAAGTAAGTAATATAGATAAAATAGCGCCATTATTAGTATTAAAAACAAAGCCAAATGATAGAGGAAACATAGATATCATATGGGAAGCATCAGATAACCAAAGTGGACTTAGAAACATAATATTGCCAAATGGAGAATTTACTAGTGAAAGCAACGGAAGATATGAAACAACAGAAAATGGAACATATACATTTATTGCATATGATAATGTAGGAAACGATGTATTTATGAAAATAGATGTAGATAGTCATGATAGACAAGGTATTGAATTTGAACTATGGCAAGAAGATGCAGAAGATGGTAACTACAAAATATGTTGGAGAATATTTGATGGACAAGATGACTACAAGCACATATTATTACCAGACAACACATATAGTGAAGAAAAAGAAGGTTATATAATAACTAAAGAAGAAGGAGAATATACTTTCCAAAGCTATGACAGGGCAGGTAATGAAATAATTAAGTCAATAAAAATAAAGTTTAAATAACTTAAAACTCCGTAAATACCACGGAGTTTTATTGTGTAAAAATGATAAACTGTGTAAAAAAACATCAAGTGATTCTTTAAAAATGTGTAAATTACTCCAAGTATATGTAAAAAAACGTGTAAAAACATAAAAAATATTTTAAAAAAACGTGTTTATATTATAAAATTATGATATAATATATATAAGGAGTTGATTTTTTATGTATAGAAAAATAATAGAAAAATTAATAGAATGGAAAAGGGATAAAAATAGAAAGCCACTGATATTAAGAGGAGCAAGGCAAGTTGGTAAAACATATATCATAAAACAATTTGGAAAAGAAAATTATGAAGGAGTAGCATATTTTAATTTTGATCATGATACAGAATTATATAATTTATTCGAAAAGACAAAGGATCCAACAAGAATATTAGAACAACTATCTTTTGTTTATGGAAAAGCAATTATGCCTGAGAAGACTTTAATTATATTTGATGAAATACAAGAATGTCCTAATGCCTTAAATGCTCTAAAGTATTTTCAAGAAGAAGCAAGAGAGTATCATATAATAAGTGCAGGTTCATTACTTGGAGTACGTTTATCGCATACCTCATTTCCAGTTGGGAAAGTTGAATTTTTAGATATGTATCCAATGACATTTACAGAATTTTTGGAAGCCGATGGATGTAAAAACTTAGTTGATTATATGGACAGCATTAATACAATAGAGAATATTCCTGATATATTCTTTGACAAGCTAAGTGATAAACTAAAATCATATTTTATTATAGGTGGAATGCCAGAAGTTGTTGGCTCATGGATAGAATATAAAGATATGGAAAAGGTTAATAAAATACAAAATAATATATTACAATCATATGAAAATGATTTTTCGAAACATACAACTAATATAGAAGCAAACAGGATATCAATAATATGGAATAGTATACCATCTCAAATATCAAAGGAAAATAAAAAATTTCTGTATCAAGTTGCAAAAAATGGTGCAAGAGCAAGAGAATATGAAAGTGCGGTAAATTGGCTAAAAGATGCAAATGTTGTATATAAGATATATGACATAACGACACCTAAAATGCCACTTATTAGTTACAATGATTTATCGTCATTTAAATTATATTTAAATGATGTAGGATTATTGAGAAGAAAAACTGATTTAGACTCAAAAATTATAATAGAAGGTAATAAACTATTTCAAGAATTTAAGGGAGCTCTTACAGAAAACTTTATACTGCAAACCTTAAGAGCTACTAATAAAATGCCATATTATTATACTTTTGATAATAGATATGAGATAGACTTCATTATGCAACACAAAAATGAAATTATTCCGATTGAAGTTAAATCAGGTGAGAATATAAGAGGAAACAGCTTGAATATATATAATCAAATAAATAAACCAAAAGCAAGAATTAGATTATCCATGAAGAATTTCGAAAAGAGTGATAATTTAATTAACATACCACTATTTATGGCAGAATATATAGAAAAAGCAATAAATCTTATAAAATAATCGACAAAATATTGCAAAAAAAATATATTATATGTATAATATAAATGAAAATCAAAGGAGAAATAATTAAAGTATTCTTAATATTGGAAAGGAATGTATTATGAAAAGAACTAAATTATATATAATAATGTTAATAGCAATATTGATTATTGGTATAGCTGGAAAAGTTAATGCTGAAAGCGTTAAATATTCAGTTACAGCAAACAGTCAAACCTTAAAAGAAGGAGAAGAAGTAGTCATAACATTGAAATTATCAGACATAGTTGCTGGTGAAGATGGAGTTTATACTTTTGGCGGAAAGCTAGTTTATGACAAAGAAATATTTGAAGAAATACAAGTTAAAAACTTTCAAGGAAAAAATAACTGGTCAATTGCATATAATAACGAAAAAACTGATAAAGAGGGAACATTTCTAGCAACTAGAATGACAGGACTAAAGGAAGACCAAGAAATAGCAACGCTAACATTAAAAACAAAGACAAATATAAAAAGTACTAAGACTGAAATTAAATTTATAGAAGTATCAACAGTTGGAGAAGATACAATAAAACTTGAAGACAAGACTATCACCCTAAGCATTACAGGAACTAAGAAAGATGAACCTACAAATGATCCAAATAAGAACACAACCAATGATGACAACACAGTGGAAGATAAAAATGAAGTAGGCGACAATAATGGAAGTAATAATGATAATGCAGGTAATAATGGAAATACAGGAAACGGTAATGGCAGTGACAATACGGGTAACAATGGAAATGGACAAACTGTAATTACAATAAAAGATAAAGAAAAGCCTAATAGTAGTAGCAAAGATACAACAACTAACAAAGATAAATTACCACAAACTGGTGTAGAAAACCTTACATTGGTAGTAGCAGGTTTTATAATAGTAGCAATTATGATTACAGCATATTTAAAATATAAAAAAAACCAAGACATTAAATAATAAACATTGTTAATTAAAAAATTCCTCAATATAATAAATATTGAGGAGTTTTTTTTATCTATAATTAGCTTGAATTTCTTCAATAGACTTATAATCATTGTTTAGTATACTTAAGAAAACCTTAGCTATTTCAGGATCAAATTGAGTTCCAGAACATTTTTCAATTTCAGCGGTAACGACTTCTAGAGGAAGAGCATCTCTGTAAGTTCTCTTTGAAGTCATAGCGTCATATGTATCAGCAACCGCTGCAATTCTAGCAGTTAAAGGGATATCATTACCTGCCAGTCCTTTTGGATAACCCTTACCATCAAATTTCTCATGGTGATGTAAAACAACTGGAATAATATCTCTAAAAACTGCAGCATCTCCCAAAATATGAGCACCAATTGATGGGTGATTTTTTATTTGAGAATATTCATCATCATTAAGTTTAGACTCCTTTAAAAGTATGCTATCAGGAATACCGATCTTTCCAATATCGTGAAATAATCCACCGACTTTTAAAATATTAATTGTATTCTCATCTAGTCCCATTTTCTTACCAATAAGAACTGAGTATTCTGAAACTCTATCAGAATGTCCACGAGTATATGGGTCTTTAGCCTCAACGGTATAACGCAATATGCCAATAGTATCAAGATAAGCCTTTTCTAACTCATCGTTTTTATCTTTAAGTTCTTCATTTATTTTCGTAATTAAATGCATTTGATCTACTGATTTAAGACCAGATTCAATCAAAAGTAATAGTTGGTCAAAATTATTACTCTTCTCACAATAACCTTGAATATCAAGTTCTTTTAAGGTTTGAAGTGGTGGAGCTAAGTCTTTATGACCAGTAAGAAGCAAGATATATAAATCTAAATCAAACTTTCTGATTTCTTCAACCACCTGATCTCCATGAAGTGAATCCATAATAAAATCTAGCAAAAGCAAGTCATAATGTTCTTCTTTTAGTTTAGCAATTGCCTGTACAGGGTCAGTAAAACAAGTAATATTATATCCAGATTTACTAAGTACAACCTTCAAAGAATCAAGTATACCACTATCGTCATCAACAGCCATAATCTTGTATGGAGAGATGGCATTCTCCTGCATATATTTTCTCATAAAACCTCCATTATTACATATAAAGTATATTTTTTAGTGCGTTAATTAGTTTAAATTTATTGTATGCTAGTCTTAGATTTCATAGGTAAGATAACATTAAAAGTAGTTCCTTCTCCAATCTTAGAGGTAAAATTCATATCTCCATTAAAGTGACCTTTTATTGTAGAATAAGACATAAATAAACCAAGACCAGTACCATTGTGTCCTTTAGTTGTGACCATTTCACTAAATAATTTTTTCTGTATATCTTCTGGGATACCAGAACCATGGTCAATTACTTGCAACACTATGTTATCACTTTTTTTATCAATAATCAAGTCAATAATACCATTTGGTCTGCCACCATAAGATTGTATTGCATTTGATATAAGATTATTTATAACCTGTACTAAACTATTAATATTTCCAACGATTTCGCTATCTTCATCAACTTTAAGAAGCGTATTTAATGTGACTCCTGCATTTTTTAGTTCATGTTTCATAAGTATATTTATTCTACTTAAAAGTTCTTTTATTGTAAATAGAGTAGGCGTATCATCAGTCATATTAACAGCCTGTCCCTTAACAGCACTTATAATATCAGACATATATGAATCATATGAATTTACTTTAGTAATCCATTCGCGCATATCTTTAGCAATATCATGATGGTCACTTGCTGTAACTTCTGGGTCATCAATAGAAGAATCATACTCATTAATTAAATCTTCCAAACCGCTCATGGCACCAGCAATAGACATAATAGGAGTTTTTAAGTTGTGAGCAATACCTCCAACCATTTGACCAAGAGTAGCTAATCTCTCACGTTCCATCATAGTATTTTGATTTTGTTTTAAAGTCTCCATATCTAGTATATGTTGAGTGGTATCTTTAAATAGTATTAAGATACCAACACAATGATTATCCGAAAAAATGCCACTAATTTCAATGCTAAAATATTTACTCTGATCTTTTAATGAAGCATCAACAGTATATACTTTTTTATCAGATTGTACTTTTTCTAAGAAATTACCAATCTTTTTATTCTTAATTATAATTTTACTAGCAAAATCAAGTTCCAAAAATGCCTTTCCAATAATTTTCTCTTTTTTTATTCCAAAGACTCTCTCAAAGGGTTCATTACAATCAGAAATTTGCCCATCTTTATTTAAAACTATATATAAATCCGACATTTGGTTAACGATTCTCTTTAATGCAATTGGAGAAACATTTAAAAAGTCATATTTAAGTATTGCAATTGAATGTAATATAACAGTACAAAAAAATGAAATAGGTGTTACATATATATTCATATCAAATATTGTCATACCAGAAAAATTAACAGCTACAGGTACAAGTGCACCAAGAGCAATAAGCAATGACTGCATTGAGAACATACCACTATTTTTAATAGAATTCTTAAGCATTATAAATATACTTACTGCAAATAAACCATATGTATATATTGAATGAACATAAAAGTAATTACCGAATACTGTATCACCTGTATGTACAGAATATGATTTATAGAAAAGATGGTGTATGCTATTAGTCCACACAATGAATATTGTTATTAAAGGTACTATAAATAGATATCCATATTTCTTTTTAAAATCTACATTATTATCTTTGGCAAATGATATTGCTACATAAAATAATGCAATAGGCAAGAATACTACTGGTATATATATAAAGTAGTCAACAAATAATGGATTAATATTAGTATAATTTATAATCAATATTTGAATAATAAGTCCAATGCACCATGAAGACATACAAAGGATAGTGTATCTAAAGGCTCTTAAAACAGGAGTTCTTTTGCTTGATCTTTTGCTAATATATCGAAACATTAAAATTTCAATAATAACTGTTATAATTAAACCAATAAAATATCCTAGATATTGCATTATTTTTCTCCTTTGTTAATTTAAATTATTTAATACTTTTTTTATATATTCGATATTAATTTCTGGCCATTCAAACCCCATTTTGTTTAATAACTTTAGTGTAAATTTATTAGTAATCACTAAATTAGTTTTATAAACCAAGTTACTATCAGAATCTAAGTCATTTAAAAGGACATTAACCTTATCAACTTTTGAGTTATCATAAAAAGATTTTTTTAAAGATCTTTTAAAAGTATCATCATCTGTAATCTTAATTTTATATTTAAGTTCTTCAAGCATTTTAAATAATTTGTTAATATATAAGTGATTTGAATTATATAAATGTAAAACAGAAAATGGATATGCTTCATATTTCATACAATTTACAATAGCTTCTCCTAATATATCAACAGGTGTAAACTCTATGTAGTTATTCAGCATAGATTCAGGAAACATTCCAATATTTAAGAAAGCTTTAAATCTATTTAAGAATGCATTTTCAACACTATTTTCCTGAAATTTACCATCTATAAATCTATTAGTAATATTTCCTATCCTTAATATTATACCTCTAAGTTTTCCATTTGCCAACTCCTTAAGCACAAATTTTTCAGCTTCGAATTTACTTCTAACATAAACATTATCTAAAGTCTGTCCAACAAATAAATCATGCTCACTAAAGTAAACTTTTTTATTAGGATTAAAGCTAGAAGCTAAATTCGTCATAGTATTACCTGATACACTAACAGTAGAAGTGTGAAAAAGTTCTTTATTAAAGTTTTCGCAAAAAGCAACAGCATTTTTACATCCAATTACATTGACTTTTTCAAAATCTTTATAATTTCCATAATGTTTAACAAGTGCAGCACAGTTTACTACAGTTGATACATTAGAACCTAATAATTCATATTGATTTTTATCAAGTCCAAAATTATCAAGGGAGACATCACCATTTATAATAAATAGTCTTGTACCAAATAAGTTGCTTAAGTCGCTTCCAAAATAATACTTAAATTTATTTTTTAGTTTATTTTCAGGAGAAGTACTTGGATCCTCTCTTATTAGGCAATATATTTTTATATCATCTATCTTAAGAAGTTCTGATAAAACATGAATTCCTAAAAATCCAGTAGCACCCAGTAAAAGAACATTTTTGAGTTCACGTCTTCTTAATTTTAAACGAGTAAATCGAGAATTTTTGTTTATAAACTTATTTATAGTTTTAAAATCGCTTTTTATATATTTGGGAAGATCATCTTTTACTTCATGACCGTCAATAAATTCAGCAAGTTCACATATAGTATTATTCTTAAAAATATCACCATACTGGATAGTATATCCAATCTTCATAAGCTCAAGTTGCATTTTAAGGGCGCAAAGTGAATCACCGCCAATGTCAAAGAAATTATCATTAGTGCTAATATTATCAATAGATAAGATTTCTTTCCATATCTTTAAGATTTTATTCTCTGTATCATTTTTAGGTAAAACCATTTCCTTTGAAGCAATTTCAGGTGTTGGTAAATTTTTTCTATCAATTTTACCATTAGGAGTATAACTAAATTCCTTAAGCTGCATTAAATAAGTAGGCACCATGTAATTTGGAAGTTTCTTAGCTAAATACTTTTTAAGTAGAGAAATTGATACCCTGCCAGAAGCAGTAAAGAATCCACAAAGTACATCTCTATCATTGATATTTTTAATGCTTACAACTGCGTCTACAATACTAGAATAAGAACACATATCACTCTCAATTTCAGACAGTTCAATTCTAAGACCACGAACTTTTACTTGAAAATCAGATCTGCCCAAGCATAATAATTCGCCATTAGGAAGCATTTTAACTAAATCGCCAGAATCATATACTCTATCCCCATTATAATCAATATATCTATTAGCAGTAAGCTCTGGTAAATTCATATAACAGATAGAAACACCAGCACCACCTATGTATAATCTTCCAGGAACGCCAACTGGGACTTGATTTAAGTCGTCATCAAGAACATATATACTCGTATTAGCAATAGGAGTTCCAATTGAAATTTTTTCTTTATCAGATACAATTTCTTTGAATGTTGAGCCGACAGTGGTTTCCGTTGGACCATACATGTTAAATACTCTTGCATTTGTAATCTTTTTTATATCTTTATAAAGTTCAAGAGGGAAAGGTTCACCTGCTAAAGAAACGAACTCCATATTTTTAATATAATCAACGACATCACTCATCAAAAATTTGAATTTAGAAGGTGTAGTCTGTATAACTTGTACATTATTTTTTAAGCAAAGTTTATTTAATAGAATAGGATTGTTTTGTTCGTCATTATTAGCCATAACAACTTTCATGCCAGAACATACTGGTAGCAAGCTTTCTAAAACAAATATATCAAAGCTTATAGTAGTAATAGAAACTATATTTTTCCCTGCTATTGGCATACGGTCAAGAGCACCATAAATAAAGTTTACAACACTTGATTGTTTTAAAACAACTCCTTTAGGATTGCCAGTAGAACCAGAGGTATAAATCATATAGCAAACATTATCAGGCTTACAATCTGTACCAAAACATTGATATTCTGCATATGAGGTATCATCATCTACACAAATAGCTTTTGCACCGTACAACTTTTTACTATCATTATCCTCTTTAGATACTAAATTACTTTCGGTAAGTAATAATTTAATATGGCTATCCTCTATAATATAACTAATTCTATCCTCAGGATATGTAGGATCAATAGGAAGATATCCACATCCGGCTTTTAATGCTGCTAGCATAGAGATAAGTAACTCAGAACGTCTATTCATTATAATTCCAATAACTCTATGCTCATCTTTTAAAATAGCCTTATATACAGGCAAACTTCTAATATAGTTAGCTAAGCGATTTACTTTAATTTCAAGTTCCTTATATGTATAGTTTTCATCACCAAAAACAAGAGCAGTTTTATTAGGAGTTTCTAAAACTTGTTTTTCAAATAAATCAATTACTCTTAAATCCTTTGGTACATCAAGCATACGATATGTATCAGGAACCTTTGATGCCATTTTAATTTTAGAAATTAGTACATTTGGATTATCTATTACAGCACTAATAATATTTTTATAGCACTCAAAAAGCTCTTTCATAAAGTCAGCTCCAAAAAGAGCAGTGGCATATTCTAATCTAACACTATAGTAATTATCATAAGGAGTGATTTCAAAAGAAAAATCAAATTTAGAAGTATTACTTTCTGTTATAATATATTCTCCTGTAAGTCCATTCATATCAAGAGAAGGTAATCCCATACTCTCGTATATAAACATTACGTCAAATAAAGGATGACGGCTTGTATCTCTTTTCACATTTAGGTGTTTTACCAACTCATCAAAGGGATAATTTTGATGAGAAAATGCCTCTAAGCAATTTGACTTGACCATTTTTGCAAAATCTATAAAGCTATTTGAACCTTGAATACTTTGTCGTAATGCAACAGTATTAACAAACATCCCCATAACATTTGAAAATTTGGAATCATTTCTCGCTGAAATTGGAGAGCCAACTACAATATCATTCTGCATTGTGTATTTGTAAAGCAATACATAGAAGCTAGATAGCAAGAACATATAAGGTGTAATGCTATTTGTTTTGCAGAAATTATTTATAGCTTCAAAGTTTTCTATTTTTCCATAAATATTGCTACCAGTATATGAAAAGTTACTAGACCTCTCAAACTCTGTAGGCATATTAAGAAGCGGAATACCAGATTCAAACCTAGAAAGCCAATAGTCTTTATCATCTTCATTGATATTCTCAGAAAGGATGTAATCTAAGTAATCAACATCTTCATGTGCATTTAAGTATAGGTTAGAATTGTATAAATCACAAAGTTCTTTTGCAAAAATCTGAATTGAAGCGCCATCACAAATAATATGATGAATATCTACTTGAAGAAGAGCTTTTCCATCAAACTTATCCAGCCTAATATGCATAAGTGGAGCTTTTGATAAATCAAAAGACTTAACGAAATCTTTAGTAATTAAACTAATATCATTATTACGGCTGTTATTTATATCTAATTTAAAGTCAATCTTGTCAGCTATTTTTTGATAAATTTCACCATCATTTAAAACAAAAGAAGTTCTAAAAGCCTGATGCTTATTTATTATTGAGTTAATGGCATTTTCTAACCTATCAATATCAGGAATTTTATTAAACAAAATTGCAAAAGGAGTATTGTATGCGACACTATTTTCATCCATATAACAAGTATAGAAAATTCTCTTCTCAGCAAAAGATGTAGGGAATAGGAAAGCACCATCGGTATCCTTCTTAAATGAATTCATATCAATGTGTTTATGTACTTCACTAATAGGCTGTTCAGTATTTATAGAAGAGCTATTAGGAGTTATAAATTTGGCAAGCTCATAAATATTTGGATAATCAAATATATCTTTAATTTCTATCTTTATATTAAGTTTACTATAAATATCAGAAACTAACCTAATAGAAGCTAATGAATCTACTCCTAATTCAAAGAAGTTAGAATTAGCACTAATCTTTTCCATGCCTAAAATATTGCACAATATTTTTTCAATAGACTTCTCAGCATTAGTATTACAAGCTACGAAATCTTGCTCAATAACTGGAATTTCAGGCAAATTATGAGTATCAATCTTGCCATTTAAAGTTATAGGAAGATTATCCATAAATACAATATGAGAAGGAACCATATAATTTGGTAAAACTTTAGAAAGCTCTAATTTTATTATGCTTTCATGTGCTGAATTATTGTCATTTAACACAACATAAGAGCAAATACTATCAAACCCATTAACCTTTTTTATAATGGTTACTGCATTTTTTATAAATCCAAGACTCATAAGTTTTGCAGTTATTTCATCTAATTCAATTCTTAATCCATGAAGTTTTATTTGATTATCTCTTCTTCCAAGATAAACAAGCTCAAGAGAGCTAGATAGTCTAGCCATGTCACCAGTCCTGTAAACTCCATCAAACCTTTCTCTTCCAACATATCCAAGACCAACTCCATCACCTATGATGACAAGTTCTCCAGGTGTATCTATAGGCAAAATATTGCTATCTTTATTCATGACATACATTTTAACATTTAGAAATGGAGTCCCAATAGTTATGTCATTTTCATTAGTAACGAGCTTATTAGAAGAGCAGGCAAAACATTCAGATGGACCATAGCCATCATAAATATTCGCATTTGTAATATTTTTAAGTGACTTATATAAAGAAGGTTTTAACGCCTCTCCACCAAGCTGAATAACTTTTAGTATTTTCAAACAATCTGAATCTAGTAATAACGAAATTTTGGATGGTGTTGTTACAATAAAATCAACATTATAATCTATAATTAATTTACTGGTAAAAGAAGGAATCTTTTGCTCATCTTCATCTGCAAGAACCACTGTCTTACCAGACAATATTGAGACAAAATTTTCTACAATAAACATATCAAAAGAAACTGCACTTGTACTTAAGAAATAAGAGCAATCATTTGTATGTAAGAATTTTTTATAACTATTAACCAAATTAATTAAGCTTACAGAGCGAAGTTCTACACCTTTAGGCTTACCAGTAGAACCGGAAGTATAAAGCACGCAAAATCTATCGTTCATATTATGTTTAACTATTGGCATAGTAGCACTAAAATCATTCCTATCGCTAATCTTAATACTCTCATAATTTATATATAAATCTGTAATAACAAATTTTGTGCTAGTATTTGAAAGCATATATCCAACTCTATCTTCTGGAAGACTTGGATCAATAAGCATGAAACTTGCACCGGTCTTAATTACACCCCACATAGCTATATGTAAATTAAATGAACGATTAAACATTATACCAATTGCATCGCCATTTTGTACTCCTTTTGAAATAAGCAAATTAGCTAATTTATTAGATTCTTTGTCAAGTTCTTCATAAGACAAGTTTGCTCCTTTAAAAATGACAGCTGTATCAGTACCATTTTTTCTAACCTGTCTTTCAAAAACATGTACAACAGACTCATCTCTATTGTACTCATAATCAGTATCATTAAATTTATCAATTAAAGCCTTTTCTTCATTGGTTATAATTGGAATATCTCTGATAATAGGGTTCTCCAAAGCAATAGAGGCCATATTTATTATTCTTGAATGAAAAGCCTTAATTTCATCAGATGAAAATTTAGCAGTTTGATAATTATAATAAATATTAACCCTACCGCTATCATCCATATCATAAAAGTGTGCTTCTATAGAATTAGCCACTTTATCATTAGAAAGCCAATCAGAAGTATATTGTATATCACATTCATTTTTATTATCTCTAATATTTTGATATGAAAGCACAAAATCATAAAGATTTTCACTAAAATTAAATTTTTCTTTAATGTCTTTAAGAAGTTCTATATAAGGATATTTTTGATGTCTAAAAATCTTACTCTGATTAAGCAAAACACATTTTAAAAAGTCAGTAAAGCATAATTCAGAATCAATATCTATTTTAAAAGGAACATTACTTACAAACATTCCGCCAATTTGTTTTTCATTAAAGTTAGAACGATTAAGTACAGGTGTACCTAGTATTGCTGAATTAGTATCATTAATCTTTGCAAGGTATAGCAAATAAATTGACATGAAAAAAGAATAAATAGAAGCTTTATTTTCTTTACAAAATGCATCTATTTTATCAGATAAATTACTATCAACAGTACATATCTCTCTAGCACCACTTAAATTAGGAATAGACAAAACATCATTCTTATCGTTACAAATAAAGGTATGTTCTGGTTCTTTCTCAAAACACTCATCCCAAAAAGCTTTATCTTTATCATACTTAGCACTACTTTGATATTGATTTGTACTTTCAACATAACTTGAGTAAGAAGGATAATCAGAAAAATCATTATTACCTTTGACAACAGAAGAATATATATCCATAACTCTAGAAATGAAAAGACCCATAGACCAAGCATCACAAATTAGGTGGTGAAATAGTCCAATAAAACCACCAAATCCATTTGGAAATTTAAACATAGTAAATTCATACAAATTGCTATCAATAACATTAAAAGGTTTCTCAACTAATTGAGCCCCTAAGTTAATCATTTCTTCTTTATCTTTTAATTCTATAATATTTACTTTAAATGGAACATAATTGCTTTCATATTGGTAAACATTAGAATCTTTTATAACAAAGTGATATCTGAAACTATCAGTGTGCTTAACATATAGATTAAGAGCTTTTTCTAAAGCTTTAAAGTCAACTTTTTGTTCAATACTTATATAACCACAAATATTGTTTACATTAGTATTAGTGTAAAACATTTCAGTATTCCATATATTCTTTTGTTGAGCAGTCAAATCAAATAAAGTATTCATAAATTTTAAACATCCTCCCATATGGGTATAATTTTAAATGTATTATATAAAAAAAAACAAGAAAAAGCAATATAAATGTAAATAAAAATATGTAAAAATAGGAAAATTATTTACAAATTTCTACGCAAAAATAAAATAAAAAGAAAATAATAACAATATATGTAAAAAAACTATTGACTATTTATGGCAGAAATTATATAATCTATATATATCGATGGGATTTGCTAAACATGATATTTCAAAGAAAAATCACGGATGGTGATGAACAAGTGAATTATAATGCGATTTGACATCCAGCATTTTGTGGAGCAAAATACTGATGGCAATGAACAAACAAATTAAAATGTGATTCGTTAAACGACATTTTCGAAGAAAAATATCGGATAACGATGAGCGAGCAAAGCGAGCGAAAGGAGACCATATTATGTCAGAAGAAGTAGTTAAATCAAGAATGTTAGAGGAATATGTTGAGTACTGGATGGATAAAGGTGCTTTAGAAGCAAGAGAAGAAAAAGAATATCAAAGATTAACAGAAGATATTGATAAGAAAAACCAAATGATACTTGATATGGCGTTGCCTTGGCAGAGAAAGGTCGTAGCAGAACTGATTGATGATATTAAAAGCATGGAAAATGCACGCTCGTCTATGGAAATGGATAGCGTGATAAAATTAATATATAACAGCAAAGAAGATAGAAAATAAAATTAAAACAAAAGAAAACCCCGGAGCACTAGCGTGCTTCGGGGTTAATTATGACTTTTTCATTAGCTTTAATGAGCTTCAGTCTGATTTCGGGGACACCACTTAGGTCTGCAAACAGTTATTGCTTCGTCCTCAGGGAGCTGAAGGGCTATATATTGGGATTTGCATCCACAGTGCACATTGCAAGTCTTACCAGCATTTTCGAAAAATAAGCTGATTGACGGACATGCGAAGCAGCGACTATTGGAGTCTCTTCTTGCTTGAGCAAGTGCCTGCTCTTTTCTTCTCTGAGTAGCTTGTGCTAGAGCCCTCTGAGCGCTCCGAACATCAATTGTAATTGTCATAATGAATTCCTCCTTGAATCTAATTATTTTCTTTAGGATTTTTTGTTTGTCGTTTTATTTTTGCCGAAACGACTGCGGTTTCTATATATTATAATACCATAATTTGCGAAAAAAGTCAATTTTTAATGAAAGGAAATGCTTTCCAAGTCGAAAATTGCAAAATAAAAACTCTCAAATTACTTGAGAGTTTGGTGCACCTGGAGGGATTCGAACCCCCGATCTCAAAGTTCGTAGTTGGGTTTTGCTACAAAAAAGTTGATTTTCTTGAATATAGATTTTGTAAGGCTTATATGTTATAATTATTGATACCCTAAGATTTAGTCCTCAGAATTAAAATTTTCAAAAATTTAAAATGATTTAAAATAAATTGAAAAAGATTATTATAAAGCTATTTTTGGGGGAATTTGGGGGCACGGAAATTTGTCCTTGGGGGAATCTTGGGGGAAGTTCCAAATGGATAGAAACAAGTGCTTTTATAAATGAAGTACTTGTTTTTTTATAAAAAATTAGATAATACAATTATAATAAAATTGAATTTTAAAAATTACTTATATATGTGTGAAATTTTACATAGAATAAGTAAAAATATGAACGGAAAAATAAAATTAGCAATCTGTGTCCCAACTATTGATTTTTTGTTTCAAGTGTGTTAGTATAATTTTGGAGGTGCCAATATGAAGAAAAAAAATTTAATAAATTTAATAAGATATCACGAAGAAAAGAACGAAGCTGCTTTTAGAACTGAAGCATTAGAAGTTGCAAAAGATTTTTATAATTTGGGAGATAATTTAATTGCAGATTATATTATGGGATTATTGTCAGATGCAAATGTTTTTATTCCCCAAGGTGAAAAATATGATTTGAATTTTTTTCAAAAAATTGAAGTAGGAAATTCAAGATTACCGTTGCCCTCTGAAATTACAAAGGATATTTATGGAATAATAAATGCAGTTAACCATAATATTGGTATAAATAAATTTTTATTTGAAGGTCCTCCTGGAACAGGAAAGACAGAAAGTGTAAAGCAAGTAGCAAGAATATTATCAAGGGAGTTATATAGTGTTGATTTTAACTCTATTATAGATAGTAAAATGGGACAAACACAAAAAAATATGACAGAAGTTTTTTCAGAGATAAAAATGTTGCCAAATCCAGATAATGTAGTAATTTTATTTGATGAAATTGATGCTATTGCAATGGATAGAGTTAACTCTCGTGATATAAGAGAAATGGGAAGAGTAACATCAAGTATATTAAAAGAACTTGATAATTTAGATTCAAGAGTTATTTTTATTGCTACTACCAATCTTTATAAAAATTTAGATAAAGCATTAATAAGAAGATTTGATGCTGTTGTGCAATTTGACAGATATTCTAGAGAAGATTTATTAGATGTTTCAGAAGCAATATTAAATGAGTATTTACCAAGGTTTGAAAAAGCAGGAAGAGATATAAAATTATTTAGAAAAATAATGGATTTACTAACAAATATACCTTATCCTGGAGAGTTAAAGAATATTATTAGAACTTCATTAGCATTTAGTGAGCCAAATAGCGAATTTGATTATTTGAGAAGATTATACTCAGCAGTGCTTTTGCAAGAAAAAATAAAGGAACTATCTATAAAGGAATTAAAAGATACAGGATTTACTATTCGAGATATAGAGAAGCTAACAGGTGTTCCTAAAAGTAATATTTCAAGATTGTTGAAGGAGGAATAAGATGAATAATATCCTAAAATTAAAAGGAACTTTTACTCAAAAGCCTAATTCTAGTAATTTTGGTCCACCTTCTTTACCAAAACAAACAATAGTGAAAGTTGAAAAGGTAGAAAAATTAGGGAAAGACATAAATAAAATAAAACAATATTGGGAAGAAAAAAACAAATATGTTAAAGGAATATTTTTTAGTGCACATTATAAAGATATGGTACCTAAATCACGCCGAATTAATGCCTTTTTTAAAAATGATAGCATCGATATGAGCCAAAAAATTGTCGGTGCAAAATTTTCAGAAGGTAAAACACATATCATAACATACTATGTTTCTAAGGATTCAATAAACAAGACTATAAATGAATTAAGTATAGTATGTCAAATATTAAAAGAAAAATTTCCTAATGGCATTAAAGATACGGATTTAACTGACATTGAAAAGCAAGTTAAATTTGATAAATATGATATTAGTAAGACTAAATTTATGCAATATATAGTAGATTCAAATAATGTTGAGAAATTTAATGTTGAGGAAAATTCAAAAGAATATAATGAAGATGCTATTGTATCTATTTATGAAACAGAAACAGATATTATAGATTTAATGAAAGCTTTAGAAATAGATATAAAGCCTGAAAATATATTGCAAAACAATACAGTGTTATTAGGTAAAGAAGAAATAAATAAACTTAATGAAAACGCCTCATATTTAATTGCAATGTCATTAGAAGATCTTTCTGAAATTCCAGCAGAAGAGAGGAAAGAAAAAAATGAGATTGTGCAAAATAGATACATTAAGGATCCAACAAATGAACCAATAATAGGTGTTATAGATAAACCATTCAATACAGGAGTATATTTTAGTAAGTGGGTAGAAAGTGAAAATGTTGGAATTCCCGATGAGGGAATAACAAAAGCTGATTATTATCATGGAACAGGAGTATGTTCTATTATTGTTGATGGACATAGATTAAACCCTAATTTTGATGATGGATGTGGTAATTTTCAAGTTAGACATTTTGGAGTTGCTTTAAGTACAAAATTTAGTTCTTTTAAAATAATGAAATCTATAGAGCAAATTATAGAAAAAAATAGAGATATAAAAGTTTGGAATTTATCTTTGGGGTCAGATAAAGAAATAAATGAAAATTTTATTTCTCCAGAAGCAGCATTTTTCGATGAATTACAAACGAAGTATGACATCATTTTTGTTATAGCAGGAACTAATAAACCATTAAATGTTATAAAAAAGAATATGAAAATAGGCGCGCCAGCTGATTCTATAAATTCGTTAGTTGTAAACGCAGTTAACAAGTTAAATAAACCAACTTCATATGCCAGAAATGGTGAAGTATTATCTTTTTTTGTTAAACCTGATGTAAGTTGTTTTGGAGGAGATGTCGATGAAGATGTAGATGGATATATGAATATATGTGATGATGTAAACATAGAGCACTTAACAAAAGGAACATCATATTCTGCACCATGGATTGCAAGGAAATTAGCATATTTAATACATATATTAGGGTTTTCAAGAGAAGAAGCTAAAGCATTAATAATAGATTCATGTGAAGGATGGAATGATAAAGAAAAAGATATGAAATTGTTAGGACATGGTGTAGTTCCAACACATATAGATAAAATAATAAAAACAAGTAATGATGAAATAAAATTCGTTATTTCAGATGTTTCTGAAAAGTATGATACTTATAATTATCAATTACCAATACCATTAGACAAAGAAAAATATCCATTTGTTGTAAAAGCAACAATGTGCTATTTTCCAAAATGTACAAGAAATCAAGGTGTGGACTATACAAATACAGAATTTGAATTAAAACTAGGAAGATTAAAGTTTAATCCTAAAACAAATGAATATACAATTATAGGAATAAATAATGATGTTCAAGATATTGAAGGCAGTTATACAAAAGAGATAGAAGCAAGAAATGAATTTAGAAAATGGGATAATACAAAATGCATAAAAGAAAAATTTAGCCAAAGGTCAAGAGATAAAAAAATGTATGATAATCCATTGTGGGGAATTAGTGTAAAAACTAAAAATAGAGTAAATCAAGAAGATGGAAAAAACATAAGATTTGGTATAGTTATTACTCTTAAAGAGATACATGGAAAGAATAGAATTAATGAATTTATACATCAATGTTCATTCCATCAATGGTTTGTCGAAGAAGTTGAGATTCAAAACAAAATTGATATTTACAATATATCAGAAGAAGATATTCATTTTGATGAATAGAATTGACTTTTAAGAGTTCGTCATTAAAGAAACCAAAAAAGAGAGCCATATTAAATATAGCTCATAATAAAAATGTATAAAACTTGAAGCATCTTATACATTCTTATTATAATAGAAACAATTTAATTTGTAAATAGCTGTATGTTAATAATCTTGAGTTCTTAGAAAGGAATAAGTATGGCAAATAAAATTAGAACTTCAAAAAATGTTGCTCAAAAAGCAAGTAGACAATTAAGAAGTAAAACAACTTCTAAAATTCAGAAGTCTGTTGCAGGAAGTGCTTTAAGAAATAGAGCAAAAAAATAAAAAAAGGTAGGTACAAAAAATGAACAAAGAAACTAGAGCAACGATTGCTTACATAGCAGGAAATCTTATATCCAATAAACAAAGTTCTTCTATATATGATTATGGACAAGCAAAATATATTAATATATCAGGAGAAATTAATGAAAAAAATATAAATGTATATAACTATGATAAAGGTTGTCATTATTCTGGAAGCGGAAATGGTTTAAATTATAGCATTTATAATTATGGAGATGGAGCACATATTAATTTATCAATTTCAAAAAAACAAATTAATGGATATGATTATGATACAGGGTTTCATTTTAGTGGAAATATAGATAACAATTCTATATCTATATATGATTATGAAACTAGTTCTTATTATAATTATAGCATTTAAAAAACATCCAACTTGTCAATATTTCTGACAGGTTGGAAATATTTTTACAAAACAAAAAACTCCCAAGTTGGCTTGAGAGTATGGTGCGCCTGGAGGGACTCGAACCCCCGATCTCAGCGTTCGTAGCGCTACATTCTATCCAGCTAAACTACAGGCGCATATTTATTTTTTATAAAATTTATTAGAAAAAATCGAACCTCCACATATTTCTTGGGGGAATTTGGGGGCAATTTTCTCAAAACAGTCACCACCCAATCCTTTTGTATCAAGCACTTTATCTATATTGCATTCAAGGTTCGTAGCCTTGCATTCTATCCAACTAAACTACAGGTGCATATTAACTAATAACTATTATACATGCTTTTTATTAAAAATTCAAGGCATATGATAAAACTTATTATTTGAATTATATAAAATAAAAAATATAAATATATTGCAAAATGATAAAAAAATTTATATAATAGAAAATGACTTAAATAAAATAAAAAGGGAAGGGAAAACAAAATGGAAGAAAAAGAAGTAATTAACAAAAACGAAACAAAAGCCAAAGGAAGCTATTTAGCAGGAATAGCAGGAGCAATTATAGGAGGAGCTATAGGAGCCATACCATGGATATTAGTTTATATTTATGGAAACATGTTGCTATCATTGCTAGCAGTATTGATTGCTGCAGGGGAATTTTATGGGTACAAATTATTAAAAGGCAAGATGACAAAACTAACACCTGCAATAATTATGATAATAGCTATACTAATAGTATCAGCTGCAACACTAGTAGTAATACCAGCAATTAGCCTAGGAAATGAAGGAATTAATGTTAACGTAAACACAATAAAAGCATTGTACCAAGATAAAGCTTTTATAGGCGGAATTACACATGACTTTGCAATATCAGTTGTATTTACTATATTAGGAGCAAGCATAATCACAGCAAATGTAAAAAGATCAATACAAAATTCAGTTGATGGAGAAATAGACTTAAGTAATGAAGATGAAATAGCAAAGGTTAAGAAAGATTCAATTGAGAAAATAAAACCAATATTTGAAAAATTTAATAGTCTAGATAAGGATCATGGAATTACAAAAGACGAATTATTTGCAGAATTTGATAACAAAGATGATTTAAAAATAGCATTTAATTATTTAAAATCATTTGGAATAGTAAAAACATCAAAGGGAAAACTATATTATTCAGTAGAAAATGAAGAAAAACAGACTAAACCAAAAGATAATAAAATGTCTAAAAGAATTGCAGTAGTAGTTGCCTTAATAGCAGTAGCAGCAGTTGTTGTAATGGCATGTACAAAGATGGCTACAGGAAATAAAACAAAAGAAATTTCAGATGGAAAAGTAAGCTTTAAAATAAGTGAATCATGGACATCATATACAAATTCATATGTTGATGGTTGGAATTATTATAGATATATAAACACAGTTCCACCACTAGAAACAAATAAAATAAAACCAAGTACTACAAGCTATGACAAATATCCTGCATATTTAAATATAAGCAATTATGAAGTTGATACAACTAAGTTGTCAAAAATAGAAGATGTACAATCAAGCATGAAAGATTATATAGACACATTAGAAACAAAGCCAGATGCTCACGAAGAAACCATATCAAAGACAAAGAATGGATATGATATGTTAACAATGAGAATGTATTTTAAAGAAGGCCCAGAACAAATTGAATACTTATTCTATGTATTAAATGGAGAAAGCATGGTTTGCGTTGATACATATAGCTTTAACATGGATGATGAAAAAGAAATAAAGAAAAATGCAGAAAAAATAATTGATTCATTAAAATGGCAAGAATAAAAATAATATAAAAAGCAAAAAATAAACAAAAATATACATTCTAAGAGATTGGGCTTGGAGGAAATATGAAAGAAGGAAGCGAAGACAAGACCTTCGTAAATAAAGAAGATTTGCAAACTAAGCCAGTGCCAGAGATGAAACATACAAATAAAAAGGTTATAATATTTGACATTGTATTCATTATAGCAATATTTGTTGGAATATTTATATACATGATGAATACTGATGGAGCAGAAAATATTGGAGAATTAATACGTACTGCAGACTATAGATGGGTTTTGGCTGGCATAGTGTGTTTGATTGTAATGTGGCTAGCAGAAGCAGTATCATTACACATACCTGTGAAAAGATTATATCCTACACAGAAATTTACAAACTCAATTAAAATAACAATGATAGGACAATTATTTAATAATGTAACACCTTTTTTCACAGGTGGTCAAATAATGCAAACATATGAAATGAATCAATCAGGAAAAAGAACAAGCGATTCATTATCAATATTAACGATGAAATTTTTAACACAGCAAGTGTCAATGATAGTATTTACAATATTGATTTTACTAACACAATTTAATTATTTTAGAGAATTATTTAAAAACTATATGGCGATTGGAATAATAGGGATTTCTATGAATATTGTTCTACTTATAATGCTTGTTGCACTTGGAACAAATAAGAATTTTGTTATGAAAATAGCTAAACCTATTATTAAAGGAATTGCAAAAATAAAAATAGGAAAAATAAGATTTATTAAAAATCCAGAAGCAAAAATTGAAAAGTTTGAAAAAAGTGTAATGAATTACAGTGAACAATTTAAGTTAATGAGAGAACACAAAGGGATGGTATTAAATATGTTTTTGGCAGGTATCGTGCAAACAGCGGCTTACTATGCAATAACATATACCGTATATAAAACTTTTGGAAACTCAGGAACAAATTACTTACAAATAGTTACACTACAAACATTCTTAATGCTTCTAATAACATTTATTCCAACACCAGGTTCTGGACTGGGAGCAGAAGGAGGATTCTTACTAATATTTGGACCTATATTTAGAGAGGGAACAATCAATTTATCAATATTAGTTTGGAGAATATATACATTTTATTTACCAATACTAATTGGTGCACTATTTATGGCTCCAGTAAGAAGAGCAATAACTAAGAGAAGAGAAGAAGCAAAAAAAGCATAAATCAAAAAGAAGGTTTGTAACTGCAAACCTTCTTTTGGAAATATAAATAGTGTGAGATATTAAAATTTTAAGTTTTTTAGGGAAAGTTATTGATTTTATAAAATATTTATGTTATAGTATATAAGTGGATTGAATAATTATTATCGAGGTGTAGCGCAGTTGGTAGCGCGCGTGGTTTGGGACCATGAGGTCGCAGGTTCGATCCCTGTCACCTCGACCATATGAAACTGCAAAAGTGTTGAAAGAAATAGCTTTCAACACTTTTTATTTTTATTCAAAATTATTAAGCAGTATCCTAAAACGCCTAAAAATAAGCATTTTATCATTCAAGATTATTTAAAATTATTTAGACTTTTGCAGCGTTACAGAGTTTCTCCTAGACTTTTTCCTAGACAAGATCAAAAAAGTGTCTAGGAGAAACTAAATTTATGTATCTATTGTATATCAGCCATTACATAGATTTTTAAAATAGTTTTTCCTAGACAGTATTATTTAAAATTATATATAATTATATATAATTATTTAAAAATATAAAAAGGTACATATCTTATCTTTGTGTCATAAAACGGTATTCTTTAATTAAAGTTTATGATATAATGCTCTTAAACAAATAGTAAGTTGTCGCTGAAGTATTAGAAAATAAAAAATCTAATATCTCTATATTTTAAAATTTTTTTAGAAAAGTTGTAACCTTTTTTGAAAAAATGTTACTATGTATATGAAAG
>CAOSLI010000003.1 GCA_948524275.1 uncultured Clostridia bacterium
ATCCAAGCACAAGTACATCTCAAACAGTAGAGCCAGGATATTATTCGGGTGGAACTTTAAGTTCTCATAATGTAATTGATTCACTAAATGTTCAGACGACTGGGACTAGTGTTGAGGGTATTGTAAATGTGAGTATAGGGGCTGGGGGTAGATATTGGTATCAAAATGGAATTGCAATTACCCCTTTGATTGATGGTTTTGTACTTTTGGGTGTGGCTCGCGTATCCACTGCAATTTCACCTACCAATGAGAAGATAGCAAGTCCAGTTAGCACGACGTATTGGCAAATTTTTGATGAGGGGACCAACCTAAATGCCGATACGAAACCTACTGGAGTAGCGAAAAACGGAAATGTGATTCCGAAAGGTAAAATGGCGTTTGTTAACCTATCTACTGGTACGGGATCTGTGACTAAAGCAATTGTCTTTTACACCTTAAAATAGCCGAATTTTGAGCTCGACACACCGCCATAAACTTTTTCTTATTTATGAGATGGTGTAATCTATAGTTGTATAATTATGATTCATTTTACAAATATGTCATAAAACCTTCCTTACTCGCATATGTTTTAACATAAGTGAATAAGGAGGGTTATTTTATGGCGATAAATTTAGACAAGGGGAGTCTTGCTATAAATCAAGTAATTACAAATAGAAGATGGCAAGAATCTGTACAGGGAGATTGCATTGTTCCAGATATAAAGCCTGATATATTGGAGGTTGTAGGGACAAGTGGAACTCTAAATATTTACAAAAGAGAAGTTATGGATGGAAAAGTTAGAATTGATGGGTGTGTAAATGTATACATAATGTATATAGGAGAAGATGAAGGAACAAGAGGAGTAAGAAGTATAAATCATACCCTTGATTTTTCACAAGTATTTAATATAGACGAAGCTAACTGCGATATGAATGAGAGTGGAGAAATAGTTTTGCAAGGAATAGAATGTAAAATTATAAATGAAAGAAAGGTTAGCATAAGAGCAAATCTTGAATTTGAGATTAAATTATTAGCTAATAGCAATATAGAATATATTAATAACATAGATGTAAGAGATGTTCAAAAATTAGAAAATACAATACAAGTAAATCAGTTACTTAGTACTGGATTTACAAAAACAATTACAAAGGAAACTATAAATATTGATCAAAGTGATAATTTGGCAGAAATATTAAAGGTTAATACTGATATTTGCAATAAGAGTATAAAAGTTAGTTATAATAAGATTTTAACAAAGGCTGATATACGATTAAAAATTATGTATCTTACAGAAGACAATAGAATAAGAGTAATAAACAATAAATTTCCAATAATGGGATTTATTGATATGCCAGATATTAAAGAAGACAACAATTGCGATTATGAATTTGAAATTAAAAATATGGTAATCAAGCCTAATAACGCACAAGAACATTCTATTTATGTAGAAATTGAAGTTGGAATAAATGCTACAGCATATGAGAGAAGACAAATTAATGTAATACAAGACCTTTATTCTCCATCCACTGCGCTTAGATTTGAACAAAAAGAAGTCAGAGTAATGCAAAACAAACAGTCATTTAGTGGAAGTCTAAATATAAATCAAAAAGAACTATTAGATATTGGAGATGAAAAAATCTATGATGCTGATTGTGTTGCTGTTCCAAATGAAATTAAAGTTAATAACAACGAAGTCTATGTAGGAGGGAATGTTAGAGTTACATTTATTCATTCAGCAAATAGTATGACAGGTATTCAGACCAAAGTGACTGAAATTCCATTTGAGACAAGACTAAAATGTCTTGGAGTAGATAACAATTCTATTATAGAAGTTTCAAGTAGCATTGCATCAGAAGATTTCAACATAATGCCTGGAGGAGAAGTTAATATTAATCTAAATGTTGATTTTTCGGTAAATTCATCAAATGATATAAATATACATCTTATAAGTAATATAGATGAGCAAGAAGAAATAGAGAATTTTGACTATAACATGGTTATTTATACTGCTAAGGCAGGAGATAGTTTATGGAATATAGCAAAGGAATTTAGAAGCACTATGAAAAGCATAATGGAGACAAACGATTTAAAAGATGAAAGTATTATGCCAGGGACAAAATTATTTATAGAAAAATATATGGGGTAGTATGGATAAAATATATTCAAGACACAAGGTGCCCAGAATTGTGAAAATAGGTGGACTTAGTAACAGGAATAAATTACTCCTAACAATAATAATTGTAGTAATTATTGCTGTAATAACAGCAAAAAATATAATAGCTGTCATTAATCCTTTTCTGGAAAGTCAGTCAAAGGCGATTGCTAAAGCAGAAACTATTAAGCTTGCAAATGAAGCTGTAAGTAAAGCTATGGAAAATATGACATACAATGATTTATGTGGTATACAAAAAGATAATGAACGGAAATATAAAAATGATGAATTTAAATGTAACAAATGTTAATAAGATTTGCACAGATATCTCTATATTACTTCAGGAAAGTCTAGATAATAAAAATAATACTAGATTTAATGTTAGACTTGGAAGTTTAACAGGTAGTAAATTGTTAATAGGTAGGGGACCAAATGTGGAAATCATTATGGAAACAGCAGGAGATATTGAAACAAATATTGAATCAGAATTTTTAAGTGCAGGAATAAATCAGACTCTACATAAAATATATATAGATATTAGATGCCATATCAATCTACTTACTGCATATAAAGACACCAAGGAAGAGATAAGCGTGCAAGTACTACTTGCTGAAGCAGTTATAGTTGGAAATATACCAGACGCATATTACAATTTTAATAATATGCCTGCAGAAGAAACTCTAAATATGATGCAATAAAAAAGCCCCTTTTTGAACTATACCCCATTTAGTGGAGTTAGTAAAAAGAGGGCTTTTTTTATTTTGCTAATTTACATATTTCTGCAAATGCCTTAGAATCTGTTACTGCTAGTTCAGCAAGCATCTTTCTATTTATAGTAATATTAGCTTTTTTTAGGCCAGCTATTAATGTACTATAAGTCATTCCATTCATCCTTGCAGCAGCGTTAATTCTTGATATCCATAATTTTCTAAAATCGCTTTTTCTATCTTTTCTTCCAACATAAGAGTAAGCTCCAGATTTCATAACAGCTTGTTTCGCTTGTCTAAATCTATAATGTTTAGCTCCAAAATATCCTTTAGCTCTTTTTAATACTTTTTTATGTTTTTTTCTAGTAATGATTGCAGTTTTTACTCTTGCCATTTAATTTCACCTTCCTTTTTATTAGTTACCATATGGTAATAATTTTTTTACATGATTTTCAGATGTTTTATCAACGTAAGCATTAAGTACACTTCCACTTGATTTTTGTCTGTTTGTTTTATTTGCTAATAAATGTCTTCTATTAGCTTTAGTTCTTTTTACTTTTCCAGTTGCTGTATAACTATATCTTTTTTTAGCAGCTTTATTTGTTTTTAACTTTGGCATAATTAAATATCCTCCTTAAAATATTTGATAAAAATATATATAAATTAGTTTAATACTAATATTATAAACATAATTTAGACCTTTTTAGAAAGAATAACAAACATATTCTTACCTTCTAGAAGTGGTTTTTTTTCAGGGATTGCAATATCCTCTAATGAACTAATAAAATTATTAATAACCTCTTCACCTTGTTTAACATAGTTCATTTCTCTGCCTCTAAATCTAACAGTAATTTTAACTTTGTTACCACTTTCCAAAAACTTTCTAGCATTTGTAACTTTAAATTCGAAATCATGAGTATCAATATTAGGAGTAACTCTAAGTTCTTTAACTTCAAATGCTTTTTGTTTTTTCTTTGCTTCTTTTTCTTTTTTAGCTTGCTCAAACTTATATTTACCATAGTTCATTATTTTACAAACTTTTGGATCATTGTTTCCGAGCAACCATAACTAAATCTAATTTTTTTTCAAAAGCTAAATCTAAAGCTTCATTTAAAGATAAAATACCAAGTTTTTGATTATTTTCATCAATAACTTGAACTTTATCAGCTCTAATCTGCTCATTAATAGGTAATTCTTGTTTTATATTAAAACACCTCCTAAATTTAATATTTATAAATAGAAAAAGATTGGATGTAAATCCAATCTACTTCTCGTATTTTATAAGGATCTCGCAAGAAAAATCTGCAAAATAACTTATAAAGACCTTTTCCCAAAAAGTGAAGGTGAGAAGCAAATGCTCTACTTAAATATTATAAATCTGTAGCTTTATGTATTTCGAAAGAATCGTTACGCTTAAAATATTCTAAAATACATTATCTATAATACTACATTTTTTATACAATGTCAATATTTTTTTATAAAATTCCTTGACTTTTTTTTATAAATGTAATAAAATAATATAGCATTAGAGTAAATATGACCTTTTAGAACAATTCCCCGGTTGGTTTCTAGCTGGTTTCATATATATTATTATTTTTTAAAAGAATGGAGGAAATTTTACCATGAATAATACTACATATAGTGTTAAGAAAAATGAAATTGAAAGAAAATGGTATATAATTGATGCTGAAAACAAACCTTTAGGAAGAGTTGCTTCTGAAGCAGCTAGGTTATTAAGAGGAAAACATAAACCTACATATACACCTAATATGGATGTGGGAGACTATGTAATAATTACAAATTGCTCAAAGGCAGTATTAACAGGAAACAAATTAAATCAAAAAGTATATACACATTTCACAGGATATATTGGAAACATGAAGAAGACACTTGCTAAAGATATGATGGAACAAAAACCAGAAAAAGCTATGATGATAGCAGTAAAAGGAATGCTTCCACACAATTCTTTGGGAAGACAAATGTTAACAAAATTAAGAGTATATGCAGGCGAAGAGCATGAAAATTCAGCTCAAAAACCAGAAGCATGGAAATTTTAAGAGGGAGGAACTTTAAGATGGCTAAGTCAAAGAAAGATGTATTCTGCGGAACAGGTAGAAGAAAAAGTGCAATTGCTAGAGTAAGACTTATAGAAGGAAAAGGAAAAATTACTGTTAATGGAAAAGATTTAGAAGAATATTTTGGAGAAGAAACATTAAGAGTTATAGTTAAGCAACCTTTAACTCTTACAGAAACAGCATCAAAATTTGATGTAATTGCAAAAGTAACAGGTGGCGGTTTTAACGGTCAAGCAGGAGCAGTGCGTCATGGAATAGCAAGAGCTTTAAACGAAGCAAATGCAGAAGAATATAGAGCAGTATTAAAATCAAATGGATTACTTACAAGAGATTCAAGAGAAAAAGAAAGAAAGAAATATGGTCTTAAGAAAGCTCGTAAAGCACCACAATTTAGTAAGAGATAAAATATTAAAAAGCAACAACTGTCAAGTTGTTGCTTTTTTTTTTGTTTGATGATAATATATTAAAAAAGAATAAAGAGGGAGAAAATGATGCATACAGTAATTTTTTGCTTTTTAGCAATAGCAATTTTTATATACACATTTGCAAGATTGATAAGAGAGAATAATACAAACTATGTATACTTATTAGTATCAGAATTTGTTGGAATAATCATTGATTTTATTGCATTAGTAACTGAAAATAATTTAAATGTTTTACTAGTAATTATTATGTACTTAATATCAGTAATTGTTCCAATAATATTTTTTGTACTTGAGAAAAAGGGAATATATATAGATGAGCTTATAAATATTGCAAGATTAAATAAAAATCCTAAAGATGCAAAGCAAATATTATTAAGAAATATAGAAAAATATCCTAACAGTTATAATTCTCATAAATTATTGGCAGAATATTATAAAAGTCATAATGAATTAGAAAAAGCAGAAGATGAGTATTTAATGATAATTCGAATAAAACCAAATGATTATGATTCATACTGTAAGTTAGGAACAATTTTGCATACTAATGAAAAAGATGTTGATGCAAAATACATTTTAAGAGAGCTTTTAAAAATCAAGCCAGACTACACAGAAGGAAGCAAGATATTAGGAAACATACTATATGATAATGGAGAATTTAAAGATGCGATACTTGTATTTAATGAAGCACTTAAATATAATCCAGCAGAATTTGATTTGTATTATTATATTGGAATGACTTATACAAGATTAAACGATTTCCAAAATGCACGAGATTATTATCAAAAGGCAGCTAAAATTAATTCTTTTCAAGATGTTGCAAACTTAAATTTAGGACAAATATGTTTAATCTTTGGCGAATATGATGAAGCAGAGAAATATTTCTTTGAGGAAATAAACTCCGAAGATGAAATAGTTAGCGCAAATGCATATTTATATTTAGCTAAAATTAAACTTATAAAAGGAGAAATAAACCAAGCAATTGCATATGCAAATTTAGCAGTTGAGATACAGCCTCAAATTATTGTAAAAATTGAAAATGACAATACTCTAGGGGTAATAATTGGAAAGATAAAATTTTCACAGAAAAGAGAAGTCAATACAAAATTAAGCAAGAAAGAAGAAGAGATTATTGAACATTTGGGAAAAACATATAATGTAGTAGAAAATCTTACGGATAATGCAAGTTCTCATAACTATGAAATAGAAAGAGAATAATAGCATTTAATTTTATTTTTTGAATTTTTATGAATTTTATAATAAAATATGAGTAAAATAATATACAGTAAAAGACTAAATTTGACATAAAAAATACAAATATTACATTTACTTTACATTGCGAGAGAATATATTGACATTAATACAAAAAAGAATAAAATGTATATATAGAATGTGAAAATGAGAAATATAAATTATGGAGATTTGAAAAATGCAAGAATGCTTAGGGATCAGTATAACTGATAAAGTAATTAGATATGCAAAAGTTCAAAAAGACGCCAATCAGTTTAAGGTGTCTTCTTATGGCTTGAAATTTTATAGTAATCTTGAAGAAACAATAGACCAAATTATTACTGAAACTAATAGCTCAAGAATTCCAATAAGTACAAATATTACAAATGAAAACTACTATTACTTTAATATATTTAGTCTTACTAATAAATCATATGCAGAAAAAGCTATAAAGACAGAGTTTGAATCTTTTTGTAGCGAAAATCATATAAATGGACAGCTTTATGAAGGAAGATATCTTTATACAAAAAATTTAGAAAATCCGGATCAAAGTAGAATTATATATATATATGATAACCAAGAAGATATAGCTGAAAAGACATCATATTTCAAAAAGGTTAGATTAGATACATTAGCACCACTACCAATAGCCATGTCTAATTTAATTGTTGCTGATAGAAATAAAAATTCTATGATTATTGACCTAGAAGATACGACAACTATAACAACAATCATTAACCAATCAATATATAGTGTTGACAAATTTCAAGATGGAATGAAGGAAATACTAGAAAAAATTAATGAAAAGGAAAATTCATACTCTAAGTCATATGAAGTCTGCAAAAACACAACTATATATACAATGGAAACAACAGCAGAAGATGCAAATAATGAATATCTAAAATATATAATTCCTACGTTGTATAATATTACACGGAGAAGTTCAAAGACTACAAGAGACAATAAAACACATAGATAATATATATATAACTGGAATGGGAACAGTAATTAACAACATAGACTTGTATTTTAAGGAGTATTTTCCAGATTCAAAAGTTGAGATATTAAAACCACATTTCCTTAGTGATAGGATAAATATTAATATTAAAGATTATATTGAAGTTAACCCTGCTATAGCATTGGCATTACAAGGTTTAGGAGAAGGAATAAAAGAAATAAATTTTCTAAAAGGTAATGACTGGAAATCAGGATTAAAAACACTACTTACTTCAGATATTGCATCATTAAAAGATAATAAACCAAAAATAAAATTTAATACAAATATGAAAGGAAAAATTGACAGAGTCGAAAGAATTCTAATCAGAAATATCATAATTGTATTAATTACAGCGATAATTTATATAATTGGATCAACATTAATATTTAGACAAATACAAAATAAGATATCAGAAACCGATGATGTAATTGCATATACAAATTCGCAGTGGACTTTAGCTAACAATGATGATAGACAAATTGTTGAAAAAACTAAAGATTACCAAAAATACAAATTAAACCTTGAAAATGTAAGCTCAGCAATTGAAACTAGAAGAAGCAGAAAAAATCAGATAACAACATTGCTTAATAAAATAGTATATAACATCCCTAAAGAAGTAATATTAACTGAAATAAAGAATACAGAAACTACATCAGGTAACGCAACAGTTCAACACATAACAATACATGCCCAAGCAGAAAAATATGAACAACTTGCGTATTTTAAGGCAAAATTAAAGAATGCAAATGTTCTTGAAAATATCACATCAACTGAAGGACAAAAAGATGGAAGCACAGTAAAAGTTACAATTGAGGGAGATTTAAAAACATATTAGAGTTCACAGATGTGATTTTACAAAGTAAAGTTACAGATGACGATGAACAAGCGAAGCGAGTGAAAGGAAAAAAACATGAGAAAAACTTTAATAAGTATATTATTAGTTCTATCAATGATATTAACAATTCTAGTAATATGGAAAGGAATTGCAATTAAAAATTTCCATATATATAGTATTCAAGATATATCAGATAAAAATGCACAACTTACAGAAACGATAAACAAAGCTAATGATGCAACCGATAAGTATACTGCAGAGTTAGCTAAGATAAAAACTGATGTAGCAGCATTATCAACAGCCAAGAAAGAATATTTAGACCTAGTTACAATTAGTACAGATAATGAAATTGCAAAAGCTACACAAACTAAAACTTATACAATTGAATATTTATGGAGTAGAGTTGGCAACCATGCAACAAAAGAAGGTGTTAATCTAAAAATGGACGTGACTAACTCAACACTAAACAATTCAGAATTTAAAAATCTTAATTTCACTGTAACAGGTGCATATTTGGCGCTAACTCAATTTATATATGAAATAGAAAATGATAGTAATCTAGATTTTACAATAGATAAATTTGATATGACAGCTAATAGTTGTACATTTACAGTAGCTGATGTTAAAATTATACAAGAAAAAACAACCCAAACAACAAAGACAACATCATCTCAACCAGTAGAATAAATAGTAAGTAAAGGAGAAGACAATGACTAAAACAATTTTTAAAGAAGCATTTATTATATTGTTAACATGTGTAAGCATTGGACTTATTATAGCAATTATATTTTATCAGTATATGCCAAACAATAGAGTTATTCCATCAAAAGTATCAGCATATGCTACACCAGATAATGTAAAAGAAGAGATTAAAAGTGCAGATGATCAATATGAATTAGCTGAGCAGACTCAAACATACACAATAACAGATGCAGATCTTTCACTATATAGAAAAAATCAAAGTTACAACCCAGGAAAATCTGATCCATTTGCAGCTTATTCAGAACCTGTAACTCCTAACACAAATAATGGAGGAAATTCGGGTAATAATCAAAATGCAAATACAAATAAAAATACAACAGATAATTATTATACAGCAGCTGGAGTTGGCTCTAGCACAAAATAAATTAATTTAGGTTATATTTATAATATAAATATATACACAATTTTTACTAAGGAGGGAATTTTATTATGTTAAAGAAGGAAAAGGGTATTACATTAGTAGCTTTAGTTGTTACAATAATTATTCTTTTAATCTTAGCAGGTGTTACAATCACAATAGCACTTAGTGATAATGGTTTATTCCATAAATCTAAGGAAGCTGCTAACACATGGAAAAGATCAGAAGAAAATGAAACACAAATATTGAATAGCTACACAGGTGTAGTAGAAAATTTAATGGATCAATACGGAAACTAATGCCGTATTAATTAAAAGAAATTTAACTTTTAAAATACTAAATACTAGTGAGGTTACCTAAATTAATAAATGTATTTAGGTAACCTTATATTTAGTTTATAAATTCTTTGACTGGTAAAATTCAAGAAGAAAGGGCATATATATGAATGCTATAATTTACATTATAATTTTTATAATGGGAACAGTTTTTGGAAGTTTCTTAACACTTGCAACATATAGATTACCTCTAAATGAAGACATTGTGAAAAAACATTCATATTGTCCAAAATGTAATCATGAATTGTCTTTTTGGGATATGATACCTATATTTAGTTATATAATATTAAAAGGAAAATGTAGATATTGTAAGACAAAAATTGGACCGAGATATTTGCTAATTGAGCTTATATGTGGAGCATCATTTGTGATATTAGCATTAGGATTAGGAATAAATATATATAATTTATATACAACTAAAATTGTAGAATTTATTTTAGGAGTGCTTTTTATAATATTTTTATTCTTAATTGCCAAAATTGATCAAGAGCATCATCAAATACATAGAGGCGTATTAATTTACGGAATGATAATAGCAACATTAAATGTAATATATCATTATGTAAACGATAGAGCCTTTAATGTAAATACAATAATAATATATTTATGTATAATAGCTATTTTAGTAATATCAAGCATAATTAGACTTAAGAAAAAATCAAAAGATGATTATAATTTTAACATTGTAATTATATGTATAATACTAAATTTTTTTGGAGGAGAAATACTTACAATTTTTACAGTAATTTATACATTACTTGCAATAGCTATAACGTTATTATTTAATAAAATTTTATATAAAAGGGAAAAATATAACGAGAAAATGCCAGTTGCTTTTTATCTATGTGTAGTTAATAGTGCTGTATGGATCGCTATGTTCTTAGCCCAAATAGGTGGTTAGATGAAAATAAAATATGAAAAAGGATTTACTGGAATTGATGTGGTTGTTGCACTAGCTATATTTATATTATCAAGTTCCACAATACTTACTATGTACTATAACTTGTATGTAAATGCTGTGACGATAAAAATTCATGAAACAGCAGTAGGAATAGCAACAGACATATTTGAAAAAATAGATTTAGAAAACTATGATAATATTACAGATACTAGAATAGCTGAATTAATTTCAAATTCAGGTGCTAATGAATATTTTAATGAAGAAAAAAATCATAGTAATATAACATATAGTCTGCAAAAATATTCAGAAGAAAATTTACTAGCAGAAGATTTAGTAATGAAGATAAACTTAACAATAAATTATCAAATAAATGGAACAGAAAAAAAGTTGACATTAAATAAAGTAAAGATAAGGGAGTAAATATGAGGAGTGAAAAAGGTATAACATTAACAACTTTGGTAATTTATATTGTTGTTTTTTCAGCAGTACTGGCACTAGTTGGCTCTTTAAGCAGTTTTGTTTATGGGAACTTAAGAAATCTAAACCAAGATAGTATTAGCTCAGAAGAATTTAATAAGTTTAATACTTATTTTGTAAAAGATATAAAAGAAAGCAAGCTAGCAACAGTACAAAAACTTGATAGCAAAGTAGAAATAATATTAGAAAATGGAAGCAAATATACTTATGTAAAAAGTGAAAATGCAATATATAAAGAGGCAGTAAAAGTTGCTAGAAATATTATTAGATTTAATGCTGCTTTAAAAGAAGAAAATAATAAAAATGTAATAGAGATAGACATTGCAACAGGAACAAATGCGAAGGAACCAAATTTTGAAAAAGATATAAAATATGTATTAAAATATTGGTAAGGAAGGGAAGATAATATGGCTGGAAATAGACAACCTTTAGGTATTGAATTAGTAAGAAGGGGAATAGTTGGACAAGATGATATAGCAAAGGCTATAGAATATCAAGAAGAAAATCCAAAAGAAAAGTTAGGAGATATATTATATAAGTTAAGAGCGGCAAATCCTGATAAACTTTTATCTGCAATTGGAGATATACTTGAAGAAAAAACAATTATGCTTTCATTGGATATGATAAAGATAAAAGTATCAAATTATATTTCAATAGATACAGCTAAAGAAGATTTAGCAGTTCCATTTGAGATTGATAATGGAGTAATAAAAGTATGCTTTGCAAGTACATCTAATAAGTCTCAGGTGGAAGCTGTAAGATTACTTATGCTTAACAAAGGCTTAGTAATGGAAAAATATATAACATTTAAAGAAAAAATATTAAATGTTTTAACAAAGTTAAGTGACATTTCTACTGACTCCATTGACACAGAGGCAAACCGGAATAGATATAATAGATAACATCATAAGAACTGCAATGAAACAAAGAGCTAGTGATATTCATGTTGAGCCTATGGAAGATTACTTAAGGGTAAGATATAGAATTGATGGAATTTTAGTAGATGTTGCACATATTGATAAAGAAAAACAAACACAAATTATTGGGAGACTTAAATCAATATCAAACATGCATCAAGAAAAGCAAGAACCTCAAGATGGTAGAATAATAATGTATCCAGATTACAATATCCGTGTATCTTCTCAAAAAAACATTTATGGAGAGAAGTTTGTTCTTAGGTTACTAAAAAAGAATACAACTATTAAGGGATTAAATGAATTAGGTTATCCACAGGATGAAAATTTATTAAAAAATGCATTTGATAAAAGAAATAGTATAACTATAATTGCAGCACCAACTGGAGAGGGGAAAACAACTACATTATACAGTGTAATTGATTATCTAAATAAAAACGATGTAAACATAACTACAATTGAAGACCCGGTAGAAATAAGAATACCTGGATTAAATCAAATAGAAATTGATAAAAAAACAACTTTTGCAGGTTCATTAAGAACTGTGTTAAGACAAGATCCTGACATTATACTAGTTGGAGAAATAAGAGATGAGGAAACTGCTGAAATTTCAATGCAAGCAGGACAAACAGGTCATTATGTATTAGCTACAATTCACACATTAAATGCAGTCGAAGTTGTATCAAGACTTAGAAAAATGAATATATCAAACTATGATATATCAAGCACGCTAGCAACATCTATATCTCAAAGACTAGTAAGAAAGCTATGCCCAAAATGTAAAAGGGAAAGAGCATTTACTGAGGAGGAGAAACACATAATAAATAAAATAGGCGAAAAATATAATGTAAATTTTGATGTAGAAAATCATAATACATTTGATGCAGTAGGTTGCGACTATTGTAATCATACTGGGTACTATGAAAGAACAGGTATATTTGAAACATTAATAATTACAGATCAAATTAAAGAACTAATTGTAAAAGGCGCTTCAACAATAGAAATAAGACAAGAAGCAATTAATGAGGGATATAAGCCGTTACTTGTCGATGGAATTCATAAAGTAGTTGATGGAATTACAACTTTAGATGAATTAAATGACAAATTATTATTTATATAAAAATAGGAGGAACATAAATGATAGATGTTAATAGCATACTAAAGAAAGCGAATCAGATAAATGCATCAGATGCCCATTTTATAAGTGGGCTTAAGCCTATGCTAAGAATAAATAGAGAACTTCTGCCCGTTCAAGAAAGCGATGTAATCACAAAGGAAGATATGTGGGATGTTTATGACTATTTTCTAAAAGGAAATTTAGAAAGAGATAAATCTTTTAAGGAGAGAAAAATACTAGACTGTTCTGCAGAATTTGAAAATATTCGTTTAAGAGTTAATGTTTCATATTCAGATGGAACACCGGTTATAATTACAAGACTAATAAGAGATACATTACCAACATATGAAGACCTAGGTGTACCACCAATTGTTAAAAGGATGACTGAACAACAACAAGGACTTATATTAGTTACAGGAAAGACTAATTCAGGAAAATCTACGACTTTAAATGCTCTAATAAACAATATAAACGAGACACAAAATAAAAAGATTTTAACACTAGAAAGCCCAGTAGAATATAGACATAAATCAAAAAAATCAATTGTTGTACAAAAAGAAATTGGCTCTGGTGGAGATATGACCAATTATAGCACAGGAGTAAAGAACTCTTTAAGAGAGGACTGTGACATATTAGTAATAGGAGAGATAAGAGATAGGGAAACTTTAGATGCTGCAATTGAAACAGCAGAATCAGGACATTTAGTTTTAGGAACTCTTCATACAAAATCATGTGCAGAAACAATTGACAGAATGATAAATTTTTATGATGTAAGTGACCAAGCATCTATAAAATATTTAATTGCATCATTATTAAAACTTGTTATTTCTCAAAGGCTAATTAGAAATAAACAAGGAACATTAACTCTAATTCCAGAAGTTATGGTAGTAGACAATGTTATTTCAGGAATAATAAGGAAAGATAAATTAAGTGTTGCAGAGATAGAAGATGCTATACAAAGTGCATCAGGAAATGGAAGTATAGGTCTAATAAATTCATTGGCTGAATTATTTGTTAATGATATAATCACGCTAGACCAAGCTAAAGCGCAAATTGAAGAAAAGAATATAGAAATTTTAAATAGAACTATTATGCAATTAAAAATAAAGAAAGATGAAGAAAATAAGAGAGCGCAAATGCATAACAATAATGGACAATATGGATATTAATAATAAAAAATGTAGAGAGGAGTATACTTATGCCAGAATATGTATATAGAGCTGTTGACTCAAATGGTATATTAGTTAGAAGTAGAGTTGTAGAAAAAAGTAAGCAAAATCTAATTAAAAGATTAAAGTCAAATGGAATGACTCCAATAGATATAGTTCAGACTAGAGTATCGAGCAACAAGAAAAAGGTAAAGAAAAATAATTTATCAAATATTGAAGAACTGATGAAAGTTGCTAATACAACTGGTGTAACCAAATCACGTCAAGCTAGAAAAGTAACAGCAAAAGAAAAATTAAATATGACTTTATCAATACAAGAAAAAGTAAGTTACAGAGATTTAAGTATATTTACTCAAAGCTTTTACTTGCTTAAAAAGGCAGGATTTAATAACATCCATGCTCTAACCACCTTAATTCAATCAACAGAAAATAGTACATTAAGAGGTGCATTAGAAGATATCATGTCAGGCGTTGAAGGCGGAGATTATATGTATACGACAATGGAATACTATTCAGATATATTTCCATATATATATATAAATCTTATTAAAGTTGGAGAACTTTCAGGTTCACTTGAGGAATCATTAAGACAAGCTGTAGACTACTTAGAATCAACCAGTGCATTAAATAAAAAGATAAAACAAATACTAATTCCCAATATAGCACAATTTGTATTCTTGTTTGTAATATTAATGATAGGAAGTATATACATTATACCAATTATACAAAATACATTTGAAGCAATGGGAAGTACAGAAAGATTGCCAGCAATGACAATGGCCTTCTCTGCATTTTTAACTCAGCTACAAATTTATTGGTATATACCATTAACAATTATTGCAGCATTTATAGGAGTGGTTGCCATTTATATTAGAACTCCAAAAGGAAAATACAATTGGGATTACTTTAAATACACAATGCCGATATTTGGAAGTTTGATATTTGCAATTGACTTTTCAAGATTAAGTAAGGCAATGGTGCTTAATTTAAAAAATGGTATGAGAATACAAGAATCATTAGAAGTAAGTAAAAATGTTGTAAAAAATTATGTGATGTTATCAATTATTGAAGCATCTATAAACAATATAATAACGGGTGATTCATGGGTAAAACCTTTTGAAGACTCAGGACTTCCAAGTCCAATGGTTACAGAAATGCTTAAAATAGGTATGCAAACTGATTTACCAACAATGATGGAAAAACTTGTTGAATATATGGATATGGACATAGACGTTATATTAACAAGAATTGTAAAGATATTACCACAAATCTTATATGTAATTATAGGAGTTTTACTAATATTTATTACAATAGTTGTATTAGTACCTTGTATAGTAGTTTACATGGGTGCTTGGATGTTCTCCGCAGCAGGAGTATAAAAATAAGTATATTATTTATTGAAATAGTTATGTTACACCATTTGCATTTAGTAACATAACTATTTTTAAAAGGAGATTATAATGAACATAGGAATTGACATTGGTGGAAGTCATATAGCAACTGGAATAGTTACAGACAGTGGAAACTTAATTGGAAAAGAGACAAGAGATGTAACTGTCTTTGATCCTAATATAATTGAAAAAGAAATTAACATATTGTTAGAAAAATATAATTTTAAAAAAGAGCATATATCAAAGATAGGTGTAGCAGCACCAGGAAATCCTAGTAAAACATGCATTAGAAATTTAGTAAACCTAGGAATACAAGAATTTGATATAACATATTTTTTAAAAAACAAATATGATGTAGAAGTGAATATTAAAAATGATGGAAAATGTGCAGGATTAGCAGAAAAGAAATATGGGGTACTTCAAAATTATAATGATGCAGTATTTTTATGCATGGGCACAGGAGTTGGATCAGCAGTATTTTTAAATGGAGAGCTATTAGAACCAGCAAGAGCATCTCGGATTTGAATTAGGGCATATGATAATTGAAAAAGACGGCATACAATGTAAATGTGGAAAAAAGGGATGTTTTGAAACATATGCATCAATGAAAAGATTTAAGAAAACAGCAATACAAAAATTAAACTTACATGAACATATTGATTCAGAAGAAATACAAAACTATATAAGACAAAATATAAATACAATAAATGTACAGGAATTAGTTGATGAATATCTTGAAAATGTCGCAATAGGAATTGCAGATATCATCAATATATTTGAACCAGAAGCAATATGTTTTGGAGGAAGTTTTTCATATTATCAAGATATATTTTTACCTATATTGCAAGATAAAATACAAAAATACATATTTAATAAAGACATAGAGCACAAATTAATTCCAACAAAACTAGGAAATGATGCAGGTATAATTGGAGCAACACTTATATAAAATAAAAAGTTCAACTTTGGTTGAACTTTTTATTACTTAGGATTGTTTAGGATTTTGATTTTCAGGAACAATTATTTCACCTTTTTTAGTTGTATCGTTTTCATGAACTTCAAAAGTCAAATTATCCTTAACATCAGAAATTTGTAAATTTTTTGAATTTCCTATAACTATTTCTATATCTTTCTTTTTTTCATTTTCTTCTATCATAAAACACAATCCTTTCTTTAAAATATTATGATTTATAAAACTATAATAGCATAAAGAGATCAATAATGCAATGCATAAAAAAAATATTGTAATAGAAATGTAAAAATCAAAAATAAAAAAACTATTGACATATATTTGAAAAATTTATATCATATATAATATAAAATTTAATTTGGAGGGAAAGCAAATGAAGAAAAACGAAAAAATAGGAATAATGATTTTAGCTTTAGTAGCTATTATAGTAATAGTAGTACTATTGGTAAACAGATCTGGAAAAGATAAACAAACTAGTGGTGGAAATAATGGAGTAGGTAGTAGCCAAGTAGATAATGGACAAAATGGTGAAGAATTTGTATCAAGACAAGAAGATGGAACAAAAGTAAATATAAGCAATAAAATTAAGGAAACAAAAAGAGTAGGTGGATTAGAAATTACAGGGCTAACCATTACTGAGAAAGATAACTTAGCACAATTATTAGGTACAGTAACAAACGTATCATCAGGAGTAGAAGGAAATTATACATTAAAAATTATAGTATTAGATAAGGATAATCAAGAAATAATAGATATGTTATTTAGTGTATCAGAATTACAACCAGGACAAAGTGTTGGAATAGACAGTAGTGCTACATTTGATTTTTCAAATGCATATGATATAAGATTTGAAAAAATGTAATAAGACCTAATAAATAAAATTATAAAACCCAATTGAATTGAAATTTCAATTGGGCTTTTATATGCAAAAATAATAACTAAATTCCTTGAAAAATTTCCAAAAAACATATATAATAGTAAAGACTTAAAAATATGTAATAGAAAAGAGTTAAAGTAGATGGAAAAAGAAAAAATAAAAGGTATAATTGAAGCAATATTATTTTCAACAGGACGAGTAGTAAAGATAAGAGAGCTTATGATGATTTTAGAACTAAGTTCTGACGAAATAATTAATATAATAGGGGATATTCAAAAAGATTATGAAGAGGAAAATAGAGGATTAGAGATTGTTAGAGTTGAAGACGGTTATCAGTTAGCTTCTAAAAAAGAATATTATGAATATTTATATCCAGCTTTTGATAAAAGGCAAATGCCAACATTATCCCAAGCGTCACTTGAAACTTTAGCTATTATTGCATATAATCAGAGGACAACAAAAGCTGATATAGATTCTATAAGAGGAGTTGATTCATCAGCAACTATTTATAAATTACTTGAATATAATTTAATTATTCAAGCAGGAAAAGCAGATTTACCGGGAAAACCGATGACCTACAAAGTAACAGAAGAGTTTATGAAAATGTTTGGGTTAAAATCACTTAAAAATCTGCCCGAACTACCGAAATACAAATTAGATAGTAATAGACAAATTGTAATAGACGATTTAACAGACAATCAAAATTCAGAAGAAAGCATAGCACAAGAACCAAGTGAAAATAATAATGAGCCGAGTGATTTAGATGTACAAGAGTCAAGCGAAAGAAATGAAGATATAAATAATGGAATTAAAGTAGAAGGAGAATAACAATGAAATTATCAGAGTCAGGAATAGGAACAATGAGAATAAACAACCTAGATGAAATGTATCCAGCACAGGATATGTTATTTCAATCAGGACAATTAGTGCAATATGCATCAGGAATATATGGATATAACAATATAATTATGTTAGTAAAAAGAAATTTAGAAAGAATTATAGAACAAGAATTAAACAAGGTAGGATGTATAGAGATACAACTACCAACACTTCAGCCAGATTCAATTTGGAAAGCCTCAGGTAGGTTTAACAAATATGTAGAAGACGGAGTTATGTTTACAGTAAATTCAAGCGACAAAGGAAGCCTATGTTTAGCACCAACAGCAGAAGAAGCAGTTGTAGAATTCGCAAGAGAAAAGTTAAAATCATATAAACATATGCCAGCCACATATTATCAAATAGGTGAAAAATATAGAAATGAAATCAGGACTAGAGGATATTTATTAAGAGGAAAGTCATTTTTAATGATGGACGCATATAGTTTTGATATAGACGCTGAGGGACTAAGTAATTCTTATGCAAAAATAAGAGAAGCATATTTAAATATTGCTAAAAGAATTGGACTAAATATCATACCAGTAGTTGCAGACAATGGAGATATGGGTGGAAAAAGAAGCGAGGAGTTTATGCTTATTTCACCAATAGGAGAAGATACAATTCTTTATGATGAAGAATCAGGAGTAGCATTAAATACTGAAATTCTTGAAAGAGAAGATTACGAAGAATACTTAGAAAAAGAATATGGAATAACAGATATATCAAAATTAAAAGAAACGAAATCAATAGAAGTGGGGCATATATTCCAATTAGGAACAAGATATTCACAGGATATGAAAGCAAATTTCATAGACAAGGATGGAAAAGAAAAGCCATATTATATGGGATGCTATGGAATTGGTGTATCAAGACTAGTTGCAGCAATATACGAAAACTCTGTTATTAGAGAAGCGGATGGTAAGATTACAGGAATTAGTTTGCCAAAGGGAATTGCACCATATAAACTTCAAATAATTGCAAAACTAGATAATGAAGAAAAGTTAAATGAAGCTAATAAATTATATGAATTATTACAAGGAAAAGCAATATTAGACGATAGAGAAAATGTAAGTATGGGAGCAAAAATTAAAGACTGCAAAATATTAGGAACTCCTTATATGGCAATCTTAGGCGACAAAGTAGAAAGTGGAGAAGTAGAATTAGAAAATACAAAAACAGGAGAAAAGCAAATAGTAACAATAAAAGAAGCAGTAGATATTGTAAATGCATAAAAAAAGTTATTTGTAATAAACATTAGATAAGGAAGGTAAGAAAATGTTAAACATATTTAAAGCATTAATATTTGGTATTATTGAAGGAATAACAGAATGGCTACCAATTAGTAGTACGGGGCATTTAATTTTAGCAGAAAGTTTTATAAAGTTTGAAGGACTATCAGAAGGCTTTTGGGAGATGTTTGAAGTTGTAATACAGTTAGGAGCAATCTTAGCAGTAGTAGTATTATACTTTAAAAACATATGGCCAATTAAGAAAAATGTTTCAAAGCATGGTGCAGGCACAAAACTTAAATGGGATAAAGATATACTAAATTTATGGGGAAAAATAATAGTTGCTTGTTTGCCTGCAATAGCAATTGTAGTACTTGGGATAGATGAACTCGCAGAAGAAAAATTTTATAATCCAACATGCATATCAATAATGCTAATATTAGTTGGTATAGCCTTCATAATAATAGAAAACATGAAGAACAAAAGTAACAAAAAGCCACGTGTTGATGATATAAAATATCTGACATACAAAGATGCTATACTAATCGGATTATTTCAATTGATAGCAGCAATTTTCCCTGGAACATCACGTAGTGGAGCAACAATTATAGGAGCACTTTTGATAGGAATATCAAGAGAAGTGTCAGCAGAGTATACATTTTACTTAGCAATACCAGCAATGGCTGGAGCAAGTTTGCTTAAATTATTGAAATTTGGACTCTCATTTACAGGAGTAGAAATAGCTACACTATTAGTTGGAACTTTTGTATCATTTATTGTTTCAATATTTATAATAAAATTCTTAATGAGCTACATTAAAAAGCACGATTTCAAAGTATTTGGATGGTATAGAATTGCACTAGGCATAATTGTTATAGCATGTCTAATAGCAGGAGTTATCAAATAGATTATGTAAAAGTAAACTGCTTATAATTATAATATTATAAGCAGTTAATCGTATAGGAAGTGTTTATGGGAATTGCTGAGATAATTTTAATTAGTATAGGACTTGGAATGGATGCATTTGCAGTTGCAATATGTAAAGGTTTAAGTATGAAAAAAATGAATTGGAAAAAGGCTTTTATTATTGCATTGTATTTTGGTGTATTCCAAGCTCTTATGCCTTTTTTAGGATACGAATTAGGAATAAATTTTAAGGATGCAATACAGGAGGTAGATCATTGGATTGCATTTATTTTACTAGGTTCGATTGGAATAAATATGATAAGAGAAGCACTAAAGAAAGATGACGATGATGTAAATGATGATGTAGGTTTTAAAACTATGATAGTACTAGCATTAGCAACAAGCATAGATGCTTTAGCAGTTGGAGTAACATTTGCCTTTCTCGAAGTTGAAATTGCAATTCCAATAGTCATGATTGGAGTTATTACTTGCGCAATGTCATTTGTAGGTGTCAAAATAGGGAATTATTTTAAAGATAAATTCAAAGACAAAGCAGAGATATTAGGTGGTATAATTCTTATTGCAATGGGTGTCAAAATTTTGATAGAGCATTTAATAGGTGGGTAAGAAAAAATTTTAGACGTACCTATTGTATAAATCAAAAATTTATGTTAATATATAAATATGTAAATAATTAAATCCAGTGACAAAGCAAAGTAAGTAGATATGTGAGCATATTACAGAGAGGCGGAATTGTTGAGAAACGCTATATGATATTTACTGAAATTTCACTTTGTAGGAGACTTGTTGAAATATTTAGACTAGGCAAGTTCGATTAAGCTATCGTTAAAGTTATAAAGAGGTTAATCAGGCACTTATAAAAAAGTTTAGTATTAGGTAGAAAAGAAATACCTTTTAAACAAATAAAGTATGAAAATAAATTTGATTAACGAATTTAGGTGGTACCGAGATAAACAGACAGTTATCTCCCTAATGTATAGGGAATAACTGTCTTTATGTATTAAGCGGAGGAAAATAAGTATGGAAGAAAAGGTAAATCAAATTAAAGAAGAAGCTTTAAAAGAGATATCAAATGCAAAAGCAATGCAAGAATTAGAAAATGCAAGGATTAAATACCTTGGAAAAAAGGGAGCATTAACTGAGATTTTAAAGATGATGGGAGGACTATCTCCAGAGGAAAGACCAGTACTTGGAAGCATAGTAAACAAAGCAAAATCAGAATTAGAGGTGGCGATACAAGAAAAAGAAGAAATTCTGGAAAAAGAAGAATTAGCGAAAAAACTAGAATCCGAAAAAATTGATGTAAGTCTTCCTGCAAGTAAAATAACAAGAGGAAGTAAGCACCCATTAACAAGAGTAATTGAAGAGATAGAAGATTTATTTGTATCAATGGGATATGATGTAGTATCAGGTCCAGAACTTGAAACAGACGAGTATTGTTTTGAAAGATTAAATCTTCCAAAAGGACATCCTGCAAGAGATATGCAAGATAGCTTTTATATATCACCAGAGTATTTATTAAGAGCACAAACATCTGCAGTTCAAGCAAGAGCAATGATGGCAAATGAAGAAAAATCACCAATTAGAATAATTGTACCAGGAAAAACTTATAGAAGAGAAGATGATGCAACACATTCACATCAATTCAACCAAGTTGAGGGATTAGTAATTGACAAAAATATATCATTTGCAGATCTTAAAGGAACACTTGAGATATTTATGAGACATATGTTAGGAGAAAATACAAATTTAAGATTTAGACCAAGCTATTTCCCATTTACAGAACCATCTTATGAGGTAGATGTAAGCTGTTTTAAATGTGGAGGAAAAGGATGTAATCTATGTAAACAAACAGGATGGATAGAACTTTTAGGCTCAGGAATAGTACATCCAAATGTTTTAAGAATGAACGGATATGACCCAGATATATATAGTGGATTTGCTTTTGGAACAGGATTAGACAGATTAGCGATGTTTAAGTATGGTATCACTGATATTCGCTTGCTTTACGGAAATGACGTAAGATTTTTAAATCAATTTGATAGAAAAGATTAAATTAGCCTAGAATTCAACCAAGAGTTAACCAAGAGGGACGGTCCTTTTTGGTTGACGACTCAACTAAAAAGACAAAATAAAACTTAAGAAGGCTGAAAAGACTGAATTATAAAAAACGCCAAAAAAGGGGAAATTATAAAATTCAACCAAAAAGGACCGTCCCTCTTGGTTGAAGAGAGGAAGGAAAGTATGTTATTAAGTACAAATTTTTTAAAAGATTATTTAGATTTAGATGATAATATAGATGTTGTAGAATTAGCTGAGAAGATGACTAAAGTTGGAAATGAATACGATTATGCAGGAAGGCTAATTGATACAGGAAAGTTAGTAATTGGAGAGATTAAAGAGTGTGAAAATCACCCAGACTCTGACCATTTACACATATGCAAGGTGGATATTGGGGGTAAAATATTACAAATAGTTTGTGGAGCGCCAAATGCAAGAAAAGGAATTAAAGTAATTGTCGCAGTAAATGGAACGAAGCTTCCAGGCGGAGAGATTAAAAAGTCAGTTATCCGTGGAGTAGAGTCTAATGGAATGTTATGCTCAATTGCAGAGCTTGGATTAGACAATAAATTTCTAAAGGAAGAAGACAAAGCAGGAATTCATGAATTACCATCAGATGCTCCAATTGGAGAAGATGCGATTAAATATATGGGATTAGATGATGGAGTAATCGATTTTGAACTTACAGCAAACAGGGGTGACCTACGTAGCATATTAGGAATGGCTTATGAAGTAGGAGCAATTTATGATAAAAAGGTAAATAATATAGATTTATCACATAAAGAAACAGGAAAACTAGAATTTGATGTTAAAGTGAATACCGATAATTGCAAACTATTTTTAGCTAGAAGAGTTGAAAACATTAATATAGAAGAAAGCCCAGCAGATATTAAAGAAAAACTTATGGCATCTGGAATTAGACCAATTAATAATGTTGTTGATATAAGCAATTATGTGATGTTAGAAACAGGTCAGCCACTACATTTCTATGACGCAGATAAATTAAAAGCAATACTAGAAGTTAGAATGGCAGAAGATAATGAAAAACTTACAACACTTGATGGAAACGAAAGAAATTTATCTAAAGAAGATATTGTTATTTCAGATGGAAGCAAAGCAATTGGTTTAGCCGGAGTTATGGGCGGATTAGATACTGAAATTACTGAAAACACAAAGAATGTCATTATAGAATCAGCAATATTTGATAATGTAAAGGTTAGAAGAACTTCAAACAAAATTTTAAGAAGTGAAGCTAGCAACAGATTTGAAAAAGGATTAGACCCAAATAGAACATACATGGCAATGGAAAGAGCATGTCATATGCTTGAAAAGTACGCAGATGGAACTGTTATTGGTGGAATGGCTGTATATGATAAAGCTGAAAAAGAAGAAAAGGAAATAGACATAACAGTATCAAACATTTGCAATATCTTAGGAACAACTATTTCTAAAGAAGATATTTTAGATGTATTTAGAAAGTTAGATTTTAAAACTAAAAGTGATGGAGATAAAATAACAGTAAATGTGCCAACTAGAAGAATTGATATTTCAATAAAAGAAGACTTAATCGAGGAAGTTGGTAGAATTTATGGGGTTGATAATATAGAGGGAAAAGTTATGACTCTTCCAGTTAAAAAGGGAAGCTATGACAAAACATCTAGAGAAATTAGAAATAGAATGGTTAACTTAGGACTTAATGAAACTCTTTCTTATGTGCTTGTAAATGAAGCGGAAGCTAATATGTTTACAAATAAAGACAAGGAATCAATTAAAATCTTAAAACCACTTACAGAAGATAGAAGCTTTTTAAGACAAAGCATCATTACATCTCTATATAAAATATATGAATACAATAAATCTCATAGTATTCAAGATGTATCAATATTTGAAATGGCAAAAACATTCTATAAAGAAAACGCAAATAATAAAATAAAAAATGTTGGATCTAGCGAAAATAATTTAGTTCAGGAGCAAGAAAATTATGTTGAAGAAACAAAATTGGCGGGTCTTATGACAGGAGAATACTATTTAGGACTTGGACTTAAGAAAGTTGATTTTTATGTAATAAAGGGTATTGCAGAAGAAGTACTTGATTACTTAGGCTACAATGGAAGATATAGCTTTGTACAAAATGATAGTTTGCCAAAAGATATGCATCCAGGTAAGTCAGCCGAGATTTCAGTAAATGGAGATATTGTTGGAGTTATTGGTAGAGTTCATCCTGGAGTTTGCAAAGACGAAGTATATGTAATGGAAATTAATTTAGATAAATTACTTGCTAAAAAAGTTGGAAAGATGAAATATAAGGAAATTTCAAAATTTCCATCAGTCAAGAAAGACATTGCGGTTGTAGTTGATAAGCATATTACAGCAGATGAATTACAAAAGGTTATAAAAAATAGTGGTGGAAAATTGCTTCAAACTTCTAATGTATTTGATGTATACACAGGAACAGGAATACCAGAAGACAAGAAAAGCATTGCAATTACAGTAGAATTAGGAGATATGAGCAAAACTCTTACTGATGAAGAAATAGGAGCAGTAATAGATAAGATTACAGAAAACTTGGCTAATAAGTTTGGTGCAAGTTTAAGAAAATAATGTACCACATAAAATATGAAGAAGATTTAATGTTCAGCAGTCTCTGCGTAATCGTATGTATACGGTTATGCAGGGACTTTTTTGAGATTAACTTTGCAGTAAAAATACTACTGTAAATGTTATTTGATAAAAATAGTATTGCAATATCAAACAATATATGGTAATATATAACAAATATATTTAATGTTTTTATTCGTAAATTTTAAATTCAAATTTTTTAGTATCTAATTTTATAATTATCCACTAAAAACAAAATGAAAATTATCAATAACCCAATAAGAAAAGTATCTAAAGATACTTGATGAATTATAACAAATATGCTATAATGGAAGGAGCAAAACATAAAATGTATGAAATTATAATATATAAAGATAAGAGTGGGAAAAGTGAGATTTCTGAATACCTGCAATATTTGCAACATAATACTAGTAAAGATAATAGAGTAAAATTTAATAAAATTTCATCATATATTGAGGCACTATCATTATATGGTTTGAACCTAAAAGAACCATATATAAAGAAAATTGATAAGGATATATGGGAATTAAGACCATTAAAAGATAGAATACTTTTCACAACTTGGCATAATAATAAATTTATATTGTTAAGTATATTTATGAAGCAAAGTCAAAAGACACCAAAAAGAGAAATAAAAAAAGCAAAAAGATTATTAGAAGATTATAAAAGAAGGAGTGATTGAAAATGAGTAAGTTTAAAACATGGGAAGAGTTAAAAAAGGAATTAAATATAACTCCAGAGCAACAAGCAGAAATTGATTTAGAAGTTGAAATATTAAAGGCGACTATTGAAGCTAGAGAAAAAAATAACATGACCCAGGAGGAACTTAGTCAAAAGACAGGTTTAAAGCAGTCTACTATTGCAAGGCTTGAAAGTGGGAAACATTCTCCTACAACAAGTACACTTATAAAAATACTCACTCCTTTAGGCTATAAATTAACCATAGTACCTATAGATAAGAAATTATAACACACAAAGCTATTGAAAAATAAATTTTACTTTGATACAATGTGAATGGTTTATAGATAAATCCCAAAATCTAAATAAAATTTTAAGGAAAAAATATATGAAAATAACAAAAGTAGAGGCTTTAGAGGAAAAGGCAAAAAATATTAGATTAGATTTGCTTAAAGAAATTTATTATGGAAAGTCAGGGCACCCAGGAGGGTCACTTTCTTGCGTAGAAATTTTGACAGTATTATATTTCAACGAAATGAATATTGACCCAAAAGATCCTAAAGCAGATTCGAGAGATAGATTTGTCCTTTCAAAAGGGCATGCATCAGCAGCTCTTTATGCGACTCTTGCTGAAAGGGGATATTTTGACAAAGATGATTTAATAACATTTAGACATATAGATAGTCCACTTCAAGGTCATCCTGATATGAATAAAGTTTTAGGAATAGATATGACAACAGGTTCATTAGGACAGGGATTATCAGTTGCAAATGGAATGGCAATGGCTTCTAAGATGGATAGTAAAGGATATAGAGTGTACTGCTTACTAGGAGATGGAGAGATAGAAGAAGGTCAAATTTGGGAAGCAGCAATGACTTCAAGCAAATACAAATTAGATAATCTATGTACAATTGTGGATTGTAATAAACTTCAACTTACAGGTGATACAAATGAAATCATGGATATTAATGGAGAAAGTGTTGAACAAAAATTTAGAAGTTTTGGATTTAACACAATTAATATTGATGGAAACAACATAGAATCAGTAATGAGTGCATTTTCAGTAGCCGAACAAACTAAAGGAATGCCAACCGCTATCATTGCAAGAACAACTAAAGGTAAAGGAATTTCATTCATGGAAAACAATCCAGACTGGCACGGAAAAGCATTAAGCGATGAAGAATATGAATTAGCAATTAAAGAATTAGAGTAATCAACCAAAGGGGACGTACACTTTTGGTTGAAACTAGAATTACGAATTGATAGAAAGAGGAAAAATAAATGGAAGAAACAAATAAAATAGCTACAAGAGAGAGCTTCGGAAAAGCTTTAGCTGAGCTTGAAGATGAAAATATTGTAGTACTAGATGCTGATTTAGATACATCAACAAAAACAGAGTATTTTAAAGAAAAGCATTCAAATAGATTTTTTCAAATGGGAATAGCAGAAGCGGATATGTTAGGCACAGCAGCAGGACTAGCTACATGTGGTAAAATTCCATTTGCAGCTACATTTGCTGCATTTGCAACGGGAAGGTGCTACGACCAAATAAGAACAAGTATTGCATACCCAAGACTTAATGTTAAGATTTGTGGAACTCATGCAGGAGTTACAGTTGGTGAAGATGGTGCAACTCATCAAATGCTAGAAGATATAAATTTGATGAGAGGACTTCCAAATATGACAGTAATTTCAACATCAGATGATGTACAAACTAGAAAATTAGTTAAAGAAATTGCAAAATTTGATGGACCAGTTTATTTAAGACTAAGTAGACAAAAAACACAAGTAATCTATGATGAAAATCAAGAATTTGAGATTGGAAAAGCATTAGTAGCCTATGGGAGTGAAGCAAATATAGATGTTACTATATTTTCAACAGGAGTAACTGTATTAGAAGCAATAAGAGCAGCAGAGAATCTTAAAGTAGAAGGAATAAATGTAAGAGTAGTAGATATTCACACAATAAAACCAATAGATATTGAGATGATAAAAAAATGCTCAAAAGATTCCAAACTATTAGTTTCTGTAGAAGACCACAACATAATAGGAGGACTTGGTAGCGCTATCGCTGAGATACTTACAAGCAATGAAGAAATTATGGCAAATGACAAATATTGTAAAAGACTTATAAGAATGGGAATAAAAGATACATTTGGAAAATCAGGAAAACCAGAATCACTAATGAAATATTTTAAAATAGATAGAGAAGCTATTGAAAAATGTATAAAAAATAGTTTATAATAATAAAAAATTAGAGGACTAGAAAAAGTTTGACTATAAGAGACAAAATTTAACCTGTCCCTTTTGGTCAACCAAAAGTGCGCGTCCCAAATGGTTGAAGGAGGAATTTTAATATGTCAGTTTTAGTTACAGGTGGAGCTGGATACATTGGCTCACACACAGTTGTAGAATTATTAGATGCAGGGTATGAAGTTGTTGTAGTTGATAACTTCTCAAACAGTAGTCCAGAAGCATTACAGGCTATAAAAGATATTACACATAAAGGTTTTAAATTTTATGAAGTTGATTTATTAGATAAAGAAAATTTAGATAAAGTTTTTGAAGAAAATAAAGATATAACATCAGTAATACATTTTGCAGGGTTAAAAGCAGTTGGGGAATCTGTTGCAAAACCAATAGAATATTATCATAACAATATAACAGGAACACTAATGCTTGTAGATGTAATGAGAAAACACAATGTAAAGAAGATTGTATTTAGTTCATCGGCTACTGTATATGGAGATCCAGCTACTGTTCCAATTAAAGAGAGTTTTCCAAAATCAGCAACTAATCCATATGGACAAACAAAACTTATGATAGAACAAATTCTAGAAGATGTATATGTATCTGATAGTGAATGGAGTGTTGTATTATTAAGATATTTCAATCCAATAGGAGCACACGAAAGTGGTCTAATTGGAGAGAAACCAAATGGAATTCCTAATAATTTAATGCCATATATTAATCAAGTTGCAGTAGGAAAACTTGATCACTTAAATGTATTTGGTAATGACTATAATACACCAGATGGAACAGGAGTAAGAGATTATATCCACGTTGTTGACTTATCAAAGGGACATCTAAAAGCAATTGAAAGAGCTGACAAAATGAAAGGTGTAGAAGCCTACAATCTAGGAACAGGAAAAGGATACTCTGTACTTGATATTGTTAACAATTTTGAAAAAGCAACAGGAGTTAAAGTAAAATATGAGATTACTGCAAGAAGACCAGGAGATATAGCCGAATGTTATGCAGATCCAAGTAAAGCAGCTGATGTACTTGGATGGAAGGCTGAAAAGAACCTAGAAGATATGTGCAAGGATTCATGGAGATTTACAGAAAATCATAAATAATTTAAATAAAGATTTAAATCCCTATTTAGTATAAATGGGGATTTTTGCTTATAAAAATAAATAAAAAATAAATAAAAAAGAATATTGATATTTTCATATAATTATGATAAAATGTTTACATAAAGGTTTTGGAATTGCTGATGTATCAGTGGTAAAACTTTTACAATTACAACTTAGGAGGCTATCATATGAATGTAAAGAAAATCTTTATTTTAAGCGTTAATTCGATCGCTTCAAGTTCGGATTCGCTGCTTCGGTTTGGCACGGATAACATGATTGTTATACCTATGGTTAACATTGATGAGCTATCTAAATTAGCTCAACAATACAACGAGAAAGGTAGGAATGCTCAAAAGATATTAAATTATTTGGACTCGTTCAATTTCAAAACTCTTTCTTCAAAAGATGGTGTGATGCAAAAGAATGGTTCAATGCTTCGGGTGGAAAATGGCTATAGGGATGAACCTGTTGTGGCAGACAATTTGTCCAAATCGGATAAACGACGTTTGCAGATTGCTTTAGGTTTGCAAAGAGAATATCGCAATCGTCCTGTTATAATTATCAGCAAAAACCCCGCGTTTCGATTGAAGGCAAAATCTTTAGGTTTAAGGGCACAAAACTACAAAGATGAGGTTTTTCCGTCTCTTTCAGAGCAGTACAAGGGCAGAGTAGAGGTTACCGCAATGTATAAGAATATAACTGCTTTGGAAAAAAATGGAAGCATTAATATCTGCAAGATTCATGGCAATACGGGTTTAGAATTGGTTCCTAACCTTTTTCTTGAGATAAAGGCAGCTGATAATGAACCTTATGGTAAAACAATAGCAAGATACGACGGCGAAAAGGTGGTTAGACTTAACTATGGTGATTCATGCAACCCTTGGAGAATAACTCCTAAAAATGCTGGTCAGAAAATGCTGATAGAGGCAATGATGACTGACTGCAAAAGAGCACCTATTGTTATTGCAAAGGGCGGAGCAGGCACTGGTAAGACCTATCAGACTTTGGCATGTGCATTAGAACAGGTTATGGAACAAAAGCTTTACTCTCAAATAATGATTTCAACATCGACCGCAACAGTGGGAAATGAAGAAATAGGCTTTCTCCCTGGAGAGATTGAGAATAAGTTTGCTCCTCATATTGGAGGTCTGAAAGATAATCTTAGAATCCTCATAAATTCAGAAAAGAGGAAGGACGGTAAAATCACTTCTGCTACAGAGAAAAAGTTTGAGGAAAAAGGAGATTACCTTTTTGAAAATGGAACAATCCAGATGGAGCCTATAGGGTTCTTTAGGGGACGTACCATTGTGGATACTTTTTGTATTATTGATGAGACTCAGAATATTTCGCCTGATGATATAAAATCAATTGTATCAAGGGCTGGCGAAGGTTCGAAATTCATCTTCTTAGGAGACCCCACGCAGATAGATAATCCGAAGCTCAACGAAAACTACAATGGATTGGTATTCTTGTCCGAAAAGATGAAGGGCTATTCGGGTGCTTGGCAGATTACGCTTAACGAGGAAGAATCAGTAAGAAGTGAACTTGCTAAGCTTGCAGCTAAAATTTTGTAATTGTATTTTATCTCCCTAGTTTTACTGGGGAGATTTTTCTATTGTGAATTTAATGTAATTTTACTTGAAATAAACAAACTACATATGTTATAATAAATAAAGTAAAATTTGGAAAGGAGAGCATGGATAATTTTATAATAAAATTGTGCAAAAATAAAATATTTGCGATTTCTATTTTATATATAAAATCACTATGCAACAATTATAGATGTTTTTTACAAGTTTCAATAATCCATTTATGCTAATAATACTTTTAATGCTTATAGGAGAAAATATTAGTTATTATGTAAGTACACCAGGAGCATTTTTAGGATTAGTATTATCAATACCCGGAATGTTGATAGCAATTACATTCCATGAATTTGCACATGCATGGGCGGCAGATAAGCTAGGAGATGACACACCTAGAAGACAGGGAAGGCTTAATTTAAATCCATTGTCACATCTAGATCCAATAGGAGTAATACTATTGCTCACAGCTGGTTTTGGATGGGGAAAGCCAGTTGCAATAAATCCTAATAATTTTAATAGAACTGTAACTTTAAGAAAAGGAAACGCACTAGTATCATTAGCAGGTCCTGCAATGAATTTTATATTAGCAATAATATTTTCTGTCATATGTGGACTACTTCTCAAATTTGGAGGGGCATTTTTAATTACAACAGCAGGAGGAGTACTACTAAGTGTTGTAGAGTATACGATATCAATTAACATAGGACTTGGAGTATTTAATCTAGTTCCACTTCCACCATTAGATGGTTCAAAAATACTATCAGCAGTATTACCTACTAAAGCAAGACAGTGGTATGAAAATCACGAAAAGATGCTTTATATAGTCTTTATGTTTATATGGATAACGCCAGTTGCAGGAATGATAATAAAACCTGCTATAGGATGGATAAGTGGCGAATTACTTAAACTAATTGCACTAATTGCAGGAATCTAATAAAACTGTCAAACTTAACAGGGAATTTAATATTTTTGTCAATATAAATAGGAACCCTAAGTTTTTTAACATTAATTGTGTCAAAAAGCTTAGGGCCCTATTGACTTTTAAACTAAGTACAATATATAATAGCATTAACTAAGTTAGCCAAAAAACTTCACTAATTTAAAGGAGGAATCAACTATGTTGTTACATGAAGATACTCTGGCTCTTACTCATCCGCTATTTGGTACAATTCGGTTAAACGAAAAATTCCAAAAAGTATTAAAGTTAGATCCATTTGTTGAGCTTGGCTTTAAGTCTCAGTTAGGTACATTTGCTTATCTTGGCAGTATTCTTAATGCAAAGCATACAAGGCTAATGCATTCGGTTGGCGTAATGTTCTTGGTAGATAAGCTGCTAGATACAATTCAGAGAAAGTATTCTAAGGTTCTCACCATAACGCAAGAAGACAGAGAAACTTTGGAATTAGTAGCTTTGGGACACGACATTGGGCATCTCGCATTTTCTCATTCACTTGAGAATAAATCTCTAAAATCGCATGAAGAGAGAACGGTTGAACTGTTTGAAAATTATGCTAATGAGATTAATTCCATTTTTGGATATGACATCACATCTAAGGTGCTTAAAGTATTCGAATTTGGAAAAGATTCATATAGGGCTAGTATGCTTTTTGGCGATGGTATTGACATTTTGACGATTTGCACACCTTTGTTAATGGGTACTATTGATTGCGACAGAATGGAGTATTTGATGACGGACAGATATATGCTTACGGGTGATCATATTGATTACACTCGGATTTTTGAAAGCATAGCTATTGTCAAATACGGCTACTATGGCTCATATGCGATTGCATTTGAGAAGTCAGCACTTTCTCTTATTGAGGATATGTTGATGACTAGAGTGCATCAATATGAAAACGTTTATTGCACAATGGAGGATACTATCACTAAGTCTATACTTAAGAACTATGTGCTTGCATCAGGGATAGAAAACTCTAACATCTGCACCATGCAAGAATATGATTTTTTAAGTCATATGCATAATGTTCTGCGTAAAGGTGTTAATGGAAGTATTCAGTCCCACTTAGCTAAAGCATTTCTGTACAGTAATCATGAAAACATCTTATGTAAGAAATTCACTAATGTAAAAGCATATGAATATTTTACGAATAGATTGTACGAAATTACTGACAGAAGAGATGTTATTGTTGCAAAGTGGTATGAGTTTAATGCGTATTCCAAGGACAAAGATTTTGTACTGATTAAAGATAATGATGGTACAACTAAAAACTTGGAAGAAATAAACTCAAAAATAATGAATTGCGTGGCTGAGTTTGGTTATGTAATTGTGGACGTTGACTGGTCATATGAACTTAAGAAGGAGGATACGAGAAAAATCAGACAGCTTTTTGCAATGTGAAGTAGCCTAACAATTTTCAGATTATAAATATAACATGAAGGTTGATGGCAAGATAAAAAAAGGGCGCGAGTTTAACTTGAGCCCTTTATCTTTTTATATAATAAGGAGGAAAATAGATGGCATCAATAATGCAAGCTAAAATGAAATTACCTGTTGATTTTATTCAAAATCTATATACAGATTTTAATAAAAAAACAGCCGATAAAATATTACTTGGAATGCAGGAAGAAAGATACACAACTCTTAGAGTAAATACTTTAAAAAGTAGTATTGCTAATGTGAAAGATATTTTAGATAAAAATAGTATAGAGTATGAGCAAGTAGAGTTTTATGCTGATGCATTAATTATAAAAAGTGCAAATGAAAAAGATTTAGCAAAACTAGACTTGTATAAAAATGGAGAGATATATTTGCAAAGTTTATCAAGCATGATACCAGTGTTGGTGCTAGATCCTAAAAAAGGTGAAAGTATTTTAGATTTAACTGCTGCACCAGGCAGTAAGACAACTCAAATGGCAGGGATGATGCAAAATGAAGGATATATTTTAGCAAATGAAATAGATAAAATAAGATGTGATAGATTAAAACATAACGTAGAACTGTTAGGTGCAAAGATTGTAGAAGTTAGTAATAATGATGGAACAAATATTGGGAAGAATTATAACGAAAAATTTGATAAAGTGCTTTTAGATACTCCTTGTAGCGGTGAAGGCAGATTTGTACTTGAGGACGAAAAATCATATTGCAAATGGTCAAATGAATTGGTGAAAAATTTATCTAATTTGCAAAAGGAACTTTTTAAAAGTGCATATAATAGCTTGAAAAAAGGTGGAATTATGGTATATTCAACATGCACATTAAATAAGGAGGAAAATGAAAAAATTATAAATTGGGCTTTGCAAAATTTTACGTTAGAAGTACTAGATATTAATTTAAAATTTAATGAATGCACAAAAGCATCTAATAAAGGTGTAAATAAGGATATAGAAAAGGGGGTAAAGATTTTACCATCAAACAGAATGGAAGGATTTTTTGTTTGCAAATTAATAAAAGTATAAGTTTAAAATCTCTAGATTAAATTACTAGAGATTTTTTTGAAAAAATTATAAATTTATATTGACAATACAAACATATGTATGTATAATATAACAAACAAACGTTTATGACGCAAGGAGGAGTTATGATTACTATATTACATATTAAGAATGTTGGAATAATAGATGATTTAAGTGTTGATTTAAGCAAAGGATTTAATGTATTTACTGGTGAAACTGGTGCAGGAAAGACACTTATTATAGATGCATTAAGTGTTATTTCTGGTGGTAGATTTTCTAAAGAAATGATCAGAAAAGGAGAAGAGTATTCTTTTGTTGAGCTTAATCTATTTATGCCAGAAAATGAAAATGCCATTGATGGAAATGTTATTATTAGTAGAGAAATTCATCAAAACGGTAGAAATTCTTGCAAGATTAATGGCAGATTGGTAACTGTATCTGAACTAAAGGATTTTATGCAAAATGTAATAGATATTCATGGACAAAATGATAACCAAAAGATACTAGATTCAAAGTATCATATTAAATATCTAGATGAATTTTGTGGAGATGAATTATCAAAAGTACATAATGAATACAAAGACTTATTTTATGAATACAATGAACTTAATAGAGAGTTAAAGCAAAATTTAGGTGATGAAAAAGAAAAACAAAGAAGATTAGATCTGCTTCAGTATGAGTTTGAAGAAATAGATAAGGCTAACTTAAAAGTTGGAGAAGAAGAGACTCTTAATGAGAAGAGAAACTTATATGCTAATTCAGAAAAGATAGGAAAGAGCTTAGAAGAAGCAAGTAGAAATATTTCTAATTCAATAGAGTTTATTAATAGTGCGATTAAATCTTTGGAGAGAATAGAAAATTTAGATGAAAAATATAAAAGTAAGCTAGAAGAATTAAAGAATACATACTATGAGTTTGATGAGATTTCAAGAGACATTAGCAATTTAAATGAGGATATGTATTTTGATGAAAGTGACAGAAATGAAATAGAAGAAAGACTTGATTTAATATTCTCATTAAAAAGAAAATATGGTAATAGTATAGAAGAAATTATTGAATATAGAGCTAAGATAGAAAAAGAAATCGAAAGAATAAATAATTTAGATGAAGTTAATAACAAAATAAAAGAAAGACGAAATGTAGTAATTGTGCAAATGAAAGAAAAAGCAGATATAATGCACAATATGAGAATGAATACAGCTAAGATATTAAGTGAGAAGATTAGCAAGGAATTGACAGATTTAGAAATGCAAAATGCAAGATTTAATGTAGAGATAAAGCAGGTTAATGACTTCAATAAAAGAGGTTTAGACGAAGCTCAGTTCCTAATATCAACTAATATAGGCGAAAATGCAAAAGAATTATCTAAGATAGCCTCAGGTGGTGAAATGTCAAGAATAATGCTTGCAATTAAGACAGTCCTAGCTAATACAGATAGCACACCAGTACTTGTATTTGATGAAATTGATACTGGAATAAGTGGCAAGGCAGCTAAAGCTGTTGGAGAAAAGTTAAAAATTATAGGAAATAATCATCAAGTTATTTGCATAACTCACCAACCAAGTATTGCAGCTAAAGGTGATGAAAATTACTTTATTAGCAAAATTGCTGAGAATGAAAGAACTCATACATCAATTAAAAAATTAAGTGAAGAAGAAGTAATAGATGAGATAGCAAGAATATCAAATGGAGAAATTACAGATATAGCAAGAAAGCATGCCTTAGAACTTAGAAAATCTGCTTGAAATGTACTAAAATTCATAGTATAATATAATAGTAAATCGTAATAAGGTAAGCAAAGAGAGGAAATAATGAAAGTAGAATTTATAAGCCTAGGATGTAAGACTAATCAATATGAAACTAATGCAATGGAGCAACTATTTTTACAAAATGGCTATGAAGTTGGAATAGATAAAAATGAAAAAGCAGATATATATATTGTAAACACTTGTAGTGTTACAAATATTGCAGAGAGAAAATCGAGGCAGATGATAAGAAGAGCAAAGGAATTAAATCCTAATGCTGTTGTAGTCGCAGTTGGTTGCTATGCTCAAGTTGCCAAAGAAGAAATTGAAAAAATAGAAGAGGTTGATTTAATACTAGGTGTAAATGAAAAAAATAATATTATAGAAATTATTGAAAACTATATAAAAGAAAAAAATAATAATAAAAAGGTAGAAGTTACAGATGTTATGCATCAAAATGAATTTAAGGACTTTGGAACAACTACTTATACTGAAAAAAATAGAGCTGTAATAAAAATTCAAGATGGATGTGATAGATTTTGCTCGTATTGTATTATTCCATATGCCAGAGGAAAAGTTAGAAGTAGAAAGCCAGAGAAAATAGTAGAAGAAGTTACAGCTATAGCTAAAAAGGAAATAAAAGAAATCGTATTAACAGGTATACATATTGCATCATATGGCAAAGATTTTAGTAAAGATGAAGTGGTAAAATATAGACAAGAGTATGGCCTAAATACACAATATAAACAATTTGATCCTAAAGATGATTTAGCAACTGGTGGATTTAGACTAATTGAGTTGTTAGAGACATTAAATAAAATTTCTAATATAGAAAGAATAAGGATTCGGTTCGATAGAGCCCAAACTAATTACAAATGAATTTGTGGCAAGACTAAGTAAGTTAGAAAAAATATGTCATCATTTCCATTTGTCACTTCAAAGTGGTTGTGATGAAACCTTAAAAAGAATGAATAGAAGATATACGACGCAAGAATTTAAAAATTCATGTGAGATGCTAAGGAAGAAATATCCTAATTGTGCAATTACAACTGACGTTATAGTAGGTTTTCCAGGAGAGACTGAGGAAGAATTTAATAAAACATATGAATTCTTAACTAACATAAAGTTGTACAAAATGCATATTTTTAAGTATTCTCCTAAAAAGGGAACTGTTGCAGAAAAAATGACCAATCAAATAGATGGAAATATGAAGGAGATGCGTAGTAACAAACTAATTGAATTGTCAGACACAAATGAAATGGAATATAATAAATCATATATTGGAAAAATAGTAAAAGTATTATTTGAAGAAGAACATAATGGATATTTCAAAGGACATACAGATAATTACATACAAGTGAAGGTGAAAACAAAGGAGAATCTTGAAGATAAAATCTTAAAGGTAAGAATTATAAAATCCAATGAACTAGAACTTATTGGAGAATTGGAGGTCAAATGCCAAGAACAAAATTAAAAGACAGAACAATGCCTATATATACAAGAGGTGAAGAAATATTTAATATGACCAGTCATATAGTAGGTGGCGGTCTTGGAATAATAGGCATGATAATTTGTCTTGCTATTTCCATATTACACAAGGATGGATATGCTATTGTGGGTAGTATTATTTATGGAATATCAATGATCTTTCTTTATACAATGTCAAGCATATATCATGGACTTAAACCTGAACTCACATCCAAAAAGGTAATGCAAGTTATGGACCATTGTACTATTTATGTTTTAATTGCTGGAACATATACACCAGTATTATTGAGTGGAATAATGAAAGTATCGCCAGTTGCAGCGTGGACCATTTTTGCAGTTGTATGGATACTAGCAATCGTTGGAATAGTTTTTAATGCAATTGATTTAAAACAATATAAAGTATTTTCAATGATATGTTATTTAGCAATGGGATGGTGCATAATTTTCAGAATTGATTTACTTATAAAAGCAATTGGAGTGCCAGGTTTTGTACTTATTCTATCAGGTGGCATTGCATATACTTTAGGTACTATATTTTATGGACTAGGAAAAAATAAAAAATATATGCATTCAGTATTTCATTTATTTGTAGTAGTTGCAACAGTTCTTCAGTTTTTAGCAATTGTTTTATATGTAATTTAACCAAACTATAAAATATATGAAAAAAATGTAGTAGTAATATTTACAATATTTACATAAATATGCTATAATTAAAACGTATATATAAATATGTAAATAAAAAGAGGATAAATAGATGAAAGCAATTGATATTAGAAATAAATACTTAAACTTTTTTAAGGCACATGGACATGCTGTGATTCCAAGTGCACCACTTATTCCAGAAAATGACCCATCAGTATTATTTAATACAGCAGGAATGCAACCATTAGTTCCATACTTATTAGGAGCAAAACATCCAGAGGGAACAAGACTTACAGATGCACAAAAATGTTTACGTACTAATGATATAGATGAAGTTGGAGACAATAGACATTTGACATACTTTGAAATGTTAGGAAATTGGTCATTGGGAGATTATTTTAAAGAAGAGTCTATTGCAATGAGTTATGAATTTCTTACAAAAGAACTAGGAATTCCAAATGAGAAATTATCAGTAACATGTTTTGCAGGAGACGAAGATTGTCCAAGAGATGAACTTACTGCAGAATGTTGGAGAAAAGCAGGAATACCTGATGATAGAATATATTTTTATGGGAAAGATGACAACTGGTGGATAGCAGGAGAAGAAGGACCATGTGGACCTGATACAGAGATGTTTTATGATACAGGAAAAGAGCCATGTTCACCAGATTGTGGGCCGTCATGTGATTGCGGTAAATATGTAGAAATATGGAACAATGTTTTTATGGAATATCTAAAAAAGGATGGCAAATATACGAAGCTTGCACAGAAAAATGTTGATACAGGTTTAGGATTAGAGAGAATGACAATGCTGTTAGAGGGAAAACAAACCCCATTTGATACAGAAATATTTAGTCCTATAATGGAAGAATTACAAAGATTAGCTAAAAAGGATGATATATCAAGTAGAAGAATAGTTGCAGAACATTTAAGAGCAAGTATAATGATAATCCAAGATGGTGGTAGACCAAGCAATATTGACAGAGGATATATTTTAAGAAGACTAATTCGTAGAATGACAAGACATCTTAATAAATTAGAAATTGATTTAGACAAATTGTCTAATTTAATTCAATTAAATATTGATACTTTAAATGAGTTATACCCAGAGTTACAAAATAATAAAGAAACTATAAAAGAGGTTATAATAGCTGAAAAAGATAAATTTATTAAGACATTGGTTAGAGGCGAAAGAGAATTTGATAAAGTTATAGGCAGAATAAAGTCACAGGCAAAACAAGAAATAGATAGTGAAGAAATATTTAAGCTATATGAAACTTATGGTTTTCCACCAGAAGTTACAAAAGACTTGGCAGAAGAAAATGGTCTGCAAGTTAATATGGACGAAGTAGATAAACTGTTTAAAGCTCACCAAGATAAATCAAGACTTGGAAGTGAGCAAAAATTTAAAGGTGGTTTAGCAGGTACAGGAGAGCAGGAAGTTAAATATCATACAGCAACGCACTTGTTAAATGCAGCATTAAAACTTGTAATTGGACAAGATGTACATCAAAGAGGCTCAAACATTACACCAGAAAGAATGAGATTTGACTTTAGTTGTGACCATAAATTATCAGATGATGAAAAGCAAAAAGCAGAAGATATTGTAAATGAATGGATTAAACAAAATTTAGCTGTAACAGTACTAACAATGAAAAAAGATGAAGCAATAAAATCAGGAGCAGAATGTATGTTCATTGAAAAATATCCTGAGGATGTAACTGTATACTCGATTGGTGATATATCAAAGGAATTATGTGGTGGTCCGCATGTAAAAAATACTGGAGAGTTAGGACATTTTAAGATTACTAAAGAAGAAGCATGTTCTAGTGGCGTTAGAAGAATAAAAGCTGTGTTAGAGTAAAATAATATAGACAAAAATGAAACTAGAATGAATTTTCAAATAGAACTAAGGAAATAATAAGAAAGGAGATATGATATTAATATATCATAAAGAAAAATGGAAAATAAGAAATATAATAAAGTATTAACTATTGTCTTGGTAGTAATTGTTATTGCAATATTTGGAGTAATAGGATTTATAGGATATGATGTAGTAAAGAAAAATGCCGAAAATAGAGACCAAAATAAGGCATTAGAAGAATTTGAAAATAGGATAAGTATGATAAGGAATAATACTTCTCAAAATAATGCAAATCAAACTGAGCTAGACGGAAATGTTTCACTAAACTTTAATATGAACGAAACTATTGGAGATAATCAAAATGGGAATAGTGGAAGTAATAATGGCGGAAGTGGTAATAGTAGTACTATAGCAAAACAAACATATAAAGGATACACAATGTTAGGAAGACTTAGTATACCATCTATAAGCTTAGACTTACCAGTACTAGATAGAGCATCAGAAGCATCTATGAAAGTATCAGTTGGTGTTTTATATGGAGTAGGATTGAATCAAATTGGTAATACTGTAATTGCAGGACATAATTATAGAAATGGCACATTCTTCTCAAATCTTAAGAAAGTCGAAAACGGTGATACTATTTATATAACTGATAATTCTGGAAAAAAAGTAAAATATACAGTATATAATGTTTATACAACAACATCTAGTGACTTTGATTATGCATCAAGAGATACAGCAGGAAAAAGAGAAGTATCACTTACAACATGTACTGATGATGTAAATGCAAGAAGAGTAATTTGGGCAAAAGAAAGTTAAGCAATATATTTATGCAAACATAAAAGTAAATATAATGATAAATGGTTGCAATATAAATATTGGAATGAACTTAAAAATGTTTATAAAATATAGTTGACAACGCAAAGAAAATGGGGTAAAATAGAATATGTCTTGTGAAAAGACGACCTTATGGTGGATTTAGCGTAGTTGGTTAACGCGCCAGTTTGTGGCACTGGAGACCATGGGTTCGAGTCCCATATTCCACCCCATTATATATTGGGCTGTAGCCAAGCGGTAAGGCACATGACTTTGACTCATGCATGCGCTAGTTCGAATCTAGCCAGCCCAACCAAAATAGCAAGGCGACTTTCGAGAAATTCAGAAAGTCGCATTTTTGCAAATTTTATAGAAAAATAGTTTTAAAGAAAAGAAGTTTGAATTTTTATGATGTACCCATATGTAAAATATGCAAATGGAACAGAAGTTGTTTTTTCACATATTATGCAAAATGAAAATAATGAAGAAATAGATGTATTTAAGACAGTTGTAGAAAGAGGATTACCTTCTTTTTACAGGTGGGCTAGACAAGGAGAAATTCAAATTGCCTAATTTATTAGAATTATTACGTCTATAAAATATATTAGTAACAACTATTTCTATATAATTTCAGAATGGAAAAAGCATTTTCCAGATGAAGATATTAAATTTTATTGTTAATCGTTAAATAAAGCTGGGGGCAATGCCCTCAGCTTTTGTCTTTATTATAAAGTGTTTAAAACTAATGTATTAGTTTCTAGCAGCAACCTTTGTTTCCACCGCAGCAGCAACATAATAAAAGTAAAATTATTATTATACAACAACAATCATTGTCTTTTCCGAATCCTGACATACAAAAATTCTCCTTTCTTTATATAGTAATTTTTGATTTATAGAAAAACTCCTATAAAATTGTTAAATTATCTTTAAGTTAGATAATTTAGTTTCCGCAACAAGGTGTTTGTGACATGCATCCGCATCCACATCCATCATCATTGTCTCTTCCACAACAGTTGCATAGTATAAGGATTAGAATGATAAACCATATCATTTCACCATTACAACAACCTCTCATCTGATTACCTCCCTCTTCTTAAGAATTTTGTATCTTTAGTATGATATATACTATTCATAATTAAATAATTTGGTTACGAATACTGTACAAAAATATTTCAAAATGATATAATTCATTTGGTAGAAAAAAGTTAACTAATAAATATAAAATTCTTTATTAAACGGCTTTACAGACGACATTTTTCTGAAAGAAAAATATCGGATGGCGATGAACGAAACGAAGTGAAGAGAAAGGAAGTAAAATGGGAAAAATTGTTCTATTAGACGATTTAACAATAAACCAAATTGCAGCTGGAGAAGTTATAGAAAGACCAGCGTCTGCAATAAAAGAATTAGTTGAAAATTCAATAGATGCAGGAGCTAAAAATATTACTATAGACATAAAGAATGGTGGTATATCTTATATAAGAGTTACTGATGATGGAAGTGGAATAATGCCAGATGACATGGAAATTGCTTTTGAAAGACATGCAACTAGTAAAATAAGAAGAGCTGATGACCTTCAAGAAGTAAAGTCAATGGGCTTTAGAGGCGAGGCTTTAGCTAGCATTGCGGCAATTGCAAAAGTAGAATTAGTATCAAAAACAGCTGATAGTGACATAGGATATAAGGTTGTTGTTCAAGGTGGAGATATTGTGGACAAGCATGAGGAAGGTGCGTCAAAAGGAACAAGCATAACAGTAAGAGAATTATTTTATAATACACCTGTTAGATATAAATTCTTAAAAAAGGATTTTACAGAATCAGGATATATAGAAGATGAGGTTACAAAGATAGCACTAGCGAATCCAAATGTTTCAATAAAATTAATTAATGCTGGAAAAACAATATTGCAAACAAACGGAAGTGGAAAGCTAGAAGATTGTATATATGCTATATTTGGAAAAGAAGTATTTGAAAACATAATTGCTACGGATTATACATATGAAGGAATGCATATAACAGGTGTAGTTGGAAAACCAATTATTTCTCGTTCAAATAGAACAAACCAGATTTTCTTTGTAAATAAAAGACATATTAAGGACAAGACTTTAACAAGTGCTGCTGAACAAGGTTTTAAAGGACTAGTTACAATTGGAAAGCATGGATTTTTAATACTAAATATTGATATGGACCAAAAAGAAGTCGACGTAAATGTACATCCAACTAAATTAGAAGTTAGATTCCAAAGAGAACAAGATGTTTTTAAAGCTGTATATCATGCAATAAAGGAAACTTTACTTAAGGCTGATTTAGTATCAAGTCCAGATAAAGATTATAGTGATTTAACACCTAATGATATGTTAAAAGAAATTAAGAATAAAGACAGAATTGAAGCGTGGGGACTAAATAAAACATTTATGAACTCTAAAGTATCTAGTGAAGCAGAAAAGATATCATCAGGAGTAGCATCTATACAAAAAGTTGAAGAAAAAATAGAAGATCCTATATCTAAAATACCTGAAGAAGAAATAAAAATAGAAGAGAAAATTGATACAAATCCTAGTCTTATGGAAGAACCTCAGGAGTACAAATTAAATGATATATCAAAGACAGAAGATAAATTAAATCAAGAAGATATATCAGATTTATATAAAGAAGAAGCAAAAAGTGAAGATATTGTTAATAATTCAGAAACTATAGAAATAGAAAATAATGCAGCGGTACTAGAAACTAATGAAATAGCAAACGATGCAGAGGTACCTGAAAATGAGGAAAAACCACAATTTGAAGAAATGTATAAAAAAATATTTGGAAGAGATATTGAAGAGGCAAAACAAGAATATAAAGAAAAAGGTGCTGAAGAAATTTTAGTTTCTTCACCAATAAACGGAAATGAAATTTCAATATTTGATGACGAAGAATCTAATCAATCGTCTAAGCCATACAAATTTATAGGTATTGCCTTTAATACATATATTATTCTAAGTATAAACAATGATATGTATATACTAGATCAACATGCAGCACATGAAAGAATTATGTACGAAAAAGTAAAAGAAAATTACTACAAAGATGAAGAAAAAGATTCACAGCTAATGTTAATGCCAGACATAATTAATTTAAACAATAAAGAAATGGGAATATTTAGGGACAATAGTGAAATGTTCTACAAAGCAGGATTTATGGTAGAGGAATTTGGAGAGAATACTGTAAAATTGGCTGGTGTTCCAGAATTTTGTATGGATCTTGATACAAAGGAATTATTTTTAGAAACATTGGATGAAATAAACACAGTTGCTAGAACAGCAAAACAAGAATTAGAAGATAAATTCCTTGCAACAGTGGCGTGCAAAGCAGCAGTAAAAGCTAATATGGCACTAAATAAAGAAGAAGTAGATAGTCTTATGGAAAAATTACTTAAATTACCAAATCCATTTAGCTGTCCACATGGAAGACCAACTGTAATCAAAATGTCTAAAACAGATATTGAGAAAAAGTTTTCAAGAAGACAATAAGAATTAAAAACAAAAAAGATAAAATAAGAAATAAGGAAGAATTATGGAAAGTATTTTTACAATTGTTATAATATTATTAAATTTATTTGGGATAAGCATGTTATATAAAATGCTTTCCGGAACTGAAACTTCATACAGAATAAAAGTTGTAATTATATTAGCAGTTATAACATTCGTTTGTTCATATATTGTATATGGAATATCATCGATTGGTATACCAGGAGATTTAAAAGCGATTTCAAAACCGTTACTATTATTTACTGTATTCCCAATAAATGTTATGACAATGGCAGCACCAATAGCAGTATTAGTAAACAAAGTTAAGTCAGAAGAAATTGATCAAGATGAGTTTGTGAAAAAATTAGTTAGAATGCTAGTAATAGATTTCGTACTAATCATAATAGAATGCATATATTTGAAAAATATTCAAAATAGAGTTATCTTAAAATAAAAAAGGAGAGGACATAATATGAAACCTACAATAGTAGTAATATGTGGTCCAACAGCATCTGGAAAAACGGGATTAGGTATAGCAGTATCTAAACAGATAAATGGTGAAATTATATCATCTGATTCTATGCAAATATATAAAGAAATGGATATTGGAACTGCAAAACCAACTAAAGATGAGCAGGCGGAGGCTAAGCATCACTTGATAGACTTTGTAAGCCCAGACCAAAGATATAGCGTAGCAGATTTCAAAATGGATGCAGAAAAGAAAATAGAAGAAATATTATCACAAGGAAAGACCCCTATAATAGTTGGGGGAACAGGGTTATACGTTAATTCATTAATATATAATATTGAATATAAAGAGGAAAAGACTGATCTGGAATACAGGAAGTCATTAGAATCAACTGAATTAAGTAAATTGTATGAAGAAGCACTTAAAATAGACGAAATAGCAGCAAAAAAAATAAGCCAAAATGATAGAAAGAGAATTACAAGAATACTAGAAATATATCACACAACTGGAAAGACAAAAACGGAATTAGATAAAGAGTCAATTAAGGAAGCTAAATATAACTATAAAATATTTGTACTTAGCATGGATAGAGAAAAACTTTATGATAGAATAAATTTAAGAGTGGATTTAATGATAAAGGATGGACTTATTGATGAAGTAAAAAGCATACTTCAAAAATACGACGATTTTCCAACTGCTATGCAAGGTCTAGGATATAAAGAAGTGGTAGAATATCTTAATGGAGATATTTCTAAAGAAGAAATGATAGAAAAGATAAAAATGGAAACAAGGAGATATGCAAAAAGGCAACTTACATGGTTTAGAAGCTATAAAGATGCAATATGGCTAGATGGTTTAGACAAAAGAGAAAATAATGTAAGAATTATTATGGAGGAAATTGGTGAAAAAGGAGCAAAACAAAACTAATAAAAGAAAGCCTAACAAACTTAAAATTTTTGTAGGGCTAATAATAATATGTTTAATATGTGTTTATGCATTAACTCAATTTATTAATCTAATGAAAAATCCAAGCAATAGTTTTATTGTAAAAGAGGGAAAGATAACCAAAGAATGTTCTGAAGTGGGATATATAATTAGAGATGAGAAGAGAGTAGAAGGCGAAAATATAAAAAATGGAATGGAACAAATTATAGATGAAGGAAATAGAGTTGCAAAGAATGAACCAATGTTTCGCTACTATTCAAGCGGAGAAGAAACTTTAAAGGAAAAGATAAAAACACTTGATGTAAAAATAATGGAAGCAGTAGAAAACAATAATGATGATTTATTATCTACTGATACGAAATTATTAGATAGTCAGATAGACAGTAGATTAAGTAACATTAATAAGTTAAATAGTGTACAAACAATACAGGAAACCAAAAAAGCTATAAGTGGATATGTTAATAAAAAGGCTAAGATTACAGGTGAACTAAGTCCTAAAGGTTCTTACTTAAGAAATCTTATTGATGAGAGAAGCAACTTGGAAAATGAATTAAACTCGGGACTAGAGTATGTAAAAGCTCCTGTAAGTGGGATAGTTTCATATAGAATTGATGGACTGGAAGAAACTTTGACTATAAATGACTTTTCAGTATATAATAAAGATTTTTTAGATAATTTGAACTTAAAACTGGGAAAAATAGTGTCTACAAGCAATGAAACTGGAAAAGTAGTTAATAACTTTAAATGTTATATTGCATGCACAAGCAAAACTGAGGAAGCAAGAAATGCTAAAGTGGGAGATAATGTAAAAATTACTCTCCCAAGCACCAAGGCAGTTGATGCAAAAATTGTACATATTATTACAGAAAATAACAATGAAAATACATTAATAATTGAATTTTATGAAGGAATAGATGAACTGCTTATGTATAGAAAATTATCGTTCGACATAATATGGTGGGATAGCTTTCGGATACAAAGTAGCAAACTCATCAATAATTATGGAGGATGGATTAAATTATGTTATTAGAACTAAGTCGGGATATTTAGAAAAGGTATTAATAAAGATTAAGAAAAAAGGTGAAACATATTCAATTGTTACGAATTATAGTACTACTGAAATAAAAGAACTTAACATAAAAGAAAATGTGAAAACATCGATAATGCTATATGATGAACTTATTATCACTCCAACAGAAGAACATATTAAACAAACGTCATAATGTTACAGAAATATTACGAAATAATTAAAAAACAATAACATATTAAAAAAGCTATTGACATTGAATTAAAAAAGATGGATACTAAGTATAATCGTATAACGAAGGAAAAATATTAGGAGGTTATTTTTAGAAATGGCAAATGTAGTAAACAAATTATGGAGTATGTTAAACATGAACACAGCAGAAGATGAAAATTATGATGAAGAAGATTATGTAGAAGATTATGCTGGAGAAGATGAAGAAGAATTAGAAGAAACAAGAGGATTCTTTGGAGCAAGAAAAAACAGTAAAGCTGTTAATATGAATCAGCAAGTTAAGATGGTTATAACACAACCAACTGAATTTGAACAAGCACAAGAAATATGTGATTTGTTAAGAGAAAAGAAATCTATTATTATAAATCTTGAATATGTTAACAAAGATGTTGCAAGAAGAATAATTGATGTTATAGGTGGAGCAGTTCATGTACTTGATGGACAAATGCAAAAAATATCAAACTCTATATTTGTAGTTGTTCCATATAACTATGATTTAACTTCTGATTTCAAAGATGAATCTAAAAGCAAATTACCTGTTGGATGGTTAAAAGGAAACTCTAACAATTAATTTTCGCTCATAGGTTTATTTTGGGAGGTAAATATGATTACACCATTAGATATAGAGAACAAAAGATTTGCTAAAAAGAGATTAAATGGATATGATCCAGAAGAGGTAGATAGCTTTTTAGACGATTTGACAAAAGACTATGAAGAATTATATAAAAAGAATGCCGAGTATAAAGAACAGGTTGATGAACTTAAAGATAAACTTGAAAAATATACTCAGATTGAATCAACTCTTCAAAGTACATTACTTTTAGCACAAACTGCGTCAGAAGATGCTAAGAATGTTGCTCAAAAGCAAGCAGAACAGATAATTATTGATGCAGAAAATAAAGTAAAAGATATGACTTCTGGATTAGATCAACAAATTGTAGGTAAGAAAAAAGAAATAGAAGATTGTAAGAAACAATTTGATGTTTATAAGGCTAAAATGGAAGCATTGTTAATTGCACAATTAGAATTATTAAAAGACATAAATAATGATGACGAAATCTAGAAAATGTGGAAAACTTTAAATACAAAATTACATTTTTGTAATAAAAAATGGAGATAAATGCAAAAAAATAGCATTTATCTCTTTATTTTATCCACAAAATGTGATAAAATGTGTATATTACATAGGTATTAAATCTATATTACAATTTTAAATTATAGCTTGACAAGGAGTAAAAAACATATAAAATAGTTATATGAGAGTAATTAGTGGAAAAGCAAGAGGAACTAAGATTGATTCAGTTCAAAGTAAACTAACAAGACCAACATTAGATAGAGTTAAAGAATCTTTATTTAATATTTTACAAGGTAAAATCAATGACTCGATCATATTAGATTTATTTGCTGGAAGTGGAGCACTTCGGAATAGAAGCTTTAAGTCGAGGTGCTAAAAAAGCATATTTTTGTGATAAAAGTGTAGATGCAGCAAAAGTAATCAAAAGGAATCTTGAAAAAACGAACCTAATAGGCAATGCTATCATATTATGTGAAGATTATCAAAAACTTTTAAAAAGGTTAAACGAAAAAATAGACATTATATTTATTGATCCACCATATAAAGATGATTTAGCAGTAAATGCTGTTCATTTAATTGTCGAAAATGAGATTATAAATATAGATGGAATAATAGTTATAGAAACAGATGAAATTCAAAGAGATACAAAGGAATTAGAAAAAATAGATAAGCTTAAGATTGTAGACCAAAGAAAATATGGGAGAGCCAGTTTAATCTTCATTAAATTAGAAAAAAATATCACGAATGGCAATCGATAAGAGCGAAGCGTATTTTAATGTGATTTGCGAAGCGAGAGAAAGGAAAATCTTAAATCATGGAATTTTTTACATACTTACAATCATTAGAAGATTTAATAGAAAATAGTAAAAAGGTACCTTTATCTGAAAAGTGTATTGTTGATCAGGAGCAGGTCATGGACTTGATAAAAGAAATGAGACTTAAATTACCTGATGAATTAAAACAAGCTAAATGGGTAAAAGAAGAAAGAGAAAGAATTTTAGCTGAAGCGAGAAAAGAAGCTGAGGATGTTGTAAAAGAAGCTGAAAATAGAATTATATCAATGATAGATGAGCACGAGATTACAAAACAAGCATATGAGCAGAAAAATCAGATTATGGCAACGGCTAATGAAAATGCTAGACAAATTACAAAAGGCGCTAGAGAATATGCAGATACAATTTTGCAGTCTCTATCAGGAACCGTAGAAGATGTGCTTAAGGAAATTGAAAAAAATAGAATTGAACTAAAATAATAGCACTAAAGAGTAAGGCTTTTTTGTCCTAATGAACCATTTTGAAGGATAGAAAAGTCTTATTTTAATAATAATTTATATAAGAGCTTATTTTAGGCACAAAAATAGAAGGAGGACACAAAATGAGTGAAGAAAAGAAGGATTACAGCACAACGTTAAATTTACCAAAGACAGATTTTCCTATGAGAGGAAATCTACCTGAGAAGGAACCAGGCATATTACAAGATGTTTTTAATAATGGGTTATATGAAAAGATTTTAAAGAAAAATGAAGGGCATAAACATTTTGTATTACATGATGGTCCTCCATATGCAAATGGTGAAATACATGCAGGTCATGCTTTAAATAAAATATTAAAAGATACAATAGTTAGATACAAGGCTATGAAGGGATTTTATGCACCATATGTACCAGGATATGACACACATGGAATGCCAACTGAAAAGAAAGCCATTGAAAAACTTGGACTAGATAGAAGCAAGATTCCTGTTACTAAATTTAGAGATACTTGTAGGGAATTTACTCACAATTATAAAGATATCCAAACAGAGGGATTTAAGCGTTTAGGAGTGCTTGGAGACTGGGATAATCCATATATAACATATGATCCAAAAATGGAAGCAAGACAAATTGGTGTATTTGGAGATATGTATAAAAAAGGCTATATCTATAAGGGGTTAAAGCCTGTTTATTGGTGTACTGATTGCGAAACAGCATTAGCAGAAGCTGAAATTGAATATAAAGATGTAACTGGAGAATCAATATATGTAAAATTTAAAGTAGCTGATTCAAAAGGTTTATTTGATGTGGATAATACATTTTTTGTAATTTGGACAACAACGCCTTGGACATTGCCGGGAAATATGGGAATTACAATAGGACCAGATTATGAATACAGCATGCTTGACACTAAAGAAGGAAAACTAATTATTGCAAGTGACTTAGTAGAAAAAGTTATGAAACTTGCAGAAATAGAAGATTATGAGGTTATAAAGAAATTTAAAGGAAGCACTTTGGAAGGAATCTTTTGCAGACATCCATTCTTAGAAAGAAGAGTAAAAGTGGTACTTGGAAGTGAAACAACTGTAAATGTTACTTTAGATGAAGGTACAGGAGCTGTTCATACAGCACCAGCTTATGGTAAAGAAGACTATTTACAAGGATTAAAAGACGACCTTGGAATGTGTGTAGCCATAAATGACAAAGGTGTTCAAACCGAAGAATCTGGAATATTCGCAGGAATGTATTATGCAAAATCTAATAAAGAGATTACGAAATGGTTAGATGAAAATGGATTCCTTTTAAAAGCAGTTCCAATTACTCACTCATATCCACATTGTTGGAGATGTAAAAAGCCAATAATTTTTAGAGCAACACCACAATGGTTTGCTTCAATAGATGGATTTAGAGATGATGTTTTAAAAGCAATAAAGACAGTTACATGGCACCCAGATTGGGGAGAAGATAGAATCACTGATATGATAAAAGGAAGAAATGATTGGTGTATTTCAAGACAACGTACTTGGGGTGTACCACTTCCAATATTCTATTGTAAGGATTGTGATGAGCCATATGTTACGGAAGAATCAATTGCAAAAGTGCAAGAGATAGTTAGAGAAAAAGGCACAAATGCTTGGTGGGATATGGATGCTAAAGATCTTATGCCAGAAGGTTCTAAGTGTCCAAAATGCGGATGTACTGAATTTAAGAAAGAAACAGACATTATGGATGTTTGGTTTGACTCAGGTTCAACACATCAAAGCGTTTTAGTAGAAAGAGGCTTAGACTACCCAGCAGACCTTTACTTAGAGGGAAATGACCAATATAGAGGATGGTTCCAATCATCACTTTTAACATCTGTTGCTACAAAGGGAATTGCACCATATAAAGAAGTATTATGTTGTGGAATGGTTGTTGATGGACAAGGAAGAAAGATGTCAAAGAGCTTAGGTAATGGTGTTTCTCCGATAGATGTTTCTAACAAATATGGAGCAGATATATTAAGACTTTGGGCTTTATCATCAGATTACTCAATGGATGTAAATTTATCAGATGATATCTTAAAAGGAATTTCAGATGTATATAGAAAGATAAGAAATACAGCAAGATATATTTTAGGAAATACTGAAGATTATGACCCAGAAAATCCAGTTGCTTATGAAGAACTAGAAGAAATAGATAAGTGGGCATTAACAAGACTTAATAAGCTTATAAAAGATTGCACAAAAGATTATGACACATTTAATTTCGGAAATTGCTATCATGATATAAATCAATTCTGTGTTGTTGACATGAGTAGTTTTTACTTAGATATAATCAAAGATAGATTATATACAGAGAAGAAGGATTCAATAAAAAGAAGAGCAGCGCAAACAACAATGTATTACATTTTAGACGCTCTAGTTAAGATTTTAACACCAATGATTTCATTCACAGCAGAAGAAATCTGGAAATATATGAAACATACTAAAGCAGAATCTGTAGAAAGCCCAATGTTAGCAGACTACCCAGAAGCAAATGACAAATGGGATGATGAAGAACTTTCTAAGAAATGGGAAGAAATTATAAAGGTCAAGACTATTACCTCAAAAGAATTAGAACTAGCAAGAGCAGAAAAGACAATTGGAAATGCACTAGACGCAAAGGTTACAATCTTTGCTGAAGGCGACGAATACAAATTCCTAAAAGACAACGAAAAATTAATGAAAGAAGTTCTAATGGTATCTGGATTAGATATCAAAGAAGAACAAAGAAAATCAGAAGTTAAACTTGGCGTTAAAGTTGCTCATGCTGATGGTGAAAAATGCGAAAGATGTTGGATGTATGATGAACATACACAAGACGGACTTTGCCCAAGATGCAAGAAAGTTTTAGAAGACTAAAATATTATAATAAGGTGATGGAAATTAAATAGTTCCGTCATTTTGTTTGAAAAGTTAATGGAAAAAATTCTATAAAAGATATTAACGAAATAATATAAAATAATATATAATGACCTCTAGATTGAGGAATAAGCAAGATGTGGAAAATACATAATATACTTACTAAGAAAATAAAAAAAGACACATCCTTGCTTTGTCCGAGGTAGGATGTGTTAATCATTCACTAGGACAGCCACAAATTGTGGTTTCCTCAATCTATTTTTATTATAAGACATAACTTAAATTTTGTCAATAAAATAGACTAAAAATAGTTAAATAAGGAAAAAAGAAATGGAATTAAGTGAATTTAATTATGATTTACCAGAAGAGCTAATAGCACAGGTACCAATTAAAAATAGAGAAGAATCACGATTATTGGTTTTAGATAGAAATAATAAAACAATAGAAGACAAAATTTTTAGAGATATAATAGACTATTTAGAGCCAGGAGATTGTTTAGTAAGAAATGTCACGAAGGTAATACCAGCAAGACTTTATGGAAAAAAAGAAACAGGAGCAAATGTTGAATTTGTACTTCTTAAGAACCTAGAAGGCGATATATGGGAGGCCATGGTAAGACCAGGAAACAAGCTTCACATAGGAGCAAAAGTAATATTTGGAGACGGATTATTAAAAGCAGAAATAATTGATACCACAGAAGATGGAACTAGAAAAGTTAAGTTTAATTATGATGGAATTTTTAATGAAATATTAGACCAAATAGGCTTAATGCCACTTCCACCATATATACATGAAAGCCTAAAAGAAAAAGATAGATACCAAACTGTATATGCTAGATATGATGGTTCAGCTGCAGCACCAACAGCAGGACTTCATTTTACACCAGAACTTTTAAAAAGAATAGAAGAAAAAGGTATAGATATTGCTAATGTTACACTTCATGTAGGAATTGGTACATTTAGACCAGTAAAAGAAAAGAACATTGAAGACCATCATATGCATGTAGAGCATTTTTATATAAAACAAGAGGATGCAGAAAAGATTAATAATGCAAAGAGAAATGGAAAAAGAGTAATAGCGGTTGGAACAACATCTTCAAGAACTCTAGAAACCATTGCAGACGAAAATACAGGATTAGTAAAAGCATGTGAAGGAGATACAGGAATTTTCATATATCCAGGCTATAAATTTAAATGTGTAGATGCACTTATAACAAATTTTCACTTGCCAGAATCAACATTACTAATGTTAGTATCTGCATTAGCAGGTAGAGAGTTTATATTAGAAGCATACAAACATGCAGTAGAAGAAAAATATAGATTTTTTAGTTTTGGAGATGCAATGTTTATAAAATAATAGAAATGGAAAAAATTACATAGAAAAAACTATTGACGAAATAATATAAAGAATATATAATGACCTCTAGATTGAGGAATAAGCAAAATGTGGCTGTCACTTTCCAACAAAGGAGGTGATGCCAATGATAGAATCAGCTTTATTACTAATAATTAAAATGTTATTAGGATTTATGATTGCATTAACTATTATTGTCTTTGCCTTAGTAATCTACATAATAATATTACTAAGAAAATAAAAAAAAGACACATTCCCTGCTTTTACCGGTATGGAATGTGTTTTCTACCCGGACAGCCACAAATTGTGGTTTCCTCAATCTATTTTTATTATAAAACTTTTTAGATAAATTGTCAATTGATAAATAGCAAAAAGCAAATAAAATCCTATGGAAGGGGTAATAAAATGATTGATAAAATAGTTCTTGCAACAAATAATCCAAACAAGATAAAAGAATATAAAGACATATTAGGAGGGCTAGGAATTGATGTAATATCTCAAAAAGAAGCGGGATTTGATGGAGATGCAGAAGAAACAGGAACTACATTTGCTGAAAATGCAATTATAAAGGCAGAAAGTACATATAAGGAACTTAAGCAAGCTGTAATTGCTGAGGATGGCGGAATAGAAATTGATTATTTAGGTGGAAAACCAGGAGTATATTCTCATAGATTTTTACGGAGAAGATACACCAAATATAGAAAAATGTGCAAAAGTATTAGAAATGATGAAAGATGCTAAAGAAGATGAAAGATCTGCAAGATTTAAATGTGCAATAGCTTATATAGATGAAAATGGAGAAAAGCATATTTTTGAAGGAACATGCGAAGGAAAAATAAGTATGGAAATTAAGGGAAAAACTGATTTTTGTTATGATTATATATTTATATATGGAAATCAAGATAAAACTTTTGCAGAGATTTCTATAGAAGAAAAAAATAAAGTGAGTCATAGAAAAATTGCAGTAGATAAGTTAGTACAGTTTCTTAACGAAAAATAACCTAAATACACTATTTAAATAAAATTACAAGGGGTGTACCCCTGGCCTGCGCCAAAAGGCCCGTCCCCCTTGGTTGAAAAAAGGAGAAATTCATGGTTACATACGAATTATTACATACAGATAAATATACAGGAGCAAGGAGAGGAGTTATTCATACTCCTCATGGAGATATCCAGACTCCTATATTTATGCCAGTAGGTACACAAGCTACTGTAAAATCAATGACAGTTGAAGAATTAAAAGAAAATGGTGCACAGATAATTTTATCAAATACATATCATTTGTATCTAAGACCTGGTAGTAAGCTTGTAAAAAAGGCAGGTGGACTTCATAACTTTATGAGATGGGACAAGCCAATACTTACTGATTGCGGTGGTTTTCAAGTATTTTCATTGAGTGATTTAAGAACAATTTCAGAAGATGGTGTAGAATTTAAATCACATTTAGATGGAAGTAAACACTTCTTTTCACCAGAAAATGTAATGGAAACACAAGAAGATCTAGGTGCAGATATAATAATGTCATTTGATGAATGTTGTCCATATCCATCAACATATGAATACACAAAAAACTCCATGGAAAGAACAACAAGATGGGCTAAAAGATGTCAAGAAGCTCACAAGACAGACCAAGCATTATTTGGAATAATTCAAGGTGGATTTTATGAAGATTTAAGAAGAAAATCTGTAGAAGATTTAGTAGCACTTGATTTTCCTGGATATGCAATAGGTGGAATAAGTGTTGGTGAACCAAAGGAAGAATTTATAAAATTACTTAAGTACACAGCGCCACTATTACCAGAAAACAAGCCAAGATACCTTATGGGAGTGGGCTCTCCTGACTATTTATTAGAAGCAGCTTTAGCTGGAATAGATATGTGCGATTGTGTACTACCAACTAGAATTGCAAGAAATGGAACAGCAATGACATCACATGGAAAGATAGTTGTAAGAAATGCTTGCTTCGCAGAAGATTTTTCTCCATTAGATCCAGAATGTGACTGTTATACATGCAAAAATTATACTAGAGCATATATTAGGCATTTAATAAAATGTAATGAGATTTTGGGAGTAAGATTATTGTCAATTCATAACATAAAGTTCTTGACTAATTTGATGGAAAGAGTTAGAATTGAAATTGAAAATGATAACTTATTAAATTTTACAAAAGAATTTTATAAAAAATATGGTTATACAAATGAGGAGGGGTAAAATGGATTTGATGGAACAAAATCCAATGCAAGAAAAGAAAACTGTAAAGGTTAAGCTATGGCTAATTATTGTAGTAGTACTTATAATATTATTAATAATTGCAGCATTATTTATTTGGTTATATAGCCAAAAGCTTATTAATGATAGCTTTAAGGTAAAAATTGATGGTATATCTAACCAAAGAGCAAGCGAACAGAATAGTCTATTTTTAATACAAAATAATAAAGTTTATACATCAATAAGTGGTATTTGTCCATATATAGGATATATGTATTATCCAGGTGGATATAAGCAATATTCAGAAGATAGGACTAAATGTTATGTAACAAACCAAAAAGAAATAGTAACATTTTCATCGGGGTTAAATGAAATAGTTAAATACCCAATTGGAGATGTCAATTCTGAACCACAGAGTTTTACAATAGATGAAGCGGCTATAATAAGAGGTGATAATTTATATGTAAGTGAAGATGGTTTGCAAAAAGCATTTAATGTTAGGATTAATTACATTTCAGAAACTAACAGTGTAGAAATAGCTACGCTTCCTAATATAGTAAATTATTATGAAACAAACATAAAGGGAATATGCTTAGAAAAGTCAGGATTTGAAGATTTTATTAAATTTAATAATGAAAAAGCATTACTTAAAAATTTAGCAATAGTAAGAGATGAAAAAACTAAACTATATGGTGTATCATCAATAAATAATGGAGGATTAACTCCAATAATTACAGCTAGATACAAAAAAATACAATACTTAGAAGGTTCTGGAGACTTTATAGTTACTTCAGAAGAAGGCAAAGTTGGAATAATAGCAAGTGATGGTATTACTAAAGTTAAACCAGACTTTGATCAAATACAAGAAATAGATAAAAATATAGGACTATATTTAGTAACTAATGGTGGAAATCAAGGAGTAATTAACAGAAATGGAAAAGTTATTGTACCACAAGATTATGACCGAATAGGATTAATACCAAATAGTTATGATGATAAAAATGTTACTAATAGATATTTATTGTATGGAAGTTGCATACCTGTGCAATTAAACAATAAGTGGGGATTTATAGACATAGACGGTAATAGAGTTATTCCAGTAGAATACGATAAAGTTGGATGCCAAGAAGTTGGTGCAACGGGTATAAGAAATACAAATGGAATTGTTTTAATTCCAGATATAAATGGTATTGTATTAGAGAAAGATTATGTGCAAGGTAGAAATACTGTAAAAAAATATGGAATAATTGACGTTAAAGGTGAAGCAATTACAGATTTTATATTAGATTCAGCATATATGACAACTGTAAACAATGAAAATAACTATTATGTTACATTACAAGATCAAACAATTGATATAGTTGATTATTATAAAAAAGCAACATTAGGAAATAATGGACAAAATGAAACCAATAATGATCAAAATACAATTCAAAACAATGTTCAAAATAATATTACAGATCAAAGTGAAAATGTAGTACAAAACACTACAACAGATGATGAACAGCAATCACAAGATCCAGCTCAAGAGTAGTAATAAAACATTTATATTCCACATATAATTTCAAAAAAGAAAGGTGGAATATAAATGGAAAATGTAAAAAAGTTAGAGGATAATTCTCAAAAAAACAATTTACTAAAGATAGCTAAAGGGAGTATTGTTTCAATAATAATTACTCTAGTGGCGTTACTTATTACATCAATTATACTTACATATACAAATGTCCCTGAATCGACAATACCATGGATTATAATAACAATATCAGCTGTAAGCATTTTAATTGGAAGCATACTGAGTTCATTATATATCAAGAAAAATGGACTACTAAATGGAGGACTAGTTGGTGCAATTTATATGATTACATTATATTTATTATCAAGCATTATGGTAACAGGCTTTGAAATTAATACTAGAACGATAATAATGTTTGTTTCAGCAATAATTGCAGGTATAATCGGAGGGATAATTGGTGTGAATATGCATAAAAACTAAAATATTTTTACAATAAATGTAGGAGGAAAAATGAAAACACAAAGAAAATTAAACATACTTTTAATTATACTAATTATTTTATTATTATCACTAATATCATTTGTAGGAATTTACCATCAAGATAAAAGTGAAATACTTAATTGGATGCCAAATTATACTTTAGGAACAGATATAAGTGGTTCTAGATTAGTAATATTGGAATTAAAACAAGATGATAATGAGTCAGGTGAAGAAGATAAAACAGAAGAAGTAACTGAAACGAAAGAAGAAAAGATAGGCAGTACAAGTGAATATAAAAAGTGTGCTGATATAATTACAAAAAGATTAAAGGCATTAAAAGTATCAAATTATCAAATATCATTAGATGAAAACACAGGAAAGATAGAAATTACTATTCCAGAAGATAATAGAACTGATACAATATTATCAGATATTACACAGAAGGGTAACTTCCAAATAGTTGATAGTATAACAGGTGAAGTACTATTATCTAATAAAGATGTAAAGAGTACAAGTATTGGCAAGTCAGAATCTACATATTATACTTCAATTTATATGAAAGTAAATTTCAACAATCATGGATCTAAGGCTTTTAAAGACATTACAGTTAATTATCGAAATCAGATTGTAGAAGGTGAAACTAATGATACTACAGAAACTAATACAGCAGAAGATTCATCATCAGAAGAGTCAAGTCAAGTTAAAACTAAGCAAGTCAATATAAAGATAGATGATAGTACATTATTAACAACACATTTTACAGAAATAATAGATAATGGTGTAATGCAATTAACAATGGGATCTTCACAAGATAGTGAAGAATTACAAAGTTTAATGAATGCAGGTGCTAATGTAGCTGCAATAGTTCAAAATGAAGCTATGCCACTACAATATACAGTAACAGGAAATATGTATGTAGAATCAAATACATCTATAGATAGTATAAAAACTATAATATATATTGAAATAATTATTGCAGTATTAATTTTGTTATACATGATAATTAAATATAAAGGAAATGGCTTATTACATTCAATACTTTCTATTGGTTACATAGCAATTTTACTAATTATGATTAGATTAACTAATGTTGTTTTATCTATAGAAGGAATATTGGGAATAGAATTAGCATTCTTAATGAACATACTATTTAGTTTCCAAATATTAAGGAGACTAAAAGATTTGAACAAAAAAGATAGTGTTGCAATGTTTGATAAGATAATTAAGAAATATAGTATTGTAACAATGCCAATAGCAATAGTTGCAATTGTATGTACATTTGTAAATGTAGAAGTACTTTATAGCTTTGGAATGGTAATGTTCTGGGCAATAGTAATTAGTCTACTATATAATTTAATATTTACAAATATCTTAGTAAGAAATAAAGAATAAAGGAAAGCGAGAAAATATGAAAAAAAGAGTATTATACATTGTATTAGCAGTAGTATTTATTATATCTATAATATTAACTTTCACAATTGGTTTAAGAGTAGATTTAGGCTATGCAGAAGGTCATGAAATAGCTCTAGTAATGGGTAAAGAAGTACAAGTAAGTGACATTAAAAAGATAACGAATGAAATTTGGAAAAATTCAGAAGTACAGAAAGTTGAATACTGGAATGATAGTATTTTAATCAAAGCTAGAGAGATGAAAAATGAAGACCTAGAAACGTTATGTTCAAAACTTAATGAAAAGTATGGCACAGAATTTAAGCTAGAAGATATGTCGGTAAAACACACATCTAATATTAAATTAAGAAATGTATTATTACCATATATTATTCCAGTAGGACTAGCAACAATATTAGTAGGTATGTTTTATGGTGTAAGACATAAGAGTGCTAAAAAAATGCTTGATTTATTTAAATACATTGTAATTGTAGAGGGATTATTATACAGTATTTATGCTATACTAAGAGTTCCAGTAAGTAGTTTTACAATGCCAATAGCTATGATTTTATATACATCAGTTATATTGATATACACAGCTAAGTTAGAATTTGAAGAAAGTAAATAATAAGAAAAGAGAGTAGATACCTATATTACAATTATAAAAAGGGTACTACTCTTTATTTATGCTATACAATATAAATAAAGACGTTTAAGTAAAATTAATATAGAAGTTTAGATTTTTTTATATCCCAGTTGTAAAATTTCCATTATTATGATAATATTATTATACTAATATCTATGTGTGCTTAAGAAAAAATAGCAGACATAAAGCACAAGAGGAAAGGAACATAAAATGAAAGACAAAAGTCTAATTAGAAATTTTAGTATAATTGCACATATAGACCATGGTAAGTCTACATTAGCAGATAGACTTATTGAAATGACAGGAGCACTGTCTAAAAGAGAGATGACAGAGCAAGTGCTTGATAATATGGACATAGAAAAAGAAAGAGGAATAACAATAAAATCTCAGGCTGTTAGAATGAAATACAAAGCTAAGGACGGAAAAACATATGAACTTAACCTAATAGATACGCCAGGACATGTAGATTTTAACTATGAAGTATCAAGAAGTTTAGCAGCATGTGAAGGAGCAATTTTAGTAGTTGATTCAACACAGGGAGTAGAGGCTCAGACTTTAGCAAATGTGTATTTAGCATTAGATAATAATTTAGAGATTTTGCCTGTAATAAATAAAGTTGATTTGCCAAGTGCAAGACCAGATGAAGTAAAAGAAGAAATAGAGAGTATAATTGGTATACCTGCTAATAACAGCCCTTGTATATCAGCGAAGACTGGACTAAATGTTGATGAAGTATTAGAAAGAATAGTAACAGATATTCCAGCTCCAACAGGTAATGAAAATAAACAATTGCAAGCACTTATATTTGACTCAATTTATAATGATTATAAGGGGGCACTCGCATATGTTAAAATAAAAGATGGGACTGTAAAAGTTGGTGATGAGATAAAATTAATGTCAACAGGAGCACATTTTACAGTAACTGAAGTTGGATATTTTGAACCAGGGAGATTAGAGCCAGCATCAAGTCTGTCTGCAGGAGAAGTAGGATATATTGCAGCAAGTATAAAGAGTCTTCAAGAAATTAGAGTAGGTGATACAATAACTAACAATGAAAGTCCAGCACAAGAGCCACTTCCAGGATATAAAAAAGTAACACCAATGGTATACTGTGGGTTATATCCAATGGATGGAGCAGATTATGAAAATTTAAAAATAGCATTAGAAAAATTACAATTAAATGATGCAGCCTTAGAGTTTGAGCCGGAAACATCAAGTGCGTTAGGTTCAGGATTTAGATGTGGATTTTTAGGACTTTTGCATTTAGAAATAATAGAAGAAAGGTTAGATAGAGAATTTGATTTAGGGTTAATCACAACTGCACCATCAGTTATATATAAAATATATAAAACAGATGGTACAATGGAGAATCTATATAATCCATCTGATTTACCAAAAGCAGATAAAATTAGTTATATGGAAGAACCATATGTGGATAGCAGTATTATGGTACCAAAAGAGTATGTTGGAAATGTAATGGAACTATGTCAGCAAAGACGTGGTATCTACATAGATATGCAGTATTTAGATGAATCAAGAGTAACTCTAAAATATGAGCTACCATTAAATGAAATAATCTATGATTTTTTTGATAGTTTAAAGTCAAAAACAAAAGGCTATGCTTCGCTTGATTACTATGTAAAAGAGTATAAGCAGTCAGAATTAGTTAGACTAGATATATATGTAAATAATGAACCAGTGGATGCTCTTTCATTTATAGTACATAAATCAAATGCATATAGCAGAGGAAGAAGCTTGGTAGAAAGACTAAAACAAGAGCTACCAAGACAATTATTTGCAATACCACTTCAAGCAGTAGTTGGAGGAACAGTAATTGCAAGGGAAACTATTTCAGCACTAAGAAAAGATGTACTTGCTAAATGTTATGGTGGAGATATAACTAGAAAGAAAAAGCTATTAGAAAAGCAAAAAAGAGGAAAGAAGAGAATGAGACAGTTTGGTAATGTTGAGATACCACAAGAAGCATTCTTAAATGTACTAAAAGCTGATACAGAGGGAAAATAAAATGAATAATGAAAATGCAAGAAAGATTTTAAAAGAATATATAGATAAATATGATATGAGCAATCCTAGAATTGCACTTAAGGCATCACATATCTTTAGAGTTGCTGATGCAGCAAAGGAAATTGCAAAAGAACTAAACTTAACAGAGGAACAAATATGGCTTGCTGAGTTAATAGGACTTTTACATGATATAGGCAGATTTGAGCAATTAAGAATTTATGATACATTTAATGATAAGGAATCTGTCAATCATGCAAAACTGGGAATAGAGATATTACAAAAGGATAATTTGATTTCAAAATTCTGTCCGAATGAAAAATATCATGATATAATTATTAAGGCGATAGATAATCATAATAAATTTAAAATTGATGAAGATTTAACAGATGAAGAAATTTTGCAATCAAAAATAATAAGGGATAGCGATAAAGTTGATATTATCAATCTATTAAGATTTGAAACTTTTGACACTTTATTTAAGAAAAATAATATAATTGATGAGCCAATCTCTAAGGAAGTTTCAGATGCATTTTTAAGTGGAAAGCAAGTAGATAGAAGTTTGCAAGTAACTAATATGGATAGTTGGCTCGGAAATATTGGATACATATTTGATATAAATTTTGTACCAAGTTTTAAAATTATTAGAGATAAAAATTATGTAAATGAATTGATTGACAGAACCCCAACAGAACAAATGGAAAAGGCAAGAGTATTCATAAATCAATTTATAAAAAATAAATCTGAACAAAGAGATTAAATTATTAATAAGGACTGTCCCCAATGGACCACATTCAACCAAAAAGGACCGTCCCTCTTGGTTGAAAGGAATGACAAATGGAAGATAAAGAAGAACAAATTGAGGGTAGAAATAGTGTAATAGAGTTATTAAAGTCAGGAAAAGATATAAACAAATTATTTGTTCAAAAAGGTAATAGACAAGGGTCAATAAATGAAATAATAAAAATGGCAAAAGAGAAAAAGGTTGTTATTTCAGAAGTAGATAAAAATAAGTTAGACCAAATGTCTATGACTAATAACCATCAAGGGATTATTGCTACAGTTCCGCCATTTGAATACTGTGATGTAGATGATATCATATCATATGCAAAAGAGAAAAGAGAGAAACCATTTATACTTATATTAGATGGAATAGAAGATGAGCACAATCTTGGTTCAATAATAAGGACAGCAGAATGTACAGGTGTTCATGGTATTATCATTCCAAAAAGAAGATCGGCTTTGGTAAATAGTACAGCTAATAAGACATCAGCAGGTGCAGTGCAATATATGAATATTGCAAGAGTAAGTAATTTAAATGACACAATAAAATATTTAAAAGATAATGATATATGGATATATGGAACTGATATGGATGCAAAAACTTTTTACAATCAAGAAAAATATGACACAGGAACAGCTATAGTAATTGGAAGTGAAGGATTTGGAATGTCTAGATTAGTAAAAGAAAATTGTGACTTCTTAATAAAAATTCCAATGAAAGGAAAGATAAGTTCACTTAATGCATCAGTATCAGCTGGGATTGTAATGTATGAAGTATTAAATCAAAGATCAAATTAAAAATTTGATTGCTAGATGAATTTCAAATATGATAAAATCTAAATGAACAAAAGAAGGAGAGAAAATGAAGCCTAAAAGTAAAGTTAAGATAATTGTTATAATGATATCAATTCTGATTATAGTGGTGACGATTTTGATATTGTTCTTTTTTACAGATATATTTAGAACTAAAAAAAGTGCATTTAATAGATATTTTAAAGCTACTGCAAAGTCATTACAAATATTAGACGAAAAAGGTAATGATGATTACTACAATATGAAGAAAATTATGCCTTATATTACAAATGCTGAAGTAATAATAACATCATCAAATAATGTTGCAGATAGTAGCATAATGGACAAAATTAAGATAAACGTAAATGGAAAAACTAATTATAAAAATGATAGTTCAAATTATGAGATTAGTATTAAAAGTCAAAATCAAGAACTTGCTTTTATTTCATTTATAAAGGATAAAAACAAATATGCATTTTACAGTCCGCAAATTTCAAATGGATATATTGGTGTAAGAAATGAAAATCTTAAAGATTTGTTCATAAAATTGGGAATGGATAGATATATACCTGATGAAATAAATGAAATTAAATTTGATAAATTTTTAGAAGAAACTAAAGTAGAACAAAGTCATATTGAGGATTACTACAATATATTTAAAAATAATACAGCTGATAATGCATATAGTAAAAAGAATTCTAAGATAAAATTGGATGATAAGCATTATAATACAACAGAATATTCTTTAAGTCTATCAAGTAAAGAAAGTAGCGATTTGCAAATAGCACTGTTATCAAAACTATCACAAGATAGTATAATGATGGATTTTATTACATCAAAGGCAAGACTTATAAATTTAGATAACTATTTTTCAGATATAAATTTACTAAATAACAAAATGAAGGAAAGGATAGAAAAACTTAAGGCAAATCCAAATGAAGCAGAAGAAATAATAATTACAGTAAATGAATATAAACAGAAAAATTTAAAAACTACAATAAAGATAAATGATAATCAAATTTCATTTTTTCATATAAAAGAGGACGACGTAGAGACCTCAATTTATAGCATTAATGATATAGAATATAAAGTTCAAAAGACTAAAGAAGAATACATTACAAGGATTACGAGTAGAAAAGATGACATAGAAAAATATTTGCAAATAAAGCATAAAATAGAGGGAAGTATTCAGGATAATAATATAAGAAATATTATGGAAATTATACATGGAAATGGAATTAAGACTGTAACATATTCATATACAGATACAGTAACATTTACAAACGATACTGGAATCATAAAAGATCTAGATGGTGAAACCGTTGCAATACTTAATGACTATTCGAAAGAAAATGTTGAGCCGTTTGTATCAAGTTTAAAAAATAAAATAAATGACGTATATAGGGAAAAGGGAGCATCAATAGGAATTAACTTAGACCCAATTTTCGAAGTTGAATAATAAAAAAATAGTGAATTAAAACTTAAAGTTTATAATTCACTATTTTTTTAATTAGCTATTCTTTCTATAGTTTATGAAACTTACTGTTCCAATTACTGCTGATGCTATTACTAATCCGCCTACAATAAACCAAGTATTGTTTCCTGTTTGAGGAATTTTCTTTGGAGCAGGTACATCTATAATAACAACAGGGCATTTTGGATTTTCCTTTTGAGGACCATCTTTACCATTTTCAACATAATCAATTGTTACATTCTTATTTGTAGGTAAGTTTATACCAACTATATCACTAGAGAAAGTATTTTTTAAACTTAATCTATATTTAAATGTTCCAACTTCTCCTGGTTTTAATTCAGAAATCGTCCATGTAATTGAATTGTCTGCTGTGTTAACTTTAGCATCTATTTTTCCTAAACTAGCTTGTTCTAATACAGAAAAGTTAAAGTTATCAATTATATTTTGTGGGAAATAATCCTTTATAACTATATTAGTTAATTCATAGCTACTTGAAGGACCTAAATCCTCATATATTTTATTAGTTACAGTATCAACGATTTTTGAATCATCTATATAATAAACTGAACCAGCAGTTGGATTTATAGATGAACCAAATACATAATTTGCAACATCTTTATATGTTTTAAATTTAGCATTTTCAGGTCTTCCTGTAAGTAATATATCTTCTTCTGAAATATTAATAAGCATTGATACAACATCTATTCTAGCTTCATCAAGTTCTTGTAACTTCTTTTTAGTAGGATCTGCAGTTGCTTCTGTATATAAATCACATACTGTAGGAATTACGTCTCCTGGTTTATATTTACTTCTATCGGTCCTTGAAGTATTTGGTATAGCATCTGTTAAAACTATAATATGTTTGCTAGCATTTTCATTTGTAGAAGTCTTTAATAATTGGTTAGCTGTATCTAAACCAACTTCTATATCTGTTCTTGGACCAAATAATTTTTTATTCTCTTCATTGGTATCATCAAGAATTGTATTAAGTGCAGTTGTTATTTCAGTTGGGTCACTTGTTAAAGTTTCTGTTATGATTTTTGCATCTTCATCAGTACCTTCTTTTTCAACATCAGTACTTGTTGCAAATGCAACAACACCTATTTTGGCATTTTTGTTAGTTGTATAAATCTTTGAAACTAAATCAGCAGTAGCTTTAACAACTAATTGTTTTCTAGTATATTCAGAGTTTTCAAATGTAACTCTCTTTGAATTCATACTGTTTGAAGTATCAATTAAAAGAACAACTTCTAAGTCCTTTTGAGCTTCTTCTTTTTGATTATTCTTTACTGTAAGGCTGATATCAATAGTTTTTTCATCCTTGTTAAAATTTGTCATCTTTTTTTCGAATTCTCCATATTCGCCAAATGTAATGTTACATACATTATTTTCAACTAGAGACATAGTTGCATCACCTTTTGAAACGGATGTTGCAGCAAACACATTAGTTGAAAGTAAAACAACAAATAATAGTGTGATAATTGAGTTAATAATTTTTTTCATTTTAAATATTCCTTTCTAAAATAAATATTATACTATAAAATAGTATATACAAAATCTACATATAATATTATTATAACATGAAATAAAATTAAAAACAATAAAAAGCGACAAATTTAACCAAAATGTAACATATGAAAAAAATGAACACAGTCAATATTTTTAGAAATTTTAAAAAAATAATTGACAATACTAAAATTTGGTAGTAAACTGATTAAAGTTAATTCAATAAATTAAAACAGAATTTTATAATTTTTATCAAATATTATTTTAATCTAAAATAATCCAAAGGAGAATGAATGTTATCAATAATTAAAGGTATATATCTGCAAGGGCTTGTTGGGTACATTGTTAATGTTGAAGTGGATGTATCTAGAGGAATTCCTAATTGGGAGATTGTTCGGATTGCCTGATGTAAGTATAAAAGAATCAAAAGAGAGAGTAAGAGCAGCAATTAAAAATTCGGGTCTAGAAATTTATAGTAGAAGAATAATTGTTAATTTATCTCCAGCAAATAAAAGAAAGGAAGGATCAAATTTAGATCTTCCAATAGCAATCGGAGTATTGATTAGCATGGAAGAAATCATAAACAATAAAAACATAAATGATGTAATTGAAAGATTAAAAGATACAGCTTTCGTTGGAGAGTTATCATTAAATGGAAAACTAAATCATATAAATGGCATTCTTCCTATATGTATTGAAGCTAAGAGACTAGGAATAAAAAAAATAATATTACCTAAAGATAATTTAAAAGAAGCTTCTATTGTAAAGGGAATTGAATGCTTTGGAGCATGTAATCTAAATGAAGTAGTAGAATTTTTGCAAGGGAAAAATAAACTAGAAACAATGCATACTAATTGGAAGAATATAGAGGTAAAACATAATAAATATGATGTTGATTTTGCAGATGTTAGAGGTCAGGAAAATGTAAAAAGAGCAGCTGAGATAGCAGCAAGTGGGGGACATAATCTACTCCTTTTTGGAAGCCCAGGATGCGGAAAAACAATGATTGCTAAGAGAATTCCAACAATACTTCCAAATTTAAGTTTCGAAGAGTCATTAGAGACAACACAAATTTACAGTATAGCAGGAAAATTAACAGATGGCATAATTTTAACAAGACCATTTAGAGCCCCACATCATACTTCAACAATTTCTGCGATGGTTGGAGGTGGTGCGCATGCTAAGCCAGGAGAAATAAGTCTTGCTAATTACGGAGTTTTATATTTAGATGAACTTGCTGAATTTGATAGAAAAACTTTAGAAACATTAAGAGTTCCATTAGAAGATAAAAATATAATAATAAATAGGAGTAATCAATCTCTAAGATATCCAAGCAATTTTATGCTAGTTGCATCTACTAATCCATGTCCATGTGGATATTATGGGTCAAGTATTAAAGAATGTATTTGCACACCAAATGATATCAAAAGATATAATTCAAAAATAAGTGGACCATTATTAGACAGAATTGATATACAAGTTAATGTTCAATCAGTAAATATTGAAAAGATGGACAAGGATGGAGAATGTTCCGATGAAATAAGAAAAAGGGTAAACAAAGCAAGAATGATACAACGAGAAAGATATGAAAATGAGAAAATTTTTTCTAATGCAGAATTAAGCGAAAATCAACTAAACAAGTATTGTAAATTAGATGAAGAAAGTAAAATACTACTCAAAACTGCTTTTAATAAGTTAGGTCTTAGTGCAAGAGTATATAGCAAGATATTAAAAGTTGCAAGAACCATAGCAGACTTAGAAGAGAGCGAGTATATAGCAAAAAAGCATATAGCAGAAGCTATACAATATAGATGTTTTGATAAAAGGAGGCAGAAATTATAGAAATTATAAAGTCAACTAATAGAATATATCCCCAAAAGTTGTTGCAATTAACAGATTACCCAAAGATTTTGTATGCAGAGGGAAATTTGAGTTTGTTAAATAAAGCAACTTTAGCAATAGTTGGATCAAGAATGCCAACAGATTATGGAAAGCATCAAACTGAGAGATTTGCTAAAATACTATCAAGAAATGATATATGTATAATTAGTGGATTAGCTAAGGGAATAGATACAATTGCACATATAAATTCAATGTGTGAAAAGGGAAAGACAATTGCTGTTATTGCGTCAGGAATAAATAATATTTACCCACCAGAAAATAAAATATTAGCAGAAAAAATACTAGAAAATGAAGGTCTAATTATAAGTGAATGGGAACCAGATGAAGGGATTTATATGAATAGGTTTCCTAGAAGAAATAGAATAATAAGTGGTTTAGCAGATGGAGTACTTGTAGTAGAAGCTAATTTAAAAAGTGGAAGCGGTATTACTGCAAGATATGCAAAAAAGCAGAAAAAAGAAGTATTTTGCATTCCAGGAAGAATAGATGAAAAGAGAAGCAGTGGAACTAATAGGTTAATTCAAGAAGGATCAAATCTTGTAATGTCGCCAAAAGAAATAATACAGATATTAGAAGTAGAACAAAATGATAATAATATAATATTGGATGGTGAATTCAAAGATATATATGATGCAATAGGAACAGTAAGTCAGAGTGTAGACGAAATTGCAAAAAGAGTAAATAAAAATGTACAAGAGGTAAACGAGAAATTATTTATGCTAGAAGTAGATGGATTTATAGTAAGTATGCCAGGAGATAGATACATAAGAAAGTAGAGGGGATATAAAAAATGTCAAATGATGAAAGACATATATTAGGAACTAATGGAGAAGACATTGCATGCAAATATCTTAAAAGTATAGGTTATTACATCATATGTAGAAACTTTAGATGTAAGCGAGGAGAAATAGACATAATTGCAAAAGACAAAAATGAAATGATATTTATTGAAGTTAAAACTAGAAAAAATAAGTTGTATGGTAACCCTGTTGACGCAGTTAATTGGATAAAGCAAGAGCGCATTTATAAAGTAAGTAAGTATTATTTATACTTAAATAGATTAGAAAACTGCTCTGTAAGATATGATGTTATAGAGATTTATAAAAAAGATAAATATTATATCAATCATGTAAAAAATATTATATTACTATAAAAAAGAAAATCCTGCGAAGAAATTACTTCGCAGGAAAATAAGTTAGATGATATTAACCTTCTCCATAATCTTTGGTAAAGAATTCGCCGCCTTCGACTATGAGGCAGGGTTCACCATAGAGCTGATGGAATCGGTCAATTGTACTTTGAGGAAGATACTGTGGTGATATGTAAAAATATGCACCATTAGAGAAGTCTCCTTCAGTAATAACAGTATGGATGGATTCCTTAATTGAATCAGGAACATCCTCTCTTTCCAATGTACGATAAACTCCATTTGCATCTGTAAACTTAGGCCATCCGTCAAAGAATTGCCCATCTTGCATGACAACGTCGTAAATTGTATCAGGAAATGCGTGGCATTTTACCCGATTTAGAATAGTACTAATTACGGCTCGTTGTACAGCGGGTGAAGCTGAACCTGCTTCTCTACTAGCAATTCTAGCTAGTGCCCAGTACTCACTCTCTTCAAGCGTATCAATATATTTTGTCTCAGATACACTATCAGATGAACTAGAGGATTGCATTTTGTCTTGGCTCACTTTCGTATGAGAAACATGTGTACTAGAGGTATCCTCAGGTACCGACTCTGCTTCGCAAATACTTTTCGAGAAAACCGCCTTAACATGTTTGTCTGTTTTAACGAAATGTTGGCTTTTAGCAGGCTCGCTATATGAAATCGTTTGAGATGATGTAGAGTATGAAGTTGTGTTTTTGCCAGATTTAATCTCTGACTCGTTGTCGCTAGATTGCTCATCTAACCGGACTTGATATGTCTCATCGTAGTAAAGTGCCTCTGAGATAGGAGGTTCAATTGAACTCCAAATTTTGGATATCAGAGGCGACACCGTGATAATGCCGGCCATCGAAAAAACCATCAAGCGATTGCGTATGCGACTTTTACGCATTTTAAGATTCCCCCTTAAAATAAAAATAAATTTTTGTCACCATTTAAGTATAACATAAATTTTAGATGTTGTAAAGCAATTATAGGTTATACATGTTATCTTTTTTTATCCAGACTGATACACTACCGCCATTTACATAGAAAATTCCATTACCATCATTATCGACGTAAACTGTTTCGCGAACATTTCCGAGTGCAATCATAAAGGACTTGACCAGCTAGATTTTTACCAACATTCATTTGTTTAGCACCGCCTTCTCCATCACTTAGTATAACAGCTAGTCCTGAATCTTGATGATAATAGTCACCCTCTAGAGTCCATCCAATAATATTAGGATTGTCGAAATAATCTTTTTGCTCACCATATGCTAAATATTTTCTAGCAAGCATAATTGTATCAAGAAATTCCTTCATTGGAGGAATACCCTTTTCAGGTATACCATAATAGTCTCCATAGAAAATACAAGGTATGCCACTAGTTCTAAGCATTATCATTGAATATGCTAAAGGTTTAAACCAATCCATAACCCAAGACTCTAAAGCTTGACCTGGTTCTGTATCATGATTATCAACAAATGTAACAGCTCTAGAAGGTCTTTGACCTACTAAAGTATTTTCAAATATTTTACTCATATCATAATGTCCACCACTTTCAGAAGCTATCTTAAAATGATCATGAAGTGGTACATCAAAAAGAGAGTCCACCTGATTATTATAATTTAGATAATTAAGTAAACTATCAATATTAGTACTAAAATATTCACCAACAGTAAATAGTTCTTTATCGCTAGAATCTTTTAACGTTTTAAGCCATTTTTTATAAAAAGATGAACGAATATGCTTTATTGCATCTAATCTAAAACCGTCAACATTAGTTTCTTTTAAAAACCAAAGTCCCCATTTATTCAAATCATCTACAGTATCTAAATTGTTAAAATCAACATCACATCCCATTAGATAATCATAATTACCAAGTTCTTTATCAACATCTTCGCTAAAATGCTTTCCATAAAATCTAAATATGCCATTTTCTTTAGAATAGTTATCATAATCAATAGAAGTAAAATGAGACCAATCAAGCTTAAAATCAGAGTATACGTTTTTTCTACCTTCAAAATTAAACTTAGTCCATGCAGATATAGTTCTATAATCACCTAAGACTTCGTTTCTGTTTTCAGGATTAACTTTATAAGCAATAATATCTTGCATTTCATCAGCACCCATTCTATGGTTAAGAACAATGTCAGCTAGAACTTGAATGCCTTCTAATTGCAGAGCACGAATTGCTGATATATATTCATCTTTGGTACCATATTTAGTTCGGATACTTCCTTTTTGATTAAATTCACCTAAATCGTATAGGTCATAGACTCCATATCCAGTATCATTTATTCCGCCAGCACTTTTAGATGCAGGTGGTAGCCATACAGAAGTTATTCCCATCTTATGTAAATCGGGAGCAACTTTAATTATATTTGTCCATAAATTGCAGTCATTTGGTAAATACCATTCAAAATACTGCATCATAGTTTTATTTGTACTTTTCATTTGTAATCACGTTCCTTTTTATTAATATAATAAACAATTATATTATAACATATAAAATTGAAAAAATAGATGAAATTTACAAAAAAATATTATATAATAAAAGCATTAATAAAATATTTTTTAGATAAATTTACAGGAAATTCATAAAAAGGCCTCAAATTGTTTAAAATAAAGATATATTTTAGATAATGGAGAAATTTATGAATACGCTTTTAAATTTAATTGAATGGATAAAAAGTGTAGAGAATGAACAAATAACAAATTGTATAATTGGAATTGTAATAATAGCGATCTTTTTTGCTTTAAGTCCACTTATGTCTTATATGATTGTAAAAATATTTTATAGAAAACAAGAAAAAGAAACTATAAAAGAAAGCAATTTATATAAAGCAATTAAGCTGTTTTTTAGGCTATTTGGATTATATGTTGCAAGTAAAGTTATAGAATTAAATGATATGCAAAATCAGTTTTGTGACAAATGCTTTAAAATAGTAGTTATATGGACTGTGGCAAGAATCATATCTGGTATATTTGAAACAAGGACAATTATATTAGAAAAGATAAATAAACAGTCAGCTGTTAAAAAGAATTTATTTATGTCATCTCTTACAGATATTATTATTAAATTCGTACTTTATATTATTGCAGCATATTTAAGTGTAAAGGAATTTGGATTGGATGTTGGAGGATTGATGACAGGTCTTGGACTTACAGGAGCTATTTTTGCCCTTGCTGCACAAGATATAGTAAAACAAGTTTTTTCGGGAATTACAATATTCATCGATAGACCATTTGAAATTGGTGATTGGATTGAAATAAATGGAATAGAAGGTACAGTAATAGATATATCTATGAAAAGTACGAGGCTAAGAACAATAGAAGACACAATAGTTACAATACCAAATGGAAGCATAACAAGTGAGAATATTATCAACTGGGGAAAAATAGGGAAAAGAGTATATAGAGCTAATCTCAAATTAGCTTTAGAAACTAAAGAACGAACAGTTGAAAAGTTATTAAGTAGAATAAGATATATACTTAAATATAATGAAGAGATAATAAAACCATCAATGATTATTGAGTGTAACAAAATTGAAGATGATTCGATAAATATATATTTATATATAGAAACAACAGTGACAGACTATAGAAATTACCAGAAATTTTGTAATAAGATTAACCTAACATTGCTAAATATTTTAGAAACACAAGGAGTAAAGTTGGCATATCCAGGTAGAAATATTTATATGAAGCAAGATTTAAAACAGGAAAAGGGAAAATAAATATAAAAAAGAAAGGAATTAAAAATGGCAGAAAAAACAATTTTAATAGTAGATGATGAACCAAGAGTAAGAAAACTTGTAAAGGATTTTTTAAAGAAAGAGAATTATAATATTTTAGAAGCAGAGGATGGAGAAGAAGCACTTAAATTATATGGGGAAAATAGTAAGATTTCGCTAATATTACTTGATGTTATGATGCCTAAATTAGACGGTTGGTCTGTTTTAAGACAAATAAGGCAAACTTCAAATGTTCCAGTAATAATGCTCACAGCAAGAGGAGAGGAGCAAGATGAACTTTTTGGATTTGATTTAGGAGCAGATGAATATATAGCAAAGCCATTTAGTCCTAAGATATTAGTTGCTAGAATAAAAGCTATATTAAATAGGGCTCAAGATACAAAGGGTAAGTCTAAAAATTCTGGTGGAATTGAAATTGATACAGAAGGTAGAAATGTATTAGTTGATGGCAAAAAGATAGAGCTTAGTCTAAGAGAATATGAACTTTTAGAATATCTAGTAGATAACGAAAATGTTGCCTTATCAAGAGACAAGATTTTAAATAATGTATGGAATTACGATTATTATGGAGATACAAGAACCATAGATAGTCATATAAAAAAGATAAGACATAAACTAGGCAAAAGAGGTAAATACATAAAGACAATAAGGGGTATAGGATATAAGTTTGAGGTAAAATAATATGAAATCAAATATTAAGGATAAATTTAAATCAGTTAGATTCAAATTATTTACTGTAATTTGTATACTAACAATGGTTATAATTTCTGTAATTGTTTTAATAAACAATTTAGCATTAGAAACTTTTTATACATATTCTAAAACTGAAACTGCTAAGAAAATAAGTAGTGAAATAAATAATTATTATAATAATGGTGGCTGGACAAACAATATCAATAGTGTTTTAAGAGAAATAGAAATAAAAAATAATATGGAGATACTTATAATTGATAAATATAATGATATTAAATATTGTAGTAATAATGATATTATTGAAGCTGTGATACAATCACTAAATACTAATCGAATGAAGATTATATATTCAAATAATAATACTGTTATTAAAAGATATGATGAGAGTGGAAATAATTATATACTACTTACATCAAATTTAGATAATAGTTATAGTGTTAATATAAGAATTCCAATAACTCCAATTAAAGAGTCAGTAAGAATATCTAATGAAACTTTATGGCTAATTGGAGCACTTATGATTGCAATATCAGGAATTGTGTCATCATATATTGCTAAAAAGTTTGCACAGCCAATAGTAGAATTAAATAATATTACTAAAAAAATGGCAAGGTTAGATTTTAGCAAAAAATATAAAGAAACAGATACTGATGATGAAATTAATACATTAGGAAAAAATATAAATATCATGTCTGATAAATTAGAATCAACTATAAATCAACTTAGAAAGAATAATAATGATTTAGAAAAAGATATAGAGGAAAAGACAAAAATTGATGATATGAGAAAACAATTTATATCAGATGTATCACATGAACTTAAAACTCCAATTTCACTGATACAGGGTTATGCAGAGGGGCTTTTGGAAAATGTAAATTCTGATGAAGAATCAAAAAACTTTTACGCAGAGGTTATAATTGATGAAGCAGGAAGAATGGATAAATTAGTACAAGATCTACTTAAATTAATGAAGATAGAATATGGAGAAAACCAATTTAATGATCAATATTTTGACTTAACAGAGGTTATAAAAGAAGAACTAAAAAGGCATACAATGGTATTAGAAGAAAAGAATATTACTATAGATTTTGTGGATAGTAAAAAAGTAAAAGTATATGCTTCTGAAGAACACATAAGACAGGTAATTAGCAACTATATAACAAATGCGATAAAACACTGTAGCAAAGTAGAAAATGAAAAGAAGATAGTTATTAGAACTGAAGAAAAAAATGATAAAATTAGAGTATATGTATATAATACAGGAGAAAGAATAGCAGAAGCGGATCTAGAAAAAATTTGGGATAGATTTTATAAAGTTGATACTTCGAGAAACAGAGAAGATGGTGGAACTGGTATTGGACTAGCTATTGTTAAAGCAATAATGAATAACTATGGAAATAAATATGGCGCTAAAAACTTTGACAATGGTGTAGAATTTTATTGTGATATAAACAAAAAGAAAAATTGACAGATATAATACCAAGAGTTATAATACAAATAAATAAAAATGGGGGGAAGGTAAATTTATGTCTCTAAAGAAGAATAAAAAAGGATTAGTATTTTTAATAATTATTTTATTAATAGTAGGAATTATTGCATTTATTAACATACGAAAAGGAAATAGTTCCAATGTAAAATTAGAAACAATAAAAGCTGAGGATGCAGAATATTATCTTTTATTAAAAGATAATAAGTATGGTGTCATTAACAAAGCAGGACAAGTTGTAGTAAATCCTGAATATGATGAAATAAAGATTCCAAATCCAACAAAAGATGTTTTTATATGTGTACCAGATGCTAACAGTGATGTATCGAAGGCACTAGATTCTAAAGGAAATGAGCTATGGTCAGAATTCAATAGTGTTGATACTATATCAATAAAGGCAATAACTAGTTTAGTTCCATATGAGAAAAGTGTACTTAAATATAAGCAAGGAAGTCTTTATGGATTAATGGATATTAATGGAGACAAAATAACAGATGCTATATATGAGGACATAAGTAATATAGATTATAAAGAGGGATATTTAAAAATAAAAAAAGAAGGACTTTATGGGACAATTAACATAAAAGGCAAGGAAATACTAAAGATTGAGTATGACAACATTTTATCAGATGGTTATTACGATCAAGAAACAAAATATTCAAATGCTGGATTCATACTAAGAACTAAGACTGATGATGGATATAGATTTGGATACGCCAAAGCAGATGGAAAGATAATATTAGAGCCAATATATAATGAAGTGAATAGAATTACAGAAATAGAAAGTTCAAAAGATATTTATTTAATTACTTCTCAAAATGGCAGATATGGGTTAATAAAAAATAAAAAGAAGATTATAGAGAATGATTATACTGAAATAGGATTTGATAAGACAAATAAATTACTTATTGTTCAAAAGAATAATAGTTATGGAGTATATGATTTAAATGGAAAAAATATTATACCAATTGATTATGACAGCATAGCAATTGCAGGTGAATATATCAATGGAACTAAAGAAGAGCAAACTGTTATATTTGATGCAAAAGGTAATAATATTGATACAGATATAGTAAGTAAGGAAAAGGTATCAGACCAATATAGTATTGTAATTGATAAAGACAATAATTATAATATTATTGATAATAACGGAAATAAGTTACTTAATGAAAAGTATTCTTATATTGAATTTTTTAATAACGATTTATTTATTGCAACAAAGAATTCAAATGCTGGTGTAATAAATGTAAATGGAAAAATTATAATACCACTAGAATACAGTACTATGAAGAAGATAACAGGTACTAACTGTTTAGAAGCAACAATGGTAGAGACTAATAAAATAGCAATTGTAAGTAGCGAAGGAAAGATTGGTGATGGCGTTGAAAATGGAATATCATCATTAGAAGAAAATTATATAAAAGTTATCTCAGAAAATGATGTTAAATATTATACATTAGATGGAAAAGAGACAAGTTATAGAGAGTTATTTGCTAATAATGAAATATATGCTATTAAGCAAAATGGAAAATGGGGATTTAAAGACAAATCAGATAAAGTAATTGTAGAATGCAAATATGATTTTGTTACAGAACAAAATGGAAGATTTGTTGGAGTAAAACTAGACGGAAAATGGGGAGTGCTAGATACAAAAGGAAATACTGTTAAGGAACCATCTTACACACTATCTTGGAATGATGTAAGTTTCTTGGGAGAATATTATGCAATAGATTCAAATGTTGGACTATCTATATATTGTGGTGATGTGAGAGAATAATAGGACTAAAACAATTAAATGCGAGCTAAAAAGTAGCTCGTATTTGCTATTGGAAATATTATTGGTTATATAAAGGAGATTTAATAAAATGTATGTAAAAAATGAAGTAGTAGAACTAGTAAATAATGCAGAAAAAGAGGTCCAAGAAGAATTTAAAAAGATAGATAAAATATGTGAAGTAAATACCTTAAAAGTATTAAATAGCTTTCAAAACAATAATATATCGGAAACTCATTTTGGAGAGACTACTGGATATGGATATAATGATATGGGTAGAGATGCAATAGAGCGAATTTTTGCTGAGATTTTTGGGTGCGAGGATAGCATAGTTAGAGGTCAATTTATATCTGCATCGCATGCACTAAATGTAACCTTTTTTGCAACTTTAAGACCAGGTGATACACTTCTATCCATATCTGGAAAACCATATGACACAATGGATGAAGTAATAGGAATTAGGGAAAATTCAAGCTCTCTAAAGTCTTTTGGAATTAAGTATGAACAAATAGACTTAATAGATAATGATTTTAATTATGCGGAAATAGAAGAAAGAGCAATGAAGAACAACATAAGAGTAATAGAAATACAACGTTCAAGAGGATATTCATTAAGAAAAAGCTTAACTCTAGATAAAATAGAAAGAGTAATAAAGACTATAAGAAATGTAAATAAAGATGTTATTATTATGATAGACAACTGCTATGGAGAATTTACAGACAAGATAGAACCAAGTAATTTTGGCGCAGATATTTTAGTAGGTTCACTAATTAAAAATTTGGGTGGCGGGATTGCACCAAATGGAGCATATGTTGTTGGCAGAAAAGATTTAATACAATTAGTTTCAGAAAGACTTACGCTTCCAGGAGAAGGGAAAGAAGTTGGACCATCACTTGGAATGAATAAAAAGATTCTTCAGGGACTGTTTTTTGCACCAAGTGTAGTTGCAAGTAGCTTAAAAACTGCGGTACTTACAAGTAAAGTAATGCAGAATCTAGGATATAAGACAGTTCCTGCATGGAATGAACAAAGATCTGATATAGTGCAGACTATTGAATTTGGAGATAGAGAAAAACTTATTAAATACTGTCAAGGAATACAGCTGGGTTCTCCAATTGATTCTAGTTCAATTCCAATACCAGGCGATATGCCAGGATATGAGGACCAAGTCATAATGGCTGCAGGGGCATTTACACAGGGCTCATCAATAGAATTAAGTTGTGATGCACCATTAAGAGAGCCTTATATAGCATTTCAACAAGGTGGACTAACATACGAATATGGTAAATTAGGTCTAATGAAAGCAGTAGATAATATATATATGTCTATTTGATAGATGAGATTTTGTATGTAGATAGAATGGAGCAAAAATGAAAGTAGTAATTATAGGTGGTGGGCCTGCTGGAATGCTAGCAGGGATAGCATCAGCAGAGCAAGGCAATGAAGTGATCATTTTAGAAAAGATGAATAGCTTAGGAAAAAAATTATGCATCACAGGAAAAGGAAGATGCAATATTACAAGTAGCTTACCTATGGAAGATTTTGTGAAAAATATACCTGGTAATGGTAAGTTTTTATATAGTGCTTTTCAAAACTTTACCAATAATGATATAATTAGCTTACTTGAAAGAGAGGGAGTAAAATGCAAAGAAGAAAGGGGAAACAGAATGTTTCCTATTTCAGATAAAGCAGAAGATGTTTTGTCAGCATTAATAAGAAGACTGGAGAAATTAAATGTAAAAATTATTACTAATGCAAGGGTGGGCAAAATTTTAATTAGTGATAAAAAGTGGATTAACGAACATAGAATTGATAGCTCTCAATATACAAGAGTTGTAGGCGTAAGAGTAGGAGATACAATTTACGATGCAGACAAAGTAATAATATCAACTGGTGGAAAAAGTTATCCAGGAACAGGTTCAACCCGGTGATGGTTATAAAATGGCAGAGGAATTAGGACATACAATAACTGAAGTAAAGCCATCATTAGTGGCATTAACCTGCAAAGGCAAATCTCTTAAAATATGCAAATCACTTCAAGGCTTATCTTTAAGAAATGTAGGAATTAAATTTATAAACGATAAAAAGGTTTTGTATGATGATTTTGGAGAAATGTTATTTACTCACTTTGGAGTAAGTGGACCAACAATATTAAGTGGATCTGCACATTTAATAAGAAACAGTATAGATGGTACAAAATTAGCTATTGATTTAAAAACTGCATTATCAGAAGAAAAGCTAGATGAGAGATTACTAAGAGATTTTGAAAAATCAAAGAACAAAGAGTTTAGAAATAGTTTAGATGAACTATTGCCACAAAAATTGATACCAGTTATAGTGGAATTAAGTGAAATACAAGAGAATAAGAGAGTAAATGAGATTACAAAGGAAGAAAGAAAAAGAATTGTGGCGCTGCTTAAAAATTTTGAATTAGATATATCAGGTTTTAGACCAGTAGAAGAGGCAATAGTAACAGCAGGTGGAGTAAACATTAAAGAAATAAATCCAAAAACAATGGAATCTAAATTAATTAATGGCTTATATTTTGCAGGTGAGATTATAGATGTAGATGCATATACAGGTGGATTTAACTTACAAATAGCATATTCTACAGGTTTTACTGCAGGATTAAATTAGATTATAAAGAGAGGTAAATAGTGAGAACTATAAAATCAAATATTACTTGTGAAATTGTTGTAAAAAAATCAAAATTCATTGCTAATCTATTTTCTGTTTCGAGTAAGGAAGAAGCGGAAGATAAAATAAAAGAGATAAGCAAGAGATATCATGATGCAAGACATAATTGCTATGCTTATATTGTTGACGACTATGAAAAATGTAGCGATGATGGTGAACCTAGCAAAACAGCAGGCGCACCAATGCTAGATATCTTAAAAAAGAAAGAATTAACAAATGTGCTAGTAGTAGTGACTAGATATTTTGGTGGCATCTTATTAGGCACGGGAGGTTTAGTTAAAGCATATAGCGAATGTACACAAAATGCAATAGAAATGGCAGAGACAATAAATGTAATTAAAGGAATGAGCTATGAGATAGAAATAACATATGATAATTATAAAAACACAATGTATTGGTGCAACAACCTAGACATTAATATTACAGAGGTAAAGTATGAAAATAATATAGTTTTATCATTAGAGTCAACTAAGGAGGGAAAGAATCAGTTACTTAATAATATAGATATTATTGGCACGTGTAATATAAAAAAAGAGAATATATTAATTATGCATAATGTAAAATAAAGAGTAAAATTGGAGAAAAATGAAGTTTTACTCTTTACTTTTCCAATACTACATGGTAAAATATAGAAATGATAAATCCTAATAAAAGAAATGTTAATTTAATAGCGCTTGTTATTTCAATAATAATATTTTGTATTCTTATTATTTTTATTCAAAGTGAAAGTATGGGTGATTCAAAACAACACAAAGAGGTAAATGCATTTTTAGAAAATTACTGTTATGTTAACATATAGGTAATTCTTTGTAGAATAATGTCATACGAAAAAAATCCCTAAAAATAAGACTTTTTATACTATATAGAAAAAAATGGTAAAAAACACTTGCATCTTAGAAATATTATAGATATAATTAACTGGTAAAAATTACAAAATAAAATAATATTTTAGGAGGAGAAAAATGGAAAACAAAATTAAAGTGCTAATTGCAGATGATAATTATGAGTTTGGAAATACTCTAAAGAAGTTTTTAAATGGAGATGACGATATTGAAGTCATAGGAGTAGCTAAAGATGGTGAAGAAGCATATGACAAAATTACGACATTAAAACCAGATGTAGTACTAATGGATGTTATAATGCCACATCTAGATGGAATAGGAGTATTAGAAAGACTATCAAATGAAACTTTAGAAAAGACCCCACTATATATAATGGTGTCAGCTGTTGGACAAGATAAGATTACTCAAAGAGCAATAGCAGCAGGAGCAGATTATTATGTTGTAAAGCCATTTGACATAACAGTTTTAATACAAAGAATTAAGGAGATTAAGAATTTTAATCCAGAAGAGCTAAATAAATCAATTGTTGATAAAAGAGAATTACAATCACAATATATAAGAATTAACAAGAAGGAAGAAAAGGAAAATTTAGAAGCATTAGTTACTAACATGATTCATAATGTAGGAGTACCAGCGCATATAAAAGGATATCAATATTTAAGAGAAGCAATTATAATGGTTGTAAATAATATTGAAGTTGTTAACCAAATAACGAAACAATTATATCCTGAAATCGCATATAAATTTAATACGACTCCATCACGAGTAGAAAGAGCAATTAGACATGCAATCGAAGTTGCATGGGGAAGAGGTGACCAAAAGGCAGTTGAAAGTATATTCGGATATACTATTTCGGCTTCGAAGGGAAAGCCAACTAATTCAGAATTTATAGCAATGATTAGTGATAAGCTAAGGCTTGAATTAAAGAGTGCATAAAGTAAAGATACAAAAATAGTAAACACTAAAAGCGTCATACAAAATCGAAGTAGGAAGGGATTTGAGGAGCCTTTCCTACTTTTTATTCATAAATTTACATAAAACACTTGAAAAAATGGTACTTTATGTAGTATAATATCTAAAAATACTTTTTTAATGGAGGAGTTAAAGTGATAGAACAAGTACAACCAAAAAGAACTAGAAGCCTAATAAAAATTAAAGTAGTAGGTGTTGGCGGTGGCGGAAATAACGCTGTTAATCAAATGATAAAGTATGATCTTGATGGTGCTGAATATTATTTAATTAATACAGAAAAAGGAATATTAGATAGAGCAAATGCCAATGGTTGTAAAACATTGCAGATAGGAAAAGAAATTGCTGGAGGATTAGGTGCAGGTGCAAATCCAGAAATAGGAGAAAAAGCAGCAAGAGAAAGTATTGAAGATATAAACAAGATATTAGATGATACAGATCTTTTATTTTTAACTGCAGGAATGGGTGGTGGAACTGGAACAGGAGCAATCCCAATAGTTGCAGAGGAAGCTAAAAAGAGAGGAATTCTTACAATAGGAATAGTTACAAAGCCATTCGTGTTTGAAGGAAAACTAAGAGCTTTGAGAGCAAATGTAGGAATTGAGAGACTAAAACCAAATGTTAATGCACTTATAGTAATATCTAATGACAAGTTAATTGCTAACACAAAAAATGATATATCAATGGTAAATGCTTTTAAAATGACAGATGATATACTAAGACAAGCAATACAAGCAATTACAGATATTATTAATTCTGTAGGAACTATAAATGTGGATTTTGCAGATGTAAAGACAGTACTAAGTTATGAAGGTTTTGCATATATGGGCATAGGAGAGGCCACAGGAGAAAACAAGATAATAGATGCAACTATAAAAGCATTAAATAATGCAATTACAGAGAAGACTATATTTGGAGCAAAAGGTGTTATATTTAATATAAAAGGAAGCGAAGATATTGGTTTAGATGAAATTAACAGAAGTGTTAAAATAATATCTGACAAAGTAAGTCCAGATGTTAATATGATATTTGGTACAGATATAGATGAGAGCTTAGGAGATAAGGTTATTGTTACTGTAATGGCAACAGGTGTTGAAGAAAGGATAGATACTATAAATGACAATAAAAGATTTTAACTTGCTCGAAATAGATTTATATGAAGATGAAAATTTAATTTATACTGGAATAAGTGAAAATGTCCCAGAAGAATATAAACAAAGACAAATAGAAATTACAGGAATTGATGGAAAAAAGGTAATTGTAAGGGTAAAACAAAATTAAAATTAAGATAATAGCAGACTAATAAATTTAGCCTGCTATTATTTTTATATATAAACTAAATAAAAGGAATAAAAAAATAATAAGTGTCAAAAATCTTAAATAAGAACAAAGAATATGAGAGGGCAATTGAAACGAAAGGAGAAAAATTATGGGTAATTATGATAAGAAAAACATTGTGAAAAAAGCGGAGGAAATAATTGAAGACTATAGCAAAAAAGACAGAGAAAGAAGAAAAGAAAATATTAATATAAGAAGGGAATACAAAAAACTAAAAAGGATAAACATAGGATTAAAAGTTGTAATTGGCATTTTAGCAGCAATATTAACATTGATTATATTATAAAAGCATAAACTCCTTTTAATGGTCATATATTATAAAAGACTATTAAAAGGAGTTTTATTTATGGAAAGAATGATAAGTGAAGAAGAGAGAATAAGAAGAGCAGAGGAAGTATCTGCTAGAAGAAAAAATAGAATACCTGTAAGTACTATTAATAAAGGCCAAAAAACTAAGATATCAATGCTAAGTAAAGTATTTATTCAGGTTATTACTAGTATGTGTATCTTTGGAATAATATATTTTATGAATATGAATAGTAGTTTTGCAACAGAAAAGATAAAGCCAATTATTTCAGAAGATACAGATTTTGTAGGGATATATAATCAAATAGATGAATTAGTAAAAAATATTGGAAACAGTATAAATGTAGATACAAATAGTAAAACAGAACAAAACAATATACAGGATGAGAATACTATAGATGAGAGTGCAGTAGACACTGAAAATAAAACTCAAGATAATACATTAAATGAAAATTTGGCGGAAATAAAAGGACAAGATGAGAGCAATGAGCAAGAAGAGAATAATCAGGATATAGAAGGTAGCAAGCAAGACGAAAATGCTAATAACAATGAACAAAAAGACAATAATCAAACCAACAATAATGAAAATGAAGAAGTAGAAAATAAAGTTCTAACAGATGTAGATTTTATAAAAGCAAATGCTAATATAACAAAGCCAATAAGTGGAACCATAACGTCAGCATATGGAGAAAGAGAATCAACAGATATAATATCATCTAATCATGAAGGAGTGGATATTGGCACAAACTATGGTGCTGAAATAAAAGCTGCTATGGCCGGGACAGTGGAGATGACATCTAGTGAAGGTGGATATGGAAATCACTTAATAATAGTTAATGGTGAAATAAGTACACTTTATGCACATTGTAGCAAAATTGTAGTAAAGCAAGGAGATTATATAGAGCAGGGACAAAAAATAGCAGAAGTAGGTTCAACAGGAAAATCAACAGGCCCACATTTACATTTCGAAATAAGACGAAATGGAAAAACAGTAGACCCACAGCAAATTGTAGAGCTTTAAAACTATTTCGAAAGGTATGAGATAATAATGCAAATAAAAGTAGATTTAAAAATTTTTTTGTTTTTTATTATTTTTCTAATTACACAAAAGGTAAAAATCTATTCCATAATAATGATATTTAGTTTAATTCATGAATTGGGTCATTTATTATGTGGAATGTTATTAGGATTTAGACCGGATAAAATGACTATTCTGCCATATGGACTAAAGATTAATTTTAAAACAAGGATAGAAGAATACAATAAAAAAATTGGAAAAGGAAGCATAATTGGAGTAAAGAAGATAATACTAGCTTTAGCAGGTCCAATTACAAATATAATATGTATAATAATTACTTATATTTATGGAAAAAATAATATGATATCAATAGAAAATTACCAATATATTATTTATTCAAATATGTTAATAGCAATATTTAATCTTCTTCCTATTTATCCATTAGATGGAGGCAGGATCGTCAAAGAAATTACGCATATAAAATTTGGAGGAAGAAAAAGCTATCACACTACTTGTTTTATATCAGAAATTACACTATATGCATTAACTGCTATTACTAGTATATTAATAATTAAATATAAAAATATAGCTATGATATTACTTATAATATACTTATGGTTTATAGTATTTAGAGATAATCATCAAATGAAATTAAAGGAAAAAATATATGAAAGAATAGATAACCTAAAACAAGAAATTATATAAATTTATAAATGTTACATTATTTCGTCAACGATTTTTAATTGTATTTGCTATACTTTTTAAAAATATATAAAGGCGAGGTAATAATATGAATTTAACAAATGCGGTAAAACAAAGAATAATTAATATTGCAGACGAAAAGAACATAACTATTCACAAATTATCATTAATGTCAGGAGTACCATACTCAACAATTAGTAGTTTCTTAAACGGAAAATGTTCAAGTATAACATTAACGACTCTTTTGCATATATGTGAAGGAAGTGAAATTGAATTAAAAGATTTCTTCAATGATAAACTATTTAAAAATATAGAAATAGATAAAGTACAAAAACAAATGGTAGAAAAGAGGTAAATATATGTTACTTTCAAATGCAATAAGACAAAGAATAATAAATTTAGCAAGTATACGTCACATAAAATTAAAGGAATTATCTAGAAGATCACATGTTTCATATTCTACTTTAATTAGATTTATGAGTGGCGGAAGCAAGACTATAAATTTATCAACACTTTATGATTTATGTCTTGGTCTTAATATAGAATTAGTTGACTTCTTTGATGACAGACTATTTAAAGATGTAATAGATGAAAAGGAAGAAGAGATGACCACTAATAGGTAGTGGTCATCTGTTGATTTGTGCTTAAGGAACTTAATGCTACTTTAATGCTAAAGTTTAATTGACGATTCCAAAGCAATTGTAATCATATTATTGAGAGATTTTTCTCTATCCTCAGCTGTACTAGATTGATTTTTATAATAAGAATCAGCAACTGTTAATAAACAAGCTGCATTCTTATTAAAATAATTTGCCATATAAAATAGAGCAAATGCTTCCATCTCACATGCAATAATATTTAAGTCAGTCGGAAAACGTTTTATAAATGCTGGGATATCAGCAAGATAACCATCAAATGCTTCATTACAAAAAGTATTACCTTTGACAAAAGGTATATTTATTTGTTTAGCTGTGTCTTCAATGATTGTATTTAGGTAGTTACTAGAACATGAAATGTGACAATCCTCTTCATTCCAAGAAAAAGCAAAATTTGCTTCTGTATAGGATTTATCAACTAAGATAGTATCAAATAAATTTAATTTATTATTGTAAGCTCCGACAAGATCCAATACGTATGATATTTTGGGCTCCATAAAATTTATAAAGTTCATAGCAATAAATACCCATACTAGGCATCCCCATGCCAGATGCGAATACAGTTATTTTCTTATTTTTATAGTATCCTGTATATCCATACATATTTCTAACAGTATTAATAAGTTTTGCATCAGTTAAAAAGTTATCGGCAATGTACTTAGCTCTAAGAGGATCTCCTGGCATAAGTACGGTTTTTGCTATATCTTCTATTTTGGCTTCATTATGTGGTGTCATTTTAAACCTCCTATTTTTTATAAATTATAATATTATAATCTAGTATAGTCAAGCTAAAAAAAATTTAAGTAAAATACTTGCAATTATTTTATAATTGTGTTATTATAAAGATTAGTCGTAATAAAAAAATCGTAGGAGGTGCTAAAGAAATGGCAAAATGTGAATTATGCGGAAAAGCAGTATCAAATGGAAATAAAATAAGTATAGCTCGTTCTCATGTTAGTAGAAGAGCTCCTAGAACATGGAAACCAAATTTAAGAACAATCAGAGTTAAATTGAATGGTGAAAACAAAAAAATGCATGTATGTTCTAAATGTTTACGTTCAGCAAAAATGCAAGCAGCTGACTAATAAATTAATTATAAAATATAAAACTACCGAATGTTTTCGGTAGTATTTTTTTTGCTAAATTTAAAAAATGTTTTTATCATATGTATATTATTGATCCTTAACTCCAAATACTAATTTTACAAAACCTCGTAACCATTTTGGAACTTTTTTTACTACAATAGTCAATGTAACAACCTCCTTTATCACTAATATTTTATGCAAAATGCAACAAAAATGTTATGTTTTCCATAAGCATATAAAGCCTGCAATTATTATGGAAGAGCCAATTAAGAATAGCCAACCAGAAACTGGAAGTAATAAGACAAGCAATACTCCTAAGCCGAATCCGATAAGGCATGTAGCAAGCAGTTTCTTTAGTACATTAAACATATATTACCTCCTTTAATTACAGTATATGAGAAATAAAAATTTAGGTTACAAAAAATAATTATGACAAATATAAAATAATCATTGTAAAATTATGAAGAATTATGATATATTATGTATGGAGGATTTTAGGTAATGAGTAGAAAGAAGAAAATAAATATATATCATCTTGCAAAAAGACTAGCAATTACAATCTCAATGCTAGTTGCTATAATGATAACTATAAAAGTTGCACCTAATTATTCAAAAGATGCAACAGTAGCTAAAAGTAATACACTTATAATCAATAATAATAACATTACTAAAATGTTGAAATCAGATATAATAATGCAAGAGGATAAAACAATATATATGTCATTAGATGATGTAAGAACTTTCTTTGATGAAACAATAACAGTAGAAAGAAATAAGATAATAACAACATCTAATACTAAAACTATTGCGATTCCACTAGATAATAATAGAGTATATGAAAATGGTTCATATTGGACCATAGAGCATAATATACTCCAAAATGATGGCAGATATTATTTGCCAATGAGCGATTTGCAAAGTGTGTATAATTATGAAATGAAATATAATGAAAAAAATAAAATTATTACAATAGATTCTTTAAATAGAAAAGCAGTAGAGGCAGTGGCTAAGAAAAATCTCAAAGTAAAACTTAAAGCATCTAAATTTTCTAGAAGTGTTGACGAAATAAAAAGAGGAGATAGCATTATTATTGTTCAAGACACAGAAAAAAATGATGATGCGAAAGTAAATGGATGGATAAAGATTAGAACTGCAAATGGTATATTAGGATATATTAAGGAGTCAAAGATTATAAATAAAACTACAATTAGAGAAAACCTAGAAAATGCTAAGATCGAAGGAAAGGTTAGTATGATGTGGGATTATTATAATCAATATACTGCAGCACCAAATAGAACATCAAAAGTTGAAGGAATAAACGTTGTATCTCCATCATTCTATGAACTAAAATCAGATGGCAGTTTAGCAGTTAATGTTGGAAATGGTGGTAAGAACTATATAAATTGGGCAAAAGAAAATAATTATGAAATTTGGCCAACTTTATCAAATAGTATGCTTAATAACCTAGATGCAGTATCGAGAATATTAAGTAGTTTTGAAACAAGATCAAATTTAATAGATAATATAATAGGTGAACTTATAAAATTAGATGTAAATGGTATAAGTATTGACTTTGAAAATATGTATAAATCTGATAAAGATAACTACTCGAGATTTTTAATTGAACTAAACCCTAGATTAAAAGAAGTTGGATTAAAACTTTGCGTTATCCTTACAGAACCAGATGGTTCAGATACATGGTCATTATGTTATGATAGAAATACAATAGGAAAAACCGCAGACTATGTTGTATTTATGGCATTTGAACAATCATCACCATCTTTAAAAAAAGCTGGTACGTTATCAGGAGCTGATTGGATAGAACTTAACATTAAGAAATTTTTAGGGCAAGAAGGAATACCAAAAGAAAAAATAATATTATCAATGCCTTTTTACACTAGATTATGGAGAGAAGATGGAAGTGGCATCGTCACCAGTAAGGTTGTAAACATGAAAGACATAAAAATTCCAAATGGAGTTCAAGCAAAATGGGATGAAAGACTAAAGCAAAACTACATCGAGTATTCAGATGGTGGAGCTGGAAAATATAAAATGTGGATAGAAGATGTTAAGTCAATATCAGCTAAACTAGACTTAGTAAATCATTACGAATTAGCTGGAGCTGGATTCTGGGAGAAGGATAGAGAAACGGAAGATGTATGGGAAGTAATTAAGGAAAAACTTAAATAAAATAGTAATAAAATTAAATCATCCGAATATAATATATTTGGGTGATTTAATATGGAAATAGCATATGTAAAGATGGATAAGCCTAAAGAAAATAAAATAATGGCAAACACAAAGTACAAGCTAAGGCGTTTTTTTGGCGTAGTATACAAGGATAAATATAATAATAATTATTATATTAATAAAGTGAATAAAAGGCAAATTGACAAGCTTAATAAGATAATGCTTAAGCATCATATTGATTATGCTATTTCAGAAGCACGGAATTAATATAGATTATGCAAAATTACAAGGAAGATACATTCTAAAGTTTATGCTTATAGAAGTTATAAACTATTGCACAAGACTACTTGAATTTAAGTCAGACGAATTATTCATTTGTGTTAATGAATATAATAAAGAAAATGTAAGCATTATAAAAGACTTATGTAATAGTATCAAAGTAGTAAACATAATAACTAAAAACAATGGGTATAGAGAATTAGAAAGAAACTTAGAAGAGAAGGGAATATACATTACTGTTAATAATAATAAAAGAAAATCTTTAAAAAGAGCTAATATTGTAATAAATCTTGATTTTAAAGATTTAAAAGACTATAATGTAAGCAGAAATATGATTATGATAGATTTAGATGGGTCACTTCAGACTAATAAAAGCTTTGAAGGTATATATATAAAAGCAGCTGAAGTAGGAACTTCAAAAGTTATGAGAGTATTTAGTGAATATGAGAAATTTAACAAATCAGAACTAATAGAAGCTGAAATGCTAAAGCTAAAAGAGTATGAAACTGTAAGAAAATACGTAAGGATGAATAAATTTGACATTATTAATGTCTTTGGAAAAAGAAAAATTAATACACAGGAATTTAAAAGAATTGTAAGAAATGGGAAGGTAGCATAGTGACGGTGATATGGGCCTAAAAAGATTATTTAATATACAGTAAATGGTAAATGATAAAAAAGCTATTGACAAATCAAAAAGTTTGGAATATTATATAGGAACTAAAACCTACAAAAAGACATAAAAAGGAGAGATTAACATGGAAAATCAAGAAGTAATATTAACACAAGAAGGTTATGAAAAATTAGAACAACAATTAGAACATTTAAAAACAGTTGAGAGAACTGAAATTGCAGGGAGAATAAAAATTGCTTTAGGATATGGTGATTTATCTGAAAACTCAGAGTATGATGAAGCAAAATCTGCACAAGAAATAAATGAAAACAAGATAATAGAACTAGAAAATAAGCTTAGACATGCTAAAATAATTGATGAATCAGAAATTGATACTAAAACTGTACAAATAGGAAATATAGTAAAAGTTCACAATGTTGATAAAGACATAGATGCTACTTATACAATAGTTGGATCAACAGAAGTAGATTTAATGCAAAATAAAATTTCAAACGAATCTCCAATTGGAGCAGCATTGATAGGAGCCAAAAAAGGAGAGGTTGTAAGTGCAACAGTTCCAGCAGGAGTAGTTAAGTTTAAGGTGTTATCAATAACAAAATAAAAAATATATAAAACAACTCTTGATTATTATATCTTGAGTTGTTTTTTAGAAAGAAGAATAATATGAAAGAAAAAAAGACATTAATAAAAAGGATAATATTTTTGATACTAATTATTTTTACATCACTAATAATCTTTGGATTTTCAGAACAAAATGGAGAAGAGTCGTCTAGTATTAGCAGAAAAATTGCAACAGTCGTTATTAATATATTTAATAAAAATGGACAAGAAGTAGCAACTATGACTGCAGAAAGAGTAATAAGAAAATTAGCTCATTTTTCTATATATACTTTACTTGGGATTTGGATAATTGAATTTGTTCATACATTTAAGATAAAAGAGAAAAACAAGATTATATTAACAATAATTTTGGGATTTTTATATGCTTGTTCAGATGAAGTACATCAGAGTTTCATAGGGGGCAGGAGCGCATCTCCTATAGATGTAATTATAGATACTTTGGGAGTATGTTTTGGAGTATTTGTTATGTTATTGATAAAACAATGCATAGCAATATTACAAAAACATTACAAAGCTATTAAAAAAAAGTAATAATAATAATATGTCTTGATTATTGTCTAACAATAATATAAAATTATATACAATATAATGTATTTAGGAGGAAAAGAACATGGCAACAATGAATCCACTAGAAAAAAAGGCAAGAACGTCTTTTATTAAAGGAATGCTCATTGCAGCGCTAATAGGAATATTAGTAGCTATATTATTAGGATATAAAATTTATAAAATGAATGCAGATGAAAAGGCAAGAATAGCTGCATTAAAGCCTGTTGTAGTACTTAATACAGATGTTAAATCAGGAGATGAAATAACACCAGATATGTTAGTATCTACAACCGCGAATGCAGAAGTTGCAAATTCTGGCTCATTAACAATGAGTCAATACAATACATCAAGAGATATTATTGATGAAAACGGTAATTTAGTTGGAACTAATAAAATAATAGCTAAAATAGATATACCAGCAAAAGCTATATTAACACCAGAAATGCTTACAGCAGAAGAAAATATTACAACTAATGATTTAAGAGAAGTAGAATATAATATGTTAGTGTTACCATCAAAACTTGAAAATGGTGAAACCATTGATATTAGATTAAGACTACCATCTGGCGCTGATTATATTGTACTTTCAAAGAAAAAGGTTACACTTGCTGATCTTGGAGGTGTAACATCAGATACTACAATATTATTAAATGTTGCAGAAGAACAGATACTTACAATGGATGCTGCTATTGTTGATGCATATAGAATGAAAGGAAGCAAATTGTATGCTGTAAAATATACTGAACCAGGGCTTCAGAGTGCAGCTATACCAACATATGTTCCTTCTAATGATACAGTTAGTTTAATTGATAGAGATCCAAATATTGTAACAACTGCAAGAAATGAATTGATTAGTAGATACAATCAATCATATAACAGTTATAGACCAGGAATAGATAATGCAATAAATCAAACAGATGAAGAAGAAAGAAAATCAAATGTTGAATCAGGAACTTCATCAGAAATAACAAAACAACAGACAGAAAGAAAACAATATATTGATGCTATATATGGTGGAATAGAATAAAAGTGTACAAAGCTAGGAGAGGGGAAATTCATTTTGGAACAGATAGGATTTATTGGCGCATTTGATAAGAAAGATTTACTACTTAACATTGCTAAAGTTCTAACATTACTTAAGAAGAATGTACTAATAGTAGATGCTACAATGACTCAGAGGTTAAGATATATAGTGCCAGTAGTTAGCAATGGACAATCTAGGACATATATAAGTGAATATCAAGGAATAGATGTAGCACTTGGTTTCATGAACTTAAATGGAATAGCTCAGTATTTAGGACAAAATCCATCATATGACTATATACTAATAGATACTGATAATATACAAACATTAAATTCATATGCTATGCCAAGGTTTAGTAAAAATTTCTTTGTTACATCATATGATGAATATGAACTTCAAAAGGGAATGGAAATTTTTAAGATTTTGCAAGTGCCAATGGAATTGTATAAAGTAATTGTGTCTTCAGACCTTTCAAAAAAAGAAGAAGACTATCTTGATTATTTAATAAGTCAGACAAACTCAAAGTGGAAAGATGAAAAGGTAATGTTTGGTGATTCTGACCAAGATAGAAAGGTAACATTAGAAAATCAACTAAGTAAAGAAATTAGATTTAAAAGATATACATCAACATATAAAGAATGTTTAGAATATATTACATCATTGGTTGCAGGTGAGAGTATTAGTCAGGGAGATATAAAACAAGTGATTAAGAAATTTTAGAAAGGAAACAAATGAAATGTCAGTAATTACATTTATGAATAAGGATAGCAAAGAAAATGGGCAGACATTATCAGTAGCAGCTGTTGCTACTAGTATGGCTATTCAGCATAATTATAAGATATTAGTTGTTTCTACTGCTTTTAATGACAGTTCGTTAGAGGATTGTTTCTTTAATAAATATGAAAAAGATAAGATAACAAAGCAGTTATTTGGAAAAAATCAAAATTCATATAATATATCAGATGGAGTAGAGGGATTAGCAAGACTATTTGCAACAGGAAGAGCAGCACAAAATACTATAGGTGATTATACAAAACCAGTATTAAATGGCAGACTTGATTTATTACCGTCAGCACACACAAAAGATTATAAGAACTATGCTAATCTGGCAACTTTTATTCCACAAATAGTAGAGGTGGCAAATACAATATATGACATGGTAATTGTTGATGTATATAAAGATCTACCAGGAAATGTAAAGAAAAGGATGATCGAAATTTCGACATTAGTTGTAATGGAAATTATGCAAAATCAAGACTCAGCACTAGCGTTTCAAAGACTAAAACAAGAAAATGAATTTTTTAGAAAACGAAATGTTGCAATTGCAATAGGAAAATATAATCCAGATTCTAAGTATTCTGCCAAGAATATAGGTAGAATGTTAAATGAAAAAAATATTCCAATGGTAATTCCATACAATATATTATTTTCAGATTATTGCACAGATGGAAGAGTCGTAGAATATTTTCTAAAGTTAGAACAACTAGATAAAAGTAGTTCAGGAAAAGATAATTATTTCGCAGAAGAAATATATAAAACAACAGAAAGAATAGATTATTTAAGAAAAGAAGTGGAATTTGGAATTTAGGCAAACAGACAAAAGATATATAAAGAAAGGGGAAGGCCCAAAATGATTCTTAATATTATAATTATCATCGCAGTTTTAGGAATTGCATTATTTCTAATATATAGACATGTAAAGAAGAACCAGGATGCTGAAGAAGAAAAAGAAGTAATTGTTGATGATAAAACTTATACATTAGACAAGATGATAGATTTTGTAAAAAGAAGATTAGACGAAATAACAAAGGTAAATTTATATGATTTAGGTCTTTCAGAAGAAGAACTTAGAAGAAGAAAAAACAAAAAATATGAATTAAAAAAAGCGCTTAAAGGTTGTACATATGGAGATGTAAATGATAAAAAATATGTTAAGGAATTGATATTTGATATCTTATCTAGAGAATATGGTGTTGATGAAACTAACATATCTAAAGCAATTCCTTTTGATGCACCATCACTTCTAACAGCTCAAGATAAATTTGATGTAATAATATATATGTACCAAAAAGATTTTGGATATGAAGCATTAACCCAAATGATAAAAAAATATAATTTAGCAGAGCTTAAATATACTGCAGGAGAAGCAAAGCCATCTTATGTTATAACTCCAGAAGAAATAAGCGCAATATATGAAAGAGAGAATTTTAATTTAACATTTGAAGATAAATTAAAAGTAGTAGTTCAAAGAATATACCAAAGATATAAAGGCTATAGTTCAATAGATGAAGTAAGAGATATGAATATTGATGGTATTTCAGGAGGTGTATCAGGACTACCAGAAAGCTTTTTAAGTCAAGTAGCACAAACTGATAGTGGATACTTAAATCAAGTAATGGATCATAAAGTACCACGTGCATGTGATAGTATATGGATATTCTTCCAAGGTAAATCAATAAGACTAGCGTTCCTATCTTTTGGAACAGAAGCAGAATTAAAGAGAGTATGTCAGAATATTTATAAATATAATAATCCAGGACAATTATCAGACACAAATGGATATAAAATTAATGAAATGAAAGACGGTTCTCGTGTCGTTGTTGTTAGACCAAGTTTCTCAGAAAGCTGGGCATTCTTTGTAAGAAAATTTGACGTTAAGCGTTCAACACTTGAACAGTGGTTTAAAGGAGAAGAAGGATCTCTAGAAACAATAGAATTATTAAAATACTTAGTTAAGGGGGCAAGAATTATATCAATTACTGGAGAGCAAGGTTGTGGTAAAACAACTATGCTTATGGGTATGATAGAAAACATATATGAAACACTTAATATCCGTGTTCAAGAAATGGCATTCGAGCTTCATTTAAGAAGAATTTATCCAACTAGAAATATACTCACATTTAGAGAAACAGAGACAATATCAGGACAAGAGGGATTAGACGTTCAAAAGAAGACTGATGGTTCTGTTAATATAATTCGGAGAGGTTGCAACTGACCCCGTAGCATCTTGGATGATACAAGCAGCACAGGTTGCATCTAAATTTACATTATTTACTCACCACGCTAAAACATTTCCAAACTTAGTTACAGCACTTCGTAACTCAATGCTTAGAACTGGTGTATTTAAAAATGAAAAAACTGCAGAAGAACAAGTTGTACAAGTACTTAATTTTGATATACATTTAACAAAAGATTTTAATGGTAAGAGATATGTAGAAAGAATTACTGAATGTATTCCAGTAGAAGATGTTAATGAATATACATTTGACCATAGAAATGAAAAGACTTTAGAAGGAAAATTTGATAAATTTGTTGACAATACTACAAGATATTACACTAAAGAAACTAATAAAGAATTATATAGATATGTAAATATATTAGAGTATCAAGATGGAACATATGCAATTACAAATAAGATTTCTGATAAGAATTTACAAGAAATGATACTAAATATGGATGACTCTGATTCAATTAACTTTAGAAGATTTATAGATAAATATTGGCATACAAGATTTAGTGAAAGAGGAGAAATAATAAAGCAATAATTAAAAGAAGGGAGGGAGATACTTAGATGGAACAATCTAATATACTTTTGATATTTATCGGAATTGTAGCTGCTGCATTTGTTGCAATTGTTATAGCTTTCTTTATAATAAAAAAGAAGTCACAGAATTCTGACGTTGCTAGAATAGAAAAACTTAGAAAAGCAAGTGATAAGCAAGGATTTTCCAAAGAAGTATTTTATCAAAAGTTATACATAAGATTTTTAAAAACTCCCTTCTTAAAAAGATATTTACTTAAAATTAGAAGAAGACTGGAAATAAACAATTTAGATGATGAATATTTAACAAGATTTCAGAGTGCTAAAATTATATTTAATTCATTATTAGTAATCATTCCTTTAACATTGGTAGTTATAATAATTACACGTCATAATTTATTACTAATGGGAATAATTTTAATATTTGAATTATTTATTATAGATTCATTTAGTGATAGTATGGTTGACAAAATAGATAATAATTTATTACTACAACAAATTGATTTTTTTGCCGCAATGAGACATACATATCATGAAACCAACATGGTTGGTGAAGCAATTTATGCAACAGCACAAGATTGTGATGCAGTTGAAATTTCAAGACAAGCTGAAAAGATATATGATATTTTAAATTCTCAAGACCCAGAAATGGGACTTGAAAAATACTATGATGTAGCACCTAATAATTACTTAAAAGAATTTGCAGGTATATCATATTTAACACAAGAATTTGGCGATAGAAGGATTGATGGTGCATCATTATATTTAAATAACCTAGAAAATATTACACAAGAAATGCAAATTGAGATATTAAAAAGAGATAAACTAAATTATACATTCCAAAGTTTATCTGTAATATCAATATGCCCAATGCTTTTACTAGAACCATTAAAAAATTGGGCAATAGGAAACTTTTCTTTTACTAAACCTTTCTACGAAGGAAAAGCAGGACTTATTGTGCAAGTAGTTGTTATGATTGCAACATTTATATGTTATACACTAGTTAGAAAAGTAAAAGATAATGGATCTGTAAAAAGAGTTCAAGATGAACAAAATCCATGGCAAGAGAAATTATATAAAATACCAGTTGTTAAAAAGTTTGTAGATTTATTTATACCTAAAGAAAAGACAAAAGATTATAGAAAGCTTAGAAAATTATTAAAGGATGCAGGTTCAAAACTAAAGATGCATTGGCTTTATGTTAATAGGCTTGTACTTACTGTTGTCGTATTCTTAGTATCACTATTATTATTTTTTGTATTTCATAAAATTGAGGCAAACTATGTATATACACAGCCAACGACAGACTACGATCTGATAGGTGAAATGTCAGCTAATCAAGAAAAAAAGGCAATGGAAACGACAGAAAAACATAATGCAATAATAAGAAAACTTAAAGGTCAAAAAGCTGATTTAGCTGATGTTATTAAAGCAATGCAAAAATCTAAAGAATATAAAGATGCAAGTCAAGATGAAATTGACACTAATGCACCTAAGATATTAAGCAAGCTGCAAATAATTAACTCAGAATATATAAAATGGTTTGAAGTATTAATGTCAATGATGTTTGCTTTAATTGGATATGCAGGACCAATCTTAATGCTAAAATTTCAAATTATGATAAGACAGATGGCAATGGAAGATGAAGTAATGCAATATCAAACCATAATTATGATGCTAATGAGAATTGAGAGAGTCGATGTTGAAATGATACTAGAGTGGCTCGATAGATATGCAGACATATTTAAAGACCAGATAAGTAAATGTCTAAACAACTATGAAGCTGGTGCATGGGAAGCACTAGAAGTAATGAAAGATGAAGTTACGTACTTGCCTTTTATAAGAATTATAGAGAGTCTTCAAACAGCAGTTGAAAAAGTTCCTATTATAGAGGCATTTGATGAATTAAATGCAGATAGAGATTACTATAGAGATAAGAGAAAAGAATCAAATGAAAGATTAATTAGCAAGAGAGGTATGATTGGAAAAACAATAGGATTTGCACCAATGGTAATAGTATTTGTTGGATACTTAATTGTTCCGCTTGTACTAATAGGAATGAAGAGTATGACATCATCGTTTGATTCAATGGGTAAAATGACTTAAATAAACAAAGGAAGGATTATAAATGGAAAATGCATCTAAAGCATTGATTATAGCCGGATCTGTTTTAATTGCTATGTTAGTGTTATCAATACTAGTATGGGGATGGAATAGAGTATCTAAATATTATCAGGCTGAAGAAAATGTTGAATCAGTTCAGCAACTATATCAAAAAAATAAAGAACTTGAATCATATAATAAACAAATAATAAGAGGATATGAATTAAGATCACTATATAATTTAATGTCAGACATGAATGAAAGGTATTCTGAAGAAAAGGGATTTAAACCTATAACTGCCAAAATACAATTAAATAAAAATGGAGACATAATTGGATATATTAAAGATGTTGATTATAAATTTGAATCTGATACAGTTAAAGAAAATAAGACAAAATACCTTTGGAATACTAAGTCAGACCTTAAAACATTTATGAATGAATTCTTTTTTAGAACTGGAAGAGAAAAGGATTTCTTAAAGATATTTAATGAATCATATTTTAAATGTGACAAAGTAATATATAATGGTGAATTATCTGATGAGGCGGGAAATGGTACAGGAAGAGTACAGAGTTTTGAATTTTCTGAAAGAATAAAGTAGGAGGACATATGGAAAATAGCTCAAAAGCCTTGATTATGGCAGGTGAAATTTTAATTGCAATAATAATATTATCAATTTTAGCTGCAGTAATAGTGTCTTTTGGAAGGTATTCTTCAGATATGCATGAAAAGATAGCTGACCAAGAAACGTATCAGTTTAATAGTAACTTTCTAGATTATTCAGGTAGAGTAAATATTACAGCACAAGAGATTGCAACTATAATAAATTTTGCTAAAAAAGAAAATGATAAAAATAATTTTACACAAGATGATATTGATAATGAAGCTTATGTAAATGTATGGATTGATAATATACAATTTTTTGCAAAAGGTAATATTAGTAAAAATAATTATGAAAATAATGTGAATTTTAATAAGGTTGTTAGTCAATTTGTAACAAAATATAACACAAAATATTTTAGATGTGATGGAAATTTTAAAACGCCAATAGAAACTGTAAATGGTGTAAAGGAAATTTGGACAACAGAAGCGACATCTGAAGTTGATATAGGATATAATAGTGTAAAAAAGGTAAATTTAATTAAATTTCATAGAATCAAGGAAAATAGCGATGATAGAAAGACATATGATGTCACAGACTCAATTGTTGTTAACCCATATAAAGATGAAATAAAATAAATTTTACAAAAATATTGAAAACTAATAAATTTAATGATAGAATTTGTAGGTAATATATGAAAAGGTATATAATATTATTAGGATGTGTAGTGGTTGTGATATCTTTACTACTCTCTATATATGGCAGATATAAAACAAAAATGAGCGAAATATCGAATAATAATCTATATTATGAAGATATATATAATAAAGAAATTACAGCTGGAGACTTAGCAACTATAGTAAATAATGCAATGGACAAGAATGACAGAAATGGTATATCAAAAGATGAATTTGGAATGTATACTGAAAATGACATGAATTCAATAAAAATAGACATTAAATTTTTACAAAGTGATGAAGTATATTCTATTGAACCAATTTATAAAAATGACATATCTAAATTTGTAAGAATATACAATACTTCAAAATTTAAATGTACAAAAATAGATTATCATAAAAAAACTAAATTTGTAAAATATTTATATTTTGAAGAACTAGTTTAAGTTATTAAGTTTAGTCGAACAAAAGACTATAAAGATATATATTTATTTTTTAATATTCAAAGGAGGAAATTATGGAAAATGCATCAAAGGCTCTAATTATAGCAGGAGCAATTTTAATTTCAATTATAATTATAGGATTAGGTGTTTATTTTGTAAACATGGCACAATCAGCAGGAAAGAAGGTTAACTTAAATTCACAAGCTGCTCAAGCACAAAATAGTCAATTTACAGCATATTTTGGAGATAAGGTACAGGCTTCTGAAGTTAAATCTCTTATGAGTTTAATTAGAACAAATAACATTACAGGAAAGACGGGAGATGAAACAAACTATATATGTGTTGTATATGGTGGAAAAGTAAGTACTCCATCTGATATATCAAGAACAGTTATACCAGGAAAAACATATAAAGTATGGGAACTAAATGATAATGCATCAGATATTGATGTTAGTACACTTGCAAAAGATGCAGCTGAGCCAGCAGACGGATATTATACATCTGGATTTTTAAAGACAATTTCAGTAACTCAAAACTAATTATAGAAGTAATAGGAGCAAATAAATGGAGAATGCAGCAGATGCACTAAAAATGGCAGCAGCAGTCTTAATCTTTGTCATAGCTTTAGGAACAGCCATGTTTGGATTTACTAAAGCTAGACAAGCTGCATCTGCCGTCATATCTAAGTCAGATAACACTAGATATTATGATTCAGAAAATCTTGATATACAAGACTCTAGAATTGTAGGAATAGAGACAGTTATCCCAACTTTATATTCGTATTTTAAAGAAGGGTATACTGTTCTATTTTACAAGGCTAATTGGAATAGGACTGATATGATTCCGTATAATATTAAGAAGATGACTTTATACTATACAGAATCATTGCAAGTAAACTTAAATAAATCAAGATTACAAAATGATGAGGATAGTAGTCATACTGTATCATACAAGGAGGATGATACATCCTCACCTGTAGTATTACATAGAGGAATCTATGGATTAGATAGCGATGATGAATCTATAAGACGTGAGCCTTGGGTCAGTGATGATTTAGCTTATAAGAATTTTATATTGGCACTAATAAATAGAAGAATGACGCCACTGTATGAATTTTCTAGAGAAAAATTTTTTGGATCTCCTAATAGAGATAGAAATGATAGTGGCACAAGAGATAATAAGTTGGGTATCAACTTTCAATATAATTTTAATGTGACTACTCCACTTGCAAATATGACTAAAGCTCATTTTTTAGAGAGGTCTGGAATTTATAATGCTAATAGAATAAAAACTGGTGACTTAAATGATATCAATGACATAAGCGTTGATATGGATGTTTATGATTCTAGAATAGAATTTGAGGGAGACGTTTCTGTAGAAAATGGTACAGGAATACAAAAAAGAGTAATACAATATATATATTTAATAGATTTTTAATGCGAAATTTGACATAATATGAAAAATGTATTATAATTAAAGATGTATATATTTATGAGATAAAAAAGAGGAGGATTGCTTTATGGGTGATTCAGTAATGACAGTAATTGCAATATTTTTATCAGCAGTATTGATGTTTGTATTTCCACTAATGTCAACAGCGGACAGAAGTGATGATATATCACAACAAGCGGTACAAACTGCAACAACAGAATTTGTTGACAGTATTAGATCTACAGGAAAAATTACAATGGATAAATATGAATCTTTTTATGAGACTATTGCTGCAACAGGAAATTCATTTGATGTTGAAATGAGAGTACAAGTTTTAGATGAAAACTCTAACAAAAAAACTACTCAAGTTGCATCAGCAAAAGTTGGTGAAAACTATTCATTTTCAGAATTCACAACTCAAATAACAGAGCAAATGAATAAAGAAGGAGCATATAAATTAAAAGAAGGAGATATAGTGTCTGTAACTGTAAGAAATACAAATAAAACTATTTCTCAAATTTTAAAGAATTTTATGTATAAAGTTACTGGAAATGGAAACTATAATATTGCAGCACAACATTCAGGAATAGTAAATGTTAATGGTAGATAAAAATTTCTAACTTAATAAAAATAAAAAATGGATATCATAATGAAATTACTTGTTCAGTGGTTTCTCATATGATATCTATTTATATATATTTACTATTTATATTATAATTTCTTGATTTCTTCTTTAGTTAGTCCTGTAATTTCTACAATTGAATCAATGTCTATATTTTTACTTTTCATTTTCTTTGCAATTTGTAGATTTCTTTTCATTGTACCTTGTTGAATGCCTTGTTCTATGCCTTTTCTAATTCCTGTTGATTCAATATTGTTCATATCCAATATATATTTTTCTCTTAGGTCTGCCAAATATTGCTCGTATTCATCATTACTTATGTCTTCTAATACTTTTTGTGCTTGCTTTATGTCTTCATCTACCATTTCCATATTGATATCCTCCGAACCTATAATATATTTTACCCAAGTATCTGTCTTGCTATTCTTAGCATACTTTTCTACCTTGCTCATTTCTATTATATATAATTCTATTATATCTGTCAAGACGATTTTTCGATAGTCCTTTTCTCGTAAATTCCATTTTGTCATATATTTTGGTATCTCTTTTAGCTTTTCTAATTCAAAATCTATGAATTGCATTTAATAAGCCTTTGGTTATATCTTCATTACCAGTAAAACCAAATACTCTTTTAAAAGTGTAATCATTTTTTAGTTTTAATAACGCTATAAAATCAACTCCTTTGCTATGTATTAATTTTTTTTATTTTAGGGAAAAGCTCTAGGCAGAATGCCTAATTGAATTTTAGTAAATATATATAATTGAACATATAATACCATATATTACCTAGTATTGCAATATTTTTGTAAAATATAATTTTGAATTTCGAACTTAATAAAAACAAAAAAAATGGATATTATAAAGGTATCTATTTTAGTAAATTTAAAGGAGAAATTTAATGAAAAGTCTAAAAGCAAATGTAAATAAAAAGATAATTTGGATTGTAACCCTATTTTTGTTTATAAATTATACATGGGTTGTAAGCTACACGAGTGAAACGTATGCAAGAAATGTAAACAGTAGTATAACTAGGAGAGTTAATGTAATAGGCAGAACTATAGGACTTAAGCTATACACTGATGGAATATTAGTGGCAGGAATGTCAGAAGTTGATGGGGCAGATGGCAACAAATATAAACCATATCAAAACTCAGGTATAAGAGAAGGAGATATGATAAAATTAGTAAATGGGAAAGAAGTAGCTAACACAAATGAACTAATTGATATAATAAACAAGAGTAATGGAGAATCTATGTCTATTAGATATCAAAGAGAATCAGAAGAAACATATACAACAATTACTCCAATTAAGGCCTTAGATGGCACATATATGATAGGATTGTGGGTAAGAGATGCAGCAGCAGGAATTGGAACATTAACATATTATGAAGAAGCAACTAAAACATTTGCAGCATTAGGTCATGGAATAAATGACGTTGATACAAATAAACTCCTTAATATTTCAAATGGTGAGCTAGTCACAAGTCAAATTGTATCAATTGTTAAAGGAGAAAAGGGCAGACCAGGAGAAATAAGAGGAACAATAGATAGATGTATAAATATAGGAAATATTGAAGTAAATTCAGATATAGGTATATATGGCAAAGCTACTAATTTGGAATATATAAATAAAGTTAAAAAAGATGAATATCCAGTTGCAGCAAGAAATCAAATTAAAGAAGGAAAGGCAAAAATAATATGTCAACTCGAAAATAAAGATAAAACTGAAGAATTTGAAATAGAGATAAAGAAAATAAGTAGGATGAATTATAAAGATAATAAAAGCATGCTTATAAAAGTAACAGACCAGAATTTAATAAATAAAACAGGTGGAATAATTCCCGGTATGAGTGGAACTCCAATCCTGCAAGATGGAAAATTTATAGGAGCAATAACAAATGTACTTTTAAATGACCCAACACAAGGATATGCAATATTTGCAGATATGATGATGCAATAAAATTAAAGTAAAGTATTGATGTATTTTCCTTTATCATATATAATAATCAAAGTGGAGGAAGTATGAAAAGAGAGAAAGGAATATCACTAATCAATATAATACTTGTTATATGTATTATGATATGTTTATTTATACTTGTTTGGATATTTAATAATAATGGACAGGTAGAAAATTCATATAAAGATATGTCTGAAATTGCTAGCAGCAATTCAACAGGATTAATTTCTACGAACAAAAATAGCTTCAATATTAATGACAATGTTACATTAAGTAATTCAATCCTTGGAGATTTTGATGTCTACAATAAAGAAAGTAATAATGTCGGAAGAAGATATTATTATAGACAGTTAAATTCTACTGGAAAAAGTATGTATGATACTATAGTTAATAATATATACAAATTTATTGATGGTTATGGAACGATGGAGTTTTCCATAAATGACAGTACTGCTGGGAGTAATTTTCAGACAGTTTGGGATGCAATATCTTTAGATAGGCCAGATATATTTTGGGTAGATACGCAAAAAGTCTCATTGGTAACTACAACAACAACTTTTTGGGGAAAGACGAAATATAAATACACATTAGAACCTAAAGATGGAGGTAGTTATTTTATAGACTATTTTAATACAAGTAGTGAAGTAAGAGCAGCAAAACTAGTGCTAGAGCAAATTACAAAAAATATAATAGAAAGTGCTAATGGAAGTATGGCTGAAAAAATTAAATATGTACATGATGAACTTGTAAATAGAATCTCATATAATCAAGAAAGTTATGTTAATAACTCTAATATATATGGAGCTTTAGTTGAAAATAAATGCGTGTGTGAGGGGTATGCAGAGGCTTTTAAGTATATATTAGACAAAATGGATATTCCATGTGTGACAATTTATGGAACCGGAATAGATAATAAAGGTGGTTCAGAAGCACATGCTTGGAACTATGTTAAGATGGATAATGGCAGTTGGTATGCTGTAGACGTTACATGGGATGACCCAATAATAATTGGAAACGGAAGACTTACAGATAAAAGTAGATATAAACATTTCCTAAAGGGAAGTGATAGTTTTCTACCTACGCATATAGAGGATGGAGATGTTTCTAAAACTGGTCAGACATTTAGTTATCCGACTTTATCAAAAACAGATTATTAAAAAATCAACCAATAGGTTGATTTTTTATACATTAGTTTTGCGCTAGCTTATGTGCAATTTTAGTAACAGTGCCAGCACCTTGAGTAAGTACAATATCATCTTCTTTAACATTTCTAGTTAAGAATTCAGCAATATCATCAAAATCAGAGATATAGTATGCCTTTCTGCCAAGAGAATCTATTTTATCTACAATATCTTTGCCAGTAACTTCGTGGTTATCTTGCTCGCGAGCAGCATAGATATCAGTAACAATAATATTATCAAAATTCATTAATACGTCTGCAAACTCATTTAATAAGAGTTTGGTTCTGCTATATGTATGAGGTTGAAATACAATCCATGAATGATTATATTGCTTTTTTTTCATAGCCTCATATACTGCTTTAATTTCAGTAGGATGATGACCATAATCATCATATATTTTAGCTCCATTCAATTTTCCTACAAATTCAAATCTTCTTTCAGCGCCTTTAAATTTCTTTAAAGCATTTTTTATATCATTTTTATCAATACCAAATTCATCACATAAAGCAATACAAGCTAAAGCATTTAAAACATTGTGTTTACCAGGAATAGAAAGTTTCATTGTTTTATAGAATGAATTATTGTGATAAACGTCAAATGAAGGATAACCATTATCGTCAAAGATTATATTTTTAGCAACAAAATTAGCATTAGAGTTTTTTATACCATATGTAATTCCCTTAGCTTTTGTATTTTGTGATAAATGAAGACAATTCTCATCATCATAATTATAAACAAGTATTCCATCATCAGGTAAAAGTTTAACATAGTCTACAAACGCATTTTTAATATGATCTAAATCTTTATAATAATCTAAGTGGTCATTATCTATGTTTAATATTATTTCAGCCTTAGGAGAGAACTTTAAGAAACTTTCTGCGTATTCACAAGCCTCTAATATAAAGAATTCACTTCTACCAACTCTGTAATTTCCATCTATGGCATCTAAGTCAGCTCCAATTTGGATAGTTGGATCTTGATTAGCTTCTAGAAAACACATCGAAACCATAGAAGAAGTTGTAGTTTTTCCATGTGTACCAGAAATACAGATAGTATTTCTAAAAGCACGAGTAATAGCACCTAAAAAATCCTTTCTTTCAACTGTAGGAATTCCTAAGTCAGTAGCTCTATTAAGTTCAACATCATCTGGTGAAATGGCTGCAGTATAAACAACTAAGTCAAAATTACTTATAAGCTCTGGATTGTGACCTATTGTAACAGGTATGCCATTTTCAATTAGTTTATCAGTTGCATCAGAACGAGAAACATCTGATCCACTTACAGAAAATCCCCAATGTTTAAGAAGTTCTGCAATACCACTCATGCTTACTCCGCCAATACCAATCATGTATATATTCTTATAATTCTTTAATTCTTGTAAATTTGCCAAAATAGTCATCTCCTATTCTTGTATTAAAAGTTTCATACATTTACTTTTTACATAATATGCGAATACATTATAATACAGAACAATAAAAAAAACAAGGTTTATTTGAAGTAAAAAAACAAAATTTGTCAAAAATTAAAAAATATTGAAAATTAAGAAGGAAAAATTGAAAAAGTCGCGAATAAAATAATAGTACATAAAGTACTAAAAAAGAAAACTTTGGAAGGAGAACATTAAAAATGGAAATCACAGATGTAAGATTAAGAAAAGTAAATTCAGAGAACAGATTAAAAGCTGTTGCCTCTGTAACATTCGATAATGAATTCGTAGTTCACGAAATCAAAGTTATCGAAAATCCTGAAGGAGTATTATTTATTGCTATGCCTAGCAAAAAAATCAAAAGTACAGGAGAGCATAAAGACATTGCTCACCCAATAAACCCTGCTACTAGAGAGAAAATACAAAATGCTATATTAGAAGTATACAATAATACACCAGAACCAGAAGCTAAAGAAGAACCAGCTTCAGAAGAATAATAAATGAAAATTAAAAGACCAAGTGGAACTATCTATTTGGTCTTATTTTTAACTTTTAGGGAAAAATAATTAAAAAACAATTGACATTTGCAAACAAACGTTTTATAATATCGTCAGAATAAAAAAGAAAAGGAGATGATGTTATTGAATGAAATAAATAAGAATAATAAATCTTTTGAAGATATTAAACATATTGATGAAAATGGTATTGAATTTTGGTATGCGAGAGAATTGCAAGTCATTTTGGAGTATAAAGAATGGAGAAAATTTAATGGAGTAATACAAAAAGCAAAGAATAGCTGTGATAACAGTAATGTAAATGTTTTAGACCATTTTGTCGAAGTCGCCAAAATGGTTGAAATCGGCTCAGGAGCTCATAGAGAACAAATTGATTACGAATTAAGTCGTTATGCTTGTTATTTAATAGCACAAAATGGAGATAGTAGAAAAAAGGTAATTAGCCTTGCTCAAACATACTTCGCAGTTCAAACTAGAAAACAAGAAATTAGTGAAAAAGAATATAGTATGTTAACAGAAGATGAAAAAAGATTTTATCAAAGAGATTTAGCGAGAAAAGGAAATTATTCACTTAATCAAACAGCTAAAAAAGCAGGAGTAAAGAATTTTGATAGATTTCATAATAGTGGATATAAAGGACTATATAACGGAGAAACAGCTAATGATATTGCAAAAAGAAAAGGATTAAGATGTAGAGAAGATATTCTAGATAATATGGGGAGTGAAGAACTTGCAGCTAATCTATTTCGCATTACTTAGACCGAATCAAGATTAAAAAGAGATGGGGTTAATACTGAAAAGAAGGCTTGTGATACTCATAATAAAATTGGAAAAATAGTTAGAAAAGCAATTAAAGAAGCAGGACGGAACTATGCCAGAAGATTTGCATACACCACAAAAGAGTCTAAAGCAACTAGAAAAAGAATATAAAATAAGATTGAAAAATAAATAAAAGGCATAATTAAGGACATGCATTCTTTATATACAACTAAAATTGCATGTCCTCTAAAATCTAAAACAATCTCACAATTGAGTGAATAATACTTTCATCCAAACTTTTGATTACAATATAGTAACAATCTTCATCTTTGTAAAGATATGATTTTACTGTATCTCCATATTTTAATTCTCTTTTATACAATATTTCAACATTATTAAGTTCATCCCCATCATATATTTCGTCAGGGAGAAGTTCATAAGCGATATTTAAATAGTTTAAGTTGTGAACATGTTTATTTAAGTCTAAATCAAATCTACGAATTCTGTAAGTATCACTGAAAATAGGTTCATTAGTTGGAATTGTAATTTTTACAACATCATTTTTTCCAAATACAGTTTCTTCATGAAAAATATTATATACATTACAAATCTCAGGTGGCATTGAAGATATTTTTGAAGTATCAATATCTACTAAACACCATTTAGATGTTGCAATTGCACATAAATTATTCTGTTCATCAAATATTTTAAAATCTCTATAAAAAAAGGCTTTGCTAGCACCACTGCACCATGTTTGAACTTTAATATCTTTGTTAGCCTCAATTTTCTTTAAAACTTGCAATTTCCAACTAAGAATAACCCAAGTAAGATTATATCTTGCTACATCAGAAAATGTAAAATGACAATATACACTATGTGCATCTGCAATATTTTCTAATATAGACAAAATAGATTTATTTGTAAGAACATCATGAGTTCCAACCTGTGAAAAATGTGTTCTATAAGTATATTCAAAGATACCATTTTCAAATTTTGAATTAGATAACATAAATTCCTCCTATTAATTATGTACTTAATTATAGCACAAATTTAAAAAAAGTGTTATAATATTTTTATTATGTTAGAAAAATGTAAAATTTGTCCGAGAAATTGTAATGTAAATAGAGCTTCTGGAGTAAAGGGGTATTGCAAATGTGATGATAAGATAAAATTAGCTTTAGTATCAACACATTATTTTGAAGAACCTTGTATTAGTGGAAAAAATGGCTCTGGGACTGTATTTTTTAGTAACTGTAATTTAAACTGTATCTATTGTCAAAACTATGAAATAAGTCAAGAGAATAAAGGAGAAGTTGTTAGCATAGAAAGGCTTGCAGAGATATTTTTAGAGCAGCAGAAAAGGGGAGTAGACAATATAAATTTAGTAACACCTACAATGTACGCTAATCAAATTATAGAATCTATAAAGATAGCAAGAAATAATGGATTAAGCATTCCTATTATATATAATTCAAATGCATATGAAAATGTAGAAACAATAAAAAGCTTAAATGGATACATAGATGTTTATTTACCAGATTTAAAATACTATTCTAATGACATAGCATTAAAATATTCAAAAGCTCCTAATTATTTTGAAGTTGCTACAAAAGCAATAAAAGAAATGTACAAGCAAGTTGGAAAGGCACAATTTGACGAAAATGGTATTTTGCAAAAAGGGATAATCATAAGACATTTAATTTTGCCAAGCCACATCCAAAATACAAAGCATATACTAAAATGGATAAAAGATAACATGCCAGAGGATATCATCGTAAGTGTAATGGCACAGTACTTTCCAACTTACAAAGCAAAAGAGGACAATCTTATAAATAGAAAGATTTCCCGAAGAGAGTATAAAGATGTGGAAAACTTTTTGTTTACATTAGATTTTAAAAATGGATATATGCAAGAATTAGGAGAGCACGAGGAAGAATTTGTGCCAAGGTTTGATTTTAGCAATGTTAATAAAATGTTAAAATAATATTACAAAAATGTAAAATTAAAAAGTTTGAATTATATTGCTAAAAGAAAGGAGATGTAGTATATTAAAAATATATAGTACTTATGTGTGAAACAAAGGAGGAATAAATTATGGAAGAAAATGAATCAAAGGTATATTCAAAAGTGCCTGCAAAGGTAACTCCATGGTCAAGTTTTAAGAGCTTTCTATTTCAAGATATAGTTTTGGAATTAACACCACACCAATCAAAGGTATTTAAAGAAGTTCATGATTTCTGGAATCAAGAAATATATTTTGATAAAGGATTTCATTTAAGACCAAGACAAGTGATAGAAGCTACAATTAATGATGAAGAACCTGAAGTTAAAGTTCAATTATAAAAATAGCGGACTAAAGCTAAGTAATAATGAAGCGGCAGTCCGTTTTTTGAATGCAATTAAAATATTAATAAAAACTCTTGCATTCAAAATTAAGTTGTAATAGAATAGGAATGTCGGTAAGCGGCAATAATTGATTTAAAGGAGGATTTTATTATGTCAATTAAAATAGGAATTAATGGCTTTGGAAGAATAGGAAATCTAGCATTTCAAGCTGCTTTAGAAAAATCAGATGTAGAGGTTGTAGCAATAAATGATCCATTTATTACAGCGGATTATATGGCATATATGACAAAATATGATACAATGCATGGAAGATTTAAAGGAGAAGTTAAAGGAGAAGGAAATACATTAACTGTAAATGGAAAAGATGTAAAGGTTTACAATGAAATGGATCCACACAATGTTCCATGGGGAGCAGATGGGGTAGACTATGTATTAGAATGTTCAGGAGTATTTACAACAATGGAAAAGGCAAATGCTCACTTAGAAGCAGGAGCTAAGAAAGTTGTAATAAGTGCACCATCAAAAGATGCTCCAATGTTTGTAATGGGTGTAAATCAAGAAAAGTATGATCCATCAATGAACATAGTATCAAATGCGTCATGTACAACAAACTGTTTAGCACCACTTGCTAAAGTTATACATGACAAATATGGAATAGTAGAAGGGTTAATGACAACTGTTCACTCAACAACAGCTACACAAAAGACTGTTGATGGAGCTTCTAAGAAAGACTGGAGAGGTGGTAGAGCAGCAGCCGGAAATATTATACCATCATCAACAGGTGCAGCTAAAGCTGTTGGAAAAGTTATACCTGAACTTGATGGAAAACTTACAGGTATGTCATTCAGAGTACCAACATTAGATGTATCAGTAGTCGACCTTACATGTAATTTAGCAAATCGTACAACATACGAAGATATATGTAAAACAATAAAAGAAGCAGCAGAAGGTTCTATGAAGGGAATAATTGAATATGTTGATGAAGATGTAGTTTCATCAGACTTTTTAAATGATGAACACACATCAATATTCGATGCAAAAGCTGGAATACAGTTAACAGATACATTTGTAAAATTAGTAGCTTGGTATGATAATGAATGGGGATATGCTCATAAATTAGTTGACTTAGCTTGCTACATGGCAGAAAAAGACGGAAATAAATAATTTAAAAATATTATAAATGAAATTGTGTCACTACTGGTGGCACAATTTTTAAAGTGCTATAAAATATTTTGCTTAATATCTTGAAATATAATAAAAAAAGATATAAAATAAAAATGTTATAAAATCGATATAAAAGGATAACAATTATATTGATATTATAAATATACAAGGAGGTTAGTTTATGAATAAAGTAACTGTAAAAGATTTAGATGTAAATGGAAAGAAAGTGCTATTAAGATGTGATTTTAATGTACCACTTACAGAAGATGGTGTAATCACTGATAAAACAAGAATTATAGCAGCACTTCCAACAATTCAATTTTTATTAGATAGAAATAGCAAGGTAATACTTTGCTCACATTTAGGCAGACCAAAGGGAGAGGTTAAACCAGAGTTTTCACTAGCACCTGTTGCAAAAGAATTATCAGTGCAATTAGGAAGAGAAGTTAAACTTGCAAAAGATGTTACAGGTGAAAGTGCAAAAGAACTAACAAGCAACATGAAAGAAGGAGATGTAGTTCTTCTTGAAAATGTTAGATTTGACCCAAGAGAAGAGAAAAATGATGAATCTTTAAGCAAAGAATTTGCATCATTAGCAGAAGTATATGTAAATGATGCTTTTGGAACATGTCATAGAGCACATTCATCTACAGCTGGAGTTGCAGCATTTTTACCAGCAGGATGTGGATTCTTAATAGAAAAAGAACTTAAAGTATTAGGAGATGCTTTAAATAATCCAACAAGACCATTTGTAGCAATACTTGGAGGAAAGAAGGTATCAGATAAAATTGGCGTAATTGATAGCTTATTAGATAAAGTTGATACACTTCTAATTGGTGGTGGAATGGCATATACATTCTTTAAAGCACAAGGATATAGCGTAGGAAATTCAATTTGCGAACTAGATAAACTTGATTTAGCAACAAGTCTAATGGAAAAGGCTAAAGCAAAAGGCGTAAAAATGATTCTTCCAGTTGACAATAAATTAGGAAGAGAATTTTCACCTACAACAGAAACAATGTATGCAAAATATACAGAACTTCCAGATGATTGGGAAGGATTTGATATTGGTCCTGAAACAATAGAAATATTTAAGAAAGAACTACAAGGAGCTAAAACAGTTCTATGGAATGGACCTGTTGGGGTTTCAGAGTTTGATATATTTGCAGAAGGAACAAAGCAAATAGCAAATTGTTTAGCAGAATTAAATGATTGTACAACAATTATAGGCGGGGGAGACTCAGCAGCAGCAGTTACTAAATTTGGATTAGGAGATAAGATGTCTCACATATCAACAGGTGGTGGAGCATCACTTGAATTCATCGAAGGAAAGAAACTTCCAGGAATAGAATGTATACCTAACAAATAATTTTAAGTCAACCAAAAAGGACCGTCCCTCTTGGTTGAAAAGGAGAAATTTATGAGAAGAAAAGTAATTGCGGGAAATTGGAAAATGAATATGCTTCCAAATGAAGCAATAGATTTTGTAAATGCATTGGCACCACTTGTAAAGGATAGCAAGAATGAAGTGATAATTTGTGTGCCATTTACAGATTTATTTTACACATTACTTACAGTGCAAGATACCAATATTCATGTTGGAGCGCAAAACATGCACTGGAAAGAAAATGGCGCATACACAGGTGAAGTATCAGCAGATATGCTTAAATGCATAAATGTAGAATATGTTATAATTGGACATTCAGAAAGAAGACAGTATTTTAATGAAACTGATGAAACAGTCAACTTAAAAGTTAAGCAATCTCTAGCTAAAGGTTTAAAACCAATAGTATGTGTAGGAGAGAGCTTAGAAGAAAAAGAAGCAGGAAAAACTATAGAAGTTATAACATCACAAATTTCAAAAGCATTAGATGGATTGACATTAGACGATTTAAGTAATACAATAGTAGCATATGAACCTATTTGGGCTATTGGAACAGGAAAAACAGCAACAGCAGATGACGCAAATGACAGCATAAAGGCAATTAGAAATGAAATCAAAAGTAAATTTGGTACTGATGATATTTCAATTCTTTATGGTGGAAGCGTTAAGGCTGAAAATGCGAAAGAACTGTTTACAATGTCTGATATAGATGGGGGATTAGTTGGAGGAGCAAGCTTAAAAGCTGATTCTTTCAGTAAAATAGTAAACTTTGATAAATAAAAGACAAATGTAGAAGTGTAACAGGAGGAGAAAAATAATTTAAAATGAGTAAAGAACTTACAATGCTAGTAATATTAGACGGTTTTGGAAAAAATCCAAATGAAGATGGAAATGCAGTAGCAAAAGCAAAGAAGCCTAATATTGATAAACTAATGATGAGCTGTCCAACAGCAGAGGTATATGCAAGTGGAAATGCAGTAGGACTTCCAGATGGACAAATGGGAAATTCAGAAGTTGGTCACACCAATATAGGTGCTGGAAGAATAGTATATCAAGAATTAACTAGAATAACAAAATCAATAGAAGATGGAGATTTTTTCAGTATTCCAGAGTTTATAGATGCAATTGAAAATTGCAAAAAGAACAATAGCAAGTTACATATTTTAGGACTTCTATCTGATGGTGGAGTACATAGTCATGAAAGACATTTATATGCACTTTTAGAACTTGCAAAACGTAAAGATTTAGAAGATGTATATGTACACTGCTTTATGGATGGAAGAGATACCCTCCCAGCTTCAGGAGAAGGATATCTTCAAAAGCTAGAAGAAAAAATGAAAGAAAAAGGTGTTGGAAAAATAGCTTCAATCTCAGGAAGATTTTATAGTATGGATAGAGATAAGAGATGGCAAAGAGTACAAAAATGCTATGATGCTTTAGTAAATGGTGAAGGTGAAAAAGACAATTCTGCAATCCAAGCTATAGAAAGTTCTTATCAAAAAGAAATTTTTGATGAGTTTGTAGAACCAACAGTTATAATGAATGGCGATAAACCAGTAGCTACAATAGAAGATGGAGATTCAGTTATATTCTTTAACTTTAGACCTGATAGAGCAAGAGAAATTACAAGAGCATTAATTGACCCACAATTTGATGGATTTGAAACAAAGAAAATGAACTTAAATTTTGTTAGTATGACACAGTATGATGAAACAATGCCAAATGTAAATGTTGCATTTAAGCCACAAAAGCTAGTAAATACTTTTGGAGAATACATAGCAAATAAAGGATTAAAACAATTAAGAATAGCGGAAACAGAGAAATATGCACATGTAACATTTTTCTTCAATGGTGGAGAAGAGAAGCAATATGAAGGAGAGGACAGAATTTTAGTTCCTTCACCAAAAGTTGAAACATATGATTTAAAGCCAGAGATGAGCGCATATGAGGTTACTGAAAAGGTAGTAGAAGCAATTGAAAGTGAAAAATACGATAACATTATCTTAAACTTTGCAAACCCAGACATGGTAGGACATACAGGAAATCAGGAAGCGGCTGAAAAAGCAATTGAAGCTGTTGACGAATGCATACGGAAAAATAATAAATGCACTTTCTAAACATAATGGCAAAGCCTTAATTACAGCAGATCATGGAAATGCAGAGCAAATGATAGATTACAAAACAGGAGAACCATTCACGTCACATACAACAAATCCAGTTCCAATAATTCTATATGGAATGGAAGATGTACGTATAAAAGATGGTAAGCTTGCAGACTTAGCGCCAACAATGCTTGACATGATGGGACTAGAAAAGCCAGGAGAAATGACAGGAGAAAGTCTACTTGTAAAATAGAAATAAGTGAGGTAATAAATTTTGCAGGATATGATTTACAGTTTATATAATGATATATATACTTCATTAAATAAGCTCATACCAGAGAATTGGGAAAAAATTTATCTCTATGCATCTGTACTAGATTCTAATGATAGAGGTGAAATGTATTTTTACTATTTACCTAAAAAATTTATAAAAGCAAAACCAATAAATTGCTATGAAATAGCTGGAAAATTTGGGCTAGATGAAAATGAATACAATGAAGCATTATTTAAATTATATGAAAAAATTAGAAAAATAAAATGGATAACTAAAGAAAACTGGACAAATGTCACAACAATTATTGATAAGAAATTGTTTACGATTGAATACCATTACAATAATTTAAGAAATTCAAGATATACAGATGAAGAAAGGCATTTAATATGGTGCCATAAATATTTGGGATTATCTATGGATAGCTTAAATAAGCACAGGCAAGATTTAGTTATAAATTATGAAGAAGAATCAAGTTTTAAACCAACAGTAATAGTTGAAAGTCTTGATAAAATAAAAAGTGCAAAAACAGTTGAGCATCAAGTAAGAAACCCAATATTAAAATGTTAAATAATTTTCAACCAAAAAGGACCGTCCCTCTTGGTTGAGCGAAAGGAAGGAACAAAAAATGAATTATTCAAAAGAAGTAGAAAATATGTGTGTAGTAAAAAAAGGTGTTGACCATGGACCAGCTCCAATTCCAGAAGAAGGTAAATGGGTTAAAGCTAAGGAGATAAAAGATATATCAGGTTTTACACATGGTATAGGATGGTGTGCACCACAACAAGGAGCTTGTAAATTAACTCTTAATATTAAAGAAGGAATTATCCAAGAAGCATTAGTTGAAACAATAGGATGTTCAGGAATGACACATTCAGCAGCTATGGCTGGAGAAATCTTAGTAGGAAAAACAATATTAGAAGCATTAAACACAGACTTAGTTTGTGATGCTATCAATACTGCTATGAGAGAATTATTTTTACAAATAGTATATGGAAGAAGTCAATCAGCATTTTCTGAAGGTGGTTTAGATATAGGTGCAGGACTAGAAGACTTAGGAAAAGGACATAGAAGTCAAGTAGGAACAATCTACTCAAGCAAATTAAAAGGACCAAGATACTTAGAACTTGCAGAAGGATACATAGTTGAAATAGGATTAGACAAAGATGACCAAATTATTGGTTATAAATATGTTAATTTAGGAAAAATGATGGAAAACATCAAAAAAGGAATTGAACCAATGGAAGCTATTGAAAAGGCATCAGGAACATATGGAAGATTTGCTGAAGCTGTTAAGAAGATTGACCCAAGAAAAGAATAAGTTTTTATTAAAATCAGCATCTTGCGGTGTCAAACTACATCAAAATTTTCTCAATATACATCACGTATAATTTCAAAAATTTTGATTTGTTTTCCTAGCAATATACTAATTTTAATAAAAATTAAGTGATACAAGGAAAGAGAAGTATGAACAAATTTGGTTTAGATGAAAAAGTAATTGAAAGTATTGTATCGATTTTCCAAAAGTATGATGAAGTTTAGGTTGCAAAGATATTTGGCTCAAGAGCAAGAGGCGATTATAGAGATGGTTCTGACATTGATATAGCATTATTTGGAGAAAAACTAACTCATTCTCATAATACAAAAATATTTTATGAAATTGATGATTTATATCTTCCATATAAGGTGGATCTAATAAATTTTAATACATTATCTATGGAAAACAAAATTCGTGAAAATATTTTAAAAGAGGGAGTTGATATATATGTCAAATAATTTAGTAGAAGGTTATGAAGTATTTAAAAAGGCTTATGATAAGTTACATGAATTTATAAATACTGATGACGGTTCAGAAAAAGATAGAGCAGCAATAATACATGTATATGAATATACATTTGAACTATGGTGGAAAGCACTTCAAAGATATATGCAGGATTATGAAACTTTAACTGAATTTGGACCAGGTTCAACAATTAGAAATGCTATTCAATATGGAATATTAGATAATGGTCAGGCTTACATGGATATGTTAAGAGACAGAAACTTGATAGCTCATACTTATAAAGAAAATATAGCAATTGAGATACATAATAGAATTACGAAAGAACATATTAGTACACTAACTAAATTTATAGTGAACTTTGATAAGAAAATAGTAAATTAAATTTAATAGAAAAGTAATATTAATTTGTAAAAAAATAATTTAGCCATAAAAAGGCTTTGGCTAAGAAATTAGGAGGAAATGAAAAATGGCAGTAACATTTGAAAGTTATGAAAGAAGAATTGATCAAATAAAACCAGTAATGGAAAAATACGGAATAAAAGATTTCGAAGATGCATTAAATATATGCAAAGAAAAAGGATTTAATCCTTATGATATGGTAAAAGAAGTTCAACCAATATGTTTTGAAAACGCATGTTGGGCGTATACACTAGGTGCAGCAATAGCTATAAAGAAAGGCGCAACCAAAGCAGCTGACGCAGCAAAAGCAATAGGAGAAGGACTTCAAGCATTTTGTATACCAGGTTCTGTTGCAGATGATAGAAAAGTAGGTTTAGGACATGGAAACCTAGCATCAATGCTACTAAGTGAAGAAACAAAATGTTTTGCTTTCTTAGCAGGACATGAAAGCTTTGCAGCAGCAGAAGGTGCTATTGGAATAGCAAAATCAGCAAACAAAGTTAGAAAAGAACCATTAAGGGTTATATTAAATGGTCTTGGAAAAGATGCAGCACAAGTAATCTCAAGAATAAATGGATTTACATATGTAAAGACAGATTTTGATTTCTTTACAGGAAAAGTTAATGTAGTAGAAGAAATCCAATACTCTGATGGAGAAAGAAGCAAAGTAAGATGCTATGGATCAAACGATGTTAGAGAAGGTGTAGCTATAATGTGGCTAGAAGATGTTGATGTTTCAATAACAGGAAACTCAACAAACCCAACAAGATTCCAACATCCAGTAGCAGGAACATACAAGAAAGAAAGATTAGAAGCAGGAAAGAAATATTTTTCAGTAGCAAGTGGTGGTGGAACAGGAAGAACACTTCACCCAGACAACATGGCTGCTGGACCAGCTTCATATGGTATGACAGATACAATGGGAAGAATGCACTCAGATGCACAATTTGCAGGAAGTTCATCAGTACCAGCACATGTTGAAATGATGGGACTAATTGGAATGGGCAATAACCCAATGGTTGGTTGTACAGTTGCAATAGCAGTTGCTTGTGAAGAAGCTATGAAATAATTGATATAAGCTAATTAGATAAAATTTAATAAAAAGACAAATGGTAGACAGTAAGGTTAAATTTTAATAAGAAATTGCCAAACTGTCAACCATTTGTCAACCATATACTGGGGTATCGCCAAGCGGTAAGGCATCGGACTCTGACTCCGACATTCCTGTGTTCGAATCACAGTACCCCAACCAGTAATACCAAGGGTTTCGACGATTTTGAAATCCTTATTTTTATGCCTGAAATGCGAAACTAGTCCAAAACTAGTCCAAGTCACAAGTATAATACAGTAACATATAGAAAAAAGAAAAGATAAGTTTTTTCAACTTATCTTAAATAGCGGTTTATAAATTTGATCAGTTTTATCAGCAATTTCCTTTTTACCTTCTGTATAATTATGAGTATAGTGCATAGTGGTTTCAATACAAGAGTGTCCAGAATTATTTTGTACATCCGTTAAATATGCTCCATATGCAAGAAGAGTACTGATGTTGAGATGTCTTAACTTGTGAATCGTAATGTATGGAAAATTAAACTCTTTATGCTCTTTTTCTAATCTTAATTTTTCTTCATTATAAAATTTATCAAATGTAGATTTAAATTTAGAAGATATGTAGTCTACTCTTAATGGAATACCTGTGTCATCTACACAAAGAAATTTAGAGTCTATATAATTTTCTCCGTATCTAATTTTATTTTCTAATTGCCTTTTCTCATTTAAATACAACACTTGAAGCATAATTTCAGGGAAGTATAAAGCACGTGTAGATTTTTTGTTCTTATTTCTCTTTTTAAAAATAGTCTTATTTTTACACCTAACTCTTACAGCATCAATAATTACTTTCCTCTTTTCAGTATCCACTTTGCTTTTTAAAATTCCAGCAATTTCGCTACGCCTTAATCCAACAAATGCAGCCCAACAAACAGGAAGCATCATATCAGTATTCATAAACAAATTTATTACTTGTACAGCCTGTTCTGGTGTAATAAATTCCTCATCTTCATAATCTTCGTCATCAAAATTATCTAGATCATCAATTATGATATCTTTCATTTTTTCTTCTTCAGATTTTGGAATAACTGTATTTAAGCAAATATTTGTACTTAACTTTTTACAACTCATGAAGTATGTGAAAATTCCACTAATTTGAGCCTTATGGTGATCAACTGAGTTATAAGATAAATTCTTTTTAGGTTTTATTTCTCCAGTAGATTTTAAAGTGCGATTTTCTTTATCTAAATCAAATCTCAAGTAGTGATAGTATTCATTTATAATATCTATTCCTGATGGGCTACTAATTATTTTAAATGGGATATGGCCAAGGCATGGTTTTAAATACTTTTCATTAATAAGCTCATATCCAGCAGCTGTATTAGGTTCGCAATTATTCTGAACATAGTTTTGCATCCACTCATCAATTGCTTGCGAAAATGTTATATTAGGAATGCTAATAAAAGTATTATTATTGATATCGGTTTGAATTTTTGATTTATACTTTTCCGCATCCGTTTTTTTAGTAAATGTTTGTAATGGCTCACGCTTTCTATGGCCTGATACTATTCCATAATCAATAAAAACTGTATAACTAAATCCTTTTTTTAATTTATTTTCTTTTATGCTAACTTTCATAATAAAATACCTCCAGTTTCTTTAATTTATTTTACACAAACTATTGAAAATGAAGATACTTTCATATATAATATTAAAGTAATCACTTTCAATAGTGATTGGCGGGAAAATAAGTGTATCGGTTGTGGTAAATTTGATAACATTTATTTTCCTTATTTTTATGTTAATATTTAATTTTATTAAGGTTTTGAGTTAATTTCATCAAAGTATGTACTTATGCCATGTCTACACCCATCATGAAATAAACCTGCCTTTATGGCATTACTAAGTAATGGGTAATTTCCATCTTTGATAGAGCCTTTGCAAAAAACATCGTCTATATATACCTTTCCTTGTAGTTTAGAACATTTTTCACAGGCACTATTATGACTTGAAACATACACTAAATGATTTTTAGATTTATTTCTATATTTTCCTTCTTTTTTCCAGCTAGGATGTATTTTTATTAGACGGATATATTCTTTAGATTTAAACATATTAAGTATATCCATTGATTTATTTTCTCACTTTCTTATTATTTCATTTATTGTTTGCTTATTTTAGAATGGAAACTCAGTGCCAGGACTCGCATTAAAATTTTGAGAATATCTATCTTCGTAAAAATACTCATTTTTGCTTAGATCATATAAATTTAGCTTTATGTTATATCCATATTGTTTTTTTATAGATTCTTTTAATATATTGATATTTTCTTCCTTAGAAACGAGAGCTCTTGAAAATGTAGATGCTTGTATAAAATTTATACAAACCGTATCTCCATCAACAAAAGATAATTCAGTATTTATTAAATTGCTATAAAGCATAAAATTTTTATCATTTTTTATGTTATTTATAATTTCTTTCCAAGCTAGGTCGGTTGATTCTTTATTGGTATCATAATTTTTATAATCACATAAAATAGCATTTGCATAATAAGTCGTTGTAGAACCACATTTATGGCAGTATCTTGCATTTGAATCACAAATTTCACCACAGCCCCCAACAGTATTACCTAAATTGTCTAATTCATAATTAGTACAACGATTATATAAATCTAGTCCACATATTTTGCAATAATCTCCTTCTAATATCTCTTCATTGCCACATTTTGGACATATTTTAGCCTTTTTTTTGTCATCAACTTCAATTTCACTTTTGTATATCATAAATCCATCTCCTATTACTAATTTTTTATTGCCACATAATGGGCAGTATGAGTTATTAATATTTAAATGAGTATTTCTACAATTGTCGCATGTTTTAAAACTTTTGTATTTGTCTTGAAATTCTTGAATTTGCTGATCGTTTAAGTAATATAAGTCGTTCTTTAAAAACGAAAGTCTTGTTTTTGCAGCAGAAGCTGTTATAGCAAAATCATTTCCAATACTGAAAAGTCTATCCCAAAGACTCATTTGCTTAACTAAAGGGGCGGGGGCTAAAAGGTTTCTAGCAAAACAATTCGCTTCATTTTCTAATATTTTGTATTCACTTTCAGAAGAGTTATTTTGCAAAATACTAGTTATCTCAAAATCTTTATGGTGTTTTAAAACTATATGACCTATTTCATGGGCCAAAGTAAAATTAATTCTTCCAATACTATTGATAGTATTATTATATGCAATAATATAGTTATGCCCATTATAAATAGAATAACCATCTGGACCTAAGCAATTGCATATATCTTCTATGGTACAATTATTTGTTTTAGCCATTTGTTCATAGGTTAGTATTTTCCAACCTAAATTTTTTGATAATTTAAATAAATCAATTGGAAAACACAATACATTATCATTAACAAATTCATACGCCTTATAAACGGTTCCATTATATCTTGCCAACTGTGGAACTTTCATATTCTAATTTTCCTCACTATCTTTTAACATAGAATTTAAAAGTTGAGTATATAAGTCTTGATTTGCTGGGGACAACTTATCAAAGTTTCTAGCAATTGCTCTTGCCTTCTGAGTGCAATCTTCTTTAGAATCCGTTTCAGTATTGGTTTTATCCTTATAATATTGCATACTTGTAATACAATCTGCTAGGTTAAAAAATGATATCCCCCTATATCTAGTGGCGAAATATTCAATAAATTTAATAGCTGTATCAAAATCAAGAGAATCTAGCTTTTTTAATAATTCATTAGTATGCGTATCTTTTATAATCTCACTAGCAGCAATATTATTTTGTATCACATGCGTAATAGCGGAATTCAATATATTTTTCTCGTTATCAGTTGAAAAGTCATATATAGCAGAATAAGGGAGGTCCTTTTCCATTGGAGCATCTTGCCCCATAAGCCATAATGGATTAACATTAAATAATTCAGCGATATATTTTACAGTAGTAATTTTGGGAGACATTTCTGCATTCATATATCTATAAATTGTAGAAACACTTTTTAATCCTAATTTTTGCGCAATTTCTAGAACTTCAAAACTACTGTCTTTTATCAATTTAGAAAATCGTTCTGCGAATTTATCTAAAATAATTTCTTCTTTCATAAAATCACCTCAAACACATTATACACTAATATTTTTCGTTTTGCAACTAAAAAAAATATATTTTTTTGCAAAAAGCTATTGACAAGTATAAATATTTATTGTAAATTATAATTGCGAAACGCAAAAAAGAAAGGAGGATTTTTATGACTACAAACCAATATAGAGAATTAGTAGAGTTAAAAGGTATACTTAGAGAAAAGAAAATTAATTATGAAACATTAGCACGATATTTAAAGATGTCTTTGAGTGCATTGTCAAATAAGATTAATGGTAAATCTGTTTTTAATTTGATTGAAATTAGTAACATAATAACTTTTTTAGGTATACCAAAAGAAAATGTACACTTGTATTTTTTTTAACACCACAATTGCGAAACGCAAAAAAGGAGAAGATAAATAATGAAATTACAAATATTTAATAATAATGAATTTGGAGAATTGCAAATAATTGAACAAAAAGGAAAATTTGAATTTGAAGCAACTGGTACAGCCAAAATATTAGGATACTTAAATCCTTATGACGCTATACAAAGACATTGCAAAAAAGATGGGGTCGTGAAACACGAGGTCATAGATAATTTAGGAAGAAAGCAAGAAAAGAACTTTATTGATGAAGGGAATTTATATAGATTAATTACTCATTCAAAATTGCCTAGCGCAGAAAAATTTGAAATTTGGGTATTTGATGAAGTTCTACCATCAATACGAAAAACAGGAGGATATATTGCAGGTGAAGAAACTATGTCAGATGATGAACTAATTGCAAAAGCAATGAATGTTTTAAACAAAAAATTAGAACTAGCACATAAGCAGATAGAAGATCAAAAACCAAAAGTCTTATTTGCAGAAACAGTGGAGACCTCTGAAACAAGTATCTTAATTGGAGATTTAGCAAAGCTAATTAAACAAAAAGGATACGACATAGGACAAAATAGATTGTTTAGTTGGCTTAGAGATAATGGCTATTTAATAAAATCAGGAGAAAGAAAAAACATGCCAACACAAAAATCAATGGGGTTAGAACTATTCGAAGTTAAAGAAAGAACAGTAAATAACCCAGACGGATCTATAAGAATAACAAAAACGACAAAAGTAACAGGCAAACGGACAAATCTATTTTGTGAATAAATTTTTAAATACCACAACCGATACACAAATTTAATAGAAAGGATATTAAGATGGAAGTTATAAAGTCAAGATATTATACAATAAAAGATATTCAAAAGCTAGAAAACTGTGGAAGAGATGGGGCTTATGATTTAGCTAAAAAACTACCACATGAATTTAGAGGAAAACAAATATTTGTCTTTGTAGAAGGCTATGAAAACTATTATGAACAAAAAAAGAAAAAAGCTTTTGATAAAAATACTCAAGTTAAAGAAAACAATTTATATAGAATTAAAAGATTTGGTTAGAAAGGAGGCGAGTGTTAAGGATGAAAAAGTTATTACTTAATATGTTATCAGTTTTTGGTGGCGTGTTACTAGCATTTATGATTATAGATAGTCAGCAAGCTCAAAAGACAAGCAATGCTGAACCTATGAGTAAAGAAGAACACCAGCAAGTATATCAACAATACATAGATTATGAAGAAGGGAGGTAAATAATATGCCAAAATTTATTGATGAAAGAAATAGGACCATGTCTGAAAGTGAAATAACAAATTTATTCAGATATGAAGATTTCTTAAAAGAAACAATCTTAAAATCAGGTGTTGGCCAAATAGCATTAAATACTTTAAGAAATAGCACTTTCAAAAAAATATATGTTGTACCAACCGCAAATTAGAACAACATATAAAATAGTTTATATAAAAACTCTATGTTTATTATAAACCAAAAATTCAAAAAAGTAAAGGAGAAAAATATGGAAAATTTAGAATATATTAAGAATGAAATCAAGAATCTTGATAATGAAATTTCTAAAAAACAAGAAGAACTTAATCGATTATCTAGCATCCGTTCTGTATTAGAGGCTTATGTAGATAGCTATACTGTATCAAACGAAGATGACTATGACTTTGATGATCTACCATTTTAAAAAATTAAATACTAGGGGGTACAAAAATAATGTGTAGTAATCCAAATGGATGTGATTGTCCAAGCTCAACCTGTAATGGTTGTTATTGGAATAAAAAATGTAAATAGTGGGAGGAAAATATTATGTTAGAAGAAGTATTAAAACAAATTAACGAAAATTTAGAAAGGATAGCAAATGCATTAGAACCTAAAAATATTGATGCTATAGAATTACCCAAAGTTCAAAATATGACAATGCAAACTACACCAATAAATCAAGAAGTGCAACATGCTGAAATAGTACAAAGCAGTGATGCACTATCAACTGTAACTACATCGAATGGAATTATTCAATCAACTGTAGTACCAGTAAACACAGTACAACAAGGATTTACACAAGAGCAACTAGCGGTAGCAATGTCAAATGCTGTTGCAGCAGGTAAAATGCAAGTAATACAAAGTATTTTACAACAACTAGGTGTACAAGCATTAACCCAAGTAAAACCTGAAGACTATAACAAATTAGCAACAATGCTTAAAGAACAGGGGGTAGAAGTTTAATGGCAGAAGAAAAAGAACACGCATTATTATCCGCAAGTGGTGCTCATAAGTGGCTTAAATGTACACCTTCTGCAAGATTAGAAGAAAAGTTTCCTAATAAAGAAAGCGACTATATGGCAGAGGGTACCTTGGCACATGAAATAGCAGAATTTAAAGTTAGAAGTTACTTTTTAGAAGCTATACCAAAATCAACATATACTAAAAAGATAAATAAATTTAAAAAGGAAGAACTATGTAATCAAGAAATGCTAACACATACTGATACTTATTTAGAATACATCAAGGGTGAATACATGAAAACAAATAGTAGACCAACCGTATTAGTAGAGCAAAAGGTAGACTTTAGCAAATATGTACCTGAGGGATTTGGAACAGCCGACTGTATTTTAATTAGTGGGGATACATTACAAGTAATAGACTTTAAATATGGCAAGGGTGTAAAAGTAGAAGCTGAAAACAATCCACAAATGAAACTTTATGCCTTAGGTGTACTAGAGCAATTTAGCATGATATATGACATCAAATATGTAAAGATGACAATAGTTCAACCTAGATTAGATAATATCACAAGCTATGAAATACCAATTGAGCCACTTATAGAGTGGGGCGAAAAGATAGTAAAACCACAAGCAGATAAAGCATTTATGGGACTAGGTGAATATATGCAAGGAGAGCACTGCAGATTTTGCAGAGCTAGAGGAGCTTGCGAGTTTAGAGCAAAAGAAAATATAAAAGTAATAGAAGAAATACAAAATACTACTGGTGTTGTCTCAAATGAAGAATTAGGAGATATGCTTACAAAAACTGATGGAATAGAGCAATGGATAAAAGACATAAAAGCCTACGCGTTAGATATTGTATTAAAAGGAGAAGCTGTACCAGGTTGGAAGGCAGTAGAAGGCAAAAGCAATAGAAAAATAACTGATGTAGATAAAGCCTTTGAAACACTAATATCATCTAAAATTGCAGAAGAAGCAATGCTTTATGAAAGAAAACCAATTACATTAACTGAACTTGAAAAATTAGTAGGAAAGGCAAAGCTAACTGAAACAATAGGAAAATACATAGAAAAACCAAAAGGTGCACCAACTTTAGTGAAAGAATCTGATAAAAGAGAACCTTTCAAATTGAGTGCAGCCGAAGAATTTAAAAATGAGGAGGAAAATAGATAATGAGTGAAACAATATTATTAAAAATAAAAAATGATACTGATCCAAACAAAACAGCAGGAGCAATTACCAACATGATAAATGAAAACAAAAGAGTAGAACTTCAAGCAGTTGGAGCAGGAGCCGTAAATCAAGCATTAAAAGCTTCAATTATAGCAAGAACTTTTGTAGCAAGTCAAGGTGTAAATCTTTATATAATACCTGCGTTTGCAAATATAGAGATTGATGGTGAAAATAGAACAGCTATAAAATTAATTATTAAGGAGGAATTTTAATTATGAGTAATTTAGTAACAGGAAAAGTAAGATTTAGCTATGCAAATGTATTTGAGCCAAGACAAACACCAAATGGAGATTTAAAGTATTCGATTACTTTGTTAATACCAAAAAGTGATGCAAATACATATCAAAGAATTATGAATGAAATAAATAAAACTTTAGAAGAAAGTTTAGCAAGCACATTTAAAGGAATAATGCCAGCAAGTCCCAAAATACCAATCTATGATGGGGATGGTGTAAGACCAAGTGGAGAGGCTTTTGGTCAAGAATGTAAAGGACATTGGGTAATGACAGCAAATTCAAATAGTGCGCCAGAAGTAGTAGATGCATCTCGCAATCCTATAATAAGTAAAAATGAATTTTACAGCGGATGTTATGGGAGAGTAAGCTTAAGATTTTATGCTTACAATCAAAACGGAAATAAAGGCGTTGGCTGCGGATTAGGTAATGTACAAAAACTAGAAGATGGACAACCATTAGACGGCAGAACAACAGCTGCAGAAGATTTTGGAGAACCGGTTCAAAATGTAGCTTATCAAATGCCAGTTCAAGCAGCAATACCACAACCAATACAACAGCAAGTTACACCTCCAGCACCTACATATGTTGGTCAAGTAGATCCAGTCACTGGACAGCCAATAGTTCCAGCAAACAACTTTGTAGCACCACAACAGCCAACTGTAGGAAGTATTTATGGGGTGAACTAATGAAGGAATTGAGTATCGATATTGAAACATTTTCTTCAGTCGATATTGGAAAAGCAGGACTATTCAAGTATGTACAATCAGAGGACTTTGAAATTTTATTATTTGCATATAGCAAGGATAATGAGCCTGTAAAAGTAATAGATTTAGCACAAGGAGAGCAGCTACCGCAGGAAATAGTAGCTGCTCTTTCTGATAAAAGTATTATAAAAACAGCGTATAATGCTGCATTTGAGTGGTACTGCCTCAATAAATTTTGGAATTCTCCGATAGACCAGTGGCGATGTACTATGGTCAAAGGATTATATGCGGGATATCCAGCAGGATTAAAAGCAATAGGTGACGCAATGGGATTATCAGAAGATAAAAAGAAATTACTTACAGGAAAAGCACTTATTAGATATTTTTGCATACCTTGTAAACCTAGAAAATCAAATGGTGATCGTACTAGAAATTTTCCAAAACATGATGAAGAAAAATGGAAACTATTTAAAGAATACAATGCACAAGATGTTGTAACTGAGTTAGAAATAAAAAATAAACTAGACAAAATTACTTTTCCACAGTCTGAGCAAAAAATGTGGGAACTGGATATTATGATGAATGCTTGTGGCGTAAAAGTAGATAAAGAATTAGTTGATGGGGCTTTAAAAATAGCAAGCATTAGAACAGAAGAATTACTTACAAAAGCTCAAGAATTATCAGGATTAAATAATCCAAATTCAATTGCACAACTAAAGGAATGGCTAGAAGAAGAGACAGGCCAGGAGGTAAATAGTTTAAGCAAAAAAGATGTTCCAGAGCTTATAAAAAATGCAGGGTCTGAAAAAGTAAAACAAATGCTAGAAATAAGACAAGAACTATCTAAAACGAGTACAAAAAAATATGATGCTATGCAAATAGCAATGGGAAAAGACAGCAGAGTAAGAGGACTTTTACAATTCTATGGAGCTAATAGAACAGGCAGATGGGCAGGAAGATTAGTTCAGGTACAAAACTTACCACAAAACCATTTAAACATGCTTTCATTCGCTCGAGAATTAGTCAAAAATCAAAATTGGCAAGCAATACAACTAATCTATCGGTAGTGTTCCAAATACACTTTCACAACTAATCAGAACAGCTTTTATACCAGCAGAAGGATGTAAGTTTGTAGTAGCTGATTTCTCAGCAATAGAGGCAAGAGTTATAAGTTGGCTTGCAGGAGAACAATGGAGACTAGATGTATTTAGGACCCATGGAAAAATATATGAAGCAAGTGCATCTCAAATGTTTGGTGTGCCAATAGAAAAAATAAAAAAAGGTAATCCAGAATACGAATTAAGACAAAAAGGAAAAGTAGCAGAGCTAGCATTAGGATATCAAGGGGGACCAGGAGCACTAATACAAATGGGAGCCTTAGATAAAGGACTTACTGAAGAAGAACTACCAGAGATTGTACAAAGATGGAGAAATTCAAATAAAAGAATTGTAGACCTTTGGCATACCATACAAAATTGTGCTGTGAATTGCTTAAAGACGGGACAAACACAGGCAATGCAAAAGAATATCTATTTTAGCATAGAAAATGGAAATTTAGCTATTACACTTCCAAGCAAAAGACAATTATTTTATATAGATCCAAAATTAGAAGTTAATCAATTTGGAAGTGAAGCTTTAAGTTACATGGGGCAAAATCAGACATCAAAAAAGTGGGAGAGAATACCCACCTATGGGGGAAAACTAACTGAAAATATTATACAGGCAATTGCAAGAGACTGTTTAGCTGAAGCAATAAAGAATCTAGTAGATAGTTGTTATAGAGTATTATTTCACATTCATGATGAAGTAATTTGTGAAGTACCCGACAATGACAACTATAATTTAAAAGAGGCTATACATTGTATGTGCCAAGTGCCAAAATGGGCAGAAGGACTGCCACTCAATGCAGATGGATTTGAAAGTAATTATTATAAAAAAGAATAGGAGACAAAAGATGGAAGTAATAAAAATAATAGCTAAAATATTGCTGTTAGGTTATGGCATATTTTTAGGAATATGTTTGGGAATAGCGATAATAGAGAATTTAAGAAAGGATAAAGAAAATGAATAAAATAAAATGTAAAGATTGTAAGTACTGTAAGCAAGTAGGAAGAGCAGCTTTCAATTGCAAAAATATGCGGATATGGGAGAAAGACCTACTATTGCGAACATCCAAAAGTTTATCAAATGAAAGATGAATGGGGATATAGAATAAACAATTTTATAGACTATGGGGAGCCAAATTCTGAAGAAAGTCCATTACAACTGAAAACATCTAAAAAATGGTGCCCTTTGAAAGGAGAACAAGATAATGAGTGTAAAAGGAAAAGTAAAAAGATGTAATGCCAAAATACTTAAGCTAGAACAAGAGAATGCTAAATTAAAAACGGAACTTCATTTTACTAGAGCTATACAAAACTCAACTGAAAAAGAATTGTATAGAAATATAATAAAATATTTAGTAACAAATCATGTAGGAAATTTAAGGGCAGGAATGATGATATGCCGATATGAAGTTGATAAAATGAATGGTTTAAGGCTCGATATAGGTGAAGATTATTTTGAACATGCTTACATGATAAGGATAACATATTAGAAAATTAAAGTTAAATTGGAGGTATTTAAAAATTATGAAAAAGAAAAAGGTCAAGTCAAAAGTTTATAGCAGAAAGTTAATAAGAAATATATTGAGAAATCAATTAAAAACAAACAAAATAAAAGACGCATTTCATGATAAAGAATGGTTAAGAGTATTTATAGAAACTCTTTAGAAACGGAGGAGAAGAGTAGATGTGCAAAACGATAAAAAATTAAAAATATCAGTTGCTCAAAATAGGAAATCAACTAATTGGGTTACTGAAGAACTTAAATGGTCAAGTTTCATACGAAAAGTAAGTAACCCAATTAGAACAACTGAAACGTATGAGCAATTTATAAGATTAAAGAAGACCCAACAAGACGAACTGAAAGATGTTGGAGGTTTTGTTGCAGGAGAATTAAAAGATGGAAGAAGAAAAGCCGAAAATATATTAAATAGGTGCTTAGTAACACTAGATGCAGATAATATTGAACCAGGACAAACACAGAAAATATTAAATTTAGTTGACGGTTTAGGGTGCGGGTATGCAGTATATTCAACAAGAAAACATCATCCATCTAAGCCTAGATTAAGAATAATTATTCCAACTGATAGGCTTATGAATACTGAAGAATATGAGCCTGTATCAAGAAAACTAGCAAGCTTTATAGGTATGGAGATAATGGATCCATCAACATTTGAAGCAAGCAGACTTATGTATTGGCCAAGCTGTAGTAGGGATAGTGAATTTGTATTTGACTACAAAGATAAGCCTTTTGTAAGTGTAGATGGGGTATTAAATTTATATAAAAATTGGAAAGACATATCAGAGTGGCCAAGAATTGCATATGAACCAGAGCAAATAAAAAGGGAGATACAAAAGCAAAAGAATCCACTTGAAAAGGATAACTTAATAGGAGCATTTTGTAGAATTTATGATATTCAAAGTGTTATTGAAAAATATTTACCAGATGTTTATGAGCCAGGAGACAAAGCAGACAAATATACATATATACAAGGAAGTGTAGCAAATGGCGCTACAGTGTATGGAGACGGAAAATGGCTATATAGTTATCATGCAACGGATCCTGCAAGTAGAATTTTATGTAACAGCTTTGACCTAGTTAGAATACATAAATTTGGGCATCTGGACGAAGATGTAAAGGCAGATACACCAACTAATAAATATCCAAGTTATATTGAAATGAGCAAGTTGGCAATGCAAGATGAAGCGGTAGCATTTGAATTTGAAAAGACTAAATTAGCAAAAGCACAAGAAGAATTTAATGTTACGATGGATCAGGAGCAACAAAATACAACATTAGATGATGCAGAATGGAGAGTAAAAAAACTTAAGAGAAATGGCAGTACTGGTCTAATAGAAAAGACTATAAACAATGCATTAACAATACTTGAAAATGACACTTTATTGAAAGAAAAGCTAGTATATGACAGGTTCTCAAATAGATTTTTAATAAGAGAAAAGCTACCATGGAGCAGACCTGAAGAAAGTTATCCAAAACTATGGTCTGATAGCGATGATGCAGAATTGAGGGGTTATTTTGAGAAATGCTACGAAGGATTTAAGAGTGTAAGTTCAATAAATGATGCCTTACTAATACTTAAAAATAGAAAATCAATAAATGTGGCCAGAGAGTATTTTGAAAGCTTAACATGGGATGGCGTTCCTAGACTAGATACCTTAATAATAGATTATCTAGGTGCAGAAGATAACGAATATGTAAGGCAGATAACAAGAAAATCTTTTACAGCTGTAGTAGCAAGAGCAATAACTGAAAAGCCAATCAAATTTGACAATATGATTATTTTAACAGGTAAGCAAGGAATTGGTAAAAGTACATTACTTAGTAAAATGGCAGGTGAGTGGTTTACTGATAACATAGTAGACTTTAATAGTAAAGATACATTGTTATTACTACAAAATTGCATTATGGTAGAGGTTCCAGAACTGCAGGGCTTTAACAAAGCTGATAGTAATAGATTAAAGCAATTTTTAGGACAAAAGACGGATAAGTATAGAGCACCATACGAACACAGAGAAGAAGAACATCCAAGACATTGTGTATTCTTTGGAACAACAAATGACGATGAGTTCTTAAGAGACAGCACTGGAAACCGTCGATATTGGCCAATAGCCGTACGGAAAAAATAAGACAACAAAGAATATCTTTAAAGACTTAGAAACTGAAAGAGACCAAATTTGGGCCGAAGCAGTGATGAGATTTAGGATAGGAGAGGGATTATACATTGAGGGAGATGTACTAAAAGCAGCAGAGGAAGAACAAAAATCAAGGCTTATAGTAGATCCTTGGGCCGAAATAATATCAGAATATATGCAAAGACCAATACCAGAGGATTGGTTTGATAAAAAAGTAGAAGAACAAAAAAACTATTGGATATTCAACAGTGAAGAACCTAAAGGCTTAATAGAACGCGATAGGATATGTGCAAGTGAAATACTTACGGTGTGCCTTGGAATAGAGCCTAAAAGGCAGACAAGTTTAGATAGAAAAAGGGTTATAGATATTGTCAGACAAATGAAAAAGTATTCCTACAAAGCAAGTGTAAGATTTAATAGTAGCTATGGCGTAACTAGTGGATTTATCAAGGAAAAATAAGCTTGTAGGAATGTAGGAAGACAACGAAGACATGCATTCCTACAAGTCCTACAAAATAAAAAACTGTAGGAGTGCGTAGGACTAATGTAGGAATAAATCCTACATCGAAAAGTATTGAAATATAAATGAAATTTATACTTGTAGGATTTGTAGGAACAAAAAAACATAGGATGGATGAAATTAGGTAATATAGAGTAATTAGGTACATACGCATACGCCTAATACACCTGATTACGCATATCATACGCGCATGTAGTCCTACATTCCTACAAACCAAAAAAGAATGAAAAGGGGGGAAAATTAAAAATGGGAAGTATAAAGAAAAAAACAGTAATAGAACATCTAGAAGGGTTAATTGAGTTTTACAAACAAATACCAACTTCGGATGAAGATTTGAAAAAGTTAATAATAAGAAATTTACAAGATGTTAAGCGAAGAGCAGAAAAGGAGAAGCGGAATATGATAATTGAAAAAGACAATAGATTAAAAAATAAAGCAAGAGAGGATGACTATGGAAACACAAGGCATTGCAGAATATGCAATAAACCTATTTACAAAGATGATATAGACAAAGGCGAATTTGAATATGTGAAAAGCAAAATAAACGAAAATTATTTTCATGCCAAATGTGTGAAAGAATTAAAAAAAATAAAAGATAGGAGGATAAGAAATGATAATAGTTAGTCAAGATAAAAATATTGTAGTAAATTTTGATAATGTAGAAAGCATAGATATAGTTGCAAATTTAGATGAAACGGGAAAAGTGCCATATATGATATATTATGAAACTAACAGCAAAAGAGAAGAGTTGGGTTATTATGCAACAGAAGAAAGAGCAAAAGAAGTATTGCAAGAAATAATAAAGTCAATTCTTTATAGCAGAAAAATAGATAAAACCAATAATATATTTGGATTTGATTTTATGGAGAGTAACGCATATTTTGAAATGCCAGAAAAGTAGAGAGGAAAAACAAATGTTAGAAAGAGAAATTGAAGAAAAGTTAAGAGAAAAAGTAAAAAAGTTAGGTGGTAGAGCCTATAAGTTTGTAAGCCCTCGGACAGGCAGGCGTACCTGATAGACTTATAGTTCTACCAGGAGGAAAGATTGGTTTTGCAGAATTAAAGAAACCAGGAGAAAGACCAAGAAGACTACAAAGAATGCAAATACAGTTTTTACAAAAACTTGGTTGTAAAGTTACAGTAATAGATTCTGAAAGCCAAATTGATAAATTTATAAATGATTTACAAGAGGTGAATAAGAATGATTTTTAAACCTTATGATTACCAAAAATATTGTATTTCAAGATGTATTACAGATGACAAATTAGGACTAATTCTTGATATGGGGTTGCGGTAAGACAGTAATTACCTTAACAGCAATAAACGATTTAAAATACAATAGATTCCAAATCAATAAAGCATTAGTTATAGCACCGAAAACAGTTGCAGAGGATACTTGGACTAGAGAGCAAGATAAATGGGAACACCTAAAATTATTAAGAGTAATACCAGTACTAGGGAGCTTAAGCAAAAGAATAAAGGCACTAAACACACCTGCAGATGTATATGTTATCAATCGTGAAAATGTACAGTGGCTAGTAGATTATTATAAAAACGATTGGCCATTTGATACAGTCATAATCGATGAATTATCAAGCTTTAAAAATCACAATTCTAAAAGATTTAAGGCTCTAAAATGTGTAAGACCTTTAATTAAAAAAATTATTGGACTTACAGGTACACCTGCACCGAATGGATATATAGATTTATGGGCACAAATTTATTTACTAGATCAAGGCGAAAGATTAGGCAAGTCCATAACTAGATATAGAGAAGATTACTTTTTACCTGATAAAAGAAACGCAATGCAGATATTTACATACAAACCAAAAGACCAGTCAGTAGAAGCTATAAAAAACAAAATATCAGATATTTGCATAAGTTTATCAGCAAAAGATTACCTACAAATGCCTGAAAAAATTATAGATACAAAATACATAAAATTTGATAATAAAACTCAAAAGCAATACGAAGATTTTGAAAAAGAAATGTTTATGCAAATAGACGAAGATGAAATAGATGTTACTTCAGCTGCAGCATTATCTAATAAACTTCTACAGTTCTGTAATGGGGCAGTTTACAAAGACGACAGTAAAGAATATGTCGAAGTACACAGCAAGAAAATAGAGGCATTTTTGGAACTTATAGAAGCTGTACAAGGACAACCACTTTTAGTATTTTATAATTTTAGGCATGACCTGGAAAGAATCGAAAAAGAACTAAAAAAATTAAAACTAAGATATGGAATATTAAAAGATAGCCAAGATATAGCAAAATGGAATAATAAAGAACTAGATATATTACTAGCACATCCAGCAAGTGCAGCATATGGTCTTAATTTACAAGACGGTGGAAGTCATATAGTTTGGTTTGGATTAAATTACAGCTTAGAACTATATCAACAAGCAAATGCAAGATTATATAGACAAGGACAAAAGAATACAGTATTTATACACAACCTAGTAATTGATGAGTGCAGAGACATTGATGTACTGAATGCACTAGAAAATAAAAATAATAACCAAGAAGCTTTACTTGCTAGCTTAAAAGCAAGAATAAAAAAGGTAAAGGAATTAAACAAATGATTTGTATAAATGAGAAATGTCAGAAATGTAAATTACATTTTGTAAATCAAAAGCATTATAAAGAGTGCTACAGCAGTAAGGAATTTATCAAAAGTTGTGATGAGATTGAAGAAAGTGGAGAGCTAAATAATACCAAGTTCTCCACGCGTGAAAAGGAAGGAGGAGAATAAAAAGTGATAGCACTTAAGTTAATAATTATATTTTTATTAATGGTCTTTATGTTTGATAGATTTATCAAACTAGAAGATAATGAAAAAGTTAGTTTAGAGATATTATATGTACTTGAAGTCATAGCAATAATTGTAGGGGTATTCGTAATAATTAAATTATAAGGAGGATACTTAAATGACTAAAGAAGAGTTAGAGCAATATAGTAAACTAAAAAAAGAGATTACATACCTGGAAGATAAAATAAAAAAATTAGAGCAAAAAAATCCAATAACATCAGACTCAGTCCAAATAGGATTTATGGGCAAAAGAAAAAAGATTGGATCAATAACAGGAATAGATGTAAAGCAACAAAAGAAAATATCAGAATATAGAACGAAATTGTACCTGTTTAAAGCACAACTGGTTGTAAAGCAAGCGGAAATAGAAGACTTTATTGAGTCAATAGAAGATACAGATTTAAGGCTCATAATTAGATATCGATATGAGGATGGATGTAGTTGGATAAAGATTATGCACATGATGGAATATAAATCAGAAAGTGCAGCTAGAATGAAGCATGATAGATTTTTTGAAAAAATTTTATAATTGTGCGTTTTGTGCGTTTTTAAGATGATATAATGATATTGTGAAAAAATGTAAATGTTGAAAGACATAAAATTTTTTCTCCTTTGTTGAAACCCGTTGATGGCAAGCGGGTTTTTTTATATTGCGTGATGACGAGCAATGGAAGCTCATTAGCCTCATAAGCTAAAGTATGTCAGTTCGAGCCTGACTCACGCATCCAACAGCACGATACTAGATAGGTGCATATAATTCCATAATAAATTTCCTGTGGGTATGTCAAAGTCAATTCTAGTTATGGCTTTTTATTTTTGTGGAGGTGATAATAATTGGTTACGAAAAATCAAAACAACTTAACAGTTAATCAGCAGAAATTTGCCGATTATTATTTAGCAAATGGATGCAATGCAACACAAGCATATGCAGACACATACCCCAAAGCATCAATTGCTACAGCTCAGCAAAATGGATGCAAATTGCTAAAACAAAAATATGTGCATGACTATATTACTCAAAGACAGTTAGAACTTCAGGAGAAAACGCATGTAAATCAAGAGTACTGTATTATGAATTTAAAAGAAGTAGTTGAAAGGTCATTGCAGCATAAACCAGTTTTAGAATTTGACAAAGCAACAGGACAAATGAGAGAGACAGGAGAATACACATTTGACAGTACAGGAGCAAATAAGGCTCTTGAACTGCTAGGAAAAACATTAGGAATATATGTAGATAAAACTGATAATACACTAAATGCAAATACAGATTTGTTAAAAGACATTTTAGGTCAGCTTGGTGGTGGTGCAAGTGCAGGAAACTAGTCAAGAACAAAGGACGATGCCTTTATCAGCAATATATTTGGACTTCTTAGAATGTAGAGCGAAAAAAGAATTTCTTGAAGGTACAACAGCAGCAGGAAAAACCACAGTTGGGGCCGTAAAGTTTATGCTTAGAGTAGCTGAGAGTAAAAAGAAGTTTCACATGATAGCAGCTGCAGATATTCGGCACAGCTGAAAAAAATATAATAAATGCAGAAAGAGGAATTGTTGATGTATTTGGTCCTTTAGTAGATTATAAAGGAAAAGGTGACGCAAATATCAAATTGCCACACATAAAATACAATACGCCAAATGGGATTAAGATAATTTATGTTTGTGGCTACGGTGATAAAAGAAGGTGGGAAAAGGCACTTGGTGGTCAACTGGGTTGCTTGTATATAGACGAGATAAACATAGGAGACATGGAATTCATACGAGAATCTGCACATAGATGCGAGTATGAGCTTACATCTTCTAACCCAGATGACCCTAATTTGCCTGTATATGAGGAATACCTGAATAGAAGTAGACCACTAGAAAAATATAGATATAGGTATCCTCAAGAGTTATTAGACCAGTTAAATGAACCTGTTGTTGATGGATGGGTGCATTGGTATTTTACTTTTGATGATAATGAAGGACTTACTGAAGAAGCAAAGCAAGATAAAATAAATGCATTAGCACCAGGAACTAAGATTTATAAAAATAAAATTTTAGGACTTAGAGGAAAAGCAACAGGTTTAGCTTTTAATTATACAAAAGATAACATAATTTCAATATTTGAGGCTAAAAAATATAAATTTAAAAAGCTTATATGTGGGGTCGATACATCATACTCTAAAAAGACTCACGATAAATTGACATTTGTTTTAGTAGGTATTACAACTGATAGAAAATGTATAATACTAAAAACAAGGTCAATGAATAACAAAGATAGGACAGTTCCATTTGCACCATCTGATGTAATTCCAAAACTTATAGATTTTTTGGAAGAATGCAAAGAAGAGTGGGGCTTTGTTAGAACTACTTTTATTGATAGTGCGGATGCAGGAACAATAGCAGAAGCACAAAAATCAAAAAGATTGAATGGCTTAGTGTATGATTTTAAGCTAGCATGGAAAAGGATGACGAATAACACTAGAGTGCAGCTACAAGAAGCGTGGCTACATTCGGGCGATTTTTTAGTTGTAGAAACTTGCAAAGACTATATTGGCGAAATGAATGTGTATGGATTCGATGAAGATGGCAAGTTAGAAGATGCAAATGACCACTCTATACAAGGTGGACAATATGCATGGATGCCATATAGAGCAGATATAGGCAATTGGGAAGTAATAAGAACTTTAATAAAAAACGCAGACATTGAAGAAGGAGGATAGTACAATGGGATTAGGTGCACGAATAAAGCAAGCAGTTCAAGATTGGCTTGAGATACAGCCATCTATTGGAGAAAGCATTGTAATTCAGGAAGTGAATAGTTTCAAAGGTACTTGTTTCAGAAATTTGCTTTGGTATAGAGGAGACCCAGCAGAACTGCATCAGTATTATACGCAGATAGATGACCAGGTTGGAAACTCTAAATTTTGGGCTGCTTTAGCAACAACAGGTATAAATTTTAGAAAAATACATACGGGACTTCCTGCACTGATAATAGATATGCTTGCTGATATAGTAGTGGATGCCTTAAATAAGATAGAAATTACTAATAATGTAAAAGCTGAAGAAATTTGGGAGGAAATCCAAAAAGATAATGATTTTAAGGAAATTATAAAACAAGCAATAATAGATGTACTTGTTGAAGGCGATGGTGCATTTAAAATAAGTTATGATACTTCTATAAGCAAATATCCGATAATACAGTTTTATAGTGGAATGGATGTTGATTTTGACTATAAAATGGGTAGATTAGATAAAATAATATTTAAGACCTATTACTACAAAGGAAATACTAAATATTTACTTAAAGAGTGCTATAGCAAAGAAGGCATAAAATATAGGCTTCTAAAGAATGAAAAAGATATTGCTGAATTAGATGAGGTACCTGAACTAAAAGAGTTACAAGAAATTAGTCAAAACAACTTTATTATGGCCGTACCAATTATGTTTAATAAATCAAAGAAATTTAAAGGAAGAGGGCAGTCAATATTAGAGAAAAAGATAGATGACTTTGATAGTTTTGACGAGGTTTGGTCACAATGGATTGAAGCAATAAGAGACAATAAAACTAATACATACATACCAGAAGACTTATTGCCTACGGATAAAAAAGGAAATATCCTGAAGCCTAATACATGGGACAATAGATTTGTTCAAATAGGAAGTGCTGCATCTGAGAATGAGGGTTCAAAAGTTATAAGGGAATCAGGTCAATTTGATTATGAAAAGATGCTACAAAGTTATATAACTGCGTTAGATTTATGCTTACAAGGGCTTATCAGTCCTTCGACATTAGGCATAGATGTAAAAAAACTAGATAATGCTGATGCCCAAAGAGAGAAAGAAAAAGTAACGCTTTATACAAGAAATAAGATAATACGAGTACTAGAAAAAGTATTACCTACATTAGCTATAACATGCTTAAAAGTATATGATAAAGCACAAAATAAAATACCTGGAGAATATGAGGCAACTACAGACTTTGGAGAATACAGTTCTCCGTCGTTTGAAGCGGTAGTTGAAACAGTTTCAAAGGCAAGACCAGGACAAGCTGTTATGAGTATAGAAAGAACAGTCGAAGAAATGTATGGAGATAGCCTAACAAAAGAGGAAAAGGCTGAAGAGGTAAAAAGGCTTAAGGAAGAACAAGGAATATTGCAAAAAGAAGAACCATCTGTATTAGGATGGTGATTAAATGGATAATGATTACGATATTAAGAAAATATTTGAGGATATAGAGTTAGAACTAATAAAAAGTATGAAGAGAACTCTCTGGTCACATCAACAGGATGAAGATGCTAGAAATTTTAAATGGCGGGCAATGGCAAGCACTAAAACTAAAACAATTTGAGGATTATAAAAAAGCTAATAAAAGTCTATTTAGTGATAAAACAAAAGATTTAGAGCCATATATTTATAAGCATATGAAAAAACAATTTAGAGAAGGTGCAAGCAAAACTAACAAAAAGGCAATAGGAGCAGGATTTATAAGAAAAGAAGATGCAGAGCTAGGTGGATCTTTTTTTGGACTAAATCATAGAAAACTTAACAGTCTCATAAAAAGTACAAAATCAGATATGAAAGATGTAAAATATGCAACTTTGAGAATGGCAAATGACCAGTATAGACAAATTATATATAAAGCTCAAGTATTCGCAAATACAGGAGCAGGAACCGTAAAACAAGCTATAGATATGGCAAGTAAGGACTTCTTAGCAAGAGGATTTAATTGCATTGAATATAGTAATGGCTCGAGACATAATATAGCAGACTATTGTGACATGGCAATAAGAACATCAAATAAAAGAGCTAACCTAATGGGTGAAGGCGAAATGCGTAAAAAACTTGGAATTTCATTAGTCTATATATCGAAGCATACTACAAGTTGTGATAAATGTGGTCCTTGGCAAGGGCGAGTATATATAGATGATGTATGGTCAGGAGGAAAAGCAGAGGATGGAGAATACCCATTACTAAGCACAGCTATTGCAGGAGGTTTATTTCATCCTAGATGTAGACATGGATCTAGTACATATTTTGAGGACATAAATGAAGAGCCAGAAGAGGTAACAAATGCAAAACATAATTATGATGAAGATGATAGATATACACAGTATTTACAACAAAGAAAAAAACAATATGAAAGATTAGCAGCAGGAAGTTTACTACCCGAAAATGTTGAAATGTACCAAAATAAAGCAAATGAATTGCAAAATCAGATAAATGGTGTTAAAATAAATCAAGATAATACAAATGGAGATAAAGAATTGAATTATATTGATATAACGGATAGATATAATACCGATAATAGCTATCAAATAAAGAAACAAAAGTACTTTATTGACGATAATGGAACTAGATATACCGTAGATGGAAAGCATGTTAAATTAGAGCCGTCAGAAAGAGAAATTGAGGTAGCTAATTTAATGGGACTTATATTTGGTGGAAAAGTAAATATAATTCCAAGAATAAGTTATCCACAAGGAATAAAAACACCAGATTATATTATAAATAATGAGAGATTTGACTTAAAAACTCTTAAAGAAAATAATAAAAATACTATATATAATGCCTTACATAAACAAAAACTTCAAGCAGATAATTTCATAATAGATATAAGTATAAATGGAATGACACAAGTTGAGGCGGAAAATCAAATAAAAAACATATATAAGTCAAGGCATACAGAATGGATAAAAAGAATAATTTTAATAAAAGATGATAAAATACTAAAAATATTTATAAGAAAATAAGAAACTATTTGCAACCCAGAATATAATAAATATATTTTTTTGGGGGTCACAAATAGTTTCTTTATTAACTTAATTATACAATAAAATAAGTTAATAATCAATAGTTTATTCAAAAAAATATAAGATATGCAAGTATAGAGCTAAATAAGCTCTAATTTTTTATGCTCCAAAACATGTGTAAGAGCACATAAACTGCTATCAAGGATGAATTTATGGTCGACGGACCTTAAACGGGGGAGGTTCTATTATGGACGATGAAGAACTAGAAAAAAGTGGAGATACTCAAACTTCTGCAGACGATACAAAAGCAGCAGATAACTCTGAAAACAAAGATGACTTAAAAGACACAAATAATGGAGAACAAAAAGACAACGATGCAAAGGATAATGATGACAAAGGCGATGATGAAGTCGCAAATGCTTTTGGAAATAAGTCTGAAATAAAAAATGAGGGCGATAAAGGTAAAAAGACTAATACAGTTGCTAAAAAGAATACTGATGGTTCAATTACTTTTAAGAATCAGGAAGAATTAAACGGCTTTATTGATAGGATGGTTGCAAAAGGAGCAAAAAAGGCAGAAGTAGATTTTCAATCGAAATCGGATGAGGAAGAAAACTCAAATCAAAATAATGATACTAATAAGAATGCTCAAGACAATACAAATGTGACAGAAAATAGTGTAGCAACGCCAAATTATTCAGCTGATATTGCATTATCAATGATAGAAGCAGGAGCTGACTCAAGTAAAGCCAGAAGGGCAGCAAGGTTAGTTGATACAAACAAAGTTATTGTTAATGGGCAATTAGATGAAGTAAAACTAAAAGAAGAAGTAGAAAGTATTCTTTCTGAATTTCCAGAGTTTAAAAACTCACAAACAACTGAAAGTACTGATAAGGGTTTTAAGTTTGGAGCAGGTAAACAAGCCTACACTGATTCAAATGAAGATCTTATATCTGATATTTTTGGAAACAAACAATAGGAGATAAATTTTATGTAATTCACATTTTCACGAATTTTAAAAAGGAGAGTGATGAATTATGGCTAACACAATTAACTATGCAACAAGATTTGAAAGAGATCTAAAACAAAAATACAAAAGAGAAAGTTTAACAGCAGATTTAACAACTGAGAAAATTACATTTGTTAACGCTAAAACTGTAAAAATACCATATTTAGAACTAGGTGGATTTAAAGACCATACTAGAAATGGTGGATTTAATCGTCAAAATATAAAGAACGATTATATGACAAAAACATTATCACATGACAGAGATGTAGAGTTCTTTGTTGATACTGAAGATGTTGATGAATCTAATTTAGCAGTTGCTGCAGCAAATATTACAAATACATTTGAAGAGGAACATGCTATTCCAGAGGAAGATTGTTATAGAATATCTAAACTATATAGCGATTATACTGGATTAGGAAAGACAGCCGACACAACTGAATTAACAGTAAAAAATATACTTAGCAAATACGACGACTATATGGAAGCAATGGACGAAGCTGAAGTTCCTGAAGAGGGAAGAATACTATATGCAACACCAGCAGTTGAAAAATTATTGAAAAATGCTGAAGATGTAAAAAGAGTATTTAGCTTAAATGCAGGAAATGGAAACGGCTTTATGAGAGCTGTAAGAAGTCTTGATGATGTAAAAATTAAGAAATTACCAAGTTCAAGAATGAAGACAGCTTATAACTTTACTGATGGATGTGTACCAGGTGCATCCGCAGAACAATTAAATATGATATTAGTACATCCAAAATCAGTATTAGCATGCGATAAACATTCATACATAAAATTATGGGCGCCAGGAACACATACACAAGGCGATGGATTCTTATTCCAATTAAGAAAATATTGGGACTTATTTGTAGTTGATACAAGAGTAGACGGTATTATGATTAATAAGACTGCAAAATCAACACAAGTAACAAATTCATCAGGAAATGAATAGGAGGTAAAAAACAATGGTTGCTGTTAAAGGAAATGTCGAATATACAATAACTGATGCTGAAAAAAACTATTACATTAAAAATGGATTTGATATCCTAGATGAAAATGGAAAAAAAGTTGCTGATGGAGAGCATAAATCGGTATCATATGAAAAGTATAAGGATTTACAAGAAAAATATAGAAAATTAGAAGCTAAAAAAACTGATGATAATGAAATAAAAACATTACAAGAGGAAATAAAGGATTTAAAAGCTAAAAATGAAGAGCTAGAAGCTACTAATGAAGAATTAGCAAATTCTAAATCTACTATATTAGCAGATAATGAAAATCTAAAAGCAGAAATAGTAAAATTACAAGAGGGAATAAAGAAAGCAAAGAAATAGGAGGTTACGATAATGGAACCTTATGCTAAAGAAGCAGATTACACTAAGTATGGATCAGGCAACATAAAAGGCAAAGAACTTGAAAAATACTTAGAACTTGCTTCAATTGATATCAATCGAGCTACACTTACTCGAATCGAAAAAAGAGGATATAATAATTTAACTGAAAAACAACAGGACTTAATAACTAAAGCTACATGTGTACAAGCTGATTTTATAAAAGAAGAAGGCATATATGACGACGATGAGGTTTCAAGTTTTAGTATAGGAGGAGATTTGACTATAAATAAAAAGGAAAATCAGAAGATATATGAAGAACTTGAAATATCAAAAGTAGCCTTCTTTTATCTTAAACAAACAGGACTAACAAATAGAATAATATGATAAAAAAGTTGAATCCAAGGCACTTAGAAAAGTTATTAAAGAATGAGTGTAATATTAAGTTATATCAAGAGGGCTTATCTGAAGAAGGTGAGCCCTTAGAATTTATATCCTTAGAAAATAAAAAGTGTAGATTTATTGAAAAAATAAAGACTGTAATTGATTCAGATGGAAAAAAGGTTATATTGCTTGGAAAGGCAATTTTGCTCGGTGATATTGCTCCAAACCTTAAGAAAATAAGTGGAGGAGAAATTACGATTGAAGCGATAAAATGCGAAATTTATCAAGCAAGTAGACCTAGAAATCCAGACGGATCCGTCTATATGACAGTATTGGAGCTGATGTAATATGAAAATAACTTTTAATGCTAAAAACATTAGAATGATAAACGAAGAAGCAAAATTAGCGTTAGCTGATACAGCTGAGGCAATAAAGACTGACTTAATTAAAAGTCAAACAATGCCTTTTGATACAGGAACTATGCAAAATGATAGTACCTTTGTTGATGATAAAAGAATAATAAAGGGTATTGCAAGAATAGTCGTAGATACCATATATTCAAGAAAAGTGTATTTTGATCCTGAGATACATATATGTCAAGAACATAATTCTAATGCCAAACAGTATTGGTTTGAAGATTATATAAGTGGTAGCAAAAAAGATTTACCATTAAAGTACTTCAAAAGAGCAATACAAGGGAGGGTAAAACAGTGATAGATAGAATAAGTACAACAAAAATAAAAGATTATCTAAAGAGTGTTATTATAGAATGCCCTAAATGGTATATTGGACAAATGGATCAAAACCAGGAAAAAGCAATAGCCATTTATACTAATAGAAGACAATTAGAAGATAATTCTAAATACAAAAGGTTAAAAAGTTATGGAAGATTACCAGTTACTTTACTGCTTAGATGGACAAAAAATTATAATACGGCCGAAGGTATGGCCAACAAAATATATGAGCTACTTGATTGTAGTTCTTTTTTCATTGATGATTATAGGTGCAATATTGAATGTTTTTATAATGGACCAATCGATTTAGGTCCTGATGAAAACGGCATTTATAAATTATCAATAGAGCTAAATTTATTATATAGAAAAGGAGGACAGTAAAAATGTCAACTAAAACAGGGGTATATCCAGTATATGAAAACCAATTCCAAGTAGGTGCTACAAAGGATGCATTAACTGAAATCGCTGACATGGAAACATTTAGCATAAAACTAGATAATGGTGTAGAAGAATGGAACCCGGTAGACCATAAAGGATGGGTTAGACGCTTAATGACTGCAAAATCTGTTACAATTTCCGTAGCAGGTAAAAGGAATTTTGGAGATACTGGAAACGATTATGTTGCAGGTAAAGCTTTGTTAAATGGCAGAGATGCTGAAGGATGTTTCCGATGGACATTCCCAAATGGGGACAAGCTTATTTTAGAAGATGCTGTATACAATGTAACTAACTGGGGCGCTGGAAAATCTACGGAGGTTATTCCGCTTGAATTTGATGTAATGTCAAACCGGAAAACCAACATATGAAGAAGCAACAGCACAACCAGCAGCAGCTAAAGCATCTTCACAATCAAAATAACAACTATAGAAGGGGCTTTAAGTCCCTTCAAATTTAATTTAGGAGGATTTTATAATGGCAAATTTAGATATTAGTTCAAGATTAGGTCATGAAAAACAAGAGATTACTATAGCAGAGGGCAAAACATATGAAGTAAACTGTGGAGCAATTAACATGCTAAAAGCACAGGATAATTTTAAAGATGGAGAAGTTTTAAAAGCAGTAGAATCACTACTTGGAGAAAAAGCAGTACGCGATATAGAAGCTATGAATCTAACTGTAAAAGAGTTAGAGATAATTATAATTGCAGCTGCAGCCCAAGTAAATGAATTATCGTATGAAGAAATGGAGAAACGATTTCGCAACAAATGATGATACGGAATTGTGGTACGACTTAGATGAGGACTGGCCACTTATAGAAGCTAGTCTTGCAAAACAATACAATTTAAGAATAAGAAAAGATATTGATAATATGGATTATGCTGAATTGTGTAATCTAATATCAGGCTTAATGCCTGATACACCACTTCGGAAATATTGTTCAAATCAGAAGTGAAGAAGACGAAGAAATTTTGAAAAATTTTACACAAGAACAAAAGGACATTAGATGGAAATACAGAAGAAAAATCGCAGAGAAAATTGACAAAGATGAATATAATAAAATTATTGCCGAATTTCAAACAACTTTTAAAGAATTGGCGGGTGATAATAAATGATGATAGATATAAGATGCCCTAAATGCGCACAACTTTTATTAAAAGCTGAACATTGTAAGGGCGAAATTAAATGTATAAGGTGTAAGAAAATAATTAAAGTTAATATAGATGAAAAAGATAGAGTGAGCAACACAACTGTTATAGTTAAGTAGTTAGCCAATACCTACTTTTACCTTGATAAAGGAAGGAGGTAGGTATTGTGAGTACAAATGTTGGAACAATAGATTTTGATTTATTACTTCATTCAAATCCATTTAATAAAGGAATTAAAGATTCAGCTAAAATAGTAGAAAAATCAGGAATAGAAAACTCATTAAAGAAAATAGGCAAAGCAGCAATTGCCGCCTTTTCTGTAAAAGCTATAATTGATTTTGGAAAAGAGTGCATAAACTTAGGCTCTGACCTAACTGAAGTACAAAATGTTGTGGATGTTACTTTCGGTAGTCTTAATAGTGAAGTGAATAACTTTGCTCAAAATGCAATAGATCAATTTGGATTAGGACAAACAGTTACTAAAAAATATGTTGGTACTTTTGGAGCAATGGCAAAAGCGTTCAACTTTTCAAATAAAGAAGCACTAGAAATGTCAGAAACTTTAACTGGTTTAGTAGGAGATGTAGCATCATTTTACAACTTAAACTCTGATGCAGCATACACAAAACTAAAATCAGTATTTACAGGTGAAACCGAAACATTGAAGGACTTAGGAATTGTAATGACCCAAACAGCATTGGATCAATATGCAATGTCTAATGGTTTTGGAAAAACTACTGCAAAAATGACTGAACAAGAAAAGACTGCACTTAGATATAGGTTTGTATTAGATAAATTGAGTCTAGCACAAGGTGATTTTGCGAGAACTAGCGACGGATGGGCAAACCAAACAAGAGTATTAAGCTTAAGATTTAATGAATTAAAGGCAACTTTAGGCCAAGGATTCATAAATGTATTTACGCCAATTGTAAAGGGCATAAACTGGGTTTTAGGTAAATTGCAAGTGCTAGCAGATGCATTTAAGTCTTTTAATGAAATGATATTTGGCAAGGCAGGAGGAGATAGTAGCTCTAGCCCAGTATCAGATTTAATAGCTGATGCTACAAATGCAAGTGATGCAGTTGGTGGAATTGGAGAAAGTGCAAAAAAATCCGCAAAAGATATGAAAGCTTTAGCTGGCTTTGACACTGCTCAAATATTAAAAAGTAATGATAGTGATTCAAACAGTGGTAGCGGAGCGGGTGCAGGTGGGTTATCAGGAACTGATTTTGAAAAGTTAGATATATCAAGTAAATTAAAAGAGCAAGCTTCAGATATTGGAAGCATATTTAAAGGCATTAATTTTGAACCTTTAATAAATTCATTTAAAAAGGTAAAAGAAGCAGCAGAACCTTTGATATCAAATATAAGAGATGGACTAAAATGGATGTATGATAATGTTTTAGTTCCTATAGCAAAATGGACTATTCAAGATGCAGTACCAGGATTTTTAAATCTTATTGCGGGAGCACTAAAAGTATTAAATCCTCTTATAGATGCCTTTAAGCCTATATTTGGGTGGTTTTGGAACAATTTTTTACAACCAATTGCTTCTTGGACTGGGGGCGTAATTGTTAATACATTAAATACACTAGCAGACATACTTTCTAAAATCGGTGATTGGATGTCTAATAACAAGCAAATTGTAACTAATATGGAAATAGCGCTAATAGGTTTTTTTGGTGCATGGAAGACTATTGAACTTATGTCTTTTATTGCACAATCTGGAGGTGTAATTGGAGCCTTAAAAGGTATAACAACTGCTGTTTTGGGCTGTATGGGAGCAAAACTAAAGGATAAAATAGAAACTATTGCATTAACACTTATGTATGCAAAAGATTTTATTGTAAGCATAGCTTCTGGAACTGCAGCACTTGTAAAACAAGCAGCACAATGGGTTGCAACTACAGCACTAAAAGTTGCAGATACTGCAGCAACGATAGCAGGAACCGTAGCAACAACAGCTGCAACAGCTGCAACATGGTTATTTAATACAGCTCTTGCGGTGTTAACATCTCCAATAACTCTAGTTGTAGTAGCAATTGGAGCCCTAATAGGTATAATAGTTGCTTTAGTAAAAAACTGGGACGCCGTAAAAGAGGCAGGAAAAAAATGTTGGGAAGGTATAAAGAATGCTTGGAATGTTGCTAGTGAATGGTTTAAAAATAAAATTATAGAACCTATTAAAAATTTCTTTAGTAACATGTGGGAAAATATAAAAAATGTAGCATCTAATGCTTGGAATGGAATCAAAAATATTTTTTCAGGTGTTGGAAACTGGTTTTCAAATATATTTCAGCAAGCATATAACGGAATAACAAGAGTATTTAGTAATATTGGAAACTTCTTCTCTAATATTTGGGGAGGCATTAAAAACACTTTTTCAAATTTAGGAACAAGTATAGGTAATGCCATATCAAATGCTGTAAAATCTGGAATTAATGGTGTTATAAGTTTAATTGAAGGAACAATTAACACCGCTATTAACTTAATAAATGGAGGAATAAGTCTTATAAATTTGATTCCTGGTGTTAACATAGGAAAAATAGGAAGACTAAATCTTCCAAGACTTGCAGAAGGTGGATATGTAAAAGCAAATACACCACAGCTTGCAATGATTGGTGATAATAGACACCAAGGTGAAGTTGTAGCTCCTGAAGATAAATTGATGTCTTTATATAAGAAGGCAAATGAAGAAATGGGACTAGGAAATAACGCAAAAGTAATAGAACTACTACAAAATATATTAGATCTATTACGCAATTTAGATTTAGACTTTAATTTATATATAGACAGCTACGAGTTAAATAAAAGACTTGAGAAAATAAAAAATAAAAGAAAATTTGCAACGAATGGAGGCTAATTATGTATGAACCAAAATTGATAGTAAATAATACAAGAGTTCCAGGAATAGTTAGTATTATTCCTGGACCAGAGCCTCAATTTGGCGATGGTGCGGGTAGAAATACAATGGATGGACATTTTAGCGGTACATTTATTGGGTATTTTACAACTCTCGAAATTAAATTTGGAATAGTAAGTGATAGTGATTTTAATCTTATAAAACAGTTATTAGAACATCCTTTTTTAGACAATGTGCAATTTGCATTAGAAAAGGATATGGATGGATATAAGCAAGGAGATTTATTTACAGAGGATTTTTATAATGGCCAAGCTGTAAAATCTGAACCTCTGCCTTGTGGAGATGCTTGGGGGGGATTTACTGTTGTACTGACCGCTATAGATAGGAGGCCGCAACTATCATGAAGAATGTAACTAATGATTTTAAGCTGATATCGAAAAAGGTAAAACAGCAGGATGTTAAAATAACAATAGACAATGGTGAACTAACAGTACAAGAAATACACTTTATGCCCGTAAAAATGTTCAATGCAATACCTATTAGCAGATTAAGAGCTAGAGAGCAGGTAATAGCAAAAGAAGTAATATATAGCTTTGAGGGCCAACTTTTTAAGTCTATTATGCAACAAATAGAATTAACAGTAAAAAACGCAAGCAAAATAAAAGATAAAAATGTTAATTTTAAGTATGGATTATTTGTAAGTAAAGACTACGAATATGTAGATATGGGAGACTTTTATATTAAAGATGTAGAAGATGATAAGAATAAAGAAGAAATAACAGTAACAGGATATGACAAGATGCTTAACTTTATGGTTCCTTTTAAACAAAGCGAATTAAAAATGATTTATCCTTGTACTATAGTTCAATTGCTAAAAAGGATGTGCGAAATTAGAGAAGTAGAGCTTTACAGTTCTACTTTTTATAATTCTAATCTAATCATAACTGAGGACTTTTTTACTGCCCAGGAGATAACATATCGTGATGTACTAGACAAAATTGCGCAAGCTACACTGACAACGCCATTTATAAAAGACAATAAGCTATATATGTGCAAAATAGGGAATAACAGTGTACAAACACTTGATACAAGTTATTTATCTAATCTAGTAGTAAATGAAAAGTTTGGACCTTTAAACGCTTTTGTTTTAGGTAGAGGAGCCGTTGAAGATAATATAGAGTCATGTGATCAAAATAGTATAAGCGCTAACAAAAGGCATGAATTAAGATTTGATGAAAACGAGATATTGGATGACAAAAGAAATGAAGTTATTGATGAAATGTTTAACCAAATAAAAGGACTTGAGTATTATGCTTTAGAATCTTCAAATTTAGGTCTTATGTGGCTAGAACCATGTGATATCATAACTGCAAAAGACAGAGAAGGAGCAGGATATAAGAGCATTTATCTTAAAGCACGAATAACAATCAATACTGGTATTTCTGGACAAATGGAAGTTAATATTCCTGAGGAATCAAATACACAATACAAGGTATCTTCAAAAGAAGAAAAGAAATCATTAAGAGTAGAAAGATTAGCAAAAAAACATGAAAGAATAATCCAGGATGTAATTGAAGAACAAACGAAAACATCAGAAAAAGTAGCAAATCACGAGCAAACGATAAAAGGGTTTAAAGATACTGTAAGCTATGTAGAGAAAAAAGCAGTAACAACAGTAGAAATATATTATGCATTAGGATCTACAACTACTACAGCCCCTACTACAGGTTGGCACAAAGTTGCACCTGCTTGGCAAGAAGGAAAACACATGTGGCAGAAAACAAAAACTACCTATGCAGATAAAAGCACATCTGAGAGCACACCAATTTGTATTAGTGGTTCGAGGGGACAAAATGGTACAGATGGAGCAAAAGGTGATACTGGTATAGGTGTAAAAAAACTTGTAGAGCAATATTATTTATCTACCTCTATATCTAAGCTTGAAGGTGGAAGCTGGTCAACTGCCCAAACTAAATGGGAAAAAGGAAAATACATATGGGTAAGAACAGCAGTTACTTGGACAGACAATCAAACAACCTATACTGATGCAATCTTGGCAACCAATACAAATGACGCCTTTTCTGAGATAGAACAAACAAAAGAGGCAATAAAACAAACAGTATCAATAGGAAATTTTGGAACATATGTAGAACAAAATGCAGAGGCTGTAAAAACGGCATGGAATACAATATCAGAGTTTATACAACTAATGATAATAAATAAAAATGCAAGTTTTGCAATATTAGATGAAAATAAAAAAGTAATGATGTCATTGGACAAATTAGGTCAACATTTCTTTCAAAGCGATGGAAAAACAATATTTGGAGAAATGGGTGTACAAAAATATGACAACAAGAATTACATAAGTTTTGCAGTTGATGGAGAATATAATAAAACAATAAACGATGGTATGGCCTGGGGAATAAAAACAAAAAGCGATAATAAATTTTACCCAATTTTATTCATTAAAAACTTTACAATGGGAGCTAAAACCTCGGGGTCATGTAATGGGCAATTGGTACTAAATGCTTGTGATTTACTGTTAGAAGGACTTAATACTGGAATAATATCAGGAAACATCAAAATTGTAGGAGATATATTTGATAACATTCAATTTATAGACACTCAATCAAATAAAGTACTATTAAATATTTACCCTGCAAATTCTGTATGGGATGGACAAGAAAATGGTGCTATTGATATACTTGATGATATTCATTTTCGTTCTCAGAATGGACTTAAAGTTTTTTATGTCGGGAATGATATATGTTTATCTGCTGATGGAGGAGCATTATGTAAATATTTACAAGTTAAGGAAAATGCAACTATACAAAAATACTTAGATGTCTATGAATATGTTAATGCAACAGCGTTTAATAATACCTCTTTACTTGAGACTAAGAAAAATATTAAAGAATATAAAAAGAGTGCTTTAAAAGAAGTTATGAGCACTGATATATATACCTTTAACTACAAGAATGATAAAAAAGGTACTAAAAAGACATTAGGAGCCGTAATTGGCAAAGGTTATAACTGCTCAAAAGAAATTTTGTCGGGCGATGGAAAAGCAATAAATCAGTATTCTATGGCATCTTTAGCCTACAAAGCAATACAAGAACAACAGACAATAATTGAAGAACAACGAAAAGAAATAAAGAATAATAACAAGATGATACAAGACTTACTTGCAAGAGTAGAAGCTCTTGAGAAGGGAGAAAGTAAATGAGTACAACACCTAATATAAATTTATATAAGCACGATAATGTAACAACTAATACAGATATATTTGATATTGATAAAGCTATGAACAAAAATTGGGACAAGTTAGATAATGCGATAGGCGAATTGCAAGCAACAACAACAGCATTTGATTTTAAAGGAGAAGTAGATACACTAGCCAATGTACAAGCTAAACCTAAAATAAAAGGAGATGTATGGTACTGCAAAGCAAATAAAACATTCTACAGTTGTAATGGAACTAATTGGATATCAGTTAATGTCGGCATGAATTTAGACTATGTAAATGGTATAAAAACTAAGGCTATACAATGTATGCAAGAACTCGAAACCCCTACACCAGTAGAAGGAGAAAATATAACACTTAATGATTGCAAAAAGGGAAAATTTAAAAGTTTTGAGGTTAGAGGAAATTCAGAACAACAATCAAGAAGTGGAAAGAATAAACTAAATATATTAAGTTTTTTAAATGCAGGATATTCTACAACAATAAATGGGATTGCCTTTACAATAAATGAAGACGGAACTGTAACTGCGAATGGAACAGCAACAGAGAATGCATTATTTGATATTACATCTAATTTGAATTTAGATGGGACTAATAAAAAAATAAAGATGTTTTTATTTAGCGGTAATGCAGCTGGACAAATTTTAGCGGGTGTCTTCGATTCAAATTGGCAAAATGGAAAAAGCTCAATGGCGGCTGACGGAAAGAATTTTAATACTACAAATTTAGTAAATATTACATATGCTAAATTAAGGCTAGCAGTATATCAAGGAGCAACTGTTACAAATGCTAAATTTGGTATTATGATAGCAGAAGATGTAGAAGAATATGAACAATATGGAGCAAGTCCATCTCTAGAATATGAATCGCCTATAAAAAGTTGTGAAAATAATATAAATATAGTTGTATCAAATAAAAATATGTTTTTTTCGGAGCTGTTTGATAATAAAACAAATTCAGGAGTTGAATTAAAGACATTGGCGGGAACAAATAATGTTCTTTTAAATGGTACAGCAACAAAAGAGTTTGTATTATATTCAAAACCGCTACCATTGAATATGTTTAAAGTTGGAAAAAAATACACAGCTTCAAAAGATAAAAATTATAGTGAAAAATTTATGTTTGAAATATGTGAGAATGGTTCAAGTAATCCTTCAGTATGGGGTAGTTCAATCACAATGAAAGAGAGCTATACTAAAATAATTGTATATTTACAAGCAAACAAGGGACAACTTCCTACATTTAATAATAAAATTGTATCTTTGCAATTAGAAGAAGGAGATGCAACGACAATTGTAGAGCATAAGGGACAAACACACACAGTGCCAATACAAAAGCCTTTTAGAGCAATAGAAGATATAAAAGACCACTTTATAAAAAAGGGTGGAAAATATTACGAAGAGCATTTAATTGGTAGATATATATTTAAGGGAACAGAGACAATTGCTTTACAAAATGGCGGAAAAAGAATTTATATAAAAGCTTCTAATAATAATATACCAAATCCAATTTTGCCGACAAACGACAAAATCTTATATGGAATAATATGTAACCACTTAAACAAAGTAACTGCGTATGATACTTGGAGAGGCTTTGAAGGCATCTCCTATAATACAGATAACAACCCAACTTCTACAAATAATGGTTTTACTATTGCAATAAACGAATTTACAACAGCAGAACAGTACAAAAATTGGTTTGCACAAAAGTATGCAGATGGAAATCCATTTTATATAGATTACCAACTTGCAGAACCAGAACTAATACCTTGCACAGAGGTACAGACAGCAGCATTGCAAGACATTGAAGATAATTTTGAAACATACGATGATTGCACACACATTTATTGCACAGATGAAGTACCCGCAAATATAGAATGTACGTATTGTAAGGATATAAATAAAGTATTTAATAATATAGCTATTTAAAATAGCAGAAAGGACAAAAGATGGATAAAATTTTAGCTATTGTAATATCAATAGCAACATTTTTAAATGCAATTTTAGCAATAACTACTTTTATTCAAAAGGCTAAAAAGCCAGTTGATAATGCGGTTGACAAAAAGATTAAAGAAGCTCTAGAGCCAATAGTTGACAAATTAGATATTATAAATGTAGACATTAAGAAGTTAGACAAAAATCAATGTATGAACTATTTAATAGAGTTTATAGAAGATTCAAAAAATGGAATACCCAAAGATGATATACAAAAGAAAAGAGCCAGTGAGGTATACGACCACTACAGAAATGACCTTCACGGCAATTCGTACATACACGATGGTTGGAATAAATATGTTATAGGAGAGTAAATAATTATGAAAAAAAAAATAATTGTATTAGCTGTAACTGTTATACTATCAGTTATGGCTTTAATTTTTGGAATTGAATATTCGGACAATGATATAAAAGAAATATCAGAGGGCGTCGAAACAGTAGTGAATATTATAGAAGATAATATTTCTACAAAAGAGATACCAAAATTATCAGAAGAAGATGAACAGGTTTTAGAGTACCAGGAAACAGAATCCGAGGGCTTTAAGGAACAAGGAGAAGTTGCATATAATGGCTCGGACAAAGCTCCAAATGTTAAAGTAGGGGATTATGTAGGGCTAACATATTACAGTCAAACTGATAGTAGATGGGCAAATAAGATGTATTCGAGCATAGGAGATACATCACAAACTATTGCAAGCTCTGGTTGCGGACCAACTGCTGCTGCTATGGTAGTCTCAAGTATTAAAGGTAACATATCCCCAAATGCAATAGCAGACTTATATATGCAATATGGTTACAGAAGTGCAAATTCGGGTACATATTGGTCAGCATTTAAGTGGACTGCAGATGTATTCGATATTGGATATTCAGAATGCTATAATTTAGATGAGGCTATAACAAAATTAAAAGATAACCATTATATTATTGCAAGTTGTAATCAAGGACTATTTACTTATGGTGGTCACTTCATAGTTTTAGTAGGACTAGAAGGAGATTACATTAAAGTATATGATCCTTATTTATATGCTGGTAAATTTGATGTTTCAAGCCGTATTAACAAGGCTGAATTGCGAGGCAACATAGTATATGTCTCAATAGATAATTTTAAAAATTACGCAAATGCTAAAGGATATTTTTGCTTTAAAAATAATAGGATAGATATAAAAGAAAATACAACTACACCAGTAATAAATAATACAGTCACGTCAAATGTAAAAAATGTTAATTATGAAGCTAAAATAACAGCTAATAGCGGACTAAATATAAGAAATGGAGCAAGTACTTCTTACAGAATTGTAGGTTGTTATAGTAAAAATACTACAGTAACAATCTTAGCTGAAAATAATAAATGGGGCAAAACTAACAAAGGGTGGATATGCTTAGATTATGTATCTAAACTTAATGCACAAGTAACAAACTATATCGCTAACTATCAAAAAGCCTTTAATGCGACATATAGAGGAAATTTAGTAGTAGACGGAATAAAAGGTTCAAAAACTAATGCATCTATGAAAAAAGTTTGTTTAAAAAGAGGTATGAGAAACGAACTTGTTAGATGGTGTCAAGATAGACTAATAAGTCATAAGCATTACTATTTAAAAGACGGAGCAGATGGAATATTTGGAAATGATACTTTAAATGTAGTAAAACAATTCCAAAGAGACAATGGACTTGTTGCAGACGGAATAATAGGAATTAAGACTATATCAATACTATTTTAAATATAAAACACTCTCTCGATTTCGGGAGGGTGTTATTTTTTTGCTCAAAATACGGTTTTGAGACATAAAAGTTATAAAATATACATAAAATTTATGATATTCGACAAGTTTCGACATACAAACTTTTGAATGTGTGTTATAATATAATTGGACTACAAATTATATAGGAGAGGGGATAGCTTTTACACTATCCCTTTATAATTTTATTTTTTCTTTATCAAATCTCCAGGTTTAACATCGAGAGCATCGCATATTTTATCTAATGTATCAAATTTAATTCCAGTCAAGTCATTATGAGTCAAATTTGTAATAGATTGATAACTTATTTCAGTTGCATTTGCAAGCCAATATTTCGTTTTTCCACATTTTTTTAATATGTTTGCTAGATCTAAATAAATCATATATTTCTCCCTTCAATATATACATTGGACTTTATATATTATAGACTTGATAAAAAGTAAATTTAAGTATAGTGCACATTGTATATTGCACACTTGATATAAATCTGCTATAATTTACAAGGGTGATACAAATGAAGATTGAATTAGATATTGTAAAAGAGATAATAAGCTATACAAAACATTTTTTAGAAATAAAAGATTACGATGGACTTAATTCATATATAAATGAAAAAGAAAAGTTTTTAGATAATTATAAGGGTACAAATAAAGAGTCTGAATATATAGATAAACTGATAGGAACTTTAAAATAAATTGATGATAATAACTATAGATTATTAAACTAGTCCAAAACTAGTCCAAATAATATAGTAAAATACAGAAAGATACAGTAATATTTAGTATGATAAAAACACCTGAATGCATTGATACAAGTAAGATATAGGATAATTCAGAATAATATACGAAATGGTATATTTTGACTCTGACTCCGACATTCCTGTGTTCGAATCACAGTACCCCAACCATTCAAGACATATACGAACTTTTATATTTTAAATTCGGATTCGCAGTAAAAGTCAAAATAAAAGGATTAGTTGATACTAGTCTTTTTTTACTTTTTATGAGTTTTGTATAGCACAATATAGTTCTTCAAAATTACATTTAAGAGAACTCATAAGTTTAGACAAAACATCTAAATAAGGGTCTTTACATTCTCCATTTTCTAATTCTAAAAGGTGAGATACTGGTATTCCAGCTAATAAAGATAATTCCTGTATTGACAAGTTCTTTTCTTCTCGTAATTCTTTTAAATTTTTATCCATATAATTTTTATGCATAGTAATTCCCCTTTCAAAAGACTATACACAGTATAACTGTGCGTTATAATCATATTATAAACTTTGCATAATATAATTGTCAAGAAGAAAAACTGTGGTTATATTATGGAGGTAATGTGATGAAATTAGTTGCAAATGATTATGAACCTAAGGATATTTTTAGGATAATAAGAGAGTGGACTGAACTGACACAAAATGACTTTGCTAAATCAGTAAATAGAAGTACTAGGACAATACAAGATTATGAGGCAGGAATAACTAAATACAGTATGAATATGTTACTCGATATTGCTAAGAAATATAATCTAAAAATTACAATTGAAAAATAATAAAATATTTTTCCAAGAAAATAAATTAATATAAAGTATATTTGGGCAAACTATTAAATGAAATAAAAGAGAAATTTAGGAGCAATAAATGAAAGAATACTTTTACAAAAAAGAATACAAATATATGTACTTAAGCATATTTTTTTACAATTTTGCAAATGCATTAAGTGAAACATTTGGAACTGTTATGTTATATAAGGCAGGGCTTCCGATATATTTGATATTACTTATATATGGTATCAGATTTTTAATTATGGGATTCATAACACCATTATTTGTAACAATATCAAATAAGATAGGAATTGCAAAATGCATCTTAATTTCAAATATGTTTAACATTATATATACATATCTAGTGCTAAACACAAAGAATTTATATGCAAACATTATAATTTTTGTCATAGCAATGGGATTGAATGGTTTATCTAATCCGTCTTCTGATGCATTATCTAGCAGATATGTTGAAAGTGAACATAGGGGAAGATTTAATAGCTTATATAGTATAAGCAAGATACTGGGAACAGTTTTAGCAAGTTGTTTAGTAGCCTGGGGAGTAATAAGCAATAATACATCAGTTTTATTTGTCATACTTACTGTTTTCTTCATATTACAATATCTTGCAATCATAAAAATAGATTATAAACCTGAAAAGAAGACAAGCGTTTTTAAAGCTAGCGTTAAATATTTAATACATAGTAAGAGCAAATACAAAATAATATATGCATTAAGAACTAATCATATAATAGAAAGACAATTTGTACCATTATATTTATATATTGTTTTACAAGATTTTAAAGCTTTTTCTGTAGTTACTATAGTGTCATTGTTATTTCAGGTTGTTACAATTATTTTAATAGGAAAATATACTGATAAAAATATAAAAAAATCGAATAATCTAGTATCACTAATAAAGGCAAGTATAACATTAGTTTATTTATTTGTAAAAGACAAGTTAATAATTTCTATAAATAAAACTCTTAGTGATAATGTTTCGAAAGTTTATGAAACTTCAATACAGACTTCTATACAAAACATTATTAGGGAATCTAAAGAAGATAATGATTTATTATCAGCAGTTGGACAAATGAGTTTGTGCTTTACAGAGGTAATAGTATTTGCTATACTTGCGATTTTAAGCAGTTTTATAGGAGAAAAGGTATTTATAGTTATTTTTGTATTATCAATATTATCTACTATTTTTATAAATGTAAATATAAAAAGAAATAAAAATGTTGAGTAAATTTAATTTATAAAGAAAGCTGTGAATATTTAAAATGTTTATTCATAAAATAATATTGTCAAATATTTGACAATATAAATATTTATATGTTATAATAAAAACACAATAAATATTTTCCACGTAAGGTGGTATTTGCATATACTAAAAGTATATGTTTGATTTGGAGTAGGTTAAGCCTACTCTTTTAATTTAATATCAAGATTCTTTAAAATTCGTTTTTCTAATCTTTGCATAAAACTAGTTGTTAATTCTCCAACTTTATGTACTAATCTAGATTTATCAATACAAGTAATTTGCTCAGCTTTAGCCTTAGAAGGTAGCTTATCTAGTTTTCCAATTTTTAAATCATCCACCGTTATTTTTTCATGGGTATCATATAATTTAGGAGAACTTGAAATTGGAATTACTACAATAGTATTAGATACACTATTTTTTAGAGAAGATTGAATAACAATTCCCAAATGAGTATTACTTAATTCACTTCCAATGTTTTGACCAAATTCAATTAAATATATATCACCCCTTTGAGGTCTGATTGAATGCAAATAATTGTCTCTTTTCTTATTAAGTTTCATTGATTTATCTATTAGTTCAAATTTGTGTATAAACCAACCAAAATATCTGTCAAAATCTAGCCTATTAATTACATCTTGTAACTTAGACATTATATTATTTGATACCATTTATTGTTTTCCTCCATTAATTTTAATAACCATATTATAAAACAAATGTTTGTAACAGTCAATACATTTAACGAAAAAATATTATTGTAATTTATTTTCTGCTTTGATATAATTTGAGTATAAATTAAGAAGAATAAAGGAAATTATAATTATGAAAAAGAAAACTAAGATTATCTTAATTATTGTAGGAATGCTTGTGTTAGCATCTTCAATATTTTTTGCAGTAAGCTATAAAGTAGCACAAAATCCAAAAAACGTAATTAAAAATGAAGTGGGAAATAATCAAAAATATACACCAATAGAAGATGTGCCATTTGATTACAATTTTGCTGATATGGTAGAAGATAAATGTTATATTGTTATGCCTCCTAATATTGTTTATCATATAAAAGAGTTAAATAATTTTATAGAAAATGTTAACCGAGGTATATCAGACGAGATAATGATTATTGAGTATACAAAAGAAGAACAGCCGATACTTACTAATCTAAAATATATAGATAATAAATTTATTTTAAAAGTTGACAATAGAAGAGATGGATATGCAAAGGAAGAAGATAAAAAGATTATAACTAAAGAATATGATGCAAATAAATATGAATTGGTTAAAAGTGATATTCAAAAAAAGATATCTAATATAACAACATATTATCAATTAGATTTAAAATCAAAGGAAGCTGACGAAACAATTACAATATGTAATTATGCTGATGTAAAGAAACTAGAGAATGAAAGATTTAAGATTGTATTTAATAAAGATGAGAGTATTGATAAGTCACTTATATTAGGAAGAGATGAAACCAATAAGTATGATTATGATATATACTCTTACAAGGGAACTGTAGATATCATCATAAATGAGGAGAAAATCTCTCTAAGAGATGCTTTAATAAATGATAAAATAACTGTAGAAGAAATATTAGAAAAAGCTAATAAGGACGCAAGAGAAGATAAAACAATTTTTGGCTCTGTATATTTAGATGGTGGAAGTAGTTTTTATATATATGATGATTATGAAATATTAAAATGTCATAAGTTATCTTCTATAGGTAAGTGGAATCCTGGATATAAAGATTTATATATTGGTGTTCCATCAATGGTCACAAGTAGTGTCCTTGACCCAAATAGTGCAAAGCTTACAATTACAATGGGAAATGTGTGGGGAGAAGAAAAGAAAACAGTTACATTAAATGATGAGGATACAAGTGCTTTATATCAGATAATTCAATTTCTAGAATTTAAAAAAGAAACCTGTGACGGATTATCTAATTATTATATAAGTCTAAATAGTGAAACTGAGAATAACCTTGAACAATACGGACTAGAAACATATGAGAGTGCATATCATATTACAGCAAAAAATCAAGGAGAAGCAATATTATCTGAGGAGCAAAGGAATATAGTAAAGCAAATAATAAATAAATATTTTAATTAGGATAATAAATTAAAGTGCGTGGGAAAATTAGCTCACGCATTTTAGATTATTCTAAATAAAGCACTTGAAGTTTATGCAAATTCATGCTATAATTCAGCCATACCTTTTTAGGTATGTTGTAAGCGTCACTTGTGAATTGGCTATTACTTAGGTATAGTTGATAAACAGTGACATAGACCTGTTTTAAGATTTTAAGGAGGTTTTGCTATGAGCAAAAAGCAAGAAAAGTTCAGGATCCCAACGGTAAGACGGCAGGTTGAATTCGAGGAGGAAGACTTTCGGACAAACGACAATATAATCGATTTTGATGATTCCTTGATAAGCAAGAAAGAATGGCAGGAATTCGATGAAAAGGCACTGGTTATTTCAGATGGACGAGATGTTTATCAATATGCTGATGAATACCCGATTGTTAAGTACACTGGGGAAGTCAAATCTGATAATGGCTGCTGCTTGGAAGACCAGCTAAACACATTTATAAACAGTGTGACCGTTTCTACTGTTATGAATGGAATTCATTTCTCATTAAAGAAAAGAGAAATGAAAGGTAAATATACTGGAGAGAAGACAGTAGCCTATTTTGAAGACAGCATAGGAAGACTTAATGAGATTCCGGTATATGATATTCAGCGAATTCTTATGAAAAAGCCGAATCTTGTTGTTTCTAGCGACGGAATCTTGGTTTTCTATACCGCGAAAGAATGTATTGCGACTATCGACTGCGTGCACTATGCATGGGTAGATCCTGTGCGGATGAGAATGAGCTTTAAAAAGGAAAAAGGTTTTGCAAAACAAGAACAGTTTACAAAGTTCGTAGATGACGACAGGTGCTACATTAAAAAAGTTACGGCTTGTAACGGTTTCTGCCTGATTACTTTCGCAAAAAATGTTTGCATACCTTATGAAGAAGAACTGCCAGAGAATGCTATTGAGACACCCATAAGTAAAAGTGTAAGTACATTTTCAGTGGATGTTAAAGTGGTGTTTAAACTTGACAATCTTTCTTCGGGTATGATTGACTATGAAACTTCATTCCCTGAAAAAGGCGATTAATACTAAGCCTTAATACCTGAGCAAAAGGAGAGCATGGACTATTTTTAGGACATGCTCTTCGTAACTTGTATACAAATTATAACAAATGGTAAATAAATACAAAAAAAACTATTGACAATTTATGGCATATAATATATAATACATTTTGTAACAATAATTTATTCATTTAAATAAATTTAATTCAAAAGTTTCAATTTTAGTTTAATTCTTTAAATTTTCCCTAAAATATGATAAAATAAAAAAAGTAAAAAGTTTGCTTTAATATGTGAATAATAATACTTTAAGTGAATAAAATATTAATAACAGAAAACTTAAAAGGAGGAAAAGACCATTTTTTACTTAGGATGTATTATAGGAGTCATATTAGGAGCGAATCTAGCCGTAATGCTATATGCATGCATATTAGCAGGAAAAAGAGGAGACGAATATGGACAAGTTAAACGAATTAACTAAAGCACAAAAAAGCGAAGATAAACTATTGGAAGCAAAGGTGCAAGATAAAATAAAATTTGTACAAAATAGAAATAGATTTGAAAGTACAGACTTTCTTGATTTAGCACAAAAGAATACAGCACAAGAAATATTAGATAAAAGCGGAATAAAGGCATATCATTTTTTTGGAGGTTTTTCGCAAGCCGAAAGAACAATGCTTATATTGTATCCAGAAGAATTTATGTCATATGATTTAGGCACAGCTTTAGATAAATATTATAATCAAACAATATCAGTAATTAGAATTACTTTGCCCAAAGAAGAATGGGGTACATATGAGCACAGGAATTATCTAGGTGCTTTAATTAAGCTTGGAATAAAAAGAGAAAAGATTGGAGATATAATTGTACGATATGATGGAGCAGACATAATTATATCTTCTGATATAGAAAAATTTTTGCTAACTAATTTAAAAGATTTAACAAGATTTCAAAGTGCAAAAATAGAAAAAATAGAACTTAGTGAAATATCTGTTATAGAATCAGAACCACAAATTATAAAAATTAATGTACCATCGATGAGATTAGACTGCATAGTTGGAGAACTTGCAAGATGCTCAAGAAGCAATGCTAGTATACTGATAAATACCGAAAGAGTTTTTGTAGACTTTAAGGAAGAAATAAGAGGCACGAGACAAATCAAAGAAAATGAAATGATTACAATTAGAGGTAAAGGTAGATTTAAGATATTAAGGATGTTAGGCAATACAAGAAGCGGAAGAATAAATTTAGAAGTTCAAAAATGGTGATTGTTCGAATAAATATTAATTAGTTGGAAATAATTTCATTATAATAATTAAATAAGAAGAAAGGATATTTATATATTATAAATATGTAGGTATATTATAATGAAAAGAAATCTTATTAAAGCTATTCACGCAATGCAAATATTTGATTCAAGAGCTAACCCAACTGTAAAGGTTAGGGTAGAGTTAGATGATGGTACAGTCGGTGAGGCAATGGTTCCATCAGGAGCATCAACAGGAAAATTTGAAGCAGTAGAACTTAGAGATGATGATTTAGAAGAATATAAGGGACTTGGAGTATCTAGAGCAGTTGATAATGTGAATAAAAGAATTGCTAAAAGGCTTATTGGGGAAAATTGCTATAATCAAACTAAAATTGATGAAGCAATGATAAAGTTAGATGGTACAGCTAATAAATCTAAATTAGGAGCAAACGCAATTTTAGGAACATCATTAGCAATTGCCAGAGCAGCAGCTAATAGTCTAAATATACCACTATATAGATATCTTGGTGGAATTAACGGAAATAACATGCCTATTCCAATGATGAATATTTTAAATGGTGGGAAACATTCAGATAATAACTTAAGTATTCAAGAATTTATGATAGTTCCAGTAGGAGCAGATAATTTTAGAGATGCAATGCAAATGTGTACAGAGATTTATCATAAGCTAAAGGAATTACTTAAGAAAAATGGACTTTCAGTATCTGTTGGAGACGAAGGAGGTTTTGCACCTAATTTAGAAAATGATGAAAAAGCAATAGAAGTTATATTAGAAGCAATTACAAAAGCGGGATTTAATACAGAAAGAGAAGTAAAGATAGCACTTGATGTTGCAAGTTCAGAAATGAAGAATGAAGCAGAGAAGATAGGAAAGGATGGATACTACTTTTGGAAAACCGATGAATATAAAACTAATGAAGAAATGATAGAGTATTTAGAAAGTTTAAGCAAAAAGTATCCAATATTCTCAATTGAAGATGGTTTAGCAGAGGAAGATTGGAAAGAGTGGAAGGAACTAACTAAGAAAATAGGAAGAGACATTACTATTGTCGGAGATGATTTATTTGTAACTAACACTAAGAGATTACAAAAAGGAATAAAGAGTAATGTTGCAAACAGCATATTGATAAAGCCAAATCAAATAGGCTCTTTAACAGAAACACTAGAGACAATTAAATTAGCTAAAAAGAATAATTATAAAACCATTATATCTCATAGATCAGGCGAAACAGAAGATACATTCATAGCAGACTTATCTGTATCAGTAAATGCGGGGCTAATAAAAATGGGTGCACCAGCTAGAAGTGAAAGAGTTGCTAAATATAATAGGCTATTAGAAATCGAAGAAGAAATTGGAACATAAAAATGTTTCAATTTTTTAGCTAATAACTAGAAATTGTATTTATATTATTATAACAAAATAAACATAAAAAAATATAAAATAAATATTAGAAAAAATTTTTGAAAAATTTTAAAACTTTTTTAAAAATTGTGTTGACATTTTAAATTAAGCATAGTATAATAAAAAATGTCCCGCACAAAAGAGGGACATAAGTACATTGAAAAATAAACAATGAATCTTTTGAGAAACCAATAAAATTGCGGTA
>CAOSLI010000004.1 GCA_948524275.1 uncultured Clostridia bacterium
CTTTCTGGCATTGCTTTTGCATCTTTTAATGCTAATTGGAATGCTGTCCAACTTGATGTTGAGTAATCTGTCTCTACTTTTGCTTCTGCTTCTGATATTGCTGTATTTAATGCGTCTTTATCTACACTTAACTTAGCCATTGCTGCGTTAACTGCTTCTAATTTTGCATCTATTTCGCTTTGTTTATCTTCTGCCATATCTTTTGCAGTTGCTAATGCTTCTTGGAATTCTGTCCAGCTTGATGCTGAATAGTCTTCTTCTACTTTATTATCTGCTTCTGCTATTGCTGCTTCTAATGCTGTCTTATCTACTGTTAATAATTTTATTGCATTATTGATTGATATTACTTTTGCATTAATTTCTGACTGATTTCCCTCTGGCATAATATATGCTTTTGCTAATGCTGTTTGGAATGCTGTCCAACTTACTGCTGAATAGTCTTCTTCTACTTTTATTCCTGCTTCAGTTTTTGCTGCCTCTAATGCTCTCATGTCTAAAATAGAAAATTCTATTTCTTTAGTAATAGTTCCCTTATAATTTCCATTACCTACAAATGTTACATTTGCTGTAAAGTCTCCAGGCTCTTTTGCTTTACCATCTGTTAGTTTGTCTCCTGTATATATGATAGTTATATCTGCTGTTTTATTATTTAGCATTGATGCTGTTACTGTTTTTGCATTTCCATCATAAATTAGGTTATTTGGTCCTGTTACTAGTACATCTTCTTCCGTTATGCTTGCTGCTGTTATTGTATAATCCTTATTTACAGTTACTGTTCCTTTGTAATTTCCATTACCTGTTGCTGTTATTTCTGCTCTAAATGTACCAACGTTAACTTGACTTCCTATATAATTAATTGTTATGTCTGCTGTTTTATTATTTAGCATTGATGCTGTTATTGTTTTCGCACTTGCATCATAAACTAAACTCTTTGGAGCTACTACTGATATGTCTTCTGCTGTTATATCTGCTGCTGTTATTGTATAATCCTTATTTACAGTTACTGTTCCTTTATAATTTCCATTACCTGTTGCTGTTATTTCTGCTCTAAATGTACCAACGTTAACTTGACTTCCTATATAATTAATTGTTATGTCTGCTGTTTTATTATTTAGCATTGATGCTGTTACTGTTTTTGCACTTGCATCATAAACTAAACTCTTTGGATCTACTACTGATATGTCTTCTGCTGTTATATCTGCTGCTGTTATTGTATATTCTTTCTCTACTGTTACTGTTCCTTTATAATTTCCGTTTCCTGTTGCTGTTATTATTGCTTTAAATGTTCCAGCATTAGTATTGTTTCCTTCATATCTTATTGCAATTGTTCCTGTTCTTCCATTTAGCATTGATGCTGTTACTGTTTTTGCTTTTCCATCATAAACTAAGCTCTTTGGAGCTACTACTGATATATCTGCTTCTGCTATATTTGCAGCTGTTATTGTATAGTCTTTATTTAATGTTACTGTTCCTTTATAATTTCCTTTTCCTGTTGCTGTTACTGTTGCTCTAAATGTTCCTACATTAACTCTATCTCCTGTATAAGACACACTTATATCAGCTGTTTTTCCATTTAACATTGTTGCTGTTACAGATTTTGTTTGTCCATTATATACTAAATTACTTGGTACTACTGATACGTCTGATGTTGCTATGTTTGCTGCTGTTATTGTATAATCTTTATTTAATGTTACTGTTCCTTTATAATAGCCTTTACCAGTTGCTGTTATTGTTGCTCTAAATGTTCCTACATTAACTCTGTCTCCCGTATAAGATACAGTTATATCAGCCGTTTTCCCATTTAGCATTGATGTTGTTACTGTTTTTGTTTGTCCATTATATATTAAATTACTTGGAACTACTGATACATCTGCTGCTGTTATTGTTCCAACAACATTTACAGTTCTTGAAACAACATTTGATTTATTTCCTGCTGCATCAGCTGCTGAATAAGTTAGAACTTGTTTTCCAACCTTAGTTGTATCTAACTTTTCATTTGCTTGTATTGTTTTTTCACTATCATAATTATCTTGGAATTTGGCACCTGGATCATTATACACGCCATTTAAAGGTACTTCAACTACTGAAGGACCATTTAATGTAACTGTTGGTGCTACTTTATCTTTAACTATTAATTTTGTATAAAAATTAGTTGATAAATTATCTGCTCCATCACGCGCAAATAATTGTAAATACCATACTCCTGGTTCTATTGGTGCAGTTAGTTCTACAACACTTTGCTTAAATAAATAGGTTGCTCCTGTTGTATAACTTGGTGACTTTTCATCCTTTGACCATTTATATCCAATATAATAAATTTCAGAATCATCTTTGACACTGAATTTTATTTTTCTACCTTGTTCAATTTCATCATTTGAATATGGATAATCTCCATTTTCTACATTAAATATGAATTCTGGTGCTTTATTGTCTACTACCCCTGAAAGTTTATCCTTTACTATGTATGGGATATTCAACCATGTACTGATATTACCAGTAAAATCCTGTGCAGCAATACTAAACTCATATAATCCTGGTTTAGTTGGTGCAGTAATTTTAAATTCATGTTCTGGCGCTGGTGTAGCTAAAGTATCCATTTCATACTTATTTTTGTCCATACGACGATTCCAACCATAGAAAATATATGTTATTCTGTCGTCGTCTTTAATGTTAAATTTAAGTTCTGAACCAGCCTTAATTTCTCCTGCTGATTGTCTAGGTGTAACAGTAGGCTTTGTTATATCTGCTGCTAATGTCTTAATTTGACCTGTTACTACCATTGCTATTAATACTATTGTGGTACTAATAATTTTTTTCGTTTTCTTAAGAAATTTTGACATCCTTATTTCCTCCCAAAAATAAAATAATTTTGTATCTTTATATTAATAAATAAATAGTATGTCTTTAATTATACACCAAAATGACTGTTTTGTCAACTACCCCTATGCGTTTTGGGCTTTCCATTTTTTACTTTTGATATAATTTACCATTTCAATTCATAAAAAATGTGCTAAAAACGTAAGTTTCTAGCACATTTTGCGATTATATACAAGAAAAGACAGTTGGCTTTTCTTATATATTTCTGGTATGAGTCACTAGGGAATAAGCAGTTTACGGTGTTTCAAACTCATCTTCACTTGGTATTCCAGGTTTTGCTGGTGTCTCAACGTCAGGATCAGTTGGAATTCCAGGCTTTGCTGGTGTTTCACTCTCATCTGGCTTATTGGGCCTTGTTGGAGTCTCGCTGTCTCCTTCATCTGGATTACCTGGTTTTGTAGGAGTTTCACTTTCACCTGGTTTGCTAGGGTTCGTTGGAGTTTCGCTGTCTCCTTCATCTGGATTCCCAGGCTTTGTTGGCGTTTCACTCTCATCTGGCTTATTGGGTCTTGTTGGAGTCTCGCTTTCAGTCGGTTTGCTATCATCTTCACTAGGGTTCTCATCAGGAACACCTGGTTTAGATGGCGTATCAGGTTTTGACGGGTCGTCGGGTTTCGATGGTGTATCAGGTTTTGACGGTGTGTCAGGCTTTGACGGTGTGTCAGGCTTTGACGGATTTGAACTCTTATTCTTTACAGTATAAGTACCGCTTACAGCAGTAATCCGATAATTTGAATTTCCTTTTGATTTGACAACAATATCGAACTTTCCAACTATCTTCCCTGTTGCCTTTGTACTAATGGAAAACAGAGTTGAAGCCTTGTCGCTTCCAACAAGTTTGCCTTCAATCTTATACGTTAGTTTTTCCAGTTTGTCCCCAACGTACGATTGCTTGTCTTCAGCAATAACTTTTATTGGCCTTGGCGTTATTGTATATGTTCCTTCTTGGAACGTTACTTTCCAATCGCCATTGCTACAATTTCCCGTTAGCCTATACTCACCAACATCAGTTCCATCTTGTTTTCGAACAGTAATGAACTTATTCAGCTCTGCTTCAGTTATGTTTCCACTCTGAATTGTAACTGTCCATTTATGCTGTTTGATGGCATCACCATACACACTGCTATCATCGCTGATCTTTACAGTCGCCCGAACTTCATTGTTCGTGGGTTTTTGATTGTCCGGCTTGGACGTATCGCTAGGTTTAGGAGGAGTTGTTGTCTGCGAACTTTTCTTCTTTATGGTATAAATACCATTAGTCGCAGTTATTTTGTAATTAGGATCCTCCTTCAACTCAACGAGAATTTCAAATTGTCCCACGTTTTTTCCTGTGGCTTTTGTCTTAACTGTGAATAAATCCTCAGCTTTGTCATTTCCCACAAGATTACCCTCCAGTTTATATGTCAGCGGCTTTAAAGTTTCACCAACATATGATTCTTGGTCATTTGCGTCAACCTTTAGCTCCCTGGGATAAATGGTATATTTCCCTTCTACAAAGGTGACATCCCAATCATCTCTCAAGCATTCCCCCACAATTTTGTAGGTTCCCACTTTGTTGCCGACTACCTTTCCTACGGAAATGTGTTCGTTCAGTTCTTCTGGCGTGATGTTTCCTTGAATTATCTCGATTTCATATTCGATTTCATTCAATTCATCACCATAAATGCTGACTTTATTGGCAATCGTAACAATAGCCTTTACCTCTTCCTGCGTTTTTGATTCCGAATCACTTACTTGTGATGACGTGGAATTAGAACTTACAGTCGTAGTGGATGATATATCACCACCAATGCTTGAGTCGCTTGACTCTCCATTTCCTGTACGTCCTTTGCAACTGTTGGTGCATACTAAAAGTATGCAAATAATCGCAATGATTATGCAAGCAGCTAAAATAGCTCTTGGCCCCCGATTTAACGGCATTTCTTCTCTCATGACTTTCATCCTTTCTTAAATAGATTTTCAATGTGCTTTCCTATGCGATGTTAACCGCATGGAATTTATGGAGTTATCCCCCACTAAAATATATATAAAACGTGTTGCCACTTACATCTATTATAAAATATTTTACATAAAAAGTCAACTTTTTAATTATTGAATAGTTTTAAGATTAACTTCTATATAATATATATACTTTCCTAATTATATTTCTATATGTATGCATCTATAACTATAATAATTGTAATCGGAAACTTTCTTTCCAAATGTATCAAAGGTATGCGTTGCTACTAATGTATTATATATACTTTTTGAACTTTGCACCACAATAAGACTATGCGAAAATCTATTTCCATTTAAATTTAATTGGACAACATCACCTACATTTAACTTGTCAATTGTCGTTTCTTTTCCTACTGGCCCTTTATCTTTATTGTTTACTAAAAAATTATATAGAAATTCTACTCCTGTCCATGATGGTGACTTGTTATTACCATTTATGTAATACCAACCATTACTTTTATCATAGTTCATTTCATTAAAGCCTGCATAAATGCATTGGGAGATAAAATTAGTGCAGTCTCCACCTATTGAATCATAATTATAATATTTAGGATTTCGTAAATAAGCCCATCTTTTTGCATACTCATATACATTTGACCTGTTATACTTTTCTTTACTCATTTATTTACTCTTTCTATTTTATATTTAACCTATATTAAATCTTAATTTTTATCTTCTGATTTGCTTACAGGTATCTCCAAATATGGAAGTAGCTCCTTAAATATTTTACCTGCTACTGGTGCTGCAACTCCACCTCCTTGATGTCCTCCTTCTCCAGTTGGATTATATAAAGTAACTAACACAACTACCTGTGGATCTTCTATTGGAGCAACTCCTATAAACGATGTTACATATTTTCCTGTGTTAACACCATCTTCTGAGGTACCAGTTTTTCCTCCTATATTATAGCCTTCGACTTTTGCATTCTTACCAGTTCCCTCTGCTACAACGCTTTGCATCATATTAAGTACATTTTTTGAAGTTTCTTCTGATATTACTTGTTCTCCTCTTTGTGGCTCTATCTCTATAATTTTTGGATTGTTATTTTCGTCTTTTTCTGAACCACTAATTATCTTTTTTACTAAATGTGGCTTTATATATGTTCCTTTGTTTGCAATTGTACTAAGCATTGTAGCCATCTGAATTGGTGTTACTTCAAATCTTTGTCCAAATGAAATTGTTCCTAATTCAACAGGTCCCACTTTTTCTTCTTTTAAAAATATAGATTTAGCTTCACCAGGAAGATCTATTCCTGTTGTATTGAAAAATCCAAATTTTCTTAAATAACTATAGTAAGTTTTCACTCCTAATTTTTGCCCTAATCCAATAAATACAGGGTTGCATGAATTCATCAGCGCTTGCCTTAAACTTTCAGGTCCATGTGGTCTATAATATCTCCAACATTTTATTTTCGTACCAGCAACATCTATATATCCGAACGCAACAAAATTCTCCTTCTCTATCTGTTGTTGTTATTCCTTCTTGCAGAGCACTTGAAGCCGTGACTAATTTAAATGTTGAACCTGGTTCATATGTATCTGATATTGCTTTATTTCTCCATAATGCTTGCATCTGCTTATTTTGTTCTTCTTTGCTTAAAGATTCATCTACTGTAAATGGCTCATTTAAATTAAAATCTGGATATCCTGCTAGTGCTAAAATATCTCCGTTTTTTGGATTCATTATGATGATATTTCCACCATCTGTACATACATTATCTATACATGCTTCTTTTAGATGTTTTTCTGCAATTCCTTGTATATTTGCATCTATAGTAAGTACTAAACTATCTCCATCTGTTGGTTTCACATATTCTTCTGAGGTGTCATTAATTTTCTTTCCTGATGCATCTGTAATCTTGCTTACCTGACCTTTGCTTCCTTTTAAAATATCTTCATATTTTGCCTCCAATCCTATTAGTCCCTGATTATCACTACCACAAAATCCAATTATCTGTGATGCAAGATTATTAAATGGATAATATCTTTTAGTATCTTCATCTATATTTATTCCCTGCACTATATTATTTTCCATTGTCCATTTTCTAAGTTCATTTGCTTTTTCTTTATCTACCTTTTTTGCTATTATCTCAATAGATGAGCGCTTACTTACTTTCTTTAATGTTTTTTCATAATCTAAGTCAAATAACTCAGATAATTTTTTCGCAACCTTTTCTTTTTCCTTAATTGTTGTTGGATTTATGGTTATTGTATCAACTGTACTACTTACAGCTAGTATTTTCTGTTCAGTTGCGTCATATATGGTTCCTCTTTTTGGATTTACATTTCTGTCTGATGTTTGTTGCTGATATGCTTTTGCTTTTAGCTCTGGTCCTTCTATAAATTGTAGATATGCAATTCTTACTGTAAGCAAGATAAAAATTAGCAAAGTTATTATTATAGTCCATCTCATCATCTTTTTTGTACTTCTATTTCCAATCATTCTTAATTCCTTTCTCAGCCAGAGTTACAATCCTTGTTTACTAGCTTACATTACTTCTATATAATCATGCTATTATAATAGCTTGGTTTTTATAACTTTAATTTGTAAAATAAAAACATAGTAAAATGATCTTTCCAATCAAATTTACTATGTTTTATCTTGTTAATATTTAGATATCTTTATATTTCTTCCAACAGATATATGATACTCCAAATGCTGTTATAACTACTAAACCTATTGTTACTAATATTATATCTTCTCCTGTTTGTGGTATTTTTTTATCTGCAGTAGTTGTATCTTCTTTGTTTTTATCATCTATTGTTATATTTTCTTTAGTTGTGTTTTCTATAGTTGTATTCTCCGTAATTATGTTTTCTGTAGTTGTGTTTTCTATGGTTATGTTTTCTGTAGTTGTATTTTCCGTTATCGTGTTTTCTGTAGTTGTATTCTCTGTAGTTGTATTTTCCGTTGTCGTGTTTTCTGTAGTTGTATTCTCCGTAGTTATGTTTTCTGTAGTTGTGTTCTCTATGGTTGTGTTCTCTGTAGTTGTATTTTCTGTAGTTGTATTTTCTGTGATTGTATTTGTTGGTACTTCCTTTTTCTTAACTGTTATGCTTTGCGTTACTGTTTTTGTTACTCCGTTTTCTGTATAGCTTATTATTACACTTGTTTTTCCTGCTGATAGATTATTTCCATCTGTTATTGTATATCCTGTTACTTCTTTTGTTGTTCCATCACTATATGTTGCTGTTATTTTCATTCCTGCCCCATTAAAGTTTTGGCCCTCTATATATGCTTTTTTACTTGGCTCTGTTGTTACTCTTATGCTACTTATTTCTTTTGCTGATACTGTTATTCCTTGTGTTACTGTTTTCGTTACTCCGTTTTCTGTATAGCTTATTGTTACACTTGTCTTTCCTGCTGATAGATTATTTCCATCTGTTATTGTATATCCTGTTACTTCTTTTGTTGTTCCATCACTATATGTTGCTGTTATTTTCATTCCTGCTGCATTAAAGTTTTGGCCTTCTATATATGTTTTATTACTTGGTTCTGTTGTTACTCTTATGCTACTTAATGTTTTGGCTGATACTGTTATTCCTTGTGTTACTGTTTTCGTTACCCCGTTTTCTGTATAGCTTATTGTTACACTTGTCTTTCCTGCTGTTAAATTATTTCCGTCTGTTATTGTATATCCTGTTACTTCTTTTGTTGTTCCATCACTGTATGTTGCTGTTACTTTCATTCCTGCTCCATTGAAGTTTTGTCCTTCTATATATGTCTTCTTGCTTGGTTCTGTTGTTACTCTTATTGCTGTTATTTTTGGAGTACTAATATTAAATGTTTTTGTGCTATTTACCATTACATTTGTTGCAAGGTCTGAAGCATCACTAATTGTTATTGTTTGAGTTCCATCACCTTGTGGTACAACATAATTATATCTATATTGTGTTTCTGAAACTTTTGTCATAGCTGTTTTATTTAAGTTACTTACTCCACTCATAGCTATCTTTGGTGTTCCATCATTAACTACTTCGCTAAATGTGGATGTTATTACTGCTGTTTCGCCTGGTTTATATGTACTTTTATCTGTTGTAATTGTGACTGTTGGTGCTGTTTTATCTATTTGATTTATAGTCAAGAACCTTTCTGCACTATACAAATCATCCCAACTAACATCTAACGCAATTCCACCATCTTCGTTATAAAATTCTGTTCTTACACTTATTTTACTTTCAAATTCTAAAATACAATTTTTATCGACCTCAAAAGTATAATTTAATGCATTTGAACTTATATTACTTGATAAGTCTATATTTTTATAATTACTTCCATCTGTATTTTTTAATTTTATTATGAAAGTCTTTATTGTGGGAAAACTCTCTAAACTTACAATTTCACCTGCTTCAATTTTATCAATAATTATTTGTGTTTGTTCTTGTCCAAAGTTTCTTATGAAAAAATCAATCAATGTTTCAATATCAAGTTCTGTTTCGATATTAAGTTCAGTTGCTCTTACATTAAATCTTATATTTTTATTAGTGACATCACCTATTGTCTCTGTTGATTCTATCTTCAACAAATGCCCTACTGATATATCATTCATCATATTCATTTCACGTTTTATCTTTGAAGCAGTACTAGCATTACTTTCAATTGTCTTAACACTTGAATATTTTGCTTCTATCTTTTCCTTTGTTAAAATTGCACCTATGCATATTGTTAGAACAATAATCATTATGCTAACAATACTTACGATTCTAATAGTTTTTTTCTTTTTATTCATTAGTTCTCTCCTTCAATTTTTATAAATGTATTTTATTATAACTTTTTACAAAGTTCAAGTATAAATGACATTTTTTTTACTTTTTTACTTGATAATAAATTCCGTATAATATATAATATTTTCTAAAAATGAGGTAAGATTTATGAACAAAAAAGAAGCAATAGAAATTATAAAAAAATTGAAAGAAATGTACCCAGATGCAAAATGTAGTTTGGATTTTAACTCACCTTTTCAAATGCTTGTTGCAGTATGTCTTTCTGCACAATGTACCGACGAGAGAGTCAATAAAACTACGCCAAGTTTATTTGCAGTATATAATACACCACTAGACTTTGCTAATGCTAATTTAGAGAAATTAGAAAATTTAATTCATCCTTGTGGATTTTATAAAAATAAAGCTAAAAATTTAAAAGTAGCTGGTGAAAAAATTATAAAATATTTTAATGGTGAAGTACCTAAAAATATGGATGACTTAGTAACTATTCCTGGTGTTGGTAGGAAGAGTGCTAATGTAATTATGCTTGAAGCCTTTAATGATGCTCAAGGAATTGCTGTTGATACCCATGCAAAACGTATATCAAATAGACTTGGCTTTTCTAAACAAGCTGAACCTACTAAAATCGAAATTGACTTATGTAAGATGATTCCTAAAGAGTATTGGAAGGATGTAAATCATATTTTTATTTGGCATGGAAGAAATACATGTACTTCTCAAAATCCAAAGTGTGAAAAATGCACATTAAAAGATCTTTGTGATTACTATAATAAAAAAAAATAAATTTTTGTCACTAATTATTGTATTTCTTATATTTAAGTGTTATAATCGCTTTGTAAGCATTGATGTGTTTGCATTATATAAAGAGAGAAAACTTGTGTAGAACGTATAATATATGATAACACTTCTTTTTTTCATTTGTTTTCCCCCTTTGGGAAGATTCCCCGGCTATTGCTGGGGAATCTTCTTGTCTATTCATTTTTAGATGTATTTAATTTTAGTAATTTCATTAATTCTACTATTACTATTGGTGTAAATATTAAACCAATACATTCTAATGCGAGTTCTTTTGGCAGTCTTATTATTCCAAATATATTTTGCAAACTTGGTATAAATAATACCGCAAGCATTAGAATAGCTGCTACTCCTATGCCTAAGAATAATATTTTGTTTCCGCCTATTCCTGTTTTAAATATTGATTCTTTGTTGTTTCTTATATTAAATACATGAACAAGTTCTGCAAATGCAATTACAGTAAATGCCATTGTCTGACCTATTTCTACCTTTATTTCTTGATAACTTAAATTTGGATATTGTTCCTGAAGTTTTGCCACTATATCTTCATTTGCTCCAAGACCTATTATAAATGCTGATAAAGTGATTAATCCTATCATTATTCCTTGATATATTATTCTCCAAGTCATTCCTTTTGTAAAAATTCCCTTATCTTTATTTGGCTTTCTTTTCATTACATTTTTCTCTGCTGGGTCAGTTGATAAAGCAAGTGCTGGAAGCGAATCTGTTATTAGGTTTATCCATAATAATTGCGTTACTAAAAATATCTCTATTTTTCCTATATCTATTCCAAATTTTGTGCTTAAATACGGTGCGATTAGTATTGATAAAAACAATACTACTATTTCTCCAATATTGCTTGATAGAAGAAATTGTATAACTTTTAAAATATTGTCATAAATTCTTCTTCCCTCTTCTACGCTATCTACTATACTTGCGAAATTATCATCTGTAAGTATTACATCTGCCGCTTCTTTTGATACATCTGTGCCTACAATTCCCATTGCACATCCAATGTTTGCTGTTTTTAGTGCTGGAGCATCATTCACTCCATCACCTGTCATAGCAACTATGTCTCCATATGATTGCCATGCTTTTACTATTCTAACTTTATGCTCTGGTGAAACTCTTGCATATACAGAATACTTCTTTACATTAGTTCGTAATTCCTCGTCTGTCATTTTTTCTAGCATTTCTCCAGTAATTGCCTCATCTTCATTTTTAATTATTCCAAGTTCTTTTGCAATAGCTACTGCTGTTGTTTTATGGTCACCTGTTATCATTACAGTTCTAATTCCTGCTGTCTTACATTTAGATACTGCATCTTTAACTTCAATCCTTGGTGGGTCTATCATTCCGTACTAAACCAATGAAAATAAGATTTTGTTCTATTTCCTTCATTTCAGATTCCGTTGGTTTATGGTCTAACTCTTTATATGCCATTGCTAAAACTCTTAATGCGCCTGTTGCTAAGTCATCATTTATTTCGTCTATTTTATTTATAAAATCTTTATCTACTCTATTTATGTTTCCGTTTTCCACATATCTATCACATTTTGCGAGTAACTCATCAATACCACCTTTTGTGTAAACAATATAAGATTCACCCTCTTTATTTACAGTCGTCATTAGCTTTCTTTCAGAGTCAAATGGAATTTCATTTATTCTCGGAATTTGGTCAAATTTACTTGGATCAAAATCGAGTTTAAAGCCCATATCTACTAATGCTGTTTCTGTTGGATCTCCTATTAAAACATTATCTTTTCCAACTTTTGTATCATTGCATAGCATACTTGTATATACTAATCTTTTTAGCTCATCATCTTTTTCTTTTATGTCTTCTACCAATTCTAACTTGCCATTCCAAAACACCTTTTTTACAGTCATTTTATTTTGAGTAAGAGTCCCAGTTTTGTCAGAGCAAATTACTGTTGTGCATCCTAATGTCTCTACTGCTGGCAGCTTTTTGACAATAGCATGTTTTTTTACCATCCTTTGTACTCCAATTGCTAAGACAATGGTAGATACTGCTGCTAGGCCTTCTGGAATTGCTGCAACAGCTAAACTTACTGCTGTCATAAACATTGAAAGTGGCTCTTTTCCATAAGCTATTCCTATAAAAAATATTATAATGCAAATTACTAATGCTGCTACTCCCAAGATTTTTCCCAATTTATTCAGCTTTTTACTAAGTGGTGTTTCTTCTTTTGTGGCTGTACTTATTATTTCTGCTATCTTTCCCACTTCTGTATTCATTCCTGTTTCAACTACTATACCTTTTCCACGTCCATATGTTACTAAAGATGATGAAAATGCTATATTCGTCCTATCTGCTATTCCTACATCTTCTTCTACTTTTTCTACTTGTTTTTCAGATGGAACCGACTCTCCTGTTAATGCTGATTCTTGTATTTTTAAATTTATGGCATCTATTAATCTTATATCTGCTGGCACATAGTCTCCAGTATCTAAAATTACTATATCTCCTGGTACTAATTCTTTTGATGGAAGGACTAGTTGATTTCCATTTCTAATTACTTTTGCTGTATGACTGCTTAATTTTTGAAGTGCTTCTAATGATTTTTCTGCCTTGCATTCTTGCGCTACGCCAATTATTGCATTTGCAATTATTACAATCATTATGATTATTGTATCTGTTATACCTTCTCCTTCTAAACTTCCAATGACTCCAGATACTACTGCTGCAATTATTAGTACAATTATCATAAAGTCTTTAAATTGTTCTAAGAATTTAACAAATATGCTTTTCTTCTTTCCCTCTTTTATCTCATTTAGTCCATATTCGCTCTGTCTTTTTTGTACTTCTTCTGCATTTAATCCGAATATTAATATTTACATTAAGCATTTCTTCTGTATTTTGCACACTCTTTTGATACCAACTTATTTTCTCATTCTCCATATTATTTCATATCGCTCCTTATTCATCATTCTATATGAATTTATATTTATTATATATTTAGATTATTATTTTTTCAATCATTTTCCAAAATAAGTTAATTGATATTAAAATATTTTTATCATTGTATTGTAATTATTTTCTTTTTGTTATAAAATAAAAACATTGAAAGGGTAATAATTTAATGAAAAATAAACTTTATAAAGGTCGCATTCTAAACGACCTTAGAGATTTGGTTTCTCTATATAAAAATGAATATAAATCACAGATTGCCTTTGAGTATAAAAAAGAGCCTAATTCTACCGAATATATTCGAGTTGATTATTCTACCTTTGCTCATGATATTGAAACTTTAGGAGCAAATCTTTTACATTTAGGTTCTAAAAGAGTAGCTATTATTTCAGACAATAGATATGAATGGTGCGTAAGCTATCTAGCAATTACAACTGCTGGATTAGTTGTTGTTCCTTTTGATAAATCTCTTCCTGACAATGAAATTGAAAGTTTAATTATAAGAAGTCATGCTGATACTATCATATATGCCTCAAAGTATGCTGATGCTGCAGGGCTATGTAAAAATAAGATTTGCATGGATGATGCAAGTTTTATAGATATGTTAAAAAACGCTCCAGATGAATCTATAACAGATTATAATAATTTAAAAATAGATAATAAAGCCATGTCAGTAATGCTTTTTACATCTGGTACTACAAGCACATCTAAAGCTGTAATGCTTTCTCAATATGCACTTTGCACTGATATGTATGGACTTAGTCAAATGATAGATATAAATCCATCTGATAAATTTTTGTCATTTTTACCTTTGCATCATACATTTGAAAGTGGTTGTACATTTCTTTTTGGTACATCATGTGGTATTACTATCGCTTTTTGTGATGGCTTGAAGCATATACAAAAAAACCTTATAGAATATCAAATTACCGCATTTGTATGTGTTCCGCTTATGCTCGAGATTATGTATAAAAAAATTTATAAAACCATTGATGAACAGCACAAGACCATCCTTGTAAATATCATGAGAAGATTGTTTAGACATTCATCAATTAAAACTAAAAGGAGAATTTTCAAGTCTATTATTGATGGTTTAGGTGGAAAGCTAAAAATCATTATTTCTGGTGGTGCAGCAATTTCTAGAGATGTTCTTCAAGGATATAATGATTTTGGATTTGATATTCATCAAGGATATGGACTTACTGAGACTGCATCTGTTTTAGCTGGTGAAAATATACTTTACAAGCGAAATGGTTCAGTTGGTTTCCCACTTCCTACTGTAGAATTTAAGATTAATAATCCTGACAAGAATGGTATTGGTGAAATTCTGGCTAAGACTGATTCTATTATGCTTGGTTACTATGAAAATGAAGATGCTACAAATGAAGTCTTAAAAGACGGCTGGTTCTATACTGGTGACCTTGGGTATATTGATAAGGATGGATTCTTATTTATTACTGGTAGAAAAAAAGATATGATTGTTTTAAAAAATGGAAAGAAGATTTTCCCTGAAGAACTGGAAGCTCTTATAAATAAACTTCCATTTGTTAGTGAAAGTATGGTTTTTGGAAATATTAGTAACACTAAAGCTGATAGATGTGATGATGTTGTTCTTTGTGCTAAGATTGTTTTTAATAAAGATAAAATCAAGGAGTTATTTCCTAAACTGAAGGTAAGTGAATATCCAAATATGATTTTAAATGAGGTTAAGACAAAAGTAAATAAGCTAATGCCTGCTTACAAATACATTAGAAAGATTACTGTGACTGATATTCCTCTCATCAAGACTACAACACAAAAAATTAAGAGACATGAGGAGATGAAGCTGATTAAGGATATGGAGTTAATATAAATTTTAAAACCCGTGGGGATCCACGGGTTTTACTGTTATACATATTTATATTAATTAGTACACTATTATAAAGTTTTATCTTCCTAGTATATGCTTCCTTGTAATTTCTAGCAGTCCTAATTTTGTAAATTCAAGTACTTGAACCTTTGACCTATCACTTTTAACAGCTTTTTTCATTTGTTCTATTACCTTTTCTCTATCTTCTTCTTTTTGCATATCTATATAGTCAACTATAATAATTCCTCCAATGTCTCTTAATCTTATCTGCTTAGCAATTTCATCTGTTGCCTCTAAATTTACTTTCAAGACTGTATCTTCAATATTAGTCTTTCCTGTAAATTTTCCTGAGTTTACATCTATTGCAGTTAAAGCATCACATTTATCTATTGTAATAAATCCACCACATTTAAGCCATACTTTATGAGGTATATTTGGAATATCCTTTATCTCTGTTATTTGGATGCTTACATCCTTATTTATATTGCTCATTATATATTTTTTTGTTTCTTTACTATCTGCATAAATATCCACTCCCATTGGTTCAAAATCTGTAATAAGTTTTCCTATTATTCCATTATTATTATATACTTGTTTTGGTAAATCGTTTTCGCTTTCAGACTTTTCTAATATGTGCTTCCAAAGATTATTTAAATTCTCAATATCCTCTTTTATTATATCTTCATCAGTTCCTTCTGCTGATGTTCTAATGATTGCACCAAAGCCTTTATCTAAATATTTATTTGCAATTTCAACCAATCTTTCTTTTTCTTTTGCGTCTTCAATCTTGTTTGATACTGTAATAAACTTTGAATATGGCATTAAGACAACGTATTTACCTGTAAGCTTTATATCTTTTGTTGCTCTTGAACCTTTCTGTTCCTCACAGTCTCTTTTTATCTGTACTAAGATTTTATCACCCTGTTTTAATATATCCTGCACTCTATATTTTTCTTCATCTAAATTAACATTTCCAGTTATATTACTTTCCTTTTGTATAATATCCTTTATATGAATTAAAGCATTTTTTTCTTCTCCAATATCAATAAAAGCAGCTTGCATTCCTTTTATAACATCTTTTACTTTGCCTACATATATGTTTCCCTCTAATCTCTGTTTATCTTTGTATTCCTTATATATTTCAACTAGTGTATCTTCTTCATATACATATATATTTAATTCGTTATCAACTTTTTTTATCTCTAATCTATACTTTCCCATTTTATATCTTTCTTTAAATATTATAATAATTCATTGCTTTATCAATTCCAAGTTTTATTATTACTGAAGCTGCTTCTGCTCCTTTTTGAATTGCTGGCATAAGTTTTTTATATTGCTCATCATTTAGCTTTTCTAAAACATATCCTACTAATAATTCTTTAAATTCTGGCATACCTGTTCCAATTCTTATATGTGGAAACACTGTTGTCCCAAGATATTCTATTACGGATTTCATTCCGTTATGAGTACCTGCTCCGCCTTTTGACCTTATTTTTAAAACTCCTTCGGCTAAATCAATATCATCATATATTATGATAACATTGGCAGGTTCTATTTTATAGAACTTCATCGCTTTGCTAATTGATTTTCCACTTTCATTCATATAAGTTTGTGGCTTAAGTAAAATAACTTTCTCACCTTCTATTATTCCACTTCCATATATTCCATCGAAATCCTTTTTACCAAACTCAATATTATATTTTTTTGCAAATTCATTTACTACGTCAAAGCCCATATTATGTCTTGTTCTGCTATATTCTGGCTCTGGATTACCAAGTCCAACAATTAAATACATTTTTCCTTCCCCCTAATAATGCTTACTATTATATAATACCATAGAAGTGCTAAAATATAAAGACTCTATTGCAAATTTCATATAAATGTTGACTATTATGTAAAAATATAGTAAAATATTAGTATACATAATCTGTTATGCAGATTCATTTACATACATTTATTTCCTTTTTACTAATTAGTTGGGAGATACTCCCTAACTTTTTGGTTGTACATATATTCCTTTAGGCATCAAATAAAAGTTGGAGGTAAACAATTATGATTATGAGCATTGGGCAAATCCCTGACAGAGATTACACATTTAATTTTGGTACTCATAGTGGAATCTTCCACTGCGACGAGGTCGTTGGGATGGCAATACTGGAAATGGCATTTATGGAGGATTTATTACATGTGATTCGGACCAGAAATCCTACAATTTTACAAACTCTTGATATGGTAATCGATATTGGAGGCGGAAAATTTGATCACCATATGACAGGCTTTGACAAGTGCAGGGCTACCGGCGAAAAGTATGCTAGTGCAGGGCTGGTATGGGACAAGTTTGCTGAAGCTGCTATCTTGAATGTTTGCTATGTTGACAACATACCTACCAGTCGTATCATATTGCAGATAATCAAGGAGCAGATTGACAGAGAAATTATCATCCCTGTTGATTTAGAAGATAACGGAAATGATATTGGGACTCATACCTTTAGTTTCATTCCAACGTATCTTCCATCATATCTTGATACCAAGCAAGATTACGATATGGCCTTCTCAAAGGCTGAAAGAATTACTTATGACATCTTGAAGCATATTATCAAAGATAAGGCTGTTAAACTTGTAACTGCAAAAGAGTTGCAAAGAAAATGTTCTGAAGTTAGTAATGGCATTTTAGAGATTTCTGCCCAAACAGTCCCGTGGCTTGAGATCATTACTCAATACAATCAGAGCAATGATTTCAAAATTAAGTTTGTGATTTTCCCTTATCCTTCTGGTGGTTGGGCAGCACAATGTGTTCCCCCATCAGACGAGGAAAAATTCAAACAGCTTATTCCCTTTCCTAAGGAGTGGGCAGGCGGCACTGAAAAAACTTTACCTGAAATTTCAGGAATAACTGGTGCAACATTTTGTCACAATGGCCTCTTCTTTGCAAGAGCTAACACCAAGGCAGATATCGTAGAAATGTGTCAGTTTGCAATTGACAACTCTGGCAAGTAATTTATTAGATAATCATAAGGAAACGACAGTAGGACGATTTATCGTACTACTGCCGTTTTTATTTATATAATATTATTTTCACAAGCTCTAACTAGTCTATTCATTATACTTAGTCCTAGATTCTTTTCCTCTACTCCTTCAATAACTGCAAAATCGCAATTTAATCTATCTATCTGTCTTAGACCAGAAAAAATATTACTAGAAACTTCTCCTAAATTATTTTTACTACCTAAACTAATAAATCTGTCTTCGGGAACATTTATATAATCCTTATCTTCTACAAAACCTAATACACAACAGTTATTATTTTTAGGAATCAAATCATTATTTATCTTAGATATTTGATTTACACCAGACTCTACTAATATACACTTTGTTTTAGGCGCGTAATGTTTATACTTCATACCAGGGCTCTCTACCTGTTCATTTTCTTTGAGTTTTCTAAATAATTTATCACTAAGTTTTACAACTCCGAATAGTATTTTTTATATCATCTTCAGTAATAAAACCAGGTCTTAGAATTGTAGGAACTCCATCTATTACTTTTACAACTGTTGATTCTATTCCAATATTACATTTGCCACCATCAACCATTAAATCTACTTTGCCATCAAAGTCATCTTTAATATCTTCTATACAAGTTCCACTAGGTTTACTAGATATGTTCGCACTAGGTGCAGCAAGTGGGAGATTGCTATTTTCAATAACTTTATGAATTATTTTATTGTCAGGCATTCTAATACCAACAGTTTCTCCGATTACATGTTACAGTATCACAAATAGATTTCTTTTTATTTAGTATAAGTGTAAATGGTCCTGGCATAAAACTTTCAATAAGTTTTTCTTCAATTTCATTTGGCTTTTCTACAATATCATAAATCATTTCTTTATTTGAAACATGAACAATTAGTGGATTATCCTGAGCTCTTCCTTTTGCAGTAAATATCCTTTTACATGCCTTATCTGAAAATGCATTTGCAGCTAAACCATATACCGTTTCAGTTGGAAGTATAACTAATCCATCATTTTTTAAAGTTTCTATAACATTATTCAATTCATTTTCTTTTATATTATCTTTCCAATCATAAACTTTCATCATTTCTCTTTCCTCATTTACAGTAGTTAATTATACCAAAAAAATGGATATTTGTAAATATTTTTGAGAATTTACTTGAAAATTTTGTATTTTATCTATATAATGTTCTCATAAAATCTTTTAATGTGATTTGACAAGATAAAATCACAGATAGCGATTAGTGAAGGGAGAGTTGATTATTATGAATTTAAACATAACAGGAAAAGATTTTGAATTAACAGATTCTATAAAAAATTATATTGCAGAAAAGGTATCTAAATTATCAAAATATATTGGAGATGAATTTGACGCTACAGCTACCTTTAAGACTGAAGGTTCTGAACAAGTTGCTGAAATTAGAGTTGTATTTGGTGGAGAAGTTATCAAGGCTGTCACAGCAAGTAAAGATTTATATTCTTCAATTGATAAAGATATTGACATATTAGAAGGACAAATTAGAAAAAGCAAAACTAAGAAAGATAAACAAAATATGACTGACTCTATTAGGGTAAAACAAGCAGCTATGGATAGTGATGATGATATTGAGGGTGAAATTATTAAAACAATTTATTATAGCATAAAACCACTTACTCCAGAAGATGCAAAACTTATCTTAGAGAGTGATCCCAAAAATAAATTTTTGCCATTTATAGATATTGAAACTAACAAAGTTAATGTTATGTATAAATTGAAGGATGGAAAAAACTTTGGAATGTTAGAACCAGAAGCTTAACTTGTAAAAGAACATTGTTTTCACACAATGTTCTTTTATTTAGTTCATATAACTTTCAAAAACTTCCTAAAGCTCCTATATTTGTATATTTTTGGCGGATCTTATCTTTTAATTAGTATTGACTAAATCGTAATTTTAAGATACAATATTGCCTAGATTGGAGACAAAAATATGTTATGTTCAGAATGTAAAAAAAATGAGGCTGCTATCTTTGATAATGAAGTTTCAAAAGATGGCAAAATAAATCAAGTTCGGATATTGTTATGATTGCGCTAAGAAGAAAGGCATTCATGGTTCTGTTTCAAATGGTAACTTAAGCTTATCAGAAGCAGACTTAAATAATATGTCAAATCAATTAAATAATATGCTTAAAGATTTATCTGAAAAGCTATCTGCTGATGAGATAAATCCAGAAGATATAGATATTTCAGCAAGTATGAGTCCTATAGGAAATGAAGATGGCGAGAATATGCCTAATGGAGCAATGGGATTTGCAATTCCTATTGGTTCATTTTTCTCTAGTATGTTTAACGGAAATGGTAACAATGCTAATAATACTTCTAGTTCAGTTGGTAATGAACGAAAGGCAGTTAAGACAGAAACAAATAGGCAGCCTAATAAAAAGTTAAAGACCCTAAATACTTATGGAACAAATTTAACTGCAAAAGCTAAAAATGGTCAAATAGATATGGTTATTGGTAGAGATAAAGAAATTGCAAGAATTATTCAAATATTAAATAGAAGAACTAAAAATAATCCTTGTCTAATTGGTGAACCTGGTGTTGGTAAAACAGCTATTGCTCAAGGATTAGCACTTAGAATTGCAAGTGAAAATGTTCCTGCTAAATTATTAAGCAAAGAAGTTTATTTACTTGATATGACTGCAGTTGTTGCAGGAACTCAATTTAGAGGTCAGTTTGAAGCTAGAATGAAAAATATTATTGAAGAATGTAAGCAGGCTGGAAATATCATTTTAGTAATTGATGAGATACACAATATAATTGGTGTTGGCGATTCAGACCATGCAACTAATGCTGCTAATATTTTAAAACCATCACTTGCTGATGGAACTATTCAACTTATTGGTACCACTACTTTAAATGAATATAGAAAGTATATCGAAAAAGACACAGCTTTAGAGAGAAGATTTCAACCTGTAATGGTTGAAGAGCCTTCTGTAAGTGATACTATAGATATCTTAAGAGGTATTAAGCATTATTATGAAAATTATCATAAGGTTACAATATCAAATGATATTATTGATAAATTAGTTCATTTATCTGAAAAATATATACATGATAGATTCTTACCAGATAAGGCTATTGATGTTCTTGATGAAGCATGTTCTAGAATAAATCTAGATAATAAAGATTTATATAATCTTGAAATTCTAAAAAATAAATTAGCTGATGTTCAAGCCAAAAAAGAAGAAGCTGCTTCTGCTGATTCTACTGATGATTATAAAAAGGCAGCTGAACTAAAAATGCAAGAATGCAATCTTATTGACCAAATTAAAGCTATTGAAGATAAGATGGTTCCTAAGGAATTAACGCTAGAAGATATAGCAAAAGTTATAGAAAATTGGACTAAAATTCCTGTTCAGAAAATTACTGAAGAAGAAACTAAAAAATTAATTTCATTAGAAGATAATCTTCATAAAAGAGTTATTGGTCAAAATGAAGCAGTTGAGGCAGTATCTCGTGCAATTAGAAGAAATCGTGCTGGTCTAAAAAGTACTAAAAGACCACCTTCATTTATATTTGTTGGTCCTACTGGTGTTGGAAAAACAGAACTTGCTAAGGCACTTAGTTACGAAATTTTTGGGAATGAAGATTCAATAATTAGAATTGATATGTCAGAATATATGGAAAGTAATTCTACTGCTAAGCTAATAGGTGCCCCTCCAGGATATGTTGGTTATGATGAAGCAGGTAGGCTTACCGAAAAAGTAAAAAGACATCCATATTCAATAGTTCTTTTAGATGAAATTGAAAAGGCTCATAGTGATGTTTTTAATGTTTTATTACAAGTTTTTGATGATGGAAGATTAACTGATTCTCAAGGCACTACTGTAAGTTTTGAAAATACTATTATCATTATGACATCTAATGCAGGGTCCGACTTAAATCAAAATTCTATTGGATTCGGAAAGACCTCAGAATTTAAAAAAGCTAAAATTCAAGATGCCCTTCGCGAAACATTTAGACCAGAGTTTTTAAATAGAATTGATGAAATTGTCGTATTCGATTCATTATCAAATGACGAGCTTACACAAATCATAGATTTAATGCTTGCAGATACTCAAAATGTGTTAAATGATAGAAATATTAAAATGTATGTATCTACTGAAGCTAAGGCTTATTTATTAGAAAAAGGAACTGATACAAAATATGGTGCAAGACCTTTAAGACGTGCTGTTCAAAGATATATTGAAGATGAACTTTCTGATATGATTTTAAAGTCACAACTAAAAAATGGTCAAAGAGTTTTTGTTGATTTAAAAGATAACAAATTAACATTCGAATCAAAAAATAAATAGTCTATATAATTGACAAATTATTTTCATTATATTAAGATAGTAACTAAATAAGGAGTATTATATGAAGTTTATTAAAATCGTACCAAATATCTTAACAGTAATTAGATTTATATTTGTACCATTTATAATTATAGCATTGGCATCTAATAATTATATTTTAGCATTAGTATTATTTAGTTTGTCATCTCTTTCAGATATTTTAGATGGATTTATAGCAAGGAAATTTAATGCAATTTCTGACTTTGGAAAACTTATGGATCCTTTAGCAGATAAATTAACGCAACTTTCAATTTTAGCTACATTAACTATTCAAAAAATTATCCCTTTATGGATAGTCATAGTTATGCTTTCTAAAGATTTGTTACTTATATGTGGTGCTTCATTTTTATATGGAAAGGATTTAGTTGTATCTAGTAAATGGTATGGAAAACTTGCTACTGTACTTTTATATTTAGCAGTTGTAAGTTCATTGTTTATTAAATTATATGATTTATATAGATTTGATGTATTCATATATGCTTTAGCTATTTTCTTTGCAATGTGGGCTTTAGTTGGATATTTCAATTACTTTTACAAAAAAGGATATCTTCCTAATAAAGAAGATTTAAAAAAGAAATCATAATTGTTATAAATTATTTAAAGAGTATGCATAAGTACGCAGTACTTTTCATACTCTTTATTTTATATAAATTTGTTATTATTCAAAATCTCCCAGCTTTTGTGATAGTTCTCTATCTCCATTTGCACGTATTCCTCTTTTTAATAGTTCCAAGTCTTCTTGTGGCAAATATTTAACCAAAGTGTCTGTTACTTCTTTTAGAGTTTCTTTATCTTCTCCATCTACTGTGTAAATTGCTATATATCCGTCCTTTTCTCTTATTACATAATGCTTTTTACATATATCATTAACTTCTTTATATAATGTAATTTCGTCCGATTTAAAATTTTTCAAAGACCATTCAGGATATTGCTCTACAAAATAATCTTCCTCTTTGTTTACATCTTGCATACTAATTGTTTCCTTTTTTACTTCAGCATGTCCACATTTATTATAATAAGTTTCAAATATTATACTGCTGTTAGGAGACGATTTTTCCTTAGCTGACCCTGCTTGTATTACATTTTTATTCTTATCTTCAGAATTCTTATAATCTTCTGCAATTTTTACTTCTTTTAATGTCGCTTCTTCTAGTTTATTATCATTAGCAACATGTATAATAATGCCCATTGTTACCCCTAAAATTATTGCTGCAAAAATATATCCTACTAAGATTGATTTCTTCATTCTCTCACCTCTTAGTAGGAATTATTTCCTATTTTTTACTATTTATACATAATAGATTAACCTGTCCCCAATGGTTGAAATTTAGTAAGTATACCATAAACCTTGTGATTTTAATGTTTCTATATTATTGTTATGACCTTGTACGTCTTTAGCAAAATTTACCTTTCCATTCTTGTCAGCTACAAAGTATAAGTAATTATTTTGCTCAGGAGCAAATGCTGCTTCAATTGATTCTATTCCAACTGTAGATATTGGTCCAATTGGAAGTTTTCCTTCCATACGTGGTCCTCTAGTATTGTAAGGATTGTATCTATTTAATTCACTTTGATATAAATCTCTTTCACTCATATCTACTTTAATGGCATAATATGTTGTAACGTCACTTCCTAATGCCATATTTGCTTTTAGTCTATTATATATAACACCTGCTACTCCAGCTCTATCTTCAGCATTAGCTGCTTCCATTTCTGCAATTGATGCTACTGTTAATAATCTGTGAATTGATGCTCCTGCATTTTCCATCTTTGTTTTATACTTTTCTAATTTTGTTCCCATTTGATCAAGCATTGCTTTGAATATTTGATCGACTGTTACATCTTTATTTACAAAATTATATGTGTCTGGAAATAAATATCCTTCTAATGGATAGTAAATATTCTCATCTTCAATCTCATCTGTTAAAAACCAGTATTTTGAAATTAGAGATTTTATATACTGCTTGTCCTCTAGTTTATTAAAAACATCCTCCTCTGTGTTATTAGTTTTCTGTGCTATTGTTTTAGCTATCCATCTCATATTTTTTCCTTCTAAGAACGTAATATCTAATGAATCTGGATAGTAATCAGAACCTTTCTTTAGTGCTTCTATTATTTCATCTACACTCATATTCTTATCTAATTTATATGTGCCTGCTTGCATTCCTGATACCTTATTTAATTTGCTGTATATTTTAAATGTTAATGCACTTTTTATAATTCCCTTACTTTCAAGTACATCTGCTATTTGCGATGATGCCATACCTTTTCCAATTTCTACAACTACCTTTTCACTATTATTACTTACTGCTTTTAATGAATTGTTATAATAAAATATTGCTCCACCAACAGCTATTGCTATTACTAAAATAATTATTATAACTACTATTATTATTGTTTTCTTCATTCCAAATTCATTCCTTTCTCGCTACTGCAAATATTATTTTTCACCATATTTTCTATTAAGCAACACTATCTCTATAATTTACTACTGAAATCTCTGTTGATAACATTTTTAATTGGTTCACTATTTTTTCTATGTTTTCTGATATTTCATCATCAAAATATTGTTCTCCACATTCGCTACATACTTTTGCTGGAACACTTTTTATAATAATTATTGTTTCTTCCAAATTGACTACATAATTAACTTCTTTTTCAATTAGTTCACCACTACATTTAAAACATTTCATCAATTCTTCCTCCTTAATTCCATATTATATTCCCATTTATCTTTATCTGGATAATATGCTGTTATCATATATATTATATCTTCTCCTACTCCACAAACTATATGTAAAATTCTATTATTTAAATTGTATCCAAATATTAGACAACTAGGATATGGATAATCATCATAATAACATTCAATTATTTTCCATTGCCCATAGCATACTTTATATCCTTTATCAAAATATTTCTTTTATCGATCCTATTTAAGCAATGCTTTGTCCAAATTATTTTTCTATTTTTTGTGCATTCTCTTATAAAATCTATATTTAGTATCTTTCTATTCAATCTTTACCTCCTAATTTTAGCATAAAATCTATCACTTATGCAATTGTTTTTTATATTTTATTTAGAAATTTGGAATATATTAGCTAGTGTTGAATCTTGTTTTTATTCTTATTTTGCCGGCTTTATTTACTTTAAGAGTTATCTCCCCATTTTGGTCAGTTCTATATACTTTTATATTTTTATTTTTTAGTCTTTCTATTACTTCATTATTGGGGTGATTAAACTTATTATTTTCTCCTACTCCAATTAGAGCAAGCTTAGGATTTATGCAGTCTAGAAATCCCTCCGTTGTAGATGTTTTTGAACCATGGTGCCCAACTTTTAAAATAGTTGACCCAAGTGTATTTAAATTTTTATATTCCTTTACAATTTGATTTTCTGCTATTTTCTCTATATCTCCAGTAAATAATATTTCTGTATTGTAATATGTAAATTTACATACTATTGCATTATTGTTTAGTGGGTTGTCACTAATCAAATTATCTGTTGGATGTAAAATAGTGCATTTAAGATTTTGCACGCTAAAATTATCTCCTTTTTGCACATATACAATATTAGTCTTTTTATTTTTGGCAATTGTTGTTATATCTCTATATAGCTTACTATCCTTTGCCTGATTTCCTATAATTAAATTCTTAACCTTCATATTTTCTAAAATGTATATAGCTCCTTGGCAGTGGTCTGCGTCAAAATGTGACAGCATCATATAATCTAACACAGTTATTCCCTGATTCAACAAATATCTATGAAGCACGCTTTTTCCTACATCATATGATGAATTCATGCTTCCACCAGTGTCTATCATTATTGTTTTTCCTTTGTATCTTATAAGTGTGCTATCTCCTTGTCCAACATCTATAAAATTTATAATTAGTTCTTCTTTAGCTGTGCTTACAAAATTAGTAATTCCAAAACTAAAGATCATGAAACAAGATAATAATATTGGTATTATTTTGTTTCTATATTTTATGCCTAAAAATATAATTAGATATATCGCCAAAACAATATAAACTACGTTTGTTGGTACATATACTTTGGATAATGGAATTTTAGAACAAAGCTTTGCTATTTTCATAAGGAATGTTAGACACAACTCTAACATGATAAAAACTGGTTTAATTTTTATGATTATAGATATAAATTCTAATATAATTATAACGCCTAGAAGCCCTGATGCCAGTACATTTGATATTATAAATGTAAACGAAATAGTATTAAATTTCCATATCATGACTGGCAGTATAATTACATTTGCTGATAAAGTTACACTTACTATTTTAGATTTTATTTTCTTTGAAAAAAATTTATAGAATGTTACTATTCCAATTGCACCTGAATAGGACAGCATTAGCCCAATATCAAAGATTACATATGGATTATAAATTACCTGAATTAATAACGAAATACTTAGCGAGTTCCAAAAGTCATTTCTCCTTTTTAGTATGCTTGCCAGTATTGTCATAACTGACATTATACCTGCTCTTGAAACAGATGGTGTATTTCCAGTTAAATTCATAAAAAATATTATTGATACTATTGTAATAATTTGCTCTATTCTTTTATGATTTAATTTATTTCCTATCCAGGTTACAATTAATATTATATAAGAAAAATGTGCGCCAGAAATTGCTAGCATATGTGTTAGATTTGAACCTTTAAAGTCTTCTTGTATATTGTCTGACAAATTCGATTTGTCTCCTACTAATAGTCCAATTGCAAGTTCGGCCTGGTTACTTTTCAGATTTTCCCTTAGTGTTTTCTTTATATGTTTTCTCACATTAACAATTGTATTCTTTTTATTTGATTTATTTATGTTTGATACTTTACTTACTTTAAATATTCCATATATCTTCTTAGACTTTAAGTAAAGTGAATAATCAAAACCTCCGGAATTTCTTGCTTTTGTTGGCTCATTATATACAGCTTCAATCTTTATCATATCGCCATACTGAAATTGGCTATATTGCTCCTTATTTGTTCCTTTTTTATTTATGCTAATTATCTTTTTAGGAATGTAAATTAAAAATTTTCTTCCATCTATTTTTGCTGTATATACATAATTATATTCTTTCTCTATAGGCTCACTTATAATCTCTGCTGTAAAAGTTCCGTCATATGGTCCGTCATATTTAAAAAAGGCTACACCCATGCTGTGTAGCCCAATTATAATCATTATAGTTATAATCGCAAGGACACACAAAATTCTATGCTTCATAAAATCCTTTCTGTGCCCCCGCTAGAAAATTCATAACATCTAATTATCTTTACTTATCTAAAATTATATCAATATTTATCATTATTTCTTACTTGCCGATAAATAATCATTTTTTATATATGCCTTTATACCATTCCAAGTAACTTTATACCATCCATCTTGTTCTCCTGTTACTGTTACTGGTGTATTTTTTTCTATTCTATCAATTATATCAGAAGTAGTATTTGCATATCTTCTAATATTGACTGCCTCAGTATTTACATACATTGTTTTTGGAAATTGGCTGTTGCTATTTGATGAGTTTCCCTCATCTCCATTTGACGTTTGTGAACCAATAGTACTATTATCTACACTTACATTTGTGTTATTGTTTGTCACCTGATTTTGTACACTATTAGTTGTTGTGTTTTCATTTGTCTCATTTTGTTGTGGTAATGTGTTCTCTAGTACATTATTACCTTGATTTCCTTGTGGTTCAGTCAATTGGTTCTTTCCACCTTTAACTTTGCTAGAAATTACCCAACCTAATTTATCTTCTGACTGAATATATTTCCAATTGCCATTTTCAGAAATAATAGTAATCTTTGTATTTGCTTTTATCTTAGATATTTTTGTAGAATTTATAAGTGGTAGTACATATACATCTGCATCTGAGATCATTTTACAGTCATCTGAACCCTCACCTTGTGGCTCATTTTCAGACTTACCTGTTGTAACTCCTGCCTCACCTGTTGTTGTTCCTGTTTGCGTTTCAGGATTTATATCGACATACTCATTCTTTACATATCCACTTAAGTTTTCATATGTAATCTTGTACCATCCATCTTGTTCCTCTACTATATTTACAGTTACACCCTTATCTAATTTCTTTAGTATGTTTGTATCTACAGTACTTGCCCCGTCTCTTAAGTTAAGTCTTGGAGTGTTAACTGTACCTGTTTTAGCTAAAACTGTACCTGCAAAGATTGTCATAATCAATACAATTATACTTGTTATTATTATCTTTTTCATAAAATATGTTCCCTTCTTATGATTTATTTTATAATTTTATTACATCTGTCTACATGTTTCTTGTAAATATCTCTAATTGTGCTTTTATTCTATCACATAACAGCAACAAAATAAAGTATTTTGAATAAATTTTCAAAATACTTTATTTTAATTCATTAATTTAATATTTAATTACGCCTCTGGATTTGAATCAGTTTCATTTTTTTCTTTCGAGCTTGCTTCAACTGCATTATCTTTTTTACCTGTTCTATCTTCATAGAATGCAATGGTTGCAAAAGCAATATAAGGTGCTAACGCTATTGCTCCAAGTTCAGATGCAAATGTCGTTAATAAGCCAAAATGTATAAATCCTACTATTTTAGCACATAACCATCCAACTATACCTGCTAGAATTGCCCATCCTATAAATGAGAATACTAGGCAGAAATATCTCCATCTATTCTCTTTCATTAGGTCTTCACTTTTTTGTACACATTCTTTTGTTATCATTTCTGGTTTATCTATTGCTAGATATGTTGATAAAATGTAGTATAATGCTTTAATCATAAAGAATATAGTAACTATAACTGTTGCAATTGCTAATATTATTGTAATACCAGCTGTTCCTAAGGCTCCTGCTGCATTTGATGCTGCTATCATTTCAGTTGGTGATAGAACTGTAGCCATTCCTAAAGCATATGTACTTACAATTGCAATTATTAATGCTATATATAATACAACTAATGCTATTACATATGGTAAACATTTTAATAATATATGTCCTGTAAGTCCCCATGATCTTCCAAAGTTGTCAAATCCCAATTTAAGAAAATCTAATGGTTTAACTTCTTCACCTTTCTTTATTTTCATGTATGCATACGTTACTCCATACATCAACGCTGGTGAAATTACCACTGTTGCAATTGATACTAATATTCCTATTATTTTAAATGTTGCAACCCAATTTAATACACATATAATTAGTGTATATATAAGTGATACAATTATGGCTGGCTTCCATTTGCCATCTAAGCTTTTTCTTGCTTTTTCTCTAAAATCTGCTGCTATCATTTTTTCCTCCTTCTATAAAATTGATACTTTTGTATCAACTTTAATTTTATACTAATAATTATACATTCAAAATGTAATTTATGCAAGATATTATTATAAAAAATAGCAAGGTATTACAAATATTTGTAATACCTTGCTATTATATTAATTTAAAGCTATTTATTCTTTAAATTATTACTCGATAATTTCAGCAACAACACCTGAACCTACTGTACGTCCACCTTCACGAATAGCGAATCTTAATTCTTTTTCTATAGCGATTGGAGTAATAAGTTCAATTGTCATTTCAATATTATCACCTGGCATAACCATTTCTGTTCCAGCTGGTAATTCAATTAAACCTGTAACGTCTGTTGTTCTAAAGTAGAATTGTGGTCTATATCCATTGAAGAATGGTGTATGACGTCCACCTTCGTCTTTAGTTAGAACGTATACTTGTGCTTTAAATTTTGTATGTGGATTAATTGATCCTGGTTTGCTTAAAACTTGACCTCTCTCAATTTCTTCTCTTTGAATTCCTCTTAATAGAGCACCTATGTTATCTCCTGCTTCTGCAGAATCAAGTGTTTTTCTAAACATTTCAACACCTGTAACTGTTGTCTTCTTTCTTTCATTTGAAAGACCAACTATTTCAACTTCGTCACCAACTTTTAATTGTCCTCTTTCAACTCTACCTGTTACAACTGTTCCTCTTCCTGAAATTGTCATAACGTCTTCAATAGGCATTAAGAATGGTTGGTCAACTGGTCTTTCTGGTGTTGGGATATAGCTATCAACTGCATCCATTAATTCTTTTATACATGCATATTCTGGAGCTTCTGGATCTTTAGAAGCACATTCAAGAGCTTTTAATGAAGATCCCTTTATTACTGGAATATCATCTCCAGGGAAATCATATTTTGATAATAGGTCTCTTACATCCATTTCAACTAATTCTAATAGTTCTGGATCATCAACCATATCGCATTTGTTTAAGTAAACAACGATGTATTTAACACCAACTTGTCTTGCTAATAAGATGTGTTCCTTTGTTTGAGGCATTGGACCATCTGATGCAGAAACAACTAGTATTGCTCCATCCATTTGTGCTGCACCTGTAATCATGTTCTTTACGTAGTCAGCATGTCCTGGACAGTCAACGTGTGCATAGTGTCTGTTGTCTGTTTCATATTCAACGTGTGCTGTATTAATTGTAATTCCTCTTGCTTGTTCCTCTGGTGCGCTATCAATTGCTGCATAATCCTCAAAGCTAGCTTGACCTTTTAAGCTTAACCATTTTGTAATTGCTGCTGTTGTTGTTGTTTTTCCATGGTCAACGTGACCAATTGTACCGATATTAACGTGTGGCTTATTTCTAACGAATTTTTCCTTAGCCATTATAAATTCCTCCTTAATTTTATTTTATTATTAAAAAACAATAATAACTTAATTTCTATATCATCAATCTAGAGATGATATTTTGCATTGTATCCACATTCTATACTATTTTTGTAGAAAATGCAAGTGTTTCTTGTAATTTTTTATATGTTATCTTCTAGCTAGATATATTAGTATTCAAATTTACATCTAGCTAGAAATTATCCATAAATTACTGGTTATCCTTTTTAGCTCTAGATGTTACTATCTGATCTAAAACTGATTTTGGAACTTCTTCATAATGTGAAGGTTCCATTGCATATGTTCCTCTTCCTTGGGTTTTAGAACGTAAGTCAGTAGCATATCCAAACATTTCTGAAAGTGGAATAAATCCTCTTATAACTTGGTTTCCGCTTCTAGCTTCCATTCCTTCCATTCTACCACGTCTGCTATTAATATCACCAATAACATCTCCCATATATTCTTCTGGAACTGTTATCTCAACTTTCATGATAGGCTCTAGTAGGGCAGCCTTACCTTGTTTACATCCTTCTTTAAATGCCATAGATGCGGCAATTTTGAAGGCCATTTCTGAAGAGTCAACTTCATGGTAAGAACCATCAACAAGTGTAACTTTGAAATCTATAACTGGGTATCCAGCAAGAATACCGCTTGTAGAAGCTTCTCTCATTCCGTCTTCAACTGGCTTGATGTATTCTTTTGGAACAGCTCCACCAACAATCTTGTTCTCGAATTGAATTCCTGAACCTGGTTCTAGTGGTTCCATCTCAAACCATACATCTCCGTATTGTCCATGTCCACCTGATTGACGAACAAATTTACCTTGTACTCTAACTTTATTTCTAATTGTTTCTTTGTAAGAAACCTGAGGTTTACCTACTGTACATTCAACTTTGAACTCTCTCTTTAATCTGTCTACTATAATGTCTAAGTGAAGCTCACCCATACCTGCAATTATAGTTTGACCTGATTCTTGATCTGTCCATGTTTTAAATGTTGGGTCTTCCTCTGCAAGTTTTGCTAATGCAATTCCCATCTTTTCACTATTAGCTTTATCTTTTGGCTCAATAGCTATATCAATAACTGGTTCTGGGAATTCCATTGATTCTAGTATAACTGGATGATCTGGATCGCAAAGTGTATCACCTGTTGATACATCTTTTAATCCAACTGCTGCTGCAATATCTCCAGCATATACTTGATCTATATCTTGTCTATGGTTAGCATGCATTAGAAGTATCCTTCCTAATCTATCTTTCTTGTCTTTTGTAGCATTTAAGATAGTTGTACCTGTTGTACAAGTACCAGAATATACTCTAAAGAAGCATAGCTTTCCAACAAATGGGTCTGTCATTATTTTGAATGCTAAAGCTGAGAAAGGCTCTTTATCGTCAGTCTTTCTATCTGTTTCATTACCAGCTTCATCTATACCTTTGATTGGTGGAATGTCAAGTGGTGATGGTAGATAGTCAACTATTGCATTTAATAATTCTTGAACACCTTTATTTTTGTATGATGAACCACAAGTCATTGGAACTATTGTGTTATCAATTGTTCCCTTTCTAAGACCTTTCTTAATTTCTTCTTCAGATAGTTCAGTTCCATCTAAATATTTCATCATTAATTCATCATCTTGTTCTGCTGCAGCTTCAAGCATTGCTTGTCTGTAGCTTTCTGCATCTGCTTTCATATCCTCAGGAATATCACATTCTTCAATTTCTTTTCCTAAGTCATCTTTATGAATGAATGCTCTCATCTTGATTAAGTCTACAATTCCCTTAAATTCATCTTCTTTACCTACTGGTAATTGGATTGGAACTGGATTGCATCCTAATCTATCTCTCATTTGGTCAATACAAGCATAAAAATCAGCACCTGTAATATCCATTTTATTAACATATACCATTCTTGGTACTCTATATTTATCTGCTTGTCTCCAAACTGTCTCTGATTGTGGTTGAACACCACCTTTTGCTGCTAATACTAGAATTGTTCCATCTAATACTCTTAAAGATCTCTCAACTTCAACTGTAAAGTCAACGTGACCTGGAGTATCAATGATATTTATTCTATTATCTAGCCAATGACAAGTTGTAGCTGCTGATGTGATTGTAATACCTCTCTCTTGCTCTTGAACCATCCAGTCCATAGTAGCTGCACCATCATGAACTTCACCTATTTTGTGAGTTATTCCTGTGTAGAAAAGTATTCTCTCTGTAGTAGTTGTTTTACCCGCATCAATGTGGGCCATTATTCCTATATTTCTTGTTCTCTCTAAAGGAAATTCTCTTCCGTTTCCGGCCATATATTTTTTCCCCTTTCTCTAATTATTAAAACTTGTAATGAGCAAAAGCCTTATTAGCTTCAGCCATCTTGTGCATATCTTCTTTCTTCTTAAATGCTCCACCATTTCCTGCAACAGCATCCATTATTTCAGCTGCAAGTTTTTCTGCCATTGTTTTTTCATTTCTTGTTCTAGCATACTTAACTAACCATCTTAAACCTAATGTTTGTCTTCTTTCAGGTCTGATTTCTAGTGGAACTTGGTATGTTGCACCACCAACTCTTCTAGCTTTAACTTCTAGAACTGGCATTACGTTATTTAATGCTTCTGTAAATACTTCTAGTGGTTCTTTTTCAGATTTTTCTTTGATTATATCAAAAGCATCATAAACGATTTCTTGTGCAACAGTTTTCTTACCATCAAGCATTACATTGTTAACTAATTTTGTAACAACTTTGCTATTGTATATTGGATCTGGTAATACATCTCTTTTTGCTATATATCCTTTTCTTGGCACTATTCTTCCCTCCTTTTAAAATTTTGATGCTAATATTACCGCATCATAGGTACTCTGAAAAGTTTATATTTCAAACTTTCCCGTCTAGTGCAATCTATTTCAAATTTAAGTACTAACTTAATTATCAATTATATTGCACCTTATTTTACGTTGCTCAAATACCTATTATTTCTTAGGTTTCTTTGCTCCGTACTTAGATCTTGCTTGCATTCTATCTTTAACACCTGCAGTATCTAATGTTCCTCTTATAATGTGGTATCTAACACCAGGAAGGTCTTTTACTCTTCCTCCTCTTATAAGAACAACACTGTGCTCTTGTAAGTTGTGTCCAATTCCAGGAATATAAGATGTTACTTCGTAACCGTTAGATAGTCTTACTCTGGCAACTTTTCTTAAAGCTGAGTTTGGCTTCTTTGGAGTTACTGTCTTAACAACTGTACATACACCTCTTTTTTGTGGTGATCTTCTGTCAGTTTGCTTATTCTTCATAGTATTGAAACCATGTTGAAGAGCTGGTGACTTAGATTTTGTTGTTGAAGTTTTTCTTCCTTTTCTAACTAATTGATTAATTGTTGGCACTTAAATTTCACCTCCTATTTAAAAAAATAAAAATACTGCTATCTAGTATTTCCGTATACTAAAATAACAGTATTATTTTATCATTTTGCTACATAAAAGTCAACTATTTTTTGCTAATTTTTTATTATTTTAAGTTGTTGCAATTTTATGTAAAGTATGGTATAATAGATATAACTTTTGGATTACCCAAGAGATTCATTTTATGAAACTCGGAGGGTAACGCCTCCGAGTAATTACAAGGAGGAACAATTATGGATGAGTATGGAGTACAGAATTTTGAGGAACAGCAGTACGCACAGTATTCGGAGGAAATGTCAAGAGCACAGCAAGTGCGGGCAAAGGTTTTGGCGGCAAATCCAAAAATCACTATCGACAAATTAGCGCCGCAGATCTTCGATTGGGTCTTGGATCTCATAGATTCCGATGACCCCGAAAAAAAGAAACTCTTTGGTAAAGGGCAAGTACAGATATGGTACTATACCAATAGCAAAACCTTTTCTAAGATTTCTTGCCACGTAGAGGATTTCTCCTTAGCTTATAACAACTTTACTGCTGCCCAAATGAAAACTCTTTTCGAAGCAGTAAAAGAGCTCTTTGACGATGAGGAAGGTTACACTACAAACATAAGCAGCGAACCTGTACGAATCATGTCTAGAGATGCCATAACGCTCGATATCTCCATCGAATAATTGCAAAAAGGCTCCCCGCTTTTCGAAGCTGGGAGCCTTTCTTTTTATTATACAAAACATTATTGTATACTTTTTCTATATAACACTTTGGTATTATTCTTATTTATTTAAATTATTTATATATTCCAATACTTCTCATATAATTTATATATGCACTGTCTATTTTGTTCCAAATGTCAATCTCGTCATCTAGTATTGTATAATCTAGATTTTTTCCTTCCATTTCTTCATAATGTTTCATAATAGGATTTTTAAATTTCTCAGGACACCTTCCTATAATACGGGCTATATCAAAGTATTTGTTTCCAAATCCGCCAAATCCAAAGTCAATAACAGCTGAAATGTGATTATTCTCATCAAGTATAATATTACTTGAATTTAAATCGCCATGAACCAGTAAGTTATGTTTCTTATTTTTAAATTCGTCATATTTCCAAAACTTCATATCTTCTTTGCTAACGTGTACATTTAGGAGTTCGTCTAAAAAATCTACTAAATCCAGTCCTATATTATTTATATCAAATATCTCACTATTATCAAATTTTATATTATGAAGTTGATACATAAATTTAGCTATATCTTGCGAAACAGTATCTATTTCAGCATCAGTCATGTTATCCATTTTGCTTGCTAAAACAGTACCTTCTATCTTTTTATGTATGCTAAAAGGTCTTCCATCATCGTATGAGAGATTAAGCCTTACAGTCTCAAAATCCGTCTTTCCGTATATAAATTTAGCAAATTCATAATCTTTTACAATTGTTCTAATCCAAAAATCATCTCTTGGAAATCTAAAGAAATAATTTCCATCTGTTGTCTTTACCTCATAAACAATATTTGTCCATCCAGTTGTTATTTGGTTCATTTCTAAAATTTCTTTATCTTTAAGTTCTCTCTTGATTATTTTATCAAAATCATCATCAAGTGAAAAGTAATTTTTAGTCATCTACATATCTCCATTCATAAGCTTCTTAACTAATTCAATAACTTCGTCTTTTGACTTTTCATTATACTCATTATATAATATATAATCAAAGCTATTTCTTAACTCATCATTTTCAGTTATTGTCTTGTAATGCTCATCTATTTCCTTAATTCTTTTCTCTTCAACTTTTGGCTCAAGATTTCTTTTCCTAACATTTTCTTTTGCAATTTCAATGTCTTTAGGAAATAGATATATTGTTTTTATATCAGGGCAAATTCGTTTGAAATCAAATATTGTATTATAATGCATCTCAAATACAGTATTCTTTTTAGAAAATAACTCTTCATTTGAGTATGCGTATATATTACCCAGCATTTCAAATTCATATGCTATTTGTCCATCATTTCTTAATTTATCTAGTTCTTCTGGTGTAACAAAAATTTTATCTATTGCATTTTTTTCGCCTTCTCTAATTTTCCTGGTTGTAATTATTTTTATTTTATCAAAGCCTAATTCTTCTACAATTTTATCTTTATAATAAGACTTTCCAACCCCTGTTACTCCTGCAATTGCAAGTAGCATATCAATCTCCCTTCAATATAACTTACTTATATCTTTACCTATGATTTTTTGAAAAATCACATTTGGCACATCTTCTATCCGATTTTTGAATTATATCAAATACGATTGTATATTTCAAGTCAAAATACCAACATTTTATATTCTCCTTGATTTTTTATTTCTTTTATGTTATAGTATACTGCATAAATAGCATTATAACCTAATGACTGAATAGTTATGGGATTTTCCTATACTTTTTAGTGATACACATTCAAAACCCAACACATCACAAGGAGGAAAAAACAATGTTGGCAAGAGAAATGAAAATCAAAAGCATTAAGAGGCAGCGGGAACACATTAGGAAACTGCTATCCACTGAACGGAAAGATGGAGTAACATCCCGTTCCTTTGTAGGAGAAATCTTCCCTGAAGTCAAATCTTACTTTGAAAAAGAGGGATATTGCATTACTCCTGTTCAGTCCGATATTCTTTGTGCAATCACTCAAGGGCAACCCGTCCATCTTTTTACACTTGACAATGATTATCGTAAGTGTGGAAGTTTAAGTGATGAAGAAAAGAAGCAGGCTGAAGAATACCAAGGTCCGGTGCTCACAGCAGATAATCTTTCTGCAGAAGATATCGTGACTGATATAATTAAGAAATTTTTGACCTGATGTTAACCAACAGTTGCAATTGATAAAATTGCTTCTAAAGTCTGCATAGCAATATGCAGACACTTTTTATATTTTAAAACCAAAAAACTCATAGTCTTGCATAAGAACTATGAGTTTTTATTATTCTATTTATTTTAATTGTTTTGCAACTTCTTCAGCAAAGTTTTCTTCTTTCTTCTCGATTCCTTCACCTTTTTCAAATCTTGCAAATTTAACGATTTTTCCATGCTTTTCAGCAACCATTTGTCCAACCTTTTTGCTTGGATCTTTAACAAACTCTTGGTCTACTAAGCATAATTCTTCATAGAATTTTCCTAGTCTACCCATAACTATTTTTTCAGCTATAGCTTCTGGTCTACCTTCATTTATAACTTGTGCTTTTAAGATTTCTTTTTCCTTTTCTAATCTATCAGCTGGAACGTCTTCTTCATTTAAGAATTCTGGTTTTGCTGCTGCTATTTGCATACACACATCTTTTGCAACTGTTTCATCAGCACCTTCCATTTCAACTAAAACTCCAATTTTTCCTTCTCCATGGATATAGCTTACTACTATACCATTTTGAGATTCATATCTTACAAATCTTCTAACATTCATGTTTTCACCAATTATTGCTATTTTGTTTGTAAGAACTTCTCCTACTGTAAGATTTGTATCATCTATTGATTTTTGTGCTAATAATTCTTCTACATCTTTTGGATTATTTAATGCAACTTGCTTAACTGCACTTTCAACAAATGCTCTAAAGTCTGCATTTTTTCCAACAAAGTCTGTTTCAGCATTAACTTCTATTAAAGCTCCAACCTTCTTGTCATCTGATACATAGGCCTCTACTAAACCTTCTGCTGCAATTCTATCAGATTTCTTAGCTGCTTTCATTATTCCTCTTTCACGCAATAAATCCATAGCCTTTTCTTGGTCTCCATCAGTTTCTGTTAAAACCTTCTTGCATTCCATTATTCCTGCACCTGTCTTATCTCTTAACTCTTTAACTTGTGCTGCAGATATCATTTTCTATTCCTCCTCTATAATAAAATTTTATAATATAATGCACAGAAAAATTAAAATTATTTTTTCTGTGCTTATAAATCGTAAATATATCCTTTAAGATTATTCTTCTTCGCTTGCAACTACTTCTTCCATAGTTGTTGGTTCTTCTGATACTTCTTCTTGTTGTTCATCAGAAGATATTTCTAAACTTTCTCCTTGTCTACCTTCAATGATTGCATTAGCCATAACATCTGTCATTAACTTAACAGCTCTTATAGCGTCATCATTTCCTGGTATTACATAATCAACATCATTAGGATCACAATTTGTATCAACTAGACCAATTATTGGGATGTTTAACTTTCTAGCTTCTTGTACAGCTATGTGTTCCTTCTTTGGATCTACTAAGAATATAACTCCTGGAATTTCAGTCATTTCTTTAATTCCACCTAGGTTTTTGTTCAATTTGTCCATTTCTTTTCTTAAAAGAACAACTTCTTTTTTAGGTAATACTTCAAATGTTCCATCTTGTTCCATTTGTTCTAATTGCATTAATCTTTCAATTCTCTTTCTGATTGTTCCGAAGTTTGTTAATGTTCCACCTAACCATCTTTGGTTAACATAGTACATTCCTGTTTTCTCAGCTGCTTCTTTTACACAGTCTTGAGCTTGCTTTTTTGTTCCTACAAATAGAACTGTTCTTCCTTCTTCTGCGAAGCTTCTCATAACTTCATATGCTTCGTCAATTTTCTTTGATGTCTTTTGTAAATCGATAATGTGGATACCATTTCTAGCTTGAAATATATATTCAGCCATTCTAGGATCCCATCTTCTTGTTTGATGTCCAAAGTGAACACCTGCTTCAAGTAATTGTTTCATTGCAACTACTGCCATTTTAATTTCCTCCTTTTAGTTTTTCCTCCATAAATATCAACGCTAGACTTACCTAAATGATAGTTTTTAGGCACTAATCTTAAGCTCCATTTATGTGCGTATTTTTCAACATGGTTTATTATATCAAAAAAAAAAGCCTTTGGCAAGGCTTTTTTCTAATTTTGTATTAAAATTATTCTGCTTTGTTTTCATCAGATTTAGCTTCTTCCTTTGCTGTCTCAGCTACTTCTTCTTTAGCTTCAGCTTTTATTTCTTCTTTAACTTCTTCTGTTGCTGCTTCATCAGCTGATTTTGTTACTTCTACATTCTCTTCTTTAACTGTATCAACTACTTCTTCAGTAACTGTCTCTGGTGCTTTTTCAGCTACGTCTACGCTTACTTCTTCAGCTTTAGCTTCTTCTACTGGTGTTGCTTCCTCTGCTACTTCAGCTGGCATTTCTTCTTTAACAACAATATCATCTCTGTTTAAGTTAGCTCCAATATTTTCTTTTGTCTTAGCAGCTTTTCCTACTCTATCTCTTAGATAATATAGCTTAGCTCTTCTTGCCTTTCCTACTCTAACTAGTTCTACTTTCTCAACTAATGGAGAGTGTAATAAGAATGTCTTTTCAACCCCTACTCCATAAGCTACTCTTCTTACTGTGAATGTTTCATTTAATCCACCGTTTTGTTTTTTGATAACGATTCCTTCAAATACTTGGATTCTTTGTCTATTTCCTTCTTTAATTCTTTGATGAACTCTTATTGTATCACCAACTTTAATATCTGGAACCTTACCTTTTAATTGTTCATGTTCAATTGATTTAATAATGTCCATGATTTTTCTCCTTTCTTATTATTTTATAATCTTTTTAATTAATTCTTTTGCCATCTCTTTATGACTTTCATCTAAAAGCTCTGGCCTTTTTTTATATGTTGTAATTAATGCTTGTTCTTTTCTCCATTTATCAATTTCAGCATGATTTCCTGAAGTAAGAACATCTGGTACTTTTTTTCCTCTAAATTCTAGCGGTCTAGTGTATTGTGGATATTCTAATAGATTATCTTGGTTTGAAAATGATTCTTCTTTTGTTGAATCTTCACTTAATACCCCATCTACATATCTACTAATTGCGTCTATCATTACCATTGCTGGCAACTCGCCTCCAGTTAATACATAGTCTCCTATTGAAATCTCTTCTACTTCTATTTCATCTAAAACTCTTTGGTCTATACCCTCATAGTGCCCACATAATAATATTAAATGTTTTTTTTTGGATAATTCCTTAGCTGTATTTTGATTAAATACTTTTCCTCTTGGTGATAAGTATATTACTTTTGCATCTTCACCTTTAACAGATTCATATGCATCATATACTACATCTGGCATAAGAACCATTCCTGCGCCTCCACCATAAGGAGCATCATCCACATGATTGTGTTTATCTTTTGAAAAATCTCTAATATTTATTAAATTAATATCTATTAAATTCTTTTCTATTGCTCTTCCAATTATGCTGTGTTTTAACGGTTCAAACATCTCTGGAAAGAGTGTAAGCACATCAAATTTCATTTTAAATTAACCCTTCTAATAAATGCACTATGATTTTTTTATTTTCTGTATCAATTTGTTTGACCACATCTTTTATGGCAGGTAATAAAATCTCACCTACTTGGTATACATCATTGGCTCCTGACCCTGTATATACATCATCTAATTTCCCAAGTAATTTTCCCTCATCTGTGTATACTTCAAATCCAAGCAAATCACTTATATAATAAGTTCCTTTTGGTAGTTCTGGAGCATCAATTCTTTCCATCTCAATAATATTTCCTATTAAATTTTCAGCTTGTTCTATTGTTTCAATGTCTTTTAGTTTCATTATTACTGTGTTTTTTTGAATTCGCGCTCTTTCTACTTCCATTTCCTTATTATTTAAGTAAATTTTCTTAACTTTATTTAAATAATTCACATATGGATAGGCTTTTACTTCTCCTTTTAGTCCGAATGTATTAACAATTTTGCCAAGTTCCATTCTTTCGCTCAAATTATTACCTCCAAATTAGTCTACAAATTCTACTTCTATTTTCTTGTGTTCTTTTGCACCTAAGGATTTAAAAATTGTTCTTATTGAACTAGCAATTTTTCCTTGCTTTCCAATAACTTTTCCCATTTCTTCTGGTGCAACTTTTACCTTATAAATTTCTTTATAATCTTCTTCAATTTTTTCTATTGAAACAGCTTCTCTATTGTCCACTAAGTTTTCAATAATTGTTTGTAGGATATCTTGCATTTCATTCCTCCCTATTTTGCCTTATTGATTAAAGCTTTAACAGTGTCTGTTGGTTGAGCTCCGTTTTTTATCCAAGCTTCAACTTTTTCTTTGTCAAGAACTATTGTAGCTGGCTCTGTCATTGGGTCATATGTTCCTATTTTTTCAATGATTTTACCATCTCTTGCAACTCTTGAGTCTGCAACAACAATGTGATAGAATGGTGCCTTTTTTGCTCCTGCTCTTTGTAATCTGATTTTTACCATATAATTCACCTCCTAAAAATAAATATTTATATTAAATTTGATAACTTAATAACTATTTTAATTTGTTTGCTAAATCATCTAATTCTTCCTCTGACATTTTATCCAAATTCATTCCCTTCATCATCTTTTTCATTCTAGGGTCTAAGTTTCCTGACCTCATCTTTTTCATCATGTCCTGAGTCATTTCAAATGATTTGATAAATTTATTGATATCTTGCACTTCTGTTCCACTACCTTGAGCAATTCTAAGCCTTCTTGATGCATTAAGTAATTTTGGCTTTTCTCTTTCTTCGTTTGTCATTGAACAGATTATCGCTTCTATTTTGTTAAATTCCTTATCATCAACACTACCACTAAATTTACTCATTCCTGGTATCATCTTTAGTAGTGATGAGAACGAACCCATTTTCTTAACTTGTCTTAACTGTGCTAGATAATCGTTTAAGTCAAATTCCTTATTTTTTCTAAGCTTTTTTTCTAGTTTTTCTGCTTCTTCCAAGTCAAATTGTTCTTCTGCTTGTTCAATTATTGAAAGCACATCACCCATTCCTAGTATTCTTGATGCCATTCTGTCTGGATGAAATTCTTCAATTTCATTAAGTTTTTCACCTGTACCTATGAATTTAATTGGCTTTCCTGTAACTTTTTTGGTTGAAATTGCAGCACCGCCACGAGTATCACCGTCTAACTTAGTTAAAATTATTCCGTCAATTCCTAAGTCTTCATTAAACTTGCTAGCAATATTAACTGCTTCTTGACCTGTCATTGAGTCTACCACAAGCATTATTTCGTGTGGTTTTAGATTAACTTTAATATTTTTAAGTTCTTGCATAAGTGCTTCATCTATTTGAAGTCTACCTGCTGTATCTATTATTACTACATCATTTAACTTGCTTATTGCAATTTCTTTTGCTTGTTTTGCTATTCTAACTACATCTTTTTCGCCTTCATTTGAATATACAGGTATATTTAATTGACTACCTACAACTTGAAGTTGTTTTATGGCTGCTGGTCTATAAACATCGCATGCAACTAATAAAGGATTTTTACCTTGTTTTCTAAGTAAATTGGCGAGCTTTCCAGCTGTAGTTGTTTTTCCGTGAACCTTGAAGTCCTACTAACATTATTACTGTTGGTGGATTTGGAGTGAAGGCTATCTTGCTATCTACACCCCCTAAAAGCTCTACTAGTTCGTCTTTAACAATTTTAACAACTTGTTGCCCAGGAGTAAGTGATTTAAGTACATCACTTCCAAGTGCCTTATCATGGATATTATTTATAAATTCTTTAACTACTTTAAAGTTTACATCAGCTTCTAGTAGTGCAAGTTTTACTTCTCTAAGCATTTCATTTAAGTCTGCTTCTGTAATTCTTGCTTTTCCTTTTAACTTTCTTGTAAATGCTTGTAGTTTTTCTGATAGTCCTTCAAAAGCCATTGGTTATTCCTCCTTATTTAATTTTTATGCTATACAGCTTAATTCTTTTTGAACTTCGCTTAATATTTTTTCAACTTTTTTATCTGAAGATTCTTCTTTTATTTGGCTTAACTGTGATAATATAAGTTGAATTGTCTTTTCGTTTTCTTGTGATTTTTTCATGATAGAAAGCTTTTCTTCGTATTCGAAAAGTTTGTTTTCTCCTTTCTTTATTATATCCCTTACGCCTTGTCTTGAAATATTATAATTCTCAGCTATTTCTGATAGTGATAAATCTTCATTATAGTAATCATTTAAAACTTCATATTGCTTTTGTGTAAGTAGCTTGCCATAGATTTCCCATAGCATGCTTACTTCTATGTGTTTATCCATTTTTCTATATTCCTTTCAAAATTGTCTTTATTTAAAAGGCATCTGATTTATCACATCAAAAAGATGTAAAGCATATATACTTTACACCTTTTTTTAAGATTTGTCAAGGCATTTTAGTTAATTTGTTAATTTTGATGTATTATCCTGTTTTACTCAAAATCTCCTTTTTCATTTTAGTAATTATCTTTTTTTCTAATCTTGATATATAACTTTGTGAAATTCCAAGCATATCTGCCACCTCTTTTTGTGTTTTTTCTGTCCCTGTCGTAAAACCAAATCTAAGCTCCATAATATTTCTTTCTCTTGGTCCAAGTTTTGACAAACCTGCTTTTAGTAGCTTTTGATCTACTTCATCCTCAAGTCTCCTTGAAGTAACATCTTCGTCAGTTCCTAATATATCTGATAACAGAAGCTCGTTTCCATCACCATCCTGATTTAATGGCTCGTCAATTGATATCTCACTTTTTATTCTATTGCTTCTCCTTAAATACATTAGAATTTCATTTTCAATACATCTCGATGCATATGTAGCTAGTTTAATTTTTTTACTCATATTAAATGTGTTTATTGCCTTCATAAGCCCTATTGTTCCTATTGATACCAAGTCTTCTATTCCAACCCCAGTATTTTCGAACTTTTTAGCAATGTATACAACTAATCTTAAATTATGTTCTACTAATTTCTTTTTTGCATTTTCGTCACCCTGATCTAGCTTTATTATCTCTTGTTCTTCCTCTTCAGGTGGTAGTGGTGCTGGTAAGTTTTCACTTCCTCCTACATAAAAAATATTATCTATCTCTTTATCATTTACTCTAATTATCTTAGAATACGCTTTGTTTAACATTTCTAATATGTTCATTTTTGTCTCCTCCTTCTAGTATTTCCAAACCTACGAGGGCTTGATAGTCCCTTGATATCTTCTTATCATATAGTGCAATAATTACACTTCTTTTTTCTATTATTTTTTCATTATAGTTAATCTTTATATATTCAGGTTTAATTCCTATAAGCATTCCATTTTGGCTACCTATTGATTTAAATGGTATTAGTCTTATTTTTAATTTGTCATCACCCCTCTCATAATTACTGTAGCCTTCTCCATAAATTTCTAATCTATCTAGGTGAACTATCTTTTCCATCTTACTTTTTTCTACTATTACAACTGGATCTTCGGTAAGTGGATCCTTTAATACATTTCCAGAATCCATATATGCTTTTATAGTAATACTTTTTTTATTAATTCCAATTTCCAAATCGCATATTAAATCTTTTTGTTTAATCTGCCTTTTGTTTAGAGCAAATGATATCTGTACTAGTGTAAATCCAATTATCCCTGCAATTAGTGTTATCTTCATTGGATATGTTCCAATAAATACTCCATCTTTTATTAAAATGTTTTGTGGAGAAATCATATACAGTAGTGCCAAGCTGCATCCTCCTATTACGAATGAAGATAAATAAAATAGTAACAGGTTTTTTACTAGACTTTTAGCTGTCTGGTTTTTAAATGCTACATACACCATTATTACTGATAACAGCACTTTCATAAAAAAACTCGTATATATTGGTATTAAATTTAAATATGTAATTATTGCATATGCAGCACCTATTGTACTTGATATTATTAATCTCATACTTTTCATGTCCTTTTTTTGTACAAAGCCTGTCGCATATAAAATCATATAATTCATAAGTATATTTTCTAAAAATACTATATCTAAATAAATCGTCATGACTATATTCTAGTCCTTTTATTTTAAAAATGTTGTCATATTTTAGCTTAAGGCAAAAAAATAATTTGTCCGTTTTCGACAAATTATTTTTTATACTTTATTATTTGCAAGTTTTACGGTTATAACCGTACTTTTATTTTTTGAAACCCTTATTTTTTAAGAATGGTGGTACGTCTAAATCTACTCTATCACCTTCTGGAACTGGTGCTCCTTGTTTTACTGGCCATGCAGATTTTCCAATTGTTGTTTCAGCCCCACCTGGTCTTTTATCAAATCCAGTTGCTATAACTGTTATGCAGATATCTTCATCTAGGCTCTTATCTATTACTGTACCGAAGATAATGTTTGCTTCAGGGTCTACACTTCTTTGTACTAATTCAGCTGCTGTATTTACTTCATGTAATCCTAAGTTTTCTCCACCAACAACATTAATGATTACTCCCCTTGCTCCTTCTATCGTTGTTTCTAATAATGGACTTTGGATAGCTTGTTTTGCTGCATCTTCTGCTCTGTTTTCTCCTGATGCTCTTCCTATACCCATATGTGCCATTCCTGTATTAAGCATTATTGCTTTAACATCTGCAAAGTCTAGGTTAATTGAACCTGGTACTGCAATTATGTTAGATATACCTTGTACACCTTGTCTTAATACATCATCTGCCATTTTAAATGCTTCTGTCATTGTTGTATTTCTGTCTATTATTTGAAGTAGCTTGTCATTTGGTATTACAACCAATGCATCAACTTTTCCTTTTAAGCTTTCAATTCCACGTTCTGCTTGAAGTATTCTTTTCTTTCCTTCAAATCCAAATGGCTTTGTAACAACTGCTATTGTTAATATTCCCATTTCTTTAGCAATTGCTGCTACTACTGGCGCTGCTCCTGTACCTGTTCCTCCACCCATTCCAGATGTAACAAATACCATGTCAGCTCCTCTTATTGCTTCTGATATTTCTGTTTTGCTTTCTTCTGCTGATTGAGCTCCTATATCTGGGTTAGCTCCTGCACCAAGTCCTCTTGTAATTTTTTCACCTATTTGAATCTTTGTATTTGCTTTTGATAACATAAGTGCTTGTTTATCAGTATTGACTGCTATAAATTCTACACCTTCAATTCCTGATTCAACCATTCTGTTAACTGCATTATTTCCAGCTCCACCAACTCCTATTACTTTTATTATAGTTGTATCATCTGCTCTCATATTTTCATCATAATTGTTATCCATTAACATAAACTTTACTCCTCCTAAAATATTTTCTTTTTATCCTATAATTTTACGAATAGAAAAAATCTTTTACCTTTTCTAGTGCATTTTTAAAGAAACTTTCTCTGTTTGAGCCTATATCTAAGCTACTTGCAACTGTTTTGGCAAAAGGTCTTGCAGCTATATATCTAACAAGTGCATATGATGTTACATATATTGGCTTAATTTTGCCGTTTGCAAATTTAACAGGTATGTTTAATGTAATTTTTCCTACAATGTCGCTTTTACTTATAGTCGTAATTCCTTGCCCCGTCAGAATTACATTATTTATTTTTGGTTTTATAGCTTGATTTGATATATCATTGTTAACTAGCTCAAATATTTGCTCAACTCTAGCTTCAATTATCTCAACTATATTAGAGCTTCTAACAATCTTATTTCCATCTTTTGCTGTACTTAATATAATCTCTGTATCATTATCCATATAAGACTTTAGCGCTAGTCCATACTGTTTTTTTAGCTTTTCAGCTTCTTCATGTGATATATTTAATACTAATTCAATATCATTTGTAATATTTTTCCCTCCAACAGGTATTGTATTAGTATATATAAATCTTTCACCATCAAATATTCCTATATCTGTATGTTCTGATCCAATATCTAATAGCATTATAAAATCATTCTGTTCTGATTCTTCTAAAACTAAATTTCTTTCTGCTAATGTTACAGGTACCATTCCATCTATGTCAATGTCTACTTTCTTAAAAATATTTGACATTATTCTTATATATTCTTTATCAGCTAATATTATCTGTGCATTTAGTACAAAATTTGAACTAAATGCTCCTATAGGGTCTCTAACTCTCTTTCCACTATCTAGTATAAAATCGTTAGTTACAATATCAATAACTTGTTTTCCCTCTGGTATATTAATGTCTTTTGCTTGCATTATTGCATTTGATATGTCTCTTGCAGATATTCCTGAATATTTATCCTTTGTTTCCTTTGTAATACTATTTTGTACTATAGTGACATATTTACCAGGAATTGTTATGTACGCAGAATTAATTTTCATATTCATTTCTTTTTCTGCTTCTTTTATAACATCTGATATAGAGTCAGCAAGCTTTGTTTCGTCTACTATCTTTCCTTTTTGTATGCCACTACTTATTTTATTGGTATTACAAATGACCTCAATTTGATTAAAATTGTTGACTTCACCAACAACTAGACTAATTTTTGATGAGCCTATGTCAATGCCTACAATTATGTCACCTATAGCCAAAGTAGTTCCCCCCAGTCCTCATTTCTTATTTTGCTTAAGGATATATTATTTTTCGAAAAAAGTCAATACAATTCGACATATTTTTGTAATATTTTTGTAATGATTTTGTAATGATTTCCTAAAACCCTTACATTTCATAGTTTTAGACTTATAAGTTTATTTATTTGCTCTCTTCGCTTTTTCTAAAAGATATCTTCTTATAATTCCCAAATTATTAAACATTCTTCCTATAAAGACTATTATAGCAGCTAGATAAATATCAACATTTAATCTTTGTCCTAAATATGTTAAAAGCATTGCTAATATTGCATTTACAAAAAATCCAGATATAAATACACTTACATCGAAATTCTTTTTTACGTTTGATGCTATTCCTCCAAATACTGAGTCCAGCGCAGCTACTATTGCTATTGCTAAATATTTAGATGCACTATATGGTATAGCTGGAACTAATAATCCTATCACTGCTCCTAGTACGCATCCTATTATCATTGTAATTGTCATCATCATATTATTCTGCCTCCTTCATGTATTTTGTTTCTATATCTTTTGTATATTTTTTTATCTGAACATTGTTTGATTGTTCTACACTTATATCTAAATAATTGATTTTCATAAGATCAACAAATCCACTATTTTTGGTATTAAGTGTACTTGATAAATATGTCTTATCTCCTATTGCTTTTACTATGTAGGGTGACGAAATCCTTGCATTTGCATTTATGACAATAAAACTGTCTGTTATAGTAACTATATCTGTTAGATTTATTATCCTGTTTTCATTTATTGATATTGCTTCTGCTCCTGCGTATTTTAGCTCATTAACTAATGTACGTAAATCTTCTGCTGTATATATAGCTTCGTTAGTATCCTTAAGAGTTATTATAACTCCTTCTCCTTCTACATCTGTTAATCCTAGAGTAGCATTAGATTCTTCAATTTCTTTATCAATTAAACTTGTTGATGCATCAGTATCATGAATTGTTTCTGAATATTCACGAATTTTATTTTGGTTTTCTTCGTATTGGGTTCTTGTTTCTTCATATCTTGATTTATAACTTGCAATCTGCCTTTTTAGTTCATCATTTCTTAGTCCTTCAATGTCTTGCTCTTTTGATTTATTAATAGTTTTAAATTGTATAAGCATTGAGCATATTAGTAGTAAGCTTAAAATTCCTGCAATTAGTGATATTGCTATCGTATTTTTATTGTTCTTTAATTTTAGTTTCAATTCTTACTCACCTCTTGATTTCATATATTTTTTTGTAATTGCCCCACTATATTTGGCAATTTCTATATTTGATGTTTTCTTAATTTCTATTGGCATTTTACTCATTCTCATTTGTTGAATTGTGCCGCCGGCTCTTTCTAAGGCTCCATATAGCTTTTCTTGTTGTCCTATTGCCTTTATTGTACAAGGTGAGCTTATTTTCTCTCCATTTACTAAGATTACATTTCCAGCGCATAATATATAAGTTGAATTAACTATTCTTTCTCCATTTATTTCTATGGCCTCTGCTCCAGCGTTTGCAAGTTCATTTACAATTTCTCTTAAATCTCCATCATGTATGATTAGACTACTTGCGTCTTCAATTTGCATAGAACTTTGAGCATCTCTAAGTGTTATTACAACTCCATCACCTTTTACCTTAGTTAGTCCTAAAAGTAAATTGTTTTGTCTTAGCTTTTCTGTTTTTTCAGTAGAATTACTTATATTAGTAGTTGCAGTTTTCCTCATATTTTCTAATTCTTTTTCAGAATCTGCTAATTTTTCCACTTCTTTATCATATTTCTCTTTCCAACTTAATAAGCTGTCCTTAAGTTCATCATCTGCGAAGCTCTGTGATACTACTGAGTTTTCCAATCTCATGGTCTTTATCTGAATTGTTATTGCTAAAGTTAATGCAAAGCAAACAATTCCCATTCCTATTCTGTTTCCATTTGTCTTTTTCATAACTTTTTGTACTTAAAAGTATAAGTACTCTTGCCTCCTTAAAATATGATTTTAAGCTTTTTATGGTTCGCTTACACCTTTATAAACATCTTCACTAAAGTATGGATATTTGCCTCGCAGATCAACATTTACAAATATTTCTCCTTGTATACCCTTTTCTCTTTCCATAATTACTTTTATATATGGCATTTTAGTATCTAAGTTTGATGTATCTCCAAGGTGTACTTTTTTCTTTTCACTGTCCATATGTAAAATATAATCTGATTTATTACTAATATCTATCATTTTAATAAAACTATCTAGTCCATTACTTTTAGCATATTCCATTATTTTAATAACATCATTTAGTGCATCAATATCATCCTTGCATAGTCTGTTTCCTGGCTTCATCATTTCTTCTGATGTAGAATATCCCTTTATCTTTAGTTTGTCATCTACATTTTGTTCTGATATTTCTAATATATATGCTTCACTTCCAATATACGCATAGACGTTAGCAAATTCAAATAAATACTCTAATACTCTTTCTTCAATTGTAAGTTCAATTTTTGATGGCAAAATCCTTTTAACTTGTACTTTCCTAATATATGGTTCTTTCTTAATATTTGAATTTACTTCCCTTTTACTTATTTTGTATAGGTTTGTCCCACTTTGTATTTTAGATAAACTTATTACTCTTTCTTTCGATATTTTACTATTTCCTAAAACTTGTACTTCTTTTATATTAAATATTGGAGATAGCAAGAAAAGTACTATTGCAACAAGTACTAAAATTATTAAACCAAGCACTTTAATTTTTTTCTTTAGTTGTATTGACATTTTGGCCTTTGGGCTTGTCATTTTTTTCTTATGTTCAGTTCTCTTTCTCTCTTCTTCTTTTTCTTGTCTTTTTATTGCTTTTCTTTTGTTAAGATTCTCTTTTTTCTTTTGTTTCTTAATTTTGTTAACCTTTCTTTTGTCTGCTTTAGGCATGCCATCTTCCGTTCTTATAGCCTGCCTTGTTTCTTTTTTTAAAGGTGGAATTTGTTTTATTCCAATATATTTATCTTCGTCTACCTTTTTCGATTTTTCTTTTTGTATTTTTTTTGCTTTTTGCTTTTGTTTTTCTTCGCTCCCAACTTCAAGGTCATAGTTAAAAATGCTATTACTTCTAGCTTCTTTAGAGGCACCTCTTGGAGATGCCTTTTTAGTATTATATTTAGAATTAGTACTTTTCTTTTGCATTTATATCACCCTTTTTTTACTTTTATATTAGCACCAAGCTTTTTTAGTTTTTCTTCTAAATGTTCATAACCTCTTAATATATATTCTATGTTTTCAACTCTTGTTGTTCCATTTGCTGCAAGACCTGCAAGCACTAATGCTGCCCCTCCTCTTAAATCTGCACTACTTACTATTTTTCCTTCTAATATTTTTCCGCCATTTATCTTTATAATGTTTTCTTTTTCATTGTATTCGATATCAGCGCCCATTTTTACTAAATCCTCTGTATATTTAAATCGATTTTCAAATATATTTTCCTTTATACTAGATATTCCCTTTGCTTTAGTCATAACTGCTCCAATTATAGGTTGCATATCAGTTGGAAATCCTGGATATGGCATTGTTTCTACAGATGTAGCCTTTAATTGCTTTGGAGCTTTAAGCGTTATTCCTTGTGTATCTATCCAGATTTTACATCCCATATCTTTTAATTTATATAGTACATCTAGCAAATCCTCTGCATCAGCATTTTCTACTCTAATTTCTCCACCTGTAATTGCTGCAGCACAAAGAAGTGTTCCTGTTTCAATTCTATCTGACATTATTCTGTATTCTGCTTTATGTAGTTTCGATACTCCGCAGATTGTAATCTTACTTGTTCCTGCTCCATATACCTTAGCACCCATCTTGTTTAAACATCTAGCTAAGTCTTGTATTTCTGGCTCTTTAGCTGCATTTATAATATGAGTTGTTCCCTTGCAGTAAACAGATGCTAAAATTATATTTTCAGTTGCACCAACACTTGGAAATTCTAACTTAATTGTTTTTCCTATTAGTCCATTTGGAGCTTTGCAATGTATATAATCTTCTTTTTCTTCTATCTCTACTCCCATTTCTCTAAATGCTTTTAGATGTAAATCTATAGGCCTTTTTCCAATATTGCATCCACCTGGATATGAGAATGTTGCTTCTCCAAATCGTCCTAATATAGCTCCTGCAAGAATTACTGTTGAACGTAATTTATGCATTAAATCTTTTGGTATCGTTTTATTTGTCATATTTTTACTTGCTATACATATTTTATCACTATCTATAGTTTCTTTGCAACCTAAAATTTTTAATATTTGCAATGTTATCTTTGTATCTTCAATATTAGGAATGTTATAAAATGTAACTTCCTCTGGATTAAGTATGGCTGCTCCCATTATTGGAAGTGCTGCATTTTTTGATCCTGATGCTTTTATCGTACCTTCTATCTTATTTTTTCCTTCAATTACATAACTTTGCATACTATATCTCCTTTCTAATTGATATATAGTATGTAAAGTTATTATTTATTGTTACTATTTGGCACTTAAACTAATTGATAAAAGCTTACTTACTCCATTTTCCTCCATAGTTATTCCATAAACTGTGCTTGCCGCTTCCATTGTTCCTTTTCTGTGTGTAATTACTAAAAACTGAGTTTTAGTAATAAATTTCTTTAGGAACTCTGCATATCTGTATACATTTACATCATCAAGCGCTGCTTCTATTTCATCTAGTATACAAAATGGTGCTGGATTAATCTTTAGTATAGCAAATAATATTGCTATTGCTGTTAAAGCTTTTTCTCCACCTGATAATAGTGTCATGTTTTGAAGCTTCTTTCCTGTTGGCTGAACTTTAATATCTATTCCGCATTCTAAAATATTGTCTTCATCTTCTAATGTAAGTTCTGCCTGTCCTCCACCGAATAATTCTACAAATACTTCATTAAAGTTTTTATTGATTTGGTTAAACTTTTCTTTAAATTGCTTTTTCATTGTTGTAGTCATTTCTGTAATTATATTTCTTAACTTAGTCATTGTATTTTCTAAGTCTAGTCTTTGCTCTGACATTGTTTCGTATCTTTCTTTAGCTGTTTTATATTCTTCTATTGAATCAACATTTACAGGTCCCAAATCTTTTATTTCTTTATGCAAGTTATTTACTTTCTTTTGGACTTCTCCTATATTTCCTTCTGGTTTTGAATAATCCTTCGCATTGTTTGGTGTAATCTCATATTCATTCCATAATTCATTTATTGTGTCTGATATTTCCTGTTCTTGTGCAGTTTTTTTGGCATCTATTTTTATGATTTGTTCTTTAATTTTTTGGATAGTTTCAAATTGGTTAGATACATCTTTTTCTGCGCCATTCATTTTTTCATTCTTTTCTATTCTTGATACTTTTAATTCTTCAGATTTTGCATTACTATTAGATACTTCTTCTTTAATTTTTATAATTGATGCTTCCATCTCTTCTATTAGCTTCGTTTGTTCTTCATTTTGCTTTTTGCTTTCTTCTATTTTAACCTTTTTATCTTCTATTGCCTTTTTATGATTTTCTATATCTGCCCCAATTCTTGCTACCATTTCTTCTATTGACATCTTACTTTCATCAAACGATGATACAGAGATTTTCAAGTTAGTAATATCTAAATTTAAATCATCTATATACTTTTGATCATCTTTATTTAGTTTAGCAAATTCACTTACTTCTTCTTGCAAAGTACTTACCTTTTCCGTTATTTCAGCTATTTCTTTTTCGCAGTGTTCTTTCTCCTTTTGACCATCTTCCATGGCTTCGTTTAAATTCTTTATAATTTCTTGTTTTTTTGTCTTGCTTTCTTCTAATTTACTTATCTCGGCTTGTATAGCATTTAATTTTTCTTTTGCTTTTGCAAATTCTATTTCTGCTTCTTGCTTTGCTTTTGTGTACTCATCTATCTTGTTTATGATTTCTTCGTTTTCTTTTAAAAACAAGTCTTTTTCTTGGGCTTTACTTGCTATTTTTTCATCTATCTCTTTTATTTGCTTTTCTAATTTCTTTATCTCTGTTCCTCTACCTAAGATGTTTACCGTCTTTTTGCTATTAGAACCACCACTCATTGAGCCTGATGGGTTTATTACATCACCATCTAATGTAACTATTTTAAAATTGTATCTGTTATCTTTGGCTAGTTTTATGGCATGTTCCATATTGTCTACAATTACAGTTCTTCCTAGCAGATTATCTATTATATCTCTGTACTTTTTATCTGTCTTTACTAAGTCTGATGCTATGCCAATGGTACCTTCATTTTTGTTAAGTATGTTTTCTAGTTTTTTTCCCTTAATTGCTGATATTGGCAAAAATGTTGCTCTTCCTAGATTATTCTTTCTAAGATATTCTATCATTTTTTTAGCATCTTTTTCTTCATCTGTTACAATATTTTGAAGACTTGCTCCAAGTGCCATTTCTATTGCGAGTTCATATTTCTCATCAGTAGAAATAAGGTTTGCTAATACTCCATTTATTCCTCTTTTTAGGTCAAGATTCGCTTCACAAGCATTAAGTAAATCTTTTACAGATTTAGCGTATCCTTCTTTTTCCCTTTCTGTTTCTAGTAAGAAATTGTATCTTGTTTGCTTCATTCTTCTTTCATCTGTCATATTGTTAATAAGAATTTCGTATTCTTTTTGCTTTTTGTCAAGTTCTTCTTTTTGCTTATTTATTTTCTCTAATTGCTCCCCTTTTTTATTTTTCTCTGTCTCGGCTTCAGTATATATTTTGTTAATTTCATTTCTTGTCTCTCTCTTTTTGTCAAGTTCTAGAATAATAGTATTTACTTCTTTTTCTTCTTGGGTAGCTCTAGTCTTATCGTTGCTTAAGTTAGTTTCAATTATGCTAATTTTGTTCTGCTTGTCATACTTTTGCTCATTTAAATTTTCTATATTCTCTTTTTTCTTTTCTATTTCAATTTCTTTACTGCTTAGTTTTTTACTTAAAATAGACAGCTCTTCTTGTTTCTCTTCAAGTTCTTTTTGGAATTTTTCTTTGCTTTCTAGTAATCCTGTCTTTTTATCTTCTTTTGATCTTTTCTCTTCTTCTAGTTCTTGGATAGCTTGACTTGCTTCTCTTATCTCGCTTTCCATTCTTTCTTTGTTTTGATTATTATTGCATATTCTTTCTTTGCTTAAAGATATATTTGATGTAATTTTTTCAATTTTAGTTTTACTCTCAAAACCGAGATTTTGTATCCTTTCTATTTCTTCTGTTATATTGTCAATCTCTTGTTTTAACTTTTCTTTTAGTTCTTGCATTCGGCTAAGTTTTTGATTTTCTTCTTTTTCTTGATTTTCAAAAATTTCTTGATCATTTTGTAATTCTTGCAATTTTTCTTTGTATGTATCTATTTTATATAAGAATAGCCCTACTTCTATACTTTTTAATTCTTCTCTTAAATCTAAAAATCTTCTAGCTTTATCTGATTGTATTTTAAGTGGTTCTAATGTTCCTTCTATTTCTGATAATATATCATTTATTCTAATTAAGTTTACTTTTGTTTGTTCTAATTTCTTTTCTGATTCTTCTCTTCTTGCTCTATATTTTACAATTCCTGCTGCTTCTTCAAATATGTGTCTTCTGTCCTCTGATTTGTTACTTAAGATTTCATCAATCTTTCCTTGTCCAATTATTGAATATCCGTCTCTTCCAATTCCAGTATCCATAAATAACTCTACTACATCTTTAAGTCTGCAAGGTGTCTTATTTATGAAATACCCTGATTCTCCTGTTCTATATAACCTTCTTGCTACTGTAACTTCTGCATATTCTATTGGAAGGGATTTATCTTCGTTGTCAATTATCATTGAGACTTCAGCAAACCCTAATGATTTTCTATTTTGAGTTCCAGCAAAAATAACATCCTCAGATTTTGCTCCTCTTAAAGATTTCATACTTTGCTCTCCTAGTACCCAACGTATAGCATCTGAAATATTACTTTTTCCAGATCCGTTTGGTCCAATTACTGCTGTTATTCCTGGTTTAAATTCTAATATTGTTCTATCTGCAAATGACTTAAATCCCTGCAATTCCAACCTTTTTAAATGCATTTTTAGACTTTCCCTTCTTAATTTTGATTATAAGTATATGACATTTTCGCTTATATTCCTTAAATATACTGCCTTTGTTATTTATATCTCTTTTTTTACTTTCATATCTTATCATAAAAAAAATAGATTGTCTATTGATTTTGTTTGTTTTTCTATAATAGAAAAGAAAAAGCAAAAGTAGTACATTTCACTACCTTTGCTTTAAATATCATGTTTTAAGCTTTTCTATTTCTTCTATGCTTAATCTTGTAATCTTCATAATATAGTCTATTGGTTGTTTGTCTTCTAATAATGCTTTTGCAATTTCAATTTTTGCTTCGTTTTGACCTTCCCTCATACCTTCTTGTAGTCCTTCTTTTATACCTTCTTTTCTGCCTTCTTCTAACCCTTCTGCAAGTCCTTCTGCACGGCCTTCTGCATGACCTTCTGCATGACCTTCTGCCAATCCCTTTGCCTTTCCTTCGGCTAATCCCATCTCCATTCCAGTCTTTTTAGCATATCGCATCCCATTTTCATAATCCATTCTAGCAACTGCTAGATCAAAATGCAAATCCATTATTTCTTCATCTTGCATTATTTCATCTACCCTCGCTAATGCTTCTTTTACATTTCTATTCTTTTTCTCTGCCATTTCTATCTTTTCCCCCTTACCAGATATTAACCACAGCCATTGATCCAATTTATCTTCTACTCCCGGATTCTTTTTTATAAACTTTGGCATTTCTATAAAATGCATTTCTATCATATCTGTTGCTATTTCTTCTTCGTCTTTATATCCCATATCTACATATCTATTCTTCCTTTTATTGAACATCATATTCGCTACTGAATGATAACTATTTATTTTGAAACAATTAAAGTTTAGTATCCATATTGCTATTGATGGCTTTAACTCTTTATACTTGTTTCCTTTGTTTATTTGCGTTGCTATATTTCTGCACATATAGAGTGGTCCTCGCTGCTTTATATCTCCTTTGTTTTCTACTTGCATTTCAATGTCAACAATCTGCTTTCCATCAATCTCAGCTCTTATATCTAATATACTTGCTTTTTCTTTTAGTCTTTCCTTTGGTATTTCACTATTTTTCACATCTACTTTAGTTATTCTTTTTTCTAATATTGCTTCCAGGAAATCTCTAAGCATTGGCTCTGTTCCTTCTTTTGTAAATGTTCTTTTAAATATGTAATCGTTTAATAATGGTGCTTCTATATTAAGCACACTTTTATCCATGTGTTCTGTTTCTTTCAATAATTGCTTTCCTCCTTATTTTACTATAAATACAATGAATTTTCAATAGATATAACGAAATTTCGTGATTTAAAATTTGAAAATAAATTTTTTGATTTAAAACATAAGATTATAATCTTTGTATATATTACCATATAATTACAATTATATCAATACTTTTTATTAAATTAACCTATTTCTCATACAAAAAGAAGCTATACTTTTATTTTATAGCTTCTTATCTTTATTTGTTATTTATCTCCAAAATCGTCTCCCCAGTCTGCCAATGGATTGTCTGGTGTTCTTATTCTTTCAGAATCGTCTGCAACATCAGGTTTTTTACGTAATTTAATTAATTTAAATTTTAATGCATATATCTTATTGAATTTACTTTTAACTTCATCTAGTCCATGACTTATTCCTGTATAGGTTTTTGATGTTTTCTTTATTCCAGTTAAATTATCGTATTGTTCCTGCTCATAAGCAATCTGCTCTTTTATTACTGCCTCAGCCGCTTCTGATGTAATTTCCTTTCCATTTGGATTGTAATCATATAATGTAATAAATTTATTTTCCATCTTATCTAGGTAAGCTTCTTTTTCTTCTCTTGCAATCCTGCACATATGTACTTCTCTGTCTCTTCCATTTCTTCTCTTTACAAATACATTATCTGTTAATCCAAAGAATTCTGATACATATTTTGATGATAAATTTGCTCTATGCAATGTAGAACATAAGAATACATCGTCTTGTTCTTGTTCATCAAAGTGCCTACTTAAGTATTTTTTAAGTCCTTCATATACTAATATTCTTGCTATTCCAAAATGTCTATTATCTGGATCAGTTATATATGTATCGATTTCAATTGAGTTGCTTGTGTTTGCTGTATAATATTTTCTTTGATCTGCTAAAGTTTTATCATGTATAATTAATTGTTCATGTCTTAATAACTCTTCATACTCTCTTATTTCAGGATCTTTTAGCATATCCATATCTATAGTTCTGTGAAATTCTTCTGAAATATCTTCTGCAGTAGTCCAATAGAATTGGTCATATAATTTTGTTGGCTCTACTGCTAATGAATCATCTGGCTTGATATTTCCTATAAATTCTGACATATATCTATTTAGTTTTTCTCTTAACACACTTTTCTCGTCAAATCCATTTTCACTATTTAACTCTGATTGTAAAAATTCTAGCATTGTGCTATGTTCAGGGTGTTCTTGTAAGATCCTTTGCTTAGCAGATTTATATGCTTGCATCTTATACTCATATGCCTTAAGCATAGCTGATTTATATTCACCTTCTGATGAATATTGTTCTCTTACATATCTTTTATAGTCGTCTCCACATTTATAATATTTAGTAATATCATTATAAGTATATGGTTTTTGACCTTCTGTCATATACATTGCTGAAATTACATTATTGTTATCATCTAATGCGATATACACACTATTTTCTTCTGATTCAATATATTCTGAAATATCTTCCTTTCCTGTTGTAAATAGTTGTCCAACTTTTCCCTGCTTTTCCATTGCCTCTAATACTTTTACTTCTAAGTCTGCTACTTGGTCTACATACTCATCTTTATTTTCTTTTGTTAATTCAAGAATTTTAAATCCCATTTTTGAATTTCCTCCTTTTTTTATTTGATTTGTATGCTTTAGTGCATTTTGTATGGTATTTTCCATTACACTTGCACTTCTTTTAATGTTTACTGTTTGACCTTTATTATCAATAAATGATAATTCTTCTAATTTTTCTATAACCTTACTGGTATCTTTATTCTCTACTTCAAAAACTCTATATAATTGTGGTTCATTTGTCAAAAGTTCATTTATATTAAATTTACAAAATCTATTTTTTGAAAGGAAGTCTCCAATATACTCTTTTAGCCTACTTAAAGTTAAATCAGAATTGCATACTTTAATATAGCATATTCTGCTCATTTTTCCACTAATATTACTTGGATGTGGAAATAGTTGTTCTACTGAATACCCAATTTCAATTTGCTCTTCATTGTCTTCTCCATATTTTAATTTATTTATACAATCTCCATCTTCCATTATAATTTGTGTTCTATCTAATGAAATTGGACTAATTATATCTTTACAAAAAGACATTTCTCCATCTTTATTTTTATAGCCTTCTTTATCATATAATTTATATGCGGCGTCAGTACCTTCAACTGTTAATAATAATCCTTCTTGCATTTCACCGCTTCTCTCTGCAATACCTTCTAGTAATTTATCATTAACTTTTGTAGCTAAACCTTTTCCTCTATATTGTGGATTTGTCCATACTCCACACAAATATGGCAATTTCTTTTCTTTGCCATAAGAAAGCAAATTAAAGAATGCTAGTGAAATCAATTCATTCTCATTAAATGCTCCAGCTCCAATAACTGAACTTTCTTCTAAAAGTTGTTCTACTTTCTTGGCATATTGTTTTAGATATTCTTCTGTTGCACCATTTCCATTTTCTTGTTCTTGATATTTTCTTGCTATTACTATTTGCTCAATATCTTCTTTTACAAGTGGTCTTATTTGTATGATTTCATGATTGTCATTATCATTATTAACAATTGGATAATTTATAAGATCTGAAAACACTACAATCTCTCCTTTTCTCTTAATAATCTATTATTTATTATACTACTTTTTCGTTTAGAAGTCAATTATTGGCATAGTATTACCTAAAAATATCACTAATTTTATATATAAAAAGAAGCCTCTTTCGAGGCAAAGAAAGTATTTTCTTTTTTGAGGAAATTACAGTAAGTTAACTGCGGACATTATGATGCATCCACATGAACATGTTATGCATATTATAGAGCATATCCAAGTTTCCTCTCTTGAAATGAGTTCTATAATCAACTTAATTGAAAATGCTATTCCCGCTATAATAGCCAATCTCATTATCAATAAGTCATGATTGATTGCTGTCATTGCTCCTACACCTATCAATGCAAAGCAGCACAATGTTGCCAAGATTCCTATGATAGTCAAAAGGACATCAATGATGTCCCGTATGATGTTTTTGTTTTTGCTCATAATGCATCCTCCTCGTAATTACTCGGAGGTGTTACCCTCCGAGTTTCATAAAATGATTCCCTTTGGGTAAATAAAGGTTACTATTATTGTACCATATTTCTGCCGAAATATCAAATTTATGTAAAGCATATTTTTGTAAAAAATGAAAGTAGGAAAACTATTATAGTCTAATAGAAATTTCAATAAAATAGTATAAATCTCCCTTCCAAAAGAAAGGGAGATTTACAGATTAGGCCGTTTTAGCCACAGCGGTTATGATTTCATCGTCGGTAGCAATACCGGGATTCCATCCCATCAATTTCATTGCGGCTGCAAGCCTGTCCTCGAAGAAAACCCAGTGGCTTTTTCCATGTTCAAACAGGCATGTTGTGCCTGCAAGCATCTCTGCTTTGAAGAAACGATAGCCGATGCATCCGTTTTTATCGTAAAACTGGTGTTTTGTAGGATCAGGCTCGTCCGTTTCCTCGATTACTGTCCAGTGATGATCATACCGTGGACAAATGTGCATAGTTTCAACAAAGAGTTTTACATTCTTTTCCTGCATAGTAGTCCTCCTAATCTTGAACTTGCCATCAAAATTCCAATGACAATTGTCCAAGTGATACATTTATTTAATTCGCTGTATCTACGAATAATATATTAATATTATAACAAACTTTACATAAAATGTAAAGTTTTTTTACAAAAGGGTTGAAATTGCATAAGTGTAGTATTAAAATATAAGTAATTTATATAAATAAGATTATGCAGTAGTACATAAAATTTAATGTCATTATTGACTAAATAATCTATATTTTACAAAGGAGAAAAATATGGTAAATGAATTTGAACTTTTAAAAAAATATGGTAGTCCTTTATATGTACTACATGAGGATATTTTAAATCGCCAATGTGAAAAAATGAAGGCTTTTGAAAATGAACTACTAACTTCACTTCCTAGTGAAATCAAGATTTCAATGCATTATGCTATAAAATCTAATAACAATCCTGCAGTTTTAAATGCTATAAAAGAATATAATTTAAAGGTAGATAGTATGTCTCCAGCTGAACTTTTTATTAATGAAAGATGTGGCTTTAAATCAGAAGATATTCTTTATGTATGTAATAATATTGATGCACAAGAAATGCAAATTGTTCATAATCGTGGAATTTTAATTTGTCTTGATTCAATTTCTCAAGTTGACACTTGGGGAAAAATGTTTCCTGGAACAAATATTATGGTTCGTATCAATCCTGGTGTAGTTGGCATTGGTCATAGCGAAAAAGTTATAACTTCTGGCAACAATACTAAATTTGGTATATGTGAAGAAAATTTAGAAGAGCTATTTGATGTATGTAAGAGTCATAATCTTAAGATTATAGGAACTCATCAGCATCTTGGAAGTTTATTCTTAGATGACAAGATTGATAATTATATTGCTGGTGTACAAGCTGGTCTTGATATTGTTAAAAAATACTTTAAAGATTTAGAAATTGTGGATTTAGGTGGTGGATTTGGAGTTCCATATAAGCCTGACGAACATGATTTATCTTTATCTGTAGTTGCAGATAAACTTAAGCCTGTACTTAATAGTTTTATTAAAGATTATCCTTCAGTAAAGGAATTTAAATTTGAACCTGGTCGTTATATTCCATGCGAAGCTGAGACTCTTATTGGAACTGTAACTGCAGTTAAACATGAATATGATACTTATTGGATTGGAACTGATATCGGGATGAATCAGTTGGTTCGTCCATCAATGTATGATTCTTATCATGAGATCAAACTTCCACATAGCAATGGTGAATCTATTACTGCAAATTTCTGTGGAAATATATGTGAGAGTGGAGATGTTCTTGGTAGAAATAGACTCGTAAATCTACCAAACGTAGGTGATCCTGTAATTGTTTATAATGCAGGGGCATATGGGTATTCTATGGCATCAAATTATACAGGTCGTGAAAGACCTGCTGAAATTATGATAACTACATCTGGTGAAGATAAGCTTATTAGAAAAAGAGAATCTATTAAAGATTTAACTTGTAATATTATATGGTAAAAACGAAAAATCATTGAATTTGCACACACATTTTCAATGATTTTTATTGTTATTATTTATGATAATAGACTTTTTACAAATATTTTTTATACTTTAATTTTTAGTTTCTTGATTATTTTAATTTCTTTGTACAAGTCATCAATCCTTTTCTTTCTTATTACTAATGCATCATTATACTCATTTAATACAGTGTGGTAGTTTTCAATTGATTCACCTTGTTTTAATAGAAGCTTTATACCTGATGCATAATAATCTTGCTTGTCTGGCTTTTTAGTAGAATTCATTTTCTTTTCATATTTTTCAATATTTTTTAGTCTTCTAATTTCAGATTCTATATAACTAACATAATTACATATGCAACTAATTTCATATAATATGTCATTAATAACCACCTTAAATAGAGCCTTTAATGGTTTTGGACTAATTTTTCCAACTCTTTCATTTTGCGCCAAATTATCTAAAGCTACAATATTTTGTGATGGCTGTGCATCTTTTATTAAATCTTTTAAAGTTGCTGATATGTTAACGTGAGTTGTATAATTTCTTTTAGTTACTAATGCATCATATTCATCAGCTACTCTAATAATCTGTGCAGAATATGGTATATCATTCTTCCTAAGACCTCTTGGGTAGCCTGTACCGTTTAGAGATTCATGATGATACCAAGGTCCATCAGAATAAGCTCTTAAATTTATATCTTTCAGGCAAAGCTCATATCCTAGCGTTGTATGCGTTTTCATTATTTCATATTCTTCTGGAGTTAACATCCCATCTTTGCATAAAATTTCTTCTGGAATAAAGCATTTCCCTATATCATGTAAATATCCAGCTATCATACAATGAATCGTAAATTGGTTGTTACAACGCATTTGCTGACATATACGTGCTGATAGATTAGCAACATTTGAACAGTGTACTTGCGTTAAAAAATCTAGTTTTCCCATAATAGAAAGGCTATCTTTCATATTTTGATCTAAATCATGTATATTAAAATTACTTGGACTGTAAAAGTCGTATTTTTCCTCAAACATAAAACCTCCATTAGATACTTTGGTAAAAGCATCTTGTTTTATAACTTATCTTTTGTCTACTATTTAAAATATAACATAACTTTATAAAATATACAATATCCTATAATAAAAAGTATAGGCCTCTATTCAAGACCTATACTTACACCTAATGCATTATTTATCTGATTTATTATTCCTTTATCTTCTATATGACCAATTTTTTCTTTTAGTCTACTTTTGTCTATTGTTCTAACTTGTTCTGCTAAAATTACTGAATCAGTTTTTAGTCCTACATTTTGAGATCCTATTGGTATATGCGTTGGTAGTTTTGTTTTTCCAAGTTGTGATGTAATTGCTGCAGCAATTACTGTTGGACTGTACTTGTTTCCTAAGTCATTTTGTATAATTACAACTGGCCTTATTCCACCTTGTTCAGATCCAATAACTGGGCTTAAATCTGCATAAAACATATCTCCTCTTTTAATTGTCATTATTTTTTTCTCCATTTTTAAAATTAGAGATGATATATCTTAAATATTTATTTCAATCTCATTATATAATATGTAAACTTTTGTATTATTGTTCGCATCTATTATTTCTAATTTATCAGGTTTTAAATTACTTTTATTTATATAGAGCCTTTGAGCCATATTATAATTACTTTTTTCATTTTTTACATCCATTATTATTTTTCCATCTAGTTCCTTTATTTGCTTATTAGACACTTTGTCATAGATACTTATAAATTCTGTTAAAAACAAGCTGTTCTCTGATATCTTTGGGTATCCTGTGTATATTTTATTTAAATTTAGCTTAGTGTTTTTTATCTCTAGATTTCCATCTGAATATGTCATCTGCAACCCCGCTAATTCATTTGGCTCTTGTACTTCTTGCTTTTCATAGTTCTCATTTACTTCTTGAGTTATTATATAATTATTCTCGTTTTTATTGCTTTTGACCTGTACATTTATTTTTGCTTTATAGCTTTTAATATTTAAAATATATTGTTCAATCTCTTGTATGCTTTTATTATTTCCACTTTGTTTATTTTTATAAGGTTTATTTGTAAAAATTTTCGTAACTATTACAGATATTAAAATTAATATTAAAATTATAATTATCCATACTTTCCACTTTTTCATTTTAAATCAATTCCTTTCTTACTTTTTCTTCTTATAGCTAAAAAATAAATAACATATTTCTATGTTATTTATTACATTATATTATTTAGTTTTGAAAAGTATGCTTTTAAAGTATTTTGAACTTCTTCTATTGTGTCTAAATGATTTATTTCATTTCTTACATCAGAGGCATTAGGAAGATTTTTCAAATAATAGCAGATATGTTTTCTCATCTCTCTAATTCCAATAAATTCTCCTTTATCTTCAACTTCTAGATTAATATGTTTTAGTATAGTTTGCAGTATTTCATCTTTTGAAATCACCCTTTGAGGTTTACATTGTAAAAAATTATTTACCTTTTCAAATATCCATGGATTTCCTAAGGCTGCCCTTGATATCATTATACCATCACATCCTGTTTGTTTTAGCATTCTTTTTGCATCTTTCTCATTTTTGATATCTCCATTTCCTATCACAGGAATGTTTACAGCTTCTTTAACTTCTTTGATAGCATTCCAGTCAGCTGCTCCAGAATAATATTCAGTTCTTGTTCTTCCATGCACAGCTATGGCTGATGCTCCTGCTTTTTCTATTTGCTTAGCAGCATCTACTGCAACTATATGTTCACTATCCCATCCTTTTCTAATTTTTACAGTAACTGGCTTATTAGAATTATCTACAACGGCTTTAGTTATCTGATAGACTTTTTCTAAATCTAGTAGTAGTTTGCTTCCATCACCATTCTTTACAACTTTAGGTGCAGGACATCCCATATTTATATCAATAATATCTCCAATATTATTGTCACATAAATATTTTGCAGTATAACTCATAGACTCTATATCACTTCCAAATATTTGAACTGCTATTTTTCCATTTTCTCCAGTGGTGTTTAATAACAGCTTAGTTTTACTATCATCATAAAATAATGCTTTAGCGCTTACCATTTCTGTTACAGTAAGTCCAGGTCCATATTCTTCACATATGATTCTAAAAGCTCTATCTGTAAGTCCTGCCATTGGTCCTAAAATTACGTTATTATTAAGTTCTACATTTCCTATCTTCATTTTATTCCTTCTTTTCAACCAATGGGGACGTGTACCTTTGGTTGATTTTATGTAAATTGTTACTTTTATTCAATCAGTTTTTTAATTTTTTAGTTTACTTTGCGAGGCCTGTCCCCTTGGTCGACCAAAAAGCCCGTCCCCTTGGTTGAAGTTAACTATTCATCTATAAAAATTGCTCTTTGTCTTCTTCCACTTATATTTAAAAGTAATGCTATCATGATAAAATTACTTAGCATTGAACTTCCACCATAACTTACAAATGGTAATGGTACGCCTGTGATTGGTAATAGTCCCATTGTCATTCCAATATTCTCTACCATATGAAAGAAGAAAATTCCTGAAATTCCTGCTGCTATTAGTGACCCCAGTTCATCTTTTGCTGTTTTTGCAACATATAATGACTTTGTTATAAGTACTACATAAAGTATTATTATTGCTGCAGCTGCAATAAATCCCATTTCTTCTCCAATTACTGAAAATATAAAGTCTGTTGATTTTGGATATAGAAATCCAAGCTGTGTTTGATTTCCTTTTAACAGTCCCATTCCAACTAGTTCTCCTGCTCCAATTGCAATCTTTGATTGTGTTAAATTGTATCCTGATCCTCTTGGATCTAAATCAGGATTCAAAAATACGTCTATCCTCTTTTTTGCATGTTCTGGAAGAACATACATATATAGTAGTGGAACTGCTATGACTATTAATAATACTGTAACTATTATATATCTTTTATCTATTCCTGCACAAAAAAGCATAAATAAAAATGCTAGCATAAACGCTATTGCAGTTCCATAATCTGGTTGCTTTACAATAAGTAATAATGGTACTCCAATGATTAAAAATAATATAAGTAGCCTTGTTGGTTTATTTATTGCTTTTGAATTTCTTTTCTTTATTCTTGACATTATTAATGCTAAGAACACAATAACAATAATTTTACTAAATTCTGAAGGCTGAATAGATATTGCGTTTTTTATAGTAAACCAACTTGTCGCTCCTGATATTGGCTTAGTAAAGAGTACTGCAATAAGGCTTATAATTGCTATTACATAAAATATCGGTGATGCTTTTGCAATTGTATCATAATCTATTAATGTAAACATTATTAATAAAGGTATGCTTACTGCAATCCACAATATTTGCTTTTTAAATTCTTCATATCCACTATTAGCAGTAGCCGAATATATAGCAAATAATCCTATTATTACTAATAGGATTGTGCATATTAATATAGACCATTCTATATTTTTCGCAATTCTCTTTTTCATTTTTCTCCTTTTTATTTGCTAGCTTCCTTTGTTTATTTCTTCTTTTTCTTGTTATTCTTCTTTTTATTATTTGGCTTTACTACTTGATAAGTCTTATCATTAGATGAATTATTTAAATTTGTGTTACTATTTTCCTTTTTATTATCTTCTTTATTGTCTTTTTTGTCTGTATTAGTAGATTTTTCACTATCAGTCTTTTTTTCTTCTACAACTTTATTATTATCTTCTTTATCATTATTATTCTCATTAGGCTTGTTTTCATCATCTTTTTCAGATTTCTTTTCTTCTAACTTTTTGCTATCCTCTTTGCTTTTTTCTATTTCAATTTTTCCATTTACTTTTCTAGTTTCATCTTTGATACTTACTATAGGAATATTGGCATATAGAGCAGGTGCTCCTGTTGTTCCATCACTATTTTGTTGATTAGTTAATTTAACATCAATTGCATTTTCATCTACATCTATATATTTTTTAATTACATCAATAATTTCTTGTTTCATCATATCAAGAAAATCAGCGGACACATTAGCTCTATCTTGCATAAGTACTAAATGCAATCTTTCCTTTGCTGTATCTTTATTTTTCTTAGCTTCGCTAATTTCTTCCTTTTTTCCTAACTTTTTGAAACGATTTATAATGTTCTCAAACATGTTACTTCCTCCAACCATATTCTTATTTTTTAGATTTTTTAAATCTACTCCAGAAACCTTCCTTTTTTCTTCCTGGTATTGTAACTTCAATATTTTCGCCTAGTATTCTTCTAGCTATCTCTACATAAGCTTTTCCTGATGGTGCCTTTTTATTAGATACTGCTGGCTCTCCCTTATTGGTTTGTGTAATTATATTTTCATCTTCTGGAACTACACCTATAAGATCAATTGATAGCAAGTCCAAAATATCTTCTACGTCCATCATTTCACCCTTTTTAACCATCTCTGGTCTAAGTCTATTAATGATTAATTCTGGATTTTTTATTTCTGAGGCTTCTAATAAACCTATAATTCTATCTGCATCACGAATTGATGATATCTCTGCATTAGTGACTACAACAGCTCTATCTGCTCCAGCTATTGCATTTTTAAATCCTTGTTCTATTCCTGCAGGACAGTCTATTAAAATAAAGTCAAACTCTTCCTTTAGTTTAGTTGTTAAATCTCTCATTTGCTCTTCATCAACTGCACTCTTATCTCTTGTTTGAGCTGCTGGTAACAAAAATAAATCAGTAAATCGCTTGTCCTTTATTAAAGCCTGTCTTAATTTACACTTGTTTTCAACAACATCTACTATATCATAAACTATTCTATTTTCTAATCCCATTACAACATCAAGGTTTCTAAGCCCTATATCTGTATCTACAAGTACGACTTTCTTTCCTTTTAATGCTAATGCGGCACCTAAATTTGCAGTAGTAGTAGTCTTTCCAACACCACCTTTACCTGATGTTATGACTATAACTTCCCCCATAACTTCCTCCTTATGTTTTCGGTTTACACAATACATTTATATTATATTTATATTTTTTTTAAATGTCAATGTAAAATTACAATTTTGTTACAAATATGTTACGATTTTGTTTAATTTTATTTTTAATATCTAATAAACGCCAAAAAATAGCTTATTTTTAAAGAACAAAAAAGATTGCCCAAAAGATTTATTTTATTAAACTTTGGCAATCTTTTTACATTTTATGTTATCTTTATCATTAGATTTTAGTACATTCCACCCATTCCGGCGTCTCCTGCTCCATCTCCGCAGTGACAATCCTTCTTTTCTGGAATTTCAGCTACTATACTTTCTGTTGTAAGTATCATTGATGAAACTGATTCTGCATTTTGAAGTGCACTTCTTGAAACCTTTGTTGGATCTACTATTCCTGCTTTTTTCATATCTACATATGCTTCATTCTTAGCATCAAAGCCGAAACCTTCTTTTTCATTTTTTACATGTTCAAGTATTACAGCTGGCTCTAATCCTGCATTTACTGCTATTTGTCTAACTGGTTCTTCTAATGCTCTTAGTACTATTTTTCCTCCAACTCTTTCATCTCCATCTAAACTATCAACTGTTTTTGAAAGTTCAGGAATTATATTAATATATGCTGTTCCACCACCTGCTACAATTCCTTCTTCAACAGCTGCTCTTGTTGCAGATAGTGCATCTTCTATTCTTAGCTTTCTATCTTTCATTTCAACTTCTGTTGCTGCTCCTACACCAATTACGGCTACACCTCCAGCTATTTTAGCTAATCTTTCTTGCATGCTTTCTTTTTCATATTCACTTTTTTCATCTAGTATTTGCTTCTTAAGATTTTCTACTCTTTCAGCAATTTGAGTTTTATCTCCTGCTCCATCAACGATTATAGTCTTATCTTTTTCTATCTTGATTTGCTTTGCTCTACCTAGTTGGCTTACATCTGTGTCTTTTAGTTCTAATCCTAAATCAGATGTTATTACTTCTCCTCCTGTTAGAATTGCAATATCTTGAAGCATTGCCTTCCTCTTGTCTCCATATCCAGGTGCTTTAACTGCAACTACATTAAGTACACCTCTTAATTTATTTAGTATTAATGTTGATAGTGCTTCTCCTTCTATGTCATCGCAAATTATAACTAATTTTCCAGACATTTTCATTACTGTTTCTAGTAATGGTAAAATTTCTTGAATGTTATCTATCTTTTTATCAGTGATTAAAATATATGGGTTATCCATGTCTGCAATCATTTTTTCAGTGTCTGTAACCATATATGGTGATACATATCCTTTGTCAAATTGCATTCCTTCAACTACATTTAATTCTGTACTTGATGTTTTTGATTCTTCTATAGTAATAACACCATTTGTTGAAACTTTATCCATTGCATCAGCAATTAATTTTCCTATTTCTTCATTATCTGCTGAAATGCTTGCTACTCTTGCAATATCTTCTTTTCCGTTTACAGGAACGCTGATTGATTTTAGAATTTCTACTGCTTTTTCAGTTGTTTTGTCCATTCCTCTCTTTATTGCCATTGGATCTCCACCAGCTGCAACATTCTTAACACCTTCTTTTATCATGCTTTGTGCTAAAACTGTAGCTGTAGTAGTTCCATCTCCTGCTACATCATTTGTCTTTTCTGATACTTGTTTTACAAGTTGTGCTCCCATATTTTCAAATTTATCTGGAAGCTCTATATCCTTTGCTATTGTAACACCATCATTAGTAATAAGTGGTGCTCCAAAGCTTTTTCCAAGTACTACATTTCTTCCTTTTGGTCCTAATGTAACCTTTACTGTATCTGCTAATTTATTAACGCCATTTAATAATTTTTTTCTAGCGTCTTCTCCGAATTCAATATCCTTTGCCATAATTTATATCCTCCTTCTTCAACCATTGGGTACATTCCTTTTTGGCTCCAATGTCAACCAATAAAGACCGTCCCTCTTGGCCCTGACTTTTTTATTCAGCAATTGCTATGATGTCTTCTTCTTTAACTATAATATAGTCTTCTCCTTCGTATTTTATCTCTGTTCCTGCATATTTATTTATTACTACTTTGTCTCCTTTTTTTACTTGCATTGGAACATCTTTTCCATCTTCTTTTCTTCCTGGTCCAACAGCTATAATTTCAGCTATTTGTGGTTTTTCTTTACTTCCACTACTTAATATTATTCCGCTCTTAGTAGTTTCTTCTGCTTCTTGCATTTTTACTAATGCTCTGTCACCTAATGGTTTTAACATTTCTCATTCCTCCTTTAGATTAACTTTAAGTACAATATATGTCATTTTAAATATATGCTAGTTTTTTATATAATAGTAAATTTCTTAAGGTAATTTCATTAGCACTCTTTCTTAATGACTGCTAATAATTTATAACTTTTTTTAGCAAATGTCAATAGAGATTGCTAATTTTCACAAAATATTCACATAATTAAAAGATAAAAAGACCAAAAGTTTTACCTTCTAGTCTTTTCATATTCCCAAGCTCCAATTTTGTATTTTAGTACTCGCTATTCCTTAACGTTTCCTGCTATCGCCGTATAAATTCCCTTGCGCGATTTACACTTTCAACCTTATTGTTAGCAAGTAAAGTCTCAACTTGATTGTACAGTTCCTTGTTTAACTTGCACAAGCGCTCAGTAATCCATTTGTGTATTGTTGTTTTGCCTTTTCCATAATAATCGGCTGTCTGCCGAATTGTTGCATTTTCGCTTATCATATAACGCGCCATTTCAAGGACTTCGCTATCTTTTACCATATTAATTCCTCCTATTGGTTTGAAATTTACATTTGAGCTTTGGAAAATTTTTGACAATAATTATTGCCATTTTACTTTTTCTGCAACATTTTTGTCATAATTATTATATCATATATAGGCTAAAAAGTCCACCAAATTGGCAAAACTGCTCTCTCAAAATGTACAACTTATAATCAATGTTAAATTAATCAGTTTACTATACCACTCTTGCCCCAAAAGGTGCTAAGGATAATTTTGCAATTTTAAAGAATTGAACTCCAAATGGAATACCTACTATTGTTATGCACCATATACAGCCAAACAATAAATTTTCGAGTGCCATTGGAATCCCAAAGAAAATAATCCATATTACATTTGCAATTACTGATGGTATTCCTCCTCCATATTCGACATCTTTGCCAAATGGTGCAAATGATAAAGATGCAAATTTAAAACATTGTTTTCCATAAGGGATTCCTATTATCGTAATACACCAAATAAGACCTGATATACACCAAGAAATTCCACTAAAAAAGCCTCCAAATATAAACCATAATATATTACCTAAAATGCTCATACCCATTCCTCCTTTTAATGATTTTTTGTTTTTCCAATAGGTAGCCAAGAATTAATTATTGCAACCAATTTTGTTAAAATTGTATATTTCAGTCCAATATTATTATAAAATATTCTTTTCTTAGTTCCTATCGATTCTTATTACATTAATCTTACAGTTTCGTAAGACTATGAATAAATACTTTATCTGCCATTCTTATTGTAATTTTTAGTTATCTATTTTTTATATAATTTAATATTTTAGTTGTAAATGGATTGAATATTAAATACATTATATATCCAATAATTCCGCCTAATACATTAGTTATTAAATCAGTTATATCTGATGACCTAAAACCATTTATTAAAGGTTGTAGTATTTCTATACTTAGACTCAATAAAAAAGTATAGAAAACAACTTTTAATAATTTAGTATTTTCTTTTTTTATTAAAGGTAATAAAAATCCAAAAGGAATTGTCATTATAATATTTAATCCTACCTGTCTAGCAAAATCTCCTCTGCCAAAAGTAACATCAATAAAGGGTACTAAATTCATTGGATTATATGGGTGATTAAATATAAATGGTAAAGATGTTATTATGGGCATTAAAGTAAAATATAATACAAATGATAAATATATATACATTATGGTGTTTACAAGTAGTACATCTTTTCCTTGTGATTTCCATTTCTTATAAAATATAAATATATATATAACTATTAAAACAATGAAATCTATTATTTCTTTCACAATTATCTCCTCGACAACTTACTAATTATCGCTCTCATTATAACATTATTTGTAAAAAAAGTATATGAAAATAGTCAAAAAATAATAAGCCCGAAAAGTATTTTGTAAACTTTTTTGACTTATTATTCCATTTTAATATTTTTAAAGATAAACTTTTATCTCTATTTTTTAAGTTCTTTAGCCTTTTTAACTAATTCTACAAATAAGGCTCCAGGTCTGTCTGGTCTAGATTTAAATTCTGGATGGAATTGACCTGCTACAAAGAATGGATGATCTTTTATCTCTACAATTTCTACTAGGCTTCCATCTGGTGATGTTCCCACAATATCAAGTCCTGCTTCTTCCATAGCTTCTCTATATTCATTATTATATTCAAATCTATGTCTATGTCTTTCTGATATTTCTGCTTGTCCATAAATTTTTCTAGCATAACTTCCCTCTTTTAATACGCATGGGTATGCACCTAGTCTCATTGTTCCACCTTTTTTGTAAATACCCTTTTGATTTTCCATTATATGAATTACAGGATTTTTGCACTCTGAGTCAAATTCTTCTGAATTTACATCTTCTAATTTTAATACATTTTTTGCAAATTCTATAACTGTCATTTGCATTCCAAGACATATTCCTAAGAATGGTATTTTATTTTCTCTAACATATTTTATAGTCTCTATCATTCCGTCAATTCCTCTTGTACCAAATCCTCCTGGAACTACTACTCCATTTATGTCTTTAAATATCTCCTTAACATTTTTGCTTGTGACTGTTTCACTATCAATAAATTTGATTCTTGCTTTTACATCATTTGCATATCCTGCATGATATAAGCTTTCTACAACTGATAAATATGAATCTTCTAGCTTTACATATTTTCCCACTATTCCTATATTTACAATATTGTCCTCATTAATTGCTTTAATTTTATCAACCATTTTAGCCCATTTTTCATTTTGAGGTTCTTTATGTTCTAATTCTAATTTTTTGCATATTACATTTCCTAGTCCCTCGTCTTCAAGCATTAGAGGCACTTCATATAAGTTACTTACTGTTGCATTTACTATAACATTTTCTGGTCTAACATTACAAAATAATGCAATCTTTTCCTTCATTTTACTTGGAACTTCTGCATCTGCTCTACATACTAATATATCTGGATTTATTCCTATTGATTGTAATTCTTTTACTGAATGTTGTGTTGGCTTTGTTTTTAATTCGTTTGAACCGCTTATATATGGAAGAAGTGTGACATGTATAAATGCACATTTATTTTCTGGTTGTTCTAAACCTATTTGTCTAATTGCTTCAAGCATTGGCTGACTTTCTATGTCTCCTACTGTTCCACCTATTTCAGTTATAACTATATCTACATCTGTGTTTTCAAAATTATATACTTTTTGTTTTATAGCATCAGTTATGTGTGGGATTACTTGTACTGTTTTTCCAAGATAGTCACCTCTTCTTTCTCTTTCAATTACTTCTTTATAAATTTTCCCGCTTGTAATGCTTGAATCTGCACTTAAATTCTCATCAGTAAATCTTTCATAATGTCCTAAGTCTAAGTCAGTTTCTGCTCCATCCTCAGTTACAAATACTTCTCCATGTTCATATGGACTCATTGTCCCTGGATCAACGTTTATATAAGGGTCTAACTTTTGATTAGCAACCTTATATCCTCTATTTTTTAGTAATCTTCCAAGTGACGCTGCTGTTATACCCTTTCCAAGCCCAGATACAACTCCTCCTGTTACAAATATAAATTTTGTTTCCATATTTCTTCCTCCAAAAACAAAAATAGACCCTTAAAAAAGTGTTTTTTTTTAGGTCTATTTTTATACCTCAAAAATTTCTATAATTATATTATCATGACTATTAAAATTTTTCAAGTAGTTTTTTAAATTTTTCTTAAATTAAATAGGAATTTTTGTCGCCTATTTTTGCTGTTCTTAATATTGATGCATTTTTATGTATTTTAATTTTGTTGCCATACCGCCTCTTATATGTCTCTCAGCTTTATTTTCATCAAGTACTTTTCTAACTTCTTCATACATAAACGGACTTAATTCTTTCAGTCTTTCAGAAACATCTTTATGTACTGTGCTTTTACTTACGCCAAATTTCTTAGCAGCGCCTCTTACTGTATCTTTAGTATCTATTATATACTGTGCGAGTGAAAGTACACGTTTTTCTACCCAATCGTCCTTCATATAAGTCCTCCCCAAGTAAATACTTTTGGTTAATTGTATTCACATAGGAGTTTTAATAGAACAATACTTAAAATTAAAAATAGAGCATATGCCCTATTTTTGTTCTGATATAAATCTATATATTTCTCCCCAGTTTGTCACTTCCTTAAATTTTCCTTCTAAATTTAAATGTTTTCTATTAAGAGACTGAAAATATATTGTCCCAATATTTTCTTTATTCATGGCTTCACATATATGGTAGTTATCATCAATCATATAATCTATATTTTCTTTTTTGCATACATCTACCTTTTCTGTTTGTCCCCAATAGTATTTATCAAATTGTATATTGCTTTCTTTCAGTTTTATTTCTGCAACTTCTCTATTGTTTGTTGCTGTGCCTTGGCATCCTCTAGCTGTAACTAGATTTAACTCGTGTCCATCTTTTCTTAATAAGTCAAGCACTTCCTTTGCCCCTGGCATAAAGTCAAAATTGTCAATTCCAATATATTTATTAAGATATTTATTCATTTCTTCTTCTGTCCAATCATAATCGTTTTGTATTCTAGGTTCTCCAAGATTTTTCATACTATTTCTTTTTAATTCTATACAATCATAAAGCTCTGCATATACAGCCCATAATGCTTCTGAGTTAAATACAACTCCATCTAAATCTATTCCAATTTTCATTTTGTACCTCTTCCTTGCACTAAAAATTATTTTTTTAGATAATATCATAAGAATTGTTTATATACAATATCTTTTTAGAATTAAACAGAAAAAGGAGAGACTTGAAAGCTCAAATCTCTCCCAAAAAGTTGTGTGCGTCGGCAGTATTTACTTCAGTTACATTCACATCTTAATTTTGTAAACTTCCCAAAGTTATTGCCAAGCCTAGGTCATGTCAAACTGGTAATTGTGACTGTCTTTTGAACAGTTTCTTTACCGTCTGCCCCCTTAATCAGCTTGACTTCGTGCGACTCCTTTTCGTATCTTGTCTCTCTCGACAGTACTACTTTATCGCCGTCTTCCTCAAGCTTGAAGAGTTTCCGACCGCCATAAGCGGAGTGTTCGAACACCATAGGATTGTCATCAATCATGAGTTCACTTTCCGTGGTGTTTATCATCTCTTCTCTGACCTGTGCCAACTTTTTCTGCTCGTTCATAGGGTACCCCTTTCACTATTGCTGCATGGCCGAATTGCCATATTTTTATGATAACATATTTTATGTCTTTTTACAAGGGTTTTCGACACTTTTCTATTTCTTTTGCAACTAAAAGTTTACATGCTAAAGTAGGTTTTGTAAACTTTTTACATAAATTTTGTAAATTATTTCTATATATGTATAAAAATTTTCTAAGTGGAAATATTACATTTAGGTGGTGATATTATGACAAGTAAAGAACTTTTATATGTTGAGGATGCTTTAGGACATGAAAAATTTATGAAATCATGTTCAGCTAAAACATCTGCTAGCTTATCTGACATAACTTTATCTTCTTATATAGGAGAGTTAGAAAAGAAGCATACAGAATTGTTTGACAAGTTTTTAAAATTATTATAAGAAAGGATTTAATTTTATGGAAGATAAAGATTTAATGGAAAATGAACTTTTAGTAATTAAAGGTGTTTGTGATTTATATCTTCATGGTACAATAGAATCAACAACTGCAGAAGTTCATGAAGCATTTAAGTGTGCTCTAAACGAATCATTAGACATACAAAACAAATTGTATAATCTAATGTCTGAAAAAGGTTGGTACAAAACAGACACAGCAGATCAAACAAAAATTGACGCTGCTAAACAAAAATTTTCTAATATGTAATTTAAAAGTCGTAAAGCTCAAATTAGCTTTACGATTTTTCTTTATTATATTAGATTTCTAGAGATTTTACATTTACTCTTGCTCACATGCAATTAGTGCTTTTATCTTTATTCCTTGCTCTTTAAACATTTTCTCATGTTCAGTTTCAATATTTTCTTCACCATTCCAAAACTTGCTTTCACTTGCCAAATCATAACTAATCTTATTTATTTTAAATCTGCTTCTTTCAAAATACTTTAATGAATCATCAAATAATTCATCATCATCTGTTTTAAAGAAAATATCTCCTTTTAAAAACTTTTTATACATCTCTAATTGTCTTTCATGTGTAAGTCTTTTCTTATGATGTTTACCTCTTGGCCATGGATTACAAAAATTAACATATATTCTTTTAATTTCATCTTCTTCTCCAAATATATCATTAATTCTAGCTATATCATACCTTGTAAGTTTAAGATTTTTGACAATCTTTTGCTTTTCTATCTCATTTTCGATATGCTCTGCAACAGTTGATTCTCTTATTCCATATTCCGCTTCTACATTTCTCTTTGCCATTCCAAGCATAGCATCAACTAAATCAATTGCAATGTAATTTTTGTCTTGATTTTGTTTAGATAATTTAGCTATAAAATTTCCTTTTCCACAACCTAACTCTAAATGCAAATCTTGCTGCTTTTCAAATACTGTTTTCCACTTATTTTTATATTCTTGTGGATTATCTATGTAAAATGGGCTCGTTTCTAATTCTTCCCTTGCCCATGGCTTAAACTTCATTCTCATGTTGTACATTACTCCTTTTTCAATTATCAGTAATTATAACATTTCTTTTTGAAAAAGTATAGTTTATTACGCAAAAAACTGCCTACTACAAGGTAAGCAGTTTCTCTCTTAATATTTTTCTAATCTATTTACTGCAGGATTGTTTAATACTTCTCCATCTATTGTAAACCTAGAACCATGACATGGGCAGTCCCAAGTCTTATCTGTGCTATTGAATTGAAGCTCACACCCTAGATGGGTACATTTTGGCTTTATACAATGATATCTACCATTTTCATCTTTATAAACACCTACCTTTTCTCCCTTATATATTACTATTTTACCTTCTCCTCTTTTGATATTCTTTATTGTATCATCTGGCCTTTTTAGTTTATTTATTCCTAAACCATACAAAGTTTCTTTCATCTGCTCTTTATAACTCTTTATATTTTTTACTAATTTAATTCTATTTGTTTTAAATAATTCTTCGTACTCATTTTCTTTTCCTAAAATCATATCAGTAATTATATTAGCAGCTACATTTGAAAGTGTCATTCCCCATTTCTTAAATCCTGTTGCCACATAAATATTTTCCATCATTTTTGAAAGACGTCCTATATAAGGCAATTTATCCATACTTACACAATCCTGAGTGCTCCATTTATCTATTACTCTATATTTTCCATCAAATAAATTATTTGCTATATTTTCTAAAGCTTTATAACTATCACTTGAATTTACTTCTCTTCCGACCTTATGACCACTTCCGGATATAATCGTTATATTTTCGTCATCATCATTTGCATTTCTAAAAGATATTGATGGACTACTATTATTTATATAATACCCATCAAATACCTTCTGTCCACTTGCAACAGCAATCATATATGATATATCCTGATACATTTTCATAAAATATATTCCTGGAAAATTCTTTATAGGAAAATGAGTCGCAACAACTACATATTTACTTTCTACATAATTATCTTTAGTATAAACTTTGTAAACTCCATTTTCATGTTTAATATCTATTGCTTCGCTTTCTTCATATATTTTTCCATTGCTTTCTTTTATTACTTTTGCTAAACCATATGCATATTTTACAGGGTCAAACATTGCTTGATTTGAAAACTCTATTCCACCAAAATTACTAATTGGAATATTTATTTTATCATGATATACAGCATTAAAATCTAATCTTTTTAAAGCTTGTATTTCTTGTTCAAACTGCTTAATTTCACTTTCCTTGTCGCAAAATACATATGATGATTGTCTTACAAACTCACAATCAATATTATTTTCATTTACAATTTTCTCTATTTCACTAATTGCATTTTCATTAGCTTCTAAATACTTTTTTGCCAAATCTACACCATACTCATTTATTAGATAATCGTAAAATAATCCATGTTGACTAGTAATTTTGCCGGTTGTTGCTCCGCTTGCTCCTGAAGCTATAGTGTTTGCCTCTAATATGGTAACTTTAATATTTTTCTTTGACAGATAATAGCCTGTACTTAATCCTGTTAATCCAGATCCAATAATGCACACATCCGCCACTTCATCTTTTGATAATCTATTTTTCTTATGTCCTTTTTTTATCTTACTTTCCCAATATGTCATATTTAAACCTTTTACTTAAAAATTTAAGTCCTTTCGCATTTTATTATGCTCAATTTTTTCGTATTTTATAGCTTTTTTACAATTTTTGTGCTATAATGTATTTACGTTTAGATAATATTCTCTATTATAGGAGGTTGAATTTGAAACTTTTATCGGATAGTGAAACCTTAGCTGAAAATAAAGTTCTTATATTATATATTTTAAGTAGTAGCAATAAACCCATTACAAATGATGCCTTATATAGCATTGTTACTTCTGCTACTGATTTAAATTATTTTTACTTTCAGCAATTTCTGTTAGATTTAATTGATGTAAAATATGTATCATGTTATAAAAAGGAAACTCAAGATGTTTATGAAATTACAGATAGTGGCAAAGAAACATTAGCTTTAACTTTGGATATTTTACCCGGCATTATAAAATTGAAAGTTGATACTAATTTTAAGCAAAATATGGAGTCTATTGAAAATGACCAATCTGTGGTCGCTGAATACACTCCCCTTAGCGAAAATGAGTATGAAGTTAGATGTAAGATTACTGAAAATGGTGAAATAGTCTTTGACATAAAAACTTATGCTTATTCACGTGATCAGGCTCAGAATATAGTTAGCAATTGGAAACAACATGCAAGCACATTATATCCTGAAATCTTAGGAATCTTAACAAATAATAATTAGTTTATAAAAAACAAGAGGAATAAAATTGAACTAAATTGGAGTTCATTTTACAATCCTCTTGTTTTTATGAGTTATGGTTTATATTTTTATATTTTCTTATTTTTCTTCTTCTTTGGTTTTGTTGCTCTTAATTTTCCTTAGTCCTATATATGATATTGTTAATGCCATAAGCATTCCTGATGCTACCCTTGCTACAGTTTTTACACCTGTTCTTGGCATTATTGCTACATCATTTTTATCTTCATTGTCTTTAAGTGTTGTCTCTGGTATACCCTTTGATTCTACTTTTACAGTATTTCTCACATTTCCGCAAATATCAACTCCTTGCTTTTTTGTTAATACTATTTTGTATTCTCTTTCTTCTCCTGGTCCAATATTATTAATGTCAATATATGCTCTATCTGCAGTAATAGTCCAATCTCCATTTTCTTCTTGTAAAACCTCATATCCTTGTGGTATGTAATCAACTAATACTCCATCTCCATATCTTTCTTGGTCATTTTTAACCTTTATGGTGAAATATATCCTTCCTGTAGAATTTCCATTTGCTTCTTTTATTGGAGTTTCAATTTTTCCAATCTTTTTCTTTAGTTCATAATAATTTCCATTGATGTCAGCCTTAACTAAATTCATGTCTACTTTTAAGTTAAATTTAAGTTTTCTGTAATAATAGTTTACTTCTACATTTCCTTTTCCGATTAGTACGCCTTCAGCTTTTGGTTTTTCTACTAATTTGTAATTTTCAAATTCTTTTTCCTTAGTTTCAAAAACAGTCCCTTCTGTAACTGTTTTTTCATTTCTTTCTAATGTTTCGTTTGTGTCTTTGTCAATGTAGTTTACTATTGCTTTGCTTTGATGAACATAGTAATAATTAACCTCCTGTGGCTCTCTTGATAATGTATATTCATTTGTTGCTGGTGCTTTAAATAATATATAATCTTTAAAAGTCTTCTTATCAGTCTTTACCTTATCACCTTCAATTCCACTTTTTACATCAGTACCAAGTTTTTCTGCATTAGCTTTATCTATGTGATTTACAGTTAATTTTCCTGTATGCTTGTAATAAAAATTTATCTCTTGTTCTTTTTTATTAAATGTAGTCTTTGTAATTGGTCTTTCTGATAACACATAGTCCGTAAAAGATTTTTCTTCTGCTTTAGCTTCTTCTCCTTCAACGCCAGTCAAAGTTGCAGTATTCAAAAGATGGCCTGTTAACTTATCAATATAATTTACCTTCACTTTGCAATTGCTGTATTTATAATAATATTTTACATTTACATCCTTGTGTGGCATTGTTCCATTTTTGTTAGAAGGTTCTTCTATTAGCTTGTAATTTTTTATATCCTTACTATTTGTAGTATATTTATCATCTTCTGTTACTTTCGTTATTTCTGATTCAGCAATCTTTTGATTATTTCCTTTATCAATATAATCTGCTGTTACGTTATATTTATTTTTATAATAATATGTATATGTTTGTAATTCTTCTTTTAGTTTTACACTGCTAACATTTGGTCTTTCACATAATACCTTATCTTTATATTCTTTCTCCTCTAAAGTAATAGTCTCTCCCACTGGTCCTGTCTTTATTGTGCTTGCTAATTCTTTATTCGTGTATTTTTCAACATATCTTGTCTTAACTCCTGAACTTTGAAGATTGAATGATACAAATAAATTTGATTCTCCTCCTGCTCTTTCCATATAAAATACTTTTAGAGTATGATTTCCTGGAGTTAGTTTTCCTGATTCAAACGCTGTCTTTGTTACATTGTAACTGTCTGCATTAGAGTTTTCATTATAAACACATGAGTAAAATACTTCGTTTTTTGCAAAGTTAATATTTCCTGTTTGCTTAATGTGTAATCCACCTAAATCAACTACTAATTTATCGTCTACAAATACCCATACATCATCATCTCCTGAAAAATTAAATACCATATCTTCATATTGCCCAGTTGCCGAATTCTTAACTTTTCCATCAGATGTCATTAAAAATGGTATGTCAATTTTAGCTGTAAAATATAGATTTCTATTACTTTCTACTGATGTATCATCACTACAGTTGTTAAATGGATAAAATCCACTTCTCTCTCCTTCATGTAATACAAATCTTTTGTTAGTCGTATCTCTTGAAATATGATACCTTTCACTATTATAGCTATAATATCCATTGTCTTCTTTATAAAATGGCATTTTCCAATTTTGTAATATTTCATTATATGGCTTATTCCATCCAGTTTCTCCTGATGATGGAAATAATGTTGTTCCATTCGTAAACCTATCACTAATTACTAGATTACCATTTTCTAGCCTATCTTTGGCGAGTCCCTGTAATACTCCATGACAGTTACTTCTGATATTGGGTCCAGTAAATCCATTTTGTATTCCGCCTACCATTCTTCCTTCTGTTGAACCAAATAGTATATATCTTTTATCCCATTCTGACCTAGTTGCAACAGAATTAGGATAATACTCATCTGAGGTCATGCCTCTCATTTGTGCATTATAAAATTCTGGGTTTATGTCCACGAATGTGGCATTTACATATTTTACTTTACTATCATCTACTATTTTGCAATTTTGCGCAGCTTTTACTTTTGAATTAAATCCTAGTGAAATAATAGACATTGCTGTGGCTATGGCCACAACGCCTGTCTTTAATAAACTTTTTTCCTTCATTTTTCTCCTTTTACTTGTACATAAATAGGTAAAAAACTCCCTAGTATCTTTTACATATTTATATTTAATTAATTATTTAGGGATAATTTTAGATTAAATTTTATAGATAAAATTTTTCTTGAATTAATAATTCTTGGCATATTATAACATGGTATTTTGTGGAAAGTCAATACTTTTTGTAAAAATTTTGTAAATTTTTGCCTGTTTTTATCTCTATAAAAAATAAAAACTTAGTTTAATATAAGAAAATCCCAGTCCAAACTAGGACTGGGTAAATCTAATTATGAAAATTTCGGTAAGTTTTTCAATATATTTTGTATATAATTATTTTTGTCTTGTTCTTTCTTAAAAATAACATATAACATAATTATAATGCTATCACCATTCATTTCATATTCAGGTACTGATATTGGTTGGTATGCTATTCCATTCGTATGTGAAGCCATTCTAGCAAAACAATACCCCATGGTAATCATTTTCTTTTCATGGGATAAACTTCCACATCTGCCTATCATTGCAATCATAAGTGGATTATTTGCTATAGAATCTATACGCCACCGTATCAAATTATCTAACATATCAAAACCCCTTTCAAAAGATTTATATTTATATTATAGCATAATTTACATAATAATGCAATTGTTTTTATTCATACTCTCTTTCTAAACATTTATTTAAATATACTTTACTTAAAAGCTTAAGTTGTAGTTTATTTTCATCTGATAATTCAAATGAAAATAGTTTTTTTGGTTCTGCCCAGATGATGTATTTTATTGCTTTGATACATGCATCTGATAATTCAATTGCACTTTTGTCCTGTCTACCACAGGCGTTGCATTTAAGTCCATTATCTTTTATACTAAAATACCTTAAATTTTCTTTTTCTTTACAACTTATGCAATGTTCTACCACTGGTCTAAATCCAATTATGCTTAATAGTCTTAATTTAAAAATTGATAATATTAATTCTAAATCTTTGTCTGATTCTGATATCATATATATTGTGTTTAGCATAAGTTGCAGAATTCTATACGTGTTTTCATTTTCATTTGTTACATCATTTACTATTTTAGCTACTTCTGAAGCATATTTTAGCTTGTCTATGTCTAATCTAATATTGTAAAAAATCTCTATTGGTTCACATGAGTTTATATTATAGCTACTCACTCCTTTATAAATTAAAAATTCCCCAAAGCATAGGAATTGTGTGCCTGCCATAAGAGCACTTTTCTGCCTTCTTGCTCCTTTGGCAGCACACCCAATTTTTCCTAAGTCTGGGGTAAGCAATGTTACCATTTTATCATTATCATTCATATTGTTGCTAGCTATTATTATTCCTTTTGTTTTTATAACTCCCATTTTCGTTTCCTATTTTATTATAATGTTATTTTTGCACTAGTATCATTTCGTTTTGTTTGAATATTCTGTAAGTCAACATCATTATTTTTTTGCAAATTTAAAGCATTTTCTATACTATCTATTGTCTTATCTACTTCCATTAATTCCATAAATGTATTGATATCTCCAGTATTTTTAAAAGTATTCCACGCAATTTGTTTTAGCATAAGTCTCTCCTATTCTTCAGTCTTAAATTTTTTCACTATGCTATCGCTATTTATCCAGTCTTCTTTAACCTTTACCCATAGCTTAAGATTTACTTTCTGTGCAAGCATTTTTTCTAAATCTTCTCTAGCATAGGTCCCAATTCTTTTAAGCATTGCACCTTGCTTCCCTATTATTATGCCCTTATGTGACTCTCTTAAACAAAAAATTGTTGCTTCTATATCAAAAATTTTTACATTATTTCTAGTTTTTCTAGTTTTCATCTTAGTAGTTTCTACTAAAATACCATGTGGAACTTCATCTTGTAGTAGCTTAAGTGCCTTTTCTCTAATTGTTTCTTCTGCAAGCTGTCTTAATGTTTGGTCTGTATATTCCTCTATATCATAATATGCTGGACCAGTTTTTAAGTTTCTTTCTATCTCGTTTGTAATTTCTTCAACATTTTTATTTTGTTTTACTGATACTGGAATTATTGCTGTAAAATCATATAAGTCTTTATATTTTTCAATAATCTGTGCCAATTTATTTCTATCTATTAAGTCAATTTTGTTAATTATTAATATTGTAGGCTTACTAGCTTTTTTTATCTTTTCTAAAGTCTCTTTATCTACTTCTTTTGCAGTAGCTTCAATTACATATACAACTATATCAACGTCTGGAATAGAACCTATTGCTGATTCTATCATGACTTTTCCAAGTTTAGATTTCGGTTTGTGTAGACCTGGTGTATCAATAATTATAATTTGTGAATTTGGTCTATTTACAATTGCTCTTATAGCTTTTCTAGTAGTTTGAGGTTTATTTGCAACAGCTGAAACCTTTTCTTGTGTTAAGCTGTTTATAATACTTGATTTTCCTACATTTGTTTTTCCGATTACTGTTACAAAACCTGATTTAAATTCTTCTTCCATTTTGCTCCTTACATTTTTAGTTCATTGCTACTTTAGCATTAATAGGACATATTTGCACAAAAGTGTTTCCGTCATTTACAGATATTTCTTTACCATCTTCTGTACAGTATTTTGTTTTACTACTTCTACTATTTTTAATACATTTAATTTTTACAGCCTTACCATTTGTAATATAATAACCATTTTTTGTTCCTGTTGTAGTCATAGTTTGTCTATCTTTATTTTCACCATCTTGTAGTGTACTATTCGCAATAAATTCAATTATTATATTTTTTGCTGTTACATCTTCTTTTGTATCCCATTCTGTTTGTTTAATTCCCTTTGAGTATCTTAAATATCTTTTTGTTTGTTCATTATATTCCCATTTTACATTATTTCCTGATGAATATGGTATAGATATATTATTAGCAATTTCACCATTTTGTAAGTTTATTTCATCAGTAGTATATTTTAATACACTCGCTACATTTGATGTTGTTCTGTATTTTTTCTCGTTAGCCATTTTTAATATGTTTTTTGTAGATGTGACCGCATTATGTGGTGCCTTTTTATCTTTAACTCTCCAAAAATCTGTTGTGCTTTGAGTTATTCCATTTAAATTATTAACTCCGAGAGATTTTATATCAGATTCAGCCTGAGGACTCCAACCAAAGTGAACGTATATTGCGTCATTTTCTAACGCATAATCTAAGAAATAATGTCTTGAACTTCTTACTGACCCAATCTTATCTAAATCTTGTCCTTTAAAAATAGCCATAAGTCTAGTTTCTCCGCCTTCAACTATTATCTCGTAAACCATATATGCCTTATTTATTCCGTCCTATTGGCCATGCATCTTTATTATTATCTATCATAACAGCTATTGGCCTATCATTTCCTTTATAGATTTTTACTTCATCTTTTGAGATAACAATTGGCTCCTTATTTTCATCTACCTTGTCTGTTCCAAGAAATGTAGAGTTTCCCTCTTTATTGTACATATATGCAACTGCAATAGCTAGTCCAATTATTGCTATTAAAATAATTATAATTAATAATATGTTTATCCATTTTTTAGACTTTTTCTTTTCTCTCTTCATTTAACTTTCCTTTTTATATTACATTTTAAAAATTGTAAGCCCATAAACCATTAGTACAATTAGCACTCCCATGAATGCTCCATATAATACCTCTCCAAATGTCTTTTTGTTATATATCCTATTTCCTATTATCATTATAGCTAGTGTTAGCGCTAAACAAAATATTATTAAGTTCTTAGAATATATCCATGTAACTGCTAAAATAGCAAACGCTAAAGCTGACTGACCACTTGGTAAAAAGGTAGTCTTTTCACCTTCTGTCATTTCCTTTTTCTTAAATGCCCCCTTCATAGCTAAAATTGCTATAAGCGTAATTATTATTGCCACAAATACTAAATGAGTTGGAGATGCTAGAACCTGATTAAATATACTATTTGCCATTTGTGTAAGTTCAGTTTCTCTAAAGAATAGAAAATATGCAACTATAATAGCATTTATAGCTGTAAGTACAACCGCTCCAGCACCAACATCTTTTGCTATCTTTGCTTTTGGGTGATATACATCAACGTATAAATCAACTATTGTTTCTATTGCAGTGTTAACGAATTCTGCAAATATTACAAAAAATACTGCAAATGTTAAGCACAAAAACTCTGCTGTTGTAAAATTATAAAATAAGCTAATTATCATAACCAATGTGCCTAATATAAGTTCTTTTGTAATATTAGTTTGTGTTGTTGCACAATACACTATACCATTGGTTGCATTTTCACATGCTTGCATAAAATTTTTGTTATACAGTCTTGAGTCTTTTTCTTTCTTTTCATTATCCTTACCTTTATTCATTTATATTACATTCCCCTTTTTGTATTTTTAAATGCTATTTTGTCCCTAATCTAATATATAGCAAAGCTTATTCATCTCTAGTAATATGTAATTTATTTAAGATCTCATCTTCTTTTGCTCTCATTATGTCCTTGTCCGATTCTATCATATGATCATAACCCATTAAATGATAAAAGCTATGAACGCACATATATGATAGTTCTCTTTCAAAACTATGTCCATATTCTTTGGCTTGCTCTTCTACTTTATTTATAGATATTACGATATCTCCCAAAACTTCGTCTTCTTTGTAATTTTGAGTCTTCATTTCCTCTATTTCATTTGGTTCAAACATTGGAAATGACAATACGTCTGTTTCTTTGTCAATATTTCTAAACTGTCTGTTAAGCTCTCTTATTTTTTCAGAATTAGTTAAAGTTATACTTGCGTATAACTTTAAACTGTTCAATCCTTCATTTTTAAAACATTCATTTATTACTTTGTTTATGATATCGTCAAAGCTACTTTTGGAATCTATTCCATCATATATTATCTCAGCATGCTGCATCGTCTAATACTTCCTTTTTCATTTTCTTTATTTGACCTTTAGCTTTATAGCTATATGTTCTACATGAATCTTTAAGTCCCTTCATATCACCCAAGTTGACTAATCTATTTTTATAAAATTTCATTATTCTGTAATATTTATCCTCAAATTTGTTTAGATAACTCATGTCTTCTCTAATGTATAATATCTGTTTTCTTACGTCATATTCATGAAGTCCTATTTCTTCCTTTTTAGACTCTAATTCATTGCATTTAGATGCAAAAATATTATATTTTGCCTTGTCTTCATTGTTATTCCAGTATATCTTAACTTGTAATAACTTTTGGCTGTATTGTTCCATCATCCTAAGTAATAATTGATATGCATTTTCTCTTTTTCTTGATATTTTTGTATCTACAATTAGGTTTCTAGTGTCTTTTAATAATTTTATATAGCATTTCTCAGCTACTATTAGAGGTAAACTGTGTACAAATAATTTTCTACTTATTCCAAGTAATATCATTCTTTTGTCAAGAATATCAACTTGATCTAATTTACCTACTTCATATGTTTCAAATAAGCTACATTCTTTTATTAACTCTTCATCTTCTATATTTTTTAAAGATACTATATTTTGAGTATACTCTTCTAGTGCATCAAATATCTTACTATACATCTCTTCTTTTTGTGCTGGAAGGACTTTCTTTTCTGGTAGTTTAATTGAGTAATGTTTAAGTAATCCTTTATATGATTGATCCATTTTGTAGATATATAAATTGTTAAAATCCTCACTTATCTTCTTGTTTTCATTTTTTAATAAAGTGTAATCAAGATTTAACAAGTATTGAGCTTTTTTATATTTATATTCAGTTTCATCATTCTCTTTTAAATGAATTATATTATAATATCTTGATAATGCATCCTTTTCAAAATCTGATGCATTATCTTGTCTTACCTTTTTATATACAGTCTCTATAACTAATCCATCAACAGCCTCTAAATATAAAGAGTATGATTCTTCAAATTTTGATTCTAACACTTCTTTTTTGTTATCTTTTGCATTAATCATATTCTTGTAATTCTTAACTACTGATGCTCTTTTTATGCTAATAAGCATATTGTTAATTCCTACTTTTGTTGGAGTTAATAATTTGCTAAATGTATTCCCTATCTTTGTAAAAAACGTTCTTTTTGTATCATAAATTCTAATACTTTTTTCTTCTGCCACCATAAATACCATCCTTTCAAAATATGATTTTTTCTTTGGTGCCAATGCTTTCTATTACGGTATAAGTTACCTTCACCTCATAATAGCTATCATATTCTATCGTTTCTATATTTTTATCAATTATATCTCCCTCAATTAGTGTATCTAATTTTTCTTCTGCTTTAAGTTTCCCTAAGTTTTCAGCTTCTTCCTTGCTGTGATTTACCTCAGTTTCCTCTATTTCATAGTTGGTATACTTTATAAGCTCTACGGGTATATAAAAATTGGAGAATAATTTAATATTTTTATTTGAGTATATTGTATCATAATTTTTAAATTTTGAAAGCCTTTTATAAAAATTTATCTTAAAATTTTTTATTTTTATTGCGTATTTTTTATTTATGTTACCCGTTCTTTCCTTTTTTCGTTCTATTTTGTCAATTTTTTCAGTTTGAGAATAGATTACTTTCCCTTTTACGACTCCATTACTATTTACATAATATTTTCCTGTGTACTTTCCTTCCATCCAACCAGCTATAAGTAGGTCTCCTTTTTTTACTTGCATTCCCTTTTCTGCTATTATAGTGCCATTTTGTGCGTTTATACTATAAATCTCAGCATCTTTGCTTGCTACAATATTACTAAAACTGCTTTCATCCACTATCTCAGGTTTTTCCCTTGCCTCAACAATTTTTACTATTGCATTTGTTCCCTTAATTTCAATTCCAACCCATGCTAAATCATCTCTATCAATCCTGATTTTATTAACTATATCTTCTAATTTTAATTTGCTTTTTCTTGTACCAACCTTTAGTCCTTGATTGTTTACAATTTCTAATATTTCTTCAGATTTTATTTTATCATTTCCTGTGATTTCAATATTCCATATAAATCTTGAGCATGCAAATATTACCGCTATTATGCATATTAGTAAAATAAAGAATTCCTTCCTTTTTCTATATCTTTTTGCTAAAAATGGTATTCCCCTTTTCTTTTCTATCTTTATTCTACAACCATTTTGTTTCGCTATTTTCAAAAGTTCTTTGTACTTATCTATTCCTACCTTGGCATTTAATATTGTTGATGTTTTTCTGTCCAGTCCCCATAAAAATATGCCATTTTTCATACAAATATTAATAAATCGTTCTATGTAGTAACCTTCAATTTGTATTGTTATATAACCAAATATATAGTTTAATAAAATTTTTATATGCATTATTTATACCTCATTTTTCTCATAGTCAATGCTTTCAATTAGTCCTGTTATTATTAAATCATCTTTAGTCATTTCGTTCATTGTCAAATTAAACCCATTTATGTTTATTAATCCGCTAGACATTTTTATCCTGATAAAAAAGTCTTGATATTCTAAAATACATTTATAATTTTCAATTAGCATTTTATTAAATCCCAATATTGTCACCTTTGGGATTTCAGAGCTTATTTCCTCTGGTATGTCAAATAATTTATCAAACTTTCCCATTTCTCTACCTCTCAAAGTCATCGATTGATTTAAATTCATATCCTGCTTCTCTTGTTTGCTTTATAATATAGTCTAAAATATTTGCATTGTCCTTTGATGTTGCATGTAGAAGCATTATTTCGCCATTATGAAGATTATCTAAAATTTTCTTTTTTCCATAGTCTTCTCTTCCTTGTTTGCTTTCTTCCCAATCATCATATGCAAATGACCACATGATAGTTTTGTATCCAAGTGAGTTTGTATATGCTACAGTTTTCTCACTATATTCGCCTTTTGGTGGTCTTATATATTTCATCTCATAACCAAATTTGTCAAATACTAGCTTATGCAAACTCATAACATCTTCTTTTATCACATCTTCTGTGCATTCTGGCATTGTTTTGTGTTTAAAAGTATGATTTCCAATTATGTGTCCTTCATCAATCATTCTTTTTACAATATCTTCACTAGTATTTACGAAATGCCCAGTAACAAAAAATACCGCATTTACTTCATTTTCTTTTAGAACATCCAATATTTGATTAGTATATCCACCCTCATATCCAACATCAAATGTTAAGTATATATATGGTTTGTCGATATTTCCCATAGCATATCCATCAAATTCGTCTATAATTTTTTTATTTACTGCACCCAAATCAGGCTGAGAATGATTATCATTTCTCTTTATTCCCCAACCAATCTTTTTTGTGCTAAGCACCGAACTGCTATTAGCAATGATAGTTTGACAATTTGAGCCTATACTTGCTGCTAAAATTATTATTATGATAAATATTAAAAATGCTGTCACAACCACCATATTTATGACTTTGTTCATACACCATCTTCTTAAGCAATCAAAATTAAAACGCATACCTTCCTCCTAACACGAATTTATTTAAGATTATTTTTCTTTTCTTAATTATATTAGATGTATAAAAAAGATATGCTCTTAATAACGCAAAAAAACTGTTAATGTTATCTCTAACATAAACAGTTTTTAGTTTTTATTTTACAAATAATGTAATTCTAAATCCTATATCTGTATTTGCATTATCTGAAATTTCCTTTCTTGATATTGCAGTATTAGAATTAGAAATTGCTCCTCCTCTAACAGTAGATAAGTTTTCTTTAGATGTATTTTCTAATGTCCATTCATATACATTTCCATCTAAATCATAAATATTATTTATCTTATCAGATGATGTTCCTGATATATTTATAGCATTTCCATGATTTCCTATGTTTGAATTACTTAAGTAGTTACTGTTTCCTGAACTTTCAATAAATTTTAAAGTAGTATCCCAAGCATATCCACTACAAAGTCTTGACACCACATATTCATTTCTTGCAAAATTATTTGCTAAACTAACAGCATCTTCTTTGCTAACAAAATTGTATATTGATTTGTTTTTTTGAATAGATACAGTTCCTAATGGTGATGTACTATTTCTCGCAACATCTGATGTAGCTTCATATCTTCCTATGTAAAATCCTCCATATTCTAATACTGATTTTTTTTCTTGCTCATTTAACTTCTCATAAAAGTAATATGTAGAGTCTGCTCCATTATATATCTTTTGGCTTTGTGTTAATTCATCCATTCCACCTTTTGATTGTAAGCCAAAGCTATCTCTATCAAATGTTATATTTATCTCTCTTCTATCTTTATCATAAAAGCTCTTAGTAGGTATCCAAACAAACTCATTTCCTTGCTTATCTTTTATTACCAATCCACCAGAAATTATTTGTTCATCTTCTTTACTTGATACCATGTATCCTACTGGTACAATTGCCTTTGATCCATATTTATCAGTATACACTTTATTTATATCTTTAACTTCTTCTCCTGGAATGATTCCTTCACTCTGACCCGAAAATTGTTCTTGCAATCTATGATATACTATGCCTTTATATTCTATTCCCCTTACATAGTATATTGTTTTGCTTCTCTCATTTATAATGTACACATCTTGTGAGTTATCTGCAATATTTATATTTCTTGCTCCATAATTTAGTTTATTTATCTTTACTTTAAGCTTTTCATTTAATTGTTTCAAATTAATAACATAATACTTATCGTTGTCATTTTCATTTTTTACTTTTATTGTACCTTGCATATCTTCTAGCATGCTAAGTGATCCATCATATTCTGGTCCAATACTTGATAAATCACTATTATCTCTATATACGATATCAATACTTTCTCTTAATACATCAATATCATCTTTAAATGATGTATATTTCTTAACTGTACCTATATTGGTAAAGTTTACAACAATCGGTGTGCTTATCATTAGTAAAATAACAATTGTGATTACTAATGTGGCTAATGTTATACCTTTTTCACTCTTTAACTTTTGCATATTAATTCCTCGCTTTTCTATACATTTATAGAAATTAAATTTTTGATTTTCATATGTGCCAAATTAATTTTATTACATAAAAACTATTTTTGCAATAATATATTTGTATTTTAATGTAAAACAGAGTAGCAATTATTCCAAATTACTACTCTGCCTTATATTTCTTACATTCATCTATCTCTACTATCTTCTATATTCTGAATATTTACTCTATCTTTTCTGGCTTCAACTTTTATATTATTTAATCCATTAACTGTTCTTAAATCGTCTTTAGGCTTATTATCTTCATGATGCAAACTAGCAACAAGACTTGTATGAGTCTTTTCTTGCTTTTCTTGTATTTGCATAGCCATAGCTAATTCACCCTCAAATTTATATTCTTGAGCTTCTTCTACATCTTCAGTTGATAATGTTTTCCAGAATCTCTTTATACTATCTTGGAATCTTCCCATTACTATTTTTTATCTCCTTTTGAATAATTTAAAATACTATAGATTTAATTATAACATATATTTTTGTATTTTGCAAGTATTTTGGCATATTTTGATATAAGTTTCTATAAAATTGATTAATATAATCTAATTAATTTAATAATTTTTTTATAATTACTTGACAAACTGCTATAGTTCGTATTATAATTCATAATGTTCATACCAGTTATATATTTATGCAGATGTGGCGGAACTGGTAGACGCACAGGACTTAAAATCCTGCGGACGAATAATCCGTGCCGGTTCGATTCCGGCCATCTGCACCAAATTTTATAATTTTTTAAGATATTGTAGATTATCATACAATATCTTAATTTATTTCAAAGTGTTGTAAATACTATCTTTTGGAGGTAGTATTTATTTTTTGATTATCTAAAATATTGTAAAATATTTTGCGCTTTGTACTATCTTCGGGTGGTACAAAGCATTTTTATATATTAAGAATATTGACAATGTCAAAGCTCAACTATATAATATGATTATCTTGCAATTTGCAAGTTCATGTATAGTCAATCTCAACCGGATTTGGTAAGGAGGTACCAATTATGAGAGAAAAGTTAAAAATTGCAAATCAAATGAGAGTCTCTCGGAAATCGTTTAGCCATAATGCAGAATCCTTAAAATTGTATTCAAAGTGTTATCACGCATATGTTAGTGAATGCATTTTTAAAGGAAAGGATAATTTCAAGGTTTCATTTGGCAGTAAATACATTCAAAGTTTTTCTGAAAGAGTGTCTGACTGGTACAACTATATTTTGGGTAATGTTCGTAGATTTTTTATAATTCACTTTACTAATAATGGTGATAGGACTTTAATTGCCCAGTTAGGTGTATCAAAGCCAATTCATTTAAAAATTGCGCAAACGCCAAATGAATGGATTTTGTATGAATTCCTTGAACGAAATGGGTTCCGAGTTGCCAATGAGCATTTAAGCTTATCGGCAACAGTATACGAAATTGTTAGAGCATAATGTCAACACCACCTTTAAATGAGGTGGTGTTAATTATGTATTTTTAATTGATTATTATTTTTAATTATTATGAATATTTTTTTTAAATTTATACATAATAATTTATATAAAAACTAATTTAGGAGGATAATGTTATGAAAGTTATAGATACAATTGCTTTAATACTAGTTATTATCGGCGCTATCAATTGGGGATTAATTGGTTTTTTTAATTTCAATCTAGTTGATACTATCTTTGGTGCTATGTCAGTAATTAGTAGAATAATTTATGCTTTAATTGGCATCTCTGGATTATGGTGCATTAGATTATTTTTTGATAATAAATAATTTAAATTCTAATATTTTATAAGATAAAAATACACTGTGAGTAAACTCTTACCCTCAGTGTATTTTTAGATAAATGCTCTGTTAGTTACTTATGCTACCGCATGCTCTTTGCACAGCTCTGCAAATTTCTTCGTAATGGATATTTTCTGAGTCTTTTGGTCGAACTTGAAAAAGCCCATTCGTATAAGCATATGAAAGTATGCGGAAAGCTCGCTGTTTGAAGTGATGTTTATGGGGTCCGGATCGAAGCCTTCAAGATATTCATCTTGTGTAAATTCCGTAACCCATTCACCCTTCTTCTGAGACATCTCAACAACGTGCGATAGAATGTATTCAAGCTTAATGTTTTGCAGTTTGGAATTTTGAAATGTTCCAAATCTGGTAAGCCAAATACTTCCTAATGGTACATCCCTAAGCATTTGTTTTCCTCCTTATAAACGTCTAAAGTAATAATGCAAAACGGAGTCTTCTGCATGTTTTGCATAATCCATTATACCACAATTTAGTATATAATGCAAGTTTTGGTAAAAAATTATTAGAAATTTCTTTTTATTATCGCAAGTAGCATCTCTAATTCTATACTATCATTAATTGGTATCTCTACCATTGATTCTATCTCTTTGTCATTTATATCATTAAATTTTATATATTCATTTAATGCATTTCTAGAAATAAAAAACAAACTTCTTCCATCCTTTTTCCTTAACTTAAACAATGGCGGATTACTAATATCTGTTTTTCTGACATTTTGTTCTCTAAGATTTTTGGCAAGGTTATGTAAAAATTTATAATCTTCTTCTAAAATTGTTGATTTCTCTTTTATATCAAAATATGATTCTATATATAGTAACATCTTTTCATGATATAACTTATTTTCTTCATTTGTATTGTTTTCAATGTTGTTAAGTTCATTTAAGATTTTATCTTCACCTTTTAATATTTGTATACTAATAGAACCTATGATTTGTTTAGCTTTTTTAATAATCTCTTCTATTTCCATAACTACTCTCCTATTTTCTATTTTAATATTTACAATCAATTTTAGTGGTTAACTTAACCACATTATAGCATACTTTTTGTAATAAAATCAATAATATATAATAATATTTAGGAGATTTTTACTGTGAGAAAGTATGATGGAAAATCAAATATTTCTGGAGAGTTTATTGAAAATATTCTTCATGAAAAGAAAATGACTAAAGAAGACCTGTGTAAAAAATTACAATTATCGGGAATAAACATTGATAGATGGCATTTATATAAAATTATTAATGGTAAAGTTATACTTAAAGATTTTGAACTGATTATAATATGTACAATTTTAGATATCGACTTAAATGATTTAAAGAAATTAATTAACATATAAATAAAAAGCGACTACCCCTGATTTAAAAGGATACTCACTTGTTCTTTTTATAATTCATATATTTACGCTAATGTAACTTTGACTTTCTTTTGAGCTTCAACAAGCGATGGAATAAGCGGGCTATAGTTTGTTCCATCAAATACGTCTACCTCAACAGTTCCATCAAATACATCTTTGTATTGATATGATACGTTTCTTTCGTTTTCTGCATATTTTACCATAAAAGTACTTGGATAAGCTTTTTCTATTGTAGCTTCTTTCTCAAATGATTTTCCTCTTCCCAAAGATCCTTTTACAATAATCTTTTTTCCTATTTTGTTTTGAATGTCACTTTGTAAATTTACTATGTCATTTTGATAAAGCATAAAATCACCTACTTTTCTTATGATATTTTAAAATTATCATTATTTGTCGAAAAAGTCAATGTGGATTATGTCTATCAATTTTGTATCTTTTATTATAACTAGCTTTTAAAGTTTTGTTACATTTTTGTTACATTTATATTTAAAGTAATTATGTAACTAATTCGTACATAATTACCTTAAAATTGTTTTTTAGAATTGACATAATATTTTATTATTTCACATAAATATCTGGATTTATATATTCTCCATCTTTTAATATTTCAAAGTGTAGATGACTACCTTCTGCTGTTTCAAATACCGCTGAATTCCCAACAGTACCAATTGCCTGTCCTTGTTCAACTGTATCTCCCTCTTTTACAAATTCAGAGCTAAGTAAACTTGAATATACAGTTTGGAATCCATCACTATGCTCTATTATTATGCTTAATCCAAATCTAGGATCATCTTTTATAGCCTTTATTTTTCCTGATGCTGAAGCCTTTACAATGCTTGTCTTTTCTGCTTTAATATCTATTCCTCTATGTGTTACCCATTCTGCAAGAGTATTAGAATACACTAAACTATCCATTGAAAATCCTGTTAAATGTTCTCCAACTATTGGCATTATGAATTGTGATTTGCTATTAACGTCTCCATTTTTACTTTCATTATCTCCTGTATTGTTAGATGCTTGCGTAGTATTAGTTTCATTAGTAACAGTACCTGAGGTTTGTACATCATTTACTATATTACTATTTGATGAAATTACATTGCTGTTTGATTCTAAAATGCTATTGCTACTTGTGTTTTCTTTTACAGTATTTTGTCCTTTTACTTCATTTACATTTTTGCTTAGATCAGAGCTAGCCTTTTGTATAGTCGAAATATTTGATGCTCCACTATTTTTTAAATTAGTTGCTTCTCTATCTAATTTAGCTTCTCTCGCTATTTTTTCCTCATTCATAGAGAGTGTAATTGCTAAAGATAATAAAATTATGGATATTATAAAACCAATAATACTTAAAACCTTTCTTCTGTTTGCTATATTATTTTCATCTTTTCTTCTCATATATATCCTCCTAAAATTTTTCTTACATAAATTGTTTCCAAATTTTAGGCTATATATACATTAAAAATTTACAATTTCTACTCCAGTATAAAAATGTTTTATTATTTCTTCATAATTTTTTCCCTCATTTGCCATACTGTCAGCACCAGTTTGGCTCATTCCAACTCCATGTCCATATCCTGTTACTTTAAATTTTATATTATCATTATCTATTGAGGCTTCAAAATTTGCTGATTTTAGCCCTAGAATTGTTCTTAATTCTACACCAGACAAATTCAAATTTCCAACTTTCATAGTCTTAACTCTATGTGCATCATTATACTCTATTACTTTTATGCAGTCTTCCATATCAAAGTCTATCTTTAAGTCGCTATGCTTTGCTAAAATTTTATTTCTAAACTCTTCTTTTGATAATGTTACTTCTGAGCTATATTGTGAATATGCATCTTCTCCTGCTGTTTCTACTGATTGAAGATATGGATAATTGGTTCCACCCCAAACACTTGCCGGAACCTCAGTAATCCCACCACTATTAGAATGAAAAAAAGCATCTATAACTTCTCCATTGTATGTAATTACCTTTCCTTTTGTATTATTTACAGCTTTTTCAATCTTTCCCCAATATTCTTCGCGCACATTTTCTTCCCATCTAGCTATCCTACTTTCCTTTGTTATCCATGCTTGACAACAACTAGAATCATCGCATATACTAGCTTCTCCATGTTTTCCGTTACTGTTTTTTATAGAATAGATTGTATAAGTTCTGGCAACTAGTGCTTGTGCATTTAATGCTTCTTGTGCAAATTTTGCTGGCATTTCTGCTGATACTACTCCAAGTAAATATTCATCCAGTGGCAATTCCTCTATGCTATTGTTTTCTTTATGTAATAATTTTATAGTAGAAAATTCTTTATAATCATAGTTTTCTACTGGGTTATTATTCTCTTGTTTTACATCACTTGCATCACTATCTTCATTATTATTTACGTTTTCGTCTTGTTTTTTGTCACCTGTTTCACTGCTTGCTACCTCTTTTATTTCAGAAAATAAATGTGATTTTGTAAGTAATGCTGGTAATAAAAATACAAAAATCATAAAAATAATAAATAATTCAATTATTCTTCTCATTATGCCTCTTTCAGCTCTTTTCCTATATTTTCAAGTACCCTTTTTTCAATTCTGGATACCTGAACCTGACTTATTCCAATAATGTCAGCTACCTTTTTTTGTGTCTGACATTTATAATATCTAAGATAAATTATCTTTTTTTCTCTAGCTTCTAGATTGTCAATACACTGCTTTAGCGCGAGATTATTTACAATTTTTTCTTCCGAGTTTTCATTTGAGCTTAATTTATCCATCAGTGATAAATCATCGTCTTCTTGTTTTTCATCTAATGATTTAATTCCATTTTCAGAGTCAAGTGCTAAAACAATCTCTTCTTTTGTAGTATTTAACTTTTCTGCTAATTCTTCGATTGTTATATTTAAATTATTCCTTTTTTCAAGTGCAATTTTGCTTGATAATTCCTTTAAATTCCTTGATATTTTAATTGGTCCATTGTCTCTTAAAAATCTTTTAATCTCTCCTATTATATAAGTAACTGCAAATGTAGATAGCATTACATTGTATGTAAAATCAAATTTTTTTATTGCTTTTATAAATCCTATTGCTCCAATCTGATATATATCGTCAAATTCATATCCTCTGTTTTCAAATCTTTTTGCTATATTTATGATAAGTCCTTTATTTTCAATAACAAGTTCATTAAGCACATCTTTGTTACCTTGCTGTGCTTCTATTATTTTTTTCTTTAGATTCTCGTCCATAAGGGTTCTCCTGTCTTATAATTTTATGCTTGCATTTCTTGATTCATTCCTTCTTCATCTATATCATTATCATTTAATTCAATTTCTTCCTTTTTTGGCTCTTCAATAGTTTTTCTTAATGTTACTTTAGTTCCAAATCCAAGTGCAGATTCAACCTTTGTTTCATCCATAAAGCTTTCCATTATAGTAAATCCCATTCCAGATCTTTCTAAATCAGGCTTTGATGTGTATAATGGTTTCATTGCCATTTCAACATTTTCTATTCCTTTTCCATTATCAGTAATTATTATTTCAACTGTGTTTTTAAATATCTTAGCTTCTACTTTTACAATTCCGTCTTCATCACCATAACCATGAATTATGCTGTTGGTTACCGCTTCTGATACTGCAGTCTTTATATCTGATAGCTCGTCTATTGTTGGGTCTAATTGTGAAACAAATGCAGCAACTGTAATTCTTGCAAATGCCTCATTGCTTGTTTTACTTACAAATTCTAATTTCATTTCATTATCATATAACCCCTTCATTTATCTCTTCCTCCTTTATATCTATTATTCGTGATACACCGCTCATATCGAATATCCTTTTTAGTCTATTTCCTACATTGATTATTTCAAAGTTTCCTCCTATCATTTTTGTGAGTTTGTATCTTCCTAGTACCATTCCTATTCCAGAACTGTCCATAAATGAAATATCTTTAAAATCAAATACAACATTTTTAGGGCTATATCTTGTTATTTCATTATCAATTTGCATTCTTATTTTGTCTGCTGTATGTTGGTCAATTTCTTCTGTTAATCTCAAGGTTAGTAACCTTCCTTCTTTAGAGTAATTTACATCCAATTTTTTATCCTCCTAACTTTGCTCGCTTTAAAAAATCTATTTTTGTGTACTTAATATAATTTTATATGGCACAAAAAAAGAACTATAAATATTATAGTTCCTTTTTACATATTTTTCCATAGCTATTTTTGTCGTATTATGATAAGTTTCCGACAAAATATTTATAACCTTGCTTTTATATCTTCTAACATTTTTGTGTATTTTTCAAGCTTAACTTTTTCCTCATCTATCTTTTCTTTAGGAGCTTTTGCTAAGAAACCTTGATTTGAAAGAATTCCATTGCTTCTTTTAATTTCCGCTTCTAGCTTTTCTTTTTCCTTTTCTAGTCTTTTTCTTTCTTCTTCAATGTCAACTAGTTCTTCAAATGGCATATAAAGTTCGATTCCATTAGCAAGTACGCTAATTGCGCCTTCTGGTATCCCAGCTTTGCTATCTTGTACTTTAATAGATGTACCAAATGCAAGCTTTACGATAAAGTCTTCTGACTCTTCTATCTCGTTTTTGTATTTATTAGTTACAAATATAAGTTCTGCCTTTTTAGATGGATGAATATCCATATTGGCTCTAACATTTCTAACACCAACAATTATATTTTTAATTTCTTCAATAAAATCAGCATTTTCATCATAGTCTACACGTTTTTTTGTTGCAGGCCATGATGTCATCATTAAATCTTTATCGCTATAGTTTAACAAGTGACTATAAATCTCTGATGTAACAAATGGCATAAATGGATGTAATAATTTCATGGCATCACCAAATACATAGTTTAGTACAAAGCTTACCTGGATTTTTTCTTCTTTGTTTTCGCTATATAGTCTTGGTTTAACCATTTCAATATACCAATCACAGAAGTCGTCCCATATAAATTTATAGATGTTGTCAATAGCTATTCCTAGGTCGTATTCATTTATATTTCTAGTAACTGTCTCTATTATTTTGTCTAATTTATTTAATATCCATCTATCTTCTGGTCTTAGCATGTCAGATTTATAGATGTTAGTTTTTGGGTCTTTTGCCTTTTTGCTAAATTCCATTATTTCTTCTTTTGAAGCTAAATTGTTTATAATGAATTTAGCAGCATTCCAAATCTTATTTGCAAAGTTTGATGCTTGGTCTAATTTTTCTGGCATATATCTAATGTCATTTCCCATTGTAGTTCCTGAAAGTACAGAGAATCTTAGAGCGTCTGCTCCATATTTTTCGATAACTTCTAATGGGTCAATTCCATTGCCTAATGTTTTTGACATTTTTCTTCCTTGGCTATCACGAATAATTCCATGAATAAGTACATCTTTAAATGGTTCAATATCAGTAAATTCTAGTCCTTGTGTCATCATTCTTGATACCCAAAATGTTATAATGTCAAATCCAGTAACTAATACATTTGTTGGGTAAAATCTTTTATAATCTTCTGATTCTTTATTTGGCCAACCAAGTGTAGAAAATGGCCAAAGTGCAGAGCTAAACCATGTATCTAGTGTGTCTTCATCTTGATGTAATTTTGCAGACCCACATTTTTCGCATTTATCTAGACTTTGTTTTGATACATTGATGTGTCCACATTCATCACAATAATATGCTGGTATTCTGTGTCCCCACCATAACTGACGAGATATACACCAATCTTGTATATTATCTAGCCAATTAAAGTATTGCTTTTCATATCTTTTTGGTACAAATCTAGTTTTTCCATCTCTTACACTATCTGCCGCTCTTTTTGCCAAATCGCTCATCTTTACGAACCATTGCATAGATACCTTTGGCTCAATTGTATTTTTACATCTCTCGCATTTTGCAACATTATGTGTGTAGTCTTCTGTTTTAATTAGCGCTCCTATTTCTTCTAGTTTTTGTACTATTTTTTTGCGAGCTTCTAAAAGATCCATTCCTTTATACTCTGGAACTAAGTCTCCCATTTTATAATTTTCGTCAAATACTTCTATTATTTCTAGGTTGTGTCTTAGTCCTGCTTGATAATCATTAGGATCATGTGCTGGTGTTATTTTAACACATCCTGTTCCAAATTCTTTTTCAACAAATTCGTCTGCTATTATTGGAATTTCTTTATTCATAATAGGAAGAATACACTTTTTTCCTACTATCGACTTATATCTTTCGTCATCTGGATGTACTGCAACTGCTGTATCTCCTAACATTGTTTCAGGTCTTGTTGTTGCAACTTCTATATATTTATCTTCCTCACCTACTATTTGGTAACGAATATGCCATAAATGTGATGCTTCTTCCTTGTATTCTACTTCTGCATCAGAAATTGAGGTCTTGCAACTTGGACAGTAGTTTACCATTCTCGTGCCTTTGTAAATAAGTCCTTTATTGTATAGACTTATAAATTGCTCTAAAACAGCATCGCTCATTCCTTCATCTAGTGTAAATCTATTTCTGCTCCAGTCGCAAGAACATCCTAGTTTTCTTTGCTGCTTTTGAATTATTCCACCATATTTATGTGTCCAATCCCAAGCTTCATCAAGGAATCCTTCTCTTCCTAATTCTTGTTTTGTCTTGCCTTCTTCTTTTAGTTTTTGTACTACTTTCATCTCTGTTGAAATTGCAGCATGGTCTGAGCCAGGAAGCCATAGACAATCATATCCTTGCATTCTTTTAAATCTAATAAGTATATCTTGAATTGTATCATCTAATGCATGTCCCATATGTAATTTACCAGTAACATTTGGTGGTGGCATCATGATACAGTATGGCTGTTTCTTTTCGTCCATACTAGGCTTAAAATAACCTTTTTCTTCCCATTCACTATATAATTTATCTTCAAAATCCTTTGGATTATATTTGTTTCCTAACTCACTCATAATTATCCTTTCTAAGCAGTTTTAATAAGGCATAAAATTATGCAACATATTATCAGTACTACAAAACTAATTATCTTTATATTTCTTGCTAACTTGTTGATATTATCGCTTGAAAAGAACCTCTCTCCAATTCTTCTAGCATCAAAAATACAAGTAACGCATATTGCAATTATTATAATTAAAAAAATCTTCATTTTAACATCCTATTAATTAAAAAATTCCACTGAAAATTTATTTTCAAACTCTTCACCTGGGTTTAGTTTTATCATGCTTGTTTTTTCTGCAAAAATATTGGTGCTGTTTATCCTGTCTGCGGTTGACATCCAAGGCTCTAAGCATATAAATGGTGCTCCTGGCTTTGCCCATATTCCTAAATAAGGCCATCCTTCAAAGTTCATCTTAAGAACAGTCTTTCCTGTTCTTCTATTTTTTAGCACTATTTTTTTATTTTGGACTCCTTTTATTATTATTGCATCATTATCAAAAGTATGATCGTCTATCTTAAGTATTCTGTTATTTATTAATTGATTTTTGGCATAATCAGTTCCGACTAAACCGTCAATTAAATATAAGAAATGTACTAGCTTTTCTTCATCTTCAAATTCTAAATAATAATTTCCTCTTTTTAAATCATCTTGATCAATCTTAAATGCTGGATGTGACCCTATTCCAAATGGCATAATTGAACTTCCAGTATTTACAACTTTATATAAAAATGTTAATTTATTTTCCTCTTGTATATAAGTATTATATAATTCAAAATCATATGGAAATCTAGCCATAGTATAACTATTACTTTTAAGTACATATGAATGGAAGTTATCTAATTTAGTAACTGGCTCATATTCTAAGTCTCTAGCAAAACCATGTTGACTCATATCAAATGTTTTTCCATTAATTATTGTTTGATTTCTTCTAAGTTTTCCGACAATGGGAAATAAGACTGGCGCATGTCTTTTCCAGTATACATTTCCCTTTTCATCTCTAGCTTCTTCTCCTTGGTGTATCTTTTCAATTCCTTCAAGCTTAAAGCTTAAAAGTTCTCCGCCTAAGTTAGTGGTCGTCATTAGAGCATCCATAGCTTATTTCCCTTTCATTTATTTTTATTTTGTTATGTAAATATTATATTATTTTTTTGCCTAAAGGTCAATGTTTTTACTGTAAATCTCTTTATTTTTTAGCATTTGTATGATATAATCATTATAGATTTTTAAAAAGGAGGTTCTTTTATGTGGTTTTTTATTGTATTACTTATTTTACTTATTATCTTTTTATGCTTTAGCGTTAAAATCGTAAAACAGTCAGAAGTCTATATAATTGAAAGACTTGGTAAGTTTCACAAATCAGCAGATGCTGGTCTTACCATAATTATTCCTTTTGTAGACCGAGTTCGTAGTATTGTTAGCTTAAAGCAACAAACTTTGGATATTGAGCCTCAAGAGGTTATTACTAAGGATAACGTAACAATTACTATAAATACAGTTGTTTTTTATAAAATCACTGACCCAGTAAGTGCTGTATATGAGATTCAAAATTTGCAAAAAAGTATTGATTATCTTGCAGTGACTACAATGAGAGATTTGGTTGGTAAAATGGACCTTGATTCTACTTTTACTTCAAGAGATGTTATTGATGAGAAATTAAAGGCTATGCTTGATGAAGCAACAAGCAAGTGGGGCTGCTCAATTTACAGAGTTGAAGTTCAAGATATTACACTTCCACCTGACATTAGAGATTCAATGGAAAAGCAGATGAATGCCGAAAGAAATAAAAGAGCTCTAATTCTTCAAGCTGAAGGTGAGAGACAAGCTGCTATCCTTAAGGCTCAAGGTGAAAAAGAAGCTACTATACTTAAAGCTGATGCTGAAAAAGAAGCTCAAATCAGAAAAGCTTCTGGTGAGGCAGAAGCAATTAAAAAAGTTGCTGAAGCTAAGGCTGATGAGGTTAAAATGGTTTATTCTGCAATGATGAAGTCAAATCCTAGCCAGACTTTAGTTCAATTAAAATCTTTAGAAACATTAAAGGATGTTGCTCAAGGTGAAGCTAATAAGGTATTTATACCATTTGACGCAACTTCTACTCTAGCTAGTATTGGAAGTCTTACTGAAGTTGTTAAAGGTGAAAAAAAGAAAGAAGATAAATAATTAATTTGTATGTATAAAAAATGAAGGCATGAGCCTTCATTTTCTTATTGGTTAAAATTATTTCTTTGTGATTTCTTTGCTTTTCTGCATTCTGGGCATCTAACTGGTGCATTTTCAAATCCTTTTGATGCATAGAATTCTTGCTCTCCAGCTGTCCAAACAAATTCATTTCCACAATCTTTACATACTAATGTCTTATCTTCCATGACTATTCCTCCTTTTTACAATTTCATTTAATAATTTTTTGACACATTGAACCTTGTAATTAGGAAATAGTCTACTTAATATTAAACTGATATTATAGATATATCATACTTTTTAAGAAATTGCAAGCAGATTTTGGAAAGTTTTGTAACTATTTTATTTTTTTGGTTTTGTCTTTTGATTATCCTTTTTCTTTTTTTGTACTGAAAAACCGAATTTCCCTAGTTTTTTGCCTAGTGCATAGTATCCACCATTTGCGTATGCCATTAGCTTACATTTTGATATGTCAAAGCTACCTTTTTCATCTATGTATTGATCGTCAGCGTCTATTGATAAAACTCTTGCAATAAACATGGTATGACTTCCTAGATTTACAATATTCTCCACCTTACATTCAAGTGATACTGGACTTTCTTTTATAAGTGGGCACTTTATAAAATTTGCCTTTTCCTTTGTAAGTTTCATTTCTTTGAATTTATCTACATTTGCTCCACTTTTAACTCCACACCAGTCAGTCTTGTATACTAAACTTTCTGTTGTTAGATTAATTGCAAATTCCTTGCTTTCCTTTATTAAATTATATGAATATCTTGATGGTCTTACTGAAATATAAACCATAGCTGGGTCAGTATTTAAAATTCCTGTCCATGCAACTGTTATTATATTTGACTTTTCCATATTTCCACAGCTTACCATAACTGCTGGAATTGGATACTCGAATGTTCCAGATTTCCATACAACTTTGCTCATTTTATTACCTCTTTCTATTATACTAATAATTATTGAAACAACGTTTTACATTTATCAACCACATAGTGACTTCCACCTCTGTTTTTAACATTTTGAACCATACTAATAATTAAAAATCCATTTTCATCAAATGCATTAAACCAGCCAATTTCTGTTCCGTTTTTATCATCTTGTGATTCTTTTATCTCTGCTGTCCCTGTTTTTCCGGCTATGGTTTTTCCTTCTATCCTGCATGATTTTGCTGTACCTTTTTCAACTACTTGAATTAGTCCACTTTTTATCGTGCTTGCAATTTCTGTGCTCCAAACATTTTGCTTGTAATACTTGACTCCATCTTCAGTTTTTTCTATTACTGGCATTATCATATTGCCACCATTTGCAAATGCACTATAAATCATTGCTAAATGTATTGGGTTTACTAACATTTCACTTTGTCCATATCCTGAATTTGCTAAGCTTGCGCTGCTTTCCATGTTACCATAGCTTGACTTGCTTATATCTTGTAGAAAGTTTATTTTATCATTAAACCCTAAGTTATCTAGTCCTTTTTGTAGATTTGACTTACCTATCTTTAATGCTGCTTTTGCGAAGTATATATTATCTGAATATACAAGTGCATTTTCTAAATTTGCCTTTTCTGAATATGTTTCTAAAGTTGTGACATATAAATCTTTCCAAGAACTATCTTCTTGCCATTTAGTTCCGCTTCTTCCAAAGTCATCATCTGCTCCAAATGTCCCATTTGATAGTCCTATTGCTCCAACTACTGGCTTAATTGATGAACCTGGTGCATATGTACTTAAGTATTTATTATACATTGGTTTCTTAGGATTGTTCTGAAGTTCTTCCCATTCTTTATCTGTAATACCTATGCTAAAATCATTAGCATCATAAGATGGCGTGCTTACTAGAGCCAAAACTTCTCCTGTATTATAGTCAATCGCAACTGTAGCCCCTTCATCATCTTTGAATTGCTCATATATTTTATTTTGAATATTTACATCTATTGTTAATTTTACGTCTTGTCCATTTTTTACATTTTTCTTGGCAATTGTTTTTACTTTTGTTCCATCTTCTTTAGCAATATATATTTCTGCTCCATTTTCACCTTTCAATTTGTCATTGTATGCATATTCAAGCCCAGATTTTCCTTCTCCATCTTGAACATATCCTGTCATAATTGATGTTGCTTCTTTGTATGGATACACTCTTGCTTTATAATCATTTATCATTACGCCTTTTATTTTAAGTAGCTCATTTTTTAGTTCTTGCTTTTCCCTTGATATTTTCCTTAGAGCTACAAATGTATCATCTTTTACATAACTTTCTCCAAGTTTTGATTTAATTGTATCTTCTTTCATTCCAAGCAGATTAGCTAGTTTACTAATATCAGTTGTCTCATTCATCTTTCCTGGTACTAATCCTACTTGATAAACACTTCCTTCTTTTGCAATAGCGATTCCATTTGCATCATATATGTTTCCTCTTGCGTGGTTTAATATGCTGACTCTTACTTTTTCTCCTTCATGTAAGTCTGGAAAAATCATTGATAGCTCCCATTTTATTTTATATTTTCCATCGACTTTAATCATTTCTACTGTATTTATAAATTTTATATTTCCAGCTATAGAGTCCATTGAAACTGTATATGTTGTTTTACTCTTATCATTTAATTCTGCATTTACTTCATCATTTTGCTGCTTATCCTTAGTATTAGCTGCAACTACTACTGAAATATCTGACGCTTCTATTCCATCATAAATGTTCTTTATTCTAGTTATAAATTCTTCTTTTGTCATTTCTGTTTCGACTAAATTATACATTGCTTCATAGTCTTTATTTTCGAGTTGTTTATAGTAATCTTTTACAGTTAATGCTTGGTCTGTTCCATTAGAGTAAAAATAAATACCAATTACAAATGCAATTGCAAGTACAATTAATGGTGCTCTAATTAACCACTTACTTGTTTTTTCTTCATCTTGTTTTTTACTTTTCCTTTTTGCTTTTTTCTTTGACACTTTTATATTCCTCTTTTCTATTCAAAAATAAGATAATATGTTAATTCTGGTCAAGATTATAACATATTATCTCATTTATTTCTATTATTTTTATGCGTTTTTTATTTTCCTTAGTGCAAATGTGACAAAGTAGATTATTCCAGATAAAATCACTATCATTGGTCCTGTTGGTATGTTTGAATAATATGATATTATTAGTCCTGCTACTCCAGAAACAATTGCAAATATTATTGAATATGTGTGATAACTTCTCATATTTTTTGCTATGTTTCTACTTGATGCTGCGGGAAGTATCATCATTGAATTTATAAGTAAAATTCCTACCCATCTTATTGACAACATAACCATTATAGCTATTGATATTGCAAATATGTTGTCAATTAGTTTTACATTTATCCCTTTACTTTTGGCAAGTGCTGGATTGATACTAATTGCATTTAATTTGTTAAATAACGTGTGCCAGAATATAAATACAATTATAAATGCTATACTTAAGTATATTATCTCTGCTTTTGATATACTTAATATGTCTCCTACTAAATAGTTTGAATATTGATTAAAGCTTCCTGTTTGCGCGAGTATTGCTAGTCCTAAAGCAATTGCTATTGATGAAAAAACACTTATTATTGTGTCTGCTCCATATGATGTTTTGTTTTTTACTATGTTAAGCAATACCGCAAATATTATTGCAAATATTATCATTGATATGTTCATGTTACTTATTCCAAGAAGTGTTCCTAATGCTATTCCTGTAAGAGCTGAGTGTCCAAGTGCATCTGAGAAAAATGCCATTTTATTGTTTACTATCATTGTTCCTAATATTGCAAATATTGGTGTAACAAGTATTATGGCTAAAAAAGCATTTTTCATAAATGCATATTCCATAAAATCAAATGGCAAAATTGTTTCTAAAATATTATAAATTATATCCATTTTATATCCCTTCTTGCGCTTTAAAATCTATCTTATTAGATGTACTTTGCGTTGCAAATTATCCAAATATTTCCTTAAATTCTTTACTCATAAATACTTCTTTCGAAGTTCCTTGTGCTAATATTTCCTTATCAAGTAATACTACTTTGTCTGCAAATTTCTTTACTAATTCTAAGTCGTGTGATACTAATATTATTGACATATCATATTTATCTTTTAATCCTACTAATGTTTCATAAAAATCTCTTGTACCATTTGTATCTACTCCTGATACTGGTTCATCTAGTATTAGCAGATTTGGTATTGGTGTGGTTGCTATTGCTAACAAAATTCTCTGAAGCTCTCCTCCTGATAGATTGCCTACCATATTATCAATAAGGTTTTCTGCTCCAAATATTTTTAATGCATTTTTTATTTGTTCATATAATTGCTTATCTTTTTTAAAACATACTGGTTTATCTGATATATATGAAGCAAACATATCATAAACAGTTGTTGGCATATTTTTTTCAATGTTAAGGCTTTGTGGTACATAACCAATTTTTATCTTTTTGTTTTTATTTTCTTTCATATCAAAAAATTCGACTTTTCCTGTATGTTCTACCTCATTTAATAATGCTTTTAAAAGCGTACTTTTACCTGCTCCATTCCTTCCAATAATCATTGTAAGTTCTCCACAATGTACATCAAATGAAACGTTTTTTATAATTTCTTCATGGTTTATTTTTACTGAAATGTTTTGTATTTTGGTACAGTGTAAACCACATGCTTCCATGTTATATTCCTCCCTTTTTTAGCCAGAGGGACGGGCCTTTTGGTCGACCAAAAAGGACGTCCCTCTGGTCGACCAAGGGGACACCCCTTGGTTGTTAAATTTGTTCTAGTACTCTATAATTAAATTCCATTGCTCTAATGTATGCATCTTTACTGCTTTCTCCATGCATAGCAGAATCTAAAGTATATATCTGAGCACCTGTTTCATTTGCAAGGCTTTCTGCTGTTTTTTTATCATCTTCTTTATCTATAAAAATAGTCTTAATGTTTTCTTTTTTCATTTTCTCAATTATTTCTTTAAGCTCTTCTGCTGATAGAGCTTTATGTTCGTGATCTGTTTCAATTACAGTAGCATTTATCCCTACTTCATCAAGTAAATAGACAATAGCTTCATTTAGACATATTGCTGGTTTTTCAGAGATACTTTTTAAACTTTCATATTGTGACTTTAGACTTGTTAGTTCTTTAACATATAGCTCAGCATTATGTTCATATATCTCTTTATTTTTCTTATTTAATCTTTGTAATTCTTCTGATATAACTTTTACCTGAGAAATATAATTTTCTATGCTAAGCCATATGTGTGCATTTTCTTCTTCCTCATCTGATATCATTTTTTTTACATTTCTTCCACTTTCTATAATATTAATCTTTGGATATGAGTCCTTTATCTTATCCAAAAAACTCTCCAATCGTTTTCCATTTTGAATTAAAACATCAGTTTTTTCAATCTTTTTAAGGTCTCCAGTGGCTAATGTATAATCATGTATGCATCCTGTACTGCTTTCTGTCATATTACTTATTTCCACATTTTCTGCGCCATCTGTTATATTTAGAGCCATTACATAAATTGGATAAAATGTAGTCAGTATCTTAAACTCTCCATCACCCATTCTTTGCTTTTTATTTATATTGGCATATACAATTGCAATGATTAATATAACTACAAGTATAAGCTTTATTATAATACTTTTATTTTTCATTTATAAATTACCTCTATCTAATTTAAAGATGAGCTGATTATTTTTTAATAATCAGCCCTATAATTCTTTAGTTATATACATAATTTTGTGGATTTACCGCTTTTCCATTATATCTTATCTCAAAATGTAAATGGTTACCTGTTGATATACCTGTTGAACCAACTTTTGCAATAACCTGTCCCTGTGCGACTTGTTCGCCAGTTCTAACATTTAATTCACTACAATGTCCATATAGAATTACAACATTACTTGTTGATTGAACTACTACTACATTTCCATAACCTGAATATCCATGCCCGCTTCCAGAGAAAATAACTTTTCCTCCTGCTGATGCTTTTATGGCAGTTCCCTTTGGTGCAGCAATGTCTAGTCCTTTATGGTTGTCTCTCCATCTTATTCCATATCTTGATGAAATTACTCCTGTTACTGGTTTTATTAATGTAACTCCTATATTTGTTGGTGCAGCTGTTTGACTATTGTCAATTTGTGTTCCTATATTTCTATATGCACTTGTTTGTTTTACAACCTTTTTTACATATAATTCTGATACGCAAGTATCTACACTTTTATATTCAGCTTGTGCTGTTTCGTATTTTTCAACTATTCCTAGCTTGTCCTTATTAGCACTATCCTTATCTTTTAATTGCTTTATTACATCTTCGGCTTCAGAAAATGATGGAACATATACTTTTTCTTCATTGTTATTTGTAATTGCATAGTATTTGTAGTACGTAGTTCCAGCTGTTGTAACTTTTTCAAATATTTCATCATCGTTAGTCTCTACATCTCTTTTTAGCATACATGATGTATATACAGGCATTTCTTTAAGTTCAACAAATGCAATGTTGTCTCCATTACCTTTTGTTATGTAATTGTTTATTCTTCTTTGTAAATCTATCTTATCTCTTGTATAACCTATTATTTCACCATTTAGACTTACACTATATGTCTGTTTATATGTTAATTGTAAAATTCCTAATATTATTACTGCTGCAACTACTATTATTGTTAGGAATTTGACAATACTTCTTATTCCTATTACCAATCTCTTAAAAATATTTATGTTTTTTTACCTCCAGTTCTTTTTGCGTTATATATATTTCGTTTATTGTTGTAATATTTTTATGCAAGTAAGTATTACTTCCGTAATATTTTACCCGCATATATATTTTACCCTTTTATTATCAATTTGTCAAATTTATTGTTAATATAATTCTCTAATTTTTGCATAAACTCTTCTGCTTTTATTTCTTTTTGTGCTACCATACTTAATCCCTTCTCCCAGCTAGCTGTTAGCTTTGGATTTAATATGTCTGGCATTGATTTATATACTATATCATATATATTTTCTCCTTTTTGTGTTGGTGTTATTATTTGAGTTTTTGTGTTAATTTGAATATATTTAATTTTTTCTAGTTTTTTTATAATTTCTGCCCTTGTTGCACTTGTTCCAATTCCGTCACCTTTTATCTGTTCTCTTAACTCTTCGTCTTCTATTAGTTTACCTGCGTTTTCCATTGCTAAGATTATTGAACCAGAGTTATATCTTGTTGGTGGCGTCGTTTCTGACTCTTTTATTTCGTATTTATCTAGTGTAAGCACTTGTCCTTTTTTTACATCAATTTCTGCCATAGTTTGCTCACTATTTGTGTCTTTTGTTTTGTTATCTTGCTCTCCATTTGCATCACTTTTTTTGCCTTGCTCTACCTGGTCATTTTGCTTTTTTAAGATTTCTAAATAACCTTTTTTAATGCAGACTTTTGAGCTTGCATAAAATTTTTCGCCCTCAACATCTATAGTTATATTTAGCTTGTTAAATTCTGCTGCTGGATAAAAGATGGCTAAAAATCTCTTTACTATTATATTATACACTTTTTGATGAAGTTCTGGTATTTTGCTTAAATTCTCGTAACCCTGTCCTGTTGGAGTTATGGCATAGTGGTCGGTTATCTTGCTATCATTTACGTATTTTGTTTTTAGCAGATTGGTTGAGTACTTTTCTTCTTTCATTTGCTTTATATATCCTTGAATTTCTTCATCTTTATAACCCTGAGCTATTCCATTTAAATTTTTTGTAATTACCTTTGCTACTGCAGTTGATAGCACTCTTGCATCAGTTCTTGGGTATGTAACTAGCTTTTTTTCATATAGATTTTGAATTATATCGAGTGTTTCATCTGGTTTTATTTTGAATCTTTTTGTACATTCATTTTGTATCTCAGCTAGGTTAAATAATAGTGGTGCATTTTCCTTTTGCTTTGTTTTCTTTACTTCTTCGACAACTATCTTTTTTCCTTGCAAACTTTTTGTAAACCCTTCTGCATCTTGTTTTTGTTTAAAGCCTGAGTCATTGTATAGCTTTGTGGATTCCCAAAATTTTGAGGTTTCTTGAACTTTCCATTCTGCTGATAATGTTTTTTGTTCTTCTATGTTTTCAGTATCCTGTTTGGTAGTTTTTTTATCGTCAGTATTTTTCTTATCATCGGCAGTTAAAAAATTTCCTACAATTTTATAAAATGGCGTTTTCTCAAAATTTCTAATTTCTCTTTCTCTTTCAACCACCATTCCTAGTACACATGTCATAACTCTACCTACTGAAATTGATGCCTTTTCTTCTCCTATGCTTTGTGCTAGTCTTCTTCCATAAATAATTGACAACATTCTTGAGAAATTTATTCCTATTAGATAATCTTCTTTTGCTCTTAAATATGCACTGTCTGATAAACTATCATATTCTGATAGTTCCTTTGCTTCTTTTATTCCTCTTTTTATTTCATCTTCTGTTTGTGAGTCTATCCAAATTCTTCTTTTCTCTTTTCCAGTAATGCCGAGCATTTGGTCAACTAATCTATATATATACTCTCCTTCTCGCCCAGAGTCAGTTGCAACGTATATTGCGTCTACATCCTCACGGGTAATTTGACTTTTTATAATTTCAAATTGATTTTCTACGCCTTTGATAACTTCGTATTTCCATGTCTTTGGTATGAATGGAAGTGTGTCTAGTCTCCAAAATTTTAGGTTTTCATCGTATTTTTCTGGATAACTCATAGTTACCAAATGACCGACACACCAAGTAATTATCCAGTCTTTTGACTCGATATATCCGTTTTTCCTAGTTCCATTTTCTCCTATGACCTTTGCAAATTCCATTGCTACCGAAGGTTTTTCTGTTATCAATATCTTTTTACTCATGAAATATTTTATATCATATTATTTGACTAATGTCAAAATTGTTTTAGGGAGTTTTTAATTAGAAATTATTTGTTTGTAATAAATTGTTGTGCGCATTTTTTAAATTCGATTTAATTTGTTTGATTTAAATTTTTCAAATAAGATTTATAAAATGATCTAAAGTTTACTTTTAGATTATAATAAATTATCTATGTAATTTCTTTTATTATAGTAAATATGTGAAATATATACAGTCTTGCTTAATTCGTCGATTGTATATAGAATAATATAATGATTAACTACTATTCGCCTGTATTGTATTTCTAGACTTGAAGTGACTTTTCCAAATATTTTTGGAGCTCTTTTTAGTAATGTAAGATTATATTTTATTTTCTGCCTTAGTTTATTTGCAGCCATTGGAGCTTTTAAACTGTTTTCTATATAATATAAAATTTCTTTTAATTCATGCAAAAATTCATCTGTACCTTTTATTTTATATACCATATTCTTCCTTCCATTCTTTGAATACTTCCTCCATATCTCTTACTCTTCCATTTTTTATATCATCTTCTGCTCTTAATAAATGCTCTTCAATATCTTTATCTAGCATATTTTTATTATATCTTTTCGCATTCATTATTATTGTATTTTTACTACGTATTATACTCTCTACTTTTGAAATACCAGTTATATTTTTCATGTTTACCTCCTTAAATTTTTATTGTATTTATATATTACCATATTATTACAAAGTATGCAATAGATAAATAAATATTTTTATATTTTTTCGTTAATATTAAATTTTGACGTTTTCAATTATCACAAAGACCAGCGAATTTCGCTGGTCCTTGCTCTTCGAATTACTTTTAGATAGATTGCTTATGCAGAAAGCTCTTCGTAGTCAACTTCGCTCGTAACCTCAAGACCTTCCTTCTTAGCAATTTCAAGCATACCTTTGTGAACTGTGATGAATCGGTCCCACATTACCTCTACATCAACACCTTGATTCCAATCATCCTTTACACTAACAGATACCTCTCCGTCATAACAATAAAGGAAAGAAATTTTCACATGGTCTCTTTGCATTAATGCATACAGCTTATAGTCTGTGCTATCACCTCTGCTATAATGTGCCTCACACATAAGCACAGCCTCGAAATCATCGCAGGTTGTTATGTGCAACTCATCGTCATAAGGTTCAACATGTTGCCAGATGTCATCAGGGTTTGTTTCGCGTCTTGCTTCCATAACGACTTCAGTAAGCTCCAATATTTCTTTTAAGAGCAAATCTTTTGCGTCGATGGTCTGGGTTTCGGTTTCGGAGAGCGCCATCTTTCTTTTCTCTTCTGCCGCAATCTCTAGTTCTCTCATTGTATCTCTTTCCGGATATACGCCGTTATTCTCCGTCAGATATGAAACAATGCTCTGTATCAAAGGGTCGTCAGCAAGATGCCTATGCTCAATATACCCGTCCAACCTTGCCTTGAAGTCTTTCTTCAAGTACTTTTCAACCTCTGCCTCGCTTTTAAGCGTCACAACATCGGACAGCTCGTCAGCACATCCAGTAAACGGATCCATATTGACGTAAAATGATACCTCTCCATCCTTGGCGAGCTTCTCCAGCAGATTATTGCGGTTTTCCTCGTTTACATCGCAGATCTTCCGCAAATCTCCCAGGACTCTCCTGCTTACCTTGCCATTGTAATTCTTAATCATTTTAATCCTCCTTGTAGTCATTCGGAGGCTATTATTGCCTCCGAAAGCCGTTGTTTCAAAGGCAACAAAATTTTTGTCGCATTTTTATTATACTATGCTTTACATAAAATGTCAACAAACTGTTGCTGAGTTTCAAAATAAATTCTGTCATTTACATCTTTTTGCAAACTATTACACATATTTGTAGAAGTCCTAAATATCCAAACACAGGAAACAACACTCCGACTAAATTTGAAAATCCTATTTTTGAGATTAGAACTGAGATTATACACATTATGCACGCAACCTGTGTATACCTTTTATTTTTTTCAATATTTCCTAATCTATTTTGCAAGTAACTGGTTCCAAGCGACACAGCTGTCGTATATATTGAACCTAATATGACTATTCCATATAAGTATTTTAAAAATCTAGATTTTCTTGAAATTATATAAACTGCTGGCATTTCTAGTGATTCTATTGGGACATCTGATTTTGTTAGTAGGAAATATATAATTGCTCCTAAAAGTCCAACTATTAATGCGCTTATGGTTGTTATCTTAAATATTTGCCTTTTATTTTTTAGATATTGCTTTAATGCTATTAGCACTGGTACTAGTAAAATGCTGTTGTAGCTACCATATAAAATGCTACTTATTATGAAATTTTTATTATTTATTTTTGCAATACTTTGCATAGTATTTACTACATTACTTCCCTCTAGCATTATCATGCCAATTATAATTATTGTGCTAACCATGATTGGCACTAGTATTTCGTTTGCCTTTACTGTTCCTTCAATGCTTTTTCTTAATGTCAGATATGCAGCTATTGCAAGTAAGCCGCTTCCAATTAGGCTGTTTATACCTAGTTCTTGACTAAAATATGCGCCAAATCCTGACACCATAATAAAAAAAGATACAAGCAAAAATATATTAACAATATTATTTATTATATCTTTTGTTTTCTTGTTTTTCTTAATTAGAATGTCTAAAAAATCTTTATATGTATGTATATTGTGGCTGTTTACTATTTTTAATGTTTTATATGTCACAAATGCTATAATAGTGCACGATATTGCTATTCCAAGCAGTCCTTCTTTTCCATATGAAAAGAAGAATAAATACATCTCTTGACCTGATGCAAATCCTGCGCCTATCATCGCGCCTATTATCACTGAAACTACTTTTAGAATATTACCCATAAAAAACTCCCATACTATTTTATTTGGGAGTTTTAAATATTATGATTTTTCATGCCTAAAATCATCGCTTTTTATTTAGTTATTATCGAAGTATCCGCTTATCTCTTCTAAGCCTTCAAAATTGCATTGTCTAAATATGTCATAAACTACAATTGATACTGAATTTGATAAATTAAGTGATCGTAATGTCGGTCTCATTGGAATTCTAATTGTCTTGTCAATATATTTTAATAGTATATCTTCTGGTAAGCCCTTTGTTTCTTTACCAAATAAAATAAATATCTCGTCCATTTCTTTGTAGTTTGGTTCTGAGTAAACATTTTTTCCTTTTGTGGTTACAAAGAACATATTATTTTCTTCTGGCTTATATTTTTCTAGGAATCTTTGGAATGAGTCATGTTCTTCAATTTCAAGTTTGTCCCAATAATCAAGTCCAGCTCTCTTTACAGCCTTTTCATCTATTTTGAATCCAAGTGGATGTACTAAATGTAATTTAGCTCCTGTTGCTGCACAAGTTCTTGCTATATTTCCTGTATTTTGTGGTATTTCTGGTTCTACTAATACGACGTTTAATTTCATAGCTTCTCCTTTTTGACTTTTATTATGTATTTTCTTTTGTTAATGCTAAGTAATTTATTTCATTTGGTATCTCTCTAAATCAACTTTATAATTTGTTACTTCTATTCCATCTGCAACTAGCCTTTGCTTTTGGACATCTATTCCATCATCTCCAAAATTTTTTGATAATTCTCCTTTGCTGTTTACGACTTTGTAACATGGATATTTTATTGGATCTGGATTGACGTGCAAAATATTTCCTACAACTCTGCATAATCTTTTGTTTCCTAGATGTTCTGCTATTTGAGCATATGTTACTACTTTTCCCTTTGAAATTGTTAGCAGATAGTCATATACTTTTTGATTTAAATTTTCTCCTGTTTTATTCTTTTTTGTTATGTGCTTTTGCTTTTTCTTTGTCAATTCATAACTTTGGTCTATTAGCTCAAACGTCAATTCTTTATTGGCATTTTGACTGATGATAATGGTATTCCAGTACTCTTTATTCATATGATATGCTGGAATTATATAGTCATATGTATTTCTTAACAAATCAGAATAGTCAGGTTCTGTTTTAACATTTACATATTCTTCACCATTCACTTGCATGATAAGTGCAAACCATTTTCTGTTATCCTCATGTCTAAAAATTGCAGCATCTGGTGTATCATTCCATAAATATTCTGGATGTGCATCATATTTTTCTTCTATGTAATTAAATATTTCTTCTCGGTTTGTCATTTATTTTTAGCCTCTTATCATTATAAAATTTTCCATGTTTCTTCTTTAAATCCTACAAGAATGCATTTATCTGATATTAGTAGTGGTCTTTTTATAAGCATCCCATCACTTGCTAATAGTTTTATTTTTTCTTTGTCACTCATTTCTGTTAGCTTGTCTTTTAAACCCAACTCTTTGTATTTTAGTCCACTTGTATTAAACCATTTCTTTATATCAAGATTGCTTTTTTCTATCCAATTTGTTAATTCTTCTATAGTTGGCGTTTCTGTTACAATATTTCTATCTGTATATTCTATGTTATATTCTTCTAACCATTTCTTTGCTTTTTGGCATGTAGAACATTTTGGGTATTGTATAAATATGTTTTTCATTGTATCTAATTTAACTCCTTTAAGACTTTTTCAAATAATACCTTTGCATTTTCATATGTAATTGTATCAATTGCTTCTTTGTAATCAAACCACTTAATTTCTGCAATTTCACTTTCTTGAGGTTTTGTGTTTCCTTCCATTAGCTTTGCAATGAATAATACGACTTCTTTGAGATTTCCTTTATCAGTCATATATTCCATTGTATATCTTTTACTTGCGTCTATTTGAACATCTAAATTTGTTTCTTCTTTTACTTCTCTTATAGCCGTTTCTTCTTCAGTTTCGTTTGCTTCAACATGACCTTTTGGGAATCCCCAATGTCCTTTTGTTTGTTTTACAAGCAAAACTTTTCCATTGTTAATTATAATGCAGCCACATGATTTTTCATCTATTTTTTCTTTTTGGTTCATATTTGTTCCTCTTATAATATCTTTTTGGTGGTGTAGTTTTTATGTGTAAAGCTTATCCAATTATAACATATATCCCTTACAAAATAAATATCCTCCCCATAATTTTTTTGGTTTGGATTGACTTTTATTGTTATTTGAATTACATTGTTTATAGTTAATTATTTGTAGGAGATGGTTATGTTAAAGATATATAATGTAAAGGATAAAAGAGAATTTCTTAGAGAAATTGCTGAATTAACTTAAAAAGAATGGGGAATTGAGACAAATTCTGAAGAAGAATTTAATGCTAAAGTATCCTCAAAAATATGCAAAATTCTTAATAATTTAAATAATCCATTATATTGTAAATTAATTTTATTGGATGAAAACACCTTAGTTGGATTTATTTCTATTTTTCCAAACAATTGTGATGAAAGAAAGGATTTATCTCCATGGTATTCTACTATGTTTGTAAAGCAGGAATATAGAGGAAACGGATATTCCAGAATATTGAATGATGCAATTTTGGAAGAAGCCAAAAAGCGAGGTTTTAAAAAGCTATATTTAAAAACTAATCTAAATAATTATTATGAAAAGCTTGGCGCCATATATTTAGATACTTTATCAACTGGAGAAAAGTTGTATTATTTTAAAATTAATACATATTAAACTTTAGAACTATTTGGTCTCTAATCATATAGTTCTAAAATAGCGTAACTTTAATTTTTTTAGCACTCTTGCAAATGTTTTGGAGCATAATAAAAAGCACCTACATCAATTTGTAAGTGCTTCTAGTTTCTATTTTTTTCTAATTCTTTTATTGCATTTTGTATATACTTATTATCAATTTGTTTTATTTCTTCTATACCTTTAAATTTTTCCCAATTTTCAAGCAATTCTATTTCCATTTTATGTGTATCTACACCATCAGAATGAAATAACAAATTTAACATATACTCAGTATGTAATATTTCACAAACAAAAGCCTCTATTTCATTTCCCATCATTTATTATCAGCACCTCCCTATTGTAGTTTTATTACTATTTAAACAGCATAACTGTAAAACTCAGTTCCTCATTTAAAAATCAGCCCAACTATGCTTTCGCCAACATTTATTAATAACTTATCAATCATCAAAATCTGGATGTTTGTCCCAAAAACTTGTATCATATTCAGTTTTTGTTTTAATACATTTATTAATTTCATCTATTAGTTCTTGTTTTGTTCCATAAAATTGTGCAAGTGGAAAACCTTCTGGAAATATTTTTTCATATTCATCTAATTTGTGTTCCACTTCTTTATCTAAAATATCATAATACATTATAACAACCTCCTAATAAGATTATCAAATTCTTTAAAAGTATTTGGTAAATATTTTTGGAATAATTCTAATTGTTTTATATCATTATTTCCGGCCATTGTAAACATTTGAGCAAATATTTCTTTTTCCAGTTTTTCTGCTTTCTTCCGATATTTATTTTCATGTTTATATCTGCCTACAATTTTATTGTTTGTCATACCACCTACTATATCACTAAATTCTCTATAATTGCTATTATTCTTTATTAATGTTTTGTATATATCTTTTTTTAATATTGTTCTTATCTAACTGTATTGCTTTTATAAAATAATTAGTAGAAGATAGCCATTCATTATTATAATCAACAGCATGTCCTATTTCATGAATCAATGTTCTGCTATTGTAATTTGTTTTTAAAACTATATTTCCATTTCTATGATATGCTTTACTTCCACCTACTTTTATTAATTTTATATTTGTATTTACATGTTGTTTTATTACTATCTAAGATAACATAACTCTAAAACAGCAAGCTCTCATTCCAAAGTAGTCAAATGGTTTTATTACTATCTAAAATAACATAACTCTAAAACAGGTTTTTATGTTATATCGCTCGTCTTCTTGTTTTATTACTATCTAAAATAACATAACTCTAAAACCTTCGTTTCTTGGACTTTCTAATTTTATAAGTTTTATTACTATCTAAAATAACATAACTCTAAAACTGTGCGATGGAGCAAAAGTAAATTATACAGGTTTTATTACTATCTAAAATAACATAACTCTAAAACTAATTGTTTTTCTTTCATTCTCTTGAGCTAGTTTTATTACTATCTAAAATAACATAACTCTAAAACCTTTAGTTTGTTTAATTTCAATTGCTTTTAGTTTTATTACTATCTAAAATAACATAACTCTAAAACGTCCATGATTAACTAAAGATTTAAGTACTTGTTTTATTACTATCTAAAATAACATAACTCTAAAACTAAAAGATGAATTTATTGAAAGATGTTATAGTTTTATTACTATCTAAAATAACATAACTCTAAAACTGTTATCACTTCCTTTCATTATACGTTTTTGTTTTATTACTATCTAAAATAACATAACTCTAAAACTACAAGGTTGAAATACAAAAAAGAGAAGAAGTTTTATTACTATCTAAAATAACATAACTCTAAAACCTCAAATTGGGTTATAGGTTTTTTCGGATAACGACTCCGTTATGTTATTTTAGTAGCATATTTATACATATGTATCTTCAAATTCGTTGTCTATCTTAAAAATTTTCTCATATTCTAATCTTTCTGTATTACTTCGCTCTATAACTAATAATTTTATATTATTATACATCGAATACTTATAAAATTCAACTAGTTCGTCATTAGATAAATATTGCTTTAAATTCGGAATTACTAGTATTTTTGCAATATCTAAAGTTGCAATTACATCAATTAAGCCTTCAAGCCTTTCTATCATTGAACTATAACAGGTTTCATCTATTTTTACGCCAAATAATTTCAATATTTCATCAGTTTCTAATTCCTGTTTCATAGTAAATTCAAATGGTAATTCATTTATCTCTTCAATTAAATAATTTCTTATCTTTACCATCATATTTTCTATTTCATAGTCTTGTTTTTCCTTAATGTTTCTTTCTATTATTGAATATAATGAATTCAATATTTTTTTCGATGAATACTCAATATTAAATATATCAAATACTAAATACATCTCTTTGCTCATATTCAATATTTCATTGTTTTCGTCTAAAAGATATATCTCATTTGATTCTATTCCATTTGTTTTATCATTCAAGATCTGTAAAATATTCGTAAAATATTTTGGACTTGATATTTCTAATATATTGATATTATCATTGTTAAAATCCATTTCATTATCAAACCCGTTTATCTTTAGTTTCATAATACTATAAACCTTTCCGTGTTATCTAATACATCTGTTGAACCTTCTCCAATAACATATTCTATTTCGCTAAATTGTTTCTCTGTTATTACCAATAATTGTACTATACCTTTTGGTGGTTTGTTTTTATAGATTTTGTCTTTTATAGAGTTAACAATTGAATTGTTTAGTGCAAGCTTTGCATAAACAGATTCTTGTAGCATTATAAATCCTTCATTTACTAATAATTTCCTAAATTTTGCATATATTTTTCTATCATTGGCGGTTTCTGTTGGTAAATCAAAAAATACTATTATTCTCATATATCTAAAACTCATAATTTAAAATTATACTTTCTTTTTCATTCTCTATAAAATCAAATACATTTTTAACAAAAATTGTTATTGCATTTGATAAATATTGCGTCTTATCGTCGATTTCTATTTCTCGATTATATAAATCTATTAGTTTATATTTAAAATCTTTGTCAAATGCTAATTCTCTGTTCTCATATACTACTTGGTCTACTAATGGTCTAAATATTTCCATTAAGTCACATGATAAATTAAATTGATTAAATTCATTTTTGTGGTTAATTCCAAGTGTTGTTATGTATCCTTTACTGACAATTTCTCTATTAAGTATTGATAATAAAATAGAATATCCATAATCTAGTGCTGCATTTGTATTGTCAGGTTTATCTCTTGAAAAGTCTGTACCAAATAGTAAATTAAAATATACTTTTGCTGCATGCCCTTCTCTGTTTGTTTTGTCATTGTTTTCTACTTGTTTTTCATATTCCAGCAATTTTTCATATTCTTCTATTTCTAATTTCTTTAGCAACATTGCTTGGTTGTGAATTTTATATTTGACAATTTGTGTCCACGCTTGTTCTTTTTTCTCTTTTGACCAGTTTGTTTGATTTAATATCTTTTTGCTTGTATTGAATGAACCGTAATATGGTATCATTTCACAGGATGGATTGTGTTTTTCATCACATATTATCAATTTTATTTTCTTGTTTGCTAATTCATTTATCAGGTATGATGTTATTGACACCATACCATTTTCAATCATAATCATATTGATTTCTGATAAATGAATCATTTTAAGTTCTTCACTTCTAATTATTAAATAATCATTTTTATAACTTAATTTACAGTTTTTATTTACTACTACTGTTCTCCATCCCATTTATTTTATACCTTCTTTCGTACATACCTGTTACTGATTTGTCTATAAATGTCATATTCAATAATCTTGAAGTATTGAAATTTTTCATATTCATTCTTCCTTCTGCAGTACTTAATTGTAATATTTTTAGATTAACACTTCTAGTTTCCATCATATCTATTATTTGATTAATTACATTCTTTTTATTGCTGTTTGATAGTTCTGCAAAAGTATTTTTCTTATTTTTTAGCTTCTCTGTTGAATTCTGTAAACTTTTATATTCTTTCTCCATTTTACAGATTAAATAATCAAATAATTCTTCATATCCATTTTCTAGTATTGCTTTTTGTCTATCATCTAGTTTATCCTCAGGTAAATTCATCAAATACACTAGTTCATTCATTTTTTGATTAATTACCAGTTCTTTGTCAGGTCTAATTTCGGTATCACTGCATAGTCTCATTGGTTCATTGTTTTCATCTAGATATTGCTGATTTTTTAATATATGGCTTCTTTCTATCTTAAAATCTTTATATTCCACATCTTTTAGAAAACTTTCTTTTATATAATCTTCTACCGTTATTTTCCCTACTTTAATATCATATGATGTTTTTATTGGTACCCCTGTTAGTTGATATTCTTTGTTTCCCTTTTTGTTTATATATGAGAATATTACGAAATATGCTTTGTTTTCTCCAGAATATCCGCCATATGTTTCTGCAGGTTTGTTTTCTTTTAGTCTAATTACTGGCTTGTTCTTCTTATCATCTGGTCTATATAATGTTTGATTATAAAATTCTCCTGTATTTTCTATTAACATCTTTGTTATAAAACAGTCTGTGTAACTCATTGCCTTTTTTACATTTTCTATATCTATGTATTTTCCTACTGTATTTATAATAAGAGTGTTTCTTTGGTATTTATTGTTTTCATCATTGTAATATTTTTTTACATATTCGCTGTATTTAAATTGCTCAGTTCCTTTCCATTCTTTTTCTAAAATATTTCCTATGCTTGAAATAATGTATGCATCTTGTGCATGATGGTAGTTATTTACATTTCTGTTCTTATAGAAGTGATATTTTTCTCTAAATTGATGTGTTAATTCTCCTCTTATTGCAAATATGTGACTATTTGGATATTTGCCTAATAATAAATTAGTAACATATTTTGTTATTTGTCGTGTTTCTACTAGTTGTCTTTGCACAAACTTTTCTCTGTCCTCATCTGTTTCAAACATTTTTCTTTTTATTAGCCTGTAATATTTTGTTTGACTTATTAAATTGCTTTCTAATAGACTCTTCCACCATTCAGATTGCTTATCGATTATTTCATTTGATAATAATAAACTGTCTTTTTTTCTTTGATTTTCTGCTTTTATTACTAATGCTTTATTATCTATACTATCATCTTTTATGTATGATTGTGGTATTATGTGGTCTACTTCATATAAACTAAGATTGTCAATGTCTAGTGGTACTCCACTATATAGGCATTTTCCATTTTGTATAAAATATAAATATAACTTTTCTACTAATGTTTTATCGCTTTGGTGTGCCTTTAATTGGGTATAAACCTTATGGTCGTAGTCTTTTAAATATTTCACTTGCTTTTCTATTTCTTCATATTTCTTTAATAGTTGTTTGGCTCTGCCCTCTTTCATTACTTTTTCTTCTTCACCTCTAGCAAATTCTATGTAAATATTTTTTGGCTCACTTTTCATTATCTTTGTTATTTCTTTTACTATACACATACTTTTCCATATAGCTCTTTTATTTGCTGGTGACGTTGGTATTTCTTCTATTTCTGAATATTTTATTTCTTTAGATACTTTAGGCATTAGTTCTACTAACTGTTTATCAAATCCAAAGTCTTTTTTATTGATTATTTTCATGAAGTTTAATTGTGTATTTTCCATCTTTTCGATAATGGTTTCCCCATCATTTGATTTTAATCCTACTATTAGCTTTTTTGATAGTCTAGACCATCCTGTATACCTTAATTTTGATAACTCGTTTATCTGCTTCTCGTTCAATTTTAGGTTATCTTTGCAAGGTGAATTTTTTCCATACTCTTTTTCTATTTTACGTTTTAGAATTTTCTTTTCTTCAAAAATTGTTATCCAATATATTAAATTTTCACACTGTTCATAATTACTTTCGTCTACTTTGCCAAGTATTCTTTCCATATCAATATATGATGCCATATTGGACATAAAGCATCCTGTTTCTTGAAGCCCATCTATTTCTGTTTTTGTAAATCCCTCTACTTTAAGAAAATCTTTTAATCTATTTACTGTAATTTTCTTATTCTTTTTGAACAGATTATCAATTATCTTTTGTTTTGTGTCTTTTGCTAAATGGTTTCCATTTACTCTTATATTATTAAGTTCATTTAATACGCAAAACTTAGAATATAATAGTGATTCTTTCGGCATAACATCTTCGTCTATTATATATGTGCATTTATTTGTCATTCTTCTTATAAATCTTTCTGCTGTGGCATCTTCGTCAACAACATCACTAAAATTCCATGGTCTGATTTTCTCATTATTTTTTCTTACAATCCAAGACCATCTTTCTTCTTTTTGTGATAGTGGGCCTACATAATATGGTATTCTAAATGAGAATAATTTTATAATATTTTCTTTGTTGTCTGCTAGTGTTTGATAATATTTTGACTGATTTTCTAAAATTACTTTTAATTCTTTTTCGTGTAATTGATGTGGTATTGCTCCATTATCAGTAACATTTATTTTTCTTAAGAAATTGTTGTCTGCTATTTCATCAAGTATTTTTTGTTTTTCACTACATTCTTCTGGTAGTTTCTCTATTTGTTTTTTTAGATTTGCAAAAAAGTTTTCTGGTTTGCACTTTTTACAAGTCTTTCCTTGATTTTTTCCATTATATGCGACATAGTTGTCTTCTCCAACTTTTCTGAACATGTCGTTGTAGTTGTCTTTAAAATATTCCTTGTAAATTTCTTTTAATAGTTTTAAGTCTTTTTGATACTTATCATATTTATTTATAAATGCTTCTGAAATATATGTTTTACCATTTAAAATATCTTGTAAAATGAACCAACTGTATACTGCATTCATACTTTCGTATATATTTGCATCTTCTCCTAAAGCTGTCTTTATTTCTTCTTCGTTTTCAATCTCATTTGAAAATGATAGCTTTGTTTTCTCTAATTCTATTTCAAATATTTTTGCAAGATCAAATGCATATCCTAACATACTATTTACAATGTTGACTATTACTTGTTTATTTTCTTTATCATAATTGAATAATGACAACAACATGTCCTTTTTATTAGCTTTTGATTTATTTTGCATTTTTAAGATTTCGATTATTTCTTCTTTGTTTTTATTTTCAATTCCATATCTTTCTTTCAAAAAGTTTGTTATTGCTTCTATTTTTTCATTTATGGCATTTGTGTCAGAAAAGTCTCCTTCATATAAGAAATTTCCTCTATATTTTATTATGTGATGTATTGCAAGATATACTAGTCTAATATCGACTTTCTCTTTTTGATTTATTAATTCTTTTCTTAGATGATATATTGTTGGGTATTGCTCATAATAATTTTTGTCTGTAATTTTATTATCTGAAAATAAGTTATATTTTACACCTAATATTTTTTCAGAAGCAATTTTATCTCCTTCTACTTTTGAGGATTCCTTTAACATTGGTATAAAGTTTGGATAGTCTTTTTCAATATCGTCCCTCATAATGCTTTGCAGAATATTTACTCTTTCTTTTCTTCTTTCTATCCTTCTTCTAGCTGATCTAAATGTTCTAGTTCCTTTTTTGGTTTGTGCTTCGTCAAATATAGCAGCTCCCCACATATTTCTTCCATTTCTTTTTAGTATTGTGTTGTTATCGTTTGTTACGCACCATCCTACTGAACCTACTCCTATATCAAGTCCAATGTTATAAGGTATTCTCTCCATTTGCCCTCCTTTATTATTTTTTAATTTTTTTATTGACATTTTTAGTTTTGTGTGTTATATTAAAGATGCTATTAAATTACTATCTAAAATAGCATAACGAGTTAAAATAAGGTTAAACCTTAAATGCCAAGTTTTCTTGGTTTCACTTAGGTGAATTTAAGCACTTTGATTAGTGCTTTTTATTTTTGTATAAATTTTCCTTGGTTTTTTATTCCTTTTGACATATTATATCATCATATATTTTAATTGTATATAAAAAACTCTAAATTTTGTCAAAAATTTAGAGTTTTTGTCGAATAATAATATATTTATGTATTGCCGAACGACAAAAAGCCATAATATCTACTATTTATATAGTTAGATATTATGGCTTCTTTATACTATCTTAAATAATATTCTATCATTTTAATATATTGATCTTGTGCATTTAAACATGTATCAGTTAAATATCCTTTTTCACTTTTGTATTCTTTCAATCCTCTATAATAAAATAATTTATCTGCATCTTGTATAATAAAAGGAATAATATTGTTTTTTAAACATTCCTTAAACATAATAATTCTTCCTATTCTACCATTACCATCTTGAAATGCATGTATACTCTCAAATTTATAATGAAATTCAATTATTTCTTTTATAGTAATTTGTTTAAGTGAATTATACCAATCCATTAGTTTTGACATTTCTTTTTCAACATTATTTGGCGATGTTGTTTTAATACCACTTCCTATTGTATTAGCTCTTTGTTTATATTCTCCAACATTAAACCATTCTACTCTACTGTCTGAGGTACCATCTTTTAAAATCTTATGAAATTCTTTTATTATCTTTTCAGTTAACTTTTTATCTGCCACATTTAACATATAATCAACTAATTTAAAGTGATTAGATGTTTCTAATATATCATCTACTTTTGCAATTGTATCACCTTCAAATAAAATAGTATTTGTTTCAAAAATATATCTTGTTTGATCTTCTGTTAATGTACTTCCTTCAATATGATTTGTATTATATGCAAATGAAACCTGAGTTTGATGATATAAATTTCCTTTTAATTTCATTTCTTTTTGTTCTCTAAGTATGTCTAATACATTTATTTTTGAAATATCAAATTTATCTTCTTCGTCATTTAATAATTCATCAATTGATATTTTAAACAATTCAGCTAATCTTTTTATTGATTCAATACTAGGCTCTAATGCACCTGATTCATACTTTGATATAGTTGCAGAACTAACATTTAATATATTTGCAATATCACTTTGTGTCATTTTTTTGTTTTCTCTATATAATTTAATTTTATCACCTAACATAATAAAAACTCTCCTTTTTAGATTATACTAATATTATATCATATTATTTCCAAAAAAGAAAGTTTTATTTGATTTTAGATAAATTATTTCTTTTTAAGAATGTTTATGTAATTATTTTTTATGATTATAAAATTACTCATTTACTTGCCATTCACCATTTTTCTTGCCATTTTTTCTTTTAATTAAACCTTTTTTCTTCATTTCTGCCATATAAGTTTTTACTGTTCTCAAAGATTTATTAATTTGTTTTGCTATTTCTTCTTGAGTTGTTGCTGAATTAGTTTTTAATATGTTGATAATTGCCTGTTCTTCTACAGTGTAATTATTGCACTTCAAATTGCCATTTTCTGCACTTTGAATATTATCTATATGCATATATCTATTTTTAATTCATTGTTAGTATTTGTAAGTAAGTTATAAAAGAATTTCTCTAAAAATGAAGTATCTTCAAATACATTTTTTTCAAAATTTTTGTAATTTGCTCTTACTAATGAATTTCTAAAATACCATGAATTATCAGCAAATACTTCATCATTTATATTAAATCCAAAAGTCCTTAAATATTTTATTATAAATACTGCTGTTGTTCTTGTATTTCCCTCACAAAATGGATGTACCTGCCATATATTTGATGTGAATTTACATATATGTTTTATAGATTCATCTAAGCTTAATCCTTTATATGAAAAGTTTTTCTCTTGGTCAAAATCATATTCTAATGTTTCTTTTATTGTATCAAATGGTGCATATATTACTGTATCACCATTTAATACCCATTCTTTTTTAGTAAAGTTATAATTTCTATATACTCCTGCTCCATCAAATACGTCTTTAAATAATCTTTTATGAATATTTAATAATTCTGTTGGTGAAAAATTAAACGCATTTTCGCTCAATATCTCTGTTATTCTTACTGCTACCTTATCTGCTTCTTCATTTTCTTTTTCAAAATTTTTTCTACTGCCTTGAACTTCATAATATTCATCTATTCTTGTTTTTACTTCTTCAATATCTATTGTTCCTTCAATATGTTCTTTAGCAGTTTTTATTAAGTATTTTGAAGGTTTTAACCCATCTACATCTTGTAAACCTATCGCCGTTTCCCATGTTTTAGTTTTCTCAACTTGATTTGGTTCACCTTGTTTAATGTACTCTGATAATTCTAAATTCCAATCTTTTTTATTATTCATTAGAAATACCTCCTACATATATATTATATCAATTATTAGATGTAATATCAATATTTAAGGTGCAGTTTTTGCACTTTAATATTAAGTGTTGCACTTTATTGAGAAGTGAATGAAGATGATATTCTTAATAAATACTATTATTTCATTAAAGAACTTTATTTGCGTTATGCAAATTAGTAAGATAGTGTAAATAACACTTTCTACTGTTAAAGAAAGTATTGCTATGTATAATAAAAGCATATTTCTAAACATCTTAAACTTATTTATAATAATTTTATGTGATATTTAATTTATATTAATATGAAATATTATAAGAATAAACTTGTATATGGTTCTCAGCTAGTTATGATGTTTTGAAAATAATAAAACTAGCGAAAAATCCATAGTTTTATTATTTTATCTATTTTTTTATCATTTCCATGTAATTTATTGGTTGAGCTAATACAGGAACATTTTCTGCTGTGTTTCCTGTATCAAAAATATGTTTCCAAAAATCATAATTAGATTTTCCTGAAAATATTGTACTTGCTAATGCTCTATCTTTCCATAATGGTAATTGAATAAAATTTTTTATAAAAGTCCTTATATTTTCCCACAGCTGATCTTCAAATGGCTGTTGAAATAAATTCTCCTCATCAAAGCTCTTTCCTGTATTAATAAAAAAAGCTTTTATAATTTTTTCAATATATTTTAACCAATTTGCTAATATTTCTTCTTTACTAACTCTATATGCCACCAAGTGATCATCTGTAATATCTTTATCTCTTCCATTTATTAATCTTTGTTCTATTCTATTTACTCCTATATTTACATCATATTTTTTCATATATTTCTTCTGCAAGTATATTGCATAACTTTATTAATTGATCATGTTCTAATATTCTTGGATTCAATCCTTCCTCTTCTCTATAGTTAATGTTAGTTGATAATATTGTTTTTGTATTAATAAATAAAGCCAAAAATGTTTTTTCAAAAGTACTATATGATATTGGAAGTTCTTTTCCTCTACCTTCAAAATCAATATAATCTGTTAGTTTAGAGTTGTGAGTAATTTGATTTTTTATACTATTTACAATGTATTGCTTTATATTTCCACGTTCCCCTTTAAAATGTTCGACAACATCTTTTTCAGAAAAGCTAAAATCATCAAAAGCTAGTCCATGATCAGATTGATATTGTTCAAGTTTTTCTGTATATAAGGTATTATGTAGTTGCCTAACTATCGATTTATCAAATGCTATTTGCTTTAATTTGCTTCCAGCATTTGTGTTAGTTTCTATTAACCTATCTATATCAGGATTAAGAAAAATTCTAATCACTAACTTCCTTGCTCCTAATAATAACTGAGCAACCGCTTTATGCTGTCCATCAAAAGTTCTTATTTTATCATGATCAATTCTAGCCAAACTCAAATGAAGCTGTGGATTTCCTTTATGAAATTCTTTTACTAATAATCTTAAACTACTATTTATGCCTCTTGGATTAATCAACCCATCATGAAAATATATTCTATTGGAATTTCTATAAATGAAGATTTTTCTCCTGATAATTTATCTTCAAAAATAGTAGATTTATAAATATTATTATCTCCTATATTTGGAAATGAGTATTCTATAACATTCTCATTTACTTTATATTTAAAATCATATTTACTCCCATTATAATATTGCAATACATGTTTTAATGAAGTAGTTTCACCATTAGGAGTTTGATTTTTTATATCTTCCAATGTACATAATGTTCTAGCTACTCTTAAATCCGCATCTTGTTTTGATTTATTACAACTTTCATGAGTTAACCCAAAATTATTTTCTTCATCCTTTCCATTTTGCTTGTCAAATAATTTTTTAGTTAAATTTCTATGCTCTTCCTGATTTAAAGAATCTAAGTATTTCGAATTTGACATATAAATTCTCCTTTTCTTACTTAATAAATTTTTATTTTTCTCCACAAATATCTAAATACAATTTAGTTAATTCTTTTTTTAATTTTTCTACTTCTTCTGTAGTTTCTTTTACTGCCAACTTCGCTAATTCAGAAATTTTCTTATGTTTATCATTCTTTGAATCATAAAGTGGTATATATAAATTTGATTTATTTAAACTAAATCCATTTGATTTAAAAGTAGTTTGTATATATTCCTGAACTATTTCACTGTTTAAAATACCACAAATATAATGAGCTTCATCTTCTGTAATAAATCTCTTATTTTTATCTTGACTTATAATAATAGTATGTTTTACACATATAACTTGTTTTTCTTCGTTCCAAGGTGTATTTTGCTTTTTTATTACACTTGCACAAAATTTACTGTTATCCCTTGCAGCAACAATATAATCCGCAAAAGTATATGGTCCAATTTTTGATAGTGAATAGAATTCTTTTCCTCTATGCATTTTTTTACTTTTTTCTGACTGACTGTCTATTAAATTTTTATGTTCTGCTAAATATACTAAGATTTGTCTGTTGTCTTTTAGCATAATTTCAGATGATATAGGTTCATTGGTATTTTCTTTTGTATACGGTAATATACAATATTCATCATTACAATCATACTTAAAATCTTCTATATGAGGACTAGTTACTATAGGATAGATATTTTTAGTAGGGAAATCCCATCCATCTTTAGGTTGATCTTTAACTTTATATTTTGATAGTGAAAATTCTTTGTTTTTGAATCTATAATTTCCACTATTATTACTTTTTCCATATCCCTTTAACATATAAAGTTGTTGAGGAGTAAATTCCACACCTGTTCTATATAAATAACTAGTAGGTCCTATTATTCTTGAAAAATCATATTGGTTTGATTTATATGAAAATGAAGTATTATTTTCACTTAATTGAACTGCCATATTTTCAGAAAACTCCATGTACTGCTGTGCTTCTTTAAAATTACTTGTACTATTTAAAACAGAATCATTTATTTTCTTATTTCTGGTTATATTAGTTACTGGTATCCCTTTATGATAATCTACTAATTCTCGTGAAAAATAATATGTCATAAAATCTTGTGTAACGGGCTTATTATCACATCTGAATGGTCTTAACGGAGCCATCCATCTATCTATCTTTTGTAAATATAGCCTTTCTTTAGTAGCATAGTCTATATAAAAATTTCTAAATCCTTCATATGAATCTTGCGACATTATACTATCTGGCATAAGAAATACTAGCATTCCATCTTTCGATAACCAATTAGTTGCCGTCACATTTGAAATAAGTGCACAAATATTCAATTGAGTTCCACCATATTGCCCTGCACCAGAAAAAATGTGTTTTACATCACATACCTCTTTTATTTTGTTGGCATACATTGCAGGTAAATGCTCCCATTTAACCCATGGCGGATTTCCAACTATCAAGTCAAAATTAGCTAATCTTGCTATAAGCATAAAATTCGTTGCTATTCTAATCCAAATTCCATCCCAATTATTTTTATGTAATATTACTAGTTTTTTGGACATTTCTTCTATGTATTTCATTAATTTTTTAGAATTTTTTTCATTTTCACTTAATTTGCTTTTTATAACATTATATAGAATCTCACAATCTTCAGTTTTTACACATGCTTGTAATTCGCTCATTATTTGTCCAAAATCAGATAATTTTACATATCTTGCTGGTAAAATGACATCAAATGGTTCTTTTAAATTTGAAACAGAATATTTGTAACATTCAATATGATCTATAATTATTTTTTCTGCCAGGATAGCTGAATCTCCAAGATAAACTGGAATTTCTATGTCATGTAAATTGCCAAATGGTTTTAATGCTAAATAATATCCTACTCTTGCAGATAATACAGATAATGGATTTATATCTATTCCATATACTCTATCTAATATCTCTTCTTTTAACATCTTTTTCTCTGTTGCACTTAATGATTTAATTTTTCTATTTCCTACAATTTTCTTTATTAATTCCAGCAAAAAAATTCCAGATCCACAGCATGGATCTATTGCTTTCCAATTATTCTTATTCTTTATACTAGATATTCCATTTGAAATAACATAATCAGCCAACCACTTAGGAGTAAAATATTCTCCCATTGAGTGTCTTATAGATTTTGGTATAATACTCATGTACAAATCTTTAAATATATCTATAGGCTCATAATATACATTTAAAGAAAATGCTGAATATTGATCTATACATTTTACAATATTCACTATATCACTCCATATTTCATTATTCCATTGATTTTTATCTGAATACCACGAAAAGAAATCTCCTTCAAGGAAATTTGTTATATTATTACTTTTATATGAATATCCATCTTCCATTTTTTCAAAAAAAGTTTGCAATTCATTTGAGCTTATCATAGATAGATCATAATAATTTTTCATCAAATCATTATATTCTAATTTATCTATAACTTTACAAGCTATAAGTTTTACTATAATAGCATATGTTGTCTGTAATGCATAAAGAGCATCATACTCAGATTCAGGATTATTTATTGTATCAGAAAAAATTAAAGATAAATCTTTTCTTCTTTTCTCAATATCATTACCTTTTCCATTATCATCAACTGATAAATGCATTAAACTCTTCCATTCATTTGATAGCATATTAGTTTTTTCCGTTTTCTGACTTTTTAATGCACTATATAATGTTTGTGCCATTCTCTTAGAGATTGAATCATACAATGGATTTATTGAAAAATCCTTTAATATATTCTCTGGTACAAATTTCTTAGTATCATTAGCTAAGATTGCTTTAATTATCATATCTATATCTTCATTTTCAACGGGAGAAATACTAGTATTATAAACTTCTTCTTCCAAAAATGAAAAATAGCATATTCTAATTCCATCAGTTAGTATTGCATTATATTTTATTTTATCTCTCTTTTCTAATGCTTTTAAATAATCTTTTACTTGCTCTATTGCAGTGGTTTGATCTTTTTCTGACAAAAATTTAGAAAAATGTTTATACTCTATAACTAAGTTGTTCACCACAGCATCTATTCTACCTTTTCCACTACTTCTCTTTTTTAAGCTTCCAAATAAATGATTAATTCCATCCAGTTTTTGTTCTTTTACAATATTTAATTTTATACCTGTACGAAATTTTATTAAATAGTATAATTCATTTTCAAATATTGACGCTGTAGTTGATTCACTATTTGAGTTTGCAGATTCTTTCATAATTCTTGTTCTCATATCATCTATGTCTACTAAATATTCCCCACTATCTAACCAATCATTTATATTTTTTGTAAATATATTATCCATTACTCCTCCAAATTCGAATATAATACTTCTATGTTATCTTATATCACAAAAAACTTTTTAAAACAACATTTATCGTCAAATTTATTCTATATAAGTTTTTACAAAAAATAGAAGTATTTCTACTTCCATTTTATATATATTTATTAATTTCAAATTTTAAAAAATCATCTAATGTGTTAACATATTCCTTAAAATTATCATTTACAATAACATTATTATATTCATCAAATGATAAGTTATTTAATTGATTATCATCATCAAATTTATTTATTAAATTATGTGTTAAACCTTTTTTCATTAGATTTAATTTTTGTTTATTATTTGTTCCATATACAATATAATTATATTCTTCCTCACTAATAAATTCTAACTTTAGCATCGCCTGTAAAAATCCGTTAATTTTATAATTTATAAAATCATCTTCTATTTTTAATTTAACTATAGCCAAGTTTATCAATTCTTTATTTGTTTTAGTATCCAATTTTATATATACTCTGTTAAAACCGCTTCCTATACTCTTCTGTTATCTTTGCTATTTCTCCATAACTATTACCTATATAAAATTCATTTTTCTCACTATTATATTGAATACTCTTAAAATATTCATATTGATCCTTAATTCTATCTTTTAATTGAAATTTTTGTTTTTTAATAAAACTTTTATAAAAATCTTTTGCCTCTATATTCCTTAATCTATTAATTTCAAAATCATTAATATTTATCAAAGAATCAATAAATATATAACATATTTTATCAATAATATTTATTTCTTTCCAATTTGGATTACTTTTTATCTCATTTTTTACTTTTTTAATTCTTTCTATTAATTCAGATATATTATTATAATATTTTTCTATTCCACATTCTATTATTATCCTTTCTATAATTGCTTCTTCAGAATTATCCTCTAAAAACAACTTATCTTCCTTTTTAATAATCTCTCTATTTTTTTCTTTCTTCTCTTCAGTTATTTTTAATTTTTCTTCTTTATATTCAATCAATATTGGGTTTTCTACTATATCCTCTGATGCAAAACTTCTTAATTTTTCTATAGTACTACACATATTAGAATTTTTTCTGTTATATTCTTCTGTATTTATAAAATAAATCTGAGGTAATAATTTATTCAAATTATTTTTATCAGTTGTAAATACATCATTTAATCTATTAACTCTTCCAATTAAATTTACTATTTGCTTAGTACCTAAAGAATTTACCGTCATTATATATAAATTATCAACTGGCAAATTCATACCTTCTAATATTACATGATTTGCTATTAAATATTTTAGTTCCTTTATCGTCTTATATTTATATTCCAAATAATCTTTAATTTGGTCTGGCATCTTTCCATGAATATACACTATTCCATGTTTAATTAAATCTATAACATTAAAATCTTCATGCACATATTTTTTCAAAGTATCTGCTAATAAATTTAATTCATTATTATTTATTTGTAAATCTTTATGTTTTTTTAATTCATTTGCAAATTTTTCAATCTTTACAGGTCTTGCAATAAAAACAAAATTTTTATCTTTTTCATTTTTTCTAATATAATCTATAACATTATTATTACATGATAAAATATAAAATTCATTCATAAATCGATTATATTTTAAAGAATTTCCATCTAATCTTAATTCAAATATTTCCGGTTCTTTCAAATTGAAATTTATTCTATACTCATCTACATTTCCATCTGTATATGACTTTAAATTCTTGCTATTATCCACTAATGGTGAAAGATATACTATTTTTTGTTCAGGATTCTTTAAGTAATTTTTGTTAATTAGTCTGGATAGAAGAATACTTCTATTATCATCAGATAATAAATTATGTGCTTCATCAATAAATATTTGATCAAAATAAAAATTATCTCTATCTAATAATCTTAATCCTCTTTCTTGTGTTATTATAGCAATGAATTTATTCTCATTTTCATACATTTCATCAAACATTATTATTTTATAATTTAATCTTTGTTGCTTTATAAAATTATATGTTTGATTAATTAATGATTTAGTAGGAACTACAATTCCAATCTTATCAAATTTATCTATTAATATTTTCTCTGAAATAATTGAACTTTTACCATAAGATGTCGGTGCTATATATGCAATTTCGCTATTATTACTATATAGCAATTTATCTTGATTATATTTTTGCTCATATGTCTCTATAATTTCATTTTTCTTAAATTTACTCATTCCATTTTTTATAATTATATCATTTATTGAATTTAACTCTATTAAATTTAATTTAGTGATTACATTAGATATAGGATAGTACCCGAAATTAATAGAAAAATCATATAATGGTTTGTAGTCATTATAACTAATAGAATATTTGAGAATAATATAATATGCAAGTTCTAAATATCCTGTATATTCATTATTCAATTCATACTCTTTAGTTAATATAATAGCACTGGTTAACAAATACTCTTTTTCTTGTTCTGTAAGTTCTTGATTTAAATTTAATTTTTTTATTGATTCTTCAAAAAATTCAATATTTTTTAAACTAGTTAATTTTCTCTTTTCTTTACTATCCATACAATTAACTCCTTAAATATTCCATAAACAATTCTTCTGCCCCATTATTAATACATATTACTGTGATTTTATTAAACTCAAACGAATTTACTTTTTCTAATACTGTGTTATGAACAACATCTGATTTTTCTATATCTTTTTCTTCTATAAATTTTGTAGAACATGGAATTATGTTATATTCAGATAATTTATGAAATTTTTTATCAACAAATTCCTTAGACAATATATCTAACTGCTTTCTGACATTTTCGGGTGCTAGTATATTTATATTACATGAATGATTGTATGCATTTTTCCATGGATTATTAGATGTTTTTCCTGTTATCTTGCTATTCAAGTCATTATAAGCTTCACTTACTTTTGTATGATGTTTTACTGACCTATCTTTTGTAGATTTACTTTCGACAATCCATTCTTCATTATTTAAAGAAAAATAACCATCAAATCCTTTTTTCAGAGAATTTTCTTCTAAGTTTTGAAAAAGGCAATAGGGTGTGTATCCCTTATAATTCAAAAACAAATGAATAAAAAACTCAGCTATAGCACCAATTTGTTTTTTTCTGTCTTTTGTACTTATATATTCTAGTATCTCTTTTTTTACATGTTTAATATCATATTCATTTTGCCCTGCCCAAATCCTACAAATATATTTATCTATTTGTATTTTTAATTCTTCACTAAGTTCATTTATAGTTATAATAAAAATATTTCTTTTATCATCCATCTTATATAATTCTACTTGCATGTATTCTTCCATATCTGCCCCCTTTGATAACACTATATCACAAATTTAGCTTTTTTTCTACAAAATTTATTTTTATTCAATATACTAGATAATTAGTTATATAATCTATCTTTCATATCTTCTATCTTTCTTCTTTTGTTTTTCCTTCCCCTTGGATTTTTCTTCAGTTTCTTTTATTTGCTCTTTCATACTAGGAACATTATCTGTTACTTCAACACACATTCTAATTTCCTTTTTCACTCTTTTTAGTTCAGTTGTAATCAAAATTATTTGCTTTGTAATCTCACTTTTCTCTGTTTCATTAGCCACTTTTCCTCTTTTATAATACAATCTATTTCTAGTATTTAATATTTCTTGCTTTTCTCTTAATTTCTTTATTTTCAGTTCATCCACATTATCTAATGTTTCTAATTTATATTTGCATAAGAATCTTATTTGCTCTGAATAATGATTGACACTACTTTTATATAAATTTACTTATTTATAATAAATCCTTCCTCTTCTTCCTCGACGGCGTCTTCTTTTTCCTAGCATCCAAGATAGCTATATTAATGTACATTTGGAAGTTATCTGTATACACATGATTATCTATAAAATTGCTAGCTATCTTATACTCATCATCAGTACAACAAACAATAAGATAAAACGCATTCATACAATCACTATATCTAATGTAATCACAAAGTTGATTCTCATATCCAGCTTTCAAATATGAGCTATTTGCCTTTTTAACTTCAATTAGAATCTTCTCATCCTTCTGGTCTTTTCTAAATAATTTAAAATCAACCTTTCCATTTTTTATTAGAACCTCTCTTGAAATATCTACACCCTTTCCAATAAAATACGCATGCATTATATTTTCAATAATTACATGAATTCTATTTTCATTGACTGGCTTATTATTCTCAAAAAACAATTCGGCTAAACTGCCACTATTAATTCGTTGCTGTATATATCTAAATAGCTCACTTACCTCGCCTAATAATGTAACATGTTTGCTCTTATATTGTTTTTGAATATCTATTGGCAAAATCTCAAAATAATAATCAAGATTTATTCCTAACAATTTTGATATAGTTGGCATATTTGCTTTTTCTTCATTATATAAAGTTGGAAGTTCTACAAAGTCAATATCTTCGAAAATATTGCCACACATCTCATCTGGATCATAATATCCTTCTTCAATTTCTTTTATTGTAAAATTCTCGCCCCATTCTTTCTTTTCTTGCTTTGCACATTCATGAATTTCTTTTTTTAGTTCAGCATCGTAATACACTTTTTCAAAGTCTTTTCCCATATCCTTTTTTACAAGACACATCTCCTCTAAAAAATAATACAATGCAACTTCATGAAATGCCGTTAATTCATGCCAAAATAAATCTGCAGTCTACTCATACAAATCCCTAAAAGTCTCAATACATTTCTGATACTGTTCTCTAAATAGATACTTTGGCATGTAGCACTCAATCATGTCTCCAACATCAATCTCTGGATCTCCAAATACTTCTGCTTCTAAATAATTGTGAATTATCTTGCAATATACAATAGTTCTTTCTGTATGTAAATTAATCATATTACTACTTCTCCTACTTCATTTTTTAATGGTTATTATATCACTTTATTTACTATATAAAAATAGTTTTTAGTGCAATTAGTTATTTTTAGACCACTTCTTGGTAAAACTTATAAAAAAGTATTGACAAAATTAATTTAAGCGATGTATAATATATAAGTATTTACACATCGCGGGGTGGAGCAGTTGGCAGCTCGTCGGGCTCATAACCCGAAGGTCGTAAG
>CAOSLI010000005.1 GCA_948524275.1 uncultured Clostridia bacterium
CAAGTGGAGTAGGCTTAACAGGAACAATGGTAAACAGAGGAACGCTTAACTTTAACCCAACAACTGAAACTACACAGACAGTACAACCAGGATATTATTCAGGTGGAACAATAAGCAATAGTGAATTGGCAAAATCATTTACTGTAAGGAAAAGTGGTTCAGTATCGGGAATTTTTGCTGTTAACTGGACCAATCCTGGAAATGCAGGAATATATCTTGATTGGTACAGTACAGAATATTTTCCAGTTGCAGTTGGATATACTGCGAATTATATGGGGAATAATGTGAATAATATTTTAGCCAACACATCTTGGATGAAGTACCCAGACACAACATATAAGCCTACACAAAGTCGGCGGCACTACAATTAATTTGAAAGATCTTACTAAGGGATTTTATGCTTATCTTTCGTCAGGTATGCCTCCTTTTACTCCATCAATGTACGTTATATATGATAAAAAATAATGATATATGAATAAATAGGTTACTTAGGATAATTATACTAAGTAACCTATTGTGGTAGGTATAATATTTATATATAGTTTATCTTTTCAACTCTACAACAGTTACACCAAAATCGCCCTCGCCAAACCCAGCTATAGCAAATGACTCTACATATTTTGATTTTTTTAGGTACTGGTGAATTCCGATCTCTTAATTTACCAGTGCCTTTACCATGTACGACTCTTACTTGATGAATGTGTGCTAAGTAGCAATTGTCTAAATATTTATCTAAGACTTCCACAGCGGAAGCTACATTTTCTCCAATAAGATTTATTTCAGTTGATACTGTCTGAGATTTATTATTGCCATAAGAAACTGATGAATGATGTGCAGCACTTGAATTCTTAATTTTATTTTTCTGCTTATTTTTTAAAGATTCAGAATTTTGCTTATCATATGAGTTATTTAAGCTTAATAATACACTTAAATCAAGAGTAGGCTCTCCGCCTAGAGATTTAATAGAGTCATTCAAATTGCTTCTCATTTTATTAGCTTTTTTACTATCTAATTCACTCATGTGATTTAATTCTCTAATTATGCTATTTGCTTCTTCTTTTGCATCTAATAAAATTTGTCTTGCCTCGGCTTTGGCTTTATTTATTTTCTCTTGTTCAGATGCTAGTTTACTTGAAACATCACTTTCTAAAGATTTTCTTAAAATCTCTATCTGGTTTAGATTTTTCTGGGTTTCTTCTTTAGCCTTTTCTATTTCTAACTTATCATCATAAATATCTTTCATTAAGCTCTCAATATCAGTATCAGGTTTGCTAATTAAACCTTTAGCTCTATCTATAATATAAGTTGGAATGCCAAGATTTTTACTAATAGCAAAAGCATTGCTTTTCCCAGGAATACCAAGAAGTAAATGATATGTAGGTTTCATAGATGAAATATCAAATTCACAGCTTGCATTTTCGAAACCATCATGAGAAATACAATAATTTTTAATCTCATGATAATGTGTTGTTGCAATAATTAGTGCACCTTGCTTAAAAAAATGTTCAAGCAAACTGATTGCTAAATTAGCACCTTCTATTGGGTCAGTTCCAGAACCAAGTTCATCAACTAAAATTAAACTGTCTTTTGTAAATGTATCTAAAATCTGAACAATATTTGTTATATGCGATGAAAAAGTACTTAGTGATTCCTCAATACTTTGCTCATCACCAATATCTGCAAAAATATTATCAAAAACTTTTATGCAGCTACCCTCGTAAGCAGGAATATGCATACCTGACTGAGCCATAATGCACAAAAGCCCAACAGTTTTTAAAGTTACAGTTTTTCCACCTGTATTAGGACCAGTAATAACTAAGCAAGAAAAATCTTTCCCAAGGTTAATATTAGTAGGAACAACTTTGTCTTTATCAATCAAAGGATGTCTTGCATTTTTTAAATCAATATAATCTGCAAGTTTAGGTGGATTGCAATTATTATCAATAGAAAATTTTGCTTTAGCAGAGATAAAGTCTAACTGTCCAATTAGGTTATTTGTCTGATTTAAATAACCTGAGATAGGGTATAGAAGAGCAGATAGCTCAGCTAAAATTCTCTCAATTTCTTTGTTTTCTTCTAAATATAAATTAGAGATACTATTGTTCATCTCAAATACAGCCATTGGCTCAATATACACAGTAGAGCCACTAGCCGATGTATCATGGATAAATCCTTTAATTTGACTTTTATATTCATCCTTAACTGGAATAACGTAGCGTCCTGCTCTAATGGTAACAACAGGATCCATAAGATATTTGGAATATGTATTAGAATGTATGATACTATTTAATTTGTTTTTGATATCAAGTTCTAGATTCTTTCTATTACGTCTAATTTGAGCAAGTTTTGAAGATGCATTATCTGCAATGGTATCTTCTGAAATAATGCTACTAAAAATCTTTTTCTCAATATCTATATTTGTATAAAGTTCATCAAAATAAACTCCTAAATGGCTTAAGTCTAATTTAGAATCTTTGTAATAAGAAATAAGTTCTTTTGACGTTTTTAAAACCTCAGCTATTTCCAAAAGTGATTTAGCGTTTAAGCTGATACCACTTTCGATTTTCTTTAAGTTAAGCTTCATGTCATCAATTTCACCAATAGGAAAACTGCCCATAGTGTGAATTAAGTTACATGCCTCAGAAGTCTCATCTAATGTAGTTTGCACAGTTCCTTTTTCACATGATGGTTCTAAACTTTTTGCTTTCTTACTTCCGATAAAAGTATGAGCATATTCTAATAATTTATCTTTTATAATATTAAATTCCAATTTGTCTAAATATTTTTGTAACATAAAATCTCCTTATCAATGCAATTATACAGCAAAATGGGGAATTTTACAATATGTAGTATTAATATAAAAGGAAACTAGCAAAAACTAGCTTCCTTAAAACAAGTGATTATTTGGTAGGAGTCGCCATCCCTACATCTCTTTTGACCACTAGGGTGTGTGGTTGCAACAATTTACCACCTCAAATAATCTAATTATATTGTAATTCAATTATAACATTTTTATTCACGTTTGTAAACAATTTTTCCATTATTTATATATGATTTTAGTCTAGTTTGTCCAATAGGAATGCAAGTTATAATTGAATTTTTATTGTTTTTATCATCATCTTCAACTGCCAATCTTAAAACTAAATTAACACTACCAACAATTGAATTATTATTGCCTGTTTCAACAATTGTTTTTAATAATAAAGCAGTATTGTTTCTCATATTATCTATCAATATATAATCGGGATTTTCAATAATTTGACTAAAATATTTTTCGAACTTGTTTAGAATTTCAGGATGTCTTTCATTAATATGAGCTTTTTGTTTGTCTGTGAATACTACTTGGTCAGTAATTATATTTGGAAAAATTGCTTTGAATAAATTTATATCTATGTTTCCTATATATTGCAATTAAAATGGTCCTTTTGAAGTGTTATAATATGGTATTATTGTAATACGAAAATTACTATAAGTCAATAAAAATCGTTCGACAATTTACGACAAAATATTAGAAAAACAATAGTTAAAATGTGCAAATTTTCTAAATTTACAGCGAAAAAGGGTTTACTTTTTAGAAAAAAAAATATAAGATATAATAAAAATATAATTGCTAAATTAGAAGTAGCTAATGGATTGAGCCAAAGGAGCATTTTCTTAGATAAAAGGGGATAATAATGATAAAGAGATTGATTTTTGATGTAGATGGTACACTTATACAAGGTGTAAAATTTATTAATAGTGTAGAAGAAACACTTAAAAAGTTAGGAGTATATACCGAAGAGAATGTACAACTATTCTTAAATGGAATTAAAACATATGAACAATTTTATAATAATTATAATGTGACAGATTATACAAAGCATATGGAAATTGCAATAAATAGAACATTACCAGCAAACTTCATTTCAACTTTTTTTGATGAGCTAAAAATGTGCATACCTCCAAGAAATGAGTTATTGATAGATAATATACAAAAATTATCACAAGAATATGAGTTAGTTTTGTTAACAAATTACTTTGCAGAATCTCAATTAAATAGACTAAATAATATGGAAATAGGAAAATATTTTTCTGAATATTATGGAGAATATATCATAAAGCCAAATAGAGAAGCATATTTAAATGCTTGTGGAGATAAAAAAACAAGTGAATGTGTTATGATAGGTGACGATATTTATTTAGATATTATAAGGGCAAGGGAAGAAGGATTAAAAACAATATTCGTAAATAGCAAAGGAATAGAGACTGAATCAGAAATTGGGATTGTAGTGAATTCTGTTGAAGAAATTTCTTACAACCTAATTTCTAAGCTATAAATAAAAAAATTTAACAATAATATACAAGAAAGATAAAAAAAGGAGAAAACATGCTAGAGGGAAAATTTGTACACTTACATGTACATAGTGAGTTTAGTTTACTAGACGGAGCAAATAGAATAAAAGACTTGCCAGTAAGAGCAAAAGAGCTTGGAATGGACGCCATAGCCATTACAGACCATGGTGTTATGTTTGGTGCAATTGACTTTTATAAAGCATGCAAAGCCAATGGAGTTAAGCCTATTATAGGATGTGAGGTTTATGTAGCACAAAGAAAAATGACTGACAAGGACCCATCTATTGACAATAAATACAACCATCTAATATTGCTAGCAAAAGATAATAATGGATATAAAAATCTAGCAAAACTAGTATCACTTGGATTTACTGATGGATATTATTATAAGCCTAGAATTGATAAAGAAGTACTAGAAAAATATCATGAGGGACTAATATGCTCTAGTGCATGTCTAGCAGGTGAAGTCGCTACTAATATAAATAAAGGAGATATGGAAGCTGCTAAGCAATCAGCTAAATGGTTTAAAGATGTATTTGGAGAAGACTATTATTTAGAGATTCAAAATAATGGAATAAAAGAGCAAGTATTAGTAAACCAAAAACTAATAGAACTTTCAAGAGAACTTGATATTCCGCTTTTAGCCACAAATGACTCTCACTATCTAAAAAAAGAAGACGCATACAACCATGAAGTTTTATTATGTATTCAAACTGGTAAAAGAATGTCTGATGAAGATAGAATGAGATTTGATACTGATGAGCTTTATATAAAATCTCCAGAAGAAATGATGGATTATTTTAAAGCAGTGCCAGAGGCAATAGAAAATACTGTAAAGGTTGCAGAAAAGTGTAATGTAGAATTTGAATTCGGACATACAATACTACCAAATTATGATGTACCAGAGGAGTTTGCTAGCCACTATGATTACATAAAAAAGCTTACAGATGATGGAATGAAAGCAAGGTATGGAGAAAATTTATCGCAAGATTTAATAGATAGAGTAGAGTATGAATTAGGTGTAATCGAAAAGATGGGATATGTAGATTATTTCTTAATTGTATGGGACTATGTTCACTTTGCAAAATCACATGATATTCCAGTAGGACCAGGTAGAGGTTCAGGTGCTGGTTCAATTGTCGCATATGCATTAGGAATTACAGATATTGACCCAATCAGATATGGACTTATTTTTGAGAGATTTTTAAATCCAGAGAGAATAAGTATGCCAGATTTTGATATTGATTTTGACTATGAAAAAAGACAAGATGTAATTGATTATGTATCAGAAAAATATGGAGCAGACCATGTTTCGCAGATTATTACCTTTGGAACAATGGCAGCAAAAATGGTTATAAGAGATGTTGGAAGAGTGCTAGATTTTCCATATGCGGAAGCGGACAAACTAGCCAAAATGATACCAAATGAGCTTCACATCACAATAGCAAAAGCAATAGAAATGAACCAAGAGCTAAAGAATATCTATGAAGAAAACGAAGATGTCAAGAAATTATTAGATATTGCGATGGCGTTAGAAGGAATGCCAAGACAGGCTTCAACTCATGCTTGTGGAATAATTATAGCACGTGAGCCAGTTGTAAATTATGTACCATTATATGCTCGTGATGGCATAACATCTACACAATACATAATGACTACTTTAGAAGAATTAGGCTTACTTAAAATGGATTTCTTAGGATTAAGGACTCTTACTGTAATAAGAGATGCAAAAGATATTATTAAACAAAACAGAGGAATAGATGTAGAGTTTGATGACAAAATGGATGATCCAAAAGTATATAAGTTGTGGCAAGATGGAGATTCTGTTGGAATATTCCAGTTTGAAAGTCAAGGAATGACAAACTTCATGAAGGAACTTAAGCCAGACTGTATTGAAGATATAATAGCAGGAGTTTCACTATATCGTCCAGGACCAATGGACCAAATTCCAAGATATATTGCAAACAAAAAAGACCAAGAACATGCTGTATATACTCATCCAAGCCTAGAGCCAATATTAAAAGTTACATATGGTTGTATGGTATATCAAGAACAAGTTATGCAAATAGTAAGAGATTTAGCAGGTTATTCTTTAGGACGAGCCGACCTAGTTAGACGTGCTATGGGAAAGAAAAAGCTAGATGTAATGGCAAAGGAAAGAGAGAACTTTGTTCATGGAATGGTAGATGAAAATGGAAATGTTGAAATTCCGGGTTGCGTTAGAAACGGAATCGATGAAGCTTCTGCCAACAAGATATTTGATGAGATGTCTGAGTTTGCTAAATACGCATTTAATAAATCTCATGCTGCTTGCTATGCAGTAATATCATATCAAACAGCGTACCTAAAGGCATATTATCCAGCAGAGTTTATGGCAGCTATGCTTAATAGCTTTTTGGGTAATCTTGATAAAATTCCAATGTATATTAATGAATGTAGAAAAATGAAAATAGATATTTTAAAACCAGATATAAATAAAAGCTACACTAGATTTACTGCTAAAGGTGACTCAATTAGATTTGGTTTAGGAAGTATTAAAAATGTTGGATTAGCTGCGGTTGATGCAATAGTGAGTGAAAGAGAAGAACATGGTGAATATAAAGATTTCACAGATTTTGCAGAAAGAATTTATGGAGAATCTGTTAATAAAAAGTGTATAGAAAGTTTAATAAAAGCTGGTGCATTTGATAACCTTGGAAAAACTAGAAGTACACTTATAGCATCATTTGAAACAATAATTGATACAATAGCTGATGCTAATAAGAAAAATTTTAGCAATCAAATTACTATGTTTGATATTGCAAACACTGAAGAAGATATACAAAATATGAAGTATAATTACACTGAAATTGCTGAATATACTGAAAAAGAGATACTTTCTATGGAAAAAGAGATGCTAGGAATTTATATATCTGGACATCCCCTTGAAAAATATGGAAAGCAAATTGAGGAAAGTACCAACATAAACACAATCCAAATAGAAGAGGCATTAGAACAGCTAGGATCTAACGGAGAATGTGATTTGCAAGACGGAAAAGAAGTAAAATTTGCAGGTGTTATTACAAGTATAAAAAAGAAATTTACTAAAAGTAATAAGATAATGGCATTTGTAACTGTTGAAGATTTATATGGCTCATGTGAGATAATAGTATTTGAAAGCTGTTATAATAGATGTGGTAGCACTCTTATGGAAGAAAATCTTATAGTAGTAAATGGCAGAGTTAGCATAAAAGATGAGACAGATGTAACTATTATCGCTAATACAATTGATGAACTAAAGCAAGTTAAAAAGAAGCATATAGAAATTTCAATTGATAATTTAAGTGACAATCAGAAATTAAGATTCAAAGGAGCTTTAAGCTATTTTGAAGGAGAAAAAAATAATATAGTTATCCATATGTTTGAAAAAGGACAAGATATTGCTAAAAGGCCAATCTATGCAGACAATGAAACTTTAGAAGAATTCAAAGAAATTGTTGGTGATGAAAATTTTAAAATAGTTGAAGAATAAGATTAGAATTGAAGTAGTATGATATTTCCTTAATATTGTACTACTTTATTTTTCTAAATTTCACACTAAATTCATAAAAAACACTTGTAAATTTAAGGATAAATTGATATACTTGTATTATCTCAAACCTTAATTGAGATAATCAATTGAAAATTGATATTATAGGAGGTTTTATTATGAGTGAGAAAAAAGAAGTTCAAGATGAAGAAGTTGTAGTAAAAGAAGGAGAAAATAACAATATAGAGATTTCAAATGATGTAGTATCAGTAATTGCTGGAATGGCAGTAACAGATGTAGCTGGTGTTGCAGATATGGCAGGAGGTTTTGCAGGAGGAATTTCTGAAGCATTAAGTGGAAAGAAAAACATGTCAAAAGGAATTAAAGTTGACATTCAAGAAAAAAATACAAAGATTGATGTAAACATAATTGTTGAATATGGCGCAAGAATTCCAGAGGTTGCTTTTGAAATACAAAAAAGAGTAAAAAAGGCAGTTGAAGAGATGACAGGACTTAGCGTTAGTGAAGTAAATGTACATGTTCAAGGTGTAAGTACTACAGAAGTAAAGAAGGAAATTCCAAAGCCTGAGATAGAAGAAGAGATAGAAGAAAAGAAAGAAAGCAAAAAAGAAGCAAAGAAGACTACGAAGACTCCAAAGAAATAATAAAACAGACTTAAAATAATAATAAACGCATTATAAAATAAGACAAAAAATATATAAATAAAAGTAAAAAGGATGGTAACAAATATGAAGTTTTTTGATAAATTAGGATTAGCAATATTTTCGCTAATAGTATTAGTATTATCTATAGTACTATGTTTGATTGGATTTGGAGTAATGGATTCAACCATATTTACAGTATTGATTGGAAAAGTTCTAATGTTTCAATCATACACCAATGTTATGATAGGAGTATGCATAGCATTGATGCTACTTGCAATAAAATGTATATTCTTTTCAGGAGTAGATAATGCAGAAGAATCTAATGAAGGAATTTTATTACAAAATAATGATGGAAAGCTTTTAATTACAGTTGATACATTAAAAAATCTTGTAGAAGGAACTGTAAGCAGTTTTAATAATATAATAGATGCAGATACAAATGTTATAATAACAAAAGATAATGATGTTGTTATTAATTTATCAATTAATGTTACAAAGAGAACTGTAATAAAAGAGACAACATCTAAATTACAAACAAAAATAAAAAAAGAAATAAAAGATGCAACAGATTTAGAAGTTAAAGCTGTAAACATTCAAGTTATAAAAGCAGAAGATGATGGCAATAATGATATAGAAGAAGTTAAGGAAGTAAAAGAACCTAAAGTAGTGAAAGAAGTTAAGGAAAAGTCAAGCAAAGATAATAAAGAAGAAAAAGCTAGCAAAGAGAAAAAGATAGAAAAAGAGATTAAAGAAAAAAAATAGATATTATAAAATTAAAATAAATAATAATTATCAGGAAGGGATGTAAAACATGGACGATTTTAAAAAGTTTATATCTAGTTGTTGGGGAGCTTTATTAGGCGGACTTATTGCTCTAATTATAGCTTGTACAGGATTTTACAGAGTAATAGTGGGAATAGTATTAGTTATAATGGGAGCATGGGCTGGAAACTATTTTCAACACAATAAAGATAGTGTTAAAACAAAATTAAAGAACTTTATTGATAAGATTTAATTTATGTAATAAATATTAAATGGGGCTTGATCTATAAAGCCCCTATGTTTCATTAAAAATAGAAGGAAGAGAAAAATGAATAGGTCGAAATCTAGAGAACAAGCATTTAAATTATTATATAGTATACAAATAGTAAAAAGTGATGATGTAGAAGAACAAATAAAAATATATTCTGAGCAAGAAGAAATAGAAAGTAAAGATACGATTGCTTACATTGAAGATATTATAAAAGGTGTGTCTAAAAATGAAAACGAAATTGAAAGGCAAATTGCAGAAAATATAAAGAAAGACTGGACTTTAGCTAGAATTTCAAAGATTGATTTAAGTTTATTAAAGCTTGGAATATATGAAATGATATATTCTAAAGTACCATATAAAGTTGTTATTAATGAAGTTGTAGAACTTGCTAAAAAGTATGGAACAGATTCTTCAAAATCATTTGTAAATGGGGTATTAGCAAGTATCGTTAAGAAAAATGGAATAGATAATTTAAGCGAAAATGAATAGCTATAACAATAAATTATAAAAGATATATGTAAGGATAAATAATGGAAATAGAGCCAATCACAGTAGAAGAATTAAATAAATACATAAAAACAAAAATAGATGGTGATGAATTTTTAAACAATGTATATGTAAGAGGTGAAATATCTAATTTCAAATTGCATTATACAGGTCATATGTATTTTACTTTAAAAGATGAAAAATCATTAGTAAAGTGCATAATGTTTAAAAGTTACACACCTTATTTGAGTTTTATGCCTAAAGATGGAATGAAAGTTTGCATATTAGGTTCGGTTTCTGTTTTTGAAAGAGATGGAGTATATCAGATTTATGCAAAAGGTATGAAGCAAGATGGAATAGGCTCATTATATGAAGAATACGAAAAACTAAAAGCAAAACTTGAAAAAGAAGGTCTATTTGATGAAACGCATAAAAAACAGGTACCAAGATTTTCTAAGACGATAGGAGTTCTTACATCATCTACTGGAGCAGTAATAAGAGATATAATAAATGTATCAACTAGGAGAAATCCAAATGTACATATTAGACTAATTCCTGTGCCAGTTCAAGGTCCAGGTGCGGAGATAAAGATTGCTGAAGCAATTGAGAAGATGAATAGAGAAAAGCTAGCAGATGTAATTATTGTTGGCAGAGGTGGTGGCTCTATTGAAGACTTGTGGCCTTTTAACGAAGAGATTGTTGCAAGAGCAATATATAACTCAAAGTTACCAATAATATCTGCGGTTGGACATGAAACTGATTTTACAATAGCAGATTTTGTAGCTGACTTAAGAGCACCTACACCATCAGCAGCTGCAGAACTAGCTGTACCAAACATAGAAGATGTAAAATATACAATATCACAATATGAAAACAAATACAAAGTAGCTTTGAAAAGAAAACATGAGCTTATGAAAATGCGTTTTGAAAAATGTATGTCAAGAAGAGCTTTTAAAGAACCAATGCAAAAGATAAATGAACAATATATAAACATTGACATGTATACTAAATCTCTAAATAATAGCATATTAAACAAAATAAATAATTCAAAAATGAAATTTAATAATGTAATAACTAAGATAGATGCACTAAGTCCTATGAAAACAATGGCGAGAGGATATGCAATAACAGAAAAAGACGGAAAGATTATAAAAAAAGCAGCTGACTTAGAAGTAGGAGATGAAATTACATTAAAATATATAGATGGAGAAGCAAGAGCGAAAATTCAATCATGAGTGGGCCAAGAGGGACGGCCTTTTTGAGGTGAATGTGGGTCAAAAGTAATATTAAGAAGGGAAAAAGCTAAAATGGAAGAAATAAATTTTGAGAAATCAATGGAAAAGCTTGAAAAAATAGCAGAAGAACTAGAAAGAGATGATCTAAGTTTAGATGATTCTGTTAAATTATTTGAAGAGGGAATGGAACTCTCTAAAAAGTGCAATGAAAGTCTACAAAAAGCAGAAAAGAAAATAACTGTAATTATTGATGAACAAGAAAAGAATTTCATACCAAGTGAAGAATAGATATTGGCAAGAAATCTTAGAAAACAATAAACTTAAGCTTAAGCAAAGAGAAGGGAAATATGCATAAATGATAGATTTTTTCTTTAAATATAAATACATAATAGTGCCAACTTTGGTGTGGATTGGTATACAGCTATTTAAAGTCATATACAAGAGAATTGATGAAAAAGTATGGGATTTTACAAGATTTTGGGGTGCAGGTGGAATGCCAAGTTCTCACTCAGCGACAGTAATGTGCATCACAACAATGATTGGCAAAAATATGGGAATTGATTCTCCAACTTTTGCGGTAAGTTTAGTATTTGCACTTATTGTAATGTATGACGCAACAGGCGTTAGAAGAGCAGTTGGAAAACAAGCACATGTTATAAATAACATATTAAAAAATCAGAAACTAACCAATTATGAGAAGCTACAAGAAATGACAGGACATACTCCTGTACAAGTTGTGGTTGGTGCTATTATTGGATTCTTAGCGGGAATTTGGTTTTAGTTTTAGAAGGAGTGTCCCATTGGGGACTCATCCCCAATGACCACAAATTCAACCAAAAAGGACCGTTCTCTTGGTTGAAATTTGATCAATAAAATGGAGGTTTATATGAAAGATATTGATATTGCTAGAAATGCCAAGTTAAAGAATATAAATGAGATAACTGATAAATTAGATATCCCAAAAGAATTTGTAGAACAGTATGGAAAATATAAAGCTAAAATAAGTAACGATTATTTTGAAAAAATAAAGAACCATAAAAATGGAAAGTTAATTCTAGTTACTGCAATAAATCCAACTCCATTAGGCGAGGGAAAAACTACTACTTCTATTGGACTTGCTGATGGACTTTGTAAAATTGGAAAAAAAGCAGTTCTTGCTTTAAGAGAGCCATCTCTTGGACCTGTGTTTGGAATAAAAGGTGGAGCAACAGGTGGTGGTTATTCACAAGTTGCTCCAATGGAAGATATAAACTTACATTTTACTGGAGACATTCATGCAATTACCACAGCTAACAATTTACTTAGTGCAATTATAGATAATCATATTTTCCAAGGGAATGAATTAGAAATAGAAAAAGTCACATGGAAAAGATGCGTTGACCTAAATGATAGAGCTTTAAGAAAAGTACAAATTGGGCTTTCAGGAGAAAAAAATTTAACTCCAAGAGAAGATAGATTTGACATAACTGTTGCATCAGAGATAATGGCAATACTATGCTTAGCAAAAGACATAAAGGATTTAAAAAGAAGAATTGGAAATATTGTAATTGGATACAATAAACAAGGAAGTAAAGTAACTGCAAAAGATTTGAAGGCTGATGGAAGTTTAACTGTTGTACTTAGGGATGCAATTAAGCCAAATGTAGTACAGACACTTGAAGGAAATCCAGCAATTATTCATGGTGGTCCTTTTGCCAATATTGCACATGGATGTAATAGTGTGATAGCAACATCTATGGCTCTTAAAATGGGAGAATACGTTGTCACGGAAGCAGGATTTGGAGCTGATTTAGGAGCAGAGAAATTTTTAAATATTAAATGTAGAAATCTAAATCTTTCTCCTGATGCAGTAGTTATTGTTGCTACAATGCGTGCACTTAAATATCATGGTGGTGCTACAAAAGAAGAAGCATCTAATGAAAATGCCGAAGCTCTTAAAATAGGAATTGATAATTTGCGTAAGCATATACACAACATAAAAAGTTTTGGTTTAAATCCAATTGTTGCGATAAATAAATTTGAAAATGATTCTAGCAAAGAAATAGAAATTTTGCAAAATTTATTAAAAGAAGAAGATGTAGAGTTTAGCTTAATGGAAAATTGGAGCAAGGGCGGAGAAGGAGCTACTGATTTAGCAAATAAGATAGTAAAATTATGTGAAAAAGAGCATAATTTTAAATCTACATATAATGATGAAGATACTATAAAAACTAAAATTGAAAAAGTTACGAAAAATATATATGGCGCAGAAGCCACCATATATTCAGAGGATGCTGAAAAACAGATACATGAATTGGGGCGGATGCAAATTCCCAATATGTATTGCAAAAACTCAGTATTCATTCTCAGACGATCCTAAAAATTTATTATGTGACAAGCCATTTAATATACATATTTCATCAGTAGAATTAAAAGCAGGTGCAGAATTTATCGTTGTAAAAACAGGAAAAATAATGACAATGCCTGGACTTCCAAAAGTGCCAGCCGCAGAAAGCATTGATATAGATGAAAATGGAAAAATAGTAGGAATTTTTTAAAATTTGTATAAAATAACCATTCTTGGAAAAAATGTTGTAAGAACATTATAGTTGAAAGGGATGGTTATTTTTTATGAAAAATAAAAGCAAAGTTGGAATATTACTTGTAATTACGATATTTCTATTTGTCGGATATAATATTATAGTAAGAAATCAAGAAAGTTTAGCACTTTCAAAATATGGCTCAAGAGGAGATGAAGTAAAACAAATTCAAACAAAATTAAAGAACTGGGGCTATTATAGTGGTAGCGTTGATGGGGTTTATGGAAGTGGAACCCTAGCAGCAGTCAAGAAATTCCAAAGAAAGAATGGACTTACAGCAGATGGAATAGCAGGGACAAAAACACTTCAAGCTATGGGAATTTTCTCTAGCAGTTCAAGTGGCAGTTCATCATCGAATACAAATTCAAGTAACTTAAATTTGATAGCAAGATTTGTGCATGCAGAGGCAAGAGGAGAGCCATATAAAGGACAAGTAGCGGTTGCAGCAGTAATTCTAAATAGAGTAAGAGATAGTAGATTTCCTAATACAGTATCAGGAGTAGTATATCAGAAGGGTGCATTTACTTGCGTAGCAGATGGACAGATAAACTTAGCACCAGATGCGACATCAAAGAAAGCAGCACAAGATGCAATAAATGGTTGGGATCCAACATATGGTTCACTTTACTATTTTAATCCTAACACGGCAACAAGTAAATGGATATGGTCAAGACCAATGACAGTAGTTATTGGAAATCATAGATTTTGCAAATAAAAATATAAAACAATTTCTAATTACAAGATTATTAAAAAATGTAAGTAGAAATTGTTATTTTTATTTGTGAAAAGAGTGGAATTTTTTGTATTTTGATGATATAATGAGTTCATATTATAAGGAGAAGAAAAAAATATGAAAATGGAGTTTATTTTTGATAAAAATAAATTAAATAAAGAAGGATATAAGGAAGAACAATGTTTAAATGCTATTAGAAACCATTTTAGTCAGTATAATAGCACAACAATAAAAGAAATTAAAAAGGGTGTTTTTGAAGGTGAAGAAGAAGATTGGAATGCTTTTGCATCAACGTCTAGATTTCCATATACAAAATGGTTTCTAAAAGTAATTAAAGAATGGTATTGGTATATTGATGAGGGTGATGGAATTGGAGAGAAGAAAGGCGATTGTTTAAAGACATTTTATGAAGTTCAAACGGTAAACAGTTAAGGAAGGTATAATATATGAGGAAAGCAATAAACTTTGACATAGATACTAAGAAATATGAAGAGTTTACAGGTAAACATGCACCAACTGCTTATATAGAGATAAAGAAATTTTTAACTAGGAATGGATTTGAGCATAGACAAGGTTCTGGTTATATTTCAAGAGAATCATTAGACGACATAAAGATAGCGACAATAATAATGAGCATGGTTTATCATTTAGATTGGCTTGAAACATGTATTAAAGAAATAGATGTAACGAACATTGGAAAACAACATTCACTAATTGACACAATAACTGGAGCTTCTATATATAAAAATTCGACTAATTTAAGTGACATAGAAATAAATTAAACAAGGAGATATTTATGTTAAGACCAAAAGCATGTTTTGAAAAAATTACAGATATCAAGCCTCACTTTTTTAAGGAAAATAATATTAAGGCAGTTATTGTTGATGTAGATAATACACTAATTGATTTAGATAGAAAACCATTAGAAAATATAGAAGAGTGGATAGAGAATTTAAAGAAAGAAAATATTAAAATTTGTATTGCTTCTAATAGCGTAAAAAAAGAGAAGATTATGAACTTGGCAAATAAATTAGATATACCATATGTATATGGATCTATGAAACCTTTTGCACGAGGACTAAAAAGGGCAATTAAAATAATAGGAGAAAAGGAAGAAAATATAGCTGAGGTTGGAGACCAATTATTTACAGATGTTTTAGGCGCAAATAGACTCTCATTGTTTTCTATATTAACAAAGCCATTTTCACCTGAAAAACATAGGATATCAAAGCTAAAAAGAAAAGTAGAACAAATTTGCATTAAGAAAATGAATTTGCTATAATATTAATGTTTTAATATACAAAAGAAATAAATTAGGAGGAATTATGTACATAAACAACATACATATATTATTATATTTTTTTATAGGATTATTAGGGCTAGCCGTTGGGCAGATTATGAACTGGGCAAATACTAGATTGGAAAATCATGAAAAAGTATTTGGCAAAGAATTTTTTAAAACCTATCTTCCACATATGAAGATTAACTTTACGCTAAATGCAATAATTGCATGTTTATATGTGGTCATTTTGTATTTATGTGGAATGACCTTAAATACATTAGTGTATGTGGCTTTGACACCAATGCTTTTAGCAGTATTTATAATTGATTATAGAAAACAAATAATACCTAATAGACTTACTCTAACGATTTTTGAATTAGGACTTATATATACTTTTATATCTGGAATATCTGATTTAAGCATATTTGTAAATAATATGTTAGGATTAGTTACAGGTGCAGGAATCTTTTTAATAATTACTCTAATTGGTGGAGCAATTGCTGGAAAAGAGGCAATGGGCTTTGGGGACGTTAAACTAATGGGAGCAATTGGACTGATATTTGGCTTTTCTAATATTATAATGATAGCCGTAATTGCATTTTTATTAGGAGCAATAATTAGCATAATTTTGCTTGCAAGCAAAAAGAAGAAGTCAAACGAATATATACCATTTGGACCATTTATTATACTTGGAACATTTTTGGTAATGCTTATGCCACATAATTTAATGTTATTTATATTATTAAAAATATTTACACTTGGAATGTTTAGTCTATAAAAATTATAGAAAGGAAGTGTTTAGATGAATAGTAGAATCATAAAACTTAGAGAGGCAATGAGGCAAAATGCTTTAGATGGGATGATTGTAACAAACCCATGTAACATTAGATATCTAATAAGTGTAAATGCAGAAGGGACACTTCTTATAACAGATAAGGAAAATATTTTTATAACTGATGCAAGATACATAGAAGAAGTTCAGGCAAAAGTAACAATAGAAGATGAGATAAGCATTTATGATTTAGTAGGCATTAGAGAACAAGAATATATTACTTTTTTTGAAGATTGTGATAGAGTTGGTTTTGAAGAAAATGATATATCATATGCTAAATACGTAAAATACAAAGCTAGATATAGATTAAGAGACATGATAGAGACAGATAATCTTATTGAAAAGATTAGAATGATAAAAGGTGAAGACGAGATTGCTAATATAAGAAAGGCTTGTGAGATAACTGATAAATGTTTTACACATTTAGTTAACTTTATAAAGCCTAATATGACTGAAAGAGAGATTGCTTTTGAAATTCATAAATTTTTTATGGAAAATGGTGCAGATGGTCTAGCATTTGACACGGTTGTTGCAAGTGGAGAAAATTCATCTAAGCCACATGCAGTTCCAACTGATAGAAGGATTAAAGCATGTGATATAATCACTATTGACATGGGAGCTACATATAATGGATATGCAAGTGATATGACAAGAACAATATTTATGGGAAGTCCTAGCGAAGAAATGAAAGTGATGTATAACTTTTTGTTAGCATGTCAAAAAAGAGTTACTGGAAAAATAAGAGATGGAGCAAGTACAAAGGAGATTTCACAAGGTGTAGTTAAGGAGTTTGACATAGCAGGAAATTACACTTTGATTCATGCACTCGGTCATGGTGTTGGAGTGGATGTTCATGAGATTCCTGTAATAAGCGATAGATCAGATTACATATTAAAGCAGGATATGGTTGTAACAAATGAACCAGGAATATATATTACTGGAAAATATGGGATGAGAATTGAAGATACTATTTTAGTAAATAAATTATCTTCAGAAGTTCTAACAAAATCAAGTAAAGAACTTATTGTAATTAAATAAAAAAGACAAACTAAAGATATTACATAAAAAGTAGTGTCTTTAGTTTGTGGTTTTTAGATGAGAAAATAAAACATAAAGAAAGGATAATAAAAATGATTAAATTTACAAAAATGCATGGCCTTGGAAATGATTATGTATATATAGATGCAATAAATCAAAAGATAGAAGATGAAGAAAACTTAGCTAAGTTTGTAAGCGATAGACATTTTGGAATAGGATCTGATGGACTTATTCTTATTTGCAATAGTAAAGTTGCAGACTTTAAAATGAGAATGTTTAATGCAGATGGAAGCGAAGCAGAAATGTGTGGAAATGGAATTAGATGTGTTGGAAAATTTGTTTATGATAAAGGTTTAACTGATAAGGAAGCCATAACAATTGAAACTTTAGCAGGAATAAAAACATTAAAGCTTAATATTAAAGATGCAAAGGTAGAAACAGCCAGAGTTGATATGGGCGAGCCGGTGCTAGAGGCAGAGAATATTCCAGTTATATCAGATGAAATGCCAGTCAAAAACTTAAAAATAAAAGCTGGGGACAAAGATTTTACATTTACATGTGTATCAATGGGAAACCCACATGCTATAACTGTTGTAGATGATGTAGATAATTTTGATGTACAAAAGTATGGAAAAATCATAGAAATAGAGAAATCTTTTCCTAGAAGAACAAATGTAGAATTTATTCAGATTATAGATAAAAATAATATAAAGATGAGAGTATGGGAAAGAGGAGCAGGAGAAACTTTAGCATGTGGAACCGGAGCGTGTGGCTCAGTGGTTGCTTGCATTTTAAATGAGCGTACAGATAGAAAAGTAAATGTTTCATTATTAGGAGGAAGTCTTCAAATTGAGTGGAATAAAGATGATAATCATGTTTATATGACAGGTCCAGCTGTGACGGTGTTTGAGGGAAATTTGTAGAAAATCAACTAATTTCAAAAATGGAATTAGTTCAAAAAGAGAGGAGATGAGAATTTTTGGACAAAGATTTAATTATAAGAAGTAGTAGTGCAGAATTTTTGATTTTCGAAAGACAAACTCATGATAAAGGTATAGAGGTAAGATTTGAAGATGGTGATTTATGGCTAACGCAAAAAGCAATTGGAGAGCTCTTTGATACTACTAGAAATAATATTACAATGCATATAAATGAAATCTATAATACTTATGAATTAGATGAAAATCCAACTAGTAAGAAATTCTTACTAGTTCAAACTGAAGGAAATAGAAAAGTAAAAAGAAATGTTCAATATTACAATTTGGATATGGTTATTTCCGTGGGATATAGAGTAAATTCAGATAGGGCAATTCAATTTAGAAGATGGGCAACTAATATATTAAAAGAATTTTCAAAAAAAGGATATATAATTGACAAAAAGCGAATGGCAAATGGTGCATTTTTTGACGAAGACTATTATGATTCATTACTTGCTGAAATAAGAGAGATAAGATTATCAGAAAGAAGATTTTATCAGAAAGTTACAGATATTTATGCAACTAGTGTAGACTACGATCCTAAGTCTCCAACTACTATTAAATTCTTCAAGAAAGTTCAAAATAAAATGCATTATGCTGTATCTCATCAAACAGCTGCAGAAATCATTTATAATAGAGCGGATTCAGAAAAACAACACATGGGACTTACAAGTTGGAAAAACTCTCCTAATGGAAAAATACTAGAAACTGATGTTATAATTGCGAAAAATTATTTATCTAAAGAAGAATTAACAAGTTTAGAACTTATAGTATCAGCATTTTTAGATTTAGCAGAAAACAGAGCAAGGAGACATATTCCAATGACAATGGAAGATTGGGCAACAAGAATTGATAAATTTTTATTAGCAGATGATTTGAATATATTAAAAGATGCAGGTAAAATATCTCATGAAATTGCTTGTGATAAAGCATTAACTGAATTTGAAAAATATAGAGTAAAGCAGGACCAATTGTATAAATCAGATTTTGATTTACTTATGGAAGAGGCTGAAGAATATAGTACTGAAAGTGATATATGATTAAACTTACAAAAATTTTTTGTAAGTTCAAAAAAAGAAAGGTAATTTACATGGAACAAATAGCTATAATATCAGATATACATGGAAATCTAGAAGCATTAAAAGCAGTATTAGAAGACATTAAAGAAAGAAAAGTAGGAAATATAATGTGCATAGGAGACATAATTGCAAAAGGGTCTCATTCAAAAGAATGTGTAGAACTAATAAAGAAAAATTGCAATGTGGTAATTAAGGGAAACTGTGATGAGTATTTTACATCAGATGATATTGCTTGGTCAGAGAAACCAAAAATAGAATATGACCGAATGGTGTGGAATAGAGAAAAATTATCTGATGATAATATAAGATATTTACAGTCATTGCCTTACTGCCACGAATTTTATATGAGTGGTAGACTAGTTAGACTTATTCACGCAAATCCTGAGAAAATTGACCAATTTATTGGAAATATAGATACAATTGACAGATTATATAGCTTATTTTTACCAAGCAAACATACTATTTCACAGGAGAAAGCAGATGTTTTAATATATGGACATATTCATACGCCATTTGTGCAGAGAATCTACAATAGGACAATAATAAATACAGGAGCAGTTGGTATGGCAATGGATGTATTTAGAAATGAAGAAAAAGATGGAGATGTAAAAAATACAACAGTTGCGAATTATTTGATATTAAGAGGAAACATGAATTCAAAAAATATTGAGGACAAGATATCTTATGAGCTAGTGAACGTTCCATATGATATTGAAAAGGAACTAAGTAATAGTATAGACCATATAGAATTGGAAGACTATGAACATGATTTAAGAAACGGATTATATGGAAACATGGAAAAAATTTATAAAAGTTTTGAATTAAGGGAAATCAAGAGAGAAGATGTTTAATAATGAAAGGAATTTAGAGAAATATGAATATTATTGATATTTATAATAAATATCATCTACCAGAAAACTTACAAATGCATATGCTAAGAGTTGCAGCATGTAGTAATTTAATAATAGATAATTGGAATGGACAAAAGCTAGATAAAGAATCAATTATTAGAGTTTGCTTACTACATGATATGGGTAATATAGTAAAAATACCAAAAGACTTTTCAAAAGATGAAGAATTTATAAAAATAAGGGAAAAATATTTTCGAAGATATGGAAGTAATGATCACGAAATCAATTTAGAAATTGGAAAGCAAGAAGGATTAACCCAAAGAGAAATTATTATATTAGATGGAAAAAGATCAAGGAAAAATGAAGAAACATTAAAATCATCTTCTTATGAAAGAAAAATTTGTGCTTATTGTGACCAAAGAGTAGCACCAAATGGAGTTGTAGGAATAAAAGAAAGATTAGAAGATGTAAAAGTTAGATATAAAGATAAACCTTTATCAGTATGGTCTAATGAAGAAAAAGCAAATCATTTAATAGAATGTTCTTTGGAAATAGAAAAACAAATAATGGAGCATTGTGATATAAAACCAGAATATATAAATGATAATACTATAAAAACATATATTGAAAAACTAAAAATGTATGAGATTTAAAAAGTGAAAAATATTAACAGGAGAAAATGAAGATGAATAAAATAGAAGAATTCTTAATTGAAGCAAAGACACAAACATATGCAAATGAGAATATAGAGAAGGTTGCGAGTTCAAGATTAGGTTCGAATGATTATGAATACAAAAAGGATAATATGATGTATCATGATACATATTTTGGAGGTACTAATTTCATTGGAGAAGAAGCAATTTATATTGATAATAAAATCTATTGGGCAATGAACTATCATGGGGTTACACTTGATAGCTCTTTAGGTGAAGAAGCAATGGACAAGGCTTTAAGACCAGCACTAATGATGGTCGGTAAGGATGATATTATACCGGTAAGAGGACCAAAGGAATTTAATAATGGCGAATATAGATATACTTTTAATATCGATGGGGACTTAAATTATTTTAATGGAACAGAAACTATATATAAAGGTAATTTAAAAATATACGAACTTAAATGCAGTGGTGGACTAGTAAAATAGATTTTAGATGGAAAAATTGAGATGATGGATAGATTTTATTTAGAAAAAGTTTCTACAAATAGAAAATATGAGATAATTGAATATATAAGAGAATTTTATAAATATAATTCTAGAATAAATGGCGTTGGAAGATTACAAGATTTTGTGACGGAAGAAGATGAAAATTTTGATGAATGGATAAGGAAGATAGAAGACGAAGAAAGTGCTAGTCTCCCAAAATTTTGTTATCTATTTATAAGATGTAGTGATAATAAGTTAATAGGAATGACCAATATTAGAATGAGTAATGACTTAGGAGATTATGAGTTTGGACATGTTGGTTATTCGATTAGACCAACTGAGAGAAACAAGGGATATGGAAAAATGCAGTTTTATTTGGCACTTCAAGAACTGAGAAAAAATAACATTCATATATGTCAAATGAATTGTAACAGTGATAATGCTATTTCTAGAAATGTAATACAATCTTTAGGTGGAAGTTTTGAAAAGAATATAGACGATGAAGAATACTATTTGATAAATGTTGAAGAAGCCTTGAACAATAATAGAGATAAGTATGAAGTGCCAAGAAGAGAAGATGATGATTATGGAGATAGATAAGTTGATGGTTACACTAATTTAACCATTATTGATAGAAAGGTACGATAAAATGAAAATATATATAAAGAATGCAAACTTAATTTCAATGGATGAAACAAGGGAAAAAATAGAAGAAGATGTTGATATAGTAATTGAAGATGACATTATAAAAGAAATAGGAAAAAATTTTAAAGTAGAAGAAAATTGTAAGGTAATTGAAGCAGCAGGAAAAGTCGTTATGCCTGGAATGATAAATACACATGCGCATGTTCCAATGAGCATATTTAGAGAGACTGTAGATGGGTATTCTCTTCAAGAATGGTTGACTCAAAAGATATGGCCAATGGAAGATAAACTTACCAATGAAGATATTGAAGTAGCGTCGGCTTTATCTTTTATTGAAATGATAAAAACAGGTACAACAACTATAAATGACATGTATTTTACTACTGACGAAATTATAAAAGCGGCAGTAAATAGTGGTGTAAGATTACAAACAACTAGAACTCTTATGGACGCTGGAAATAAGGAATTAGGAGATGAGAGATTAAAAGAATTACAGGAATTAGTAGAAAAATATAAAGATTATAATGAACTAATTACGCTAAATGTGGGAATACATGGACTTTATACTGCAAGTAGAGAATATGTAAAAAAGTGTATAGAATTTGCAAAAGATAATGGACTTTTAGTACATATACACTTTTGTGAAAATACTAAAGAGAGACAAGATATTGAAAACGATTATAATGAATTACCAGTAGATGTATTAGAAAAAGAATTTAAAGATATAAAAGTAATCTTGGCGCATGCAGTAAAGTTAAATGAAGATGAGATAGAAAGAATAGCGAAAAATAAAAATATAAGTATTTCTCATTGTCCTATAAGTAACTTAAAATTAGGATGTGGTATAGCGAATATTTCTAAAATGCAAGAAGCAGGAATCAATGTAACACTTGGTACAGACGGACAAGGAAGCGGAAGCAATTTAGATTTATTCGAAGCAATGAAATATACTGCATTATTACAAAAAGGAATAAGAGAAGATGCTAAAATGTTGCCATCATATGAAGTACTTAAAATGGCAACTATAAATGGTGCAAAAGCATTGGGATTAGAAGAAAAAATCGGAAGTATTACTTGTCGGAAAAAAAGCAGACCTAATAATACTTAATTTAGATACAGCTTTAACTAATCCAGTAAATGATATATGTTCAGACATAGTTTATAATGCAAAAGGAACTAATGTAGAAACTACCATAATAAATGGAAAAATAGTTATGGAAAATAGAAAAGTTATGCAAGATGAATGTGATATTTATAAAAAATGTAAGAAGATTATTGATAGGATAAGGATGTAAAGAGGAAAGAAAAACACAAGTTAATATGAAGGAATAAAAATATGCAATTGTATAATAAGATAAATAATTTAATAAAAGAGTTTGATGGAAGTGTAAGTTTATATGCTGTTGATGATTATGATAATGAAATTAAAATAAATGAAGACAAAATTGTAGAAACTGCAAGTTGTATAAAACTGTTTATTTTAATTGAATATTATAACCAAATACTAAAGAACAAAAAGAATAGAAGTGACATGCTTTCGTATGATAATATAAATGATTATGTAGAAGATGGCAGTGGAATAATACAATACCTAGATAACTTAAATTTGACATCTAAAAACATGGCGATTTTAATGATGATTGTTAGCGACAATATTGCTACAAATAAAATGATTGAGTACTTAGGTTTTGATAATATAAATAATACAATAGAAAACTTAGGTTTTAAAAATACAAAACTAATAGCAAAAAAGTTGGATTTTAAAGTATACAATAGTATTGGTAAAATAACTGCAGAAGAATATGCAAAAATATATAAAATGCTTATACATAAAGAAATTTTAAATCCTGATTTATGCGATGAAATAATTGAGATTTTATCACATCAAACAAAGAATGATATGATAACAAGATTTTTATCACCGAAATATTTAGAGGAAAAAGGAACAGCTAATAGTGTTATAAATTTTATAGCCTCAAAAAGCGGTGGACTTGGTGATGAGGGAAGAGAAGATATAACTAATTGTAGAAATGATGGTGGAATTATATCTACAAAATATGGTAGTTATATTGTAAGTATCTTTATTAGTGATTTTTCTGACCACTATTTTTATGGTGACAACCCTGCCAGTATACTTGGAGCAAAAATAAATAAATTATTATTTGATGAATTTGAAAAGGATAATGGAAAATTAATATAGTTAGCAAGGAGAATTGTATGGTAAATATAAAATTTCTAGGTACAGGAACTGTTATGGGAGTGCCAATTTGGAATTGTGAATGTAAGGTCTGTAAAAGTTTAGATAAAAAGGACAAGAGATATAGAAGTTCTGTACTTATAAATATAAACGATAAAAATATAATAATAGATTTTGGACAAGATTTTAGAAATCAACTAATTGAAAATAATATTAAAAAGATTGATTATGCCTTTTTAACACATGCACACAGAGATCATTGTAGTGGCGTTGAAAACCTTGCAACTGCTAAAGATGTAATGTTTATGGCTCCAAAAGATGTATTAGAAGAATTTAACCAATTACAAGGGTCATCAAAAGATTGGTTAAAAACAAGAAATAAGACGATAACAATTAAGGAGTTTTCACCATTATCAATAGATGATGTAAAAGTTGATACAGTTAAGCTCGAACACAAAAAGGATTGGGGAGTGGATGTTCCATGTTATGGATACATATTTAGCAATAATAAGTTCAAACTTGCGTATATGAGTGATTTTAACAGAATATTAGAAATTGAAAAATTAAAAGACTGTGATGTGATCGTATCTGATGGAAATGGATTAGATAATATAGGACATGGACATGTGGGTATCAATGGTAGTATTGAAATCTATAAAACTTTAAAACCTAAGAAGATGATTTTAACGCATCTTAAACATGATATGTTGCACAGTGATGTTGTAGAATATGTGAAGAAATATGGAAATATTGATGTTGCATATGACGGTATGGAGTTAGAAGTATAAAAATGTAGGAGACATGAAAATGAGAGAATTGCAGATAGCAAGTATTAGTGGAGAGGGATATGAACTAGGAATACAATTTGCAAAGTTATTTAATAATATAGACAATGATTTCAAGTATTTTAAAGATTTATTAAAAAATGAAGATATTGGTATAAAGCTAGAAAAGGTAAAAGAAAAACTAGCAGATAAATATCCTAAGTATTTACAAGAAATGTATGCAAGGGCAGATGGATTTAATATCAATAGAGATGAATATCTACTAAATATTTGTTTTGAAATTTATGATTCAAGAGAATCATGTACTGACATTATTATAAAAGTGAATGAAAATCATATATTACTAGGACATAATGAAGATTTACTAGAAAATTTAGATCAAATGGCTTTAATAAAATATAATTGCAATGATGGATATTTTTGTGAACTATCAACATATAATTGTCCGCAAGGAACTACTTTTGGATGGAACAATCATGGAATTGTTTATAGTGTAAATAGCATATATTTAAAGAATTGCAATGAGATTGGTATTCCTGTTTGGTTTATTTTAAGGGATATTGTGCAATGCAAAAATATAAATGAAATAATAAAAAAGATTGATATAGAAGATTGTGCATCAGCATTTAGTTTAAACATCATAGATTGTAACAAAAATAAAGCGTATTCAATTGAAAAAGTATTAGATAAATTAGATGTAAATGAAATTAATGATAAGTATATACATACTAATCATATTATACATCCTAAAATGGATGAAAATATGTGCGTAAGACATAATTCATCTTTAATTAGATTTAATACGGGAAATAAACTATTAAATGAACTTGAAACTAAAACTAGTAAGTTAGATGATGTGAAAAATATTTTACAATATGATGTTAATGCTAGTGAATATGTATATCAAAAAATTGATGAGGACAATAGTTCAACAGTAGCTACATTTTTATTTGATAGTTTAACTAAGGAAATACAGATATACAGTTACTATGATGGAAAAGTAATTAAAGATAATATGAAAGGAATCATTAGAAGTGAAAAAAATAAATAGTGAAGATATTGATAAGTATAATGAAGATGAATATGTTTGGTATGCGTGCTATGGTTCAAATATAAATTTAGATAGACTAATGATTTACATAAATGGTGATAAAAATGGAAAGTTTGGACATGTAGAGGGTTGTTGTAACAAAGATAAACCATTAGAAGCAAAGCCATATATTTTTAATTGTCCTATCTATTTTGCAAAACATAGTAAAAGATGGAATGGTGGAGTTGCCTTTCTTGATTATGAGAATGAGGGAAAAAGTTACGGAAAAATATACAAAATGAAAATGGAACAATTTAAAGGAGTTTTAAAACAGGAGTCAGGTTCAAAAGCATATGATGCAATTATATATGTTGGAGATTATGAAAATCTACCAATCTTTACATTTACTTCATCTCATAAACGAGATGATTTAGAACTACCAAGTAAGGAATATCGTGATGTTATAAAAAAAGGATTATTAGATACATACACTAATCTAAAAGATGAAGATGTAGAAAAGTATTTTGAAAGTATAAATAATAGTGAGGTATTATATGAATTTTGACAATGAGATAAATAGATATGGTACAAATAGCTTAAAATATGATTTTAAAATTGATAAAAATAAGCCAGAAGATGTATTACCTATGTGGGTTGCAGATATGGATTTTAGGTGTTGTGAAGAAATATTAAATGATATGCATAAAAAAATTGACCATGGAATATTTGGTTATTCTAAAAATGATGAAAAATATTTTAATGCAATTAGAGAGTGGTATTTAAACAATTTCAATATTGAATTAAAAAAAGATTGGCTCATTACAACACCAGTAGTAGGATTTGCGTTAGCAACTGCAATTAAAATACTAACTGAAGAAAATGATTATGTGTTAATAACTAATCCAGTATATTATACTTTTTCAGAAGTTGTTTTAGATAATAAAAGAAAAATCATTAGTAGTGATTTGATATTGAAAAATGGTCATTATGAAATAGATTTTGAAGATTTTGAAAACAAAATTAAAGAGTACAATGTAAAAGTATTTTTACTATGTTCTCCACATAATCCAGTAGGCAGAGTTTGGTCCAAAGATGAATTAGACAAGATTATAGAAATATGTAAAAGACATAATGTATTTATTGTAAGCGATGAAGTTCATTGCGATTTTGCATGGAGCAATGAACATACTTGTTTATTAAAATATGAAGATTATCAGGAAAATATAATTCTTTGTACATCACCAGCTAAAACATTTAATTTAGCTGGACTACAAGTTTCTAATATATTTATTCCTAACAAAGAAATAAGAAAGAAATTCCAAACAGAATTATGGAATACAGGATATAGCCTAATAAACATAATAGGAATGGTTGCGTGTGAGTCAGCATATGAAAAAGGTAAAGATTGGCTAAATGAGGTAAAAGAATATATATTAGAAAATATAAAATATGTTGATACTTTTCTAAAAGAAAAACTACCAAAGGTTAAACTAATATATCCAGAAGGAACATATCTTTTATGGCTTGATTTTAATGAACTTAAATTATCAGATGATAAACTAGAAGATTTATTATTGAATAATGCAAAGCTATGGTTAGATAGTGGAAAGAAATTTGGAGCAACAGGAAAGGGATTTCAAAGATTAAATGTTGCTGTACCAAGAAATATTTTAAAGTGTGCTTTAGAAAATCTAGAAATGACTTTTAAAGATTTTTAGATTATAAGTTTAGAAGTAATATTGAGTTGAATAGTAAAGGAGCATAAAATGATTAATTTAGAAGATATAAATATTGATAGTTGGCAAGAAATTTTATATTCCAATTCACCTGAAGATATTGAAATAATACAGTATTTGCACGAGCATGAAGAAGAAATACTGGAGCTTCTGTTAGATAATAGTATAGGAATGTCATTAGACGAAAAAAGAAAAGAATACATTAGAAAAGTATTATCAGATAATGCATACAAAAAAGATATAGATGAAGTAATAGAAAAAATAGAGATGATAAGAGAGAATAACGATTATAGTATTTTGCAATTTGGAAAAAGATTACCAGGTTCATCTTATATAGTTCTTGAATTTGGAGATAAAGTAATAAAATTCGGCAAATATTATAAAGTTTTAAATGATCCAAATATTCTACAACCAGAATTTCAAATGGGATTTGGCAAAAATAATGATTATATGACTGTATATGAAAGAATACCAGAAGTATTTACACAAGAAGACAAAGATGTGGCACAAGAAATGTATAATAGAGTAAGAAACAATGGTATTTTATGGTTTGATGCTATTGGATACAATGTAGGAAAAAACTGATAGACGAAGGGATGAAAATGATGATGGATTAAGAATTATAGATGCACAATATATGGAATATGAAAGAGATGTACTTATGCGTATTGATCCAGAAAGAAATGAAAGATATAAAAATGAGGGACCAGCAAAGTATAGTATAGCAATAAGAGATTATATTATAGAACAAGGGTATGGAACTAAAGAAAAAGAATATCAAGAAATGAAAGAAGCAAAAAAGAATAAAGCAACAAAAGAAGATGTAGAGATTGTTGCAAAACAATCTTCTATAAAAGGGTTACAAAATGTAAAAGATTTTTTTGTTAATTTATTTAGTAGAAAGGAAAAAATGGATAGAGATGAAAAGTAACTTTAGTAAGGCTTGTAAAGAATTACATATTTGCTTTAAAAACTTAGACAATACAATATATGAAAAAATTCCAACTGAATTTTTAAAAGTTATAATAGAAAATATGGATAGCGATTATTATTTCTATTATGATGAAAATAAAAAAATTTATGAACAAAAATTACTAGATGAAACAAAGAATCTGATAGGTTATTTATACTACAATTATTGGACGAATGAACAAGAAAAAGAAGAATTTAAGAATGTAGTAATAGATAAAGAAATAAATGCAACCAAAAGGAGATAAGAAAATGAATAAAACACAAAAACACATAATAATTGCGGGAGTACCTAGAGCAGGGAAGACATCAATATGTTCAAAATTAGTTAAGACTTTAAAATATCAGCACTTAGCAATGGATGCTGTTATGGTATCTTTTGAGGAAGCATTTCCAGAAACTCATGTAACACACACTGATAGATGGGATTTTATAGAAACTAGTAAGATATTTATAAAATTTATGAAAAGAATGAGTAAGACTGGTAATTATGATAAGCTAGGATATAGATTAGCATTTGATTTATATCATATAACACCAAAAGATTATTTTGAAAATATAGATAAAGATTGCTGTGATATTTATTTCTTTGGTTATCCTAATATTACTGTTGAAGAAAAATTTAAAGAGATTAGAAAGTTTGATACAGAATATGACTGGACAAGCAAAAAGGAAGATCAAATAGTACTTGACCATATAAAAGACTATATTGAAATTAGTAAGTGGTTGGAAAATGAATGTAAAAAATATAATCTGCCATTTATAGATATAAGCCACAATAGAGATAAGGTAATAGAAGATTTTGTAAAAGGCATCTAATATAGAAGATTTGTATAAATGGTAATCTGTATATATTACATATGAACTGAAAAAGAAACTAAAAATAAGAAGGATAAGTTGTATGATGAGAAATGTATTGTTAATTCATGGATTTAATGGAATACCAAGAATATTTGATTATTTTAAAAATGTACTAGAAAATAAAGGGTATAATGTAATCTTACCAAATTTTCCAGTGAGGGAAGAAATAACATTAGATGGATATTTTAAGGTACTTGACGAATATAGAGAGCTCTTTAATGATAATCTAATTGTAATAGCACATTCAATTGGAAATCCAATTTTTATAAAATATATATCTAAAAATAATTATAAGATAGGAAAATATATTAGTTTAGCTGGATTTTCAAAAGATTATTACAATGAAGGCAAAGATATTTTAAATGAAAAAGTAAAACTAACAATATTAACAGATAAAGAAAAAGAAGATGCTATAAATCTAATTAATGAAAGATATTCAATATATAGTGATAATGACCACATAGTTCCATTTGACTTATTAGAAAATTATTATATGGAGTTATAAAATGAAATATAGAGGCAAAGAAAGAATTGTAAAAGATGGAGTATGGAGATATAATGAAAAATAGTAATTTAGGAGTTGAATAATGATTAAGTCAAATATAAAAAGAGAATTTAATTGTGATATAGAAAAGTTATGGAATATTATAACTGATAATACTAGATATTCTTGGAGAAGTGATTTGTCAAAAATAGAAATAACTGATGATAGACACTTTATTGAATATACTAAAAATAATTATCCTACTTATTTTACCATCACTTCAAAAGTTAGTTTAAAAGAATATAAATTTGACATTGAAAACACTAACATTAAAGGCAAATGGACAGGTATATTTGAAAAACTAGATAATGTCAGTGTACTATTAGATTTTACAGAAGAAATAGAAACTAATAATTTTATAATGAAATTATTTGCAAAAACATATCTAAAAAGTCAGCAAAAAAGATATATGAATGATTTAGAAAAAGAATTAAATAAGTAGCACAAATTACAATTTTTTGGAGGATTAAATGAAAGATAAGATAAGGCAAGTAGTATGTGAACAATATAGTAATACACTTGGAATAATTGCTTATAAAGACAATAAAAAAGTGTATGAAGAATATTTTAATAATGCTAATAAAGATGAGTCAATTCATACTTTTTCAATAGCAAAGAGTGTTGTTTCAATACTTATAGGAATAGCAATAGATAAAGGATATATATAAAGTGTTAATCAAAAAGTTTTAGATTTCTAATTGAAGAGAAATTTTTTAGATAAGGTTGTAAATCATATAATTGCTATAAATAATACTAATATTGAAATTATGCAAGGCAATTTTTCAACTTGGAAGGAAAATAAGGATAGACAAGATAATTTTGAAAAAGTATCGAATGAAAAGTTACAAAAAGATATAAATAGACTTGAAATTGCCTCTAAAAATTCTGCAAAATGATGAAAAGTTCCAAAGTTATGGAACAAAGAATCCAAAAAACAATAGATGAAAAGTCCAATTTATTAAGAAATATAGATACAAATGAAGATTTAAAGATTATTCCTTTAGAAAGTAATAAAAATCCATTAGTTTTAGCAAATAAATTGCAGATAAAGTATAATGAACAAGCAATATTTAAACCTATTTCCTTTGACGTAAATAATGGAGATAGAGTTGCAATAATTGGCAGAAATGGAATTGGAAAATCAAGTATACTAAAACTTGTTATAGGAGAAAAAATACAATATAATGGAGAATTTAAAGTAGCAAATGATTTGAAAATATCTTATGTATCACAAAGTACAGAAGATTTAAAAGGAAATTTGAAAACTTTTGCTGGGGATAATATAATAGATGAAAGTATCTTCAAAGCAATGCTAATAAAAATGGGATTATCAAAATCAGATTTTGATACCAATATACAAGATATGAGCGAAGGTCAGAAGGAAAAGGTTTTAATTGCGAAAAGCATATCAGAACAAGCAAATATTTATATATGGGACGAGCCTTTGAATTATGTTGATATATTGACAAGAATACAGATAGAAGATACTATTTTGAATTATAAACCTACTCTTATTTTTGTAGAACATGATGAGACATTTATCCAAAAAGTAGCTACAAAAATTATAAATTTAGAAAGATAATTAATTGGTGTTAATATATAAATAAGAATAGTACAAAATATTATTCCCTAAAGACAAAAAAAATTGACTTTTAGGGAATAATATTTTATAATGTTATTGAGGTGATATTTATGAAATTGATAAAAAGAGATTATTATTTAGATAAAATGATAAGAGTTATTGATACTCCAGATATAAAAGTAATAACAGGTGTTAGACGTAGTGGAAAATCTAAATTATTAGAAGCATTTCAAGAATATATAAATGACAATATAAAAAATTCCAATATTATTCATATTAATTACAATTTGAAAAAGTTTGAAAGTATTACTAGTGGAGATTCTTTATATGAATATGTAGAACAAAAATATATAGATGAAAAAGAAAACTTTTTATTAATTGATGAGATACAAAAATGCGATAAATTTGAAGATACAATAAATAGTTTTCATGCAGAAGAGAAATTTAAGATATATGTAACTGGGTCAAATGCATTTCTCTTAAGTAGCGATTTAGCCACGTTATTTACAGGAAGAACCTTCGAAATAAGTATTTTCCCATTTTCTTTTAAAGAATATATGAAATATTATAATTATGATAATCAATATATTGCATTTGATAAATACATTAAAGATGGTGGAATGTCAGGGTCATATTTATATGAAGAAATAGAAGATAAAAATTCATATATAAAAGAAATATATGAAACTCTAATAATAAGAGATATTGTAAAAAAATATAATATAAGAAATAAAGAACTTTTAAATAAGTTAAGTGATTATTTATTAGACAATATTTCTAATATAACATCATCAACTAAAATAGAGAAAACCTTAAAATCTAATAAATTAAAAGCAGATCATAAAACAATTAGTAAATATATAGAGTATTTATGCAATGCTTTTGCTTTTTATAAAGTTAGAAGATATGATATAAAAGGAAAAAAATATTTGATATCACAAGATAAATATTATTTATCAGATACTTCATTTAGATTAGCAATGTTAGGTAGTAAAAATATGGATTATGGAAGAATCTTGGAAAATATTGTTGCAATAGAACTATTAAGAAGAGGATATGAAATTTACGTAGGTACTTTATATAATAAAGAAATTGATTTTGTGGCAATGAAAAGAGATGAACAAATTTATATACAAGTATCAGATAATATTGAAAACAAAAAAACATTAGAAAGGGAAATATCACCACTGTTAAGTATTAGGGATGGATATAAAAAAATGATAATAACAAAATTAAATCATGAAGGATATTTAAATAATGGAATAGAAATTATGGACATATCAGATTGGTTGCTAGAAGGCGATATGAAGGGATAAGAAATGCGACTTAAAGAATTTACGAGAAACAAAGCTTATATGATAAGAAAATAGCAGAAAATAAGGAGATGAAAATAGTGAATAAAGAGATTCCAGCAAAAGTGGTAAGAAAAATTATTTTTGATATACTACTAGAAAGAAGCGATAAATTAGACGAAGAATGTGAAAAACTTGAACAAGAAGAATTAAAAGAATGTAATGTTGTCTTAGATTATTCCCAAAGTATAGGATGCGAAGCAGGTGGAACAAGAGCATTAGCAGATGATATTTTATCAGGGCAAATATCAATAGAAGAAGCAATAAAAGATATTCTTAAACGAGATGAAATAAAAGAAGCTAAAAAAAGATGTGAAGATTGGATAAAAGAAAAAGATGAAACACTTTATTATAATTAAATTTAAAGAAGGTATAAAAAAAGAGAATATTATTGAACCAATAAAAGAATTATTTAATAATGCATTAAAAATTGATGGAATAAATGAAATTGACTTTTATATTTCAAACAGCAAATTGTTAAATAGGCACGACTTAATGATAGAGATGAATTTAAGTTTGTTAGCACTGAATGAATTCGACAATTCCGAAATACATAAAAGATGGAAAAATGAATTTGGAAAATATATAATGAGTAAAACAATATTTGATTGCGATTAGATAATGATATTATAAAAAAGGACAGTTTATGATGAGTAAAGGAATTATAGTGGCGGGATTTGGAGCCATAGGTAAAACAACACTTGGAAATAAATATAATAATATAATTGATATGGAATCAGGGTACTACCAATGGGATAATACTGGATTTGAAGATATACCTTATGAGCAAAGAAAAGGTAAAAAGGAAAGGTCTAAAAATAATGATTGGCCATCTAATTATCATAAAGCAGTTTTAGAAGCAAGAAAAAAGTATGATATTGTATTAACATCAATGCATTGGCATCTACTTGATTTTTTTGAAGAAAATAATATAGAATACTACTTAGCTTATCCTACTTTAGATAGTGAAAAAGTTTTGGAAGAACGATGTTATGAGAGAGGTAATAATAAAGTTTTTACAGATAAACTAAAAATAAATCTGTATAATTGGAATGAAATAATAAAAAATTATCATCCAAAAAAATTATTGATAATTAAAAAAGATGAATATTTGGAAGATGTGTTAAAGAAAAATGGAATTTTATGTTAGAAACTTTAAAAACAAGAATGGTATATGAATAAAACTATGAAAAATGGATGGAGTTATTACATGAAAAAGGAGGACTTGTATGGATAATAGTGAATTAGAAACAATATCAAATCTATTTGAAGGTAGTGAAATAAGAAGTGTATTGGATAGCGAAAAACAAGAATTTTTTTTAGTGTAGTAGATGTTATAAATGCATTAACAGGTAGCAAAGAGCCAAGAAAATATTGGTCTGTATTAAAGAATAGATTAAATTATTAGATTTCAGAATATATTACGAAAGGAGAGCAGATATGCCAGAGAATAATGAAATTATGATTTATGAAGATAAAGATGGTATTACTAAAGTAAATGTAAAATTTACAGATGAGGATTTATGGATTACTCAAAATCAATTAGCAGAGATTTACAAAACAACACAAGAAAATATATCAGTGCATATAAAGAATATTTATAAAGATAATGAATTAAATTCAAATGCAACTAATAAGAAATTCTTATTAGTTCAACAAGAAGGAAACAGAAATGTTAAAAGAAATATAGACCATTATAATTTAGATATGATAATTGCCTTAGGATATAGAGTACAATCAGAAGTCGCTGTTAGATTTAGAACATGGGCGACACAAAGGTTACACGAATACATACAAAAAGGTTTCACAATGGATGATGAAAGATTAAAACAAGGCGGAAATAGATATTTTAGAGAATTATTACAAAGAATTAGAGATATTCGTTCAAGTGAAAGAAACTTTTATCAGCAAGTAACTGACATATATGCAACAAGCATTGATTACGATCCTAGAAGTGATATAACAAAAAAATTTTTTGCAACAGTGCAAAACAAATTACATTATGCAGTTCATGAACACACAGCAGCAGAATTAATTCACGAGAGAGTAGATAACGAAAAGCCTTATGTTGGCATGACAAATTTTAAAGGCGATTATGTTACAATAGATGATGTAAAAATTGCTAAAAACTACTTATCTGAAATAGAGTTACAAAGACTCAATTTATTAGTATCTCAATTCTTAGACTATGCTGAATTACAAGCATTAGAACAAAGGACAATGAAAATGGCAGACTGGATAGATGAACTAGATAATCAAATACTATTGAATAGACGAAAAATATTAGAAAGCAATGGAAAAATATCACATGAAGAAGCAATAAAAAAAGCTGAAAAAGAATTTCAAATATATAGAGAAAGAGAAATGAAAGAATTACAAAGTGATTTTGATTTAATGATGAAATCATTACCTAATAACGGCGAAAATTAGAAAATATAAGGAGAAAAAAGAAAATATATGGTAAATAAAAATTTGAAAATGTCTCTTGCATTAGCAATTACTTCTGCTTGTAATTTAAAGTGTTTTTATTGTAAAGCTAGTGGAGAAAATTTAGATAATGCATTAGGAACAATAGATTTTGAAACTTTAAAGAAAATAATTGTTTCAGCATATGATAATGGTATTAAAAATTATAGAATAACTGGTGGAGAACCAACTACTGTTTACTATTTTGAAGATTTAGTAAATTATATGATGAATTTGGCGACAGATATTACAATGAGAATAACAACAAATGGTTATAAAATATTAAATTATATTGACGTGATTGAAAAATATAAAAATAGGATAGAAGTTGTTATAAGTGTTGATTCTTTGAATGAATACATTGGGGATATTAAATACGATAAATATCTTTCAGACAATATAATAAATATTACTAAGGAATTATTAAAAAGAGAAATAAAAGTTAGATATAATATTGTTATAACTAAGGAAAATATAAATAAGACACCAGATCTAATTTTAAAATCACTTGATTTAGGAGTGAATTTAAAACTCCTTGATTTAATAAAACATGATAAATATTTTGAAAGGGAATCATTAAAGGAGGCAAATGAATTTTTTGAAAATTCATACCAGTCAATTGATGATATAAAAGAATTCTTGAGAAATATAACAGATAGATATGAAGAAAACTTTAATATGTTTGTATCTACAGGTATTCCTATGTCAGGATATTTTAAAGGTAATAAGTTTATTCAAGTGAAAGATTCTAATAGAGGCAGTAGTTTTTCAGAAAGATGTGTTAATGAATGTCCTTACTTTAATAAATGTCAAGAGGGTATGTTTAGTCCTTTTATATCCAATAATGGAATCTTAAGTATTTCTAATTGTAGAAATACAAAAATTAGATGGAATTTATCTGAAATGAATAAAGAAGAAATAGATAGAAGTTTTAAAGAAATAATAAAATTATTTAGTAATACTAAAATATATAATAACTTTGAGTTTAGTAAAAAAGAAATAAAATATCCCGTCGAATTCGACGGAATAGACAATGAAATGAGAAAGGAATAGCATGGAGAATAACAAGCTAGAAACAATTTCAAATTTATTTGAAAACAAAGAAATAAGAAGTGTATGGGATAGCGAAAAAGAAGAATATTATTTTAGTGTAGTTGATGTAATTGGTGCTTTAACAGAAAGTAGAGATTCAAAAGATTATTGGTATAGATTAAAAACAAGAATGACCGAAGAAGAAAAAAGTGAGTTATCGACAAAATGTCGACAACTGAAATTGAAATCAAAAGATGGGAAATTTTATAATACAGATGCACTAGACACTAAAGGAATTTTAAGACTTATTGAGTCAGTCCCAAGTCCAAAAGCAGAACCTTTTAAATTATGGCTTGCAAATTTAGGAAGTGAAAGAATTGATGAAGTATTTGATCCAGAAATTGCAGTTAACAGAGCAGTTGAATACTATAGAAATAAAGGATACACAGATGAATGGATAAAAGCTAGGTTGAATGGGATTGTAGATAGATTTAAGCTTACTGATGTTTGGAAAGAAGGTGGAATAACTAAACCAATGGAGTATGCTATGCTCACAAATGAAATATACAAAGGTTGGTCAGGAATGAAGGCGAATGAGTATAAGAAATTAAAAGGACTTAGAAAAGAATCATTAAGAGATAATATGACTGATATAGAAGTTGCACTTACAAACATAGGAGAAATTGCAACACGAGATATTGCAATAGAAGAATGTCCACAAGGATTAAAAGAAAATTTAAACGTAGCAAAACGTGGTGGAGGAGTTGCCAAAGGAGCAAAAGATTTGTATGAGAAGGAGACAAAAAAATCTGCAATATCTAAAAGTAATAGTTTAAATTATAAATACATAGATCAACGAAAAGAAATTGAGGACAAAGAAGGTGAAAACAATGGAAAGTAAAAAAGAAAATTTGGATATATGCCAAGAAGGGAGACTCAATATTAACTGGGTAATGGGCATTTTAGAAAAACTACTTCAAAGTATTGAAATATCAGCATTTCTAAAAAAATTATTACATATATGAAGGAAAATTATAAAAAAGGAGATGAAAGTAAGTGGCAAATAAAAAATTAATATCAAAAGACAATGAGAATGAAATTATAGATGTAGAAAGTATATATAGAGATATTAAAGAAAAAATATTAATGGCTCGTTCTAAAATGCTAAAACATATTGATACAACTATGACTGAAGTATATTGGTATGTTGGAAAAATAACATATGAGCTATCTGAAAATAGTACTAAAGCATGTTATGGGAAAAAGATAATAGATGCTTTATCTGTAAAGCTAACTAATGAATTTGGAAGTGGTTTTTCTCCTGTCAGTATAAGAAGGATGAGAAGATTTTATGAAATGTACCCAATGTGGTCGACAGTGTCGACCGAATTGAGCTGGGCACATTTTCAAGAGTTAATTAAAATAGATAGAAAAGAAGAAAGAGAATTTTATGAAGCTGAATCTATTAAATCTAATTGGGGATGTAGAGAACTTCGTAGACAAATCAATACTAAATTATATGATAGATATTTAATATCACCTGATAAAAATTTAATAATAGATGATTCTAAAAAAGGATTAATAGAAAAACAACCAGAAGAATTATTAAAAACACCATATATATTTGAATTTGCAGGATTAAGGGAAAATAGAAATTACTTGGAAACAGATTTAGAAAAAGCATTACTATCACATTTAACAGAATTTTTACTTGAATTAGGCAGAGGATTTTCTTTTGTTGCTAGCCAACAGAGAATAAAAATAGGTTCGGAATATTATTATCCAGATTTAGTATTTTACAATAGACTTGCGAAATGTTTTGTTATAATAGATTTAAAAATTGGAAAATTAACACATCAAGACATAGGACAAATGCAAATGTATGTAAATTATTATAAAAAGACTCAAATGATAGAAGGGGAAAATGAGCCAATAGGAATATTATTATGTGCAGATAAAGATGATGCAGTAGTAGAAATGACTTTAGGAGATGAAGTAAAAAATGTATATGCATCAAAATATTTAACATATTTGCCATCTAAAGAAGAATTGATTAAGATAATAAAAGATGAGAAAGAACTTTATGAATTAGCCCATGAAGACGGTAATAATAATGGGTAAATATAAGTGGATTAAAAATGATGTTCCAAATGAATTAGTCGTTAAACAAGTATATGGCATAGTATTTTCTGATGAAGGAAAAATACTTTTGAGTTTAGAAGATAATAAGTATAAATTGACAGGTGGGCATCCAGAAGAGAAAGATACTTGCTTTGAGGATACCATAAAAAGAGAATTTATAGAAGAACTAAATGTAGAAATAGAAGATATAAGTTATTTAGGATACTTACAAGTAGAAGAAGACAACTATAAATATGCCCAAGTTAGAATGATAGCTAAAGTAAAGAAAATAAATGAGATACGACCTGACTTAGATAATGGAAAAATATATAAAAGATACATTGCAAATCAAAATAATGTAAAAAAATATTTAGATTATAAAGATTTAGCTGGCAATCAAATGCTAGATGATGCTATAAAGATGGCTAATGAAAAATATAATTTTTGTTATAATGATGATAAAGAATATTTTATATAAAAAGGGAAGTGATTTAATGCTAAAAAAAGAAAATAAAAATAATGAAGATAAAAATTTCGCACATGCCGTTATTAACTGGTACCCAGGTCATATGGCAAAAACGAAAAAGCAGATATTAGAAGACTTAAAACTAATCGATATAGTAATAGAAGTATTAGATGCTAGAGTACCAATTTCTAGTGGTAATCCAGATGTAAGAGAATACTCAAAAAATAAGAAAAAAATTGTAATACTTAATAAAGCCGATTTAGCTGACGATAACACTACCAAGATGTGGGTAGAACATTATAAAAAGTTAGGAGTGCCAGCTATAAAAATAGAAGCTAATACTGGGAAAGGGCTAAGTGAAGTAATAAGTACTATAAAAGCAGAAGGCAAGGAAATAATAGAAAAGTTTGCACAAAAAGGAAGAATTGGAAGAACCATAAAAGTTATGATTCTTGGAATTCCTAATGTAGGAAAATCAACCTTAATAAATAGTCTAGCTAAAAGGCAAGTGGCTAAAGTAGAAAATAGACCAGGAGTAACAGTTACAAAGCAATGGATAAAAGTGGATAATGAAATCGAACTTATGGACACGCCTGGAATGCTATGGCCAAAATTAAATGATGAAGGAGTAGCAATTCATTTAGGATTTATTAATACAATTGGTAGCCACGCAATTGATAATGAAGAATTAGCATATTATTTATTAAAATATTTATGCGAAAATTATAAAGTAAGAGTAGAGCAAAGATATGATATTAAAATAGATGATAGCACTTTAAGCGATGAGATAGTTTATGATGATGCAGGAAATGCACTTAATGGCATTATTGGGGTAAGAGAAGAAATAGCCAAGAAAAGAGGAGCAATCATATCAGGTGGAAGAATAGATGAAAGAAAGGTATCAGATATAATCATAAATGATTTTCAAACAGGAAAGCTTGGAAAAATCTCAATAGAGAAACCTTAATTTCAACCAAAGGGGACGTGCACTTTTGGTTGACCAAAAGGGACAGGTTACACAACATCAACCAAAAGTACGCGTCCCAAACGGTTGACAATTTGGGACAGGTTGCTGTAATTAAAATTGTAATAAATAATTTTATAAAATACACAAAATGGACACAAACCTATTGTAAAATACTAAAATACAATATAGATTATAACATTAAAAAAATGTAAGAAGAAAGGGAACAAATTTGGAATTTCAAGACGAATTAGTAACAAAGAATGAAAATGAGATTAATATGATGTCGCCTTTAACTTGGGCATATGTAGGTGATAGTATATATGAAATGTACATAAGAACATATCTTAGTAATGCAAGCAATTTTAACCCACATAAACTACATATTCAATCAATTAAATATGTAAAGGCTGCGGCGCAGGCAGATATTGTGAAGAAACTAGAATTAACAGATGATGAAAAGGAAATAGTAAGAAGGGGCAGAAATACTGAAAGTCATCATTTGCCTAAAAATGCTTCGCATGAAGAATATGCGTATTCGACAGCATTTGAAGCCCTAATAGGATATTTATATTTGACTAAGCAAAATGATAGATTGAAAATTATACTAAATAATTGTATTAACATTGTAAATAAGATAATTTCAAATCATTAAATGGTAATTTAATTATATAAAAAATATAAGTTATATAAGGGACCGTCCAAAATGGCTACAATTTCAACCAAAAATCAACCAAAAAGGACCGTCCCTATTGGTTGAAAAGGAGAAAAATAATGTTTAAAGTATTAAAAAATCTTAAAGAATCATGGCTAGCAGTACTGATAATAGTATTGCTTTTATGCGTGCAAGCAGCTACTGATTTAAGACTTCCTGAATACACATCACAGATAGTAAATGTAGGGATACAACAAGGTGGTATTGAAGATGCATATCCAGAGGTAATTAGAAAGTCTACATTAGAAAGTATGAGAAACTTTACAGATAATTACGACATGATAGCTAATAGTTATGAAATATTAGAGAAAACTGATAAGAATTTAGATAAGTATCCACGGACTAAAGAACGAGGAAATCTATAAAATAAAAGATATATCAAAAAAAGAAAAAGAAGAACTAAATAAGATAATTGTAAAGCCTATGATTATGGCTGAGATGATTTCTAATCCTGCAATGCTAAGTCAAATAAAAGAAAGTATGCAAGGTCAGCAAATGCAAGGACAAGTGGCTGATCAGATGCAACAAGCACAATCACAAGAGCTAACTCAGCAACAAATGCAAGCAGAAATGCTAAGACAAGCAAGTAAAAAAATAGACGAGATGCAGGAAATGATACAAACTCAAGTTGCAATTAGTGCTGTAAAACTAGAATATGAAGCAATTGGAATGGATGTAAAAGACATATCAAATAATTATATATTAAATACAGGACTTCAAATGCTAGGAATATCGCTAATCACAATGATATGTGCAATTTCCATTATGCTACTTTCATCAAAAACATCTGCTAAACTTGGTAAGACATTAAGAGAAAAAGTATTCAAAAAAGTATTAACTTTTTCAAATCAAGAGGTAAATGAGTTTGGAGCAGCGTCGCTTATAACAAGAAGCACTAATGACATTCAGCAAATACAAATGCTACTTACAATATTATTTAGAGTAGTTGTTTATGCTCCAATTATAGCAATTGGTGGACTAATAAAAGTAATATCTACATCAAATTTATCAATGGCATGGATAATAGCTTTAGCAGTATTTTTAATATTTATTATTGTAGGAATATTGTTTATCACAACAATGCCTAAGTTTAAAAAGAACCAAACTTTAATTGATAAACTTAACTTAGTTGCAAGAGAGATACTTACAGGCTCACCAGTAATAAGAGCATTTAATACACAAAAAAGAGAAGAAAATAGATTTGAAAATGCTAATAGTAAACTTATGAAAAATAGCATTTTTGTTAATAGTGCAATGAGTTTTATGATGCCTATGATGATGTTCGTAATGCAAAGTATAATGCTTTTAATTATTTGGGTTGGTGGACACAATGTTGAAACAGGAATAATGCAAGTTGGAGATATGATGGCATTTTTACAATATACAATGCAAATCGTAATGAGCTTCCTTATGATATCAATGGTCTCGATAATGCTTCCAAGAGCTTCAGTATCAGCAAATAGAATTAACGAAGTATTAGAAAAAGATCCTGCAATTAAAGATAAGGAAGAATCAAAAGCATTTGATGAAAGCAAAAAAGGTTTAGTAGAATTTAAAAATGTATCATTCAGATATCCTGATGCGGATACAGAGATTTTAAATGATATAAATTTTGTAGCAAAACCTGGAGAGACAACGGCTATAATTGGAAGTACTGGAAGTGGTAAATCAACAGTAGTAAATTTGATTCCTAGATTTTTCGATGTAACAGGCGGTGAAATTTGCATTGATGGTGTAAATATTAAAGATGTATCACAAAAAGATTTAAGGAAAAGAATTGGCTTTGTTCCACAAAAGGGAATGCTATTTTCTGGAACAATAGAGTCAAACATTAAATATGGAAAAGATGTAAGCGAGACAGAGATGAAAGTTGCAGCGGATATTGCTCAGGCAACTGAATTTATAGAAGAAAAAGAAGATAAGTATAAATCAGAAATAGCCCAAGGTGGAAATAATGTATCAGGTGGGCAAAAGCAACGTCTATCAATTGCAAGAGCATTAGCGATTGATCCTGAGATATTTGTGTTTGATGATAGTTTCTCAGCACTAGATTTAAAGACTGATAAAAAACTAAGAGAAGCTTTAAAGGAAAAGACTCAAAATAAAACAGTCATCATTGTTGCACAAAGAGTAAGTACAATAATGAATGCAGAGCAGATAATTGTTTTAGAAGATGGAAATATTGTAGGAATTGGAACACATGAAGAATTGCTAGATAACTGCGAGACATACAAGCAAATAGCTTTATCACAATTATCAGAAGAAGAACTAAGAAGAAAGGAGGTAGATTAGTATATGCCAGGACCAATGGGTGGAGGACCAATGAGAGGTAATAAAACAAAGGCAACACAGGAAAAAGCAAAGAATTTTAAAGGTACTATTAAGAAGCTATTTAAATCATATCTTGCAAAATACAAGTGGCAACTGTTAGTCGTAATTATATTTGCAATAGCAGGAACAATATTTAATATTGTGGGACCAAAAGTTTTGGGAAATGCTACTACCGAAATATATCAGGGCTTAGTAAGTAAAGTCTCAGGTGGAGAAGGAATTAACTTTGGAAAAATTGCAGAAATACTAATTCAGCTTTTAATACTGTATGTAATAAGTATGTGTTTCTCAGCTATTGAAGGTATTACAATGTCTAGAGTATGTCAGAAAATAGCATACAAGATAAGAAATGACTTAGTGCATAAAATAAATAATTTGCCAATGAAATATTTTGACAAAAGAACAAATGGAGAAGTTTTATCAATAATAACAAACGATATTGATATGCTATCAAGCAATTTAGATCAAAGCATTACACAGATAATTACATCAATTTGCACAATAATAGGAATTTTAATAATGATGCTTTCTATAAGCTGGCAAATGACTTTAGTGTCTGTATGTATATTACCCATAACTATTTTTTCTGTTGGTTTTATTGTAAAAAAATCACAAAAATATTTTAAGGCACAACAAGATTATTTAGGACATGTAAATGGAAAAGTTGAAGAAACATATGGTGGTCATGTTATTATAAAAGCATTTAACAGTGAAGAAAAAACAATAGCAGAATTTAAAGAACAAAATGATACACTTTACAATGTAGGTTGGAAATCTCAATTTCTATCAGGACTTATGCATCCAATAATGAATTTTTTAGGAAATGTTTCATATGTTGCAATAGCAATTTTAGGTGGATACTATGCAATTAAGGGTAGAATAACTGTAGGAAATATACAATCATTTATTCAATATAGTAAGCAGTTTAACCAACCGATAGCACAAGTTGCACAAATTTCGGGTACACTTCAGTTAATGGCAGCGGCTGCTGAGAGGATATTTGAATTTTTAGAAGAAGATGATGAAAAAGAAAGAATAGATAATGCTAAGAGTGTAAAAGATTTAGATGGTAGCATTGAATTTAAGAATGTAAAATTTGGGTATGATGAAGACAAAATTATTATAAATGACTTTAGTGCAAAAGTAAAAGATGGACAAAAAGTTGCAATAGTTGGACCAACAGGTGCTGGAAAAACTACTATGGTAAAACTTCTTATGAGGTTTTATGATATAAATGATGGTGCAATTTATATTGATGGAAATAATATTGCAGATTACAATAGAGGAGAATTAAGGACATTATTTGGAATGGTACTTCAAGATACATGGTTGTTTAACGGAACAATAAAAGACAATATAAAATATGGCAAGCCTGATGCAACAGATAATGAGGTTGTGGAGGCAGCAAAAGCAGCACATATTCATCACTTTATAAAAACACTTCCAAATGGATACAACATGGTGCTTAATGAAGAAACATCAAATATATCAGCAGGACAAAAGCAATTACTTACCATTGCTCGTGTAATTTTAGCAGATCCAAAAATACTAATATTAGATGAAGCAACATCAAGTATTGATACAAGAACGGAACTACAAATTCAATCGGCAATGGATAATCTAATGAAAGGAAGAACGAGCTTTATTATAGCTCACAGACTTTCAACAATAAAAAATGCAGACTTAATTTTAGTAATGCAACATGGTGATATAGTAGAGCAAGGAAACCATGAAGAACTATTAGCTAAAAATGGAGAATATGCTAAATTATATAATTCACAATTCGAAGATTGTGTGGATGAGGCATAGATTTTTAAATGAAATTACTTTGTTAGCATTGACAAATTTCCCTAAATTAAATATAATAGTTACGTAAGAAAAGAGGAAAGAGATATGTTAGGGAAGGTTTGGAAAAAGGTACTTTTCTTTGTACTAATTATAGCTTGCGTGTTTAATGTAATGATAAAATTAGTAAAAAGAACTTCACTTAAAAATGAAATAGAATCAACAATAAAATATGTTAAAGGTAATAGAGTTGTAGAAAATATTGTACCAAATGATGAAGAAACAAAGCAAGTTAGCAAACCGATAATGGTTATAGAAAATGAATAATATAAAAATAAGGCTTGATTGAATTTAAGTAGCAATGCTTATAGTATCAAGCCTTATTATTGTTAATTCAAATAAAATACAAGGAGAACCAATGAAAGCTGTAAAAAAAATAATTGATAATAAATTTTTTCCATATATAATTATAACAATTTTATCAATAATAATTTGTATTCCATTATTTGCAATGAATATGTCAGAGTATAATGAAGCAAGAATACATATAGGGAGAATTGTATCAGTAAAACAGATAATATTAGATGGAGTATTTCCAAACTTTATAAGTGCGAAGCATATGATGGGATTTGGATATGCACTTAATATTTTTTATGGAATTCTTACAACATATATTCCAGTGCTTATATCATTTATAACTGGATCAGGAATATGGGCGTTAAAGATTTTTACGCTAATTACTGTTGCTATATCAGGAATAACTATGCATAATTTTGTGTTAGAGATAACAACAGATTCTCAAAAATTAAAAGCATTCAATGTCACAAAATTCACAGCACTTCTTGCATCTTTAATCTATATTGCTGCACCATATAAACTTACTGATATATATGCAAGAACTGCAGTAGGAGAATACACAGCATTTATATTCATACCACTAGTATTTAGAGGCTTGTACAAGCTTATAAATGACAAAGAAAAAGCAAATCTATATATAATTATTGGAGCTGTACGGATTAATATTATCACATACAATAACGACTATATATGTGGCAATTTTTGCTGTAACATATTTACTATGTAATTTTAGTAAAGTAAAAAACGCCAAAATTATAAAAAATATTGTTAAAGATGTTTTAATAATTTTAGTATTAACTGCATTTTATTTGATACCACTTATGGAACATAAGATATATGGAGATTATACAATATTTGATGCCGAATCAATGGGTGCCACAGGATCAGATGTATATTCTACTTGCATAGGACTTAAAGAGTGGTTTTCATCTGAATTTTCAAAAAATGAATTTATATTTTCTTTTGGAATAGTTATCACATTTGGGATAGTATTGACTCCATTTGCATTCAAGAGAACGAAAAAATTTAATACCTATGCAGATTTTTTAGTATTAGCATTACTTGTACTTTATATGGACACAAAACTATTTCCATGGATATTAGCACCAAACTTGCTTACAATTATACAATTTGCATGGAGATTAAATGGATTTTTTATATTTTTTATTTCATACATATGTGCTGTAAATATTGTTATAATAGCAGAAATGATAAAGGATAATAGAAAAATAATACCAGTAATTACAATGATTGTAATATTTGTATGTAGTTGGTTTGGAGTAAAGAGGTATATGCCTGAAGAAGGTTCACAGGGATACAAGAGAGATATAAATTTTGAAAACAGTATTATAAATAGTGAAAAGATTGGACCATATCAAATTAATAGAGAGTATTTACCACTAAAAGCAGGTAAAAATATTTCATATATTGAAAATAGAGAGAATAGAACATATGTAGTAAACGGAGTGGCTGTTATCAATAATGAAAATAAAGATGATTTAATGGATAGCTTAACTGTAACAACCTTAGAAAAGTCAACATTAGAATTTCCATATATTTATTATCATGGTTATACAGTTAAATTAAATGGAAAAAATATCAAAACATATGAGTCAGATAATGGATTTTTATGTGCAGATATACAAGAAAGCGGAGATGTAACTATAAAATATACTGGAACTGTTTTAGAGAAAGTTGGTTATGTAATATCTATAATAGGTCTAATAGCAGTAATCAACCAAAGGGGACGCGCACTTTTGGTTGACCAAAAGGGACAGTCTACATAATATCAACCAAAAGTACGCGTCCCCTTTGGTTTAAGAGATTTAAGGAGTAAAATTTGAAAAATAAGAAAGAGAAAATTATAACTTTAATATGTATATTGATAGCTTCTATATTTGTAGGACTTCCTTTACTTAAATTTAACGCACAATATGATGATGGAATTCAGCACATTTATAGACTAATTGGAAGTATTCAATCTATAGAAGAAAAAGGACTAATATTTCCAGCCATTATGCAGAATTTATGTAATGGATTTGGATATTCGTGGAATCTATTTTATAGCCCACTTACAAGTTATGTACCATTAATATTTAGAATTTTTGGTTTTTCTTTTGAAAATTGTATAAAGCTATTTATGTTTTGCACATCGATTTTATCTGGATATGCAATGTATTTCTTTATGAAAAAGATTCTAAAAAAGAGAACAGACATTACAGATGAAAGAAAAAATGTAATTGCATTATTGGGGGCATGTCTTTATATTTTTGCACCATATAGACTAAATGATATGTATATAAGAGTAGCAGTTGCTGAACTTGCATCATTTATATTTATACCAATTGTATTTAATGGTTTATACAGCATAATAAATGACGAAAAGAAAAGCTACATCCTTTCAATTGGTGTAATCCGGAATAGTGCTATCACATACACTTATTACATTTTATCTAGCAATAATTTGTGCAATCTATGTTATTTTTAATATAAAAAAGATAAAGAAAAAGCAAATAATAGAATTAGCAAGCAACCTAGGACTAGCCTTATTAGTTACAGCTTTTTACACTGTACCACTTATAGAAAGCAAATTATCATGTGAATATGAAGTATTTAAAAGTAGCCATATGTTAAGAGAAAATGTCTTAATTGGATGTAAAGTAAGTCCGCTAGAACTTTTATTTATTAAAGAAAATAGAATGGCATATTTTATTGGCATTCCTGTGATAGCAGGATTGTTGCTTACTCCACTTATGATTAGAAATAAGAAAATAGAAAATAAGATATCATATTTTTTCTTTTTAGTAACAGGAATTTTATGCGTAATATTAACAATGGATTTTGTACCATTTGAGAAATTTCCAAGCTTTATGACAATGATGCAATTTTCATTTAGATTATTAGAATTCTCATCATTTTTCTTAAGCGTCATTGCAAGCTTAAACTGGGGACTATCATTTAAGAAATCTAATATGGTATTTATGATAATTATTGTAATGGTAATGGCTGATTTGTTAATACCAATAGTTAAAAATATTGATTTTGGTGATAGATATATTGATGAAGAAACTTTAATTCAAGGAGTACCTGTAACAGAAAGAACGGGAAGAGTTCATGCAGGATGTGCTAGTTTTGAATATCTTCCAAGTAAAGCATTTCAAAATAGAAGTTATATAGAAAGTAGAGAAGACTTGCCTATTATATTAGATGGAAATGCCGAGATTACAGATTACCAAAAGAATGGGACTAATTGTTCTTTTAAAATAAAAGGCTATGGAAAAATAGAATTGCCATACATTTATTATATTGGCTATACAGCCAGAATGGGAGATACAAAGTTAAAGATAACAGAGTCAGATAAAGGATTCTTGCAAATTGATATAACAGAGGAATTGATAAATGGAGATGTAAAAATTTCATATGAAGGATCAGCCTCTATGAAAATTTCTGCAATAATTTCTACTTTTGGAATTGTAATTTTATTTATATGTTGTATAAAGCTTTACAATACTAAAGAGGTGTGATATCATAGATAACATCTAAGTGCATTTTATATGTGCTAGGCAAAATAATTCGCTTATAACTATAGCGAAAATACTTAAGGGGGAAAAGCATATGACATTAGATGAAAAGGATAAGATTCGGAGAAAAATTGATGAACCTATAACAGAAGGTGCAAAGAAATTTATCGAAGAATATTTAATTCCTTGGTTTGAACGAAACAAGAAGGACTATTGTTGCCAAACAAGTATAATTTGCATTTATGAGACATCGGAAATACCGTCAAAGTTTAATTATGCAATGGTAAGGGAGGCAGCCAAAATAGCGAAGGACTATGGCATAACTGCCGAAAAAGTTAGTAGCGTTGGACAAAGGGGCTATAGCTTTAGGTATAATAGACAAACCTAATGCGAGATTATCTTTTGAAAGTTTCTAAATTTCCCTAATTTGCTGATGGTAAAACTCTATTAAAAGAGGATCACTGTCAGCATTTTTATTTTATGTTTATTTAAAGAATATTATTGACAAAACAGTGGTAAAATGGTAATATTATAATGTTAGACTAATCTAACATCACGCGAAAAATTATAAAATTATATAAATTAAATACTATTAGGAAGGGATACTTTTATGGAATTATTAAATATAAACAATTTGTTTGCATGTGCTGGAGATAAAGGGATTTTAAAAGGTCTTAATTTAAAGATAAATAAAGGTGAAGTACATGTAATAATGGGACCAAATGGCGCAGGAAAGTCAACTTTAGCAAATATAATCTTAAGTAATCCACAGTATAAGATTACAAGTGGAGATATATGCTTTGAAGGAGAAAATATAAATAGTTTAAAAACAGATGAAAGAGCTAAAAAAGGAATCTTTATGTCATTTCAGACTCCAGAAGAAGTGCCTGGGATATCTGTTACTAATTTTTTAAAGACAGCTAAATGTGCTAAAACAGGAGAACCTATTAAAATATTAGCTTTCAAAAATGAGCTTGAAGAAAACATGAAAAAACTTGATATGAATCCATCATATTCGGTTCGTGATTTAAATGTAGGTTTTTCAGGTGGAGAAAAAAAGAAACTTGAAATTTTACAAATGCTTACATTAAATCCAAAACTTGCAATACTTGATGAGACTGATTCTGGACTAGATGTTGATGCAATTAAAACAGTATCTAAAGGAATTAGCATGTACAAAAATGATGAAAACGCAGTGCTTATAATAACTCATGGAACAAAGATTTTGGAAAACATAAAAGTTGATTTTGTGCACATTCTTGTAGATGGAAAGATTGTTAAAACAGGGGATAGCAGTTTAGCAGAAGAAATTGAGAAGGAAGGTTATTCTAAGTTTATTTAATTTTCAACCATAGGGGAAACCATAGGGGAAACCATAGGGGACGCGCACTTTTGGTTGACCATTTGGGACAGGTTACATAACATCGACCAAAAGTGCACGTCCCTATTGGTTGAACTGAGTAAAAAGGAGAAAGGTAATGCCTAAAACTAAAATAGAAGAGATGGACAGAAACATCTACAATATAAAAAATAAAGATGAATACAGTTATAAAACAATAGGATTAACTGAAGATGTCATACGAGATATATCTAGGAGAAAAGACGAGCCAGATTGGATGTTAGATATAAGATTAAATGCATTAGAGACATATGACAAATTAGACATGCCAACATGGGGACCAGATTTAAGCGAATTACACATGAGTAAAATTGCAACATATGTAAAACCTAAATCTGATATGAAAAAAACTTGGGATGATGTGCCAGATGATATAAAAAATACATTTGATGCATTAGGAATACCAGAAGCAGAAAAGACATCTTTAGCGGGAGTTGGAGCTCAATATGACTCAGAGATAGTTTATCATAGTATAAAAGAAGAACTTGTAAAACAAGGAGTAATATATACTGATTTTGACACGGCGGTCAAAGAATATCCTGATTTAGTAAGAGAGTATTTTACTAAATGTGTGCCTATTACAGACCACAAGTTTATAGCGCTTCATTATGCGGTATGGTCAGGTGGTTCTTTTGTCTATGTTCCAAAAGGAATAAAAGTGGACATCCCGCTACAATCATATTTTAGATTAAATGCACCAGGAGCAGGACAATTTGAGCATACACTAATAATTGTTGATGAGGGCGCTAGCTTGCAATTTATTGAAGGTTGTTCAGCTCCAAAATATAATGAAATAAATTTGCATGCAGGATGTGTAGAATTATTTGTAAAAGATAATAGTTACCTTAGATATTCAACAATAGAGAACTGGTCAAAAAACATGATGAACCTTAATACGAAGAAAGCAATAGTTGGAAAAAACGGAAAAATTGAATGGGTTACAGGATCATTTGGATCTAAGATTTCAATGTTATATCCAATGAGCATTTTGAATGGAGAAAATGCGATATGTGAATTTACAGGAATATCATTTGCAGGAAAAGGACAAGATTTAGACACAGGACTTAAGATAGTTCATAATGCGCCTAATACTTCATCAGTTGTAAACTCAAAATCGATTTCAAAATCTGGTGGAGCATGTACATTTAGAAGTAATGTATGGGTTAGACCAATTGCTAAAGACTCTAAAGTAACTGTATCGTGTGAATCACTTATGCTTGATAGCGAATCTCGATCTGACACAATACCAGTAAATAATATAGAAACCGACGAAGTAGAATTTTCACATGAAGCGAAGATTGGAAAAATATCAGACCAAGCAATATTTTATTTGATGTCAAGAGGCATATCAGAAGAAGAAGCAAAGGCAATGATTGTTAGAGGATTTGCAGACCCAATATCAAAGGCACTTCCAGTCGAATATGCGGTAGAAATGAACAACTTAATCAATTTGGAACTAGACGGAAGCATAGGATAATTCAACCAAGGGGACGGGCCTTTTGGTCGACCAGAGGGACAGGTCTTTGTAGTTGGACAAATTAAAGAGGAGAAAAGATGGAAAAAATGACTTTAAACGATACGCCAGTTAGAACGGCCAAGAATTTTGGAATAAATGACATAACATTAGACATAGAAATTCCTGAAATCAGAGAATTTAATAATTGTATGATTATATCATATGAAAGTGACAGCTTTAAAATGAGTGACCTATTTATGGGTGTGTCAAAGAAAAAAATAACTACAAAAATAGGACTAGAACTTAATAAAAATTATGGCATAACATTAACTGTACCAGAGGGTGTAAATATAGAGAAGCCAATAATATTAGACTTTGACTTAGATGAAGAAAATAGTGTTTTAATTGATAATATCAAAATTGTTATGGAGAAAAATTCGGAAGCTGATTTTATATTGAAATATAATACTAATGAGAGTAAATGTTTTCATTACTTAAAGCAAGAGACTATTTTAAAAGAAAATTCTAAATGTAGCATAACCATTGCTAATATGTTAATACAAGAATCAGAGAGTTTTATTGCTATTGAAAATAAAATAGAGGCAAGTGCTAAGTTAGAACATATAATTGTTGATTTTGGCGGAGATAAGAAGATATCGAATTATTATTCAAAGATAGAAGGAGATTTTGCAGAAAATAATTTGAAAACAATTTATTTAGGAAACAATAACGATACAATCGACATAAACTATAATATAGATATTGTAGGCGAAAATGCAATATGCAATATTGAAACTCAGGGAGCATTGAATGATAGCTCTTACAAGAACTTCAAAGGAACAATAGATTTTAAAAAAGGGTGTACGAAGGCTAAAGGAATAGAAAATGAAAACTGTATGATACTATCTGAAAGTGCTAAATCTAAATCACTTCCAATGTTACTTTGCCATGAAGAAGATGTAGAAGGTGAGCATGGAGTATCATCAGGTAAAATAGATGAGGCAAAGTTATTTTATATAATGACAAAAGGTATATCTTATGAAGATGCTAAAAAGCTAATTGTTAAAGCCAATTTTAGTAATATAATAAGAGAAATTAAAGATGAAGAATTACAAAAGGAAATTATAGAAAAAATTTAGAAATATTATGAGGAGTAAATCAAGGCCCATCCCCTTGGTTGAAAAAGGAGAAAAGATGACAAACTACGAAATTCGAAAAGATTTTCCAATATTAAATAATCAGAATATTGCTTATTTAGATAGCGCTGCAACGACTCAAAAGCCAGTGCAAGTCATAGATGCAGTAAATAGATATTACAAAAATGATAATGCTAACCCACATAGAGGTGCATATAAACTAAGCATAAGGGCTACTGAGGTTTATGATGAAGCGAGAAAAAAAGTAGCTAATTTCATAAACGCAAAAATGCCAGACGAAATTGTGTTTACAAGAAATGCAACTGAAAGCTTAAATTTAGTTGCATATAGTTATGGTTTGGAAAATATAAAAAGGCAAGACAAAATAGTTTTATCAATCATGGAACATCATTCGAATCTTGTTCCATGGCAAAATGTTGCAAGGCGAACAGGTGCTAGTTTGGAATATATGTATACAAATAGCGAAGGTAGGATTACTAATGATGAAATATATAAAAGGATTGTTCCAGGAGTTAAAATTGTTGGAATTACGCATGTTTCAAATGTACTTGGTACAATAAATCCAGTAAAGGAAATAGTAAAAAGAGCTCACAGTGTGGGGGCAATTGTAGTTGTTGATGCATCACAAAGTGTGCCACATATGAAAGTTGACGTGCAAGATTTGGATGCTGATTTTCTAGTATTTTCAGGACATAAAATGTTATCTCCATTAGGTATTGGTGTATTATATGGAAAGAAAAATATACTCGATCAAATGGTTCCATTTTTATTTGGTGGAGATATGATTGAATATGTATATGAACAAAAAACTACTTTTGCACCAACTCCAACAAAGTTTGAAGCAGGTACTCAAAATGTAGGTGGGGCAGTAGGTTTATCAGCAGCGATTGATTATCTAAACAAAGTTGGAATGGATAATATAGAAAAGATTGAAAAGAACTTAACAATATATGCCTTAGATAAACTTCAAAAATTAGATTTTGTAACGATATATGGTACTAAAAATGTAGAAACTCATGCAGGTGTTATTTCATTTAATGTAAATGGAGTACATCCACATGATGTTGCAAGTGTGCTTGATAGCCAAAATGTTTGCATTCGCTCAGGAAATCATTGTGCACAACCATTACTAAGGTATATGGGAATTGATTCAACCTGTAGAGCAAGTTTATATATCTATAATACAAAGGAAGACATTGATAGATTAGTGCAGGCTTTAATCAAGACTAGAGATATGTTTGCAAAATGGATTAAATAGAGAGGGAAAATTATATGGACGATTTAGATTCAATATATACTGATATAATAATGGAACACAGTGTAAACACATACAACAAGCATAAATTAGATGGTGCAAGTGATACAGAACATGGACACAATCCAAGCTGCGGTGATGATATAACAATTGAAATAAAAATGAATGGCAACATTATAGAAGATTTAAGTTTTACAGGGCATGGATGCGCAATATCTCAGGCATCTACATCAATTATGATTGATTTATTAAAAGGTAAGACAAAAGAAGAAGCACTAAAACTTATAGATATATTTTTAAGAATGATAAAAAGGGAAGAGGTCTCAGAAGAAGAACTAGAACAAATAGAAGATGCGAGAGCCCTTAAAAATATAGCTAATATGCCTGCTAGAGTAAAATGTGCAGAGCTTGCTTGGTATACGATGGAAAAATTGTTAGAGAAATAAAAATAATAAGAAATAGCTCAGATTTAATAAAGTGGATAATATTTGGGCTGTTTCTTATATAATTTCTAAAAAAGAAAATATGCTGTAATTATTGGATAAATTGTATTGACATATAAGTTTAAATATGGTAATATATTGAATAACAGCATAGTAAATACATATAATATATAAAGGTTATTTAAGGGCAGAATATGAGGCAGCTGCCACGCCAGTGATGGTCTGAAAAGAGATGTAGGGTACGCCGTCCTACTAAATAACCAAAATAAGAGAGATTTTATAAATCTCTCTTATATTTTTGTATTCTATTTCTTTTTATACCATTTTCTAATTTACTTTTACTTATGGGATAAATACTACGCAAAAATAAATCACCTTGTTGTTTAAGACGTATTGCCACAAGAGTCAAGTCGCCTAATTGTTTAATATATTCAATACTATTATTTTGTGGATTATATCCTATGTAGTCTGGTCTGTTTATGATTTGTGGTATATTCTGCATACTATAGTTATAAGATTCTATATTTATGAAATCACTCTTATGTTTTTCACAATGTGAAATTCTATCATAAGCAAACTTTATATTTCGTGGCTTCATATCAATATTTAATGTATCTATTTGTTCTTGAGTTAATTCTCCAACTTTTACTATTTGCTTGTTTACTATAATTTTATCAATATTTAATTTAAACAAATTTATATTATCCTTCATATGGAAATATTATACATTAATTTACCAAAAATTACAATATATAATTATGCATTTATAATAAAAAATATTATAAATATAAAGCTTATTATAAAGCATACACACAATACAAAATTAGCATACTTTACATAATATGCAAAGTATGCTATAATTATAAATACATGACAGTGTTCATGAATCTGAATTTTTACAACAGGAGGAAATACTTATGAATGATCGGTGTTTTTGGCTTAAGGTGATTGGAGCGTTGGCGATAGTGGCGATACTGGCGGCAATAATATTGCCTATAATCGGCACTAGCTGCACCGGTGACACAGACACAGAAACAGACCATGTCTACAATTATGGAACTAATATCGCAAATTTTTATGACAATTTTAAAACGATTGATGATTCCAAATGTTTGTCGTATGACACTAATACGTATGTTATATACTACATATTCAAACTTAGTGATTATGGCTACATGTCACCGTACATCAGCGAAAATGGTCACTTCTGCAGGTACATCGACGGCGAAATTATCGAGATAACCGAAGGTTAAAGACCCAAAACACAACAAACACCCCGAGTGAAATTCCACTCGGGGTGTTTTGCGTATAATATATTAACTTTGCATACTTTGTAACATCCTTAAAATTATAATCCAACTGCTTTCACAGCATATTCAGCTTGTTCTTGTGTAAAGCCTTCAAATAATAACTGTTCTATTAAACTTCGCTTTGAAAAATTAGTAATACTTAAATATATTTTTGCACTTTTAACAGCTTGCTCATTCCAATTTGCTCCGCAATTATTTACAGCGTATTCAGCTTGACTATTAGTAAATTTAACAAATTTAAGTTGTTCTTTTAATTCAGACTTTGAAAATGGAGAAATAGCTAAATATTCTTTTGCACACTTTAAAGCCTGCTCATCCCAATTCGCTCCACAATTATTTACAGCATATTCTGCTTCCTTATCTGTGCATTTATCATATTTAACGAGTTGTTCTTTCAATGCATTTCTTGAAAAAGCCATAATGTTTAAATATTCTTTAGCAGCTATAAGTGCATTTTTTTCTCCTAATGTTACATTGGAAGGATCTGTTGATGGCTTTGAAAAATCTGTTATATTATGTGCAACAAATTTTAAAATCATAACCGCATCTTGTGCATCAACCGATCCAATGCCATCTGTATTAGCTACCTTTAGAGCTTCTTTGGAAAGATCAATATTGTGTGCTACATATTTTAAAATCATAACAGCATCTTGAGCATCTACTTTTCCACTTTGATCTACATCTCCTAGAATAGAACCTTTCTCACTTAGTTGCATTGGAGCATTTAATTTTCTTGTAGATAAACTTGCTTTTGTTGTAGTTGGTATTGCCTGAAGTATACTAATAATTAAAACAATTATAATAATACTTAATAATATTTTTTTCATTTTATTAATTCCTTTCATATTTTGGTAATTATATCAACTCATATTATTTCTGTCAATAAAAACTTCCAAGATAACTTGAGATTTAATTCTATTACATGTAAGTTTTCATCTAACTTTCTATATTATCTACAAGAATTGAATTTATTCCATTATTCTTTAGAATATCAATAACATTTTGCCTATCGTCTATAAATAATATTTCTTCTAATTTACAATCATTAAGTCTTTGAATTATTTTTACGCCATCAACCTTTAATTCTTGAGAAGCAGTAAATATAACTTCAATATCATCACCATAATGTTTATTAATAAATGATTGTTTTGCTTTCAAATTAAATGAAAAATTCATTCCTGATAAGCAATACATTTTAATACCTTTACTTCTTAAATTGATAATAAAATTATATAATGTTTCTGATTTTATACACGTTTCAATATCTTCATAAAAAGAATTTGGATTTTGATAAGCATTTAAATAGTAACCTAGATATAAGAACACCAATAGCAGTATAAAATATGTTAGTCGTTATAATGTCCCTTACATTGTATGATTTCTACTTGGTCATTAAATATTCTATAAACCAATCTATTAGATTCATCAATTCTTCTGCTCCAATAGCCACTTAAATTTTCTTTTAAAGGCTCTGGCTTTCCTAGTCCGTTCAAAACTATTTCTTTGAATATCTGCTAGTAATAGATTTATTCTTTTAAGTGTCTTTTTATCTTGTACCTGCCAATAGCAATATTCTTGCCAAGCACTATTTGTAAATGATAAATTATTCATTTGTCATCGCCTCTAATTCTTCCATTGATTTTATAACTACGTTGCCTTCTTCTAATTCTTTTATGGATTTAGATAATGCTTTCATATTGCTTTCAGAATAAAATGGGTCAAGAGAAACATCAAAAGGTATTCTTTTTTCACGGATTACTTTTTTAGCAAATATATTAAATGCAGTAGACATTGTTATTCCTAATTCACTACATATTTGTTCCATTTGTTTTTTAGTTGTTTCATCTATTCTAAAATTAACTAATGTTTGAGCCATAAATATCACTCCTTTCTCAATAATAAAATTATAACACATATATAAATACAATGTCAATACAATATCTTTATATAATATTATTATTTACAAAAAATGTGATATTATGCTATTTGTTATAATAACTAATAATAATTTTAAAATGTTAGAAAATATAATATTTTTCAAATTGCTGTAAATATGACACTAATCAAAGCATGTATATTTAAAAGCACAATGACTATAAAAAATGCTATTGCAGTAAAATTGCACTAAAACAAAAAAATAAAAGCCTACAATTTAGTATTTAAGCTACTTGTAGACTTTTTGTTAACTGGTGCGGATGAAGGGACTTGAACCCCCACGTCGTTGACACTGGTTCCTAAGACCAGCGCGTCTGCCAATTCCGCCACATCCGCATATTATGTATGAACAATATTTATAATACACTTTTAAATAGATTTTGTCAACAGATTTAGCAAAATAACTTGAAAAAAATTCAAAAATAAAGTATGATAGTTAGAGAATATATAGCGTTGGTCTTAGGAACCAGTGCGAATTGATATAAATATACAATATATCGTTTTATAAGGGCAAGAAAGGATTTTTTATGAAACAAAAATTTTTAAAAGATTTAGGAATTGATATAGATGGTGAGATGGACGAACTTCTAAATCAATTTGATTTAAATGGATATATGGATCAAATAAGCGACAATAGACTAAAAGAAGAAGATAAGAAAATAGATGAATTACAAGGCAAGGATAAGAAGGAATAGTATATTATAAATGGACTTAAGAAAAGGGATGGTGAAGATATAATAAAATAAGAGGTAGTAATAATTTGGATGTAATAAACATTGTAGATTTAAAAAGGCAAATAAAAGAAAATGAAAAACTATTACCAGGAGATAAAATATCCTATGATAGATTATTGGAAATAGCTAAAAAATATGAACTTGCACCACGAATACTGGCTATAAATATTTTTGGAGTTTCTCAACCAGCTTATAGGGGCTTGGTAGGCAAAAGCTCAAATGCTAAAAATATTATAATATTTAAAAGTGAAATTCCTAAAATGATAGAAGATGCTATTGCATTAAGAGATACTATATTGAAAAGAGAAAATTTAATAGCTCGTGATAAAATAAATTATATAAAATTACAGCAAATAGCACCTAAATATAACATGAGAGAAAATATATTGGCGATATATGTATTCAAAATTTCAGAATATTCTTTTAGAGAAATAAGAAGAAACCCTAAGGCTTTTGCTATAATTTTAAACAAAGATATTGAAAGTAATGAAGAAAATGAAGATACTGATATTATAGAAAAAAGAAATCATATTTTAAAAGAATTTCATTTAAAACCGTTAGATTTAATAAATTATCAAACACTTATCATGATATCAAGTAAAGTTGGTATTGAAGAGAAAAAACTCGCTATGGATATATTTAAACTAACATCTAATTCTTATTATCATCTAAGATGCTATCCTAATAGAAATGCAATAATATTACCTAATTATTATTCAAATGAAAAGTTAATGGAATTAAAAAGTGAAATTGTTCAGGCAGAAAGACTAGAGCCTTTTGATGGGATGAATTATAGTATGTTGCAACAAATTTCAGATAAATATAATGTTAATGAAAGAATATTAGCAATAAATATTTTAGGAATAACAAGTAATCAATACTATAATATTAAAGTAAATCCACAAATGATGGCTTATATATTAAAAGCTGATTATAAGGCAAAGACTCCACAAGAGCTAAAAACAATTAGAGATATGATATTTAAGAATGAAAAGTTATCAGAAGGATATAGAATATCACTTTTAGAAATAGAACAGTTACAAAAGAAATATAATCTATTGTTAAAGGAATTATTATACATATTAGGAGTTACTAATGATGCTTATCATTTTATAAAATCTAATCCATATTATAAAACAATTATAAAGGATACAGAAATATTTTTAATATCTGAAATATTAAATGAAAAGATAAAAAGAGGTAGATATTATTCTAAGGAAGAAATTGATAAGATATGTCAAGAAAATAACATATCACAACAAAATTTCTTTGATTATATATTAGGAAATGCTAGATTTTTTGGCTTTGAAGAATATAAAAATGTATTAGAGGAGAAAGGCAAGTTATGGATTGGAGATAAGCAAGAAATCTCAGAAGAATTTAAAAATACTCGGTGTCAAAACAATACAACATATCGCAAAAGTAGTAAGTAAATCTATATGCAGACGTTATAACTCAAAATGTAAAAATCTTGATAAAGAAGATTTGTCTCAAGATGCATGTTTGTACATAATAGCTCAATGTGGTGACTTAGAGAAAAATTTTGAGGGAGATGCTTTAAAAAGAATGATTTATTTAAGAACGAGAATGAATATGTTAAAAAAAATCAATATGAATTCCAAAATTAGAATTGTAAGTACTACAAAATTCTACCAAAAAAAGGTGACAAGAGTGATGAAAAGAAGAAAGATTTAGATATTCCAGATTTAAAGACAAATGTTATGGATGCAGCAATAGATAATATAGAGAAAAAGAATCAAGAAAACGCTTATAGTACAATTATTATGTACTTATTAAAATTAATTGAGAAAGGATACAATAGAGATTTAGCTTTAAGTGAAACTGCTAATACTTTTGGTATAGATAAAAAAACTATGCTTGAGGCAATGCAACAAGAATTACTAGAGCGAAAACGAGTAAAAAAGACTGAAAAGGGTGACTTTGTCTTATGTGAAATATAAGATTTATAGCAATATTGAAAAGGAGAAATAAGTGGAAATACCAATAAAGAAAAATGAAGAATACATAGTTGATATAATAGATTATGGAGCAGACGGAGAGGGTATAGCAAAGATAGATGGCTATACCATTTTTGTAATTGGAGCACTAAAGAATGAAAAGTGTAAAATACATATTACCAAGGTTTTAACCACGCATGCCTTTGCAAAAGTAATAGAAATAATAGAAAAATCAGAAAAGCGTATAGAAGCGGATTGTGATACATTTAAAAGATGTGGTGGATGTGATTTAAGACATATTTCATATGATGAAACATTGAAAATTAAGCAAGAAAAAGTTCAAAACTTGATGGACAAAATGTTAAACAAAAAAATAAAAGTAAATAGTGCAATTGGAATGGAAAAGCCATGGCATTATAGAAATAAAGCAATATTTCCAATAAGCAAAGAAAAAGAAGTGCGGTGTATTTGCAAGTAGAAGTCATGAGATAATTCCAATAAAGGAATGTATGATTCAAACAAAGACATCACAAGATATTGCTAAATTTATTGTAGACACATGGAGAGGTACAATTTACGATGAAAAGACTGGAAAAGGACTTCTTAGAAACATAATGATTAGAGAAGGTTTTTCAAGCAAAGAAATAATGTGCATACTTGTGCTTAATGGATATAAAGATTATGATTATCAAGAACTAATAAAAAATTTTCCACAAATAAAAACTATCGTTATCAATATAAATACTGTAAATACCAATGTAGTGCTTGGAAGAGAAAATAGAATAATATTTGGAGATGGATACATAACAGATAAACTAGGAGATTATACTTTTAAGATTTCACCTAACTCATTTTATCAAGTAAACCCAGTACAGACTGAAAAGATATATAACTTAGCAATTGAAAAAGCTAATCTAAAAAAGGATGATATAGCTTGTGATTTATATTGTGGAATTGGAACTATTGGTATTTTTGCATCAGAATTTGTTAAAAAGGTTTATGGAATAGAAGTAGTAGATACGGCAATAGAAAATGCTAAGGAGAATGCTAAGATTAACAATGTACAAAATACAGAGTTTATTTTAGGAGATGTAGAAAAAGCATTTGATGAATTGATAAAGAAAAATATTAAGCCTAATGTAATTTTTGTAGACCCACCAAGAAAGGGATTAGACAATAAAACAGTAGAAAATCTATTAGACATAAAGGCAGAGCGAGTGATATATGTAAGTTGTAATCCTGCAACACTTGCAAGAGATTTGCAAAAATTAGAGAAAATATATGATATCAAAGAAATAACACCAATAGATAATTTTTGTTATAGTGCACATGTAGAATGTGTGGCAGTACTTAATTTAATATAAGGAGAAAATGATTATGAGAAGTAAACCAATAAATACATTATTCATGTTAATGTCATTAGATGGAAAAATAAACAGTGGAGATAGTGATGATTTAGATGTTGATAGAGATTGGTGTAAAATAGATGGAATAAAAGAGGGATTACACCAATACTATGAAATTGAAAAAACAACAGATTGGTATTCTTTAAATACAGGAAGAACTATGGCAAAGATAGGGATAAATGAAAGAAAAGAAAAGCCACAGAAAATGGAATGCAGATTTATAATTATAGACAGAAAACCACACCTAAATGAAAAAGGTGTAGAGTATTTATGTAATTGGGTTGAAACATTATTTTTAGTAACAGATAACAAGAATCATCCAGCATATAAATTAGTAGATAAATTTGATAATCTAAAAATAATCTATTATGATAATATAAATTTAACCAAAATGATGGAAGATTTAAAAAATGATTATGATGTAGATAGAATTACAATTCAATCTGGTGGAACACTAAATTGCCAATTTTTAAGAGAAAACCTAATTGATTATGTCAATATTGTAATAGCGCCAGTATTAGTAGGTGGAGCAACAACCAGTACTTTAATTGATGGAAAAGCAATATCAAAAGTTGAAGAACTCAATAACTTAAAAGCATTGGAACTTATAGAAACCAATGTATTACATAATTCATATATACAGCTAAAATATAAAGTTTTAGCATAGAAATTATGAAAGTGAGGACGGATATGTTAAAGGAAAAATATGAAAGATGGACAAAAGAGTTTATGGAAACATGGAAAGAGTTAGATTGGAAAAAAACATTAGAACTGCTAGAAAAGAATGTCGAGTACTATGAAAATCCAATAGATAAGCCATGTGCAAATTTTGAAGAGGTCACAAATCTGTGGAATGTAGTTGCTGATAACCAAAAGGATATAAGATATGAATTTAAAATAATAGCATTTGATGAAGAAAAATGTATAGTAAATTGGCAGATGACTAGGACAATGACAAAGTCAAACACTAAACAAGAAATAGATGGAATTTTTCAAATATCAATAAATGATAAAGGAAAATGTACATATTTTAAACAATGGAGATTTACAAGATGATTATATCACAAATTGCTAAAAAGATGAGTGGGTATGCACCCACTCATCTTTTATTAAAACTGTTATTATGATAGTGATAAGATATTACCAAATGCTTGAATCTGCATCAGATGGCATTCTCAAGTCGCCTCTGGGAGAAACGCTCACTGTTCCGACTTTTGGACCATCAGGAATACAATTTCTCTTAAATTGATTGCGGAAGAATCTCGAAATAAAATTGTCGTAATATTTAGAGAGTTCATCCTCAGAATATGTGCCCCAAAAAGCAATTGTAGCCAAATACAGAATCTTATTGCGAGAAAATCTCTTCCTCAAAAGATTGTAGATAAAGAAGTCAATGACCTCATAAGGGCCAACGGTATTTTCCGTTTTCTGAACAATTTCTTTACCATTAGTCGGAAGTAGCTCAGGACTAATCGGAGTATTTATAATATCCAATAATGTATCCTTAAGCTCAGGATTTTCTTTGCCAGCTTCGACAGCGTACAACTCAATGATGTATTTCACAAGAGTTTTGGGAATAGAGCAATTAACTCCATACATACTCATGTGATCTCCATTGTAGGTACACCAACCTAAAACCAGTTCAGACAAATCGCCAGTGCCAATCAAAATGCCATGATGCTTGTTTGCCATATTCATAAGAATCATGGTTCTGACCCTTGCTTGAACATTTTCGTATGTAATGTCGTGAATGCTCGGATCATGACCAATATCTTTGAAATGCTGTATACAAGAGTCCTTGATAGGAATTTCCTGTAAGGTTATGCCTAACTCTTTGCACAATTTAACAGCATTATTATAAGTGCGGTCAGTTGTACCAAAACCAGGCATTGTGATTCCGATTATTCCGGAAAAGTCAAGATTCAGCTTTTTAAAAGCATCATAGCATACAAGCAGTGCTAAAGTTGAATCCAAACCACCAGAAATGCCAATTGTAACTTTCGTGTTCTTGATTGCGGACAATCTTCGTGCCAAGCCAGTGGACTGGATGGAAATGATCTCTTTGCAGACTTTGCTACGGGCATCATTATCCAAAGTAGGAACAAAAGGATGTTTATTAACGCTACGGTCAAGAATGTAGTGAGCATCATAAAAATCCTTCTGAGAAAACGAAATCTCTCTATAAGAAGAGGTTAAGTTTCTCTTGCTATCGCTGAAGGTCTTATTAGAAACTCTCTCATTGGTCAAAGCTTCAATATCGACGTCAAATATCTCTATATTACCATAAAGCTGATAGCGATCAAGTGATGCAAGTTCTTTGCCGTTTTCAAAAGCATAGCCACTACCTCCAAATACCAAATCGCTTGTAGATTCAGCAAAGCCCGTAGAGATATAAAGATATGCTGAAATGGTTCTGGAACTTTGTGTTTTAATCAGTTCCTTGCGATAATCATCCTTGCCAACAAGTTCATTACTGGAAGACAAGTTTGCAATGATGTTAGCGCCAGCTAATGCGAGATAAGAACTGGGCGGAATAACAGACCACAAATCTTCGCAGATTTCCACTCCTAATCTATAACCAACAGATGAAGAAAAGATTAAATTGCCAAAAGGCACATCTTCACCCAATAGATTAACAGATGTTATTGAAGTGTCTGTATAAGCCGTAAACCACCGCTTTTCATAGAATTCGCCGTAGTTAGGAAGATATTGCTTCGGAACAACTCCAAGAATTTGCCCTTTATGAATGACAACCGCGCAGTTATACAATGTATCAGAAACATTTATAGGTGCTCCGACAACAAAGAGAACATCATGAGAACTAGAGAACAATACAAGATCATTCAAGTATCCCATAGATGCTTTCATAAGTTGCGAATAACCGAAAAGATCCTGACAGGTATAACCAGTCAAAGAAAGTTCGGGGAATATTAATACCTTAACATTCCGGGAGTCGGCGTAGGTTATCAAATCCTTCATTTTTGCTGTTGCATCCTGAGGATTAGAAAGTTCACTATTGAAAGTTGCAATAGCGCACTTTACAAAGCCAAAGTTTAGCATGATGAAAAAACCTCCTTAAAATCAATGATTTAACAGTAATAACATGTTTTTTAGGCCATCTGCAATTGCTTATAGCTTTATCAAAAACAGTTATGATTTATTGTATCATAATACTAGAATTATGTCAATCTTAAAATGTAGGAACTGAAGATTGTTCAAATCTAACATAAAATACTATTGCAAACTTATGTAAACTGTGATATAATTGTGACAAGTTTTGTGTAATTATGTGAGAAGAATAATATCTTCTTGTAAATCACCAAAACAAATAATTTTTAGGAGGTATTGGATTTATGCTCATACTTAACGGCAAAGAGATTCTTACGGAGCGGTATCCAAACAACGAGACCAAAGTCAAGGACTTTGAGGATGCCATCATAGATGGGGAGAACATTCTCGAGTTCAAGTACACCAGCGATGCTGATTTAGTAGAGCTGATGTTTGCGAAGGGTCGCATTGATGAGTTTGGTGGTTCGTGCACACTTTTTATATGGTATATGCCATATAGTCGCATGGACCGAAAGATTGAGGGTGACTTATTTACACTTCAGTATGTCACGAACTTTATCAATTGGCTGAGCTTCACAGAGGTCATCGTAATGGAACCGCACTCTGATAAGACAATGAAACTTTTGGAAAGGGCAACTGCTGTTTATCCTGTAAAGGATTGGCTTGCTAAAGTACAGGAAGACATTGGCTTCGGAGAAGGCGACTTTATTGTATTTCCCGATAAGGGAGCTGCGGCGCGTTATGCTGATAGTGATTATGCAAATATCTGCATTTTTGAGAAAAAGCGTAATCCTATAACAGGTAACATCGAGGATATGCGTATCAAGGAAGGAACCGTAAATCCTGGAGCAAAATGTATTATCATTGATGATCTTTGCTCAAAGGGAGGAACCTTTGCTTGGGCAGGAAGTATCCTTAAAAACTTGGGAGCAAGTGAGGTTTACTTGGTTGTTTCTCACTGTGAAGAGACAATCTTTGAAGGAAAGCTTCTTGCCGATGATTCACCTATCAGTAAAGTGTACACAAGTACGTCTATCATGTGCAAAGAGCATCCTAAAATTAAATTTATGGATGTTGATGCAACTCTGTATGCGTACAATGACTAACAAGGAGGAACTATTTTATGTTTAAGCAAATGATTGAAAATCCTGCTTTGCTGACAGATGGTTACAAATTCTGTCATAAGGATCAGTATCCGGCAGGTCTCGAGTGGACATATGAAGCATGGACACCGAGAAAATCTCGGATTGAAGGGGTAACCCATGCAGTATTCTTTGGACTTCAAGGAGCACTGGCAACATTGTACTGGAAATGGCAGAAGGATTTCTTCGAAAGACCGCTTGATGTGGTAATGGAGGAAATCAAAGAAGCCCTCAGTGGTACATTTGGCAAAACTAATCCTGAGATGGTAAAGAACTACGACTATTCTCACTTTGAGAAGCTTCATAAGCTCGGTTATTTACCGATTAAGATTAAAGCTCTGAAAGAAGGTACATTTGTACCGATTGGGGTACCGATGTTTACCATTGAAAACACTCTGCCGGAGTTTTTCTGGTTTACAGGATACTTGGAGACTGTTATATCCTGCTTGATTTGGCAACCTATGACCGATGCTACAATAGCAGATAAGTATAGGAGAATTCTTGACTCTTATGCTGAACGCACTGGCTGTAATCAGCCGGGAAGAGTTTTCAATCAGGGTGGTGACTTTTCTATGCGTGGCATGGGAAGTCCGGAGGCAGCATATCGGTCTACGCCTGGTCACCTGCTTAGTTTTGGAGGGTCTGCAACTATTCCTGCAAGGAATTATTTAATGGCCTATTATGATGCTAAGCCGGATGTTATCGCTTATGCTCCTTCAACAGAGCACAGCGTAATGGAGTCTTATGGTCGCGAAGAGAAAAAAGCTCTCTTGAGACTGATTACCGAAGTGTATCCGAGCGGAATTATAACATTTGTTGCAGATACTTATAATTTGTGGAATTTTGTTGACAATGTTCTGACAGATCCTGAGGTAAAGGCAGCAATTATGCGGCGTAATGGTAAAGTCAACATTAGACCGGACTCAGGTGATCCGACTAAAATCATTTGTGGAGATAAGGATGCAAATGAGGAGAACATCGACGAACGTTTGAAGGGCTTTGCTGGAACTGTAAACAAGGGACTGATTCAGCGTCTTTTCGAAATTTTTGGCGGAACCAAAAACGACAAGGGTTTTATTGAGCTTGACTCTCACATTGGTGCTGTATATGGAGATTCCATTACACCTGAAAGAGCAATAGCAATATGTGAGGGCTTGATGAAAAATGGATTTGTTTCTGTAAGCGTTGGCTTGGGCATTGGTTCATATACATATCAGTATATGACACGTGATACCTTGGGCTTTGCACTTAAGGGAACTGCCGAAATTATAGACGGAGAATTTAAAGCAATTTATAAAGATCCGGCAACAGATACGGACAAGTTCAAGAAATCGCAAAAAGGTATGGTTGCTGTTGTTTTTGAAGATGGGGACTACAAACTCATTGACAATTTCACATCTGAAACAATTGAAGATATCAAAGGCAATATGCTAAAAGATGTTTTTATGGATGGTGATTTTGTAAGCACTCAAACCTTTGATGAAATCAGAGAATTGGTTGCAAGTGAATCCAAGAGGGTGTACAACGGCAAATTTTAACCGCAATATTTTCTAAATTATTTGAGTTTTGGGGAAAGCGCAGTTTTTGTGCTTTCCCCTTTAATAATATAAAATGGAAACTTATGAATAATATATAAAAATGTTTACATAACTATTTACATTTAAAATTATTTGTGATATAATTGTCACTGTCAATAATGATTGCTTTGCATTCAAAACTGTTGTCTCTAATTACAGCAAAGGGGGTACGAGACATATGGAGGCAAACAGCAGTCAAATGACTAGCAAAAAAACAATAATCAACTTTAGTGTAGGAGGTATTTGCATGAACACGAATTACGAACAGATTGTGAATGTTACCGATATTGGTCAGCGTTCCAAGGCGGACATGAATGCAATCTTTGCATTGGCAGAGCAGGAGCGGTTTTCCGCAGCAGTAGATGATTCTCCGAGACGTCTGCTTTTGTGCATTGACGTTCAGAACGATTTCATCGAAGGCGGTGCTTTGGCAGTTCCCGGTTCTATCGGCGATGTGGAGCGGATAACACGCTTCATCTACAACAACATGGCAGGCTTATCCAGGATTATGTGCAGTTTGGACACTCATTTCGCTCAGCAAATTTTCCATCCTTGTTGGTGGGCAAACACTGCTGGCGACCATCCGGCACCGTATACGGTGATAACCTGCGATGATGTGGCTAAAAACATTTGGCGTCCGGTCATCGAAAATCCTTTGGAGTCCATCAATTATCTGAAGGAATTGGAGAAGGCTGGCTCGGGTAAGAAAAAGCTTTGCATTTGGCCGTATCACTGCATTTCTGGTACAGACGGTGCAACTCTTGAAAATGAGTTTGCAAAGATGGTTTATTTCCATTCTGTAGCTCGCAAGAGCCGCACTTCCATGATTCCGAAAGGTACAGATGCTCTTAGCGAGATGTACGGAATTATCAAGCCTGAGTACGACAGGAAAAACTTCATCAACACGCCGGTTCTCACGGCGATTGAGAAGTTCAACGAAATCTACGTTGTAGGAGAGGCGGCGAGTCATTGCCTTATGGAGTCTGTACGCCAGATTGCGGAGTATTTCAAGGATCGTCCGGACATTACCCAGAAAATCACAATCTTGGAGGATTGTACTTCTCCGATTCCTGGATACGAAGCAGACACAGCTGCGGCTTTTGATAGCTTCAAAAAGTCCTATGGAATCAAGTTCGCAAAGTCGACGGATATTCAGTTTTAACAACATGAGGAGGAACACACAATGAATGAAGAGAATTTGGATAACATCGTAATTGACGGTCTTGATGAGACCTATGCTGAGAATATGGACGCAGATGAAGTAATTGCTCCGAGCATTATGCTTGTTGATTTTGTCATCGACGGCAGCGGCTCGATGGACATTTACGAGAAAGCGATGCAGGAGTGCTTGGAACACTACAAAAGTGCAATTGCGGGTTCAAAGCAGGCAGATGAGATGATGGTAAGTAAAACCATTTTTGAGTCTACAATCGTAACTGGCGGTTATGTAGCACCTGAGGATTTGAATACTGATTATTCCGCAGGTGGGATAACTAGACTGTATGATGCTATCATTGACAGACGCCAGCGTATGTTGGACTATATGGACCAGCTTAGAAATAATGGTACAAGTCCTCGGGCATGCTTGGTAATCTTGTCTGATGGATGTGATAACGGTTCTAGAAATCGCGCAAGTGATGCTCGTCAGGCTGTTCAGGATTTGACATCTAAGGAAATCACTGTAGCGTTTATCGCATTTGGTCAGGATGCATTTGGTGTTGCCGATCAAATCGGTGTTAAACCGCAGAACGTCAAGGAAGTAAGCAATGATGAAAGCGAACTCCGCAAGGTAATAGACCTTGTATCCAAGAGTGCTATTTCGGCTTCGAAAAGAGCAAGTGCTGGTGCAGGCGGTAACAGCGATGCTGGCTTCTTCGATGTATAAGCTTACAATTTGTAAGTAAGACAACAACTAAAGGCTGGAGAGGGATTGCATTGCAGTTCCTCTCCTTATTATTGGAGGTAGCTCTATGAATTTAGATTTAAGCAATCGGTTCTTTAAGAAAAATTCCGTATATACCACTGACAGTGAAAAAGCTGTTGAGGTAGATAAGGATGATTCTGCAGAAGCTGAGGCTATTGCAGAAACTGCAAGCAGAGTTCAGGAAAAAACTGAACAAATTGCAGAGAGGCAGGTGGAGCAAAAGCCCAAAAGAAAACCTCTTTGCGTTTGTAAGATGGGCTCTGATCATACCTTTGCCAATATGAACAATCATGATTTTGCATTTAACTTACTGAACATGAAAGTTGTTATGGATGGCTGTGGTTCAGGAAAACATTCTGAGGTTGGAACAAGACTTTTTGGTCAGCTTTTTGCCAGAAAGGTAAAAGATTGCATTGATAAAGGTGAATCAGTTAATGAGGAAAACTTTATTGATGTGGTTGACAGCATATTCAAAAAAATGTTGGAATTGTGTGATGACATATCTTTCATTTTTCAAAATTACTGTTTTACCATTCTGGTATGCCTTGAGACAGATGACGAGTTTGTGGTATATAGCTGTGGAGACGGTTACATTATCAAGGAAAATGAAGAAGGTATTACTTTCGACAAACTTGATGATGGAGAATATCCTTGCTACTACGTTTACAACTATATCACAGACAAGTCAGCTTTAATCGAGTATAAAGATGGGGTAAGCTTCAAGGTTTCTCGCTTTGCTAAAGCGGACTATTCAAATGTTGGCGTGGCAAGCGATGGCTTGAGATATTCGGAAAAGCTTCTGGATACCGAAAAAAACAAACTGATGGAGCTCTTGTCAGAAGGAAAAGGTCCTCAAATTGGAAAACTCATCAATCGGAATAATAAATATGGAATGTTCCATGATGATATTTCAATCTGCTTCTAAGGAGGTTTGAAAATGGCAATTACATTTGCAAGCCGGAGCCGCGTTGAAAGCTTAAAGAAATTAGGCGAAGGCGGAGAGGCGGCAATCTATGAGTATGACGCAAAGAGAGTGCTCAAGATTTTCAATGCTAAGACGGACTTGGCGAGGAAAGAAAAGAAGGTCAAATACTTTATTTCCATAAAGGGGAGTCTTCCAAAAAATGTTATTGGCCCTGAGGAAATAGTTACAGTGGGCGGTAAATTTGCAGGATATGCAATGAGAAAGTTGGCGAATGCTGAAGATTTGCATATGCTTGCTAAACCTAAATTCTTAGTTACCGCAAGGTTTACGAATCAAGATGTACTGCAAATTGTAACAAACTTAGGAACACATCTTGGAGCATTACACTCAGCAGGAATTATTGTAGGAGATGTTAGTGACCAAAATTTCCAAGTATGTGGAAAGAGCGATTACTTCATCGATGTTGATAGCTGGGGTGCAAAGGGTAAATTTAATCCTGACGCATATACAGAGCTATTTACATGTCCTGACAGTTACGCTGCTGACGGAAGCATAGCATTCTCGGAAGAGAATGAGAATTACAATTTTGCAGTTCTCGCTTTCAATATGCTGGCAAAGATTCATCCTTTTGCAGGCACGTATCTTCCTGATAAGAACATTTCAATTTTGGAGAGAATGAAAAGAAAGCTTTCCATTGTAGGCAGTCATAAGGGAGATATAAAGATTCCTAAAAGTATTGGTAGTTGGAAATGGATGTCTCCTAAACTCGAAGAGGATTTTATCCAGATCTTCGAGCAAGGGAAGAGGATGGACATCACGCCTGACCTTCAAGAGCTTCTCGGGAATATGAAGCATTGTAGCAGTCATGACATTTACTACTACTCTAAGTTTAGTGAATGCCCGCTGTGTAATGAGAATGCTAAGGTCAAGATGGCTCCTGTTGCGGCAAAGGTTACTCAAACTGCAAATGGACCGCAAGTTACTGTTATATTTGCAGGTGGTGACTGTGCATACATTTTAAGTAGCATACATTATCTCAACCGAGAGGGTTACGCTGTTCACTTTGATACTGGACGGAAATTTGCAATTACTCGAGGAAAGAGAGTTGATTTCTCTAATGATGGAAAAGTCGTGTATGTGACTGATGATGATACCATTGAAGTTTACGACGCAAGCGACCAGCTGATTTCCACAATTGAACGTATGCACAAGACTAATTATCTTGTAAGAGATAGAGATATCTATTACGTTGATAACGGAAATAATTTTGTTAAGCTGTCAGTAACTAAGTCGGGTAATATGCCTCACTATTTAGGGCAGGTATATAATCCTTTGCTTACGGTTTCAGACGACGGAAATGTACTGGTTGCATCTATGTATCCGAAAAAGGCAATTATCACCACACCGGATTACAACTTTGAGGTAAGCTATACTGGTAGAATCAAGGAGTATGCTATCAAGTATGATAAGCAGACGAAAAAATGGCTCTTTGTTTACCAGAAGGCTAACGGAAAATACCGCACTATGGTATTTGCTAAAAACCAGATTGAATATGATGATGACGTTATACTGTATAACGCTCAGACTTTGAGCAATATAGACTTCTTTAACAACACCATCTATGATCCGGCAGATGGCAAAATCATTGGAACCAACATTGTCAAGAACACTGCAAGAGAATTCGAGTGCAGTGTAGTAGATGAAAGCTCCGCGCTTAAGTTTACAGGCAAAGGCTTTAAAATCTACAACAAGAGCAAGATTTATAACTATGGTTGATTAAGTTAGCTAATGGTCTTTCCATAAGCTACAGATTAAAGGTCCTAAGCAGCACAAAAACTGCTTGGGACTTTTCTATAATATAAAAATGGTGTATAATAGAATATGTAAATTATAAAGAAAGTATGTGTTTGAAAAATGAATATATATGTAGAATTAAATAAGGTAATTGAATATGTAGAAAATCACTTGCAGGATCAGATTGATTACAAAGAGTTATCAAAAATGTTAGGAGTAAACGAATATACTTTTCAAAGGATATTTTCTTTACTTAGCAATGTAACTGTAACAGAATACATTAGAAATAGAAGACTATCAGAAGCAGGACAAGAATTATATTTAAAAGATGAAAAAGTAATCGATATTGCAATAAAATATGGGTATAATAATCCAACTGCTTTTTCAAGAGCTTTTGAAAAGTTTCATGGAATAAAACCAAGCGAGGTTAAGAATAATCCAGAAAAGTTGCAATTATATGCAAAAATTCATTTTAAAGAAATAACAGATGTACCTAACAAAAAAATTGAATATAAAATAGTTAGGCAAGAGCAAATGATTTTATATGGAAAAAGTAAAGAAACAGACAATAGTCATATAAGAAAAGATGCTCCAAGTTTTCATAAAGAAATGCAAAAGCAGTATACAAAAGCGCAGTATGGTTTAGTAGAATATAAAGATAGAGAAAGAAAATTTGTAAAATCATATTGGATATTATATGATAATAAAATGCCAGGGTTAGCTAAAAAGGTAATTCCAAAGAGTAGCTGGATATTGATAAAGATTGATTCGCAAGAAGCAAAAGAAATACAAAAGGCCTCTGAAACATTTTATTATGACTTTTTACCAAGCTCTAAATATAATTTTAGCGACTTGCCAGAAATAGAGCACTATTATGATGGAGTTACAGATTTTTTAATTCCAATAGAGAACTGACTTTTTTTGATAGAAAAAAGTCAGTTTTATTGTGCTTTCATTTGATATAATCTTGGCAAGAGGGATAAAAATGAAAAAGAATGTATTTGAAATATATTTAACATCGCCACTTGTAAAAAGCGAAGAATGGCTTAAACTAATATTAAAAATTTCAAAAATAAATGGTAGAATAGGAAGTTGGAATTTGCATATACATATTGAAAACAATTATATAAGATATTTTGTAGAGAGTAAAAGAATGCTACCTACAATACTAGGTGGACTCGGGGATTTTTTAATAAAAAAATCTGATATGGTTTTAATAGAGAATGCTAAGCTTGGAATGCCATATACTCTTACAAAAAGCTACAAAACAATACTTGATGTGTATGATAAATTTGATACTAGATACTCACAAAAAATAACAGATATTAAGATTACATTTTTTACATACAAATATGATAATTATTTTTCTACAACACATTTTTACCTAAAAGAGAAAGACCAAATTATTAAAAGGAGAGTATTTGGAAATAGTGAGATATACAAATTTATAAGTGTTGATTTTAGTACTCACATAAGATTTTTCTACCAAAAAAGCGAGGCAAAATATTTAGATACAAAAAAGGTTATAAATGTGCTTAGCTGTGACAAAGAAAATGCAATATTAAAAGCAGATGTATTTCCATATTTGCAAGAGGAAATGTATCTAAGTTATAAAAATTACGATTTTGACAAGCATTCAATTGTGATAGGTGCCAGTGGCACAGGTAAATCGAAACTGATAAGCTCTATGATAAAAAAATTATCTCAAAACAGTCAAAATAAATTAAAATATAAAGTGGTTGTAATAGATCCACATGCTAGTTTAGAAGATGATATAGGTGGACTTGCGGGAGCAGATGTAATAGATTTTAAATCAGATGATACAAGTTTAAATTTATTTGCAAATAACTGTGATGATATATTATCAGAGACTGAAATGATAATGTCAATTTTTAAAAATATTATTGCAGATAGATATAATTCTAAATTAGAGAGAGTGCTTAGATTTAGCATTCATTTGTTATTAGAAAAGGGTGAGTTTAATTTAGTAAACTTAAGGAAACTACTAATTGAAATAGAATACAGAAATAAAGTTATAAGAGAGGTAGAAGATATTGTTCAGCCTAGCATAATAGAATTTTTTAGGGTGGATTTTAATGAACTAAAAACTAAATCTTATCAAGAAGCAATAGCACCAATAATAGCTTTTATTGATGAAATGTATCTACTTCCAGCATTAGCAGGAACTGAAATGAAAAAAGATATTAAGCAAGAAATTGATGAGAATTTTATTACAATTTTATCATTAGACCAGATGACTTTGGGATTAAATATTACAAAAACAATAGCAGGATTTGCAATGCAGCAAATACTGGGATTAGTTCAGTCCCATTGTTTTAATGAACATATTATTCTAGTTATAGATGAGGTAGCTGTTATAGAAAATCCAATACTTTCTAGATTTTTATCAGAGGCTAGAAAATATAATCTTTCACTAATTTTAGCAGGACAATATTTTGGACAGATTAGTGAAAATTTGCAAAAAGCAATTTTTACTAATGTTGTAAACTATTTTATTTTTAGAGTTTCAAAAATCGATGCAATAGTTTTAGAAAAAAATATGCAGATGGAAGTGGCAGTGACGAATTCAATTATTACAAGACTGAAAATGCTATCAGAATTAAATGATAGAGAATGTATTGCAAGAATTGGAAAGAATGGAAAAGTGCTATCAAGTTTCAAAGGCAGGACAATTGATTTTGTTCCTAGCCCAAGAGAAAAAAAGATTTCAACAAAAAAGAAAGCACAAGGTAACATAGAAGAAAAGAAAAAGCCATTTAGTTTAAATACAGTAAGTACATTAAAAGATATAATGACAAAAAATTCTAGTTCACGAAAGAGGGTGAATTTTCAAAATGAATGATAAACAATGCAAGATGGTATTAGATGAAATTTTTATGGGCGTTTTTAATCAAAAATGTCAAATGAATATAGAGCAAGTGCTATCAGAATTTGCTTTTGACATCAAGCTTCCCAACAGAGTAATAGATGCAGTAGATGGCAAGGAGACTTGGGCATCTTCTATCAATTCAAACCAGTATATAAGTCAAAACAATATGCAAAAATATGATGAATATAAAGGCTGGATGAGACCTAAAAAAGAGATAAAATCTCTTGATGAGATATTAAATTTATGGAATAAGATAAACTATACAACAACTGAGAGAATCTATGATAGTGTAAATTGCTCTAAAAGTGATACAATTTATAACTGCGAAAATGTTTACAGAAGCCAAGATTGTAGAAAGAGTAAGAATGTTATATTTTCAGATGGTTGTGGAGATTCAGAGTATATTCTTGCATGTCAAAGAAGTGGTAATTGTAGTTATTGCATAAGAGTTGATGATTCAGGTAGTTGTTCAAATAGTTATAGTGTAATCTGCTCTTCTAAAATTAGTAATTCGTTTTTTATACAAGATGCTAATTCCTTACATGAATGTATGTTTTGCTCGCATATTGCTAATCGCAGATATTGTATTGCTAATATGCAATTTGACAGAAGTGAGTACTTGGCAATAAAGGGAGATGTTATAAAGTGGATAGTTTCGCAGTTTGCGAGAGATTAAATATAAACAAATTGTAAAGAGGAGTCTTGGGTTAGGGACTTCTTTTTTTGTGTAGCTTAAAAAGTTTAACTATTCAAATTAGAGACCATTTTCCTGAGGTCAGGAAAATGGTCGATTTATTTCTATAAGTATTTGAAAATTAAAAATTTTAATGTATAATGTTATTATATGATTATTTAATGAGAAATGAAGAACTGTAATTTAATTTTAAAAGTGTAATAAGAAAAGGAGAATAATTATGCCATCATGGATAGTACATTTAGCAACAGCTAACAAAATAATAGAAAAAATAAATATAAAAAATGTAAACAGTTTTTTAATAGGAAATATTATTCCAGATGCTGAAAGGCATGTGATAAAAGATTTTTCTGTATATGTACCATATCATATTTCTCATTATTCTGAAATACAAGTGATAGAGGGACATAAAGAAGAACTACCTAATATAGATAAGATTATGAAAAATTATAAGGAATATTTATATAATCCAATGGTGTTAGGATATATAACACATATTTTAACAGATTATTATTGGAATCGACTTGCATTTCTGAGATATACAATTAAAGATAACGAAGGAAATTGCATAGGAGTTAAACTAAATAACGGAAATGAAATAGCCTGTGGAAAAGAAGAAAGAAATGAATTAAAACGTAACGACTTTAAAATATTTAAGAACTATATTGTCAAAAAGGAAAAGTATGTAATTCCTAAATATGAAGATAGATTACTAGAAGATATAAAATTAATAAAAGAAATACCATTTAATAAAGAAGATATAAATAAAATTATAAAACACCTGAATGAAGAATGCAAAGAATATAATCAAAATATAAGTGAATATAATTTATTTACGCAAAATCAAATTATTGAAGATTATAAAAATAGCATTGAATTTATAATGGAATTTTTTAAAGAAAATATATCAAAAAAATGAAAATATATAGGGGAATCAAACGAAGCAAAATGAAAAGGATAAAAGACGAAAATAAGATACTAATAATGTTAGCATTTTTTAGTATATCAATTGGATTATGGGAAAATTTTAGACAACTTTGGATGCAAGATAATAATTTTTCAGCAACACAGATAAGCAATATGTTAAGTATAGGAACACTTATAAGTGTTATAGGAGTTGCGTTATTTGGAAAGTACATAAAACTAGATAAGTTAAAAAACTCATTAACATGGATTTTAATAATAAAGTTTATCAATATGTTATTATTGTACAATTTGAATGGGACTAACCAAGAAGCAATTATTAAAACATCAATAGTAGTAGATATAATAATGGGATATATAATCATAACAAGTATATATCCATTAATAACTAGTATAGTAAAAAGTGATACAGTATTTAGTAAAAGAAAATTAACTGAGTATTTATTCAAAGATATAGGTATTTTATTTGGTGGACTTTTTATTGGAAAAAGCATTGCAGGAAAATTGATAGACTATAATGCATGTCTTATAATATCCAATATATTTTTAGTGATGTCAATAATTACAATGATGAGTATAAGATTGAGTCATAAAGAAAATAAACAGCCAATAAAAAAATCGTTATTAAATGATATATTAAAGGATAAAATATTGATAATATATTTACTATATTATTTTATAGGCTCTACTGCAATGAAAACAGCCTTAGGACTAAAAATGTTAACTCTAACAAACTATTTTTCTTTTTCAGACAGTATTGCTACTAATTATTTATTGATTGTTGGATTAGTTGCAGATGGTATAGGAATATTAGCTTTAAAATATTTAACACCCAAGAATGATTATATTACAATTACTATAAAGTTTGGAATAAGGTTTATGTGGTATGTTATAGCATTTATATCTAATGACATAACAGTAACACTAATAGCAATAACATGGTCATTACTTATTTCTACTGCATATGAGAATATATGTGATGGAGTATATATAAATCGTATAAAAAGTGAGCAGCAATTGGCTTTTTCAAATGTACGATATGTAGTCAAACTTTTTGCTGAAGCAATAGGTGTGTTCTTATGTGGAATAATGTATGGACTTGGACTTAGATATATGTTTGGTTTATCAGCAATATTTATGATTTTACAGATTGGACTAGCATACTATTTAATCCATTTAAGAAGATTAGAAAAAACAAATAATAGAATAACTCTGATTAGTTTTATTGATGAAAGAGAAACAAGTAAAATAGAAAATATAATGAGTACAGTAAATGAGAAAAATTGTAAAGTTCCATATGGAATAAATGATAAGAAGAGATATGAAATAGATAATTTACCATATCACTTTACTATTTTTGCTACTAATAAAGAAAATCAAAGTGAACTGTTAGAAATAGTAGAAAGCATAGAATTCGATAAGATACAGTTAAAAATAGATGATGTAAAGATTATGAAAGCAAAAAATGAAAGTTATTGCTTATATTTATCAATAGAAGAAAATAGTCAAATTAAAGAATTACAAAGAATATTTTATAATAAATTTCCACAGGAAAAATATAACCCTGACAATTTTGTCTTTCATATGACTTTACATATTGATAAAGACTTCAATAAAATTCTAAAACTACAGAAAGTATTGAAAGAAAATTTTGAACCATTTATGATAGAATTTGATACTTTAGCGTTATTTGATTACCCAGGAGAAATGATTAGGAAAATTGAACTTAAAGAGAAACAATATATTTAAATAAAAAAGGACAGAGGGATAATGAAAATTGACAGTTCACATAAAAAATGGTATAATATAGATATTGAAGCAATTCAATAAATCTTTCTATGAATAGCGTGGTGGAGAGCTACGCTGCTAGACAACATCAAGTAAGTACGACTCTTGCAATTGCAAGAAGAAAGGAGCCGTAAAATGGCTGAAGAAAAAATTTTACTCATGTGGTGGTGGAAATTATGCGGGAAAGAAGAAAATTCCGCAAAGGAGAATCTGGAATTCCAACAGCTTATTTGCGAATATGGTGCAGATAAGATAATGGAAGCCGCAGTATTCTTGTATGCAGCAAATGATGGTACGCCGACAATTCTCCAGAAGAAAATCAGAGAGGGGACAGCAGATAAGTGGCTGAAGCAGTTACCGGAAATTGATGAAACAACGAGGTCTGATTATGAGGCTGTGAAAGCATGCTTCAAGGCGGAAATTGCAGAAGTTTGCCACAGCAAATTAGCAGCACACGTATAAACCACATGCGGAGCGGAGTCTTTTGTAGAAGACTCCGCTTTGTTGTTGCATAATAACAACAAAGTTTACATAAATGTCACTTATAAACTCTTCGGCATATAATAATAATACAAAGGAGTTTTTTTATGAATAATTATCCAAGTATCCCATATTACGGGATGAGAAAAGAAGAAATAAATGTTCCATTAACATTTAAACCGCAGCATCAGGATATTCAACCTGGATTAGAATATGAAATGAGTCCAATTCCTATTTCGAACAATCCAAATGTAAAAGGAAGTGGAAAGCTACTAGATAAAGTGGCTATTGTCACTGGTGGAGATAGTGGAATTGGAAGGGCAGTATGCAACTTATTTGCTAAAGAAGGTGCAGATATAGTAATAGTATACTTAGATGAGCATGAGGATGCAGAATATACTAAAAAAATGGTTGAAAGTTATGGCAGGAAATGTCTTCTGATATCAGGAGACTTAAGAGATGAAAGATTTTCACCATATATAGCAGATAAAGTTATGAAATCTTTTGGAAAGATAGATATATTAGTCAATAACTGTGGTGTACAATATCCACAAGATAGCATTTTAGATATTTCTAATGAGCAAATGAGATATACTTTTGAAACTAATATATTTTCATTCTTTTATTTAACAAAAGCGGTATTACCATATATGAAGAAAAATAGTAGCATAATCAACACAACTTCTATTACAGCTTTTCAGGGAAAGAAAAATTTAATAGATTATTCAAGTACAAAAGGTGCGATAACAGTATTTACAAAGTCTCTAGCATTATCATTAGCTGATAACAAAATAAGGGTAAATGCAGTTGCCCCTGGTCCAATATGGACACCATTAATTCCAGCCTCATTTAGTAAGCAGGAAGTAGAAGTGTTTGGTACAGATGTACCTCTAAAGAGGGCCGGGCAACCATTTGAACTAGCACCAGCATATTTATATCTGGCATCAGATGATTCAAGATATGTAACAGGACAGATAATACATGTTAATGGGGGAACACCAGTATAATAAAATTTATCATAGACAAAAAAATTGGTTCTAATTATATAGAACCAATTTTTTTAAAATAGTATTTATTTTGCCATAGCACCAATTGCTCCAAATACTCCAGCAGAAGCGAGTCCCATAATAACTCCAGCAAGTATAACACCAAGAATTATAGCTATGCAGCTTTTCTTAAAGTCCATATCTAAAAGACTTGCAGCTAAAGTTCCAGTCCATGCGCCTGTGCCAGGTACAGGAATACCAACAAATAAAAATAGTGCAAAGTATAAACCACGACCTGCTTTTTCTTGTAGTTTTTTTCCGCCTTTTTCACCTTTTTCTAAACAGAACTTAAAGAATTTTCCAATGAACTTTTTATCAGAACCCCATACTAGTATTTTTCTTGCAAAGAAGAATATAAATGGCACAGGTAACATATTTCCAAGAATACAGGTTATGTATAATGGAAGTAAAGGAAGAGGACCACCAAAAGACTTACTAATTCCAATTGGGACAGCACCTCTTAATTCAATTAGAGGTACCATTGATACTAAAAAAATTATTAAATATTTCTTAAACATATTATTATCCTTTCACTACGCTACGCTTCGTTCATCGCCATCCAAGATTTTGTTTCACAAAATCTCATCTGTCAAATCGCATATTATAATATATTATTATAATTATTATAATTATTATTTTATTTCTTATGAACACATAAAATATTTTACTATATAAAGAGAACATTGTAAATACCTTAACATATTTATAGTTCGAGTTCATCAAGATTTTGTGGTTTATAATAGTCAAATTCACCTATTATTTTTAGTGAATCTTTATCAAAGCTATCTATATATTCCCTCATTTCTTTAGAAGTTTTTTCTATATACTTTTTTTCATTAGTAGAATACATATAATAAAAATTTTTACCTTGATTATCTTCAGCATTACTTGGACGTACCTTTAATATAGATATTATATTTGACATATCATTGTTTACTGTTGCGACGTATGGATGTATTCTTTCACATTCATTTCCAGATAAGGCATGTCTAGTAATATAAAGATAGTATCTAATATTTTCTAAATAATTCAATTCACTATTAAAATCAGTCAAATTATGAATATTATCAAAAATATAATCTAATTTATATTTTAATATATCGCTCTCAGGAACATCCTTATCATGTAATATATATTTTTTTACAACACTAGGATTATTCATATCGTTAGATAGTAAATCTATGGTATCATAAGTATAAATGCCACGCTTCATATTATTTGATTCTTGAGGAATAAAATAGCTATATCCTAGTTTTTTATCCATCTGTTCAGTAGTTTCTTTTGATACATGAGATAACTTTCCAAAATGCTTTTCCAATCGAGATAAATAATATTCGTTAGCTTTTTGCAAATCAGGGTCATGTACAGGTCTACGTAAATCAAAACAAAAACATGTAGCTTTATTTGAAGTTTTGATTTTATATAAATCACCAATTAAATTTGATATGTAAAATTTATCATCAATTTTAAGAATTGTGTCAATATGACTAAGCTCATTGTCAGGATATCGCTTTACTAAATAAGCGTCAATTCCTATCATTTTTAATACGGATACATATAATTCACAAATCGATTTACAAATTCCATAATACTTTTCATCAATTATATCATTATAATGTTCTAATTTCCCATCTTCATCTGTAAAAACAAATTGAGGATTTTCGCTTAAAATTTTACCAAGTTCTAGATACACATAATAGGATTTCTCTAAATCAGATAAATTTTCAGGCATATTATTGATAATAGAGTCAATTTTAGGTGCAGCAATTAGATCATTATACATATCTTTAGGAGCAGATAATAATAAGCTTTTATGTGTAATTTTAAATATAAAATTTTTTATATAACTAATTATATTCATTATTATCCTCCTAGAATAAATAATAAATTAAAATAGTATAAAAGTCAATAAAAGCTATTGCTAAAAAGCTAATTTTAGTATAAGATATACATAAATATGATAGAGCAAATTTGAGAGGGAAAAGTATGATATATTCAAAGTTTTTAAAAGATGGAGATAGGGTAGCGGTACCAGCACCGTCAAGTAGTGCAGAAGATGAATTAGATATTGCAAGATATAAAAATGCTAAAGAAAAATTAGAAAATTTAGGATACAAAATTGATTTGTCAAAAAATATATATAGCTCAGAAAAAGGTAGAAGTAGCAGTGCTAGAGAAAGAGGAGAAGAACTAACTAATATGTTTGCATCAAATGCAGATGCTATAATTTGTGCAGCAGGTGGTGAATTTTTAGTAGAGTCACTAAGCTATGTAGATTTTGAAAAGATAGCGCAGAATCCTAAATGGGTAGAAGGTTTTTCTGATCCAACAGGAGTATTATTTCCAATAACTACAAAGTATGATATAGCTACAATCTATGGAAATAACTTTGGAAGTTTTGGAATGGAAGATTATCATGAAGAAATAAATAATAACTTAGAAATTCTAAAAGGAAACATTATAACTCAGCATAGTTTTGAGCTTTTTGAAAATGAAAAGTTAGAAAGAGTAACAGGATTAGAAGGATATAATCTAACTGATAAAGTTTATTGGAATACTTTAAGTGGGCACGAAGAAAGTTTTAAAGGAAGAATTATAGCTGGATGCTTTGACTTAATTATGGAGCTAGCTGGGACTAAGTATGATGGAATGTCTAAATTTAATGAAAAATATAAAGAAGACGGAATTATCTTTGGCTTTGATAATTGTGATTTAAGCAAAGAAGAGTTAATTCGTTCTCTGTGGAAATTAAATGAATTAGGATATTTTAAATATGCAAAAGGAATTATATTTGGAAGAAACGGAAATGACTTAACATCATATTATTATGATAATATTAAAGAATGTTTGAAGGATAGCGTACTTGCAAACTTAAAACTACCAGTTGTATATGACGCAGATTTATCACATAAGGGCCCATGTATGACTATTATAAATGGTGCAATAGCAGAAGTTAGCGTAAAAGGTGGAAAGGGAACAATAAATTTTGAATTAAAATAGGAGAAAATGAACCATTGGGGACGTGCACTTTTGGTTGACCAAAAGGGACAGGTTGAAAAAAGGAGAAAAAAGATGAAACAAGAATTTGTAAAATTATTAAAAGAAACAAATAGAGAAGGAATCGACAAGCTACTTGATTTTTTAGAAAAGTCAGACTTTTATACAGCACCAGCAAGCACAAGATTTCATGGAAGCAAAGAATGTGGTTTACTTGAACATAGTATGAAAGTATATGAATTATTAAAGCAAAAGGTCGAGCACAGCCCATTACCAATTGATATCTCAGATGAGTCAATTAGAATAATAGCGTTATTACACGATATATGTAAAACAAATTTTTACAAAGTGGATTATAGAAATGCTAAAAATGCCTTGGGAGTATGGGAGAAAGTTCCTTATTATGCAGTTGAAGACACAATACCTTATGGACATGGCGAAAAATCTGTAATGATGATTTCAGAATATATTAAACTAACTAATGATGAAAAATATGCAATTCGTTGGCATATGGGATATACAGAACCAAAGGAATTATATACAACAATTGGACTAGCATATCAGAAATATCCAATTGCACTATTAACTCATGAAGCTGATTTGGAAGCAACATATTTCTTTGATATATAGAATGCAACCTAAATAATAAATTTTTTAAAAAGTAAATATTGAAGACATAGTATAGAAAATAAAATTTTAATTGGAGTAAACATGAAATTATTAAGAAAAATTTTAATTTGTATTTTAGTAATTTTGATATTAGCAATAATTGGACTTGGAATTTATGGATATAAGTTTTATAAAGACACAATTAACCAAGTTCCTTTAAGTACAAGAATAGAAGAGATAAGAAATGATTATACTTTTGTAGGCAAAAGTGATATGCCTAAAGAATATCTTGATGCAATTGTTGCTGTAGAAGATAGGAGATTTTATAATCATGGTCCAATAGATATAATTGGCATTGGAAGAGCTATTTTTTCTAATTTGAAGAATAAAAGATTGGGAGAAGGCGGAAGTACAATTACTCAGCAGGTTGCTAAAAATATTTATTTTATAGAAGAAAGAAATGTTGTAAAAAGAAAATTAGGTGAAATATTTGTTGCTATTGATTTGGAAAAGAATTATGAAAAAGATGATATATTAGAGATATATGCAAATACAATTTATTTTGGAGATGGATATTATGGTATAAAAGAAGCTTGCAATGGATATTTGAAAAAGGAACCTAAAGATATGAACTTAGCTGAAAGCACAATGCTTGCAGGAGTGCCAAATGCTCCAAGTGTGTATGCACCAACTGCAAATAAAGAATTATGCAAGCAAAGACAGAAAAAGGTTATATCATCAATGGTAGAAGAAAAGTGTATTTCAAAAGAAACTGCGGATGGAATAGACCAAAGTTTCATTGACAATATAGAATAAATGTTGTATCATTTTATATAGTTGGAATTTAAATTAAGATATACAGAGACATTGAAAAATCCAACTATATAAATTTATATGCGGGTATAATTTAGTGGTAGAATGTCATGCTTCCGACCTGATAGCGCGGGTTCAATTCCCGCTACCCGCTCCAATATGGATGTTTTTATGGGATTTAGCGTTCCATAAGAACATTTTGTATATGCAATATTGAGTGGTAGTTAGAAAACTTTTGGAGTCTAAGTCATTCAAGAATAGCCTAGAATCTAATTAAGGATTCTGGGTGTTTTTAGTATATTTATAAAAAGTAGTAGTCTGCGACAAATTTCGACATACAAGAATATAAAAATATGTTAAAATAAATATTATTTTATATAAGGATGTGAAATTGTGGAAGAAAATAAATTAGCAATTCAAAATGAATTAACAAATGAAGATATAAAAAAATTAATATATACAATAAGAGGAAGACAAGTTATGCTAGATAGTGATGTAGCAATGTTGTATAATTATCCTACCAAGAGAATAAATGAAACTGTAAATAGAAATAAACTAAGATTCCCAGAAAATTTCTGTTTTCAATTAACAGATGCAGAATATGAAGCTTTAAGGTGCAAAGATGTCACCTTAAACCAAGATACTATGCAAGAAAATATTAATAATTCTTTAAAGTCGCAAATTGTGACCTTAAACGAAAGTAATATAAATTCAAATCAAGAAAATAACTGGTCGCAATTTGCGACCAGTTCAAAAAGTGAAAATAGTAAGCATAGGGGAAAGAAATATGTACCATATGTCTTTACAGAACAAGGAATAGCTATGTTATCAGGTTTGTTGAAAAATGATATAGCCATTCAAGTAAGTATAAATATTATGAATGCATTTGTTGAAATGAGAAGGTTTTTAATGATTAATGGACAAATATTCGAAAGATTAACCAATGTAGAATATCAATTACAAGAACATAATAAAAAATTTGATGAAGTTTTTAATCAGCTTCAGCTAGAAGAAAATATCAAGCAAAGGATATTTTTTGATGGTCAGATATATGATGCATATAGCATCATTATAGATATTATAAAAAGAGCAAATAGCAAAATTTTAATTATAGATAATTATATTGATGATAGTGTTTTGAAAATGTTAGCCAAAAAGAAAAATAATGTAGAAGTTGTTATTTTAACATCCGATAAAAGTAATATTGAAAATTTAGATATTAAAAAATTTAATAAAGAATATCCTGTCCTAAAAGTTGCAAAAACAAATAAATTCCATGATAGATTTATTGTGATAGATAATAAGGAAATGTATCATCTAGGTGCTTCGATAAAAGACTTAGGCAAAAAGTGTTTTGCAATTAATAGAATTCAAGATGTAGAAATTTTAGAAAAAATCATTAATTTGTAAATTAATAATATAAAATCTAGCATTGTACTCTGGTATGCTAGATTTTATATGTTTTGTACTATTTTAATCATGGTTAAACCATTTACTTAATATAAATATTAGAATAATAATAAAAGATATTAAAGAAATTATAAAAGTTAATTTTATAGAATTATTTCCATTATTCCTTAATAATGTGCTTGTTAAAATAGGTATTATTGAAGTTACAATTCCTTCTATAAATCTCTCAAATGTTACATAAGATGTCTCATAACCTTTTAAAGATTTTTCATATATTGCTATATTATCAAATAAATCATAAGCACTATTTCCACAGCCAATCATCAAATATATGATAGGTAAAATATATATTAAAATATTAGCTTTCAATATAATTAAAGATATAAATGAAATAATATATAGTATACTCATAGGTATTAAAATATTTTTCCAGTCTCTATGAGCTATCTTTTTTACCCAATATAATCCAAATAAAGCTTCTGACAAAGATATAATTATATTTAAAATACTATAATATATATAATTAATATTTAAATATCTTAGAATATAGAGATTTAAATATACAGTTCCTATTCCTATTGCAAACCTATACAACCCACAAAATAATAGGATTTTTTTGAATGATTTATCTTTTGCAGGTCGACTAATTGATTCTTTTAAGTTTATTTTTTTCTTGTTTAATTTCAGGCTTATATGTAAAAATTCTTAATACTATATCGATAATTGCAATAATAAATACAATAAAAAACAAAATAAGAAATCCACCTAGTTCATTTCCATTTGCTTTAAAACTATCTAATAAGATTCCCATTAAGAAACTAAAGAGAACAATAATAGTATTTTTAAAAGCATTTTTTGTGCCACTAAATTTTCCTCTGTCTTCTTTTTTTAGTAAACTCATACGCCAATTAACAAATGTTATATATCCAAGTTCTCCTGTTATAGCATAAATTATAGCAGGAATAAAGAATAATATAGTTCTTACATTTACACTTTGAGAAATGAAAGGTATAAAAGCAAAAGAAACAGATGATATTCTATATATAGAATAATTTATTAAAGTAACTTTTTTACTTTGACCTATTTTTGAAAATAGAGGTGCAGCAAAAACTTGAAATATATTTGTAATTGTATCTAATACTACATATAAGCCTATCCAAAAATCTGGTATTCCAAGGTAAACAGCAAAAGCTGTCATAAGTGTAGTACTAGCAATTTTATTATTAGCATTATCTAATATTGCAGATGTTAAATATTTTCGGTATTCTCTAGCATAATTCATAATTTCCTCCTATTTTCAACATTATAATATAAAAGATTACAAATTAGAATAAAATTTAATAATTTTTTAATGAAGTTTATAAAATTACTTGATAAAAGAACAAAAGTTTGACACAATATAAAAAGTAAAATTATATTACAAGGAGAGTGTAGAAGAATATCCTATTTTAAAAGTTGCTAAAACAAACAAATTTTATGATTGATTTATTATAATAGATAACATCCTCTCTACTTTCTTAATGAAAGAGAGAGGATGTATTCGCGGTGAAAGCTAATTATCAAATGTAGTTCGCAAGTCGAGTCTTTGCTAGCGCAATAAACGTATTGGCGTCTTTAATCTCGCCTTCATCCATCAATTGTTTTACCTCATCCTTAGAAATTTCAATGGTTACGATAAACTCGTCCTTGTCAAGTTTCTGCTCATGCCTTCTCTCACAGCCCAATGCAACGAAAACATTTACAGGTTCCTTGATACTTCCAGGATCCTGATAGTGTTTACCAAGGTATTTGACTTCTACAGGAGTATACCCTGTTTCCTCAACCAGTTCCCTCATAGCTGTTTGGGCAGAGTTCTCATTATTCTCAGCATATCCTGCAGGAACTTCTATGAGTGATCCTTCAGCTGACAAAGATATCGGCTGAATTATACATACAACATTCCCATCAGTTGTAATAGGGACTACTACTGACGCTGGACTCTTTCTCAAAAACTCGCGAGTAATGATTTCTCCACTCGGAAGCTTGAATTGTTGGGTCATTACTTTGTAGAAATTCCCGCCCTCGGTCGACTCTGAAAAGGGTACAGCCTTACATTTAGCTAACAGCTCATCAATAATTTTCCGCATGAAAATACCTCCAAAAATTTTATAGTAGGTCTATCAGATAAAGGCTTTCTGCACTTTTATCTATCGTAATTATATCACGTTTACATAAAAAAGTAAAGCTTGATTTGTGACCATTGTTGTATATAATTGATGCCAAATCGTATAGGGCTTATTTAAGAATTTTAGACTTTTTGATAATTATTGTAAAATTAAGAAATTTATGCTAAAATAAAAGAAAAAAAAGGAGAAGCTTATATATGAAGATAATTGGTGTATTTGGTGGGTCAGGATGTGGAAAAACAACAGCAACTAAAATGTTAGAAAGAAAAATAGATAATTCAGTGGTATTTGCTTTAGATGCTTTTATGCATAAACATTGGGATGAACACAAAAAAGAAATTTTAGATACATTAAATGTAGAAGAAAGTGGTGATGTATGGTGGTATAATTACATAATGCAGAATATAGAGAATGTAAAGAATGCTGTTAATATTATTAGACCAGAAATAGAAAGAGATTTAGAAAAATTTATTATGGAAAAACATGAATATGATACAATTATTATAGATTGGGTATTTCTTCCTTTAATTTCTGCATTTGATACTTGTGACTTTACTATTAGCATTAGTTGTGACTTAGAAACTAAGATTAAGAGATTATCCAATAGACTTGATGCAAATAATAAATTAGCAAAATGGCCTAAAGATTCGTTGTTATCGAGAATAAAAAATTCTTCATTAAATGAATTGGGATATAAGGCTAAATACAATATTCAGAATACAGAAACATTAAATGACTTAAGTAATAATCTTAATGCGATTCTAGCAAAAGAAGGTATAGATTTTAAGAATGATACAGATGAACCAAATGATATTACATACTGGGATATGGATAGATAGTTATTAAAATAAAAGATAACCGCACGTAAGATACGTGCGGTTACTTGTCATAAATCAAGCGATGCTTTAGTTAATATTCATCGCTCTCAGCCACTGAGGATATTGCTCCAAAAGCATAGCGTACAGCTGCTCGTCATCAAGGCGAGAAAAGTCTGCAACCTTAATGAATGCGGTGTTGTCAACAGCGCGCCCATCCAAGTCGTCAAGTTTCTGAAGGTAGTTGAATCTCTCGTTACCAATTCCAACGAATTGATAGAAAATCTTATACTTGGAAGACTCTCTGACAGCCATGTCTGTCAGATCAGAGTCAGCATTTTCTCCATCGGTAATAAATATACCGAAGGCAGGGTAGGGACTGCCATCATTGTAATTACACATCGTCTCCTTAATGACGGGCGCGTAATTTGTGCCGCCTGTAGGTCCATATCCTTTACCCAAAATTTCCTTCTCGACATAGCTTTCAAAGTTGTTGATATTCATGGGAGCCGTTTGAGTGCATGTGCGATTGAACACATACACTTCCAGCTCGCCATTGTCGTCAAACCTTAAAGCCAAAGGCAAGAGCCGAGTAAGAACATCCTGAACTGCGCCATTACGGTACAAGTGGTCCATAGAACCAGAACGGTCCATTACCACGAAAACTCTTGCTCGATGAGTATTGAGATTAATCTTTTTCTCCTTCTCAAGCCGAACAATGTACCGATCAAGGCCGGCTTCTGCTTTGCTGAGGATTACTTTCGCAGAAGAACTTGCTGCGGATGTCGCCGTGTTAGCAGACTGGATTGCGTCCATAGAACTGCTAGAGTTGTCTTTTTTCTTACTGCCAAATAAAAACATAGTGCTACCTCCTATAGCATTTATTAAAGTATTGCGGTATTGCAATACTTTAATATTACCACAAAACGACAAAAAAGTCAACATAACAAATTATATACCAATAAAAACTCTCGTATTTGCATACGAGAAACACAAATAAAGATTTTACATTTTGCACAATTTCAAGTTGACTGTATTAACTTAAGTGACTTATATACAAGGTCTGCTAAATCTGTATCATCAACAATAGATTTTTTACTAGCTTCTAAAAACTCCTTAGAATCAATATTATGAATGTCAAGGGAATAATTGTTTTTTAGAGCCAATTGTCTTAAAAACTCACGAGTTGTTCTGCCGTTGCCTTCTCTAAAAGGATGAAGGACATTAAGCTCAGCCCAGTAATATGCAATTCCATTTGCTAAATATTTTTGATATTCAAGATTATTTAAATCATTAAAGCATGATAAATAATTTTCATTTTTTAGCTTATCTAAAAGCCTACAAAGCTCGGATTCAATGTATTGAAATTCAGCAAAGCTAAAATTATCTTTTGCAATATTTTCTAAGCGAAATTTCCCTGCAAAAGGATAAATATCTTCAAATAGATATTTGTGTATAGAAACAAAATGTTTAACATCAAAATTTCCAGTAATACCTTGCTTATGAAGGGCAATTAGCTTTAATGCAACAATTCTCTTTTCATATTCTAAAAGAGCTTTAGAATCTTTAATATCTAATTTATTTATAAGTACATTTGTATCTTTATAGCAATATATTGAATTTATAGCATCATACATTTTTTAGGTCCCCTTTCAAGAAATATTGTAAGACAAAAAGTGCATATTGGCAAGGCAAAAATAAAAAGAGCTTAATTTATTTGAAATTAAACTCTCATTAAAATGTCATTTTCTTAAATGTTATCATTGCATCTTCCATAGAAATTTTGTTATCAGCATAATCTTTTAAAACATTTATATCAGTAGGAGATAAGAACTGATTTTCCATTTCCATAGAAGTCTTAATATTGTTTATTAAATTTTCATTTTTTTTATCAATATTCATAATTCTTAAATCTCTCCTTTCTTAAAAACACTACAATATTATTATACCATATTTTTGAATAAAAATCAATAAAATTCTTTATATTTGCAAAAAGTTATGATAAAATGATGTCGAAATGTGAAATATAATAAAGAGGTGAATTATGAAAAAATCTGTAAAAATCATAATTACAATTATAATTTTAGTATTTATAATTGCAATAGCAGCATATATTGTGATAGACAAGCAAAATGAAAAGAAGGAAGACGAACGAGCATTAACTTTAAAGCAAGACTTAACTGTCGAATTTGCGTCAAAGAAAAAGCTATCTGATTTTATAGAAAATCTAGAAGGTGAGCTTATAGAAGATAGCGTTGTTAGCACAGAAAAACTTGGAGTAAATAGAATAACTTTCGAATATAAAAGTATAAGAAATAAAAATAAACAAAAATCTTTTGAAATAAATGTAATAGATACTGTAAAACCAATGATTTATATGGGAGGAGTTATAACTGTAAATAAAGGTTATGACAAAGATATTGCGAACCTTATTTTTAGCGGTGATAATTGCGACAGCACGCCTGAAAGAAAAATTATCGGAGAGTATGACATAAACACAGTAGGAGATTACAAATTGAAATTTAATATAAAAGATAAAAGCGGAAATGAAGCGAGTCAAGATTTCATACTAAGAGTAATTGGAAAGAGCAGTGGCGGTTCGAGTCAACCAACTGTTCAAAAGAAGATTTTATTTGAAGATGCTTTAGAAAAATACAAAACAAATAGCACAAAACTCGGAATCGATGTATCGCAATGGCAAGGAGATATTAACTGGAGCAAGGTAAAAGACGCAGGTGCAGAATTTGCAATGATTAGAATGGGATATCAAAAAGGTTATGATGGAGAAAATGTCATAGATCCGTATTTCATAAAAAATATTACAGGAGCTAAACAAGCAGGAATTAAAGTAGGAATATACTATTATTCATATGCAAAAACCGCAGAAGAGTCTAAATCACAAGCAGAATGGGTTGCAAGTAATTTAAAAGATTATGAGATTGATCTTCCTGTATCATTTGACTGGGAAAGTTGGTCATCATTTGTAACATGTAATATGAGTTTTTATGATATTAACAAAGTGGCACGTACTTATTGCGACACTTTAAAATCTCATGGATATCAGACATCTTTATATAGCAGTAAAAATTATTTAGAAAAAATATGGTATCCAGAAGAATTTGATGAAGTATGGCTTGCACATTATACGTCTAAAACAAATTACGAAGGAAGTTATCATATGTGGCAATTCTGCAATACTGGTAAAATTGATGGTATAAATGGTGATGTAGATATTGATGTGTTGTATGTTAATAAGTAACTTATAGAAATTGTATTAGCTTATTAGTGCAAAGAACTAAGAAAGGATAGAAATTAGAAATGAAAAAAATCATAGGTTATTGTGGTTTTGTTGTACTTGCTGTTGTAGCAATGCTAAATATATTATTTACTGCTAGTCTTGATGCAAATGAACATATCACAATAAGTATTAATAATATTGGATATATATTAGGGCTAATATTACTTGGGATTTTAATATTAATAGGGACAAACTATTTAGATAAATGGCTTAATGATAATCCGAAAAAGTGGAAGACTGTATTAAAAGAAATACTACTTATTATTGCATTGGCAATATATATTTCATTTAGCATTATTTGGGTTGTAGAAAGAATGCCAGGAATAGGTGGAGACCAAATTCATGTTAGCAATTTTGCACAAACAATTTATCGAGATAATCCAGATGAATTTTTACCAAATCTAACATACGCAGGAATTCCACTAAAAGATTATATACAAGGATATAAGCAGCAAATTCCACTTGCATTTGTATATAATATATTTTTTAGAATAATACATACTGATTTTATATTCTCTCTAAGAGGATTAAATATTGTAGCAAATTTATTTATTGTTTTAGCACTTTATAAAATCGCTAAACAATTATCAAAAAAACGTAAAACGAACAAAATTCTTTTGCTTGTGTTAATTCTGACATTTATATCAATGCCTATGCTTGCTACATTTATATATGGGGATTTACCAGGGCTAGCATTAAGCTTATGGGGTGTGTATTATATTATGAAATACACAGAAACCAAAAAGGTTAGATATTTATTAATTTCATCAGCATTTTCAGCATTTGGATATATGATGAGAATGAATAGTTTGATATTTATAATTGCAACAGTGATATATTTAATCATGGATTGGTTTGGAAGTAAAAAGAAAGAAGAAATAAGTAATGATAAAAAATTAGTTTCAATGAAAAAGACAAAAGATAGGTGGCTAGGAGCAGCTATGATTTTAGTTTTTATAGTTATTTCAATTGTTCCAGCTATGCTTGTAGAAAATTATTATATGAATAAATATGATATGGATAAGTCAAAGGCATATCCAAAAGTAGGACATATATTGCTTGGAATGGAGGAGTCACATAGAGCTAATGGTTGGTATCGTGAAGACATAGGAGAGACAGCATTAAAAGATCCACAAGGAGTAAAAGAAGAATATAAAGGAAGAATAAGAGACAGATTAATATATTTTCTAAAGAATCCTGGATATACTCTTAAATTTTATACTGATAAAATTACATCAATGTGGGCAGAAAATACGTACTCAGCAGTGATGAATAATAAATCAGGAGACGACGATAAGATTGTAAACATGATAGAGCCACTAACATTCTATCAGAAAGTATTGCTAATAATCACTACCTTATGCAGTTTAGTTGTATTATTACAAAATAGAAAAGATATGCCTTTAGAAATATTATTCCTTATAACAATATTTATTGGCGGATTTGCATTCCACATTTTATGGGAAGCAAAATCAAGATATATTATCCCATATATAGTTGCTTTAATACCAGTAGCAAGTGTGGGAATTGATATGGAAAAAATAAGAGCAGTAATTCGTAATATCAAAGATAGATTTAAGAAAAATGAACAATTAGATAAAAATGCTTGATTATTATGCAAAAAATTAATAAATTAATTTAATTTTCCAACAAATTGATATAGTAAAAGTGTCTAAATTATAGAAGCTAAATTTAGCTAAAATATATCAAAGGAGAAATTTAAGTTATGAAAACAAAAACTAAGATTATAATTACAATATTAGCCTCAATAATATTATCATTATCGATTTTGATTGTTACGATAACAGGAATAAAAAGAACTGAGAAGATGCCTATTAAAGAATCTAAAGTAAATGAGCAGGCAATCCAAGAATCTAAATATGAGGAGTTAGAGAATATACCACTTGATTACGATTTTGCTAATATGATAGAAGATGAGTGCTATGTTGTAATGAATGGTAATGCTGTTTATAACATAGAGCAATTAGATAATTTCATAAAAAATGTAAGAAGTAATGTACCTGATGAAATAAGAATTGTGCAATATACGATTGAAGGTGAGCCAATAATATCAAATTTAAAATATACTAGGGATAAATTCATTTTAAAGAATGATAGCAGAAGAGACCACTGGTCAGCAGAAAAAGATAGGGTTATAACAACTGAAGAATATAATGCAAGTATATTCGACTTAGTCTTAGGAGAGACTGCAAATGATGTTACAAATAAAAGAAAAGATTATGAAGTTTATTTAATATCAAAAGAGACTGGAGAGAAGAGATACATTTGTAGTTATGTACAAATAAGAAAAGAAAGTGGAAATTTTAAGTTAATCTTTACAAAGGATGATAGTAAAGTAAAGACTTTAATACTAGGTAAAGATGAATGCAATAAAGTTGGTTATGATTTTTACTCATATAAAGGAAACATAGAAATTATAATAAATAATAAGAAAATGTCATTAAGAGATGCTTTATTAAATAATCAAATCAAAATTGATGATATATTAAGCAAGGCAGAAAAAGATTTACAAGCTGGTATTATATATGGAGATGTGTACCGTGATGGTGGAAGCAAGATGTATATTTATGATGATTATTCTATAATAAAATTCCACACATTAGATGGAAACAACGATCTATATATTGGTTCTCCTAATATGAATATAAATGATTTATAAAGACTAAAAAACGAAACAATAAGGAAAGTTAGAAACATGAAAATAGACAAAGAAGAACTTCATGCTATTTTTAATGGGATAGCTAATGATGATGAAACGCAGTTTAATCTGCTATATGAGAGATACAACAAACTAGTATATCAAGTTGCATTTTCAATATTGAAAAATAGAGAAAATAGTGAAGATGTAGCACAAAAGGTATTTCTTAAGATATGGAAATTAGATAAAGTAAAATTGCCAACTTGCAATGAAGCAAGTTGGCTATATTCGCTTTCAAAAAATGAGACATTGAACTATCTAAGAACTAAAAAAGAAGAAGTAGACATTGAGGACATTTATTATATAGTAGAAGAAAATGAAGAATTAGATAAACTAATTGATAAAGATACATATAACAGGACGATATCAAGACTAAATTCAGATGAACAGGAAATTGTATCATTAAAAGTTTTGTCTAATCTATCGTTTAGAGAAATTGCTCAAATACTAAATATACCAATGGGAACTGCACAATGGAAATATTATAAATCAATAAATAATCTTAAAATGCTTATAACAAATTTAGGCATGTTTATTATATCAATTGGAATATTTCTATCAGAGAGAAGAGTGAGAAAAAATAAAAAATCTGTACAAGCCGAGCTTAATATAAAAACTAACGTAGAAAATTCAATACAATTTACAGAAACAACAAAAGATAAAGATGATAATGAGAGAAAGATGCTTAATCAAACTAAAGATTCAACATACAGTTATAATAGGCTAAATGAAATAGAAACAAATACAATTGAAAGCAATATTGCTCAAAATGGCAAAACTGAAGGAGTTACTGAAATAAATAGCAATCGAACAAATAAATTAAATTCACTAGAAATAGGAACACTGGTTATATCATCAGTATTTTTTGCCATTATACTACTTCAGTTAATAAAGTATGTAAAATCTTGGCAAAAATAATATGATATAAATTGTACAATTATTGTATTTAAGAAAAAGTTAATGAAATTTAGATTGATAAATGGAAAATAATGTGTTATAATAATTAAGAGAGAAATATAAAGGAAGAATGATATGGATAATAAAAAAATAGATTTTGTTCTTTTATGGGTAGACGATAAAGATATAGAATGGCAAAAAAGTAAAAACAGATACATGGCAGAAGATGTGAATAAAATAACATCTAATAAATATAGAGATTTTGATAATTTAAAATATTGGTTTCGAGGAGTAGAAAAATTTGCTCCATGGGTGAATCAAATTTTCTTATTAACATGTAATCAAAAACCAGAGTGGTTAAATGAGAAACATCCAAAGCTAAAATTGGTAAATCATACAGATTTTATAAGAGAAGAATATTTACCAACATTTAATTCGAATGTGATAGAAATTAATATAGGAAAAATAAAGGACTTATCTGAACAATTTGTCTTATTTAATGATGATGTTTTTTTACTAAATGAAACTAATCCAACAGACTTTTTTGAAGGAGGTTTACCGAAGGATTGCTATTTTGAACATCCAGATATAAATCCATTTTATGGCGAAACATACCAAAATTTTTTGTTAAATGATAAAGGTATAATTAATACGCATTTTTCTAAGGAAAAACAAATAAAGGCAAATTTAAGAAAAATATATAATCCTAAATATGGAATACGAATTAATACTATAAATTATATTTTATCAAAATGGCATGAAGGGTATATAGGATTCTATAATCCACATATTACACAAGCACATTTGAAATCTACATTTCAAAAAATATATGAACTAGAAAGAGATGTGGTAGATGATACTTCTAGGAACAGATTTAGAAGTACTTATGATATAAGCCAATATCTTATGCGATATTGGAATTTAGTCGAAGGAAAATTTGTGCCGTCAAAAGATATTGGAAAAGCATTTAACATTGGAAAAGATATAGAAAAAATAAAAAATGTGATAGAAAATCAAAAGTATAAAGTTGCATGTTTTAATGATAGTATAGAAAATATTGATTTTGAGTATTGTAAAAATGCAATGATTAATTCATTTGAAAAAATATTGCCAGAAAAATCACAATTTGAAAAATAAAAGCTATATATCTGCTAACGGACTATTAATATCATAAAAATAGGGAAAAATAGATATAGATAAAAATGTAATAAAATTAGGAGAGAGGAGATAAAAACATTGAACTACAAAGATAATGTTAGATTTTCAATTATAGTTAATTCATACAATATTGAAAAATATATAGAAAGAGCAATAGAAAGTGTACTGTGTCAAGATTTTAAAAACTATGAAATAATAATAGTAGATGACTGCTCAACAGATGGTACATTTGAAAAAATACAAAAATATAAAAATGATAAAATAGAGATTTTTCAGACAAAAACGAATTCTGGAACGGCGGGGGCAGGTAGAAATATTGGAATAGAAAATGCACAAGGTGAATATATATTATTTTTAGATGGAGATGATACATTATATGATAATCAAACATTATCTAATATAGATAATATAATAGGAAGTAAACATCCAGAGGTTATATTTTTGGGTTATGAAGATATTGGACAAGGTAATAAACAAAGAATTTCTACTAAAGAAAATTCAACGAAAGAGGCAAGGATATTATGTGATTTAACATTCTCTGTTTCAAGTAGATGTTGGAACAGAGAGTTTATAATAAATAATAATTTAAAATTTATTGAAGGTATGTATTATGAAGATGAAATATATTCTATGAAGGCTAATATTATAGCAACAAATACTACTTATGGAGATGTAAAAGTATTTAAATATTATAGAAATAGGGAAGGTAGTGTAATGACAAAGCCAACAATAAAAAAGTGCTCTGATTTTTATAGAATGTTAGCTGAAATAGTAGATTTATATGAAGTAACTCCAAAAGAACATAAAAAACATTTATTAAGCTTTATTGTAAATGAAAATGAAAGTATACCATATAGAATTAAAGTTGTATTAGAAGCTCTTAAAAATGATGAAAAGATTAAAATATTACCTAAAAGAGATTATAAATATAAGGAATTATTAGAAGATGAAAAGTAGACTTTTTATAGTAAGGCATACAGAAACAGTAGGAAATATAGAAAAAAGGTTAACGGGTAGACAAGACTATGAAGTAACACAAAATGGTAGTCTATTAATAAATAAGTTGACAGAAGAACTAAAAAATATTAAATTTGATAAGATTTATTCTAGTACATCAAAAAGAGCAATTAAAACTGTAGAACCTCTTGCAATATTAAATAAAGTAAATATAGAAGAAAAAGAAGATTTATGTGAGATGTATTTTGGAATTTATGATGGTTGGAAATGGGAAGATGTGAATAAGATACAACCAGAAATAAAACAAAATCAAAATAGAATAAATGAAATTTACGGAATTCCTAAACAGGAAACAATGCAACAAGTAGCTGAAAGAATGTATAACTGTATAACAGAGATTGTGTTAAATAATATAGGGAAAACTATACTAATATCATCACATGGTGTAGCAATAGAAGCTTTTATAAGGAAAATTGTCAATAGACCATTTAGAGAAGATAGAGAAAAATTTTGCCAATATAATGTTGCTATAAACGAATTAGTGTTTGAAGATAATAATTATCAGATTATACAATTAGCTAATATAGAGTATTTGAAAAAGGAATTGGAAGATCAACTTTGTTTATAAAAACTATAACGAAAAGCTAAATAGCTTAATACTTGATTACAAGTGTTAAGCTATTATTGCTGTTTTTATATTTTTGTGAACATTTATCGTTCAATTCCAAGGTGGAAAAGGACGATTTTTTATTACATCATTTTCTCTTTTTCTTTAATTATTTCACAAAGGAGTTCGGCTGACTTTTCTACACCTAATGTATCACTATTGATACAAATATCATAATTTGAATGATTATCCCAATCTTTATCAGTGTAATGCTTGTAGTGATTTGCTCTTAACTTATCAATACGTTTAATTTCCTTTTCAGCCTTAGATTTATCTAAACTATAAATCTCTGTTGCTCTTTTGATTTTATCTTCCATATTACTGTAAACAAATACTTTAATTACATTTTGCCTATCCTTTAATATAAAATCAGCACATCTACCAATTATGACACAAGATTCTTTATCAGATACTTCTTTAATTAGTTCAGATTCCTTTATAAATAAATCATCAGCATTGTCAAGACCACTATAGTATCCATTATTAAGGGTAGCCAAAGTATCTCGCTTTTGTTCATTATTTTCAATATATTCTTCTGAAAGCCCAGTTTCTTCTGCTAACTTTACAATAAAATCTTTATCATAAAATTTAATTCCCAAAGCATCAGCAATTAGCCTACCGACATATCGTCCACCAGAACCATATTCTCTTGAAATAGTGATAACAACATGTTTATCTAATTTATTATTAGTACTTGTATCATCTGCCAAAGCATTGGATTTTGACATTCCTTGTTTTAAATGCCTAATTTCTATAATTAGCATAATAGCTGAAAGTACAAATGCTAATCCATCAGCAAATGGTCCAGAATATAAAACTCCTTTAAGTCCAAATAAATGCCCTAATATGAACATAGATGGTATTAAGAATACAATTTGTCTTGATAAAGACAAGATAGCGCTGATAGCACTTTTTCCAATTGCTTGAAAGAATATACCTGATGGAATTTGAATTCCATTACAAATACAAAGCAATAAATATGTTCTAAATGTCATGCAAGCAAATTCCATATACATTTCATCACCACTACCAAATATAGAAATAAGTTTATCTGGTATTGTCTGAAATAATATAAAGGCAATTGTACTTATGCCAACACTTGCAGACAACACAATTTTCAAAGTTTGTTTTACTCTATCAAATTTTCTAGCACCATAATTGTATCCTAATAGTGGTTGTGAACCAACTGCTAAACCAATAATGATGCTATTTAATATTTGGCTTATTTTCATAACAATACCAAGTACAGTTATAGGTATGTCAGAACCATATTCAGATTCGGCACCATATTTTCCAAGTAAATTATTTTCAACAGCCATAACAAATACAAAACTCATTTGAGTGATAAAGCTACTAATGCCTAATGACAATACTTTTTTTGCTGTATTAAATTCTAGCTTTAATGCAGACTTATTAAGTGTTATAGATTTAAATTTTTTAATATATATTATATTAAGAATAAATGTAACAAACTGACTAATTACGGTTGCAATAGCTGCACCTTGTACGCCCATTTTAAATACAAATATAAATAATGGGTCTAAAATAGTGTTAAGTACTGCACCTGAAACCATTGACATCATTGAATAGCTTGGACTACCGTCAGCCCTAATAATAGAATTTAGAGTAGTACCAATTATCATAAATGGAAGCCCAATTGCAATAACTCTTCCATAGATTGTAGCATATTCACGAAGTGCATCTGTACAGCCAAAAATGTTTAAAAGTTGTGGTAAGAATATAAGTGTTATAACACAAAAAAGGATAGATATTATAATTGACATTATAATACCATTACCAACGCCTTTCGACGCTTCCTCTTTTTTCTTTTCACCAAGCTTTAGACTTAAAAAGGCAGATGCGCCATCTCCAAGCATCAAGGCAAATGATAAAGCTATCATAGTTAAAGGAAATACTATATTTGTTGCACCATTTCCTAAATAACCAACACCCCAACCAATAAATATTTGGTCTACAATGTTGTAAAGTGAATTAACTAACATTGATATAATACAGGGGATAGAGAACTTCTTAATTAGTTTTCCTATTTTTTCAGTTCCTAGTATGTTTTCTTGTTTTTCCATTTCTAAAATTTTTCCTTTCTTACTTATTTTACAGCCTTAACATTTTAACACCATTTTTGAGAAAATTCAAGTAAATACTATACATTTTATTTTAAAATTATTATAATTTTATTATGTAGGAGAAAGCAATGAATAGTAGAGAAAGATTTGAACAGGTATATTCGAAAATAGTACAAGATAATGAACAAGAATTAGAGAATCTAAGAAGAAATGCAAGAAAAGAGAATAATAAGCGTCAGACATTAATAATAGTTAGTATTGTTATTGGAATAATTGCTTTTGGAGTAATCAAAAATTACTGGAATGACGATACAATATATATTGTTTTTCCATTTACTGTAATTATATATCTTTCAATGAGCAAGAAGATAAAAAAAGGTAGTACATTAGAGTATAATCATATTTTTAAGGAAAGAGTAATTAAACAACTTTTGAAATCATTTAATGAAAATCTTGAGTATTTTCCTAATGATAAAATTGACACTATTAAAAATGAAATTACGAGTGATAGTGCTACAGAAGAATTCATAAATGCGGTAGAAATCAAAGATGAAAATTTATATAATGATATTGGTATAGATGTTAAAACATTTTTTAATAGAAGAAAAGATTTAGTTGGATATAGTGATGCTGAATTTGAAAAAGGTGATACCTTTACAAATGAAGATTTGATTAAAGGAGTGCTAAGAAATAATTGTTATTTTGAAATGGCAGAGGTTTTGACTGAATATGAAACAACTGATAGCGATGGAGATGAGCAGTATCATACACTGTTTAGTGGTATGTTTGCAAGAATTAGAACACCAAAACCATTTAATGCAAGATTATATATAAGAAAAAATATAAAAGAGAAAAATGTATTTGCAAAATTAAGCAGAAGAAAATTGCCTTTTGATAATTTGCGATTAGAAATGGATTCGCAAGAATTTGAAAAAATATTTGATGTATATTGTGATAACAAAATAGTAGCAATGCAATTACTTACTGCAGATGTTATGCAAATGCTCATAAATTTTTATAATGAAATGGGTATGGAATATGAAATTACAATAAAAAATAACGTAATATATATTAGATTTTGGTCTGGAAAAATGTTTGAAACAGGAAAAGTAAGTCAATATTCTCTAGATAAGTCCAATATATATAGGTACTATAAAATGTTAGATTTTACATTTTCATTAACCAATAAGTTAGTAAATATGATAAATGATACAGAATACTAGGAGGGAAAAATGATAATAGCGATAATAGTAGCAGTAATTATAGTTTTATTTATACTTATACAATATAACCAGCTGATAAAATTAAGATTAAAAGTTAAGCAATCTAAAAGTGGGATAGATGTGTATCTAAAACAGAGATTCGATTTAATTCCTAATTTAGTAAATACAGTAAAGGGATATGCTAATTATGAAAAAGGAGTGTTAGATAATATTGTAAAACTAAGAACAGAATATGATAAAACACAGGATGTTAAGATTAGTGAAGAACTTAATAATCAAATGAACAAGATAATTGCCATAGCTGAAAATTATCCGGAGTTAAAAGCAAGCGAACAATTTTTAAATCTTCAAAAGAATAGTTAAAATAAAAGTGAATATAATTTAACTTTGTAACTAACAAGATGTAAAAAATGCGTCCTAAAGATAGAACGCATTTTTTGTAAATATTAATTCTTCTTAGAGATATAGTCATATCCCAAAAATGCAAGAATACCGAAGAACAGTCCTGACATTATACAAAGCGTCATATCAGGAGTTTCTCTTAAGGTAAAAAAGCACTGCTGACATAAATCTCCAAGAAATCCTGCTGCGAAGAATGCCAATGAAAACAAAATCCGTTTTTTCATAGTTAGATTCCCTCCTAGAGTAATTACTCATATATTAGGTCCAAAGCTACTGATAAAAGCAATTATATCATAATATATGCTAATTTATCAAGAGCTAAATAATAATTTACATTAAGTTTTCGAGCATAAAGTATTTGTTTGATTTAGCTATCAGTGTACATAACAAGTTAAATTGTAGCATACTTTACATAAATCTGCAAATATGTTATAATAGTAATCGTATCATCGATAAGATGAAACGTAGGAATAATGAGGCAATAACTAGACTTTTTAAGGAGAGCAGCTTTATGAGTTGTGCAGATCAGAATCGGTCTCTAAATTCTTTAATGGTACCCAAGAAGATAAGTCCCAATAAAGAGATTTTTGAGACGATAGGTTTTACATTTAAAGAAGTCGGAGACGATGAACTCTGTAAGGCAATTTTGCCAGTAGGATGGCACTTTAGTTCCGAAATAAAGTTCAATGGAACGACATTTACAACATTTGTGGATGAAAAAGGACGTGAAAGAGGTTTTTTCTCTGACAAAACGATTCATTATGAGAATGACAATTGGAGTTCGAAATTGTGGACAAGGTTTGATGTAAGTTGGGAATTTACTAATCCTAAAGATTGGACTGATCCAGTTGAGGTGTTTGTGAAGGATTGTGCTAAAGATACGGCTGTATTTACTGCAGGACAGTGCGATGAAGTGGAATCAGAGCAATACAATCAATTGCATGAAAAGGCTTTGGAATTCTTGAATACCAACTATCCTGATTGGGAAAATCCGCTCAAGTATTGGGACTAAGTTATTGGATTTTCTAAAAGGCAAAGCTATCTATTAAGAATTTAATCGGTAGCTTTGTTTTTATTTCATAGATACATTCAAAGTACACATAATAAATTGACGATAAATTATTATTGTGGTATAATAAATATATTGATTTATATCAATATATTTTTTTAGGAGGAATACCATTATGAAACGGAATGCTCAGAGTTTAAGTATTTGTGTCCCTGGCAAACAATGCGTCAATCGTTGCGCTTTTTGTGTCTCGTGCATGCACACTGACACATATCGCAACCAAATGAACGAAAATCTGCCCTTTTACGACCTCTACTTTGAGGACTATGTTAAGCGGATGATTTTCGCCAAAGAAAACGATGCCAATACCATGATGATTACTGGCGACATCGAGCCTCTTCAAAACCGGCACTTTTTGCAGACTTTGTCTATCATCAACAAATATGTGCTTCCGCAGAAAGGATGTAGTGGATTTAATTGGATTGAAATTCAGACTTCAGCAGTTGGCTTTGATCGGCCATATGCCAGATTTTTGCGGAACACCGTAGGAGTGAGCGTCTTTTCATTCTCACTTTCTAGTTTTGACAATGACAAGAATGCTGAAATCGTCGGCATGCCAGCAAACATGAAAGTAGACATTGCTGATGTCTGCTCGGCTGTCAAAGAATACGATTTTACACTGAGGCTCAGCCTGAACATCAACAAGGCAATGTTGGATAGTGTTGGTGGAGATAACTATCATGAGAAAATCGAAAGTATCTTTGACAGAACCTTCGAACTGGGCGCTGACCAACTCACTTTTCGGAAGTTATATACAACAGGCGAAAATGAGCAAAGCAAATGGATTGCGCAGAATACAGTAGATGATTCGTTCTTCGAAAAATTGAAGGATTTTGTCGTAGAAAACGGCAAGTTCATCGGAAAGTTGCCTTACGGCTACAGTCAGTATTCTGTTAATGGCATCTCAGTTGTTATTGACGAGGACTGCATGAACGAAGAAAAGGTGAACAAGGATGTTTCCAAATACTTCGTACTCAGAACTGATTGCAAACTCTATGATGGGTGGAACAAAGAGGATGTTATCTTCTAAGTCTCTTCCTCAAGACCAAGAGACGGTGCAGAACTTTCTGCACCGTCTTTTATTTAATATATTCCTTTAATATATATTGTTAAAAATATAATTTTTTTGACTCAATGGGGATATTTTTGTTTGTAAGACTAAGAACTAAAAAGTAAGTACCTAAATACTTACTTTTTTTTGGTGCCGATGGTGGGACTCGAACCCACACGGTTTCCCGCTGGATTTTGAATCCAGTGCGTCTACCAATTTCACCACATCGGCAAATTAAACATATGTATATATTAGCACAAAATAAAATAAAAGTCTAGTAAAAAATACAATTATTTAGAATAATGTATTGAATATGTTAACATAAAGTGATATAATACAAATATTCCAGCAGTAACTGTTATTTTTGAAAGGATGGTTTTTATGAATCATAACTGGCGAATCAAACGGCAATATTATAATCTAATATTGCAAGGCAAGAAATCATTGGAAGTGAGAGTCGGATATCCTGACATCAAGAAAGTCGAAGTTGGCGATACAATTACCTTTAAAGAGTATTCTAACATGAAATTTGAGGTTATACGTATTGCAGTTTATGATGATTTTCCTGAGATGCTTGATTCTGAAGACTCAAAAAAAGCAATTCCAGGAGAAACTAAGTACAAGGCATTAGAAATGTATCAAGAGATCTATGATGAAAGTAAGGAAGCACTTGGTGTTTATGTCTTTGAACTGAAAAGAAACGATACCAAGATAATTACATTAAGCTCCGTTATCTCTAATCATAAGGTATTTGGCAAATATGCTAATGCTGCGTATTTGGTTACTGATGAACTTTGCACATCTTATCCTAACCACTTTAACTGGTATTGGGAAAAACAAATTCCGCGAGTATTGAATGGTACAGGTGAAATTGTTATTTGTACTGTGGACAATAACATTGCGGGAGTAGCTTTTCTTAAAAATGACACAACAGAAAAGAAAATCTGTACATTTTGTGTTATGGAAGAGTTTAGAGGTAAGCATATTGCAACACGGGTGCTTGATACAGCATTTAAGTTTTTAGAAACCACCAAACCCATGATTACTATTTCGGACTATAAATTGGATATGTTCGAACATATAATTAAAAAGTATGGTTGGGTTCAAACTCAAGTCATGGAAATAGGCTACTATAACAATGATACTAGAGAAATCGTGTTCAACGGACAGCTTCCAAACAAGTAATTTGTCATTTGATTATGGCAAAAAAAGAATTCTTTGATTTTTATTAAATTAAAGAGTTCTTTTTTATTAATATTACATTTTTTCAATTCTTATTCCAAGTACACCATACATCTTTTGCTTTTCTGGTGTATAAAATTCTTCTAGTACATTTAATAATTCTTGTTTTGTCATAGAGTTATCTGCCATTATGTCGATAGAAAAATCATTAAATAATTCCTCAAAGGAATTATATCTTAATAAGCCAATAACTTTAACTTTTAATGTCTCTTTTAACTCTGGTTCTTTTTCAAATATAATTGTATCACCAATATTTATCTTTTGTCTTTTTTCATCATAAAGCCTTAATTCTATTCTTTTAGTGCCTTCATTTATATAGTTAAAATATTTTGGCTGTAATTTTAATATATGTTCCATTTTTTATCCTCCTATGGATTATATATTATCATAATAACATGCAAAAGTCTACTTTTTTCTTGACAACATAATACAGTTATCATATACTAATGTTGAATAATTGGAGATAATAGAAAGGAGAAAAATATGACACAGGCAGATTTTCATTTTATAGAAACTTGTAAGAAAATATTAAACGAAGGATATTCATCAGAAGGCACTGGCGTACGTACAAGATGGGATGATGGAGCAGAGGCAAACTATATCTCAGCAGTTGGAATTCAAAATGTATATGATGTTGGAAAGGAATTTCCAATGATAACACTTAGAAATAACAGTCAAACTGTAAAAAGAGCAATAGATGAAATTTTATGGATATGGCAAAAAAAGTCGAATAAAGTAAGCGAATTGAATTCACACATATGGGACCAATGGGCGGGAGAAGATGGAACGATAGGTAAAGCATATGGATATCAATTTGCAAAAAAATATGACTTTAGAACTAAAGAAGGAATAAAATCAATGGATCAAGTTGATTATGTCTTATATTTGCTAAAAAATGATCCTGCAAGTCGTAGAATAATGACAAATCTATTTAATCATGAAGAATTAAAAGATATGAATTTGGAACCTTGTGCATATTCTACACAATGGCTAGTAAAAGGCGGAAAATTACATCTTATATTAAATCAACGTTCACAAGACATGCTTGCAGCAAATGGATGGAATACAATGCAATATGCTGCTTTACTTTGTATGTTTGCAAGGGTAGCAGGATTAGACGTTGGAACACTTACACATAATATCGGAGACTGCCATATATATGACAGACATATCCCACTAATTGAACAACTAATTGCAGCGGAGCCAGTAGAATGCTTACCTAAACTTATTATAAATAATGATACTAAAGATTTTTACGACTTTAAAGTAGAAGATTTTGAAATAAAAGATTACGATTATAATAAAGATATTAAATTAGGAAAAATACCAGTAGCGATATAAAAGGGAGTAATAAAAAATGTTAAGTATAATTGTGGCAAAGGCAAAGAACAATGTAATTGGAAAAGATGGACAGATTCCATGGAAGATTTCTGATGATTTAAAACAATTTAAAGAGAAAACAACAGGACATAATATTATAATGGGAAGAAAGACTTTTGATTCATTAGGTAGGATTTTGCCAAATAGAAAGCACATTATTTTAAGTAAAAATCCTAATTATAACATAGAAGATGATAGAGTAGAAATAGTACATAGCATTGAAGAATTAAAAAAATATATAGATAGTAAAGAGGAAAATTTTGTGATAGGCGGAGCTGTTATATATGAGCTTCTAATGCCATATTGCAATAAAATGTATGTTACAGAGATAAATAAAGAAATAGATGGAGATACTGTATTTCCCAATATAAATAAAAGCGAATGGGAAGAAATATCAAGAGTAAAAGGACCAAAGGAAGAAAATAATTTGGATTATGACTATGTTACATACATCAGAATATTGAAAGGAAAGTGAAAAATATGATTGCCAATAAATTAAAACCAGGTGATGAAGTTAGAATAATTGCACCATCAAGAAGTATGGTTATAATAGGAGAAGATAGTAGAAGGATAGCAACAGAAAGACTGGAAAAATTGGGATTAAAAGTTACATTTGGAAAATATGTAGAAGAAGCTGACAGTGACTATCTATTAGCTGATGCAAAGCACAGAGCAGAAGATTTAAATGATGCTTTTAAAGATAAAAATGTAAAGGCAATATTAACTGTAATTGGCGGATTTAATTCAAACCAAATATTAGACTATATTGATTATGATGCAATTAAAGAGAATCCTAAGATATTCTGTGGATTTTCTGACATAACAGTGCTTTCAAATGCAATATATGCTAAAACTGGTTTAGTAACATATTCTGGACCACATTATTCAAGTTTTGGAATGAAAAAGGGTTTTGAATATGAACTAGATTATTTTACAAAAATGTTTTTTCATGATAAAGAAATTGAAATAGAATCGTCAAAAGAATGGAGCGATGATGCTTGGTTTATTGACCAAGAAAATAGAGATTTCATTTCAAATGAAGGAATGTTTGTGATAAATGAAGGAACAGCTGATGGAGAAATAGTTGGTGGTAATTTATGTACATTAAACTTACTTCAAGGAACAGAATATATGCCAAATATAGAAAATAAAATATTATTTCTTGAAGATGATCGTGCGGTAGGAGAAGTATATTTAATGGAATTTGATAGAAATTTGCAATCACTGATACAAACACCAGAATTTAAGAAAGTAAAAGGAATAGTACTAGGCAGAGAACAAAAAGGATGCAATATGTCAAAAGAAAAATGGATAAAGATGATAAAAGGAAAACCAGAGCTAAGTAATATTCCAGTCATAGCAGGGGCTGATTTTGGACACACAACACCAATATTTACATTCCCAATTGGTGGACATGCTAGACTTGAAGCAGGTAAAGAAATAAAACTATATATTAAAGGTTAAAAGGGGTGTCCCCTTGGTCGACCAGAGGGACGTACTTTTTGGTCGACCAAAAGGCCCGTCCCCATGGTTGAAGAAAACAAAAGAAATGGAGAATTAACATGGCAATAGATGAAGCAAGAATACAAAGAAGAAAAATGCGTAAAAATAATATGCGAATATTTCCTACATATAAGAAATTGGCTTGGGATTATTTATTTTTCTATACAATTGATTTCTTATTTCTTACTCAAGTAAAAGGAATATCAGCGGCAGATGTAGTACTAAAAAATACATTTTATGCGATATTTTCTATAATACTACAAATTCCAGCAAGTTTCATTGTAGAATGGTTAGGAAAAAGAAAGAGCTTAATAGTTGCAAACATATTTAATTGCTTATATATCGTAATGATAATGATAAGTAAAAACTTAGGTGATCTAGTGATTGCAGAGTTTTTAGAAGCAGTGGGATTTGCAATAAAAGCAGTTGCAGAACCAAGTTTGCTTAGTGAATCTATACCGCCATCTAGATATAAGAATGAAATATATTCAAAAATACATGCAAAAGGTGCTGCAGGATATTATAGGCTTAATGCAATTTCTAAGATTATATCAGGAGCATTATTTGTAGTAAACCCATACATTCCAATGTGTCTTGCTTTAGTTATTACGATAATAGATGTAATATTATCAGTTATGCTTAAAGAGCCTATAAAAAAAGAAAAGAAGATGAGCAAATCAGAGTATACTAAACAATTTAGAGATATAATAGATGGATTTATGTTTATTATAAAATCAAAAAGATTAAAGGGACTCATGCTTTGTGCAGGATTATTAAAAGGGCTTACAACAATTTTGGGGGATTACTATATAGCATCATTTGAAACCTTAAATATATCTGCAACAATTATAGGAATAATATCAGCTGGGGGAAGTCTAATAGAGTCATATGCATGCAAAAAGCGTACATTTTTTCAACATAAATTTAAAAATAAATTGTTAATAACAATAGCGTTAACAATATCAATAACTACAATAATTTCTGGAATACTTGGAATAAGAGAATACATAATAGCTACAATGCTTATTGTTACGATGTATATAGCTCATTATTTTGCAAAAGCTCTATTTTCAACTGTTATGGAAGAATATATGGTAAACTTTACAAATGAAGAAATTGACACAAAAATATTTGCAGCAAGAAACTTATTTCAATCAATATCAAAAGTAATTGCAGGACTTATAGCATCATTCTTATTAAATAGATTTGAAGTATCATACTGTATGATTATAATTGGAGTGATATTTACTATATTATTTATTGTAACAGGGAAATATATGAAAACAAGAGTTGGATTAAAGCCGGAAGAATACTCAAAAGATGAAGTTAAATATGATAGCTTAAAGGTAAAATAGTTAGATTTAAGATGTAAAGGAATAGTTAATGAAAAGTAAAATTTCTAAGATAATAATGCTAATAACAACACTTATATATGCAATATTTAATATTGTTTATATTTCAAGCGTTAAAGGTGATATACAATGCTTTGGTGCATCAATGATATTTGAAAGTATTTCAAATAAAAAATTAGCAATGTTAAATCTCATCGCATTTATGATTTTTATGCTTATTTTAACAGTTACTTATATAATTATTTTATTGGATAGCAAAGAAAAAAGGGAAGAAGTAAACAGTGAAGCAACATATAAAGTTGTAAAAAAAGATAAAAGAAAAAAAGAGTGGGTAAAAACTCTTATATTTATAGGAATTATATCTTGTATGTCAGGGATTGTATTACCAAACAATAGCTCAGATGTATATTATTATATTGCATCAGGAAGACTAGACGCTAGATACAATATAAATGTATTTGAAGAAAATTTTAAAGAAAAACAGCTTGAACATATGGATGACAAGGTAATTTCTAAATCGCCAGGGTGTGACCAGAAATTTATCTATGGAGCAGTATGGGCTCAAATTTGCAAATTTATAGGAAGTTTGCCTTCATCAATGGTAATTACTAATCTTTATGCATTTAAGATTTTAAATATTATTGTACATCTATTAAACTGTTATCTTATATATAAAATAAGTAAAAATAAAAAGCTGGTACTTATATATGGATTAAACCCATTAGTACTTTTTGAAGGAATAATGAATTGCCATAATGACATATACTTAGTGTTATTTATGTTACTAGCAGTATATTTTAAAAAGAGTGAAAAAAGGGGATTATCAATTGTAAGTATAGCACTTGGGACACTTATAAAATATGTTCCAGTAATACTGTTGCCTTATATATTATTTAATGCAAGTGAAAAACTAATTAAAGATGACAAAAAGATAAACTTTAAATATATTGGAAAAATGCTTATGTACTTACTAGAATTTGCCATTATATTTATTGGAATCTCAGCATTAGTTACAGGAGATTTTAGCAAAATAGTATCAGTACTCGCACAAACAAAGGTATATGCGAATTCAATATATGTACAGCTTTTGAGAATGGGAACTAAGTGGGATGTTATAACAAAACTTGCATTTATAGGTAAAATCCTATTTTGTATTATATATGTAATTTTTGTATTAATATCTTTTATAAAAAGAAAAAAAGATGCTAAAAGCTATATGTGGTTAATGATAATATTTTTAGGAATAGTAATTACAAACTTTAGAACATGGTATATTATGTGGCTATTTGGAATAATTACGGAACTCGAAGAGAAAGATATTGTCAAAGTGATTGCACTTAGCCTAATTGGTGAAATTAGTAACTATATTATATATTATTTAGGCGAAAGTTGGATTTATGGTGGAATGTACTGTATTACAGTAATAGTTGCGTATGCAATATTTATACTAATCGACCATTGGGGACGTGCACTTTTGGTTGACAAAAAGGGACAGGTTACATAAAATCAACCAAAAGTGCATGTTCCTAATAGTTGACCAAAGGGGACAGATTGATAAGAGCGAAGCATATTTAAATGTGATTTCACAAACGTGATTTTCCCAAGGAAAATCACGTATGGCGATTAAAGCAAGCGAAGTGAGCGAAAGGGAGAATTTATGGAAAAAATACTTTTAATTGACGGAAACTCAATGATGAATAGAGCTTTTTATGGTGTAATGGCTGGAAAAAATATGATGACTGCTGATGGGAAATATACTAATGCTTTGTATGGTTTTTTGGCAATTTTATTTAAAAATATAGAAGAACTAAATCCGGATTATATATTAGTTGCTTTTGACTCAAAAACAGCAGCTGATGTTAGAAAACAAAAATATGAGGGATATAAAAAAAACAGACATAAAATGCCTGGTGAACTTGCGGAGCAAATGCCTGAAATTAAAGAAATATTAGATGCCATGAATATAAGATATTTAGAAATGTCAGATTTTGAGGGAGATGATATATTAGGTTCTGCTGCTAAGCAATTTGCAGGAGAAGATAAAACATCATACATCTTATCAGGAGATAGAGATTTATTCCAACTAGCGCAAGATAATATAATCATAAGAATTCCAAGAACAAAAGCAGGTAAAACAGAAACAGAAGTATATGATAAAGCAAGAATTGAAGAAGAATATGGACTTTCACCACAAGGACTAATTGAACTAAAGGCTTTAATGGGAGATTCATCAGATGAAATACCAGGAATTCCAGGAGTAGGACCAAAGACTGCAACTGATCTTCTTAAAAAATATAATACTGTTGACGCTCTATATAAAGCAGTAGAAAGTGATGAAGACTCAAAGGAATTTAAACCAGGACTTAGAAACAAGCTAATAGAAAATAAACATTTAGCCGAAATATCAAAAGATATTGGAACAATAAATACAAAAGCAGATTTAGGGATATCATTACAAGACATTAAAACTAAAGAATGGGATAAACAAGAAGTTTTAAGATTATTTAAAATATATAAATTTAATAGATTTATTGAAAGATTTAATCTAAATAAGGAAGCTGATGATCCTAGTGAAAATATCAATCAAGCAAAAGAAATCTCAGAAGTAAATACAATAAATAGAAATTCTATTACAGATGTAAATTTAAAAGACAATAAAATGATATATTTTTTAGAGACAGCAATATCTTCTGATGAAAGTAAAATTATCAAAAAAGATATTATAGGAGTTGGAATCTATGAAAATGAGAAAACTATCGCATATATTAAAAATCCAAAAATAGAAGAACTTAAACATATATTTGAAAACGAACAAATAGAAAAGATAGGTTACAAATTAAGCGAAGACTACGTACTACTTAAAGAAAATGGTATAAGTGCCAAGAATATAAAATACGATATAGAAGTCGCAGAATATGATATAAATCCATCAGATGTAAAACATAAACTAAATGAAATTGCTGAAAAATATTTGAATATTAATTTAGATAATATAGTTCCAGAAAAACAAATTACACTATTTGACACAAATGAAGATAAAAACGAAATTGGTATATATGTGTATGTAATTAAGAGAATATATGAAGAAACTAAAAAGATATTAGAAAAAAATAATACTATAAAGTTGTTCCAAGATATCGAAATCCCACTAATTACAGTGCTTGGCGAAATGCAATATAATGGAATGAAAGCAGAGCTTGAAAAACTTATAGAGTTTGGATGTGAATTAAAGAAAAGAATGCAAGAATTAACAAAAGAAATCCATGAAATAGCTGGGGAAGAATTTAATGTTAATTCTACAAAGCAACTTGGAGATATTTTATTTGAAAAGCTAAAATTACCTGCACCTAAAAAGAAAAAAAATGGATATAGTACTGATGTTGATACACTTGAAAAATTAAGGGGAGAAAGTCCTATAATAGAAATGATTTTAGAATACAGAACAATATCAAAGTTAAATTCAACATATGTAGAAGGACTTACACCATATATTAATAAAAAGACTGGAAGAATACATTCTTATTTTCATCAGACAATAACTGCTACAGGAAGAATAAGTTCTACAGAACCAAATTTGCAAAATATTCCCGCTCGTGAAGAGTTGGGAAGGAATATAAAAAAGGCATTTGTACCACAAAAGGGATATGTATATATAGACGCTGATTACTCGCAAATAGAATTAAGAGTTTTAGCGCATATCGCAAATGATGAAAAGATGATAGAAGCATTTAGGCAAGATGAAGACATCCATACACAAGTTGCATCAAGAGTTTTTTCAGTACCTGCAAAAGAGGTTACCAAAGAACAAAGATCAAAAGCAAAGGCAGTTAACTTTGGTATTGTATATGGAATATCTGATTTTGGTCTAGCAGGACAAATTGGAACATCAAGAAAAGAAGCTAAAGAATATATTGATAATTATTTGAAAAAATATCCAGGAATAAAGAAATATATGGATGATATAACAGCTAAGGCAAAAGAAGATGGATATGTAGAAACTCTTTTTGGAAGAAGAAGATATATACCAGAATTAAAATCAAGCAATTATATGGTTAGAGAGTTTGGAAAAAGAGTAGCTTTAAATGCTCCAATACAAGGCACTGCAGCCGATATAATGAAAATTGCTATGAATGAAGTATATAGAAAATTGAAAGAAAAAGATTTAGATGCAAAGCTTATATTGCAAGTCCATGATGAATTAATGATTGAAGTAAAGAAAGAGCAAAAAGAAGAAGCTAAGAAGATACTTAAGGACTGTATGGAAAATGCAGCTAAACTATCAGTACCATTAAAAGTTGAAGCAAATGATGCAGAAGACTGGTATAATGCTAAATAACTAAAAACATTAGGAGACAAAATGAAAAAAATTATATTAGCAATGATTATAGCAATAGTACTTATAGCTATATGCAATGCAAAGTACTTCTTAAAGAAAATTTATAAAACTGAATATAGACAATATGTTGAAATGTATGCAGAACAAAATAATGTTGATCCACTTTTAGTCTATGCCATAATTAAAGCAGAAAGTAATTTTGACAAAGATGCACTTTCTAACAAGGGAGCATGTGGATTAATGCAACTTATGGATGAAACTGCAAAAGAAGTGGCACAAAATTCTGTAATAGAATATGAAACAGGAAAAACACTTTACAATCCAGAGCAAAATATTGCTATAGGTATAGCATATTTTAAAGATTTACAAAATCATTTTAAAAATGATGGATTAGCTTTAGCAGCATATAATGCTGGAATTGGAAACGTAAGTAAGTGGATAAAGCAGGGAACAATAAAAGCAGATGGCAGAGACCTAGAAAACATACCATACAAAGAAACTAATATGTATGTCAGGAAAATACTTAAAGATTATAATATTTATAAGAGACTTTATTTACAATAATATTACAATAACAATACAAATTGAATAATATATAAAAATATATTGATAAAATTTTGCATTTAGTATATCATAACTATAGCAAGGTTAATTGATAGAAGAAAAATTAGTTAAACTTACTAATTAAATAGTAGTGTATAGTAAAAAAAGCTACTTATAAAGCTAAATAGGAGGAAAAATAATGGATAACGAAAACAATTTTAATGAGGAAATGAACGAGATCGATAACAATATAGTTACATTAAAAGATGAAGATGGAAATGATGTAAATTTTGAATTTCTTGATTTAATAGAATATGAAGGAGATAACTATGTAGTATTATTACCAGCTGATGAAGAGGCAGAAGATGCTGATGAAGTAGTAATATTAAAAGAAGAACCAAGTGATGAAAGCTCAGAAGAAGAAACATATGGAAGCGTTGAAGATGAAGAAATACTAAACAAAATATTTGAAATATTCAAAGAAAAATTCAAGGACGAATTTAACTTCGTTGATGAGGAAGAATAATTTAACATAAAAGTCCCTTTTTCTAATAAAAGGGACTTTATAACTTAAGAGAAGAGAAAAATGTAATATTTTGAAAAAAGGAAGGAATTTATGAAAAGTTTTGCAAATTGGATGATAGTAACATTTATGATAATGTTCTGGATGCTTAGAGTAGTTGTAACATATATGGTAGCGTTTGGAAAGGATTTCCCAATAACACCAATAAATCAAACCACAGAAATAGTATTATTATTTGTAACACTGATATGTATAACATTAGTTATAAAAAGAAAGCACATTGGAGGAATCATATATTTACTTTCATACTATGGATATTTTGGAGCTGACTTATGGAAAAATCTAGGACCTGTGTTTAAAGGTGGAGCAATGAATGTAAATATTGGACTTACTGCTTTTATTTCAGCAATAGGTGTAGTACTTGCAACTGTTGTTATGATGGACCTTCTTGCTGATAAAACAAAGAAAAAAGAGGATAAGCAAACAGAATGGTTTTATGCAAATAAAGATTTAGATAGACAAAAAGATGAAAGAGATGATCAAAATAATTACAGAATATTATAAATTTTACAAATAATACTATAATTTTTTGTAGAAATATACTTGAAAATATACTTTTTTATTGATAATATAAAAATAAATTTTATATTAGTTGACAAACGAGATTTTGTGAAACAAAATCTTGGATGCAAATAGAACGAAGCGAAGCATAGTGAAAGGGACGAATGTAATGATAGAATTTAAAAATGTAAGTAAATCTTACGAACCAGGTGGAGAAATTATACATAATGCAAATTTTACAATTGCAAAAGGTGAATTCGCATTTTTAGTTGGTAGTTCTGGTTCTGGAAAATCAACACTAATAAAAATGATACTAAAAGAGGAAGACCCAACAACAGGACATATAATAATTAATGGAACAGACACAACTTCTTTAAAGCCAAGTAAAGTTCCTTATTTAAGAAGAAGTATGGGAATTGTGTTCCAAGATTTTAGATTACTACCAGATAAAACTGTATATGAAAATGTTGCTTTTGCAATGCATGTTGTAAAAGCAACACCAAAGCATATAAAAAGGCAAGTTCCAATGGTTTTAGCACAAGTTGGTCTAGCAGACAAAGCAAAGGTTTACCCAAATGAACTTTCTGGTGGAGAGCAACAAAGAGTGGCATTGGCGCGTGCAATAGTTAACAATCCATCAATGCTAATAGCAGATGAACCTACTGGAAACTTAGACCCAAATACTGCATGGGACATTATGGGACTTTTGAATGATATTAATTTAAGAGGAACAACAGTAGTAGTTGCAACACATGCTAAAGACATAGTAGACAGAATGAACAAAAGAGTTATTCGTATTGACAAAGGCGATATAGTTAGAGATGAAAAAGGTGGGTATGACGGTGAAGTATAATATTATAGGATATTTAATAGGAGAAGGTTTTAGAAGTATAATAAAGCAGAAAAAAATGACAAGTGCATCTATAATAATTATGTGTGCTACTATGTTCATATTTGGAGCCTTTTACCTAATAGGTGAAAATGTAAATTTCATAATGAAGCAAGTAGAGAGTCAACAAGGAATGAGGGTTATGATAAAAGAAGATGCAACAGATGACCAGGTTAGAAACTTGCAAACCAAGATTCAGCAAATTAATGGGGTTAATCAAGTAACATTTCATTCAAAAGAAGATGCGTTAGCTTCAATGAAAGAAACGCTTGGAACACATCAAGAATTATTAGATACATATGTGGAAGATAATCCGTTCCCAGCATCATATTTTGTAACTTTAACAGATTTAACATTAAATAAAGATGTGCAATCAGAGATACTTAAGTTAGAAGCAGTAGATGAGATTGCAAGTAGTGATGACACAATATCAATGCTTGCAAGTGTAGCAAAAGGAATACAATTAGGAACATTAGTATTACTAGTAATATTGATAATTATTTCAATATTCATAATCTCATATACAATAAAACTTACAGTTTATGCAAGAAGAAGAGAAATATCAATAATGAAATACGTTGGTGCAACTAATAGTTTCATTAGAGGTCCATTTATAGTGGAAGGTATTATAATAGGAATTATATCAGCTCTTTTCTCTGTGGGAATAGTTGGTGGAATATATAATGCAATAATAGACAAGTTACTCACATCTCCAGTATTACAGAGAATTAATATAGTACTTTATGGCTTCTCGGACATAGCTGTAAAATTACTTGCTGTATACTTAGTGCTAGGAATTGGAATAGGTATTATTGGTAGTGCAATTTCAATGAGAAAATACTTAAAAGTTTAATTTCAACCAAGAGGGACAGGTTGATTCCTATAATAGGATGTTAAAATATAAATTCGACTGAGTGGCAAAATTTGGTCAAAGAGGAGGAACTTATGAAAAATAAAATTATTCCACTTTGTGTTATAATTTTAATAGCATGTACATATTTCTTTGGAACAGCTTATGCTTATAATCAAAGTGATTTAGACAATGCAAGAAAAAACCAAACTGCTTTAGAACAGCAAAGGCAAAATGCTCTAAAAGAGCAGAATGCAATAAAAAATCAAATTGCAAATGAAAAGAGTCAATTAGAGACTATAAATGATGAGTTAGATGTAATTAATAATGAAATTATTAAATTACAAGGGCAGTTAGATGAATTAAATAACTCAATTAAAGAAAAAGAAAAAGAGATAGATGCAAAGCAAAAAGATCTAGAAGAAAAACAAGAACTTCTAAAGAAAAGACTAGTTGCAATGTACAAAAATGGTGGTGTAAAATATTTAGATGTATTGCTAGGTTCAAGTAGTTATATGGAAATGTTAGCTTCTTATGACGCGCTAGAAAAAATTGCAGATGCAGATACTAAACTCATAAATAAAGTTGCAAGTGAAAAACAGGAGTTAGAAGACGCTAAAGAAGAATTAGAAAAACAAAAAGCTGAAGTTGATAGTGTCAAATCTCAAAAAGAAGCGAAGAATACAGCTTTAAGAGAAAAGCAAAATCAAAAGAATAAGCTAATTGCTAACCTTACTGAAGCAGAAAGAGAAAAACAAAAGATAATAGATAATTTTAGAGTAGCTATTCAAGCAGCAAACCAAGAAATTGATAGAATACTAAGTAGCATGAATAGTGGAAATAGACCACAAGGAAGTACAGGTTCTTATGTACCAGGAAGCCTTGGATGGCCACTTTCAACTGGATATGCTCAATATAAATACATAACCTCATATTTTGGACCACGTAAGAGACCAACAGCAGGGGCTTCATCAAATCATGGGGCAATCGACATAGGAGTTGCTTATCAGCCAGTATATGCTGCAGAGTCAGGGAAAGTAATGATGGCACAACATGTTTCTGGATATGGAAATTTCATAATGATATGGCATAATGGTAGAGGAGCACTTTATACTTGTTATGCTCATTTATCACAATTTAAAGTTTCAGTTGGACAAACTGTTTCAAAAGGACAGCAAATAGCTGTATCAGGAAACACGGGCATTTCAACAGGACCACATCTTCATTTTGAAGTAAGGGTTGGTGGAAGTAGCTCAGCAAATAGAGTAGATCCATTAAATTATGTAAATGTATATTAAAATATTTTGTTAAGACTTAAGATAAAGGCACAAAAACTGTGCCTTTACTTTAAATAATAAGGATAAAAAACTTTTTTATGAATATAAATAATATAAGAAATAATTAATGATAAAAAAGGACCGTCCCCAATGGTCAAAATTTCAGCCAAAAAGGACCGTCCCCAATGGTTGAGAGGGAAATGATGAATAAAACAAAAAATAGATATATAACAACTATTCTAATTATATCGATCATTTTTGCCTTTATAAAAACAGTTTTTGCAGAAGATGAAAATACAATTCAAAATGAACTAGAAAATAACGCTGTTTCTAATAGAACACTTTCTTTAAAAGAACAACAAAACCAAGTGAAGGAAAATTTAGAACAAGCAAGACAAAGACTGGAGTATGTTGAGGGAGAACTAAGCACATCAATTATGCAAATACAAACCTTAGAAGACAGAATTGCAGAATATCAAACGAAGCTTGATGAAGTAAATAGCAAATATCAAGACTTGCAAGCAAAAGTAGAAGAAAGTCAAAAAGAATTAGATGCAGTCCAAGCTGAATATAATAGAAAAAATAATCTTTTAAAAGATAGATTGGTAATGTTTTATAAAAAGGGAACTATATCATATTTAGATGTATTGCTTAATTCAAGAGATATTTTAGAATTTGTATCAAGATATTATATAATAAATAAAATGACAGAATATGATTCAAAAGCAATGGAGGAGGTTGAACAAAAAAAGCTAGTAATACAGAAAAAAGCTAATGAATTAAAAGAAGCAAAAGTAAATATGAGGCTAGCTAAAACAGAAGCAGAAGAACAAACTGTTGTATTGCAAAATACAAAAACAATTATGCAAAATCATAAAGATAGTTTATCAGAAACAGAGCAAAATTTGCAGGCGCAAATAGATGCATATAAAAAGCAACAAGAAGAACTTGAAAATTTAATACTATATGCAATATATGGTTCAAATTATGAAATTCAGTATTCAGGTGGAGTAATGATGTGGCCAACAAACACAACATCATATATAACATCACCTTATGGTAGTAGATTACACCCAATTCAAGGAATAATAAAAAATCATGCAGGAATAGATATAGGTGGTGCTATGGGAGATCCAGTATATGCATCAGCAAGTGGAGTTATAATATATTCACAGATGAATGATGGTGGATATGGAAATATGGTTATGATTGATCATGGAATAAATGAAGAAGGAATTAAGATAGTAACGTTATATGGACATGGCAGTCAGTTACTAAAAAGTGTGGGTGATACAGTAAATAAAGGAGATGTTATAATGTTAGTTGGTTCAACAGGAAATTCAACAGGACCACATGTACATTTTGAAGTTAGAGAAAATGGATTAGCAGTTGACCCTAAAAAATATTTATCAGGTGAGGAGTAAATCAATGAAAAAAAATCAAAACTTAAAAATACTAATGACAATTATAATTACAGCTATAATTACTTTTTCAGTAACATTATTATGGATGTATGGAAACAAAGAAGAAACTTTTTCTTCTACTAATATTGGAACAGCGTTAAAGTCAGATAAACTTAGTACAAAATTAAAATTGATAAAAAGTAAAATTGATAATGAATACATTGGAGATGTAGATGAAAATAAGCTAATAGAATGGGCTGTAAAAGGATATGTTGAAGGACTAGGAGATATATATAGTGATTATTTTACGCCAGAAGAAATGCAAGAATATACTCAAGATACTTTAGGCGAATATGTTGGAATAGGAGTATATATTACAAGAGATACAAATGCTAATAAAATACTAATTTCTGGTACAATCAAAAATTCACCAGCAGAGCAAGCCGAACTTAAAGCAGGTGATATTTTAACAGCAGTAGATGGAATTCCTTGTACAGGTGATGATTTTGATCACATAACAGACAAAATAAAAGGTAAAATGGGAACAAAGGTTAAGATTAAGGTATTGAGAAATAATGAGGAAAAAGAATTTGAAATTGAAAGGAAAAATGTAGAAATTATTAGAGTAACATCACAAATGTTAGACAATAATATAGGATATATCTATATTTCAAGTTTTGATGGAACTAAAGTCGCAGAACAATTTGAAGAAGAATATAATAATTTAAAAAGACAAGGTGCTACATCATTAATTGTTGATTTACGTAACAATGGTGGAGGAATTGTTGATGAGGCAACAGACATAGGAGATTTATTTACAGATAAAGGAACAACGTTATTAATAGAAGAAGACAAAAACGGGAAAGAGTCAGTTATTAAAGCAAAAAGAGATAAAGAAATTACGATGAATACAGTTTTATTGGTAAATAAATATTCTGCAAGTGCATCAGAAATATTAGCTGGTATAATAAAAGATGAAACTGAGAATGTCACAATTATTGGAGATACAACCTATGGAAAAGGTGTAATTCAATCATTATATACATTGTCAGATGGAAGTGGATTAAAGATCACAACCAACCAATATTTTACACCAAAACATAATGAAATAAATAAAAAAGGTATTGAACCTGATATAAAAATAGAAAGCTATGATTTTGATGGAGAAATAGACAAAGATAAGGATACAGAAATAAAGAAAGCAATGGAGCTATTAAAAAATAGATAGCATGCAACCAAAAAAGACTAGGAACTTGCATTTCCTAGTCTTTTACATGAATTAGTTATTTTGTAATGACAGTAAAAATATAAAGTTTTTTTAGAAAAGTAGTTGACATTATGAAAATAATTTAGTATACTAATTAAGTCAGAAAGATAAATGGTCGCTTAGCTCAGCTGGGAGAGCATCTGCCTTACAAGCAGGGGGTCATAGGTTCGAGCCCTATAGCGACCACCATATTATTTTTATGGCCCGGTAGTTCAGTTGGTTAGAACGCTAGCCTGTCACGCTAGAGGTCGACGGTTCGAGCCCGTTCCAGGTCGCCATTTTTTTTGTTTATATGCCTCGATAGCTCAGTTGGTAGAGCAAGGGACTGAAAATCCCTGTGTCA
>CAOSLI010000006.1 GCA_948524275.1 uncultured Clostridia bacterium
TTATATGCCTCGATAGCTCAGTTGGTAGAGCAAGGGACTGAAAATCCCTGTGTCACTGGTTCGATTCCAGTTCGAGGCACCACTGCCAGAATCTTCTGGCCTAACATAGATACCTCCTTTTATTGGCAAAAGACTAAAGGAACAGTCCTCTTACTTTTGTACATTGAGTAGGAGGACGGCAGGGCCCCAATAGGGGCTCTGTTCTTTTTCTTGCATATTTTACAAAATTATGTTAATATATATAAGAGAAGGTTTTTGCAATACACCTTCCGAGTATTTCGGAGGGAAGTTACCTCCGAATAATAAATTTATATTGGAGGTAAAGTTTTATGCATGTAACATGTCTGGTATGTAAGGGGCATCCTAATCGGGTAAGTAGTGTTTTGAAGGTGCGAATTAGTTGCCCTACATGTCACGGAGAAGGCGGTTTTGATATCCCTGATGACAAAGAATTGTGCCCTGTATGTAAGGGAGAAACGAAGGTTTTTATACCCGGAACACAGTATCGCGAAAAGTGCGACTGTGACAAATGCAAAGCTTTAGGATATGTTCATAAAGCTTAATCAGAATGATCTTATGATGGCTAAAAACAAAGATAGGCTCCTAGTTCTTTTTAGAACTTGGAGTTTATTTTTGTAAATAGATTAACATAAATAAACCTGTATGAATAAAATGATTATAGGTGATTATGTATGAAATTAGGACTTAGTTTAGCAGGTGGAGGAATAAAAGGAGCTTCACATATAGGTGCTATAAAGGCTTTAGAAGAAGCAAATATAAAATTTGATTATATATCTGGTACATCATCAGGAAGTATAGTTGCTTCTCTTTATGCATCTGGATATAATTCAGATGAAATATATAAAATTTTTAAGAAATATGCTAATGAGATACACTATATAGACTTTGAAAATATAAAAAGATTTACTAAGAATTTGTTTGGAGAAAATGGATTTGTCATAGATGGTTTAAATAGTGGAACAAAAATAAAAAAACTTATAAATGAAATGTGCAAACATAAAGGAATATGTAATATAAAACAAATAAAAATGCCAATAATAATTCCAGCAGTTAATATTAAGAATGAAGAGTTATATGTATTTTCAAACACTGTGGCTTCAAATAAGCAAGGAAATATAAGGTATATAAATGATATTGATATAGGTACTGCGGTACAAGCAAGTTGCAGTTATCCAGGAATATTTTCGCCATGCAGATTTGATGATAAACTTTTAATAGATGGAGGAATAGCAGAAAACTTGCCATGGAGAGAGACTAAGAAATCGGGTGCAGATAAAGTTTTAAGTATTGTATTTAAAACAAGTGGACATAAGTGTTGTGATAATGTAGTTGATGTTCTAAGTAAATCATTTTCGATTCTATGTCATGAATTATATAAGTATGAATGGGATGGTACTGATTATTTATTAAAAATAGATTTGCCAAGCGTAGGACTACTAGAGAGAAACAAGATGGATTTACTTTATGAAGAGGGATATAAGCAAACTAAAGAAAAGATAAGTGATATTAAGCAAAAATTAAATATTTAATATGTTACAATATTATGAAAAATTATGGTTTTGTATTGAAAAGAATTACAGCTTTTGATATTATATAATATAAAGTGAGAGGTTAAGAGATGAAAATACAAAATTTGGCTGTAATTTTTGTAATTATAATATTGCCTATATCAATAGTTCTTTCAACATATACAGGAAAACTTATAAATGTGGTTAAGGCACAAGCTGACTATGATAAGCTTCTTATGAACTCAACATATGATGCAATAAGGGCATATCAAATGAATACTTTAAATGACAACTATGACCAAGTGTCAAATGCAAAGGTAAGAGATATAAATGCTTCTATTAATTCATTTTTTAATAGCTTAGCAGCTGGAATGTCATGGGGTGGATACACAAAAAGAGAGCTTATAGATTATGTACCAGCAATGCTTTATACGTTATATGACGGTTATTATGTGTATAGCGCATATGATAATATTGTAAAAATAAATGGCAGCAATCTTGAATTTAATGAACAATCTAAGCTAAATAATAAACAATATGGTCTAAAGCCATTTTGTTATTATTCTTGTACATATTCAGATGACAGTACATACAATATAGTAATAAATTATACTCTTGATAATTATATAACAGTAACAGGAAGATACAAAGATGACAATGGAAACTGGCAGGATATTGCAGCATCGGGATATTATATCAAATATGATAGAATTAAGTTTGGAAATGATAAAGGAAATATTCCTAGTAGTATACCGAATTTAAATGATAAAAAGGTTTTTAAAAATGAAGGAGCTGATAATGAAATAATGATTACTCCTGAAAAATTAGGTGAATATATCAAGACTGTTGATACAAGAAAAAGTGATTCTGGAAATACAACATACCAATTATCTTATACGCAGGATAAACCTAAATATTATCAATATATCATGTATAAAAATTCGAAATATTATTTAGATGTATATTCTTATCAAGAGTATCAGGAGGCTGTATTAGAAGGAAGGGCAACTGAATGGACAAACAATGCAAAGAGAGATATTAGTGATTCATGGACCGGCATCCCGATTTTTCATTTAGACAAGGGAAGAAGAGTATATATAAACCGCGATATGTTCGATACAATAAAGCAGTTCATAGGAGCATATGATGAAGGAAGAATATATTCTGGAGAAGATTTTTTAGATGTAAATAACTATAATTACTATTATAATGCAGTGAAATTTAGTAGGGATGTAGCAGATGTTTTAAGCAAGATAAATTTAGGAACAAATAGTAATGGAATTATTGCAAATCAAGAGGCAGAAAAAGAAGCTGACGTTGAAAATCTAATACAAAATACTGTAATAAAAACACGTAGCTATCATCAAAGATACGCATCAGGAAGTGGAGATAAAGGTGTTGAGTCACATATAAAAACTACATATGACACCTCTTATGTATTTAAGACATCAGAAGACAATGATCCAGAATTAGAAAGCTCATCATTTAATCAACACAGAATGGATGTAATAATAAGCTCAATAGAAAATAGTTTAATGAATGCCATATCAAATTATTCAAATTATTCTAAATCAACATATGAGTACATGATGCCAATGCTGCATGAAGATGAATGGGACAGAATATGCAATAATTTAACAGTAGTATCATTCATGCAAGGTCTTACAATGCAAAACTATAAATATTATAGTGGTTATGCAGTAGTAGCAAATACTAAAACAAAAGATTTTGCATCGAAAGATTCAATATATGTACAAGACAACAATGCAGAAAATATTTATTATCCAAATTCAAGCACAGAATATCATAATCCAAGATGCACAGAATTTAATAAATCTAATTCTGGAAATATAATAGGTTATAAAACAATTGATTATATGAGACAAGATGTATATTTGCCAGGGAAAAATGCATCAGATGATGGTACAACATATTACTACTACTTACAGCCAGGACAAGCAGCATATGAATGTAATGTAGGTCAAAATAATAACATATATACAACTGACGAATTATTAACTGGAAAAGTTTCAGAATCAAGAAATAAAGAGAGAGAAGAACTTGGAAGCACAAAGCTTGACAATCCAAACAGTGAAGTAAGAAAAGCGTATATATCAGCTTTAGCGAGAGAGAAGGGTGCTAAATATAATAGATATGATTATTTAAATTTAAAATAAATATAATTATTACAAAATAACTAAATAAAATGCTTGACAAAATAAATTAAAATTAGTATAATAATACGGTAACTTATAAAAAGAGATTTAATAATAGATATTCTAAAGCATAAGGAGGGATTAAAATGGCACAACCAAAAAGAAGATGGTCTAAAGCAAGAACACATACAAAAAGATCAACATGGAAATTAGATAACAAGAATTTAGTAGAATGTTCACATTGTCATGAACTTAAAGAGCAACATAGAATTTGCCCAAGTTGTGGATATTACGACGGAACAGAAGTTATATCTCAAAAAGCTAACTAATTTAAGAAAGAGGTGAAGACGAGATGAAGGAAGGAATACACCCAGAATATTCAGAAGCAACAATCACTTGTGCTTGTGGAAATGTAATGAAAACAAACTCAACAAAAAAAGAATTAAAAGTTGATGTATGCTCAAAATGTCATCCATTTTGGACAGGTAATTTAAGAAAAGAAACAACTGGTGGAAAAGCTGACAAATTCAAGAAAAAATACGGATTACAATAAATCTAAAGTAGGCTCTGTAACATTTTGTGTTATAGGGTCTTTTATTTTTTTAGCCAAGGGGGACGCGCACTTTTGACCACAACCAAAAGGGACAGGTTACATAATATCAACCAAAAGTGCACGTCCCTAATGGTTGAACGAAGAGGAGAAAATATGGAAGCAAATATTAAAGAATGGACTGATAAAATAAAAGAAATAAATAATAATAAAACTAAAAAGTTTTCTATTATGACAATGGGGTGCCAGCTTAATGAAAATGACTCAGAGAAATTATGTGGAATTGTAGACCAAGCAGGATACAAAAAAACAGATAATTTAGAAGAAGCTGACCTTATTTTATTTAACACTTGTTGCGTTAGAGAAAATGCGGAAGACAAGCTATTTGGCAAACTTGGAGAAGTAAAAAAATATAAAGAGCAAAAAGGTACAATAATAGCAATAGGTGGATGTATGATGCAAGAAAAGCATATTGTACATAAACTAAATGAAAGTTATCCATTTGTTGATATTATATTTGGTACACATACATTAGAAAACTTTCCCAAGGATTTATATAATGCAATCGTGGAAAAGAAAAAAATAGAAGATATATTAGATATTGATGGAATAGTATATGAAGGCGTGCCAACATATAGAGAAGATAAAATTAAAGCATCAGTGCCAATTATGAATGGATGTAATAATTTTTGTACATATTGCATTGTGCCTTTCGTAAGAGGTAGAGAAAGAAGTAGAAATCCACAGGACATAATAAATGAAGTAGAAGATTTAGCAAAGCAAGGCTATAAAGAAATTACTTTACTAGGTCAAAATGTTAATTCATATTTGGTAAGCCAGAAACAAAAAGGTGAAGATGTAGATTTTAGAGTAGTGGCAAACGGAGAGGAAATGACAGTAAACTCATTTGCAACATTATTAATAGCACTTGATAAAATAAAAGGAATTGAAAGAATTAGATTTGTATCACCACATCCAAAAGATTTTACTGATGATGTTATAGATGCAATTGCAAATTCTAAAAATATATGTAAGCTAATACATCTTCCACTTCAATCAGGAAGCACAGAAATTTTAAAAAGAATGAACAGAAAATATACAAAAGAAGAGTACTTAAAACTTGCTGAAAGGATTAGCGGAAGGATTCCTGATGTAACATTTTCGACAGACATTATTGTCGGTTTTCCAGGTGAAACAGAAGAAGATTTTGAGGATACTTTAGATGTAGTAAGCAAAGTTAATTTTGAACAAGTATATATGTTTATATACTCGAGAAGAGTAGGAACTCCAGCTGACAAGATGGAAAATCAAGTGCCAGAGGAAATCAAGCATAAGAGATTTGATAGGCTAAAAAAATTGGCAGAAGAAATGATTGAAATTAGAAATAAAGAATATATAGGAACATATCAAAAAGTGTTAGTTGAAGGAACGAGCAAGACTAATAGCTCTATTTTAACTGGAAGAACAGAATCTAATAAAGTAGTGAACTTTGAAGGAAGCGAAAATTTAATTGGAAAAATGGTTAATTTAAAAATTATTTCAGAACATATGTGGTATTTAAAGGGAAGTTGTGATACAATACAAAATGTATAGATAAAATTTGGATAAAATGGAATTTTATATCAGATAAATTTGGAAAAGAGGAACTAATAAATATGGCAGAAAAAGAACTAAATGAAATGCTAAAAGATTTCGATTATGATAAATTTTCACCTATGATGCAACATTATATAGAAACAAGAAGAAAGTATAAAGATTGTATTTTGTTTTATAGATTAGGTGATTTTTATGAGATGTTTTTTGATGATGCTATAAATGTTTCAAGAGAACTTGAACTTACTTTAACAGGAAAACTTTGTGGTCAAGAAGAAAGAGCACCTATGTGTGGAATTCCTTTTCATGCAGCGGAAATATACATGAACAAATTAGTAGAAAGGGGATACAAGGTTGCAATCTGTGAGCAATTAGAAGATCCTAAGGCAAGTAAGGGGATAGTAAAAAGAGATGTAATAAAAGTAGTTACGCCAGGAACGATAGTAGATGGAAGTTTGCTTGAAGATAAGAAAAATAACTATATAATGAGCATATATAAAGAAGGCATGTATTTTGGCTTAGCTGTATGTGATATTTCAACAGGTGACTTTTATTCTACAGAAATAAGAGAAGAAAATAATTTTGCCAAATTATTAGATGAAATATCAAGATATTATCCATCGGAAATAATCATAAATACTATGCTTGAGAATTCAGCAGATGAGATTAAAGAAATAAAACAAAGGTTTAACACATTTATATCAGTACAAATGGAAGAAAATTTTAAAACTGATATTGATATTATTAAACAGAATTTTGATGTATTTGATAAAAATGGAAAAGACTTTAAAGATATAGAAAAAAAGACTTTAGCTGTAAAAGGAATAAATGGACTAATATATTATATCGAAGATACTCAAAAAGAAAGACCAGATAACATCAATAAAATCATATATTATGAAGCTAATAGATATATGTCATTAGACATTAATGCTAGAAGAAACTTAGAACTTACTGAGAAAATGAAAGACAGTTCAAAAAAAGGCACACTTTTATGGGTATTAGATAAGACATCAACATCAATGGGAGGAAGGCTTTTAAGAAGATGGATAAGCGACCCACTTATAGATATAGCTGATATAAATAATAGGCTAGAAGCGGTTGAAGAATTAAAGAATAATGATATATTTAGAGATGATTTAAGTAATTGCCTAAAAAATGTTTATGACATTGAAAGATTAGCAGGAAAAATTTCATATGGAAGTGCGAATGCAAGAGATTTAATTTCCCTTAAGAATTCAGTATCAAGACTACCTGAGATAAAAAGTATTTTATCAAATGCACAGTCTAGTATGTTAAAAGAAATGTATACATATTTGGACACATTAGATGATATTGGAGAAATGATAGAAAAAGCAATAGTCGACGATCCACCAATTACAATAAAAGAAGGTGGAATTATAAAAAAAGGATATGATGAAGAAGTTGACAGACTTATTGATTTGACTGCTAATGGAAAGAAATGGCTTGTAGATATTGAAGCTAGAGAAAAAGAAACAACAGGAATAAAAACTCTAAAAGTTGGATATAACAAAGTATTCGGATATTATTTAGAAGTTAGTAAATCTTTTGTAAAAGATGTTCCACAAGATAGATATATCAGAAAGCAAACTCTTACAACTGGTGAAAGATACATTACAGAAGAACTAAAGAACATGGAAAATGAAATAATTGGTGCACAAGATAAAATAATAAATCTAGAATATGATATATTTGTTAAAATAAGAGATGAAATAGAAAAGAACGCTAAAAGAGTACAATTAGCAGCAAGTATTGTAGCCAAAGTAGATGTATTATGTAGCTTTGGAGCAGTTGCCAAGGATTTAAATTATTGCAAACCAGAAGTAGACAATTCTGATATAATTGATATAAAAGATGGAAGACATCCAGTTATAGAAAAAATTTTAGATGCAGGTGAATTTATAGGAAATGATACATTTATGAATTCTACTGAAAATAGACTTAACATTATAACAGGTCCAAATATGGCAGGTAAATCTACATACATGAGACAAGTTGCTCTAATTACTCTTATGGCTCAGATTGGATGCTTTGTACCAGCAACTTCAGCGCATATTGGAATTGTAGATAAGATTTTCACAAGAGTTGGAGCATCAGATGATTTAAGTATGGGTGAAAGTACATTCATGGTTGAAATGACAGAAGTTGCATCAATTTTAAATAATGCGACTTCACGATCTTTAGTAATACTAGATGAAATTGGTAGAGGAACATCGACATATGATGGAATGTCAATAGCCTGGGCAGTTGCAGAATATATATCGAAAGTAAGAAGCAAAACCTTATTTGCAACACATTATCATGAACTAACAAGTTTAGAAGGACAATTAGAAGGAACTAAGAATTATCATGTAGCAGTAAAAGAAAGAGGAGAAGATGTAATATTCTTAAGAAAGATATTAGAAGGTGGAACAGATGAAAGCTATGGTGTACATGTTGCAAGATTAGCTGGCGTTCCAAACGAAGTAACCAAAAGAGCAAATGAAATATTAAAGAGTTTAGAACGAAAGAGCATTTTAAAAGATGCACCAAAAACAAAAACCGAAGTACAAGAAGAGCAAGGACAGCTTAGTATGTACAATTATAAATTAGCAGAAGTTGCACATGAATTAGATAAAATAAAGCTAGAAGAAGTAACACCAATAGATGCGCTAAATATTTTATCAAAGATCATAGAAAAAATTAAATAGTCAACCAAGAGGGACGGTCTTAATTGGTTGAAAGTCAACCAAAAAGGACCGTCCCCAATGGTTGAAGAAAGGAAAACACATGAAAATATATTATCAAGATAAAGAAGTAGGTTTAGGAGAAAATGTAAAGAAGGTAGCAGATATGTTTAGAGAAAACATACGTACATTTCCTAATCATATAATTGCATGTAAATGTAATAATGAAATAAAATCTTTAAATTATGAAATGGATGAAGGAGATACTGTTGAGCTAATCGATATTACAAGTAAAGATGGTATGTTAGTTTACATTAGAGGAGCTCTTTTCATAATGGGAATGGCATTTAATGAGCTATATCCAGAAGCTGATATAATAGTTAATTTTCAACTATCACATGCAATGTTCTGTGAAATTAGAAATATGGATGTGACAGAGGAAATGATTAAAAATATAAAAATTAAAATGCAGGAAATTGTTCAAAGAGATTTACCAATTACTAAAAAAATAATGAACAAAGAAGAAGCTAGGAAATTTTTTGAAAAAGAAAAATCGACTAGGGGAAGTTTGCAATTAGAAAACAAAGAAAAGGACTGTGTAAGTTTATATTTATGTGAGAATTATCATAATTATTTTTATGGTGTTATGCCACTTAGTACAGGATATATTGATATATTTGACATAGAGAAATATAAAAAAGGATTCTTAGTTAGATATCCTGCTAGAAGTAACCCAGAAGAGATAGGAGATTTTAAGGAAAGTAAGAAATTTTTAGCAACACTTAAAGAGTATGATGAGATAAACAGTTTAATGAGCATTGATACAATTCAAGATGTAAATAGAGCCATAAAGAAAGATGGTGGACTTGATTTAGTATTAGCATCAGAAGCATTACTTGAAAAGAAGATAGCTGAAATAGCAGACCAAATTTTAAAGCAAAAGGATGTAAAGATGGTACTTATTGCTGGACCATCTTCATCAGGAAAAACTACATTTGCAAAAAGATTAGGAGTACAACTTAAAGTAAATGGTCTAAAACCAGTAACAATAGGAACTGACAATTACTTTGTAGAAAGAAGCGAGACTCCAGTAGATGAAAATGGAGAATACGATTTTGAAACAATTGACGCACTTGATCTTAATCTATTTAATGACCATTTAAATAAACTAATAAATGGTGAAACTGTTATGGTACCAACATTTGATTTTAAAAATGGAACGAAGTTATATGATCAAAATAAGACAATGAGTTTGGCAGATGATGAAATTCTTGTGATAGAAGGAATACATTGTCTAAATGATAAATTAACATCAAGCATTCCTAAAGACAATAAATTTAAAATATATATTAGTGATTTAACAGTTCTTAATGTTGATTACTACAATAGAATATCTACTACAGATACAAGACTTATAAGAAGAATTGTAAGAGATCATAATTATAGAAGTTATTCAGCACTAGATACTATAAAAAGATGGCCATCTGTAAATAAAGGAGAGAATAAAAACATATTCCCATTCCAAGAAGAAGCAGACGCTATGTTTAATAGTTCACTTTTATATGAATTATCAGTGCTTGGAAAATATGCTAAACCTCTATTAAAAGAAATAACTAATGATGTACCAGAATACTCAGAAGCAAAAAGACTAATATCATTCTTGGAGTACTTTGATGACATTCAAAATGAAGATATGATTCCAAATAATTCGCTTCTTCGTGAATTTATTGGTGGAAGTGTATTTGAGTACTAAGTTTGGCCAAGGGGACAGGTCTTAATTATGATATAAATTAAGGAGAAATATGAAGAATTTTACAAAACGTGATGAAGAATTTATTTGTGAAAACTGTGGTAGTAAGGTCGGAAAATTAGGATATACTTCAAGAGACCACTGTCCAAAGTGTCTATGTTCAAAGCATGTTGATAAATTGCCAGGAGATAGAAGCGAAGATTGCCATGGAATTTTAAAACCAATTAGCGTAGAAATTAATGCTAAAAAGGGATATGTTATAATTTACAAGTGTGATAAATGCAGTGAGATTAGAAGAAATAAGGCAGCAGATGATGATGACAAAGATTTATTGATACAGCTTACAGCAAATCATTAAAAATATGAACATGAGCAATATTTAGCAGAATTAAGAGAAGACTATATAATTGACATGAATACAATGAAATAAAGTGGATATAAAGAAGGCTTAGAATTTGGCATGAAACGAGGAAAAGAATCTGGTAGAAAAGAAACTAAAATTGAAGATGCTAAAAGGATGAAAGAAAATGGAATTAAAATTGAGTTAATTATAAAAATTACAGGACTATCTAAAGAAGAAATTGAAAAACTTTAAAAATTGAAATGTACATTAAGTAAATTGAAATAATATTTATAATAAAGATATATGTTAAGAAAATAAGAATGTATAGATATAAGATTAAAGTAAATCTATATGTTCTTTTTTATTTATAAAATTATTCATATAAATATAAAGGGAAAAAAGTAGAAAATTTAGCTAGGTATACGTTTATTTCACAATTAACTTGAAATACGTGCCATATTGTAGTAAAATAGTAATATATTGAAATATTGAAGAGAGGTTAGAAGATGAGTGAAGTAAATGATGAGAAAGTTAAATTAGAGAATATAAAGCCTGATAAATCTTTAAGGATTCTTACAGGTGATAGACCAACTGGAAGACTACATATTGGTCATTATTTTGGTTCTTTAAAATCTAGAGTAGAATTGCAAGATAAATTTGAAACTTTTATTGAAGTTGCTGATGTTCAAGCACTTACTGATAATTTTAATGATCCAGATAAAGTAAAAAGAAATGTAAAGCAAATACTTATGGATGAACTTGCAGTGGGACTAAATCCTAACAAGGTAACATTTTTACTTCAATCAATGATACCTGAGATTGCTGAACTTACAGTGTTTTATTCAAATCTAGTAACTATCGCTAGACTTCAAAGGAATCCTACTGTAAAGACAGAAATTGCTCAAAAGAAAGAACTTTTTGGGGAGAGTGTAACATATGGCTTTTTGGGATACCCAGTAAGTCAAGCAGCAGATATTACAGCATTTGATGCATCATATATACCAGTTGGAGAAGACCAACTTCCACTTATTGAGCAATGCAGAGAGATTGTAAGAAAGTTTAATTCGATATATGGTGAAACTCTAAGAGAACCAGTTGCTGTTATAAGTGATAAATCTAGAATTAAGGGCTTAGATGGAAACGAAAAAATGGGAAAATCCTTAGGAAATGCATTATATTTATCTGATGATTTAGATACAATAAAGACAAAAGTAATGGGAGCATTAACTGACCCAGCAAGAATAAAAAAAGATGACCCAGGGAACCCTGATATATGTATGGTATATTATTATCATAAGTTATTTAGTAGTGATAATGAATGCAAAAATATATGTGAAGAATGTAAAAAAGGTGCGAGAGGATGCGTCGCATGTAAGAAACAACTTATAGAAAATATTGATAAAGAATTATCACCAATAAGAGAAAAAAGACATTACTATGAAGAACATGAGAAAGAGGTAATGGACATTTTAATGGCTGGAACTGCTCATGCAAGAGAAACAGCAAAAGAGACAATGGAAAAAGTAAAAAAAGCTATGAAATTAGATTATTAAAAAGGAGAATTTAACATATATATAATGTTAATATAGAAAATTATGTTTACAGACTATGTACAAATATATGCATCTGCTGGAAAGGGCGGAAATGGAGCAATATCATTTAGACATGAAAAGTATGTGGCAGCAGGTGGACCAGATGGTGGAGATGGAGGAAGAGGCGGAGACGTTTATTTCAAAGTTGATCCAGACGCCAATACTTTAATTGAATTTAGGTTTAAGAAAAAATTTAAAGCAGACAATGGAGAAAACGGTCAGGGCGCAAGAAAATATGGCAAAAGTGCAGATGACCTTTATATACCAGTTCCTGTTGGGACTGTAATTAAAGATGCAAAATCTAATGAAGTTTTAGCAGACCTTTCAACTCCTGGGGAAGAAGCTCTTATATTAAAAGGTGGTAGAGGTGGTCTTGGAAATTCACATTTTGCAACAGCAACAAGACAAGCTCCAAGATTTGCTCAAGATGGAGAACCAGGAGAAGAAAAAGAACTTATATTAGAATTAAAGTTATTAGCAGATGTAGGTTTAATTGGTTTTCCAAATGTAGGGAAGTCAACATTTTTGTCAAAAGTTACATCAGCTAATCCTAAAATAGCTAATTATCACTTCACAACAATAGAACCAAATTTGGGAGTTGTAACTTCCAAGTATGGCGATAGCTTTGTAATTGCTGATATTCCAGGAATAATAGAAGGAGCAAGTGAAGGAACAGGTCTTGGAATTCAGTTTTTAAGACATATTGAAAGAACAAGATTACTTCTTCATTTTATAGATGTATCAGGAATCGAGGGCAGAAACCCAATAGAAGACTACAAAACAATAAATGAGGAACTAAAAAATTATAGTGAAAAACTATCAAAAAGAACGCAAATTATTGTTGCTAATAAAATAGATATTCAAAATGATACCAAGGCTTTTGAAGAACTTGAAAAGATAGCCAAAAAGAACAATCAAAAAATATTTAAGATTTCTGCAAACACAGGAGATGGAATTGAAGAACTTATGAAATATATTGCAGATACATTAAAAACATTGCCAAAAGAATACCTAATAACAATAGAAAAATCAGATGAAAGAAAAGTGTACAGACTAGAAGATGACTCTGAAAAGTTTACAGTAGAGAAGGAAAAAGGCATATTTATTGTAAAAGGCGAAGCAGTAGATAAAATTATAAGAAGAGTAAATATTACAGATTATGAATCATTATTCTATTTACACAAGAAACTAAATGAAGTTGGCTTAGACAAGGCATTAAAAAAAGCAGGAGTAAAAGATGGAGATACTGTTAAAATAGGAAACTATGAAATGGTATGGGAAGATTAATGTATATTGAAAGTGACTAGAGATAATAAATTTCTAGTCATTTTTATTGCAATTTACATAAAACTATGCTATAATTATCTCATTGCAGAGGATACTCTGTAGCAGATTTCCTTAATTTCACTAATTAGTGGGAAGGTTATCCTTCTAACATATTGGTGTGTACATATAAAACCTTAGACAACTTTTGACCGATAAGGAGGATTATCATGTTAATAATTTTAGCGGTAATAACAGGGATAATAGGCGTGGCTATAGCTGCGTATGATGATCGCCATCGTGCTAGCAAATACTCTACAGTACGAACGAAAATTATTGTAACTTCATTGTTTGTTTTAGTAATTTGTGTCTGTGGAGTTATTATAATTCCAAATCTTACCTATCAAGACAAAGTACAAACAAATGAATACAATGTGTTGCAAACCGTTGGTGATGAACAAGCAATCAAAAAAAATAAGATTGCTAATGAAGATACATATATTTTCTTTTTCCAAGATGATGATGAGCTTCAGAAAATAGGCGACACATATGTACCTAGTATAAAGATATGCAATATTAGAGCAGATGACTCAACAATATATGAAGAGGACATTGACAGGCCTTATATTATTGAATATACAATCTATACTAGAAGTAGACTAAATGACTTTTGGAAAAACTTACTCGTCTTTGGTATGAAAAATGCTGGAGCGTCCGAAAGAAAGACGTATGATATCTTTATACCAAAAGGCACATTCATAGGAGACTATGATAGGCCGATTCCTGAAATGAACACAGTCAATGTATCAGATTAGTAGATATAACGCAAAATAACATGAAAGTAAGAGCTCTCGAAAGAGGGCTCTTTACTATATACATTATTAGAATTTTTGTAAATATTGTTTAATATATTTAATTTTTTCCTTTATGTTTTGTTTAAAGTGAATTACAGATAAAATATGTATAGTTTCATTATTAACATAGTATAAAACTTTGTGCTGATCTATAATTATTTGTCTAACAATACAGTTATTGGTATATAAATAAATCTTACCTGATTTAGGTTGAGCTGTTAACATATCAATTTGTTTAACGAGAGTTTCAATATAATTACTAGGATTTTCTATTTTAGTATAATTTAGAAAACTTTTTAAATCTTTAATTGCTGGATTAGTCCAGTTTATTACCATGACTTAATTTCCTCCAATAATTGAAATGTAGAAAGACCTTGATTGAATTGAGAGTCTTGAATGCCTTCTTCAATTTTTAATTTCATATAAATTGCTTCTATAATATCATCAAACGTTGCACTATCTGGAAGAGTACTTGTAACTTCCATAACCAATTCCTTTACCATGAATACCTCCTTAAAAAGTATGCTTTTATATATTTAATTTAACATAATATTATAAAAATATCAATACTTTTAACAAAATTTACAAATAAATATGAAAAAATTTTTTTACTTGCAATTTACATAAAATTGTGCTACAATAAGTATATTGTAGAAGCAATTCTACAGCAGATTTCCTTAATTTCACTAATTAGTGAGAAGGCTATCCTTCAAACATATTGGTGTGTACATATAAAATCTTAGACAACTTTTGACCGATAAGGAGGATTATCATGTTGTTAGTATTTATGTTGTTAGGGCTCGTAGCAGCAATACTTTTATTTGCCTCATCAGCGTATTATTATCCCAGAATAAAAATTAAAGGACTAAAGAGAGTTGGTATTTTGGGATGTATTACGTTATCTGTAGTAAGTATTTTTGTGGCAGCTATATTGACATCATATTGGCCATATGAGAAAAAACAGCAAATAAACCGATATGATCAAGTTGGACCAATTGAACACTACAGAATTGCGATAAATGAGGAAGGATATGGCTTCTATTATCTGACAGACAATGAATTTTGGCAAATGGGGGATTCATATGTTCCAGCAATAAGAAAATGCGAAGCATCTTCAAAATATGTAAGTATCTATGAGGAAGACATTGACAATGCATATGTTATTGAATATATGGCTTATCCTAAAAATGAGGTATGGCAGAAAATACTGTTGTTTGAATTCAATAATGAAGACAAAGAAAAAAAGGTATATGATATATATGTTCCTGTAGGAACTGCTCAAGACCTTAAGCAAAATGTACAAGATTTTTACTAATACCAATCTACAATAGCAAAAAAACATGAAAGTAAGAGCTCTCGAAAGAGGGCTCTTTACTATGCTTTTGCAAAATTAAAACTGTTAAATACTAGCAATACGAACGCTTAACAGAAATTTATTACAAAAAAGTGTTGCTTTTTTAGTACAGTTGTATTAAAATATAACTTGAGTAAATAATAAGTAGAAGAAAGGAGAAAATTGTCATGCGACTATTACCTAAAAAGAAAAGCAAAAACGCTACAAAAGAAAAACTAAAAGACGCTACAATGGATTTGCTATCAGAAGTAGGATATGCATCAATTTCTTCAAGGGATATAGCAAAAAGAGCAGATACAGCTGTTGGACAACTTACTTATTATTACAAGACAAAAAATGCTTTAATAATAGAAGTTATTGATGATTTAACAGAGACACTTATTGAAAATTTAAAACAAACAATTGAAGAATCAGATGACAAGATAATAGCAATAAATAATTTCTTTGATGAACTTGTAGATGATGATGAAAGAACATCGAGAATTATGATAGATTTTGCAATGCAGGCGTTATATAATAATGAGCTTACAAATAAGGCAAGCAAGTTCCTAAAAGATTTGTTTGACATAATTTCTGTGATATACAAAAATGAAAATGTAGAAGAGGCAAATCAAAGGACTGGTGAATTTATCAATTCAATATTAGGAGCGATTTTAAGAAATAACATAGTAGAAAAATACTATATAGAAGATGTTCAGGAAAAACATAGTTATTTTAAGAGGAAAAGAAAACATGAAAAAAGAAAATATAGTATATTATAATGATGAGCTTAATGATGAACTTTTTGGAAGTAAAATAGAGTCAGAAAAAATAGATGGAAAATACAAATATATTCACAAGAATCCATTTTGGAATATGACTGCATTTATACTTTATAGGATAATTGCAATGCCAATATGCAAATTATACACTAAAATAAAATTTAAAATGAAAATCGAAAATAGAGATGTTATAAAAAAAGCAAAGGGACAAGGATTCTTTATATATGCAAATCATACTCAGGAATTTCTAGACGTAATTACTCCAACTCTTGTAGCGTTTCCAAGAAGAATGCATGTTGTGGCAAGCCCTGTGAATGTATCTTTAAAAGGAACAAGGACTGCCGTAAAGATGCTAGGGGCACTCCCAATTCCAGGAGACTTTGAGAGTGGAAGAAATTTTATACAAGCGTTGGAAAAATATATAAGTAGAAAAAGAGCAATTGCAATTTATCCAGAAGCACATGTATGGCCATATTATACTAAGATTAGAAATTTCAAGGAAACATCATTTAAGTATCCAGTAAAACTAAATGCACCAATATTTTCTGCTACAACAACATATCAAAAAGGCAAAAATGGCAAGCCTAAAATTACAGTTTATGTAGATGGACCATTCTATCCAAACGGTAATGTAAATCAAAAAGAGGCTTCAAAGGAATTAAGAGACAAGATATATAATACAATGGTAGAGAGAAGTAAAAATAGTAATATTGAAGTTATAAAATATGTAAAAAAAGAAGTACTATAAATTTAAAATTAAGGGGAACCAATATGATAAATTTAATGTTTTGCGGTAATGATAAGGTATTTGACGGAATGATAATATCCTTACTATCAATTACAAAGCACACAAAAGAAGAACTGAATGTATACATTTTAACTATGGGTCTTCCAGAAGTTAAGGAATCATTTATACCAGTAAGCGAAGATAAAGCAGAGGTTTTAGATGGAATAGTTAAAAAGGCCAATTCAAAAAGTAAAGTAATACTAATAGATATTACAAAGATATTTAAAGAAGAAATGCTGAAATCAGCAAATATGAAAACTCATTATACACCATATATATTAGTTAGATTATTTAGTGACAAAATCAAAGATTTGCCTGATAAAATATTATACTTAGACTGTGATATTGTTTGCTACAAAGATATAAAAGAACTTTATGACAACGATATAGAGGACTATGAGATTGGCGCAGTGCAAGATTTTATTGGAAAAAGGATGATTAGCAAAAAGTATATAAATTCTGGTATGTTACTCATGAATTTAAAAAAAATTAGAGAGACTGGAAGTTTTACAAAGGCAAGAGAAATCTGCAATAAAAGAAGGATGATGATGCCAGATCAGACAGCGATAAACATTGCATGTAAACCAAAATTGTACTTACCTGATAAATTTAATGAGCAAGATGCAAGAAAAGATGATACAGTTATAAGACATTTTAGTATGAAAGTAAAATTCTTTCCATGGATTAAGTTTACTAATATAAAGCCATGGCATATAGATAGAGTTCATAATGAATACGAAATCTATGATTATGAAGACATCATTGAAGAATATCAAAATATCAAAAATCAATTTACAGAAAATATAAAAGAAGAGCCAAAAGAACTTATTGCTTCAAAAGTTTAAAATACTGGGACACATAAGATATAACGAAGCATAGTGAAAGGAATATAAAAATGAATAATTTAAAAAAAGAAATACCAATATTTTTCTCAGCAGACGATAATTACATACCATGTTTAGCAGTAGCTATACAATCTTTAAAGGACAACGCAAGTCAAGATAATAATTACAAACTAATAATATTAAATTCAGGGATGACTGATGAAGGAAAGCAAAAAATAAAGAAATTTGAAACAGAAAATATTAAAATAGATTTTGCAGATATAAGTAAGGCAACATCAAAAATGAGCAAAGAGCTTGAATTGAGATGTAGAGATTATTATTCTGAAACAATATATTACAGAATGTTTATCCCATCACAATTTCCTGAGTATGATAAAGCTATATATTTAGATTCAGATATTATTATTCAAGAAGACATTGCTAATTTCTTCAATATAGATTTAGGCGATAATCTATTAGGTGTAATCATGGATCAAGTTGTTGCAAACGACAAATCATTTAGAACATATGCTAAAGTTGCACTTGGTTTAGATAGTTATGAAAAATACTTTAATTCTGGAGTATTATTAATGAACTTGAAGGAAATGAGAAAATCTAGAATTGAGGATAAGTTTATTTATCTATTACTTAAATACAATTTAGATACGATTGCACCAGATCAGGACTACTTAAATATTTTATGTAAGGATAGAGTAGTATATCTTCCAGAAACATGGGACAAGATGCCCGACTTTGGAAAAAGATATCCTGCTGAAGAATTGCATTTAATACATTACAATATGTTTAGGAAGCCATGGCATTATGCGGATGTTCCATATTCAGATATATTCTGGAAATATGCAAAGGAAACTGAATATTTTGATGAACTACAAAATGAACTTAAATCTTATTCAGATGAATCTAAAAAGATAGACGCTGCTGGCGGAGTAAACTTAGTTAAATATAGCGATACAATTATGACTCAAACTGTGAAATTTGTAGATATAATTAGTGAAACTGATGATATTAATAGTGTGACGAAATTTATAAATGAAACATTAAAGTCATAAGAAAAAATAATAGTGAATATTCACTAGCAAAAGTAAAAGGGAATAAATATGGAAAAAGATGAAGAAAGACTGAAAGTAATTGAGAATATTAAAACAAATTTAAAAGACAATAACCTCAATAAAAAGGTTGAATTAAATGACCCAATAATAAAAGAAGAAGAAATTTTAAAAAAACTTAAACATTTTGATATTTTAAGAAGAAATCCAATAAAGAAATTTAAAAGAGTTATTGCTAGAAATATGGCAAACGGATATACCAAAGTTTTCAATGAAGATACAGAAATTATTGGATTAGAAAATGTAAAAAACATAAAAACAGGTGCAATTATAACAGCAAATCATTTTAGTCCACAAGATAGTACTGTTATAAGATATTTTACAAATAAAGTTGGAAAAAGAAACCACTTAAATATACTTGTTGAAGAAGAGAACATTTTCATGGAAGGATATCTAGGATTTCTAATGAATAATTGTGGAACTATACCAGTTAGCAAAAATAAAGAATATATGCAAAAGAGATTTTATCCAGCATTAAAAAAGATGTTTAAGAAAAAAGAATTTGTTTTAATATATCCAGAAGAAGAGATGTGGTTTAATTATAGAAAACCAAGACCACTTAAGATAGGAGCATATCACATTGCTGCTAAATATAATGTACCAATAATACCTTGTTTTATAGAGATGAGGGAAAAAAAAGGAGAATATGAAGATAACGGATTTAACAAATTGAAATATATTATTCATATTTTAAAACCTATTTATCCGAATAATAGCAAGGATCCCAAAACTAATAAAGAAGATATGAGAAAGAGTGACTATGAACTAAAAAAGGCCGCTTATGAAAAGGCATATAGCAAGGAACTTAATTATGAATTTGATGAAAGCGATATAGCCGGATTATTAGAAGAAAATGAAAAAGAACGCAAAGAAGAAAGCAATATTATAAAATAATAAATAGAAAATAGTTTCCAAACAAATATTTTTAAAACTTTTGTTTGACAAACTATTTTTTTTATGTTATAGTTATTATAGTTAAAAAAATCAGAAAGGAAAGGTTATCTAATATGAATAAATCTAGAAGAGATGAGAATGGTTTAAATAAAAGAGAAAGAGCAATTTTAAAGTATATTGAAAAAGAGATTTTACTTAAGGGATATGCACCATCAGTTAGAGAAATATGTAAAGCTGTAGGTTTAAGTTCAACAGCAACAGTTCAAGGGTACTTGACTGCATTAGAAGAAAGGGGATACATTAAAAAAGAAAGCCAAAAAGGAAGAACTTTGCGTCTAATTAAGAATTCAAAGGGAAGTGAAGTTGTTACTGATAACAATGGTATAGCTAGTACAAAGCAATTTTACAGTAATAAAGAGATGATTAATGTACCAGTTATAGGAAAGATAACAGCAGGCCAGCCAATTTTAGCAATAGAAAATATTACTGATACATTTCCTATTCCTGTTGATTTTGTTGGAAATTCAGAAAGTTTTATGCTTACAGTTAGTGGAGAAAGTATGATTGAAGCAGGTATTTTTGATGGAGACTACATATTAGTTAAGAGACAAAGTACTGCAGAAAATGGTACAATAGTTGTAGCTTTAATTGAAGATGAAGCTACTGTTAAAACTTTCTATAAAGAAAAAGACCATATTAGATTACAACCTGAAAATAGTACAATGGACCCAATAATTGTACCAGATTGCAAAATACTAGGAAAAGTAGCGGGAGTATTTAGAAGATTATAAATTGTCTATATTTATATAGGAGGATGTTTAAATAATGGATATGATGAAAAAATTTTTAAAATATTTTATAATTGTATTAGCATTTTACATAATTAGTAATCTTTTGATTGCCCATATTATGAAACCTACTAAAATAGAAACAAAAGGCGAAGATGAATCTGTATCAAATGTAGATTTTGATTGGGAAGAGATGTCAAGAGACCCTATGTTTTGGTTTATCGCATTAGGTGGGTTAATTGTAACGTTGCCATAGTATATCTAACATTAGTAAGGAGATAAAACATAATAAAAGTATATGATAATTTTATTTTGTATACTTTTATTTTTTGTTGTTTTATGATAAGATATCACATAAGATAAAAAAGGAGAAAATACCTAATGATAAAAAATTTAATATTTGATATAGGTGGTGTGTTACTTGAGTATAATCCAAAAACATATTTGGATAAATTAAATATAGAAGAAAACAAAAGGAATACATTAAATAATATAATATTTCATAATCAAAAATGGATAGATTGTTTGAATGGATTTATAAATAATAATGAATTAATAGAATATTTAGTTAAAGAAAATCCAAAATATAAAGTGGAAATAGAGCAGATACTTGGCAAAGAAAATTTAAAATATATGTTACCACCAAAAAAAGAGATGATAGAATATTATAAAAATTTAAAACAAAAAGATTATAAAATATATTTATGCTCTAATATAACAATAGACACTTACTACTATATTAAAGAGAATTTTCAAATAATACAAACAGCTGATGGTGGTGTATTTTCTTGCTTTGAAAACATAAGTAAGCCTAACAGTGAAATTTATCATAAATTAATTGAAAAGTATAGTTTAGATAAGAAAGAATCAATTTTAATAGATGATACTAAAAGAAATATAATAAGTGCAAATGATTATGGAATGAAAGGATTATTGTTTAATACTATTAAAGATATAAAGGAGATTTTGAAATAAAGAAAAATATTTCAAAAATAAAAATTTATTATATTAAAGATAGGCTAGAATTTTTTAAAATTCTAGCCTACAAATATTTTAATTCTTCTTTATAATTTCCTCAAAGCACTTTCTACAAAGGGGCATATATTCTTTATCACCAATAACAATATCAGTATCTTTTCCACCTTTAAAATAAGAATAAACAGCATTTTCATTTTTACAACTGTCACATATTGCAGTTAGCATAGAAATATTATCTGCTATTGCAAGTAGTTCAGGCATTTTTCCAAATGGTTTTCTTTCTGCAGTTAAGTTGAGACCTGATATAAAAAATTTCTTTCCCTGATTTGCCATATCAAGTATTACATTTACATCACCATCTAAAAATTGAAATTCATCTATACAATAAACATCAACATCATAATTTTTAATATCTGATATATTACCAATTGCAATAGCAGGAATGTCAATACCATTTCTAGATGCAACAACCGTATCAGATGTTCTTGTATCAATTTTAGGCTTAAACATAAGCACTTTCTTACCAGCAATAAGTTGCCTTTTATATTCACTAAGTATTTGTTCTGTTTTACCACATTTCATTGGTCCAGAATATACATTTATGTCGCTCATTTTATAAATCCTCCAAATAAAGTCATTTAAAATATAATACAATAGTTAAAAAGTATCAAGCAAAAAATGTAAAAAAATAAATTTGTAATATTGTTGTAAAAATTCTCGTAAAATGATAAAATATGTACATGCTATATTTGCATACAATGTTTATATAAAGCAATGTGAAAATAAAGGAGGATAACTTGGAAGAATTTGAATCCATAGTTGGCTTAAATAATGTACAGTATAATGAACCAATGAGTAAACATACAAGTTTTAAAGTTGGTGGAAACGCAGATGTTTACATAACAGTAGATACAATAGAAAAAGTGCAAGAAATTATAAAATTAGCTAAACAAAAAGATATGCAAATCACAGTTATAGGAAATGGAACTAACTTACTTGTTTGTGATGAAGGTATTAGAGGGATTGTTTTAAAATATACAGCTAATAATGTTAGAATTATAGCTGATGAGAATATATGTATAGCAGATGGTGGAGCTGCTAATGCGCTAATTGCAATGAAGTTATTGGAAAACAAATTAGCAGGATTTGAGTTTGCGGCAGGAATTCCGGGAACTATAGCAGGTGCAGTTTACATGAATGCAGGTGCATTTGGCGGAGAAATGAAAGACATAGTTACATATACAAAATATATTGATATAAATACTGGAGAACTTAACTGTCTAAAAAATGAAGACCAAAGATTTACATATAGAAGTTCAGTTTTTAAAAATATGCAAACTATAATTGTTGAAGTTGGAATGAGGCTACATAAAGACAATAAAGATGAAATACAAAAAAGAATGAATGATTACAAAGGAAAAAGAATGGAAACTCAGCCACTAGATATTCCAAGTGCAGGTAGTACATTTAAAAGAGGAGAAGACTTTATTACAGCTAAACTTATAGACGAAGCAGGACTTAAAGGATATAAAATAGGTGGAGCAGAAGTTTCAACTAAGCATGCAGGATTTATTGTAAATGCAGGAAATGCTACTTCAAAAGATATTGTAGATTTAATAGAATATGTAAAAAATTCTATTTATGAAAAATTTGGAAAGATTATCGTAACAGAAATAAAAATAATATAGAAAATTATAAGAAGTTAATATATAGAAATGGAGAATAATAATGAAAGGCTTTTTTAAATGGTTTAAATCTAAAGCAAAAATGAAGAGATGGATGATAATGGGACTAGTAGGTGTCACTTTAATTTGTTATGGAATGGCAAAACTCGTAAACTTAAATAGAGAAAGACTTGAATTATATGAGATACCAATTGTAGTTTCAGCTTTTATAATTGGTTTTACTGCAATTGTAATTGGAATTGTACATATGCAAAAAAGAATGCTAGAGATACTTGTTGAAGAAAGTGATACTAGAAAAGAAACAAACAATGTAAATACTCTAATCTTTAACAAAAAGGTATATAATCAAGGACCTAAAATAGTTGTAATAGGCGGTGGGAGTGGTCTAAATACTGTTTTAAGAGGACTTAAAAATTACACAGATAATATAACAGCAATTGTTACTGTATCAGATTATGGAGAAACTCCAACAGATTCAAGAAAAGCATTGCAAGTGTTGCCTCTTAATGATGTTAAGGAGAGTTTAATTGCACTTGCTGGTGACGAAGATAATATGGAGAAATTGCTAGATGTTGAATTTGAAACAGCAAAATTAAGAGGACTTTCATTTAGTGATATATGTTTCTTAGCTATGACAAAGTCGACAGGAAACTTTGCAAAGTCAATTCAAAATGCAGGACATGTTTTAAATATAACAGGAAAAGTTTTGCCAGTAACAACAGAGCCTATAACAATATGTGCTGAGCTTGAAGATGGACAAGTTATAGAAAGTAGAGATAAGATACCAGAGATAGTTGCTAAATCAAACAGTAAAATAAATAGAGTGTATATTAGTCCAACAAATACAAAACCAACTCCAGGTGTATTAGAAGCTATCGAAGAAGCTGATGCTATTGTAATAGGACCAGGTAGTTTATATACTAATGTTATACCAAATCTTCTTGTTAAGGGAATTGCTAAGAAAATAAAAGAGTCAAAAGCAATAAAAGTATATGTAAGTAACATAATGACAGAACTTGGACAAACTGATGAATATACCTTATCAGATCATATAAAGGCAATTGTAGATTACATAGGTAAAAACATAATTGATTACTGTATTTACGATACAGGTGAAGTTATACCAGAATTTGTTCAAAGGTATAATTTAAAAGGCGCAGATGTTGTTATGCCTGATACAAATAAAGTAAAAGAACTAGGAGTAAGACTAATTCAAAGAAACCTATCTAAAATTGATGGAGAATCTATTAGACACGACTCTGATGTAATTGCTATGACAATTATTCAATTAATATGTGATGAACTAAAATTTGAAGACATGCAAAATGATACACAATATATGATGCTTAATTCAAAGTTAAAAGAAACAAAAAGAGAAAGAAGAAGAAGAGAAAGAAAAGAACGCAAATTTCAGAAATCAGGAAGAAAGCAGTTTGAAAGAAGAGACAGCAAGGAAAAAAGTAAATTTAATACAAAATATAATGATAGAGTTAAATCGATTAAAGAAACAGACAGTAAAGTAAAAAAGAAGAGCAAAAGAGTAATAGAATCTGATATGAGATTTAATGAAAAACTTAATAATGTTAGAAAAGTTCAAGAATCAGCAGAAAGTGAACTTATGAAAGCCGTTTCGAAAATAGGAATAAATAAGGGAAAGGAAGCTGATCAAAAAGGTAAAACTAGAAAAACAAGAGTAAAAGCGGAGAAGTAACAAATGAAAGAATGGATAATAACAAATGGAATAGGAGGCTTTAGTTCATCAACAGATTTTGGTGGAATGAATATTAGAAAGTACAATGGATTGTTGGTTGCAGCCACAAAGCCACCTTATAATAGAAAACTAATACTTTCTAAGCTTGACGAAAGCATTGAGATAAATGGTAAAAAGACTGACCTATTTACAAATGAAACAATCACAAACGGAAAAATTGAAGTTTCAGATGGATATACATATCAGCAAAGTTTTGAAAAAGAAATTATTCCAATATATACATACAAGGTTCAAAAAACTATAATAGAAAAATCAATTTGTATGATACATGGGAAAAATGCAGTTGCTGTAATATATAGGATTGTTAATCAAAAAGCAAAGACTAAGTTTAACATAACACCAATTGTAAATTATAGGGATTTTCATGCAGATTCACATAATGCTAAATTTAAATATGCACAAAATGTATCAGAAGATTTAAGCAAAGTGCAGATTGATTTTGGAGATAATCAAAAAATCAATATTGGAGTAAGCGATGGCAAATATACAGAACATAAAAATGATGTATTTTGTAATATGTACTACAGAATAGAAAAAGAACGTGGTTTCACATCAGATGAAAATCACGCAGTTCCAGGAACGTTTACAATTGAGATAAAACCAAATGAGGATAAAGAAATAGTGTTTATTTGCTCAACAAATGGCAAATATGGACTTTCTTTAGATGATACTACTAAATTTAATCGGAAACGAAATTATCCAAGCAGAATATGATAGAATAGATAATCAAATTAAAGAATCAAAGCTATTAGAAGGTATAACTAAAAGAGGAAAAAATAGAGAAAACTATATTGACTTTATAAAAAAATATATAGTTGTAACAGATAATTTTATTGTATATAAATCATCAAGCAAGCTACATACAATTATTGCTGGATACCCATGGTTTAATGACTGGAATAGAGATACTTTAATTGCATTTGAAGGATTATTATTAAAAGCTAACAGAATAGAACTTGCAGAAGAAATATTACTATCAGTTCTTAAGAAAATAAAAGATGGACTAGTTCCAAATGGTTATGATGAATATACAGGAAGACCACTTTACAATAGTGCTGACAGCTCATTACTGTTTTTTGAAGCAGTAAATAAATATTTAAAATATACTAATAATTATGATTTTGTAAAAGACAAACTACTTAATGATATGAAGAAAATTATCAACAATTATATTGATGGAATAAATTTAGATGGAAATAATATATATGTTGATGACATTGATTATTTATTAGTATCAGGAACGCCTAAGACACAAAATACATGGATGGATGCAAAAGTAAATGGAGTTGCAATTACTCCAAGAAACGGTAAAGCCGTTGAAATGAATGCCTTATGGTATAACAGCCTTAAAGTAATGGAGGATATAAGCAGTAAATTAAATAAACCAATTGGAAAGATAGAGTATTCTTATATAGCTAAAAAATGTAAGAAATCATTTGAAAAAGAATTTTACAATCCAGATAAAAAATGTTTGAAGGATACAACAGAGGATACCAAGGTAAGACCAAATCAAATATTTGCGATTGGCTTATCATATCCGGTACTTGATTTAGACTTAAGTGTTGCCAAAGAAACTTTCGTTACAGTAACGAAAAAGTTATTAAATAAATATGGATTAAAAACTTTAGCAGATGATGAAGAAGGATATAAAGCAGTATATGAGGGAGGGCCAGTAGAACGTGATACAATGTACCATCAAGGAATTACTTGGCCTTGGTTACTTGGAATGTATTATAATGCAATGCAGAATCTTATTGATGCTGAGACAGATGAAGCAAATAAGAAGAAACTTGAAAAGGTAAAAACTCAATTTAAGGCTGATTTAATTGATACGTTTATAAATGAAGAAACAAACGAAAATACATATGGTAGCATATGTGAAATATATGATTCGATAGAACCACAAAAAGGCAGAGGCGCATTTGCTCAGGCTTGGAGTGTAGCAGAAGTGTACAGGATATTATTAGAAAAGTAAGGAGAAAAGTAGTGATTTATCTTTTGCATGGTGAAGACAATTACATAAAAAATGAATTTCTTAAGAAAATTAAGAAGAACTTTGGAGAACTTAATTTAGGAATAAATTATATACAAATAGATGAGAATAATGTACAAAGTATTATATCAGATATTGAAACTCCTGCATTTGGATATGAAAGTAAGCTAATAGTTGCTAGAAACTGTGGATTTTTAAAAAAGAAAAATTCTATATCAGAAAAACTTGCTGAATACATAGAGAAAAGTGCAAGTGGCAACAATAAGGAAAACATTTTAAGTGGAGTAGAACTTGTTGTAATCGAAGATGAAATCGAAAAAAATGACTTGTATAAAGCAATTGAAAAATACGGAACAATAAAAGAATGTAATGAAGCTAAGCTTCCAGAACTAATAAAAAAAGTAAAATCAATTACATCAGCATATGGAGTTGACATCAAGGAAAATACAGCTAGTTATTTTATTGAATACACTGGCACAAACATGGAAGACATTATAAATGAGATAAGAAAGCTAATAGAATACAAAGGTAAAGGTGGCACAATTACAAAAGAAGATATTGATGTTTTAACAGTAAAGAAGACGGAAAGTATAATATTTGATTTAACTGATAATCTTGGAAACAAGAATATTAAAGAAGCTATGAATGTATTGCATAATTTAATATACTCAAAAGAGCCAGTTCAAAAAATCCTTGTAATGTTATATAATCATTTCAAAAAGCTTTATATTGTATCATTAAGTGATAGTCAAAATATTGCGCAGAATTTAAAGTTAAAACCAAATCAAACGTTTTTGGTAAACAAATATCAAAGACAAGCTAAATGCTTTAAAGAGCAAGAATTAAGAACAATATTAGATGAACTAATAAATTTAGATGAAAGCTATAAAATTGGAAATGTCGATATAAATGTTGGATTAGAGTCAATACTATGTAGATATTGTTCATAAGAATACTTGCAATAATTGAGAAAAAATGGTATCATATAGTATATGATGGTGGAAAGGAACAAAATTTGATATGAGTGAAAAAGTATATTCAATTGATGAAATTAAAACAATATTAAAGGAAGTCTTAGATGGAAAGCCAGTATATCAGGTAGTACTTTTTGGTTCTTATGCTAAAAAGGAAGCTGATAAGAACAGTGATTTAGATATTATAATAGATACTAAATCTAAACTAAAAGGATTAGAATTACTAAAGCTTATTTGCTTAATGCAAGAAAGATTTCAAAAGAATATTGATGGATTTGAGAAATACGAAATTATAGAAAATTCACCAATTGATAAAGAAATAAAGGAAACAGGAGTAATCGTATATGAAAAATAAAGAATATATGTCAATAAGAAAAATGATTGATTATATTGATAAGGTATTCAAATATACCAATAATTGTACGTTTAATGACTTTGAAAAGAACGAAGAAAAGATTGATGCAACCATTTTTGCTCTTAGTCAGATAGGTGAACTTGTTAAAAATATAAGCAAAGAAACTATGAATAAATATCCTACCATTGAATGGATAACAATTAAAAATTTGAGAAATAAAATAGTGCATGACTATGAAGGAATAAAGCTAAACTTTATATGGGATATAATTAGTAATGATATAATGCCATTAAAGAAAAATTTACAAAACATTTTGAATGAAGATAAAATATAAGTAGTAGAATAAAAGCCTAAAAATTTAGCATAATAAACTAAGTAAAAGCTAAATTTATAGGCTTAATTTTTGTGTTATAAAAAGCGAACGAGGTATATATATGATTGATTTTAGAACCGACTTAGCAGATGAAAGAGCTGAGATGTGCAAAGCACAAACTCCAAAAGGTAAATTAGATGGAATAGAAACAGAAAATATAAATGTTTCTGACTATTTAGAAGTGACAAGAGTAAAAATTCTTAATGAAGAGGGAAGTAAAAAATTAGATAAGAAGATAGGAACATATACAACAATAAACATTAAAGACATAGAGCTAATTGATAAAGATGGATTAGAAAAAGCGATAGAAGTTTTGAAGGAAGAGCTAACAAAAGTCATTACTCCGAATTCCTCTATATTAGTAGTAGGACTTGGAAATGAAGATACAACAGCAGATTCAATAGGTCCCAAAGTAGTAAAAAATTTAAAATTAACAAGACATATACTTAAATATAAACCAGAATTATTAGAAGAAGGCACAAGAGAAATAAGTGCAATATCACCTGGAGTGTTAGGAACAACTGGAATTGAAACTCAAGAAATTGTAAAAGCGGTAGTTGATAAAATAGAGATAGGTGGAATAATTGTCATTGATGCATTGGCATCAAATGATATTTCAAGATTGCTTAAAACTATACAAATATGCGATACAGGAATATGCCCAGGTTCAGGAGTTCAAAACAAAAGAAAAGAGATAAGCTTAGATACTATGGGAGTTCCAGTAATTGCAATAGGTGTACCAACAGTAGTTGAAGCAGCAACAATAGTTGCAAATAGTTTTGATATTTTAGTAGATAAATTCGATGAATTTAACTTTTTGAAAGATTCCACATATCAAGACAAATACAGACTTATAAAGACCGTTTTAGAACCTTGCAAATACAACTTGGCAGTAATGCCAAAAGAGATTGATGATCTAGTAGACAATATGAAAGAAATAATTGCAAATGGAATTAATGAGGCATTATAAGTTCAATGCAATCTAATATAATTAAGTGAGCTGGATAAAATGCATAAAAGAAATACTTTAAAGATGGCCCTTTCTTACCATTATAAAGTAGCATAAATATAACAGGGATAAAGGTAAATAGTATCTCAGATACTAGCCATTCCATAGGCAATAAATTAAAGTAAGGTATAAATCTTATAACACATAAGATTAACATTACAAATATAAATGCAGAATCTTGAATAAATTTACTTCGATTATGCAATAGTGAGAATGCTTTTATATTGTTGGTAGTAGAACTCATTTCATCAAGAGATGTATTAGAAATTTGTTTGGGATAAAACATTCTAATAAATACAATCAAAACTACGCCCCATGCGCCATAATCAACATTGATTAGTTCAGCTATTGCCATAACTGATATTATTAAAAATAGTTTTAAAACTTTATTTAATTTACTATCATAAATATAAAGAGCAATTATACCAAGAAGAAGTGTAAAGAAAATATTTAGGTTCCATATAGAAGCTTCCATAATATACATAAGAACACTAAAAGGAACTTGAGAAATCAGAGCAAATAAAAATAATCTTAAACAGTATTTCTTTATATTATGTGTATGGCAATAACCAATTACTAATTGAAATGCAAATAGGGGGAATGCAATTCTGCCTATTACATTTAAAATTGATGTATAACCAATTACACTATCAGAAAAATGATCACAAAACATCGTGATTATTGCAATTATTTTTATAACGAAACTTGACATAGTTTTTATCCTTTCTTTCGTCTTAAGGAACCGATTATAGTTTATCAGTAAATGGAAACTTTTTTAGCTTAATAGTAGTTCCATTTAAGTAATTTAAAATTCCAGAATCAGATTTAAAATCAAATGTAATGCTGTAACTACAAAGTAGTTGCGTTTGAGTTTTAAATCTTTTATTTATTTCATATGAACCATATTTTCCATCACCAATAATAGGGAGTGAAGAATGCGCAAGATGAGCTCTTATTTGATGAGTCTTTCCAGTATGTAATGTAACATCTAAAAGGGATACTTTTTTCTCTTTATTAACATCAACTAATTTGTATGAAGTAGAGATTTTTGTATAGCCTTTTTTGGGTTCATCTGAAATATATACTAAGGATTTTTTACTATCCTTAAAAAGATAAGCTGTAAGATCAGCAAATGGCTTTGCTATCCCATAACAACAAGCAATATAATGTTTATCTATTTCAAAATTTTTAAATTTATCTAATAAAATATCTTGAGATTCTTTGTTTTTAGCAAATAGGACAAGTCCAAGAGTGTTTCTATCAATTCTATGACATGGCTCAATATATGAATATTTGCTCTTCATAATTGACGTGAGTGAATTATCGCCAATAACTTCTAGATTAGAAGGTTTGTTAAAAACGACAATGTTTTCATCTTCATAAAGGACAGGAATTTCAACATTAGTTTTTGTTCCGTTTAAAATATCATCAGTTATATAAACTGTAATTTCATCATCATAGTTAATTATTACATTTTCACTGATTTTCTGTCCATTGATTCTGATATCTTTTTTTCTTAAAGCTTTATAGACATTATTGACATTTAAATTAGGAAAAACACTTGTTAAATATGTGCTAAGTTTTTTTCCATCATCTTTATAATCTACAATTAAAGTTTTCATAAATTTATTCCTTTTCACAATAAAAATCAGTTAACAACTATATTATATATGGAATTAAAAAATATTTCAAGGAAAATATTTGACACTGTAAAATAGTTTGATATAATACAAGTATTATAAAACAGATTGAAGGAGACCAAGTAATTTATGAATATAGGCATTGATATTGACAATGTAATTTCAAATTTTGATGACACATTATTAAGGGAATATTTAAGACATGATAAAGAATTAAGAAATACTGGAATCATAAATGAAAATGCAGAATATGTAAGAAGAGGGATGTTCGATTGGACAGATGAAGAAGAAAAGAAATTTTATTATGAGAATATAGAAAACTTTGCAAAAAATTTACAACCAATAGAAAATGTCCCATATTATATAAAGAAATTAAAAGAAAAAGGGCATAAAATATTTATCATAACTGGTAGAAATAATGGAGAATATACAAACCCATATGAACTAACTGAAAAGTGGCTTAATAAATATAATATATATTATGATAAGCTAATACTTACAGACGCTTATGATAAGCACGCCAAAACGGAAGTATGTTTAGCAAACAATATTGATTTAATGATTGAAGATAGTATAAAGATATGTTTAGACTTAATAAACAATAATGTCAAAGTTTTTACAATGAATACAAGATACAACCAACAAGAACAAAACTTAGATAGAGTTTCAACATGGAAAGAAATATATGAAAGGATTGTAAAATGAATAAAATAAATGTGATATTAGATACAGATACATATAATGAATGTGATGACCAATTTGCACTCGGTTACCTATTAAAATCACAAGATGTATTTAACATTGAAGCGATAACTATTGCACCATTTCAAAATGATAGAGATGTAGAAAATGATAGTGGAATTAATAGAAGTTATATTGAAGCTAAAAAGGTATATGAATTGTGTGGTGAGAATAGTGAAGATAAGATTTTTAAAGGAGCTACAAATTATATCTCAAAAGGATATGACAGTAGAAACGAAGCGGTAAATAAAATTATAGAAATTGCTTTAAAAAATGACAAAACATATATATTAGGAATTGCAGCGATAACCAATATAGCATTAGCAATAAAATATGAACCTAAAATAGCAGATAAAATTGGAATAATATGGCTAGGAGGTCATACTTTATTAAAAGAAAACAACCTACATGAAGCTAATTTTAAAGATATAGAGGCTAACAAAATTATATTTGAGTCAAATGTAAAATTAACAATTATACCATATAAAGGAGTTGCTTCTGAATTACAAACTACAGTATATGAACTGGAAAATACTATAAAGGGAAAACACGAGTTAGGAGATTTTTTGTATAATACATTTAAAGATTATCTAATATCAAAAGAAAGAAATAGATGGCCTTTATGGGATGTAAGCGTTATAGCTTATATGATAAATAGAGATTGGTTTGAAACATTTGAAACGAACTGCCCTGATATAAATGAAGATACTTCTTATAGAACAAATAAAGATAATCGCATAATTACTTTTGTGGGTTATTTAAATGCAAATGAGATATATAAAGATTTATTTAAGAAATTGGGAGAATAGTAATTATGAAATTAACAAGTGAGGAAGCACTAAAAATATTAGAAGGTGCAAGAGGCAAAACTGAAAATGATAGATGGATAGATCATTCAATTTGTGTTGGAAATTCAGCGGAGAAGATAGCAAAAGCATTAAATGAAAAAGGGAATGATTTAGACATTGATAAAGTGATGGCGTTAGGTTATATTCATGACATAGGGAAAATGGTAGGTCCATTTCATGCACATGTTATGAATGGATACGAATATATGAAAGAGCAAGGATATGACGAAGAGTACTATAACATATGTATAACACATTCATACTTAAATAATGATATAAATTGTACAGGCGGTGGGGTGCCTGACCATATTCCATTTAGAACTGAATTTGTTAAAAATCACGAATACACATTATATGAAAAAATTATAAATATATGTGATTTAATGTGCACCAACAAAGTATTAACTATAGACAAAAGATTGATTGACCTTATTATAAGAAGAGGAGCACATCCAAATACCCAATATCATGTGCAAGAGACATATATCCTAAAAGAATATTTTGATAATTTATTAGGCTACAATTTATATGATTTGTTTCCAGAGATAAAGGAGAATTTATAAAAATGAAGAAAATAGCTATTATTGGAAGAATAGAAAACTATGAAAAAGATAAGCCATTTAATAAAAGATACTATATAGATGATTGGTTTAGAAAAATATTTGATGAATTAGGTGTTTTACTTATTCCAGTTATATCAGAAAATCATTTAGAAGAAATAGCTAACATGTGTGATGGATTAGTTGTGACAGGTAGTGCAAATGATGTACATCCTAAATATTATAATGAAAAACCAATTGAAGGAAAGAAATACATATTTGATGAGTTTAATTTATGTAAAAATATTGTTCAATTATTTGCAAAAGACAATAAACCAATATTGGGAATATGTGCTGGAATACAAGAAATAAATGTAATATTTGGTGGAACATTATATCAACAAATACCTAATCATTATTTAAGAGACGAAAGTACTCATAATATCGAAATAAAAGAAGATTCATTCTTGCATTATGTGTATAAATTAGATAAGATGCAAGTAAATTCTTATCATAAACAAGCAGTTAAAGATTTAGCTCCTTATTTTAAAATTACTGCAATAAGTAATGATGGAGTTATAGAGGGAATCGAAAAGGATAACGTTTTTGCAGTTCAATGGCATCCAGAGGTGTTATTTGATATGAGGATATTTGAAGAATTCGTAAAAAAATGTATATAAAAAGATTAATTTAACTGGATACTTACAAAATATTAAAGAAAAACACAGGCAGCTAATTATTTCTAATTAGTTGTCTGTGTAATTCGTTAGTGAATGTTTAACTTTTGCTGTAGTCTTTCTCGTAACGCTTGAGAGGTTCTTTATTTAAAGGCAAAATTGCCATAAATGAATCATTTATCATAACCTCTACAAGTTCATCCTCAGAAAAGTAATCCCAAGCAGATATAACATTTTTAATGATTCCTCTACCATCAGAATTATCACCTAAAAATGTTATTGGACCTTCTTCACGAAAACGAATATAGCCGTTCTCTGTTTTGTAAAAAATGTCGTATCCTAACAATGCGATAGAATAGGAATCTACCATTTCCTGAGTTAATGGAGAAGAAGCCAATTCTTTGGCTAATGCAGCCAATTTTGGATTACTCTGTGGATTATTAATGTGACGGCTCAATAGCTCCATCAATTGCGGTTGAATGTGCTGAACATTGCTGTCAGAAAGCGTAGCAAGAAAAATATTCTCTTTCTTGAAATGCGTTCCAATTTTTAGCTCTTGGCTTAAATCCATAGTAATTTTACCTCCTAACAATTGTTTAATAAGGTTAATGGTATAATGTTATTCTTATTTTTATTCGCATAACTACGAAATGCTTACTTATTCAGAGTAGCCAATTTCTGAGCCTTGTCTTCAGCCTCATATTCGTTATAAACTTTCATAAAGCTATCAAGGCTCATATCAGTCGAAAGACGTACCTTGTCATAAATTTCCTTATAAATAGGAACATTCATGAGTTCATCTCTCAGTCTGCCATAAAGACTATGAATAAGTGGATGTGTGTGCTTTTGCCATTCAGTCTCATTGTTTATAACAATTAGACCTCTTATCATGGTGCCGGAAATTGGAAGAGTGCTTCTCGGGATGATAAGCTCAGCAGTTCCGACAAGATCCTCAGGAGCAAACCATTTGCTTCTAAATTCGTCATTACCATACACCATAAGATTGGCAAACTTATGCTTATGATATTCAATTTCCGATTTTACGAACTTGCCCCAATCGGAAGTAATATCATATTCGTTAGTCATGTCATTGATACCACGAATCATAAGCTCAGTTTCGGGAATGCCAGGATAAGTCTCCTTGATGACATCAATCCGAGTTTCAACTCTCCAAGGATTCCGCAATGTACCATGTTCTTGAGCAGAACCGACAAGAATTAGTGTCCGTTTGCATAGAGACATGCAGTTCTCAAACAAGGATACATGTCCTAAATGTTCGTGACCAAAACGACCACAAACTACGCCAAGGTCATAGAATTTGTAATTACTCATAATAGCCCTCCTAAAATATTGCTAAATACGGATAATGATATTATACAATTTATTTAATATTATGTCAATTGGTAATAAATATTGATATATTATGTAAATTGTGATATAATGATTACATCACAATCAGAAAGGATGATTTTATGCACATTTTTCTTATTCGGCATGGTGAATCTATAGCCAATAATGGAAGCAATTTCATTAATAGGATTCCCGATCATTTGGTAACATTAAGCGATGTTGGGAAGCAGCAAGCACATGAGGCTGGCATTTGGCTTGCCGACTACTGCGAAGAAAAAAACATCTGCCTTGAAAATGCAAGAATATGGCGTAGCCCGTATTGCAGAACACGGCAAACATCGGAAGAGTTTAACGCTTCTTTAAAAATATCTGATATAAGAGAAGACATAACTCTTATCGAGCAGCAGTTTGGACTGTTTGATTCAGTTCCAAAAGAAGAATGGGGAAAGCTTTATCCTAGGGAGTACGAGGAATATCAGAGACAAAGGCAAAATTACGGAAAGTTTTATGCTCGACTCCCGCTTGGAGAAAGTCCATTTGATGTGGCAATCCGCGTTCATCAATTTATGGGAACAATACATCGTGACTATGAAAAGCATGGCATTGATACTTTATTTATTTTTACACACGGTACAACTTTAAGAGCTTTTCTTTTAAGGTGGTTTCATTACTCACCTGAATGGTTTCACGATGAAAAGAATCCCAAGAATTGTTGGATAAGAGAAATCAAAGATCATGAGGACTGTGGATATATCAATATATAACCACGATAGGAGCTGTCATATGAAAGTATGGCAGCTCTTGAAATTTTATACAAAATATATTATAATAGTTATAACTTTTGGATTACCCAAGAGATTCATTTTATGGAACTCGGAGGGTAAGCCCTCCGAGCAATTACAAGGAGGAAAAGCTATGTTGAGACAGGTATTTGTAAATGGAGATTTTGAGGACAGAGAATTTGTAAAAGATCATTTCGGAATGTGGATTTGCGAAGGAATGTATGTAGTTGAGGCTTTGCATATTCCTCAACGACGGCAGGGATGGGTTACAGAAGTAATTGATGAGAATGATGGCGTAGGAAAAATCAAAGTTCAAGTTGTACGTAAAGCAGGAGAAATCTTAGATGAACAGTTCTTTTATGTTACAGAACCTGAACCGGGAAATAACTGGTGCAAAGCATTAGTTGATGGTTAATACGATTGTATTTATCAAAGTAAAAAACTCTTTAAAATAAATATTATGTAGATTAAATCTTCAAATATTTATGGAAAAGAGTTTTTTATGTATAATGAAAGAATATTCTCATAAATTTTCAAAATAAAAAAGTGCTCTTATAAGAATTGACTGATCAACTGATATATAAATTATTTTTCAATAGATATTGTATTTTAAACAAATGTTTGATATACTGCTTCTATAAAAAATGCTAGGATACTATGAATGAAGATGAAATCGAATTAAAAAACAATGCTATTATACATAAAGATAATTCTTTAAATAGATTAGATTTATCTTTTCTTAAGCATATAGAATTAAATGAATATAAGAAAAGTGATATATTAGCTTACTGGATACATGATTTTGCTGAATATCATGATGAAGAAAGAACATTTAATATTGCAAAATCTGGAATGTATTCTCGTGGTGATGTCATTAAAGTAAATTTAGGTTTCAATATTGGAAATGAATTAGGCGGATTACACTATTGTATTGTTTTAAATAAATATGATAATACAAGAAATGGTACTTTAAATGTTATTCCGTTAACATCAAGAAAAGATGGCAAGAAATATGATTCTTCTTCTGTAAATCTTGAAAAGGAACTTTATAATGTTTTTCAAGAGAAAATTAAAAAAGAAAAGCAAAAGTTACAACCAATATTAGATGAATTAGAAAAGATAGGAGACGTACCTATTAACATTCAAAATATAATAGAAAAAGAACAAAAATATATTGAAAAAATGGAACAAGAAATTTCTAAAATGAAGAAAGATAGTATTGCGTTAATCAATCAAATAACAACAATTAGTAAACAAAGAATTTTTAAAGATACTGCAAGAAGAAATGTAAAAATATCTAGTGTATCACTTGATTTAATTGATAAACAAATTATAAAGTTTTTTACAAAATAATAATATAGAACTTAAAAAGGAGAGTTGCAAGAACTCTCCAAAATCATTTAGGCTCCCGTCTTACTACAAAAGTAGTAGAGGGTTAAGTTAAATACATTTTAACACATAATATTTAACTTGTCAAACTAAATTTGACATTAATATTATATGATTGTTTGATAAATTTATGCACTATAAATAATTATAAAGAAAACAAAATGACTCAAGGCTTCGAAAGTTTTTTGGGCATCACTCAATATATTTATAACATATTTTTTAGGTGTTTGAAGTATTTTTTGAAAAGCTGAGACGGATAATGCTTGTGATGAAAATACTATGATTAAGGCAAAAGCAGCCTCATAATTTTCCAGAGGTGGTCAAATTTGAAATACAAATTTGGCCAACGAAGTTTTTGGTGCCGTGGATACTATGTAGACACGGTAGGTAAAAATGCAAAAAGAATAGCAGAATATGTAAGAAATCAATTACAAGAAGATATGATGTATGATCAAATATCAATAAAAGAATATAAAGACCCGTTTAATGGGTCATAAGAGACGCATGCGTCGGAACAGCTATGAGCCTTGAGGCTCCGCTTGTAACATAGCCTTTTAGGCGTTATGAGTAAAAAGCCGGGGGATAATTACTTAAAAAGAACCCCTTTCATAAGAAAGAGGAAAGAAATATTTTTCTTTTAATGCCAAGGTTACTCGGTGAGCTTGTCGATAAAGCCTGTGCCAAAGCATCTCTCGCAGTTAGTTTCGATACCAAGACCGGGACCGATCATAACTGTGCCCTTGCCTTTGCCCTTGCAGTCGGGACAGAAATCCTTGTCGTTGGGAACATCAAAACCACGTTTTCCGTGGCAAACATCGCATTCGAACGCGATACCCAAACTTTCGGAAAAAACATGTCCTTCTCCGTTACAAACCAGGCATTTCCTAAGCATAATGTATTCCTCCTTGTAATTACTCGGAGGCATTACCTCCGAGTTTCATAAAATGAATCTCTTGGGTAACCCAAAAGTTATATCTATTATACCATACTTTACATAAAAATACAAATATATGAATAAAAAGTTCCTAGCCTATCTTGATGAGTTATAAATATTGATATATTATAGAAAGTTTTATGAATAAAAACACCTAGAATCTTTAAATTGACTCTAGGTTATATGAATGACTTAGAGCTTCAAAAGTTTTTTAAGCACTACTCAATAATGCTCATAGATATTCAAAATAAAAAAGTGCTCTTATAAGACATTAAATCCTATAAGAACACCTAAAATGGATTGAGCAAAGAGATTTTCTTAATTAAGATAATTTAAGAAAATCCATAATCATTTCATTAAATGCTTCGAATTCTTTTAAATGTTGCATTGTACCGTTTGTCATAATTACATACTTATTTTTAGCTTTAATATATCCAATATAATCAATACTTGATTTTCCTAACAAAATATAATCTGAAATATCAGTATTCGCATAGAAATTTGTATTAAAAGTTACCAAATCTAAACTAGAATATCTTGGATAATTTTTTTCTATTTCATCATTATAACAACAGAAAATGCTGTGTCCATCGTATGAAAATCCATTCATTACATTAAGAAATTCTATATAACCTTGTGGTAAACAACTATTAAAATGTTCTTTAAAATAATCTGATACTTGCTGTGTTGTTTTACTTGTAAGTCCTTTTGGCTGTGGACTATTTTCAGATAATTTCATAATTTTTTCAAAAATAATCTTATCAAACATAATATTAACCTTTCTTTTATTCTTTTTTATTTTACTACGTTCTTATAATTTTTATATTCAATTTGTTCCCCTTGAACTACATAGTTATATATTAACAAATATCTTTTACAATTCAGATATAAATGAAAAAAAGAAATACTAAAAACTTTCGGTTATAGTATTTCTTTATCTCAGCACCAAGTCGAAATTATATTTTACTTTTCGGGGGTGCCTACTGTTGGAGCAGATAGCGGGAATCGAACCCGCGTCATCAGCTTGGAAGGCTGAGGTTCTACCATTGAACTACATCTGCATTTCTGTTTGACATTTATTATTCTACACTATGATTTTTTATTTGTCAACTATATTTTAAAAAAAGTTTAAAAAACTATTAAAAATTATAAAGCCAAGAGAAAAAACTATTGCTATTACAAGTTAAAAATGGTAAAATATCATATATAGAAAAATAGAAGCAAAACAAGAAGGGAATATTGTCTAAGATGGAAAAAGAGATATTAAATCAAATATTTACAACTAAAAATATATTACTATATCTATTATTTATAAATGTTTTTGCATTTCTTATAATGTGGTATGATAAACATGAAGCAAAAACAAATCAATGGAGAGTGAGTGAACAATTTTTATTTATACTAGTAGCTCTTGGTGGCGGAATTGGCGGAATAGCCGGAATGTATGCTTTTAGACATAAAACTAAAAAATGGTATTTTAAATACGGATTTCCAGCTATAACAATACTTGAAATTGTTGGCATAATATATTTGAAAGTAAAAGGTATCATATAAGAAGCTAGATAAGTACTTATAATTTATATATGAGAAAAAGAAGATAGCAAAATTAGGAGAATTAGATGAACAAAAAATGGACTATAAAAGAAGTAGACAAAGCAAGAGCAGATGAACTACAAACCAAATTTAATATAAAATCACTTGCTGCAAAGATAATTGCCGAAAAAGGTCTTTCAGATGATGAGGTGCAGAGATTCTTAAATCCAACGAGGAAAAACTTTTACGACCCATTTTTAATGCCAGACATGGATAAGGCAATTGATAGGATTATACAGGCAATTGATAATAATGAAAAGATTGTAATTTATGGAGACTATGATGCAGATGGAATTACAAGTACAACGATATTGAAAAGATTTATGAGAGATAGAGGGATAGAAGTTCGGAACATATATTCCTAATAGATTAGATGAGGGATATGGCTTAAATGAAGATGCTGTAAGACAAATCGGAAACGAGGGATATAATTTAATGATTACAGTAGATTGCGGAATTACAGCAATAGAGGAAGTTGAGTTTGCAAAGCAGCTTGGAGTAGATGTAATAATTACAGACCATCATGAAACATTAGATGAACTTCCAAAAGCAATAGCAGTAGTAGATTGTAAACGTAAAGATAGCAAATATCCATTTAGCCAATTAGCAGGATGTGGAGTAGCTTTTAAAATTACACAAGCCCTTTGCATTAAGTTAAATTTGAATGAAAATGAAGCATTAAAATATCTTGACATAACTTGTGTTGGAACCATATCAGATATAGTTCCTTTAGTTAGTGAAAACAGAGTAATAGCTAAACTTGGACTGATGTTGATTAAACAAACTAAAAATATTGGACTTAAGTCAATATTAGAAGTTGCAGGATATAAAAAAATAGATTCAAATGCAATATCATTTGGTGTCTCTCCTAGAATAAACGCTTGTGGAAGAATGGGACACCAAGAAAAAGCACTAGAGCTATTTTTAAGCAATGACCCAATAGAAGCAAGAAAATTAGCTATGGAGCTTGAAGAATTTAATACTCTAAGACAAGAAACTGAAAAAAATATTTATAAGGAAGCAATCCAGCTAATTGAATCAAAAGGAATAGATAAACAGCCTTGCATAGTTCTTGGAAAAGCGGGGTGGCATCATGGAGTAATTGGAATAGTATCATCAAAAGTTACTGAAAAATATTATAAACCAAGTATTTTAGTATGCTTTGAAGGAGAAGAAGCGAGAGGCTCAGGAAGAGGAATAGAAGGATTTGATATGCATGAAGGCGTAATGAGTGCAAAAGAGTATTTAACAGCTTGTGGTGGACATCAGATGGCAATAGGATTAAGCTTAGAAACCAAGAACTTTGATAAATTTAAAGATAAATTTAAAGAATATGCTAAAGCACATATTACAGAAGACATGGTACCAGTTATACAAATAGATGAAGTAGTATCTGGAAAAGATTTGTCAGTTGAATCTGTAAAAGAACTAAGCATATTAGAACCATTTGGAGAAGCCAATCTTAAGCCAGTTATTATGTACAAATCTCTAAAAATAGATTCCATAAGGACACTAACAGAAGGAAAGCATTTAAAATTAACATTAGTTGATGAAAATATAATTATAGATTGTATTGGATTTAACATGGGAGAACTAGCTGACAAACTCCTTATAGGAGACAAAGTAGATGTAGTTGGAAATTTAGAGATAAACAGCTATAATAATTTAGATAAGATACAAATAAATCTTAAAGATATAAGAAAATCAGTCAATATTTAATTTCAACCAAGAGGTGTCCCTCTGGTCGACCAAGGGGACGTACTTTTTGGTCGACCAAAAGGTCCGTCCCCTTGGTTGAAAAATAAAGGAGAAAAAATGTCAGAAACACAAAACAAGACAATAAAAGATATAATTCAAGAATTAAAAGTTCATAATAGAAGAGCAGATAATAAGCTAGTAATGAAAGCATACAATTATGCAATAGAACATCATGGTGACCAAAAGAGGATGTCAGGTGAGCCTTATATAGTTCATCCTGTTCAAGTTGCTTATATTTTATCTAGCATTGGATTAGATGATTCTACAATTTGTGCAGCTCTTATGCATGACTTAGTTGAAGATACTGATGTAACATTAAAAGACATTGAAAGTAATTTTAGTAAAGAAATAGCAGAAATGGTAAATGGCGTTACTAAACTTGGAAAAATTAATTATGTAAGTGCAGAAGAAGAACAAGTAGAGAATTATAGAAAAATGTTTTTGGCAATGGGAAAAGATATTAGAGTGATTCTTATAAAATTAGCTGATAGATTACATAATATGAGAACTTTAAAATTTCTTACACGAGATAGACAGATTGCAAATGCAAAAGAAACGATAGAACTGTATGCTCCACTTGCTAATAGAATTGGTGTTTATTCTCTAAAGTGGGAACTTGAAGATTTATCTTTTAAATATTTATATCCAGAAGAATATAGAGAATTGGTTGAAGGAATTGATAAAAAAAGAGAAGAAAGATTAAAATTTATTGATGCAATAACAGATGAAATTAAATTAAATCTTAAAAAAGAACATATCGTTGCTGAAACGACGGGAAGAGCTAAACATTTATATTCTATTTATAAGAAGATGCAAAGAGATAACAAAACATTAGACCAAATTTATGATCTTTTTGCGCTAAGAATATTAGTAAACTCAGTAAAAGACTGTTATGCAGCGCTTGGTGTTGTACATGAATTATATACGCCAATGCCGGGTAGATTTAAAGATTACATATCTGTGCCTAAGCCTAATATGTATCAATCATTACATACAACACTAATTGGACCAAACGGGACTCCTTTTGAAGTACAGATTAGAACATATAATATGCATAGAATTGCTGAATTTGGTATTGCAGCACATTGGGCATATAAAGAAGCAAGTTTCTTAAAGGGTAAAAAAGAAAACGTAATAGTTGGAGAAGATAAATTATCTTGGCTTAGAGAGAGTCTAGAATGGCAAAAGGATATGCAAGACCCTCAAGAATTTTTATCTACTCTAAAAACAGAATTATTTGAAGATGAAGTTTATGTATTTACACCAAAAGGAGATATAAGGACTTTGCCAAAGGGCAGTACACCAATAGATTTTGCATATAATATTCATGCCGAAATTGGAAATAAAATGACAGGCTGCAAGATAAATAGCAAGATGATGCCAATTATCACAAAGCTAAATAATGGTGACATTGTAGAGATAATTACAAGTGACAATAGCAAAGGACCAAGTAGAGATTGGGTTAAATTTGTAAAAAGCACAAGTGCTAAAACTAAGATATTAGGTTGGTTTAAGAAGCATGAAAGACAAGATAATATTGAAAAAGGTAAGATTATAATTGAACGTGAAATTAAGCGAATTGGAATAAGTTACGATGAGTTATTTAATCAAAAATATTATGCTCCAGCTCTTTCAAGATATGCATTTAAGACCTTAGATGATATGTATGCAGCTGTCGGATTTGGATCAATAGGCGCAAGTAAAATTATTACTAGAACATTAGAAGAATATAGAAAAGACAATAAACAGGGAAGTGATTTTGAGGTAAAAATAGAAGAACTTAAAGGTGAAAATAAACCTAAATCTTCTAAAACGGGTATAATTGTTAAAGGAATTGATAATTGTTTAGTTAAAATTTCTAAATGTTGCACACCAGTACCAGGAGATGAAATTATTGGTTATATAACCAGAGGCAGAGGTGTAACAATTCATAGGAAAGACTGCAAAAATGTAAAAGATTTGCTTCAAGATGAAGGAAGAATTATAGATGTTTATTGGGATGGAGAAAAATTAAGTTCGTATAATGTTGAAATAAATGTGTTTGCAAATGATAGAGATGGATTGCTTGCTGATGTCATTAAGGATGTTACAGCATCAGATGCTACTATGATTGCAATAAACGCTAGAGCAACTAAAGAAAAGATTGCGGTTATAGAATTAACACTAGAAGTTAAAAATATAGAAGTACTAAATAAAACATTAAGACAACTTGGAAAGATAGACAGCGTATATGAGGTAAAACGTAAAAAATAGGAGGTATATATGATACAGAGATTAAAAGGAACAAGAGACATTTTACCAGGAGAAATTGCTAAATGGCAATACATAGAGAAAATTGCTAAAGAGACATTTGAGCAATATGGTTATGATGAAATTAGAGTTCCAGTTATAGAAAAAATAGAATTATTTCAAAGAGGAGTTGGAGATACAACAGATATAGTTCAAAAAGAGATGTATGTATTTGAAGACAAAGGTGAAAGAACTATAGCTTTAAGGCCAGAAGGAACAGCTGGTGTTGTAAGAGCATATTTAGAAAATGGTATGTCAAGCCTTCCTTCTCCAACTAAACTATGGTATGCTATGCCTATGTATAGATATGAAAATGTGCAAAAAGGAAGACAAAGGGAGTTTACTCAAATTGGTGCAGAATTATTTGGAAGTAGTAGTTATATGGCAGATGTAGAAGTCATTAAAATGATAATGACTTTACTAGATAGACTTAACATAAAAGATATAGAGCTTAACATAAACTCGATTGGCTGTAAAAATTGTAGGAAAGAATATCAAGAAGCATTAAGAAATTTTATAAGACCTAATCTAGACAAACACTGTGATGTATGTAAAACAAGATTTGAAAAAAATCCAATGAGAATATTAGACTGCAAAGAAAAAGAATGCAAGGAATTAAATAAAGGAGCACCATGCATTTTAGATTTCTTATGTGATGAGTGCAAGCAGCATTTTGAAAGCTTTAAAAATTCACTTTCTGATTTAGGAATAGAATTTAAAGTTGATAGTGGAATTGTAAGGGGATTAGATTATTATACAAAAACTGTATTTGAATTTGTATCAAAAATAGATGGTCTAACTGTAGTTGCTGGTGGAAGGTATGACGGATTAGTAGAAGAATTAGATGGTGTGCCAACACCTGCAATAGGATTTGCATCTGGAGTAGAAAGACTTTTAAGTATTTTTGAACAAAATAATCCTGAGATGAATTTTGAAAAGAATCCTGAATATTTTATAGCTTATATTGGGGAAAATGCTAATAGCTATGCTACAAAGCTTGTCAGTCAATTAAGAGATAAAGGAATATACGCTGAAAAAGATATAGTTGGAAGAAGCTTAAAAGCTCAACTTAAATTTGCAGACAAGAAAAATGCTAAATATGTTATCACAATCGGTGATAGTGAAATTGAAACTGAAAAAGCTACAAGAAAAGAAATGGAAACAGGAAAAGAAGAGGAAATCGACATAAGGACGTTATAGCCTTAATAAAATTTGGCAAGGACCGTCCCCTTGGTTGAGAGGAGAAAAAATGCGAAATTTAATCGTAATTTTAATTTGTAGAATTTTAAATTTAGGAACTAAATTGATTCATAGAAATAGTGGCAATTTATTAGGAAAAATAGCTAAGAAGATGAGTCCTAATATAATCACATATTTTAAAATCGATTGTCCCGTAATTGCGATAACTGCTACTAATGGGAAGACTACCACTAATAATGTTATTTCACACATAATAAAAGAAAATGGTAAAAGGGTGGTTAGCAACAGTGAGGGCAATAATATGGAAACAGGTATAATTACCACTCTACTTAAGGTAAGCACCTTAGGTGGAAAAATTAAAGCAGATTTTGTTACATTAGAAGTAGATGAAAGTTATGTTCCAGTAGTATTTAAGAAGATTAGATTAGATACATTAGTAGTATTAGATTTCTTCAGAGACCAATTAGATAGGAATGGTGAAGTTGAATCATTAATTCTAAAGATAAATGATTTCTTAAAAGATTATCATGGAAATCTAATTTTAAATAATGATGATCCTAATGTTGCAAGGTTAGGACAAGCTAATCCTGATAATAATAATGTTTATTACTTTAGTGTAGATAGATATGAGTATGCAACAGATGAAGAAAGAGAAGCAGGAGAAGGAAAGTTCTGCCCATTTGACAAAGCAAGATTAGAGTATGATTATTATCAATATTCTCATATTGGAAAATTTCACTGCCCAGAATGTAATTATGGAGAAAATGACATATATCTTAATGTTCAAGATGTAAATGTTAAAGACGGAAGTTTTACAGTTAATGAAAATGCAGATGATAAAACAGAATACAAAACATTAGCGACCAGTATTTACGCTATTTATAATTATGCTGCAGCTTTGGCTGTCTCTAAATTATATAATTTTGATAGCATGAATACTTTAACTGATTTTAAATTAGATAATGGTAGATGTGAAGAAATAGAAGTAGATAATTGCAAAACAATAATAAATCTTGCAAAAAATCCAACAGGGGCGAATGTATCTCTTAGAATTTTAAACGAAGATGAAGATGAAAAGGAACTTCTATTTGTATTAAATGACAATATTGCAGATGGAGTTGATGTATCTTGGATATGGGATATCAATTTTAATGTTGATAAAGTAACTAGAATTGTAACTGGTGGAAAAAGGGCATATGATATAGCCATAAGAATAAAAACAAGTGGATTTGATGCAAGTAAAATAGAAAGCTATGTTAACTTAGATGAGGCAATAATTTCATTATATAAAAACAAAACAAAAAAATATGTAATTGCAAATTATACAGCGCTTCAGCCAACAAGAGCGAGTATATTTAAGTATAAAAATAATATATAAATTATAAGTGAGATATGTAGCTCCTTAATAGAGATGTAAAACAAAGATTTTTAAAAATTATTGACAATAAAATATTAATTGGATATAGTTGTATATATAGAAAGAGATAGAAGGGAAGTGTGAGTGGGAATGAAAAAAGGAAAAATAATAGCAACTAAAAATATAGCAAGCCTTGAAACCATTGTGGCAGTACACACACACACACACACACACACACACACTTTATGCTTATTAAACTGTGATAAGACTAAAAATTTAATAATATATAAACGAGAGT
>CAOSLI010000007.1 GCA_948524275.1 uncultured Clostridia bacterium
ATCGCGGGGTGGAGCAGTTGGCAGCTCGTCGGGCTCATAACCCGAAGGTCGTAAGTTCGAGTCTTACCCCCGCAACCAATTAAGACAAAAACGAACTTTGTATCTAATGATACTAAAAGTTCGTTTTTTATTTTGCTAAATAATATAATTTTTCAAATTAACTATTTTTCGTCATCTCAAAAGCTAAAACAACAATCTTCATTTCATTTTTTCAAATTGTTAATTTCAACCAGTAGCTTATGATTGCTTTACCAATTTAAATGGTTATATTCTTCTTTGTAGATTAATTTACTGCACAATTTAACCGATTAAATGACCATTTTTACATCTAGCTAATTTTTTTGTATTCTACTATATCAGTAAGTTCACAGTTAAAATAATTGCATAGTCTTTGCAAAACGAAGATATCAAGTTTCATAATGTCGCCAGTCATCATTCTTTTAATGACTTTATAATCGGTGCTGGTATCCCTTCCCAATTTGTTAATGCTAATATTTTTCTCTTTAATTAAATCGTTTAATTTAAAATAATAGTAGCCATTATCAACTTTGATTTTTACCATACGTTCTCCTATTTTATTCAAAATAATTATATATATTTATTTTTTGCTTGACTATTGGCTGTACAACCAGTACAATATAATTACTTTACTTGATAAATGGGCTATAGTTTAAAATGTAAAAAGGCTTGCAATATATTGTAATTAAGCCCTATTATTAGATAGAAAGGAATTATTTTTATGAAATTTGCTGTATATTTAAAGAATTTACGAGAAGAAAATTATATGTCTCAAGGTGACCTAGCTAAAGCCATAGGAGTTTCTACGCAATGCATTTCTAAATGGGAATTGGGAATAAATGAACCTAAAATAGACAAATTAGATGCAATAGGCAAAGTTTTTGGTATCGACGTTTCTACAATTTTAAAAAATATTACTTAATAAATTATAATTACTTTACTGTTATCTTGTCTTTTAAATTGTTATATTTACTTTCACCTATTCCTGCGACATTTTTTAGGTCTTCTTCACTTTTAAATTTGCCGTTTTGGTTTCTATATTCTATGATTTTTTGAGCTGTACTTTGCCCTATCCCAGGCAAAGTCTGTAGCTTTTCTACACTAGCAATATTTATATTTACTTTTCCGTTTTGACGGTTTGACTCCTCATTTGAGGCATTGGTGCTAATTATATCGTCACCTGCATCTTCTCTTATAAAACTATTTTGCCTTCCTTCTTGAACAGTTGTCATGTCTCTAATGCTTGGTATGTAAACTTGAGTTCCATCCTCGACTATATATGCAAGATTTATTTTTGATAAATCTGCCTCTTCTGTACTGCCTCCTGCTGCATTTATTGCATCTATTATTCTCGCACCTTCATTTAGTGTCACTACTCCTGGCGAATTCACCTCACCAACTATATGTACTGCCACAGTTTTTTTACTGTCAAGTATTCCAATTTTGCTTTGTTTTTCACTTCCTGTATCATCTTCCTGACTTTGTACTGAATTAATATTATCATTTTCTATTCCAAAATTAATATCTTCCCCATCATTGTAAAATCTATATAAAAATACAAACGCAATAATGATTACAATACATGCAAAAATCCCAACAATTATCTTTTGTTTTTGTGATAAATTTTTAATTCTTTCTATAATATTTTCCATTCTATTCTTCCTTTCTTTATGAAAACATTATCTTCTTAAATATAATTTTTAAAATGTGTCAAAATATATTATATATCAGTTTTGTTATTGCTTTTAATCTTTATTTTTGCTATCATAATTAATATAAAATCTTATAAGGAGATTATTTTGAAACAGAAAAAACTTTTATATAAAATATCATTTTTAATTTTTATCAGTTTAATTGTAGCAAACCCAATTGTCTGCGCTACTAGTATGCAGGCAAATACTGATGATAGATCTACTTTTGAAAATATTACAGCCAAATCATGTATACTTATGGATGCTGATTCTGGAGTAATTTTATATAATAAAAGTGCACATGAGAAGGCATTCCCCGCTAGTACTACCAAACTTGTTACAGCTCTTCTTACTTTAGAACGATGCAACCTAAATGATAAAGCACAGGTTAGCTATTATGCTACTAAATCAGTCCCTGCCACATATTCTATATCTGATTTAAAACTGGTGAAATATTTACAATTAAGGACCTTTTATACACTCTAATGGTTGGTTCTTCAAATGATTCAGCTTTCGTTTTAGCGCAATATATTGCAAGTGGCGGTAATAACTATCCTATTGATAATTCTCAAAATGCCAAGACAGCTTTTACAAATTCAATAGAACTATTTTCTAATATGATGAACGATTTCTCAAGTAAACTAGGATGCCAAAATACGCATTTTGTAAATCCTAATGGAATTCATAATGAAAATCATTATTCAACTGCATATGATTTAGCTTTAATTGGAAAATGTGCATATAAAAATCAAGCTCTTAAATCTATTTCTATGTGTAAAGAATATGAACTTCCTAATAGTAATTTTTATCAAGGACAACCGCGTAAGTGTAAATGTACAAATTTACTACTTTATAAAAATTCGCCTTCATATTATGAATATGCTAATGGCTTAAAAACTGGGTACACTGACCCTGCTGGCTCATGTATTGTTGCCTCAAGTCAAAAAGGAGATATGAATTTGATTGCTGTTATTTTAGGAGCTGAAAAATCAGATTACAGTATTCTAAATTCTAATAAGCAAGAAATTAGTAACACATCTAGAGAAAACATTTGTAAAATATTATTCGACTATGGATTTAATAATTATTTTTATACTAATTTAATTAATACTAATGATATTGCAACTTCATTTGATGTAATTAATGGTGATTATAGACATAAATCTATTGATTTAATTGTTAAAGATGATATAAGAGCTTTAGTAAAAAGGGACTCAATCGTTGACATTACTCCTAATATTAAAATAAAAAAATATTTAGCTCCAATTAGCAAAAATAGCGTTATTGGCACAATTACTTATAAGGTAAATGGAATCACTTATACATCTGATTTATTAGCATCTCATGATGTGGAGCCTGCTAACCACATGAATTTATTAATTGCATTAATCGTTATTGTACTTGTATTTTTATTTGCACTTGTATTTATTATAATTAAAGGTAAAAAGCGAAATAAATAAAAACTTAGCATTTTTTATAAAACACATTAATCATAAAATAATGAAATCTATTATTCAAAAAGAGGGCACCATACTTAAAACAAACATAAATAATCATTGTTTGTTTTTAAATAGTATGTGCCCCCATTTTTTAATAATCTTGTCCTATTATTATTGTAAAATCTATATCTCCTTCAGCTTTACCTTCTTCAATCTTTCCTGTACATAGTAATGATTTTATAGCTTCTCTATTAGCTAAAGCATTATTTTTTCTGTCTATTATCATTGTTGTCTTTGTAACATTAGAGCTTCCCTTTTTTGTAACCTTATATCCTTGATTTTGTAGCTGAGTAACTGCAGCATTATACTTGCTAGTTCCTCCTGCTCCATTTATTACTTCTAACTTAATTTCTGAGTTTTTTTTCACATTTACACTATTGTTACTACCTACTGTATTACCTTCAGCAATACTATTTCCGTCTTTACTCTCATTAGGTGTTGTTAAAAACATTTCTTTAACCTTTTGCTGAGCTTGAGCCTGATTAATTATTATTATAGATACTCCATTACAGTATTGTGGTGTACCTGGTAACATGTCAGAAACTAGGTTATTTGTATCAAATTTAACAACTGCTGGAATATAATCCTTGATTACATCCCATGGGATGTTAGTTTCAACTTCCTCTGTAGCAATGTTTATTAACTCGTTTATTTTAGTTATATTTGATGGCTTCATAGTTTGACTAATTACTGCTTTAATAAATTCCCTCTGTGTTCTCATTCTACCTAGATCATTGTCTCCATACTCAGTAGAATATGATGTTCCATTGTTATTATGTCTAAATCTAACCACACCTTCAGCATTATTACCGTCTAGTAGTTGATATCCCTTTTTAATATGAATTGCTAAATCTTGAGTACAATCATCATAATTCATATCTATTGGTACATCAAAGTAAACTCCACCAATTGTATCAACTAATTTTCTTAAAGCCTTTGTATCAACAGTAAAATAATACTTAATTTTTAAACCAGTAAGTTTGTTTACTGCATCGATTGTTGATTGTGGACTTATTTGATATTTGCAGTTAATCTTGTCCGATGCTGTTGCTAAATTTTTGTTGTTTCCAACAAAGCTATCTCTTGGTATTGATAGCATTGATGCTTGCTGAGTTTTTGGACTATATTTTACAACCATTATAGTATCAGTCATATTTTGACTTTTACCCATGCATAAAACATAAATATCATCTAAATTCTTAACTTTCTCACTACTACTTCCAACTACTGTAGTAATAAGACCTTGAAGTCCACCACCATTTTTGTTTATCTTATATACAAAATATGCTGCTACTATTATTAAAATTAATAATATAGTAAGAAATATTTTTCTGCCAGTATGACGTTTCTTGCGTTTCTTTCTAACATTAGCTGCCTTATCTACTTGATACTTACTACTTGCATTGTGATTAGTAGGCTTTCTGTTAGATTTACTTGCATTTGATTTATTTTTTCTATTATCATTAGTTGATTTATCGTTTTTCAATTTCTTTCACTCTCCTAATTGTAATTCCCACTTAGTATAACAAAAGTTTATTACAAATTCAAGACTATTTTGTAAAAAATCTGTAACTATTAATTCTTATATAATTTCTTTACAATAATATTATTGTTGTACATCATTTTTCCTATATGAGAATTATTAATTTGTTTAATTATATTTGTATTTTCGATTATTGGTGAAACTATTGATAATACAGCAAAAATTGAGTAAATTACAATTATACCTTGCAGACCACCACATATGCTTCCGCCTAAATGGTCAATCTGTTTTAATATAGGTAACTTTGTTATTATCTTTGAAATCACTTTTACAACAATTAGTGCTAATCTTACTATTATAAAGATTCCAATAAATGCAATAGCATTTATAATGTCCTTTGTGAGCTCTGATGACACTGCTTCCGCAGTTGTTTCTTTTGCATTATTTACGTTAGCAATTTGCTTATTTACATATGATTTAATTCCCTCTGGTAATGCTGAATTTTGGTCAAATTTAATATCATCACTCATTGGCATGCTCTGCTTAATTGTTGATTTAATATTATCACCTATTGGTGTTTTCTCCATTATATAATTGCCAACTGGCCTGCATAGCATAAGTGCAACAACTAATGCAATTATAAATGAAAATATATTAACTAAACATACTGTTAGTCCTTTTTTCATTCCTAATATTATAGCTAAAATTATAATAACTACAATCGCAATATCGACTATCATATTCAAATCTCCCTCATATACCCATAACTTCAATTCTATTTCTGTAAATAATTCCTACTATACTGTCTCCAATCGTTATGTCTTTTATATTTTGTACACTATTAAATTTCTTTATAAGCCAACCGCGGTCATTAACAAATTCTACTTCACTACCTTGACTTATTGCAACAATACTGTTACTACAATAAAGATTTTTTACTGTACTATTTATCATATATAAATTTGTCTTCTTATTATCTATATTCTGGATTTGAAGTTCGTATTCATTTTTAAGCAAACTACTCGTCTGACTCTCTGTAACTTTGCATGCATATCCTTCTAAATTAATGTCTACGAAACTAACATTATTGTCAATTTTGAAAAGTTCCTCGTCAGATCCATCTGACAAAACATGGACACTATCATCACACAATGCTACGATTTTATTCTTCTTATACTTGATTTTTAATGCTAATGTATTTGGATTCATTGTATATGTATATATGATTGATTCTTTCGGAGTATTTTTTGCCTTTTCTACTGAAATAGTTTTTATCTTTGATTCAATAGACATTCCAGTTGTTTTTATTTCAACAAAACTTAGATATTTACTATCATCAGAAATAATTACATCTGTAGCTGATGTTGATGATAAAAATGTTTTAAACTCCTCTTTTCCAATAATGTCATACATTACAATAACTGATTTATACGTGGTTCCAGTTAAGACTACACAAGCTGCTCCATTGGAATTTACTGCAATTTGTGATATATTACCTTCCACTTTTTTGTGCCACTGCAAGCTGTCGTTGTATATTAAATACAGATTTTCTCCTTCTTCATCTCCCACCAATAGATACTTTCCGCTAGATGCAAATTTCGGATTTGTAACTGATATATTAATTGTTGCAATATCTTTTGCAGACTGATTATATATTGTTAAAGTGTTATCTTCTACAGTTGCAATATAATTGCTATATGCATATACCTTGATTTTCTCAGCATCATCAATTTTTATTGATGGTAATTCATTCTCTAACAATTCTTTTTTTAAAATATGTCTATCTATCCATAGCCTTGTGCTGCTATTTCCAATATATAAACCCATTACAACAATTATCGCTATTAAAACTAAACTACCTAGAACTATAAAAATTTTTTTCTTCATTATTTATCTCATTTCCTATTTGTTTCTTCTTTTTCTTATGATTGTAATTGCAATTCCAACTACCATAATTACTACTGGAACTGTAAATATAATTATTCTAACAATCTTATCTTGTGCTTCAGTTGCAGTATAGGTAATTACTCCAGTATCCTTTCTAATTCTAATTGAGTCTTCTCTATTTGATAAGAATGCTACTGTATTTAGCATTATGTCTCTATTATTTCTTAATGATATTGGCGTTGTATAGCTTTGTCCAAGTTGTATTGTATAATTTGTCATAAACATGGCATTTGAAAATGCTACTAACGTTGAGGTTTTTTCTTCATCTATCTTTTTAGTTAATGTCTCTGCAAGAACAAATGGTCCTTCTTCATCTGTATCTAATTTTTCATATATACTAGATTTTGCATCTTCTCTATAAAAAGATTTATCTGATGATTTTATAAATGCATTTGCAGTTACACCCAAGCTATCTAGTGTCTCATAATCAGATGTATTAATCTTTCCTGCGTCAAACATTACAATTTGTCCATCTGTATATATATCTTTTACAATACTGTTGTAACTCATTGTTGGAATAATAATCTCTGGGCTTCCAACAAACATATTGGTAGCTGACTGTTCACAAACAATGCCTTTAGAGAAATTTATTCCATAAAGTGATAATATTTTGTCTATATTAACCATTGTAGAATCGCTGTTGTTAAACATATATGGATCTTGCATCCAAATTATATTTCCACCATTGTTTATATAATTTGTTATCTTTTCTGTTTCTAAATCTGTGAAGTCTTTTGTTGGATTTGCGATTATTAAAACATCACAAGTTTCAGGCATATCTGATAGCAATAAATCTAATGTATTTACATCATTTACTTCATTTGTTATTTGTTGTGCTAACAAATACATATATGAAGATGAATTTATTCCGTATTCTCCATGTCCAGTCAAGAAATATACTTGTGGCTTTTTAGCAATAGTTACATCTAAAATCGCATTAGTAAGTTTTTGCTCAGATATATCGATTGTTTGATATGTTGACATATCATATGTATACATTTCACTAGCACCAATTACCTTGTATCTTTGATTTGATGCAACTGCAACTAATTGGTCTGTACTCGATACTCCATATTCTGTTGCTAAATCAGGTCTTTCTGATGCTTGTATTATCTCGACTTTAATTTTTTCATTTGCGTTATTGTATTGCTTAGCAAGTACTGCAAGCTGACTATCTTCTGTATATCCAAATAAGTACATGCTAACATTTTGCTCTACGTTTTTTATCTGATTCTTTGAATCATCAGATAATGAATATCTCTTTTCTTTTGTAAAATCTAATGGTGCTATATTAACTTGTTGTAATAATGCATTTCCTACTAGGAAAATCGCTAGTATAAGCGCTACAAGTAATATTGTTAAACTGGTTTGTCTAAGCCATTTTTCTTTTATCAATTTAATAAATCTTTTCAAGCTCTTTTCCTCCTATTTCACATTTTTTCTTCTTTGTATTGTCATTATTGTAAAAATTACAAACATCAATGTAAATGATACTAACAATGTTGTATCGCTGGCTGATATAGTTCCACTCATAAATGAACTATAAAATGAATTCATTAGTGAAAATTGTGATGTGGCAGGTAACATATTTGGCATAAACCATGATAATAGGAAAAATCCTATTGATATTACTGCTGCAACTATCTGGTTTTCTGAAAGGCTTGATGCAAACATTCCAAATGCTGCATATGCAATTGATAATAATTCAAATCCTAATATTGCAACAACAGCAGTTCCAACATGTGGACTACCAAACTGACTAATTATTGCGTAATACATAAGTGTTCCAAGTGTTGCAACTAATGTAACCATTGAAACTGCAATAAATTTACCAAGTACTATTTGTGTAACACTTTTTGGTGATGTTAATAATATTTGCTCTGTTCCATTTTTTCTTTCTTCTGCAAACATTCTCATTGTAAGTAATGGCACTATAAATGTAAGTACTGTTGATGCTGAGCCAAATATGTTGCTAAACTCAACACTATGATATGCAAATATATCCAAATAGAAGAATACACTTGCTGTTAATAAAAATACTCCTATATATATGTATCCTATTGGAGATAAAAAGTAACTTTTAAATTCTTTTTTTGCTATTGCCCACATTATTTGTTACCTCCTTTTTTTGTTTCTTTTTTGCTTTCGCTATTTTTATTTGGAGCTTTCACTTGGCTTGCCTTAGCTTTTGTCTTTGTTTTGCTATTTGCAGTTTCTTTTTTTGAAGCTGCATTCTTAGGCTCTGTTTTCTTTTTGGCTGTTGTCTCTTTTGCTCCTGATTTTTTGGTTGATTCCGTGTCCTTTTTTACTGCTTTTTCTTCTGATACTTTTGCAGAATTATTAACTGTTGTAGGTTCTTCTTTTTTTGTATCTATTTTTTTCTTTGATTTTCTCTCTTCTTTTGCCTTTTTTATTAAAAGTTTTTCTTCCTTTTCTTTTTCAAATTCTTTATCTAGTTCTTCTTTTTTAGCTTGTTTTATTTCTTTCTTTTCTTCTTTAATTGCAACCTTTCTTTCACTTTTTGTCATTGCGCTTAATTTTTCTTGTTTCTTTTTAAGTTCCTTTTCTTCTTTTTCTTTTGCCTTTTTAGCTTCAGCCTCTTTTTCATTTATTACTTTTAAGAATGCATCTTCTAAAGTTGTTTCGCTTTGTTTTAATTCGAATATTGTGATATCTTCTTTTGGTAAAATATCAAACAATTTCTTTCTTATATCAATATCTTTTGGCGCAACTATTAAGTATTGCTTTGTTCCATCTTTATTATCTTTTACAAGCTTAATTTCTTTTACTTTAGGCAATTTTTTATCTATGTCCTTCATCTTTTCATTAGGGTCTTCAACAGTAAGTAAAATACTGTTTTCGGCCTTAGTATTTTTCTCTAAGTTTTCAGGAGTATCAATTGCTAAAATGTTTCCCTTGTTAATTATAATAACTTTCTCACATATTTGGCTTACTTCTGATAATATGTGCGAACTTAATATTATTGTATGATTTTTTCCAAGATCTTTAATAAGCTGTCTTATTTCTGTGATTTGCTTAGGGTCAAGTCCTACTGTTGGCTCGTCTAAAATTAATATTTTAGGGTTTCCTATTAAAGCTCCAGCTAAACTTACTCTTTGCTTATATCCTCTTGAGATATTTTTAATAAGTTTGTGCTGAACATTACTTATTCCTGTTTCTTCTAATACCTTATCTACAGCCTGCTTTTTAACTTTTCTTTTTACACACTTTAAGTCTGCCATATAGTTTACAAATTCTCTAACTGTTAATTCACTGTAAAGTGGTACACTTTCTGGCATGTATCCAATTTCTCTTTTTGCCTTTTTAGGAGTCTTAGACATATCATATCCATTTATGATGATTACACCACTACTTGGTTCAATGTAACCTGTTATCATATTCATTGTTGTTGATTTTCCTGCTCCATTTGGTCCTAAAAATCCTACAATTTCATTATCATTTACTGTAAAGTTTAAGTCATTTACTGCTGTAAATTTCCCATATTTCTTAGTAACATTTTTAACTTCTATCAAGTTCTTTTCCTCCAATCTCTTATTTCCGTAGATTTTTACAAATGTATAATATCATTATCTTTTTACTTATGCAATAGAAAGAGGGAATTTTTACAAAAAATTTACAAAAGAAAATAAGAATGTATATTTTATACATTCTTATTTGTTTTCACACGTTCTTTATTTTGTGTGTCGCATTATATAGCTATTGCTTTAAGAGTTCTACCACGAACCTCCGCCGCCTCCGCCGGAACCTCCTCCTGAGAATCCGCCGCCAGAGCCACCACTTGATGATGGGCTTGAAGACATTGAAGTTTCAGCTGATCTCATGGTATTATTCATAAAAGTGTTAAATGCAATTATATTAAATGCTCCATTTCCAACATACCAATCTGGTTCTTCAATTGCCATTGATTCAAATTGCTTCATCCACTTTTCTGACACACCTAGTGCATAAGTGTATGGTAAAATGTTATAGAAATATTTTGGATTTTCTTCTACTAAGCTTTCTAATTTATCTTTTTCAGCGTTTTCTAAAAATTTCTTAAAGCCTCTTATTTTTCCTAGCATTTCGTTTCCATAGTCTGTTCTTTTCTTCATTATACATGCAAATACTATAAGTGCAATTATTGATGCAATACATACCATATACATTACAGCTGTTAATGTTCCACCTATTGGTCCATATTCTATGATTGGCTTTATAATCATTGCTGCTATTATAGCAACAATCATCAAAATTACCCAAATAGTTTTTTTGCTTGATACCTCTTCAAAAATCTTGTACATATTTGCCTTAGATTGTATTTTGCTTCTTACTGAATCAATCGTTGTATAAAATTTGTTATATAAATCTTTGTGTGTTACTGTATCTTTTTTCTTAAATAAACCATTAAAAAATACTCTTTCTGCTTCATTATTTCCATCATAGTCTTTTACTTTAGTAATTTTGTACCCTTTATTTTTTGAAAACATTCCCTTTTCGTCTGTTTCCTCTATTTTTAAATATCCCTTATCAGCTAAATATACTAAAAGAGAAATAATTGCTTTGTTATCAGCCATTCCTTTATATAAGAATCCAACCTCTGCTGAGTTATAGCCATCTGGGGGATAGAATTCTACTGTTTCAACTACTTTATCATCTTTTCCATACTTACGCCATAATAAATATGCTCCAACTACACAGCCAATGCTAAAAATCATAATGCCTATTGGCAAAATATCAAAATTGGATTTTGCTGAGAAATATCCTTCTGGCAATGTAAGCCTTATAGTTAAAGCTTCACCTTTTGATAGTGCCTTATCTATCTTTCCTTCAATTACATTTCCACTTACTTCATATGTAATATTTGTACTATCTCCTGATCCATATTTTCCTCTTGACATTCCAAGTAAGCTTGAATCAAATTCCTTTGGCATTGTAATCTTAAAATCTACATTCTTTATTGTTGTGTCCCATTCAGTTCCTATTAAGTTAAAATACAACTCATCTGCGTCTTTTAGTGGATCTCTTCCAATGTTATAATTGTATTTTATTGTATATGTTCTTTTTCCTCTAACAGTTTTATCTTTATCACCAATTTTTATTTCTTTATATCCATCTTCTGTTGATGTTGTATATTTATCGTTTACACTAATTTTACTTATCTTCGCCTTATTATCTGATTTCGTACCATCTGCTCTTTTTACACTATTTCTAATTGGTATTTTTCTAAATATTCCATGCTTTGCTTTATTAAAATTTGCTGTAATTGTTTCTGTAATATCAAATGAATTATCTTCATTTACAACCATATCAATTTTGTAATCTTCTATTGTATAATCATAAGTATATGTATTGAAATTATAGTTGTAATTATAATTATATGTAGTGTTAGCAGCGTTTGATATACATGGAATGCTTATTAAAAATAACATATAAATAATTAAAAATATTAGCTTTTTACTCTTTTTCATTTTTTCCCCTTTATTTCTTTTTACTAAGTTTATTATAACTTTGATGACACCAGTTTTATTTTGGTGCCATCATATTTTTGCCTTATTTAAAATTCTACCTTAACATTCTTTCTTTCTTCTTCTGATACTTCAAACATATCAGCAGCTTTGAAGTGGAACATACCTGCAACTAAATTGCTTGGAAACATTTCAACTTTGTTGTTAAATGCTCTTGCTGAACCATTGTAATATTTTCTGCTATTTGCAATATCTTCCTCAACGTTTGTTAGTTCTGCGCTTAATTGCATGAAATTTGAATTTGCTTTTAAATCTGGATAGTTTTCGGCAACAGCCATTATGCTAGCTATTCCTTTGCTTAACTCTTTGTTTGCTTCTATTTTCTCATTCATTGACATTTTGTCATAACTGCCTGATCTCATTGATGTAACTTGATTTAGTGTTTCTTGTTCATGTTTTGCATAACCTTTAACTGTTTCAACTAAATTTGGAATTAAATCCCATCTTTTCTTTAAATAAACATCCATTGTTGAAAATGCTTCTTTTACTGTGTTTCTTGATCCTACTAAACCATTATATGTACTTACAACATATAATAAAATTAAAACTACTATTACTCCTATTATTATTCCTACTACCATAATAAATCTCTCCTTTTTATTAAAATTAATTTTTTATTTAAATTATGTATCACTTTAAGGACATATTCATAATTTAAAAATAATGTCCCTATTTTTCTTTAGTTTTTAAAGAATGCTTCATAAGCTCTGTAGGCTTCATATACGTCAAATTTGCTTGTAACTTCATATGGTGCGTGCATTGATAATACTGGAACTCCACAATCGATTACGTCTACTCCCTTGTTTGCTAAAATATATGCTATTGTTCCACCACCTCCAATATCAACTTTTCCTAGCTCTGCCAATTGAAATTTAATGTCGTTTTCATTAAATATTTTTCTTATAAATGCGACGTATTCTGCATTTGCATCTGATGAATTGTTTTTTCCTCCAGCACCTGTATATTTGTTGATTGATATCCCTTCGCTTAGAATTCCCGCATTATTTATATCACTTACTTGCGCATATAATGGGTCAACACCTGCATCAACGTCTGCTGATAACATTCTAGAATTACAAAATACTTTATCTAATAGATTTGGTCTATTTATTCCTGCTTTGTTAAGAAGTTCTGCAATGAAAGTATCAAATACATGTGATTCCATTCCTGTGTTACCCATACTTCCAATTTCTTCTTTGTCTGAGAACAAACATACAGCAGTTCTTTCAGGTTTTTCTACATTTAAAATTGCTCTTAATGAAGTATAAACACATACTTTGTCATCTTGGCCATACCCAGCAATTAAGCTTTCGTCAAAGCCTAAAGTTCTTGCTTTAAATGCTGGTACAACTTCTAGTTCACTACTCATAAAATCATCTTCAGTGATTCCGTATTTTTTGTTTAGTATCTTAAGAATATTTTTCTTTATTGTATCTGTTGACTTTTCTTCTGCATCTTTGTCAGGTATATTGCCTACAAGTATGCTTAAGTTCTCACCTGATATTGCTTCTGATAATTTCTTTTGTTGTTGCTCTTTTGCTAAATGAGGAAGTAAGTCTGTAATTGTAAATACTGGTTCATCTTCGTTTTCTCCTATATTAACTGTTACTTTCTCTCCATTTTCTTTAAAAATGACACCATGTATTGCAAGTGGAATTGCTGTCCATTGATATTTTTTGATTCCACCATAATAGTGTGTTTTTAAATATGCCATGTTTCCATCTTGAACTAGTGGGTTTGGTTTTAAATCTAGTCTTGGTGAGTCAGCATGTGCCCCTACTATATTTATGCCTTCTTCTAAACTTTTATTTCCGATTACAGCTAAATATAAGTTCTTTTCTCTATTTTTGTAATAAACTTTATCTCCTGGCTCTAATTTTTCGTATTCGCTTATGTCCTTAAAGCCATTTTCTCTTGCCATCTTTTCTGAGAAAGTAACTATTTCACGTTCAGTTTTAGCATTATTTAGATAGTACATGTATTCTTTAGCAAATTCCATAATCTTTTCTTCTAAATCTTTGCTGACTTTTTCCCATCCAGATTTTTTCTTCTTTTCTAAATCGCTCATCTTTCCTCCTTTTCTCTCACTTCGTTTGTTTCAATTACCATCCATTATTTAGATTTCCAAAATGCTTGGTGGCAAATCATATTAAAAAATCTATTTTATTATTTCCTTTATTTTCTATAATATTCTTATATCACAAAATGTATATAATAGTCAATTAAATTTTAAGTTTAATCTTTGTCATTATAAAAATGTAGGCATTTGACTTTAATTGTCATTTGCCTACATTTTAAATTATTTAGCGCTATATAATAAAACCTCTTCTAAATTTTCTCCCTCTAGTAATGAACCTTTTATACTACCAGTTGTTATAATATCTACTTTCTTTTCTAATGCTTCCTCTAAAGCAAATTTTACCTCAACTATTTTGAATCCATCTATAACATCTTCTGTTCTTACAATAACATCTATATCGCTATCTTCTCGCTGTTTTTGTTTTGCAAATGAACCAAATACCCATACATATACTAAATTATATTTTTCTGCAACTGGCTTTATTTTTTCTTTTATCTTTTCTAACTCAGACATATATTTATTCCCTTCTTTAATTATAATAAAGAAATTTATTAAGTAATTTACGCATTAGATATTTTCATTTAAAATCTCTTTACAAAATTCTTTTATTCTATCTGTTTCTTTGTTTGCAACATTCCATAAAATAAATTTATCAATAGTTTCATAATTATGTACTACAATATCTCTCATTCCTGCTATATTTCTCCATGGAATTTGATTATATTTTGTTCTAAAATCCAATGGTAACTTTTTAACTAGTTCACCAATTTGCGTAACTGGGGTCAATATAGCATTTTGATAAATGCTATTATTCTCAAATTGTTCATACTCATTTCCAAATAAATTTTTTGTGTCATTTATTATATTGCAATGCTTTATAATTGCCATTAGAATTTTCTTAGTTCTCTCATCTATCATATAAAATTCCATTCCTTTCTCGCCTCGTTTACAAGTTGTCAAATAATAATTTCTTGCAAACTACTGTCTTATATTTTCATTATAGCATATAATTATTTATTTATGCAACTTTGAATACAAAAATGTAGGCATTTGACTTTAATTGTCATTTGCCTACATTCTTAATAAATTTATACATTCACATTAGAATTATTATTTTGTGTATTATCTACTGGTGTATTGTTTTGAGAATTGTCTTTTTTATAATCAGCTTTATGTAAAAATGCATATGCAACAAGGCTTATTGTTCCTATCCACATTAAGTAGAATCCTATGTTGTAATATTTAAATGTTTTTACACCTAAAACTGATGTTACATATATAGCAAATATTGCACATAATACTGTTGGAATTAGTGAGAATTTTGGGTTATTGCAATTTTTGATTGCTTGTCCTAAACCACCATTATTAAATAATGCTGGAACATATTTTTCAATAAAATCTTTAAATATAAATAGCGCATTAGCTAAAGCTAGTATCATCATAATTTTACCTTCCCAATATCCCCATAAAGCAATTGAATACTTAATTCCAAAGATATTGTATCTTACATAAGGTGTTATTAAACCTAGTATTAAACATGCTATTCCTACTGCTCCTAAAATTTTTGTTGTTTTTAATTTTTCCATAATATTATTCATTTTTTTATTCCCCTTTTTATAATTATAAATTTTAATTTTTAAACATACTTGTAATTGATTCTGTCATTGATTTATTGCTAACCCTTTTATTGTTAGCTCCTTCTATTTGTGAATTAGTTAGTCCTTTTTCGTTTTTAATAAAATTGTCAACTGCTCTTACATTATACATCTTGTGATTTGTTTCTGTTTCATGATGATGTCTAGCATTTGAGTTCCTATATCTTACATGCATAATGAAGAAATATATAAATCCTAATAATAAGAATATCCAACTATAATCAAAATCGCAAATCATCATTAGAATAATTCCAAGTATTTCAACTAAAGCAGATGCTCCTAATAATTTTGGCATATGTATTGGTACACTACCCATTGTTTCTTTAGTTCTTGCGTTAACTGCGACATAATGTAATACACTCGTTTCACCTTTTTTCTGTTGATAGCTATACAGCCATACAGGTAAATATGCTGTTTTCCATTGTCTTCCTTTATAGTGTAATTGTTCATCAGACCAATTTACACCTCTATCATATTGCTTAAGTGTTTCATTAGCTGCAAATCTAGCTATATCTTTTGCTTGCGTATCAACTATTGGACGTAACTCTTCAATATTTGTATCACGTCTTTCTGATGTATAACCTTTTAGGTAGTTTGCATTATATTTTACGCAGTTTTCTGTATCAAATGGCATTATAGCATTTATAACGTTATTTGTTTTATTTGAATTTTTATTTAATTTATCAGAACTTGATTCAACTGATAAACCTTCCATTGTCAAATCAAATTCACGTTCTACTTGATACAAGTCTGCATCATAGTATGTACGCTCATTATTTCCGCTTCCTCTTGTATATCTCTTAGTTTGATGTTCTCCATGTCCTGAAAACGATGCATGAGAGTTAATATCAACAACCATATATGGAAAGTATACTCCCATTATATTTTCAGTAGTAAATTCTTGTCTAAATGTTGGATGTGCAAAGAATTTTCTTTTTCCAACAAATTTCTCTATTTCTTGTTTTGCCTGGTCTTTTGTTACATTAAATGGTAATACAACATCTGGAATTGCTCCATTAGGTATTTGCTGATTAACTGATAATGTGTTTCTACACCAGTGGCATCTTGCTTGTGTACTTTCTGTGGTATCAATTACAACTTCTGCTCCACAACTACTGCACTTAAATGTGATTACATTTTGACTATCTTGTACAATATCTTGTGTTCCAGACCCCATAATTTCGCCTTCAAGCTTTGTCAAATCTGTTTCCATTCCTTGAATCTTTTCAGGTTCAAATTCATGTCTGCAGAAGTTACATCTTAGTTTTCCATTATTAGAGTTTAATGAAATGTCAGTAGCACCACATTTGGGACATTTATTTTGTCCATCTTTTGAACCCAAATCTGTTTGAACAATTTGGGGTCCATTATTTAAAGTAGGATTATCTAACATCTTTTACACCCCCAAGATTTTGTTTTTTGCGTTATCATAATCCTCTTGAGTTATTAGTCCTGCATCTAACATTTTCTTTAGTTTTGATAGTTTTTCAATTGGGTCTTCAGCTGTTTCTGTTGGTTGCCCAGCTGGCTCTACTGGCCCACCCATTGGATTCCCTTGCATTGGTTGTGGATTTGTGTTTATGTATGATGTTTGCTCTTGTGGTTGCTGCATAGCACCCATAACATTTCCTGATGCATTCATTCCCATACCCATAAATGCCATTCCTGAACCGCCACCATTTTCACCAGCAGCTTGCATTCCACGAGCAATTGATTGTTGCATAAATGAATTTCCTCTTGCTCCTGATAAAGCATCAGCCTTCTTAACTTCGCTTAATAATGCCTTTGTATCTTCATCATATTCAATAGCTTGTATAGCAACTTTAACAATTTCTAATCCTCTATCATTTTTCCACCCATATGCATCATCAACAGCTTTTGATAAACTTTGCGCAAATCCTATTTGGTCTCCTTGTATTCTTGATATACGATTTCCCTTGCTTGGGTCATTTGTATAGTTAGAAAATGCTGCTGATAAACTTCCTACAACTTCATTAAATAATTGTGCTCCTGCATCATTATCCATATCTGCAAAGTCGAATACTCTTCCTTCTGACAAATATGTTGCTGGAACAAAATTCTTTATAAATAATATTGGGTCAACAATTCTTAATGTATATGTTCCTCTTGTTATGGCTCCAACTTGTGCATTTAAGTATGCATCATCCCAATATATTTCTGATTGTGTTCCAAATCTGTTATTTGGTATTTCTTTTAGGTTAACATAGAATGCTGTATGTTGAGAACCTGGTTGTCCACCATATTTAAATCTTTCCCAGCTCTGTGTAATTAAAGATGATATTATTCCATCTCCTGAGAAAATTGATTTTGCGTTTACATCATTTGATGTAAATGTAAATCCTCCTGGCTCCGTAATAAGTCCTGTTACTCCTCCTTCTTGCATTGTAACAAGTGCCATTCCTTCCGGAACAATTATCTTACTTCCATCAGAAATTATATTATTTGAACCCTTTGTATTTTCTCCTCTCCCATTGTTTGTGCCTGATGCTACTGCTGGATAAATACCTGCTGTTGCTGGAACTCCTGCCATTGGAACTATAAAGTCCTTCCATTGGTCTGCAAATGTTCCGCCAATTGCTCCTGCAAACGCTTTAATAAATCCCATAATTCATCCTCCTTTTATAATTATTTAATTGTGGTATTTTATTTGAATTTACTATATCATCTTTGTCGAAAAATGTAAATAGAAACAGAATAAAAAAGTAGGTATCTGACTTTAATCGTCATTTACCTACTATTTCTATTTATTTGTCATTTCTTCTTTTGCTAATAATTCTTCCCATCTCTTATCAACTTCTTTTTGGAATTCTTCTATCATCCACTCATTTCCTGGTTTAAACATATGCTTAAATCTTTTTTGTGGTTTTAAAAATTCTTCTATCGGAAGTTTTTTAGCTGGCTTATATGTTATATGATATACTCCATCTACTACCTCGTATAATGGCCAGTAGCAAGTCTCTACTGCTAATTTATTTATTTGCATAAGATCTTCTGTAGCATATCCCCAACCCCTTGGGCATGGTGCTAAAACATTCATAAATTTTGCACCTGGAGTATAAATTGCTTTTTCAGATTTTTCATATAAGTCTTTAAAATTCATATAAGCTGCTGTCTGAGCTACATATGGTAAATGATGTGCCACCATTATTTCTGTCAAGTCTTTCCTTGATTGCATCTTTCCTGGAATACTTACACCTGCTGGAGATGTAGTAGTATCAGCGAATTTTGGTGTTGCAGATGAACGTTGAATTCCAGTATTCATATATGCTCCATTATCATAACATACATAAAGCATGTCATGACCTCTTTCCATAGCTCCAGATAAGCTTTGAATTCCTATATCATAAGTTCCACCATCACCACCAAATATTATAAATTTGGTATCTTCATTTTCTGGTAGCTTACCTTGTTTTTTTAATGATTTATAAGCTGCCTCTACCCCAGATTCTGCTGCAGATGCAGATTCAAAAGCTGTATGAATATATGAATCTGTCCATGCAGAATATGGATATATGCATGTTGATACTTCCATACATCCTGTTGCATTCGATACAACAACATGGTCATCTTCGTGCACTGCACGTAAAATCATTCTTGCTACTGGCGGTGCACCACATCCTGCACACATTCTATGTCCTGCAGTAAAGCGTGATGGTTTATTTGCAACTATTTCTTTTACATTATACATATTGTTATTTCCTTCCTTTTAATCCTAAAAATCTATAAGGTTCTTTCATATCTTTTAATTCTTGTAAATCCTTAAACACACTATTTATATGCTCTTCTGTAACATCCCTACCACCTACTCCATATGTGTAGTTAATAGTTTTTACATTAACATTATTTACAAACATTGCACTTACTACATCTTCAAATAAAGGTCCTCCTGTACCATTTAAAAGAGGTACTCTGTCAAGTACAGCTACTGCCTTTGCTCCTTTTAATGCTGTTCCTATTTCATCTACTGGGAATGGTCTAAATACTCTTATCTTAAGTAGTCCAGCTTTTACTCCATTTGCTCTTAAAGAATCTACAACATTTTTAACAGTTCCAGCTGTTGAATTCATACATACTATAACGTAGTCAGCATCTTCTAATTTGTAGGTTTCAAACATTTCATATTTTCTACCTGTCATTTTTTCAAAATCTTTAGCAACTTCTTTTATAACACTTCTTGCATTTTGCATTGCTACTGTTTGTTGTTTTTTATGTTCTGTAAGATATGCCTGTAAATCCATTGGACCCATTGCAATTGGTTCCTTTTTATTTAGTAGATAATGCTCTGGTTTATAAGTTCCAACAAATTCTTTAACTTTATCATCTTCTACAAGTTCTATATTTTCAATAGCATGTGAAGTTATGAAACCGTCTTGGCAAACCATTAATGGCAATAAAACATCTTTGTGTTCTGCTATTCTGTGAGCCATTAACATATTGTCATAAGCCTCTTGATTTGTTTCTGAAAATAACATTATCCAACCACTATCTCTCACTGACATTGCATCTGAATGATCACAGTGTATGTTTAGTGGTCCTGATATTGCTCTATTTACCAATGCCATAACTATTGGAAGCCTTGAACTTGATGCTATTTGCACCATCTCCCACATATATTCTAATCCATTTGCAGATGTTGCTGTCATCGCTCTAGCTCCAGCTGCTTCTGCACCTATACATGCACTCATTGCACTATGCTCACTCTCAACTGCCACAAATTCTGTATCCACTTGTCCATTACTAACATAGCTAGAAAAATATTGTGGTATTTCTGTTGATGGTGTAATTGGGAAAGCTGCTACTACATCTGGATTAATTTGTCTCATGGCATAGGCTGTTGCTTCATTTCCGCTTAAACGTTCTCTAATACTCATATTATTTTTCCTCTCCTTCCATAATTATTGCTCCAAATGGACAAACCTTGCTGCATACTCCGCATCCCTTGCAATAATCATAGTCAAAATCTTTTCTTCCTTCTTTGCATACTGGTATTGCATCGTCTGGACAAACTGGATAGCATAATCCACATTGTTTGCACTTTTCTTGTATAAATATGGGTTTTTGGCTTCTCCAGTCACCTGTTTTAAATTCTCTTGCATTTCCTGCATCATATATTGTTCCACCTGGAGTAAGTTCTTTCCAGGTTGAGTTCTTATTTATTTCCATGTTATCTCCCTTCTTATTCTTAGTTTTATGTAAGGACTTTCCTATTGGTCCCAACTTTCAACCAATAAAGACAGTGCCTATTGGCCTAACTAAATTTTCTTAACTTGTTCAAAAGCTAACTTAAGTGCCTTCATATTTCCTTCTATTACTTCTGGCTTTTTTGCAAACTTATGCTTAAATGAACCTTCCATATCTGCTAAAAACTTATCTTCTGGCATTATTTCAGTTACTTTTACAATTGCTGCAAGCATTGGAGTATTAGGGAAATATCTTCCAAGTGCTTCTTCTGATATTTTTTTAGCATCTATTGTATAGATATTTCCATCATATCCTTTAAGCTCTGATTTAATTTCTTCCTTTGATTTTGTTGTATTTATCACAATAGCTCCATCCTTTTTTAATCCTGCTGTAACATCTACGACATTTAAAAGCGTATCATCTACAACTACTACATAATCAGGCTCATATATGTTGCTATGTACTCTAATAGGTGTCGTACTTATTCTATTGTAAGCTGTTATTGGTGCTCCCATTCTTTCTGGTCCATACTCTGGAAATCCTTGAATATATTTTCCAGTGTTAAATGCTGCATCTGCAAGCAATAATGATGCTGTTTTTGCTCCTTGTCCGCCTCTTCCATGCCATCTTATTTCAATTAAATCTTTCATTTTATTCTCCCTTCGCCACATGTATAATTATTTCAACCTGTCCCTTTTGGTCAACCAAAAGTGCGCGTCCCCATTGGTTGAAATTTATTGTCCAACTGCTATTACTTGATTATGTGGACTGTATACATCTCTACCAAGAAGTTCTCTTGAAACTTCTTTTCCATTCTGTTTTAAAATCCTATATGCTTCGGACCTTGCTCCATTTGAGCCTGCTTGAATAACCTTTGTCTGACCACTGGCTAAACTCTTATCCTTTGTATATGTTGTTTTAAATGGAACTGTTCCTGTTCTATAGGAAATAATCTCAACATCATATTCATTTTCTTCATGAAGTCCTAATATTTTAACATAAATATTTTTATTAGAATTTGTAACTACTATTTTAATAGGATAGTTCCTTGAGTTCTTAAATTTAAAATCTGGTGCTCCCCATGATACTGTAGCATCTGTGCTAATAGGTACATATCCTACTACAAATTGGTGATTTGTTCTGTATACAATTTCTAGATTAGCTCTTAAAACTGCATTATACAAAGTACTTGATACTTGACAAATACCTCCACCATAATCATTTGTTACCTGACCATTAACATATACTCCTGCTACTTTAAATCCTGCCTGTGGAGTTCTTTTTCCAACTGTGTCGTTGAATGAAAATACATCTCCTGGCATCATAACCAATCCATTTATTTTTGAGCTAGCAAGTGCAATATTGGTTGAACGATTTGAGTTGCTTGTTGCATAATTTGATGAATAGCTAGCTAAAGTATTTGGAAATGCTTCGTTTCCAATATCACTTGTTTTTACATTAGGATATAATGTTTTTAGCGGTATAGTGTAGCTTTCAGCTTCCCCTGTAATCATGCTCTTTGCTTCATCAATAGAAATAGCAAAATCTACTCCATTAGATGATGGAAATACTGCATATGGCTCTGTCCTAAAACTTGCATCCTTTGCTTCTTTATATATCTCATTATGTATTTTGTCAATATCAACTTTACTTGCTTGTTTGTATATTACTGGTACTTCTATTACTTCTTGATTATATTCTGCATTTGTAAGTTTTTCTAAATATCTTGCTTTTAAAGAATCTATATCAACTATGTTTCCGTTTTTTCCATTATGTATGATTAAATTATTTTCTTCAATATTATATGATACTTCCTCTAATTTATCAGCTAGATTTTCATTCATCTGTTGAGTAGCTTCGCCAAATGCATCAGAATTATATGAGAATGTTGGAGCTATCTCTCTAGCTTTTATTAGGCATGAAACCACTTCAAAATTATCTTTAAATATATTTATATCTCGTCCTATTTTATATGCTTCATCTACTACTGCATTCAAATCATAATTAGAATTAACTGCTACTGGCAATAATGTATATGTTTGTTCATTGTGCTTAAAAACTACATCTGTAGAAAGCCTATTTTCTGCTTCTTCCTGTAACTTTTTAAGTGCTTCTTCTTTTGTAAGATAAGAAATATCTATTCCTAAAACATTTATTCCTTTCGCAATTGTATCTTTTTTTATATGAACAACTGCAAACATAGTTGATAATATTGCACATGCCATAAAGAGCACAAATAATATTGAAACAATTATTGTCCAAATTATATGTTTCTTATGGTTATTGTTATTAGAATTATAAATAATTTTCTCTGCTTTTTGGAAATACGTCTCTTCTTCTTTAGTAAGAACATCTCCTCCAACAGTATATAGTATAGCGTTCATGATTTAAAAGCTCCATTATATTTTATATATATTTATTCAAATATTAGTGCAATATTATAAATTTTTTCATTTTTAATAATATAACTTCTATATAAAAAAGTAAAGTACATTTTTATACATTTATTCCAATTTTTGAATCTTTCTTTTTCTTTCTATATAAAGTAATTTTTCTTCCCATAACTTGAACTACTGTACTTCTAGTCTTCTCAGCAATTTCATCTGCAATATCATTTGCATATTCTGGTGATGTTTCTAAAACGGTTATCTTTATTAGTTCACGTGCCTCTAGGACATCATCTAATTGTTTTATTAAATTATCTGATATTCCTGACTTTCCAATTTGAAAAATCGGTTCTATTTGATTAGCAAGGCTTCTTAAATACGCTCTATCTTTGCTTGTCATTTTTTATTCATTCCTTCTTTCTATTTTTATAACATATACATTTTAGCACAAAGTCAAGAGTTTATCAATAAAAATAAATAAAAGACCTACATATTTCTATGTAAGTCTCCTCTTTTTGCAAGGTCAGGCTGTTTTATACTTTATTATATAAATACCAGCAGTATCTGTGATTTGATACCCTTGCTTTTTCAGCGCATCAATATTGCTTTTATAAATTTGCCTTCCGACATACAGATAAGCAGCATTCCCCGATGCCTTTGCTTTGTTAATCTGTTCTCGGAGTTCTCTTAACTGGCGCCGTTCCTCTTTGACCTGCTCTTCTTCGGTCTGCTTTTCTTTAGTTTGATGTTGTTCCATTCGGAACCTCCTTAATTATTTTTTGCAACCAACTGATTGCTTTAAAATTGGATTGTAGAATAAACTACTTTCAATATTATATTATAGCATACTTTTTTATATTATGCAATCCAAACAGTTACATTCTCAAATAGAAAAATAAACATCTCAACATACAGTAATGTAAATGAGATGTTTATTTATTATATAAACTTTTGTAAAAATATCATGGTGAGCCAGGAGGGATTCGAACCCCCGACCCTTGGCTTAGAAGGCCAATGCTCTATCCAACTGAGCTACTGACCCATGAACCGCTTACATAACATCTATTATATTACCATATTTGTATCTGCTTGTCAATATTTTTAATGTAAATTTATTTTATTGCAAACAGTTGTTTACATTTTGGTTTTTATATGATATACTTTTTGTAATTATAATTTAGATAATAATGTATAAACTATATGTATTCATTTACAATAAAAAGGAGGTGTAATATGCAAGACAAACACAAACATATTTACGTTTCGATAGATTTAAAAAGTTTCTATGCTTCTGTTGAGTGCAATGAGCGAGGTTTGGACCCTTTAACTACCAATCTTGTAGTTGCTGATAGCAGTAGAACAGAAAAAACAGTTTGTCTAGCTGTTAGTCCTTCTCTAAAATCCTATGGAATAGCTGGTAGAGCAAGATTATTTGAAGTTGCTCAAAAAGTGAAAGAAATAAATTTTCAAAGAAAACTAAAAGCCCCTAATCAGACATTTATAGGTTCATCTTATGACAATAATGCAATTTTAAAAAATAATGATTTGGAACTTAGCTATATAATTGCACCTCCAAGAATGGCATACTATATGAAATATAGTGCTAGTATTTATAATATATATTTAAAATGGTTTTCCAAAGACGATATCTATGTATATTCAATAGATGAAGTATTTATTGATGTTACTCACTATTCTAAAATTTATAATATAAAGGTACGAGATTTAGTAACAAAAGTGCTCCAAGATATTTATGATAATACTGGCATAACTGCTACAGCTGGCATTGGGACCAATCTATATTTATCTAAAATTGCTATGGATATTGTAGCTAAACATGCTAAGCCTAATGAAAATGGAGTTAGAATTGCCGGTCTTGATGAGATGACTTATCGAAAACTTTTATGGAGTCATAGGCCTCTTACTGACTTTTGGAGAGTTGGCAGAGGTTACGCAAAAAAACTTGAATCACATGGAATATATACGATGGGTGATATTGCAAAAACTTCTATCAATAATGAAGATTTATTTTATAAATTATTTGGTGTAAATGCAGAACTCTTAATTGACCATGCTTGGGGTTATGAACCATGTACTCTTGATTATATAAAGGCATATAAACCTGCTAGTAATAGCATTTCTTCTGGTCAAGTATTACATTGTCCATATAACTACGAAGACACCAAACTTATAGTAAAAGAAATGTCTGAACTTTTAAGTTTAGACTTAGTTGATAAAAATTTGGTAACTAATCAATTAGTTTTGACTATTGGATATGATATAGAGAATCTAAGCAATCCTTCTATAAGTAGCCTTTATAAGGGTGAGATAACAACTGACGCTTATGGTAGAAAAGTTCCTAAGCATGCTCATGGAACCATCAATTTAAGTCATCAAACGTCATCTACAAAAATTATAATGGAAGCTACTTTAGAATTATATCAGAAAATTATTAATAAAGACTTATTGATTAGAAGGCTTAACATCACGGCAAATAATCTAGTATCTTCTTCTGATTTAAATCTTCCCAAAACTTATGAGCAGATAGACTTATTCACAGATTATCATCAAAAAGAGGAAAACTTAAAAAAAGAGCAGTCTGAGAAAGAATTGCAAAAGGCTGTTATATCTATCAAGAAAAAGTATGGAAAAAATGCTATTATAAAGGGAATGAATTTGCAAGAGTCTGGTACAACTATTCAAAGAAATAATCAAATAGGAGGTCATCAATCATGAATAACAAGTATGATGATATAATAAACTTACCTCATTATGTATCTTCTAAGCACAAACCTATGTCATTGGAAGCTAGAGCTGCACAATTTGCACCCTTCTCAGCTCTAACAGGATATGAAGATGAAATTTCAAAAACAGAAAAATTAGTTGAAGAACAAGTTAAACTAAAAAATACAAACATAAAAACTTATGAATAATATTTTACACAATATATAAATTAAAATAGAAAGGGCAGTGAACAATAAGTAAATTGACATCACTACCTTTTCTATGTTTTTCTCATAAAATAAATCTCTTCTTTTTCAATCCATATGCATCCACAAATTCTTCCCTTGTCATTCCTACTGGAACCTTTATGTTCATATATGGGTACTCCTTAACGAGTTGAGCCTTTTGGTTTGTACTATCTTTTGCTTGATATAAATGTACAATAGATACATGAAACCCAGCATTTAACTCTCTTATAAAAGTGGTATCCATAGCAATAGGTCCATCAAGTATCTGAAAGGCAATAACCTTTTTAAGATACAGATAGTCATTTGGAATCTGACAAATTACCTCACCTACAGTCGGTTTGAAAGATTCAAACCAATCATATTTGTGAAGCATTTTCCTATCTTCTAGAATCGACAACTTTGTGTAATCGACTTTGCATGTATAATCCCATGGCTCTTTGAGCCAAGTATATGCAATACTCGTCAATTCCTTTTTTGACAATTCTCTTAGATAATATATACCATCCCCTACTATTGGTCTAATAGACTTGGACCATCCAGAGATTTCTTCATCCATCATCTGAGGAATTACAAATACCCGCTTCATATCCAACCTCCTTGCAGTCGCAAATGTTGTATTCCTACTAATATCCTTATGAACATCAACCAAATTGTATCATAATTTACATAATTAGTCAATGAATTTTATATCTTTAGTAAAAAAGAGTAGCGAGGATAACAATCCTTACTACCCTAATATTTTGGTTGAGGTGAACCTTGCTAATATCTTTAAAATCGTTATATTACTGGAATTTTAATTTGTTATTCTAATAATAAATCTAACAAAAATTATAATAATGAATAATCTTAAATAACATTTTCTTGTTCATTTAATAACATAAGTAGTAATGTTTTACAATCTAATATAGGTAGTATGTTATAAGGATTACTTTTTTACAAATTTAATGAATAAATTATTATAATGTGAATATACTAAAATATGTATTGAACATTTTTGCCTCAAATGACAAAAAAGTTTAATGTAGTATTGATTTATAAAATAAAAAGATGTATAATTGCATTGAACAAAAAAGCCTAAGTTGGCAAAAAAGTTCAATAAAACTTTGAGAGGAAATTTTTATGGATATTATACAAAGAAATGATTATTTAGATAAATTAGTTATGCGAAAAGAAAATGGCTTAATAAAAATTTTAACAGGGATTAGACGTTGTGGAAAATCTTTTATGTTAGACCCTATTTTCAAAAATCATTTATTAGAAAGTGGTGTAACTGGAGATCACATAATAAAAATAGATTTAGATGATATCGAAAATAGTAAATATTTAAATCCTGAAGAATTAAATTTATTTGTTAAAAGTCAAATTAAAGATGAAAAAATGCACTATGTGTTAATAGATGAAATTCAAAAAGTTAATAATTTTGAAGCTGTATTAAATGGATTTTTGAATAAAAGAAATTTAGATGTATATGTTACTGGAAGTAATTCAAAATTTTTATCTAGTGATATTATAACTGAATTTAGAGGTCGTGGAGATGAAATTAGAATTTTCCCATTGTCATTTAAAGAATTTGTAAGTGCATATAAAGGAAATAAATATGAAGCTTGGAATGAATATATTACTTATGGGGGAATGCCATTAATTTTGAATCAAAATACAGAAGAACAAAAAAGTAATTATTTAGTAAGTTTATTTAATTTAACATATAAAAAAGATATAATTGATAGAAATAATATAAGTAAAGATGATGTGTTAGATACTATAATAAATATTTTATCATCTTCAGTTGGTTCTCTTACTAATCCTCAAAAGATATATAATACTTTTATCAGTAGTGGTACTACTGATATATCAAAGAATACCGTTATTTCATATATTGAGTTTTTATTAGATTCATTTTTAATTGAAAGAGTAGAAAGATATGATGTAAAAGGAAAAAAATATATTCAAACACCACAAAAATATTATTTTGCTGATATTGGGTTAAGAAATGCTAGACTAAACTTTAGACAGCAAGAAGAAAATCATTTAATGGAAAATATTATTTACAATGAATTGATAACTAGAGGTTATAATGTTGACGTAGGACTTGTTGAAGTTCGTAAAGGACAAGAACGAAAGCAATTAGAAGTTGATTTTGTATGTAATCAAGGAAGTAAAAGATATTATATACAAGTTGCATTAAATTTAGATACACCAGAAAAAACAAAGCAAGAATGTAACTCCTTAAATCATATAGGAGATAGTTTTAAAAAGATAATAATTGTTAAGGATGATATAAAATTATGGAGAAACGAAGATGGAATTGTAATAATGGGAATACAAGAATTTCTATTAAATCCAAATAGCTTAGATTTGTAACTAATTTAAGTAATTTTGAATAAAAACAAAAAGTACTGAAAACTGTTGTTTTCAGTACTTTTTTGGTCGAGATGGACCTTGTTAATGTTCGCAAATCATTAGTAATACTAGATATTTTCATACATAATCTAGGAAAAACTATAGTAGCAAATAATTATATATAATTTTGTATAACTATTTATGATAATGTAATTTATTATTGATTTTTTTCAATATCTTGCCAATTAGGATTTGTTAATATTTCCGCATTTTCCCCAACAAATATCTTTTCTGCTTCACTATCGTTTTGTAATTGATATAACATCCAAGCAGTCATATATGCATCTGTTCTTACTAACATATCTTCATGCTCAGCGTCTTTAACTCTTGCACGAATTTTAAATACATCATTACTCATTTTATCGTATGTATCTTTTAATGAGGCAAGCGGTGCTACTCCACCAAAAGTAGTGTTTATATCTTCAACACCCATATCATCTGAAGATCCTGTTGCTCCAGTTATAAAATAAGGTATTTTTATATCTTTTGAATCATATTCCCACCCCATACTTGTAGCAAGTAAAGGATATGCTGCACTTCCTGTGAACATAGTTTTATACATTTTTCCATTATCATGTTTTGTAACTGCTGTTATAGCTCCTGCTCCACCTTGAGAATATCCGATAATTCCCATGTTTTCTATATCTATTTTGTCTTTTATTTCACTTGTTTTTAACACATAGTCTAATGTAATAGAAGCTGTATTTCCATTTCCAGTTTGTGGGTCATCATTTCCTATTACTATAAATCCCCAAGATGCTAATCTTTTTAAAAATGGCATATACACTTTAGCTGGTGTTTGACTTGCATTAACTACCATTATTAATGGATATTTTTTATTAGTATTATTTAATTCGGCAGGATACCATATTCGTATATTTTTTATTGATTTATTATCTGATTTATATTCTTTTTGAGATACCTCATATTTTCCTTTTTTTGAATACATTTTTTCTAATTCTGCAGTAGTAGTAAATTCTTCGTAATAGTTTTCTTTAAATCTTGGGGCATTTAATGTTCGATAATTATTTATCATTGAATACACAATAAATATTATTACTAAAACAGCAATTATTGCTAAAATTATTCCTAAAATTTTTAACACTTTTCTCATATTCCTCTCCTTGAAATATATATCATATTTTGATATATTTAACTTATGTAACAAGTGTAGCATACATTTTTTATGGATTCAATATGATAACTTTAAAATGCAACAGAAGGAGGCAAAGTGTAGCATGAATAAGCAATTTGCAAAAGATTATATTACAGAAGCATTGTTTTTACTGATGAAGAAGAAAGACTATAAAAATATCACAATTACAGACATTACAAAAAGAGCAGGTGTAAATAGAGTAACATTTTATCGTAATTTTAATTCTAAAGATGAAATAATCAATAAATATTTAGAAAACTCATTTGCAGAATGGGGAAAAGAATGGGAAGAAAGTGGAGATAATAATATAGCTTTTCGCCTTTTTAAATATTTTTCTGATAATAGAGATTTTATAAAAATTTTATACCAGTCTAACTTACAATTTTTTTAATTGATTATCTTGTAAAAATTCTTAATCCAAATCAGGAAGAAAACAATTTTATTGCATATTCTAAATCAATGTTTGCTTATGGATTATTTGGATTTTGTAATGAATGGTACTTGAGGGGTATGCCAGAAAGTCCAGAAAGTATTTCAAATTTATTAAATAACAATCAAAAAGAAAACTAATCATAAATTGATTAGTTTTTTGATTTCATTTATAAATTGTAAGTTGTTGCTGAGTTTGAATCTCAATCATTATTCAAAAAATTCATCACTAAATCTATAATTACATCTTTTTCTTTTGGATTTGATTCTGCTATCAATAAAGTTAGTGCTGCTAAAGTATTATTGTCTATCGTTTGTTTTCCGTCTTTATATAATATTCCATAAAAGTTCAAGAAATATATAAATAATGTTGCTGCAATTCTTTTATTACCATCTGCAAATACATGATTTTTTACTATTAAATATAAGAAATTTGCTCCCTTTTCTTCAATGCTTTTATAAATATCTTGTCCTGCAAAACTTTGATAAATATTACCTATAATGGATTCTAGTCCTTTATCTCTTTCTACTGCAAATAGTGAGCTTTCTTCATTAAATCTTAACTTATTTATTACTTCTATACATTCACTATATTCAATTTTTCTTTCATCTATATTTCCATCTATTTTCTTTAATGTTCTATGGTCATAGTCATCTAATAAATCAAGTGCTTTTGAATAATCTCCAATTACTTTTAAGATTTCCTTTGCATCATTTCCTTCTAGTCTTTCATCTATTCTATTTGCTATATCAATTAGTTGTATTGTCTTTTCTAAATATTCTAATCTTCTTTGATTTACTGCATATCCTTTTAACATATAATCTTTTAATATTCTGTTCGCCCATTGCCTAAAGATTACACCATTTTTTGATTTTGCTCACCTTATCTGATGACAGACATTTATTAAAAGAATTTTCGGTCTTGGAAATAGTCGGAATGAAGAACTTTTTTTTGGAATCTTCTAACTTTGTATTTAATAAAAATATTTCAATGTTCTCGCCATCTCCGTACATTTTCTCTATAAACAAACCTACAATATCTCGCTTTGTTTTCAAATCGAATGTATGGAAAATGTCAAAAGAGTTATCAATAACTTTTAATAAATCTTTTGCTGTTTGCATTTCGGAAGTATCTTTAATTTTTCCTCTGCTTTTTATATTAGCAATTTGATTTTCTAAATTTTGTTTTTGTTCTTTTAACTCTCTCAACTTACAATTTACCATATCCATTAGGTCAATGTCAATATATTGTAGCTTTTCAATAAGTTTTTCGGTTTCTTCTAAATTCTTATTATAAGCATTTTGTAAAAACTCTAATTCACTATTTGAATTATCTGTTGATTTTATTGTAGCCATTTTTTTAAGTTCTTCATATACTTCTGTATTTGGTATAAAAGTGGTCTTTAGAATTTCTAATATTTTATTATCTATTTCGTTCCCTACATTTAATGATTGACATTTGTGTCCTCGTGATTTTTCTTTTAGTGTGCAACAATATCTATAATTGATGCTTCCATCTTTATATGCTCTGCCCATATTTTTAGCTCTCATAAGTGAATTACAATGTTTACATCTTAAAAGTCCTGTTGCTAGTGTATTTGTTTTTACTGATAATGCAGCTCTATACTTTTTATCTGCATTTTTTTCAATTAGCATTTGTACTGCTACCCACTCTTTACCTGCAATAATTCCTTTGTGTAAGCCTACTGCTATAATCCACTCTTGCATAGGCTTTTCTTTTCCACCATAACCACTTGTCTTGTTATAAGTTAAGAAGCCATATTTTCCATCATATTTATTTCTATCATCATCTTCACAATAAATGTAAATATTTTGAGAAGCAAAATATTCCATTGTATCTTCATCATTTTTTGCATAAACTGGACTCGTTAGTATTTTTCTTAATGCACTAATTCCAAAATATACACCTTTTCTTGTTTTTATATCATTATTCATTAGATATGTTACTAATTTAGATAATGATTTTAATTCCATAAATTTAGAATATATCAGTAATATTGTTTTTAATTCCTCTTCATTTTCAACAAGTTTAGATGCAACTTTGCTCTTTTTAGCTATATAATCATTTTCTTGCTCACATACTTCTACTTTTTTGTACCTTTCAGCTGTAAATCCTAAAGGTGCTTCGCCACCTAACCAAGTTCCTGTTTTAGAAAGCTCTAATAAGTTATCTCTAATTCTTTCTGCTATTACTTCTCTTTCTAGCTGTGCAAAAACACTTGCTATATACATCATTGCTCTACCCATTGGTGTCTTTGTATCAAATTGTTCTTTAATAGAAATAAAACTTGTTTCCAATTCATTTAATTCATTCATAAGTGCAGAAAAGTCTGCTATATTTCTACTAATTCTATCTAATCTATAACATATAAGTATGTCATAGGGATTTGCTCTTTCATCTTCTAAAAATATTTTAAATTGTGGTCTGTCAAAACTTCCACCAGAAAATCCTTCATCTTCATATATTACAATTTCTACTTCGTATTCATCTTCTGGAAAGTGCATTTTTATATATTCTTTCGCAATTTCTATTTGGTTTCCAACAGAATCGCCTTTATCACTATATTTTGATTTTCTTGAATATATTGCTATTCTAATTTTTTTCTTTTCTTTCATTTTGACCTCCTTTTTTAATAATTTTAAAAAAGGAGGCTTTTCTTTTCAAAGGTACAATTCTAGCTACTTTTTAGTAATTCTAGAATTGACTTAATCATCTTTTCTTTTTCTTCTTTTGTAATTGGAAGGCTCGTTATATATTCTTTAATTAACAAAGCTCTAATAAATGCAATGTTAGAAATATATGCTTCTGTGCCTTGCTTATTTATTATTACTTTCATATACTTTCCTCACAATCAAAAGAATAATTTATTCATCTATCTAATGTTTTCTTATTCCTATCTCTTATTATTTTTTTCCTTTCCTCAAACATTGTTCGCATTATATAATATTTTGTTTTGCCATAACTCTCTAATGTATTGAAACCATCTGTAATAGATATTACATCAACATTATTTGCCAATGCTTTATCTACAAAATTATAAAAATCTTTTTCTTTTCCTAAATGTTTTAATTTCAGTAAAACTATAATGTCTACTTCTTTATTTTCAATTTTGCTTTCTATCTTCCTTATCATTTCATCATTTCTTTGTTTTGAGCCTGTATGAAGATATATCTCTTTTAAATTCCAATTTTTATTTTTACTTATATAATCTTTAAAATGTTCTTCTGCATTTTCTCTTGTACTTATTCCTAAATCCGAAAAATAGCCATAAGCTATAACTTTTTTATTTTCCATTTTACTTCCTATCCTTTACTTTTTCTGCTTGATTTTCTACTTCATCTGGAGAATATAAATCAATTAGTGTTAGTATATATTTCCCAAAATCTTCATTTGAAATTTCCAAATTTCCTGTATGTTTTAAATATTCTCTTGCTACCATTCCATAAGATGCAATTTGATTTCTTGTAACAAATTCTGTTTTTTCTTCTACTCCTTCTCTGTGTGGCACTTCTCTCTTAATTTTCTCTAAATCTATTCCTAATGAAATAATAAGAGCCTTATCTACCTTTCGTAATTCTCCAGTATCTAAAGCTCCTATATAATATTTTAATCTTGATTTGTCTATTGCTCTAATTTGTTCTGTTAGAACAAGTGAATTTTGTTTTAGTCTATCTTTATACCCTTTTATATAAACATGGGTAGGTATTATAGATTTTGAATTTACTTTACTTGTTATCGGTGCAATTATTACAGTTGGACTATGTTCATTTCCTATGTTGTTTTGTAATATTACTACTGGTCTTACTCCTGTTTGTTCACTTCCTACATAAGTTTCATCTAATGCTGCATAATATAAATCTCCTCTTTTGCTCTCCATTTTATTTCTATTCTCCTTTTTCTCTTTATAATTTTTCAAATACTCCATTTGTTCTTGATCTTCGATTATTCTTTCATCTTCTGTTTTACTCATACTTGAGTATATAATCATTAAATATGTAAATATTGAAATAAGTATAAGTATTATTAAAAACATAATTAGTAAAATATTCATTGTTACATTTCTCCTTTTTTATTCAAAAAGGCTACCTTTAAGATTAGATAGCCTTTTACAATTATTTCTATCTTTTCTCCTTAAATTCATTAAATGGCAATTAGCTAAATTGCTCCACAGGAGTTCCACCTACCTGCATTCAGCAGATTTGTACCTATTGCTTGCGACGGTTTTATCTCGCTCGAACTGTAGCTATACAAGTGTATCATTATGCCTACTACTTGTCCTCGCCTTATAAGTTGCTGTCTTATATTTAAGTAAAGTAATTTGTAAGATTACTTTTTAACTAGCTCGAATAGTAGGAATGTATCTAATGAATTGTTATTCAGTTTTCAAAGTTCCGTTTCGTTTCAAAAAATAAACAAGTGAAAGAGTTTTTATACCCTCTCACTTGTTTGCTCACTTTTTAGCTATTTTGCCCCCCATCTTTCAAAAAATTTTTTAATTTTTTTATTCCTTGGGTAATGCTTTTATCTATTTTATTTCTGCGAACTCCCTCTATTCTAGCTATTTCTTTCAATGTTAGCCCATCTTCAATATGTAATTCTATTCTTTTTCTTTGAATATCTGTTAATGTAGCCTTTGCTTTTCTTAATCTTTCAAATTCAATATTCTTTATTAGTACATCTTCTATGCTTTTTTCCTTATATAAAGCTCTAGTATATAGGCTTATTTCTGTTTGTTGTGATTGTTCTTCATATCTAGTATTTTGATTTTTAATTCTTGTATATGCTTTCTTTGATTCTATATAAGCATCATAGATGTTTTTGTTTATTTCAATTTTGCATTCATTATTTACACTATCTTTAAAATAAATATAGTATTTATCTGTTTCTTCTATATGTTCTACAATATATTCATCTACCTCATATTGCATTTTATTACCTCCAATCAATTCGTTTTTGTGAATTGATTGGCAGGTGGGCTACGGCAATGCTTTTCTTTTAGAGTATAAAAAAAATCAAATATACAACGCATAATTGCACATTTGATTTGAAATAGGCACAAATATCTAATATTTACATTTTTCAATGCAAATACTTGTAAAATTATTTCTACATTTCTACTTGTACCCCTCCCCATATAAAAAACTCCCTTACAGAATAGTGCCTAAACAAATTTCTTAAAGGAGTTCTAAATAATAAAAAAATAAATCAATATGATAACCAAAGTCTAAAATATGTATTTGTAATTATCTTGTGTTTTCTCTATATCTTTTGAATCGCCTCCCTTTTAAGACTTTGATTAAGTTGACTGCATTATATAGGTTTGTTTTTCTAATGTTAAAAAAGGGGGAATATGGCGAAAAAGGGCGAAAAAAGGCTAAATTTTCTCTTACTATTTTTTCCATTTCATATTGTGTTTACATAATTTTTGTGATATAATGTTATCGAATTGATAAAATAGACATTTGTAGGAGGGTTTACAGATGCAGAAAGTCCTTATTGCTAATCCTAATGTTGAGCAAAGAATAAGGCTTTGTCAACAGCTTGCAAATGATAAAAGGTTAGAAGTAATAGAAACAGCTGATGGAAAAACTGCTTTAGAAAAATATCTTGATATTAAACCTAATGTGTTAGTTTTAGATTCTTGCCTAAAAGATATAAATTGTATTGAAATAATTGATAGGTTATCTACAAATCTTGTAGATAAGAAGAATAACAATATTATACTAACAGCTCAAAAAGAAGAGAACTTGAATTTATCTAATGCTGCTAGAATATATAAGGTAATCTATGATAATGAAAATTTTAATAATGACTTTTATAGTACGATTAACGAAATGTATCTTTTCGGAGAATATGAAGAATTAACTAATGAGGAACTTGACTTATTATTTTTGACATTAAAAATTCCTTTAAATTCAAATGGAACTAATTACATAAGAGAAGCTATTTTTGAATGCTACTACTACCCTGACTTACAGAAAAAATTGAAAGATATTTTTACTATAATTGGATTAAGGCATAATAAACCTAATTCGGCAATACGATCTAGTTTTAGAACTGCATTAGAACGATTAAATATGTATAGAGATACTATCAACTGCCCTATTATGCAATATTTTGATATTGAAGAAAATATAACCCCGAAAGATTTTTTAGAAATTGCAGTAATGTATTTACATCTACAAAAAGGAAAGAAGAAATAAGTTTTATAAAAACCTATTCCTTCTTTTTTTAGTTTATGCGTTTTCTTTTAATTCTTTATAGCCTTGCATTATATTATCTATCTCTATATTATTTATTGGCTCTGATACAAATGTATTCAAATTTCTTCCCATTAGATTATATGCTGTTTGCATATATTCATCACTAACATTATCACTTGTAATGATATTGAATATTGGTACATTATCTTTTAAACTTTCTTTTGATTTTCTCATTATTTCCATACTGTCCATATTGTCTAAATTCATCTTTGCAAAAACAACTTCTGGCTTTGATTCTATAATTTTGTTATATGTTTCTTTTCCATCTGCTGTTGTACCTACTAACTCAACATAGTCTAAACCTTTTATTTTATCTGCTATCTTATTTCTTATTTCTTCATTATTATGGGCAATTAGAATTTTTATCTTTTTCATTCTATTTTCCTCCAATTCATACATAAATTCTACTGGATTTTGATACAGTGCATTTCCCTTTTTCACATCTACACCATGTTCTGTTTTTATTATATCTCCATTTGCTATTAGCAAAGTATATTTATCTTCCATGTCCTTTTCTTGTCTAAAGTCTGTTTCTCCTATATTTCCAAAATGTCTAAATACATTTCTAGTTTTTTCAAATTCTGCATCTGTTATTGCAAATTCGTCTTTATTTTTCTCTGCTGTTTCTCGAAGTGGCATAAATTTAAAGAATTTCCATTTGCTAATATTATAATTATTTAGGAACGCTCCTAGCTGCTCCATTTCATTTATATTTTTCTTGCTAACTACTGTATTGATATTGACTTTTAAACTTTTTCCCTTAACATAGTCTAATATAGTTTTAACCTCTTCAAAATGATTTCTGCCTCTTCCCAACTCTTCATTAGTGTCATCATTTATCGTATCTAATGACAATGTCAAAGAATCTAAATAATCTAAAATCTCTCTCATATTTTCATTTTGTGCTAATACCATTCCATTTGTTATTAGCTTGTTTTTTATACCATTTTCTTGTGATATTTTCAATAGTTCTTTTAAATTTGGATATAGTAGTGCTTCTCCCCCTGTCCAAGTAATGTTGTTTACCCCATCTTTAATCAAATTATTTAATATCTCTTTATTTTCTTCATAAGTAAGATCGTTAATACCTAAAAATCTGTGGCAATATTTACAATTTTGATTACATTTTGTTGTAATATTCCAACAAACTCTCTTTTTTTGCATTTTTAACATCTCTCTTTCTTTGAAATTGATACACAATTATTATATCTTGTAAGAATTTTCCTGTCTATTCTCAAATATTTAATCAGTATTAAATATTTTTTAATACAAAAAAAGAATACCCTTTGTTTTAAGGATATTCTGCCTATTTGCTTATATTCATTTATTACTTATTTTTTAAGTATTTTTTTATAAATTTCTTATCTACTTGTGTTAGCATATCTTTTATATACACTAAATTTATACTCAATTCTGGCAATTCTATTGGCAATTCAACTTCGTATAATTCTCCATTCTCTAATTGTTTCTTGACAGCTTCTTTCATTACATAAGCTATTCCTAGTCCATTCATTACTGCTTCTACTCTTATTTCTGTTGTATCACATTTCATATTAGGTTTAATTTTTACTTTGTGTTCTTTTAGAATCTTGAATAGATTTTTAGTAGAAATTGTATTGTCAAAATTTAATATATATCGTAAATCTTCTAATTCTTTTACATTTTCAATTTTCAATGGCTCTTTTGCAACAAATATATTGTTTACTTTTTTTAATTCTTCAATTACAAACTCATCTGTTTCTGTTGGTATAACATCTGTTATTACAAAACCAAGTTTGTGATTTTTTAACATCTCAAACATTTCACTTGGATTTGCACCACAAGTTAACTCAATATTTAAGTTTGGAAAATCATTTTTGGCTTTTTTGATATATTCCATTAAGTAATAATTAGTCAAGTGAGATTGACACCCTAAATTTATAGTACCATTAGCTAAATCATTTTTTTCTTTTATTACTTTTTCGGCAAAATCAAAGGAAGAAATACTTTTATTAACCATTTCAAATAATTCTTTTCCCTTTTCTGTTAGCTTTACTCCATTTTTTTCTCTATAAAATAGTTTCACATCTAATTGATTTTCTAAATTGCTTATCTGTGTACTAATATTAGCTGGAGTCTGATCTAATTTATTTCCTGCATCTGCATAGCTTTTAGAACTTGCAACTACACAAAATATCTTATACAAATTATAATTTACATTAGACATAGTAGCACCTCTCAATCGCTATTATTATATCATATTATGTAAATAAAGTAAAGAGTTTTGCCCTATTTCTAGGCAAAACTCCATGTATTATTCGTTATTTTGTTTTGAATATAATAAATTTGCTTTTCTAATATCAAACTTTGTTCCGATTTTTAGGTTAAGTGTTTTTACAAATTCTATTAGCTGCTCTATATTTTGTTCTGCATTTTCTACTTTCTTTGCTTCTAGCTCTATAAATATTCCTAAATCTTTAACATCTTGAATATATGCTATAAACTCATCATTTTCGTACATATAGTTTTTATCAATCATATTTAAAAATCTTGTATAACCTAATATATTCAAATGTTTTTCTGCTTCTTCTATGCTCATAACTTTTAATACAGACTTTTCTGTACTTATCTCAAATCCATTGCTGTTATGATTTCTTCTTTTACAAACTATCTTTTTGTCATCTTCATTAACATATCTAATAATTAGTGTGTCTGTAATTCTTCCATTTTTAGGTGCAAATTCATTAGTTTTATCATTTTTCATATATATATCATCTAATGTAAATTCTTCTATGTATTTGAATCCTTTATCTTCTAAAACTTTAACAATAGTTGATATTTCTTCAAAGACTTCACAAGTTATTTCTACATCTTTTATAAACTTTGTTTCTCTTACTGCATCTCCAACATATTCTTTTAATTTTTGTTCTAGTAACTCAAAATCACATGAAATGCTAATAAAAAATGGGATTTTTATATGTACTACATTTTTGTATATTTTCTTTGCTTTTGAATATATCACATTTTTATTATCATTTATAAAATTGCTTTCTGCTTGTAAGAGATCTCTATACTTGTCCCCTCTACTATTAAAATCTAATAATTTTATTGCTGTTTCTGGAACTGGTAGCATTTCAGAGAATCTTATAATAGATACATTTTTTCCTTTTCTATCTTCTACTCTTATAAAACTAGGATTATCTTTGTACTTATCATAACCTACTTTGTATGAATATAAAGGTGCAAAATATAAATAATTTTCTACCCTTAATACAATTCCTACATAAGGTCTTTTTTGCTCTTTATTCCAACTAACATGACTATCAAATTTGCTCAAATAGTCTATGTAATCTTCATTTACTGTATAAAATTTTAGTGTTTCATTTTCTCCCATTTTTGCTCCTTTACAAACAAAACAGGATATATTACTATACCCTGTTTGTATTTTAAATCTCCCTACTTGAGGCAAGGGTTTTCCTAATGTATAACTCCCTACTTAAGGCAAGGGTTTTCCTAATGTAAATCTCCCCACTTTCGGCAGGGGTTTTTCCGATTAGTAATCATACGATTACTCTTTTAGTATATTCATTATACACTATTTTTATAACATTGTCAAACAAATTTTTACACTAATTTCTTTTTTCCTTTATTTTATTCAAATTAGGAAATGTAGCAACAACAATATCTTTTAAGATTTCTAATTCTTCTTCATCACACTTATCAATGATATTTTTCAATATTTCTTTATTGGTGTATTCTTTATTATTACTCATTCTTTCTCCATATAATAAATAATCAGAAGATTCTTTTAATTTTGAACATATTTGATGCAATGTATGTATGCTACAACTCTTGTCGCCTTTTTCTAAACTCAAAAGATAATTTTCAGTTCTATCTATCATTTCAGATGCTTTTTCTCTTGTTAATCCTATACTTTCCCTCGCATTTTTTGTTCTTTCTCCAAAGCCCTTCCAGTCTGTATATTCCTTTTTATCTGTTCTGCTCATTATTTCGCCCCCATACCAACAATAATTTTTATAATTTCTGTTAGTATTATCTCATTTTAGGCAAAATAATATTAGAAACCAATAATAATTTATATTATTATTATTAGTCATTTTATAAGCAAATAAAAATACGATTTTAAATCGCTTTGAGTTTACATTTTTTGTTTTATCAATTTCATATACTTATCATTTAATTTTTGTAAATATTCAAGGTTAGCATTAGTAATTTGAGTATTTTTTACTACCCCATCTTCTTGCATTTCGTCAAAGTATCTATTGTTTAAGTATAATAGTTGTTCAACTATTTCTTGCTCATCAATATTACAAGCTCTCAATGTTGCATATACATAAACATTATTTGAAAAATGATTTAATTCTTCCTCTTGAGCATTAGGAAAAGATTTCCTCACTTCTTCCTTTATTTTTATTGTCATTTCTAATCTAAATGGCTTGTTCAATAATTCGCTATAATCTTTCACAATTTTCTTCTTTTCATTTTCTAAATATTGTTTTGCTTCTAAATATTTTGCAATTACTTTATCTGTTACTACTGATTGTTCATATAGTTTATCATATTCAGTTGCATTATCAACAAGTCTATTTAGTTCATTTTCTGCATTAGTAATATCTTGATCTAGCTTTACAATGTCATACTTCATAAATTTCCTCCTTTCATTTTCAAGGTTGTGCCTTTCAAATTGTAGCATAAAAAAATGATAAAATCAACATACTTACAATAAAAGGAAGGAATTTTTTTATGAGCAATAATAGAAATCCATATAATGGGCTAAAAGGCAGATTAAATGTTACTGGCGAAAATATAAATCGTATTAGAGTACAGCAAAATTTATCTGCACAAGCATTATCTGATAAACTAATTATGATTGGTTTAGATATTCATAGGCAAGCTATTTACGATATTGAATCTGGAAAAAGAACTGTAGCTGATTATGAACTTTGTGCAATAGCAGAAATGTTAGATACAACTTCTGATGCACTACTAAAAGATTTTTCTAAATATGTAAAAAAAGAAAAAAATTAAAAGAGATTACTAAAATTTGAAATAGTAATCTCTTTATTTATACAAATTGTAACTTATTTATAAAGTCTTTTTACTTGATATTCATAATGACTATCTGATTCTAAATTTGTTTTATGCAAATTTTATAGAATCAATAATAAATTTACTAATTTCTTTCCATTCATCTTCTAGTTCTTTGGTGCAATTAAAATTAACTAATCTTAATTTACCATCAACTGAAAATGCTATTATATGATTATATATTTCTGTATCTGAAGCCTGTGTTGTAAATTCTATTTCTCCAATTTTATGATTATTTATTTCCCAAAAGTTTACTTTTACATCTTTTGAATAATTTTTATATGTAGATTCCATTGTTTTTATATATTCTTCTATTTGAGTATTTTTCATTGCTACATCATTCATAACTAATGCTACATTTATTGTTCCTCTTTCATTTGTATAAACTAATGATGGTGGATTTCCATTTGGATATTTTACATTTAACATTTCATCACTCATTATTTTAAATTCGGTTGGTATCTTTAGTGAAAAGCCTCCAAAATCTTCATATTGTGTTTTAATTATATTTCCTTTATTACTTGTAATCTCCAATGTATTTTCTATTTCACTAATATACGGATCTTTATTAACAGATATATTTGTTATTGTAATAATACCACTAATTAAGGCAGCTACTATACTTATAACTAATACTATTTTTAAAGATTTTGTTTTATCTTTATATTCTGGTATTTTACTTTCCTTATTGTATATTTGATACATCTCTTTTATATCTTTATCATTTTTTACATCTATAAGAATTATTGGAATTGCAATTATCATAATTAAAATTGAATTGATTATAGTTATATTATTGAGAATTAAATTTTTGCTTGTTGCAAAAACATTTCCTACAACCATTATCATTGTAAGCAATATAATAATTATTTCATAAACATAGTAGTCCTTAAATGCTTTGTTTTCTTTTTTCATCATTTTTTTAAATTCACTTTTTTTCATATTTTCCTCCAATTTACTATTTTTAATATACTACGAACTTGCAATTTTTAATTATTTCAACACTTCATTTAATTCTTCTAGTGATAATCCTCTAATTAATATATTATTATCTTTTTCATCAATAACAAATTTCATAAGTCTATTTATTGCTTCATAATAATCTATATCTCCTAAAACTCCATTATTTGTTGTACTTACAAGCATTAGTTTCCATTCATCAACCTCTGTATTATTTACTTTATACAATAATCTCGGATTTTTAGGAAAGGAAGTTAAAGTGCCTTCTGTTAGTGCAAATGCACCAAATGGCTTACTATCTTTACCATTATAAAAATTTGGCTTTCCTATATAAGCATTTTCCCAATTATTATTTTCTTTTTTCTTAAATTTATCAAATAATCCCATAATTACATCTCCAATCTTTTTATAAATTACTATTCATGTTACGATTATATAATAAAAGACAGATAATTTCAACTTATTATCTTCTTCACGAATTGTAATTTGTAATTATAATCCAAATAAATCTGGGTTTACTAATGGTACAATCAATTCACAAATATCGTTATTCGAATCATACCCCCAATAACTTTGATAAAAGCCATCACCCAATCCACTAGCAACCATAACTAGCTTATTTTTTGTATTAGGATTTTCCCATTCTATGAAATCTCCACCTTTTCTTTGATATTGTGGAAATTTTTCATAACTTTCTTTAAATAGTTTAGCAAAATAATCATCATAGTGGTTTCCGTCTGGATTATCTTCATACCACTCATTTATAAAATCTTTATACTCTTTTGCAACTTGTTCATCACAAATAGAAATCATACCTGCATCAACTGGAAAGCCACTTAATACTCCGTCTGTTCCAATAAATGCTGCACTTTCTTCGGTAGGATTAGCCAACTTATATAATATTGCTACTGTTTTCTTTATTTTCAATCTAACAGTACACATACGAACTCCTACCTCGTTACTTCTACAAATAGAAATTTCAACTGGATATTCTCCAACTGGCACTTGAATATTAAGAACTGGACTGTATTTATTTGATGGTAAATATGCAAGAGGATCAGCAACAACTATTTTACCTGTTGGACAATCAACTTTTCCAATGGTTAAATAAAATCTTGTATCACTTTTTACAAATTGTCCTCTTATAACATCAACATCTTTTTCGGTACTTGAAATATATTTTAAATTAGCCTCAAATCCCTTTCTAATGTCTATTTGTGTATTTTGCTCTTTGTCTACATTTACATTTTTCTTCTTTTTATTAAATAATCCCATAATCAATCTCCTTCACAACTTACTAATTGATGTTATCATTATATAATAAAAGACTGATATTATCAACTAATCATCTGCTCTATAACTTGTAATTTAGCGATTACTTGTTATTCTTTTCTTTCCAATAATCATAATCTTTAAAACATTGTAACTTTTTTTCTAAATCCTTTAAATCAGGATATTCTTTGCTTAATGCTTTCATATTTCTATACATTGCTAATCCATAACCTTGCTCATTATTCTTTATTAGAATATCTGCACATCTATTTAGATAATTTATTGTACTTTCTCTATTATATTTTGTTTGAGATAACAATGCTACGCAATAAGCGTGTCCTATAATATCAAAATGACCATCTGTGTTATCCACATAGAAATAATCTTTTATAGCATTATATACTGCTTCTACTAATTCTTTGTCATTAGTATATTTTTCCATCCTTTTATAATCACTTAATGATATAGGTGCATGAATGAATTTTGCTAAATGATTACAAAAAATATTTACTCTTTGCCATAAAGTATCATCAGTAACCACTTGTCTTAATCTTTTAGTAATATCTCTATTAGAGCAGATTCTTTCTATATCTCCCATACAGTCATCTCACTTTCAAATTGTAATTTGTATGTTACTTAACAACTTTCTCTATCCTAGTATATTCATCTTCAGTTACCTGATAAATACCATTATAAGGTTGCTCAATATAATATTGATTGTCTTTTTTATAAATATAAGCTGATTTGTAATTTCCAGAATCATTTTTAAATTTGACAAAATATAATATATCAGGGTTAACTGGAATATCATTTACACTTTCTATATGAGTTTTTTTATCTGCAAAAACCTCATAAATTTCTTCTATTGATTCTTCATCGTTGAACTCTTTTTCATTATCATATTGAGCTAAAGTATCTATTGTTATACTTGATATTTCTTTTAACTCAAATAAATTAATTACATATTCCTTATTTTTATTTAATTCTTCTTCAAATTCTTTTTCATATTTTTTCATTTCTTCTTCAAAGTCATTATAATCCATAAACCAAGTACCAATTTTAATGTCATCAAATCCTGCTAATGTATGAAAATCAATTACCTTATATCCTAAGCCAAAGTATTCTATTGTTCCTCCATCATTTATAATTCCTGCTGGATTTTGTATGCAGAAAATAGGTTTTTCTTGTTTTTGTACTCTAACATAATCTACTGCAAAAAATATTATTCCTAAAATAATTATAACTCCTAAAATAACTCCAATTACTTTTAAATATTTTTTCATAACAACCACCAGTTTACCTTTCCTTTTATAAATTAACCTCAACAAAAAATTACTATATTTTATTATGCTTATATTATCATAAATTGGAATACTTATCAATATAACTATTCCCATCAAAATTTGTGTGTTAAATAAGGAACAGATATAAAATACCTGTTCCTTAATATTTCTCTACTCATTTTCTTTTAATGTATATTGACTAATATCTGGTTCTGTAAAGACAGAATCATCTACCGTATTAAATTCATATTCTCTTTCATTTACTATATCTGCTTCTGTTGATTTTACAAATAGTCCTGTTTCTTTATCTATATATGTTTCTGCACCTTCAGAAGTTAAAGATATTGATGACATAAATTCTTTTACAATATAGCATTCTTTTCCATTATAATCAACTGATTTTATTTTTGCATTTATGCATCCTAGAATTGTTTGCCACTTACTATCACTTTCTAAATGATTATAAATACCAACAGACATTATTGTTCCACTATTGAGTTGTGCAATTTTTGAATCTTTTGTTTCTGTAAAAGTATCTGTTCTTTCTCCATTATTATACATTGATATTTTTGTTATTTCATTATTTACATTTCGTTCCATAAAAACAACTTGCTTACCATCTTTTTTATAATAGTCCATTTTTACAATAGTTCCATTATTTTCAGTTGCAACTGATTTTATATGATAATTTGTGCTACCATTGTATTCTGCAATCTTATTTTGCAAATCTGTAACAATTACATAATTTCTAATTGTATGAATAATAAGAATTACAAGCAAAATAGCAATCACTATTAAGGCTATTTTTAATACATTTTTTATTATTTTTTTCTTTTCCATATATATTACCTCCTCTTTAGTGCAACCTAGCAATCATAAGCATTACTGCTTTTAGACCTATGGCTTTGCGTCATAAACTTTCGTTTATTTTGCTTTTTTACAATAATCTAACTATATTATAACATATTTGCTTATTTTTAGCAAATTTATTCATTTTACAATATTTTTAAATATCTCTTTGGCATTCTTACTAGCCTCTTCTTTAGTTATTCCTTCTTGTTGATAAGGATAAATTATATAATCTCCTTTTTTTAGATAAATTCTCCAACTAGCAGAAAAATTTTTTCCACAGTAACTTACAAAATCATTTATATTTTTCATTGCCTTATCTAAATCCTCATAAGTATTTATTTTGATATATGTATCATATTCCAAAATATCACCTGTTCTATTTTCATTTACTACAAAATTGCTTTTGGATTCATTTTCCCATTTATCAAAATAATATTTATGACAATTATCCATATAATCTTCACTTAAATTTCCAAATCTTCTTATCGCTGTAAATTGAATTTCATTATTATCTGACATTTTAAAAGTATATCTGCCATTTTCTTTTTCATCTATATCTTTATTTACTAAATCAATCTTTGTATTATACATACTTTCTATTGTCTTTTCTGGATTTACATTTGTTTTTGAATTAATGTTAGAAATAATAAGGTCAAAAATCAAAATAACAATTGCAATAACTATTATAGCAGTAATAATACCTCCGATTTTAATTGTTTTTCCTGCTATTTTCATTCCTTTTACCACAGTATTTACACCCTTGTGTTCTTTATCTTTCTGTATTTCAGAAAAGTCTAATCTAAATTTTTCCTTTTGTTCTTGTTTCCTACTTTCTTCCCACTTTTCTAATTCTTCCCAATCTTCTTTGTTTCCCATATTATATCTCCTAATCAT
>CAOSLI010000008.1 GCA_948524275.1 uncultured Clostridia bacterium
TTTTCCTTTCCGTTAGCTTATTGATTATCTAACTTTAATTATAATTATTTCAAAACGCACAAAAAGAGTAGCTACTTTCTTATTGTGCATTTCAATTTTCAACCATTAAGGACCGTCCCTATTGGTTGAAACGCAAATAAGAGTATCTACTCTCGTTTATATATTATTTTATTCCAGGCTTTAGCCCAGTTTAGTAAACATAAAGTGTGTGTGTGTGTGTACTGCCGCAACGGTTTTAAGGTTTGCTATGCTTTGTTTGGCAGTTTTCTTTACTTTTATCATTAGCTTTATGTCCTTTCACTTACTTTATTAATCATTATCTCACCGATTTTTATGTGTTTTCTATAAGTTTATTATACTAATATAATTTTAACTTTGCAATACATCTCGATTTATTTTTTTTATTTCTTCTTTACTTAAGCCTGTAGCTTCTATAATTAATTCTATATCTTGATTATTTTTCAGTAAAACCTTAGCCACTTTTATTTGCGTATCTTTTCTACCTTGTTCTAATCCTTGCTCTAATCCCTCTTGTCTTCCTTCTTGTATTCCCTCTTTTCTTCCCTCTGCCAAACCTTTTTCTATTCCCTCATTTCTGGCTTTCTCTGCTATATAATGTTTAGTATGTTCTCTATCCCATTTTGCAACTGCTTGATCAAAGTATAAATCTATTATCTCTTTATCTTGCATGATTTCATCAACCTTTTCTAAGGCTTCCTTTACATTCCTATTCTTTTTCTCTGCCATTTTTATCTTTTCCCCCTTACCAGATATTAACCACAGCCATTGATCCAATTTATCTTCTACTCCTGGATTTTTCTTTAAGAATTTCGGCATTTCTATGTAATGCATTTCTAGCATATCCGTTGCTACCTTGTCCTCTTCTACTTCAGTATACCCCATATCTACATATTTACCACTCTCTTTGTCAAACATCATTTTAGCTACTGAATGATAACTATTTACTTTATAATAATTGAAATTTAATATCCATATTCCTATTGATGCCTTTAATTTTTTATAGTTATTTCCTTTATCTAATTGAGTTGCTATATTTTTGCATGCATATATAGGTCCTCTTTGACTTAGATTCTTTTCATCTTCTACTTGCATTTCAATATCTACTATTTGCTTCCCATCTATCTCTGCACGTATATCTAATGTGCTTCCCTTTTCATCTATTCTTTCTTTTGGTATTTCATTATTTTTTACTTCTACTTTTGTTATCTTCTTTTCTAATATTGCTTCTAAAAAATCTCTTAATATTGGTTCTGTCCCTTCCTTTGTAAATGTTCTTTTAAAAATAACATCATTTAATAATGGTGCCTTCATATTTAGCACTTTTCGTTTTTCTTCTTTCAATAAACTGTAACCTCCTTTATTTTACTATAATCTTTGTGGATTTTCAATAGATTTAACGAAATTTCGTGATTTAAATATTTTAGAATTATTAAATATTGCATAATGCAATGATAAAAGTAAGCATTGCACTATGCACTTTTTAATGTTTTACTTTTAAGAATTAAAACATTTGATTATAATCTTTATATAGGTTACCATATTATAACAAATATTGCAATAGTTTTCATAAAATAACTCATCCAAATTTAAAATGTTACATTATTTTTGCTATCTCATCATATATCTTTTCTTCTACATTATTTATTGATAGTTTCTTTGCATTTTTTCCCATTTGAATTAGACTGTCCTCATTCCTTATAAGCTCCTGCACCATGTTATTTAATACACCTGCATTCAAATCTTTGTTTAATATAACTTTTGCTGCTCCTGCTTTTTCCAATACTCTCGCATTATATTCTTGGTGATTTTCAGCAGCATATGGAAATGGTATAAATATTGCAGGTTTTCCTAGCTTCTCAAGTTCTGTAACTGTCATTGCACCGCTTCTACATACTATCAAATCAGCCAAATTCATGATTTCATCCATATTATAAATGTATGGAACTATTTTTACATCTTTTATGTTTTCTATGTCAATGTTTACTCCCTTCAAGCTCTCTTTTACTTTTTCGTATTGTGTAGGTCCAACAGCACACATTATATTATATTCTTTATTTTTATTGCTTTTTATAATATCTATTAAGCTTTTATTTAAAGTCTCTGCTCCTTGGCTTCCTCCAAATATTAGAACTAAAGGTTTATTTATCTCTAAACCTAATTGTTTTTTCATATTTTGTCTTTCATGGCTTGAAAAATATATTTCGTTAACTTTTGTTGGTGTTCCTGTAACTTTTACGTCTGTCTCTTTTGGTAGTCTGTCTTTTGCTTCTTTGAATCCAACTAGCACTTTCTTTGCTTTTTTAGCTAATAGTTTGGTGGCAACTCCTGGTAAACTATTGCTTTCATGCATTACATATGGAATATCTAATTTTGAAGCTGCGAGACATACTGGAATACATATATACCCACCTGTACCAATTACAATATCAGGTTTAAAATCTTTTACTATCTTCTTTGCGTCACTAATAGAGCCTATAGTTTTAAATAATCTTTTTATATTTTTTAATGTAAAACTCCTTGATATTCCATAACAATCTATTGTCTTTAATTTATAGCCACTTCTAGGAACTAAATCATTTTCTAATCCTCTTGGAGTTCCAATAAACATTATTTCTGAATTTGGCTCTCTTGATTTAATTTCATTCGCTATTGCTATTCCAGGGTTTATATGACCACCTGTACCAGCCGCTGCAACTATCACTTTCAATTTTTTCTCTCCCTCTTAGTCCCAAAAGGACCGTCCTCTATTTGCCACAATTTACAACCATAAAGAACTGTCCCTACTGTCCTCAAATTTAAATTTTCTTTGCAGTTTTTGATATACTTAGCAAAATTCCCATACATCCTAATAATATCATGAGTGAACTTCCACCATAACTTAAGAATGGTAGTGACACTCCTGTATTAGGAATTGTATTTGTAACAACTGCTATATTTAGCATTGTTTGAATTGCAATTAATGCTGTAATTCCTATTGCAAGCAGGCTTCCAAACATATCTTCTGATTTCATTGAAATAACTACTCCTCTTACAATGAGTACAGCAAACAATGCTAAAACTGCTACACATCCAACAAATCCAAGTTCTTCTGCTAATATTGCAAAAATAAAGTCATTGTGTGCTTCTGGAATATATAAATATTTCTGCTTACTTTCTCCTAATCCTACTCCAAATAGTCCGCCAGATCCAATTGCATATAACCCTTGTACTGTTTGATATGCTGTTCCACTGGTATTTTCCCACGGATTAAGCCAAGCTTCTATTCTGCCTGCTCTAAATCCACCTTCTGAGCTAGCTGCTCCTGATAACAATTTATCTTTAAACAATAAGAATATTCCACCAGCACCTAGCAAACCTGCTCCTCCTAATGAAAATAGATATTTTAGCTTGCATCCCCCCATTACCATTATTACCAAGGATACAAAAGTTATAATTATACCTGCACTCATGTGGTTTTGAACCTTATATAATATAAGTACTGGAATTGCTATTGCTATTAGTGGTTTTAGACATCCACCCCAAAATGTATCTAATTTGTTATTTCTGTCTGAGAAATATCCTGCAAAATATACTATTAAACCTATCTTAGTTATTTCTGAGGGTTGAATCTGCATTCCTGCAACTTTTATCCATCTTGCTGCTCCATTTGCATCAACTTTAAGTCCTGGTATTAAAACTGTAAATAATATTAATATTGAAATTGGGTATATTATCTTATAAAATTTTTTAAAAATCTTATAATCTATTTTTGACGCAAGGAACATAGCCGCAAATCCCAGTACTGCTGCGATTGCTTGTTTTCTCATATAAAAATAACTATCATCCGTCTTAGATAAAGCTGATGGTGCACTTGCCGAAAGTATCATCACAATTCCAAGTAAAACTAACATCAAAACTACAATTATTAATGTCATATCAACTTTATTATTGATATTCATTTTTGCAATATTATTTGTACTATTTTCTATCTTTTTGTTAACATACTTAGTACGTCTTACAGGATTTCGAGAATTAGTTTTATTTCTCGTAGTTCTTTGCATCTTGCTTCCTTTCTTCAACCAAAAAGGACCATCCTTCTTGGCCAATTTTCAACCAAAATGGACCGTCTCCATTGGTTGAATTTTTTTAAATTGCCCATATTCCAATTACTGATGCTAATAAAGTTATTATGCTAAATATCGATACTATCTTATTCTCATTCCAGCCCAATATCTCGAAATGGTGATGTATTGGTGCCATTCTAAATAGTCTTTTCTTAGTTTTTTTATAATAAGATACTTGAAGAATTACTGATATTGTTTCTATTACTGGAATTATGGCTATTACTAATAATAGTAATGGCAATTTTAAATATAGCGATATTCCTGCTATTGCACCGCCGAAGTAATAGTGAACCTGTATCTCCCATAAATATATGTGCTGGATGTAGATTAAATAATAGAAATCCAAGCGCTGATCCTATTACTATACATCCAAATATTGTTGTTTCTTTTGCATTCCATATTATTGATATTACTGTTAAACAAGTTAATATTATAGTTGTTACACTTGTAGACAGACCATCTATTCCATCTGTTAAATTTACTGCATTTGTTGCTGCTAATATTACTGTTATTGCAAAAGGTATATATATCCATACAGGCATAGTAATATATGTTTTTATAAACGGTATATAAATATCTGTTCCATTTTTAAAAACTACTACTAACATAAATACATATATTAGTGATATTGCAAGCAAACCTATCATTTTTGCTTTAGGACTTAGTCCATCGGTGTTATGTAAAATTACCTTTTTAAAATCATCAATAAATCCAATTATACCAAATCCTATTGTTACAAAAATCATTGGGATAAGCCTTGTTGCGATTTCTGGCTCTTCTGATGAATAATCTATAAATAAGAATGCACTAAGTAATAGTGTACAAATGATTAAGATTAGCCCCCCCATCGTTGGAGTACCCTTTTTCTTTAAATGTGACTCAGGTCCATCTTCTCTTTCTGATTGCCCAACTTTTAGTCTTCGTAATATAGGTATTACTATCATTGAAATTACTATACTTGTTGCAAAGGATAATAGTAATATCTTTACTTGAAAGCTCATTACTTTTCCTCCTCACTTATTCTATCGGTTATCTCTTTAATAATTTCACGTTCATCATAATGATTTTTCACATGATTTATTTCTTGATATGTTTCATGTCCTTTTCCAGCTAATACAATGATGTCATTCTTTTCGGCCATTATAATTGCTTTTTCAATAGCTTCAGTTCTATCAACTATACATTCATATTTTCCTTTTGTTTTCTTCATTCCTTCTTCTATTTGGTCAACTATCTTTGCTGGATTTTCTGTTCTTGGATTGTCTGATGTTATAATTGTATAGTTTGCAATTTTTCCTGATATCTCTCCCATTTGTGGTCTTTTTCCTGGGTCTCTATCTCCACCACAACCAAATACTGATATTACTTTTCCTCTTGTATAAGATTTAACAGCTTGAAGAATACTTTGAAGACTTTCTGGTGAATGTGCATAGTCAACCATTATAGTTAATCCTAATTTATTATCTACTAGTTCACTTCTACCTGGTACTCTGACCTCTTCTAAAGCTACCTTTATACTTTCAGTAGAGCATCCCATCATCTCTGCCACACTTATTGCTGCTAAACTGTTATATACACTAAATCTACCTGGTATAAATGTCTTTATTCGCTCATTCTTTCCATTTATCTTGGCTCTAAAGTCTACATATGAATTAGTTATTGTAATATCCTTTGCAAGCATATTACATTCATTGTCTATTCCATATGTCTTTATGTTGCAATTTGGTACTAATGCTGGTACTTTAATAACATTAAAGTCATCTGCATTTATAAAACCATATTCACACATATTAAATAACATTACTTTTGAATTAAAGTAATCTTCCATATTAGGATGTTCATTTGGACTAATGTGGTCTTCAGAAAAGTTTGTAAATACTCCTATGTTAAAATCACACCCGTCAACTCTATGTAATTTTAAAGCTTGTGAAGAAACTTCCATAACAACTGCTTCACAGTTTTCATCAGACATTTGCTTAAATAGTGCTTGTAGTTTTAGACTATCTGGTGTTGTTCTATCACTATCTTCTAACTTCTTATCTCCAATATATGCTGCTATTGTTCCTATTAATCCTGTCTTTATACCATGTTTTTCAAGTATATTCTTTATCATAAATGTTGTTGTTGTTTTTCCCTTTGTACCTGTTACACCAATTAGTCTAAATTTTCTTGATGGATTGTCATAATAATTGCAAGCGCATTTTGAACAAGCTAGCCTTGTGTCTGGTGCTGCAATTAGTGCAACATTTTGTGGCACAATAGATGCAATATCTCTTACACTATCTTCATTTACTAAAACAGCTATTGCTCCTGATTCTATTGCTGATTGTACATATTTATGTCCATCAGTTTCAAATCCCTTTATAGCAATAAAAAGATCTCCCTTTCCTATTTCTCTTGAGTTTGTTGATACTTTTACTATGTCTACATCTAAATTTCCTCTAGCCTTTAAGCCATCTATCCCAGCTAAAATTTTCTTTAATTCCATATAAACTCATCTCCTATTTTAACAATATTTTTGTACTTTATATTATATACCTAATAAATATAAAAAGACAAGACAATATATAAAAATTTATTATATACAAAAAAATTAGCAGGGAATTCCTGCCTTAGTTTTAATATATTTCTAATTGTTGCTTAAAAAGCTTGTCTCTACTAGTATATATTTGTATATTTTTGTTTTTCTTAAGTATTTGTTTTACTTTCCAAAGTCCTAAGCCATGTGAAACTTTATCTTTCTTGCTTGAGAAACCTTTTTCATAAATCTTTTTTATATCTATAAGATAATTCTTATATGGATTTTCTACAATAACTAGATTTCTATTATTTAGCTTATCTTTTATAAATTTAATGTATACAGTTTTGTCTTCACATTCCTTAGCTGCCTCCACAGCATTATCTATCAGAATTCCTAGCATTCTGCATAAATCATAACTAGATATATTTAAAGTATCTAAATCTATATATACGTTTATCTTTAATTTAACTCCACTTTTCTTCGCTAATCCTATCTTGCTATTTATTAAATTATAAATAGCTGGATTATTTATCACATCTTCGTTTATTGCTTGCGTATCAGTTATTTCCTGGCATTCCTCTATTATTGATGAATACATGTTTTTAAGTCCATCCATATCATTTAATGCAATATAACCACCTATTCCCTGCATTATATTATTGAAATCATGTCTAAATGCTCTTACACTATCATAATTATTTTGAAGTCTTTCGTTGCTAGCTTTTAAATTTTCTAATCTTGTGTTTAGTACATCTTCTTTGGCTAGCTTTATAATTTCATATATGCTTAAAATAATATATAATATATGGATTAAAATAAGCTCATAGCTAATACAAATTGGTATAATATTTTTATACATTATTAGTTCAAATATTGTTATCATCGTTACTAATATACATGTTAGTGCCATTGTAAATATTCTAAGTTTTGTTTTCAAACGAATAATATTTCCTTTAAATAATTGTAGTCTCATTATTAGTTCTCCTTGTGGTATATTTAATAAGAATTATATATTTTTTCATGTCAATATTTGTCATTTTACTACAATTATTTTTAAAAAGCAATACCTTTTAACAATTTTTTACAATTTATTTTATCTCGTTTACACAAGTTCCTTTTTCAAAATACTCTTTAATATTTTCACATGTATCTTTTGCAATCTTATTTAATGCCTCTTTTGTAAAATATCCTTGGTGTGATGTAATAATTACATTAGGCATTGATAAAAGTATAGATAGATTAGCATTTCTCTTATATTGACCCGACATATCGTTTAAGAAATATTCTGATTCCTCATCAAATACATCTAATCCTACTCCACCAATTTTACCAGTTTCTAATTCTTTAATTAAGCTATCACTATCAATTAGTCCTCCTCTACTTGTATTGATTATTATAACTCCTTGCTTCATTTTATTTATTGTATCAACATTTATCATATCTATATTTTCCTTTGTTAGTGGACAATGTAAAGATATAATATCTGAATTTGACAATAACTCATCAATTCCGACATACTTAAATCCGATTTCCTCGGATGCTTTTTCATCTGGATACAAATCATAGGCTAATATATTTGTGCCAAAACCTTTCATTATTTTGCAGAATTCTTTCCCTATTTTACCAGTACCTATAACACCTACAGTTTTCCCATATATGTCAAATCCTAATAGTCCATTTAGTGTAAAATTGTATTTCTTTGTTCTTTGATATGCTTTATATATTTTTCTATCTATTTCTAATAGTAATGCTACTGCATGTTCTGCTACTGCATGTGGTGAGTATGCTGGTACTCTTACAGCTTTAATAGTATCATCTAATGCTCTTAATTCTACATTATTAAATCCTGCACATCTAAGTGCTATTAATTTTACACCACAGTTTTTCAATATATCAACAGTTTCCTCATCAACTGTATCGTTTACAAATATACATACAACATCATACCCTTTTGCTAATGCTGCTGTTTCTTTGTTTAACATTGTTTCAAAATATTTTATATCGAATTTGTAGTCTTTATTATATAATTCAAACATCTGCTTATCATATTCTTTTGTATCAAAAAAAGCTATTTTTATCATATTCACTTTTGCATAATTTTTATAAAAACTATGCTCCCCCTTTTTTCATATTTTATATATTATTGGTATTTATATTGTAATTTATTCCTTTTATAGTTACTTTTCCCAAATATGTATTATATTCTCTTATAAAAATGTTGTCAAGAAAAAATAACAAATGCATTAGAAAAGGAACCTCTTTTATAATTGAGGTTCCTTTATTATTATCTTGTAATATTATTGTTCTTCATTTTTTCTTATTCTTCTGTCTATAAGTTTAATTTTAACATATAGTCCCCATGCTAGTATGACAACTCCTAATATTATGCATGGAATTATTTTATGGTTAAATCCTGTCTGTGGTAGTTTTTCATCTTTTATTGTAGAATCTGTTCCATTATTACCTTCTGATGGCTTTGTAGTATCATCTGGTACTGTTGTATTGTCTACAACAGTATTATCTTCTACTGTATTATCTGGTTCTGTTGTGTTTCCTGGATTTGTGTTGTCGCCTGGCTTATTTTCACCTGGTTTCTCTGTTTCTCCTGGCTTGTTTTCTCCAGGTTTATCTTGTTTCTTTTCATTTACAGTTATTGCTTGCGCTACTGTCTTTGTAATTCCGCCTTCTGCATAGCTAATTGTAACATTAGTTTTACCTTTAGCTAAGTTGTTTCCATCTGTGATTGTGTAATTTGAAACTTCTTTTTCTGTACCATTGCTATATTTAGCTACTATCTTCATTCCAGCTTTATCAAAGTTTTCTCCCTCTGTATAAACCTTCTTAGATGGTTCACTTGCAACTATTATTGAACTTAATGTAACCTTTTCTGGTTCTTTATCTTCTTTTATTTTAAGAGTTATAGGTACAGCATCTTTCTTTGTTGGTGATCCACTTCCATCTCCTAATGTAATATCATAAATTCTTACCATTAAATTTTTAGTTGCAATGCTTTTTAATTTAAATTTTAATGTTGCTGCTGTTCCACTTTTTTGTATAGGATTTGTTCTTGTAACAAGTAATTTATTTTTGGCTTTATTAAATCCTATTCCTTCTCCATCAATTCCTAATAGTTCTAAGCTTGCACTTGGATATTCGATTTTTGCTCCTAAAGTAACCATTCCATTTTTTGATACAATGTTAGAAATATTTATATTAACTGTTATTTCATCATTTAATTCTAAATCAGTACTTTTTGATGCAGACAATCCTAAGGTACATTCCATCGCTGCATAAGACGAACATCCAGCTATAAATAGCATCATTACTAAAATTAAACTTAGTCTTAATATCTTCTTCATCTTTAACTCCTTTATTTTATAATAAATTATTTTTCAAGTAATATTAATTGAATTTGAGCTATATCTTCAGGTGTGTTTTCTCCGTCTCCATCCATATCTGCTGCTAATTTTGGTCTACCTTGTAGCAATTGTGTCTCTAGATAATCTAATTGTAATTGTGCTAAATCTTCCTCTGTAATATCTCCGTCTCCGTCAACATCTCCTTTTACAATTAGAGTATATGTACTATAACTTACTTTTCCCTGAACATCAATAATTGTATTTGTTCCAACTAAATCATTATCAGATAAGACTTTTCCATTTTTGTTTTTAAATATCATAGTTTGATTTGTTTCTATATTTTTCTTAAATTCGCTAACTGTTGTATTACTTGATATATTTGAGATATCTTTATTTTTAATTGTATATTTATTTACTTTAAATGTGTCTTTTGGTTCTTCTTTTCCTATCCAATCTACAGTTGCTTTAGCAGTTCCCTTATTTCCTGCTTTATCTACAAATTCAAATGTAAATTCTTTGTTTTCAGTAAATGTATAGTCTCTCTTACCACCATTATTTGTAATAGTAATAGATTCACTTTCGTCTGTTAAGGTTGCTACTACTTTATCTTTATTGCTTGAAGTTGTGTATTTAATTTTCGCTGTTGGAGCTTTTGTATCAATCCATGTTACTTTTGCTATATGCTCTTTTTCTTCTCTAGTTGCGTCATTATCTGATTTTGTACTATCTGCATATTTAAATTTAAAGCTTCCATTATCATTAAATTTATGTGTGGTTCCACCATCACTTAAAATTTTTGCATCCTTGCTTACACCATTCATATCAATTACTTTAGCTTTTATGGTAGCATCAACTGGATTCTTGGTTGTGTTAGTTGTGCTGTAAGTTATTGCACTTACTAAAATTTTAGTGTCATTTTCAATATAATCCACTTTTACATTTTTGTTAGTTACATTGCTTGCAGCATCTTGTAGTTTAAATTCATATTCTTCATTTTTCTCTAAGTAAAATTCTAATGGGTTAGATCTCATGCCTTCTAAGCTGCTTAGTTGTCCAATTTCACTTTCAGATAGAGCTATAGTTTTTCCATCTTCATCTAATCCTGTTCTACTTGTAATATTTCCCTTGTTGTCCAGCGTTATAACATAGTATTTAGCATTTTGTACATTCTTTGTTGTATTTTTGTATGTAATTTTTTTGGTGACTCTATTTTCGTCTAGTTCAGATACTTTGTATTCTTCTCCATTTTCATCTAAGAATGATACACTTACGACTTTTCCATCTTCCACTTTAATATAATTTGTCTTCTTATTGTTTTTATCTAATAAGTAAACATCTTCGCTTATATCATCTAATATCGCGATTAGTTTCTTATCATCATCTATTTTATATTTTACATCAGCTGTTGGACCATTTTTGTCAATCCAGTCTACCTTAGCTTTAGCTGTTCCCTTATTTCCTTTTTCATCTTTAAATTCAAATGTAAATTCTCCATTTTCGGTGAATACATGTGAATCTCCACCTTCGCTTGTAATTGTTATTTTTGTACTTGGGTTTACAAGTCTTGCTATAACTGGTTCATTAGTTTTAATTGTTGTGCTATATGCAATGCTTGCAGTTGGACTAACTTTTTCTACTTTGCTTAAATCTTCAAATATGTTTACCATTGCAAGTGATGCGAACATATTGTATGTTTCCATTTCTATTTTTACATATTGACCATATACACTTGTCTCAAAAGTAATGTCTCTTAATTCAGTATCTTGTGGACAATTTTCTATTCTTCCTGCCTCAACCCAATTCTCTCCGTCTTCACTTACATAAACAATTGCATTTTTTATGTTATCTGGATCATTTGCTTTATATTTTATTTGCTTGAATTCTAATGCTGATATATATTTTGGTTCGTCTAATTTTATGGTGATAAATGGTTTCTGTTCTTGCCCCAAAACATTAACTCTAAAGTCTGTATGCCATAATGTATTACCATTTCCGTCAATTGCATTTGGTGCATAATATGGTCTTTTTCCATCTGCTGACTGAGTTGAGTATGCTTCAATTGCTAAATGTGAAACAGTGACATATTTTCTTTTTTCTGTGTCTGTATCTTGTGTAAATGTATATGTTTTTATTTCTTCACCTGCTAATCTTGTTCCAGTTGCACCTTGTCTTATTTGTACTGTTTTGTTACCTGTTAGGTCTGGAGAACCTTCGCTGTATTTAGTCCATCTATCAGTTTCCTTATATCTCCACTCTGTGGTTAAGTTTACTGCTATTATTCTGTTTTCTAAATCATTTGCATATAATGTAGCTGGCAAACCAGTTGATTCAAGTATATCTATTTTATATAAATTCTCTTCATTATAGTTTACACCTACAATATGTACATATATGTCATTTTCTGATGTTATGCTTGCTAGTTCCTTTTCCGTCAATTGATGTTTATGTTCTTCACTACCATCAAAAGATACTTCAGTCCATGTTTTCTTTCCATCTAAGCTGTAATCCCAACGTACACCATTTCCGTCAAATCTACTTGATAATACTATTTTTCCTGCGTCAGTTCCATCAAATGAGAATTTTGCTAGACTATTGTCTATTTGTCCTAATAAATGCGCTGCTAATCTATTTGTTGTTGCTGGAGATACAGTTGCTGTTCCTTTGTATGATTTACCTTCTTCCAGAATACGCGTTTGTAGTAATGTAAATTTAAATTTATATTCAACACTTGTTAATCTTCTACTAATATATTTTGATAAATCGTACATTGTGAATGGGTAACATTTTGTAGCATTCATCATTTCCTCTGCTAATTTATATATTTGTTCTTCTGTCTTTGTTTCATCTGCTACATATAGTTTAGCTAAACCTGCCCAAGCATCTAAGTTAATTGATTGAGTTTTTATTGCTTCTCTATATATTGCCTCTTGTTTTGCATTGTCACCCTTATATACATCTACTGTCATTAATAATTCTTCTGCTTTTACTAGATTGTTATAATCATTTAGTGCATCTTGTGCCATTAAGACATATGGAACATTCCATTGGCCTTTATAAGTTCTATCATTTCCCCATCCTAGAGGCATTCTCTCACCTTTTTCTGAGTTTACCCATCCAGATACATCATTATCAATTCCCCATGTAGCTATTCCTTCTGCATTTTGGTTAAAGTAAAGTAGTGCTGCATGCCCTGGTTGTCCGATAACTGCTGATGGTATACTGTTTACACCACGTATACAGTGTCCTGATTTTGATATACCACCGCAAACTGCTCCAGTACCAAATTTATTTCTAAAGTTCATCCATAATTTATATGTATATGGAGTACCATTTCTGTATGGTATGTATTCAAATAATCCTTTTTCAGTTGTTGTTCCATCTGCATTTTTCTTTACTGTTTTAAATAATTCATTAAAGTATTCCTTATTTTCTTCATTATAATATACTGGGTTTGCATAATTTGGCCATACATATGCCATATATGGGTGTGGTGTAAGTAAGCCCCATACACTACCTGGTTGTGCATCTATTCTTGTTTGTGTATATTCATTTAGCCATACAATTTCTTCGTCGTCAAGATTTACACCTAAAACCCATCTCATTTCTTCTATTTTAAATGTTTCAAACCAAGATGTCATATCTACTGTATCAGTTGCTTTAAACTGTCCATTATTATATAAATCTTTATATATCTTGTAACGATTTACTGAGTCTGATTGGTTATATTGTGAGTTTTGCATCCATAACCCTACTCTTGCAGAGTGAGTTAGTGAAAGTGTTATTGCCATTCTTTTATATAAATTACCTTTAGCTGTAGGCCAGTTTAAGTTTTTCTTTGCTAATAATGTCTTTCCTGCATCTGAAATTTGTGTTTGATCGTTAAAATCGCTTTTGTATGCTTTAAGTAGTTTAGTAAGCTCTTTTAATGAGTTATAATAACTTCCACTAGGAGCTCCTCCTAATATGTAATAACGTAGATTTTCCACATCGTTCATTAACCAGTTAATTGTCTCTTCATTTGATGGATCTTCTTCTATAAATCTTTTTAAAGCATAGTTTCCTACACTACTAACAAATTTTCTTTGTAATAATAATTGTTCATATTTTGGGTCAGATAAATTTTTGTTAGCATATTCTTTTATTTTCTTATCACATTCTTCTACACTTAAAAATGATGAGCCTTGGTTCTCTTCATAGTCATCTGTAATAAGCATTGGGTTTATATATACAAGATGGTCGTTTCCATTACCTTTGTTATCATATCCTGAAATTCTTAAATATTTTGCTCCTCTTATATCAATCTTTTCAAATACTGCATTTTGTCCAGGCATAATTACATTTTCATAACTCTCTGTGTTCTTTAAATCCCAATTTTGTGAACCAGTTGTGTAAAATTGATCTTTATTTGATGTATAAATCATAACTTTAACACCATTACCACTATTTGATGTTTGATTTATACCCATATATAGTGTTAAGTAATGATATTTTTCACTATATTCACTTACATCATAGTATAATTCTGATGAGGCATGTGCCCATATACCATAATCAAATGGATAGTATGCCCCTTCTATCTTTACTGATAACTTATTTCCGTTCGAATCCTGGTTTACTTTAAGTGACCCCCATCCTGCATGTGATTCACTACGGTATGGTATGCTATTTTCTGTTTTTGTATTAGATAAACGTAAGTATTCTCCCGCATTAGGGTCTTCTAAGTTATTATTATCTGTAGCTGCTGATACGCTTGATAGTACTTTTCTCTTGGTTATTCCACCAATTATCTCTTTTCCTACATATACTCCTGTAAGAATGTATTGTGAACAAACTAAAAGTACTAAGATAGCTGTAAACTTTGCTGTAAAACTTTTTAATTTTTTGTTAGTCTTAATGTTCATATAAATCCTCCCTTTAAATATATATATTATTCGACAATTTTATTATAGCATATTTTGTCGTTTATGTAAACTGTTTTATATCAATTTTTTTGCCTAAAATTTGTTTCTATAATTGCTAAACTTGAATTATATCCATTTCAGATGTAAAAGCCTGATTTCCATATGCATAAATTATATAAAGCTCTCCATTGGGTCCTTGGATGAAATTTGCAACATTAGCTACATCATATATATTGCTTTCTAGATTTCTTGTGTAAATATCATATCCTGCTCCTTGTATATTCTGAGCATCTTCTGCTGCTTTTTTTACAACTGATTTTATTCTTCTATTTATTGCATCTTCTTCTAACTGTCTATTTTTTAGTATATCATAAATTCTTACTTCTCTTCCTGTTTTTAAGTTATAATTATATGTTTGTATGAGAACTCTCTGTGCACTGTTTCCTTCTTTAATTGAAGCCATTATTGCAACTGATAATATATCATCATTTATATATGCTGTATATTTTACATCCATAATTGTATTAATTTGTGAATTCTGAATAATGTCATTTATTTTATCTACGAATATAGTTTGAGTTGTTTCGTTATATTTCTCTGTTATACTTCCTTTTATATTAATCATTGGAATAGTTGCTACAATATCATATCTGTCTTCTTTTGTAATTGTATATTTATCAATTCCGCTATAAACTATTCCTTTATTTTCATCTAATTTCTCGATATTTGTAAAATCACTTTCAGGTCCGAAAAGTTCATTAGTAAATAATAACTTAAATGCTTCTTTTATTTCTACTTGGGTAGGGTTACTAATAGTTGTATTACCTACTATTATGTTTAAATTCGAGTCTTCTTCTTTCTTCTTTTTAAAAAATTGTGCATATACTCCAACTATTATGGCTGCAATACATATTGCAGTAATTAATATATACAGGAGTTTTGTTGCTGTTTTATTGACCATTAATTTAGCCTCCTTATCTTCGTATTATCATATTAGTATTTCTTTTAATTTTACTATATCTGGATCATTTTCGTCAATTATTAGAATTTTACATTTTTATGTCTTTTCTTTTACACTTTTGTCATAATTAGGTTCTTTTTTCGTTTGTCTTCTTACGGATATAAAAGTTTGGTATGAATTTTTACAATAAAAAATAAACCAAAGTTTGGACATGTTCCTCCCTTTGGTTTATATATTATTCTGCAGTTTTTTCTGCTACTTTTTTAGCTACTACTTTTTTTGTTGTTGCTTTTTTTGGTTCTGCTTTAGCAACTAGTTTCTTTTCTAATCTAGATTTTTTTCTAGAAGCTGCATTTTCAGAAATAACACCTTTTGATGCTGCATGATCAATTTTTTTCTTAGCTACTTTTAATAATTCTGCAGCTGATTTATCTCCTTTAGAGTTAGCTTCTTCATATTTTCTGATTGCTGTTTTTGTTTCTGATTTTATCATATTATTGTTTAATGTTTTCTTTTCAATAACTTTTACTCTCTTTATAGCTGATTTAATATTTGGCATTTTTTGCACCTCCTCTTAGCATATTAAACTATAACATTGATTATTATAACATTAATTTATAAGTAACGCAAGTTTTTTTAATGATTTTCTTTAATTTTTTCTAGAATATCTTCCTTTTTATCTTTAGGAACAAACCTATAGTTGTTACCTTTGTTCTTCGGATTAAATCCGCATATTGATTTATATTTGCAATATTTGCATTGGGATATCTTATCTTTTATGCTATATGATGGCTTTATATCAATTGTCCCTCCTAAAATCTCCTTTGCAATTTTGCCTATAAGTTTATTAGAATACTTTAATAAGTTTTCGAACTCTTCTTTGCTTAGTGTTGATGATCGCTTTTCATCTATCTCATCTTGGCTTTTCATTGTTACTGGTATTATATCTGACTTTCCTTCAGAAATTTTATTGTCCATTGCTTTTATAATGTTTACATCAGCTAGAACTAGCCCTTTCATTTTATACTCTTCTCTTATCATATTTTCTATATCTTCTTTGCTAATATCTCTGTTATTTTTTATGACAGTTGGCTCTAATAATGGAAAATATAACATTCCAGCCACAATCGCATCATTAATTTTACTTGTTTCATTTGCATATGTAATTAGTTGAAGTTGCAATCCAACAATTACTTTATTTAAATCAATGTCTTTGTAAGAAGACTTATAGTCAATTATTCTGATGTATTTTCCATTTGGCATCTTTGCGATATCAGCTCTATCAATTTTTCCTTCAATTAGTATTTTTCTTCCGTCATCTAGCAAGATTTCCATTGGGGGATTTTTTCCTCTTCCAAAGCTAATCTCACTTCCAAGGACTTCAAAGCTACTGTCTTTAAGACTCTTAACTATATATTTTAGTGAAGTATATAAAACTTTTTTTAATCTTTTTACTAATGTTCTATATTTTGCTGTCATTCCAAACTTACTGCCCATTCCAACATTTTCATCTACAATGCCATCGATTATTTTTTGCATTTCTTCATCAGTAACTTCTTTAATGTTTTCTACACGTCTAAAAAATTCATCTATTACGTTGTGCATAAAGCTACCTGTATCTAGTTGGTTAATAGTCAATTTTTCTTTATCTGATAATTTAAGTCCATATGTTAAATAATATGAAAATGGGCATCCTCTAAAGCTTTCCATCTTTGAAATGCTTGTTTTCAAATTGTTTCCATATAACTTTTCTACATTTTCTTTATTTAGTTTTTCTGGCAAATTCGAATATGTTAGTCCTGATATAGTTGCTTCAAGTTTATCTGAATAATTTTTTTTATACCACTCATAAACTTCAAACCATTCTTCTTTTTCCAAATTATTCAAAAGTTTAGAGAATGTAATTTGCTTTGTGAGTACTTCATCTTTTTCCATTTTTTCTTCTTCGAGTTTAGGAAATATCCTCTTTAGCTTTGATATTATAATTGACCTTCTAAGAGTTCCACCATCTGGGTCGCTATTACTGTATGATATAAATACTTTTTCTTCTGCTGTAGTAAATGCCTTATATATATTAAAGTTTTCTTCGTATGACTTTTCTCTTATTCCTTTTGCTAATTCAAATTCTTCTTTTTTTAATCTCTCTCTATCCTTGTCATTAAAAAATCCCTCTGATGTCATATTGCTTGGAAAAACTCCATCGTTTACTCCAATTATAAATACTGCTCTTACTTTATGACTCTTACTTCTATTTACATCTCCTACTATTACTTTGTCTTGACCTTCTGGTATTTGATTTAATTCTTTTGTAGCCAATCCTGTTTTCAAAAGTTTTGCATAATCCTCAAAGCTAAATTGTTCATCATTAAAGATTTCTGCTATTTCTTGCAATACAGAAATGACTATTTCATATGCTTGAATTATATCCTCCAGTTCTTTCCTTTTATTTTGAGATTCTGCCAATTTTATTTCATTATAATGCTTAAGTGTTTCATCAATTTTTAATTTAATAAATTGATAAATTTCGTAACTAATATTTTTAGCACTTTTTCTTCCTTTTAGTTTTTCTTTTAGATCAAGTAATGGTTTTATAATAATTTCTTGTTCTTGGATAAAATTATTTGCTTTATCATCTTTTTCGTAATTCCATGGGGTATCATACCACTTCTTGCCTTGAATTCCCCATTTTAAGCAATAATTTTCAAGTTCATAAATACTGTCTACATATATTAGTCCAGATTTTATATAATTAAATACTGCTTCATATGACCAATTTTTTGAAAATATATCAAATATCCCAAGAACATATTTTATAAAGCTATTTTGTGTTATATCCTTTTTGCTATCTATAAAAACTGGTATATCGTATTCCTCAAAAATAGCTTTACATAGACTATCATATGTATCTATATTTTTACATATAACTGCAATATCCTTGTATCTATAGCCTTCATCTCTAACTAATTTTAGCACGTTTGTTGCAACATGCTGAATTTCTGAATATTGATTTTCAGCTACATATAACTTAATATTATCTAAATTTTCATTATATGTATTAAATGGTATTGCATATAGATTTTCTTCTAAGTGCATTAGTTCTTTATTCTTAAACCTATATCTTTCTTTAAGATTTATTTGTTTATCTTTATCTAGTTCGTTTATATTGCACAAAGTTTGAATTGTTTGCTTATTGTCATAAAATATATCTGCTTCCGGTGGTTTTTCTACATTAAGTGTATCTGTACATACTGTTATGTATAATTCTTTTGCAATTTTGTCTAGCTTAGAAATTACTTCATATTCTTGTTTTGTAAATCCTGCAAATTCATCAATATAAAATAATGCTCCATCAAATAGATGGCTCTGCTCTATGTTTTCAGATAGTATTGTTAGCAAATTATTTTCATCAACAAACCTATCTCCAATCTTCTCTTCTACCTTCTTATACATAATTAGCATATCATTTAATTTTATCTTTAGGTATTCATCATCTGTTTTAGTGACTTGATTCTCTAATTTTTCTACTGTAATATTATGTTTTTTAAATTCAGTTATTTGCGTTAGTATGGTATCAACATTTTCTAATGATTTTCCCAAGAATTTCAAGTCTTTAGAATTTTTATTTAAAGTATCATATGCTATCATTGATTTTTCTGATTTTCCGATACTATATATCTGTCCATACATTTCCTTAATTACTCTATATGCCATTCTTTCAAATGAAAGTACTTCGACTTTTAAAGTAGCTTTTTCTTCAAGCGTATCTAATAACATTCTTTCGCCAGTAAAAGAGAACTGTTCTGGAGTAATTATATATATCTTATCAGATACTGATTGTTTTATCTGGTCAAATATGTATTTGCTCTTTCCAGTTCCTGAAACTCCATATATAATTTTCAAAACAGTCCCTCCTTTTTTGTAATATTTGTTGTGTTTATGCTCAATTTTCCCTACGGAAATAGAATAAATACTGCTGTGCTAGTCCTTGCATATTTCCAAACATTCTATCTGCAATTTTTTGTATTTCTTTTTTATTGACTTTATTTTCATCTTCATGGTGAATATAAAGCTCATTCATAACTCTTCTTACCCATACATCTATAGGAAATACATCAAACCTCTTTAAATCAGAGAATAGTAATATACAATCTGCTACTTTTGGTCCTACTCCTGATAGTTTGAGTAATTCTTCTCTTGCATCATTTGTATTCATATCATATAAATTTTTAAGGTTCATTTTACCTTCTAAGACTAATTTGGTTGTTTCATATATTCTAACATCTCTAAATCCTAGTCCTAGATTTCTTAAATCTTCTATGCTTGCTTTAGAAAGCTGCTCTGGTGTTGGAAACGAATAATATGTTTCTTTTTCATATTCAATCGGCTCTCCATATTTTTTTGAAAGCCTTTCTATAATTCCTTTTATTCTTGGTATATTATTGTTTGCTGATATTATAAATGATATAATTGTTTCCCATAAATCTTGATTAAGAATTCTAATCCCCTGCCCATATTCTATACTTTCTTTAAGATTATCATCTATTATACTTAGGCTATTTTTTATTTGTTTATAATCTCTATCTAAATCAAAATATCTCTTTATTTCATCTTCATATTTGCAAGTTCCTGTAAAAATAATTTTGTTTCTATCTTTTTTTACATTTAATACATTGTTTCCAAATACACCTGTATAAGTACCATCTTGATTTGCATTCCATCTAAAACATTGTCCACATTCAAATACATCTTTTGGTTCAAATGATTCTGCTTCTATTTTGTATTTCATTTTTGCTCCTATTCTTATATCATAATTTTAATTAGAATCTAGTATGTTGATAATACTTTAATTTCAAATTTGCCTGGTTTAAGTCCTTCGTTTTGCTTTACAGATACTTCTACATCATAGAATTCTTTAAGTTTTGCAATATTCTCTCTCTTGTGTCCTACAACATTATTAACATCTTCATTATTAACGGCTATCTCAACTTCTTTAACTTTTGTATTAATATGTCTAATTCTTTCTGCAATGCTGTCATACCACATATCCGCTTCAACAAGTTGTCTAAATGCTGGATGATATGGACCTGCTACTACTTCACTACCATCTTGATTAGGATCAGTAATCTCCTCTGTATTTTGAAGTCCTACACGAATTACATCTATTTTCTTTTTTCTAAACAAATATGTAACTTCCTTTGCTCTTTCTACGGCTTGTTCGATTGTAAGAGGTTTATATTCACCTTCTCTATATTCATACTCCAATTCTGTACCTTTAATTACTAACACCGGATATATCCTAATCATCTTTGGTTTTAATTTTATTAGGTCTTTTGCGGTATTAATCTCATCTAACTCTGTGCTTTCTGGTAGTCCTATCATCATTTGATGTCCAAGCTTAAATCCGTATCTTCTAATTAGTTTTGATGCTTTAATTACATCTTCAAATGTATGATTTCTCTTGCTTCTTCTTAAAATATAATCATTAGATGACTGAACACCAAGTTCTATTGTTTTTACATGATATCTCTTAAGTATCTTAAGTATATCTTTATTTATGTAGTCTGGTCTTGTTGAGATTCTTATGCTTCCAACTTTTCCATTTTGTATAAATTTATTTGCAGCTTCTAATAACTTTTTCTGAATTTCTATATCTATTCCTGTAAAACTTCCACCGAAAAAGGCTACTTCTATGTATTTACTTTCGTCTTTAAAATTTTTCAAATAATACTCTATAGTCTCTGTAACATCAGTTTCCGTAACATTAGTTTGCTGTCCACTAATCTTTTTTTGATTGCAAAATGTGCATTCATTTGGACATCCTAAGTTCGGAACAAATATTGGTATAATGTATTCTTTCTTCATATATAATTCCTCCATAATATGCCTTGATTTATCACTATTTATTTAGACTTTCTAGCGCTTTTTGTGCTGCTTGCATTTCTGCATGCTTTTTACTCTTCCCAATTCCTGTTGCAAGAATTCTTTGATTTACTATTACTTCTGCTGTAAAAGTTTTATCATGGTCTGGTCCATGCTCATCTATTATTTTATACTCTATATCTATATCTCCATTTTGCTGAAGTTTTTCTTGTAACATAGTCTTATGATCTTTTACTCCAACATTTTTGCTAGCTGATTTCATTGCTTCTTCTAGATTATCTATTATAAACTTTTCTGCTTTATCAAGTCCTCCATCAAAATAAATTGCAGCTATGATAGCTTCAATACTGTCTGCCAGAATTGCTGGTCTATTGTTTCCACCATTGCTTCTTTCACTTCTTCCAACTTTGATATACTCAGATATCTCATGCTTTTTTGCAACCTCATATAAACTATCTTCACATACAACCGTAGCCCTTACTTTTGTAAGTTCACCTTCATTTAGATTTGGAAACTTATTATATAAATATTTACTTGAAATAAACTCTAAGATACTGTCTCCTAAAAATTCTAGCTTTTCATTGCTTTTTACGTTGTTTTCATTTGCATATGATGTGTGAGTTAGTGCTTCTTCAATAAGTGCCTTGTCTTTAAAATTGTATCCTATATTTTCTTCTATTGTCATATTAAAATTTGTACCTTCTCCCTTTAAAGCTTTTTCTACATTATATTATTGCGACTTTACTATGTCAAGCAAAATTGGTGTTTAGATTTATTAATTGCACATAAAAAAAGAAGGTTATGCCTTCTTTTTTCATTTATGCTACATGATTTTTTATATAATCAACAACATCACCAACTGTTGCAACTTTTTCAGCTTCGCTATCTGGAATTTCTATATCAAATTCCTCTTCAAGAGCCATTATTAATTCAACAATATCTAGTGAGTCAGCACCTAAATCATCTATAAATGATGCTTCTGCTGTAACAGATGTTTCACTAACACCTAATTGTTCAACAATTATTTTTTTTACTTTTTCCATTATTTCTTCTGAACCCATAACGTTAAGTCACCTCCTAAATTTTAAATTCATCATAACCATACAATAATACATTGGCATTTAATTGTCAAGCATTTTTTATAAAATTTTTTAGCCTGTATTTTATTTTCTACTCTTTGTTTTCAATTTTAGTAATAAATTCTTTAATTTCCTGCATTTTTTCTTTATTTTCGTTAGATTCATAAATTTCTGTAAGTTTATCTACAGCTTTATTGTTTACAAATTGTTCTGCTTGTTTTATTGTAAACTTAAACAGTTTTTCATCACTGCTTCCATGTGCCTTTACAACTGGCTTTTGTACTCCTAAAAATAATGCTCCACCATATTCTTTATAGTCAACGGATTTTGCAAATCTTTTTATAGATGGAAGTGATGGAATGCTTGCAATCTTACTCAAAATATTATGCATCATACTTTCTTTTAATGACTTTTTTACAAATTTTCCAAGACCTTCAACGGATTTTAAAAATACATTACCTGTAAATCCATCCGCAACTATTGCATCTATTTCACCTAAAAATGCCTCGCGTCCTTCTATATTTCCAGCAAAGTTAATATTTAATTCAGAAGAATATTTTTTAAGTAGTTGATATGAATTCTTTACTAAATCATTGCCTTTTGTTTCTTCTGTGCCTATATTCAAAAGCCCTATTTTAGGATTTTCTATTCCTAATGTATTATGTATATATATGCTTGACATTTGTGCAAATTGAAGCAAATTAATAGGCTTGCAATTTGTATTTGCGCCGCAATCCATTAGCACTAATTTTCCATGATATGCTGGCAAAATTCCTGCTAGAGCTGGTCTATCTACACCTTTTATTCTTCCAACTAATAATGTTGCTCCTGTTAACAATGCTCCTGAATTTCCAGCTGAGATAAATACATCTCCTTCACCTAATTTTAGCATATTAAATCCCACAACCATTGAAGAATCTTTTTTATTCTTAATTGCTTGTGTTGGAATGTCCTCCATTTCAATTTCTTCTTCTGCATTATGTATAGTAATTCTATCAGATATTTCTTCTAACGTTTTTCCAAAAAATTCTTCAGACTTTGCTTCTATAATGTCCTTTTTTCCTATTAATACAAGTTCCGCTTCTATCTCATTTATTGCTGCTACAGCACCCTTTATTGTTGCGTCAGGTGCGTTATCTCCACCCATAGCATCTAATAATATTTTCATAAAATATTGTCCTTCCAATCTCTATAGTAAACTACAATTATATAATTTTACTTTCATATTATAATGTTAAATTTATGTATTTGTCAATACCATACAAAAAAATACCAATACTTATGCATTGGTATTTTCTATATTTACAATGTAAAATTATTGTAATTCAACTGTTGCTCCAGCTTCTTCAAATTTCTTCTTTAATTCTTCTGCTTCTTCAGTTGCAACATTTTCTTTTATTGTCTTAGGAGCTCCATCAACTAAATCCTTAGCTTCTTTTAATCCTAATCCTGTAGCATCTCTAACTACCTTAATTACTTGTATTTTTTGTGCTCCTGCATCTTTTAATACAACATTGAAGCTTGATTTTGCTTCGGCTCCTGCTGCTGCTCCTGCACCTGCTGCTGGTGCTGCTACTGCTGCTGCAGATACTCCGTATTTTTCCTCTATTTTCTTAACTAAATCAGCTAATTCAACTACTGTTAAGCTGTCTATTGATTCTAATATTTCATCAACTTTTGCCATTTTAAATTCCTCCTTATTTCTATGTAAACATGGCAGTTTACATTACTATTTTAACCTATTAGGTTATATTTTAATTTGAATTTTATTTTAAGCTAAAATTCTAAACGCTAGTAAACTTAAGCTTCTGCTTCTTTCTTTATTCTTACTTGATCAATTGCAACTGCAACTTTTGATATTGTTTGTAACAATGAACCAGCAAGTTTTGAAAGAAGTTCTTCTCTTGATGGAAGTTTTGCTAAAGTGATTATTTCTTCTACACTCATAACTTTTCCATCTATCATACCACCTTTTATCTTGTAGTTTTCATGTTCCTTTGAGAACTTGTAAGCTACTTTTAAAGGTGCTAGATAATCCTCATTTGCTGATACTAAAGCTGTTGGTCCTTCTAAAACTGAGTCTAAACCAGCTTCACCATTTAATTCTAACGCTCTTTTAATTATATTGTTCTTGGTTATTTTACTTATAGCATTTGCTTCTCTAAGGCTTCTTCTTAATTTAGTATCTTCTTCAACGTTTGTACCTCTGTAATCAACTAAAAGTATAAGTTTTGCTCCTTTAAGATGCTCTGCTAAGTCTTTAACTTCTGCTTCCTTCTTTGCAATAACTTCTTTGCTTGCCATTTTTTCACCTCCTAAAACTATTATTTTTATAAAGTAAAAATCAACCTATATAGCCATGAGGCTAATAGATTGATTTTAAATCTCTTCTACTTCACCTCGGTAGGACTTAAGTTCATGCCTACTGTCTATGGCTATTATAAATTATTTTTGGTCTATATACAAACCAGGTCCCATTGATGGTGCTATTGATATACTTCTTATATATTGTCCCTTAGCTGCTGCTGGTCTAGCTTTAATAATTGCAGCTATAATTGTTTCATAGTTTTCGATTAATTTCTCTGAACCAAATGAAACTTTACCAAATCCTAAGTGGATAATATTATTCTTGTCTAATCTGTATTCAACTTTACCAGATTTAATTTCTGATATAGCTTTTGTAACATCCATTGTTACTGTTCCTGATTTTGGGTTTGGCATCAAACCTTTTGGTCCTAATACCTTTCCTAATCTTCCTACAACACCCATCATATCTGGTGTTGCTACAACTACATCATATTCAAACCAGTTTTCTTTTTCAATTTTAGGTATTAATTCCTCTGCTCCTACGAAATCTGCTCCAGCAGCCTTTGCTTCTTCAGCTTTTGGTCCTTTAGCAAATACTAAAACTCTTTGAGTTTTACCTGTTCCATTTGGAAGCACTACTGTACCTCTAACTTGTTGATCAGCATATTTTGAGTCAACACCTAATTTTACATGTAATTCAACTGTTTGGTCAAATTTTGGCTTAGGCATTTTTTCAATTATATCAATTGCTTCTTTAACTGAGTATAATTTCTTAGCGTCAACCAATTTGGCACTTTCTTGGTATCTCTTTCCTCTTTTCATTTTACCCTCCTTTGGTACTTGCGAAACATATTTTTAAGTTTCTCCCAATTTTAAATTAGTCTTCTACTGTAACGCCCATTGAACGAGCTGTTCCAGCAACCATACTCATAGCAGCTTCTAATGAAGCAGCATTTAAATCTGGCATTTTTGTTTTTGCAATTTCTTCAACTTGTGCTTTTGAAAGTTTTGCAACTTTTTCTCTGTTTGGCTTTCCTGAACCTTTTTCAATCTTAGCTGATTTTTTTATTAATACAGCCATTGGTGGTTCTTTTGTAATAAAGTCAAAAGATTTATCTTTGTGAACAGTAATTACAACTGGAATAATTAAACCTGCTTGTTTTGCAGTTTTATCATTGAATTGCTTTACGAAATCCATGATGTTAACTCCACTACCACCTAATGCTGGTCCAACTGGTGGAGCTGGTGTTGCCTTCCCTGCTGGAATTTGTAATTTGATGATAATATCTTTTACTTCTTTGTTATCTTTCCCTGCCATTTTATTTTGCACCTCCTTTAGTTTGTATATATTAAAAATAATTTATATAAAAGGAATTAGTTTACCTAATTCATTTTAACAATAGTAATTTACTATCCATATGTATATTATTAACATATGTTAAATGTAACTTTTATTTGATTTTTTCTACCTCTGAGAAATCTAGTTCAACTGGAGTTTCTCTTCCAAACATTGATACTAATACTTTAACTTTATGTTTGTCTTTATTAATTTCAGTAACATTTCCTGTAAAATCAGCAAATGGTCCATTCATAACTCTTATTTGGTCATTTATCTCATAATCAACATTTATAGACTGTATGTCAAATCCCATTTTTCTAATTTCAGATTCTGTTAACGGAATAGGGTCTGTTCCTGATCCAACGAAACCTGTTACTCCTCTAGTATTTCTAACAATATACCATGTTTCTTCTGTAACAATCATTTTAATTAGTACATATCCAGGGAATACTTTCTTTAAATTAGTCTTTCTTTCTCCATTTTTTATTTCTATTTGTTCTTCCATTGGTACTATTATATCAAAGAAAAACTCTTGCAATTCCCTATTCTTAATTGTTTTTTCGAGATCAGTCTTAACTTTATTCTCATATCCAGAATATGTATGAACTACATACCATCTAGGTTTTAAATCATAATCTTTTTGAGACATGTTTTAGCCTCCTTCTATTTTTGACTTAGTTTAGTTGTTTCCTGGAGTAAGGTCTATTTCTGTAGTTCCTGTTTCTGTATTATTATCTCCTATAGTCTGATTTTCATTAGACACATTTTCTACTATACTATTAGACGTTTCATTCTTGAATTTTTCAATTTGCTTAACTTCAAATTTAGTTAAAGCACCGAATGCTAAATCCAATATAAATATTAGAACAGATACTACAACTACCACCATTAAAACAACAGCTGTATTATTAAATAACTCTTTTCCTGTTGGCCAGTTAACTTTTTTTAATTCAGATCTGAAGTCTCTAAACCATCTTTTTTTATTCTTATCATCAATCTTTTTGGTTTCCTTTTTATCTTTACTTGCATTTTTTTCTAGTTTAGCACTTTTGCCTTCTTTAGCTTCAGCTTTGTTATCTGCTATTGGAGTTTCAGTTTCTTTAACTTCTTCTACTTTTTCCTCTGCAGGTGTAGTAGCTTTATTAACTACTTTCTTTGTTTTAACTTGTTTCTTATTATTCTTCTTAGCCATTTTTCATTCTCCTTTAAAGAACTTATTTTGTTTCTTTATGTGCTGTTGTCTTTTTGCAGAATTTACAATACTTTTTTAATTCAAGTCTTTCTGAATTATTTTTTTTATTTTTTTCTGTAACATATGTTCTATTGTGACATTCTGTACACTCTAAAGTTATATGTTCTCTTGCTCCTTTTGTTGCCATTTAAATACACCTCCAGCGTAAAATCTTTTTTAGCGTATGCTTATAAGTACATACGCTAAATTATTTTATCATAAAATTTACTTAGTGTCAACCATTTTTAATTATTTTATTTTACATCTTTTTTATTTACCATTTAAGTTATGTATAAAATTTTAATATACACAAAAGGAGCGATACATCGCTCCTTTCATGCGCGGATAATTATTTAATTCGCAATGCTTTAGCAATACTATCCAATATAAACCAGGTTATAATCATAAAGACCAATGATATAATAAAAGCTAAGAAAAGCGTCTGTAATATCTCATCCTTATGTTCAAACACTAGCTCACCATTTTGCAGTATTGCCGTTGCGCTACCTGTTCGGTGTTCTTTAGTAATTCTGATTTGGGTTTCAGTTTTCTCAAAAACATACCCTGCCGGAACTTCAAGCATACCATTACCTATTTGGTCATATGCCTGTTGGCCCACGCTAACACATTCTTGGAATTCCGTTTCGTTCAGTGGAATACCCAATGTAATTATACCAAGTATGGCACCTACAACTCCCATTAGCAGCACGATTAGTACTGCAATTAACCAAAATTTCTGCTTCCCTGCCTTAGTCCTATACCGCATTTTTACTATGCCTTCCATTTTTCTTTCCTCCATAAAAATATTTTTCCTGCAATCCCTTGTTGTAGCTTAAGAGGATGTTGCAAAGATTACATATATTATAACAAATTTTAGTACTTATGTCAAATTATGTAGACTTGTGCTTTTATAAAATATTTTATTTCGAATGAATAACAGCATATCCGTATTTCATTCTTGTGTAGTTTCTTTATTGTTTCTAATATATCTTTGCTATATATTTCAGTAATATGCCCACCATTAGTAAGTTCATGATATGGTGCTTCTATCTTTATTTTCTTTTCCTCATCATATTCCATAGGAAGTTCAAAAGAATTAGTGTAACTATCTTTGGTTGTAACTCCATCTATTTTACCAAATATAACTCTATCAAATTCCATAAAATCTCTTGCAATACTATAATTATTTTCTCCAGCTAATACAAAATTTAAATTATATTTTCTAGAGTATTCATCAACTTTCTCTCTCATTTTTGTAATTATTTTTAGCCCAAGTTCTTGTGCTTTTTTACTATCTGCATGATTTTTTCCTGTCATTGCAATTAAACATTCATTTAGTCCAACAAATGAAATTTTCATACTTCCCTGTTTTAATATCTTTTTTAGTTTATCATCTTCTTTTAATTTTTCTGAGTCTATCCATACATTTTCTTTCATTAAAAATGGGAAATTACTCACTTTCTTATTTCCTTGTATTTCAAGTCTTTCTAATAGTTGTTCTTTTACTAAGTCCATCTTTTGTTCTAGTTCTAGCCAAAAATCATCTATATTCTCCCTATGCTTTAGTGCTATTCTTGGTAGGTTAATTGCAGTCGAAGAAAGGACTCCACGGCCGCTTGAAACTTCCTTGTCATTATCTACATAGTTATCAATTACTCTTGACCCATCTTCTAAATAACTTGCTTCTGTATCAAAATCTCCCTCTTTATAAAATGAATCATTAAAACTACTGTCTAACATTGAGAATGTTATCTTCTTTTTTGCATTTACTAATTTACAAGCATCAAGTAGTAAATCGTGGTTTACAGTATTTTCTTCATAATTAACTCCTGATTTAACTTTAAAAACTATTACAGGCGAAACAGCTTCTTTATTTTCTCCAACGCCTTGTCCTACAGCTAATAAAATGTTTTTTGTAATCATTCTTCCTTCAGCTGAGCTATCAGTTCCTAAGTTTATTGTTGTTATTTTAGAATTACATATACTATTTAAATTATGTACAAATGCCTCCATTGCTTGGTATGTCAATTTCTTAGTTTTTTCCATTGCATTATCATATACAAATCTAAACATTGTTTTTAAACTTTCCGCACCTCTGGTAAATTTATAGAATAATTCTATATCAAAATCTATAGTAGAAAGTTTATCTATTTCTCTTTCTATTCCATTGATAGCAATGAATTTGTCATAGTCTGTGTACTCTAGAATATCATATATTGTTTGTCTAAATTCTTTCTTAAAAGTTTTTAGTACTCCTTGTGCCATATAATAATCAAATGCTGGTATCCCTTGTCCTCCATTTTGATCCTTCTGATTTCCTAATATGGCAATTGCTGCAAGCATAGCATATGCAATAATGTTTTGTGGTTCTCTCATAGAGCTATTTTCTGCTCTAAATCCTTCATTAAATAACTTTTCAATATTTATTTGACAATTTTCAGTCGTTCCCATTGGATAAAATTCAAGATTATTTATGTATATATCTCCATTTTCATAGGCTTCAGAAAATTTCTTTTTCATTAAATACGATGTAGTAAACTCTGATGATATAGTTTCTCCATATGCTTCCATAGTTTGCATTGCATTTCTTGTATCTACTATAAAATCAGCATTTTCTTTCGTTCTTAATCCTAACTTTTCAAGTGCCTTTAGAAATTTATGTTTTCTTTTTTCTTCAAAAAATATCTCCCTTGATTGTGATCTCTTCTCTCTATATTCTGCGAATGAATTATATACATCTTTATATCCATTTTCTTTTAGTTCTAGTTCTATTAAATCTTGTATTTTTTCTATTTTTATTTTATCTATATTAAGGTCAATTATATTTTGAATTACTTTGTTGTAAATTTTACTTATATCGTCTTCATTATATTTTCCTTCTATACTATCAAAACCTTTTTTTATAGCAATAGCTATTTTGGTTCCATCAAAAGAAACTTTTTTCCCATCTCTTTTTACTACAATTAAATTAGTTAGCTTGTCTTCTATCATAAAAGCCCCCTCAGTTATATTTAATCTATCATAATATCCTGTTGTAATTGTTCTTTGACCTCATATGCTTTTTGCTCGTCATCTGCATAAATGTATCCAATTATGTCTTTGTATTGGACTGTGTCTCCAACTTTCTTATTAAATGTAAATCCTACTTTAGGATTTATGCTATCTTCTTTTCTTTGTCTTCCTGCACCTAAATAGCATGATAACCTTCCTATTTCATAAGCATCTAATTCTGTAATTGTTCCATTCTTACTTGCTTCTATGGGAATTACATATTTTGCACTTTCAAATTTAGTAGTATCTTCTATATAAGAGATGTCTCCACCTTGATTTTGAACAAGTTCTAATAACTTTACATATGCCCTTCCACTTTGGATAGCTTCCATTATTTTACTTTTACCGTCTTGGATGTCTTCTGCTTTTCCTGCAAGTACAAGCATATTACTACCTAGTTCTTCAATAATATGTTTAACATCTTTAGGCATATATTTATTTTTCAAAATATCTACTGCTTCTATTACTTCTAAAGTATTGCCAACACTGTACCCTACTGGTTCATTCATATCAGTTATGATACAAACTGTTTCTTTACCTGATAATTTTCCTATTTGAGTCATAATACTTGCCAAGTTTTCAGCATCTTCTTTATTCTTCATAAATGCTCCGCTTCCACATGTAACATCTATGACAATTTTATTAGCTCCTGCTGCAATCTTTTTGCTCATAATACTAGATGCAATAAGTGGAATGCTGTCTGTACAAGAAATAGTATCTCTTAATCCATAAATTTTCTTATCTGCTGGTGCCAAGTTTAGGGTTTGCCCCATAAGGGCTATCCCACATCTTTTAACATTTCTAATAAATGTATCAATGTCAACTCCTGTATTATAGCCTGGTATCGATTCTAATTTGTCTATTGTTCCACCTGTAAAACCAAGTCCTCTTCCTGACATTTTAGCAACTGGAATACCAAGTGCTGCAATTACTGGCATAAGTATTAATGTTATTTTATCTCCTACACCACCTGTGCTGTGTTTATCAATAACTTCTCCAAGTTCTGATAAATCTAGTACGTCTCCAGAATACGCCATTGCCATTGTCAAATCAGTTATTTCTCTATCAGTCATCCCATTTATATAAATAGCCATAACTAAAGCGGCTGCTTGATAATCAGCAATACTGCCATCTGTATATCCATTTATAAAAAATTCTATTTCTTCTTTACTTAATTCTTTTTTATCTCGCTTTTTTGCAATTATATCTAAAATACTCATTTGTGTCTCCTACTTCTTAATATATTACTTGTCTTCATATTTTATATAAAATGTGTAATAAATGATTTTCTATGTATGCTTGATGGTCCATACTTTTTTAGAGCATTTATATGCTCAGCTGTACCATAGCCTTTATTTTTTTCAAATCCATACATTGGATAAACTTCATCCCACTGTCTCATAATTCTATCCCTTGTAACTTTTGCTATTATTGATGCACATGCTATTGAATAACAAGTTGCATCTCCTTTTATTATAGATTGATATGGTACTCCAAATGTATCAATTTCTTTTAGCGCATCTACTATTACTATGTCAGGCTTTTGATTCAGCTTCTCTATTATTTGACCTATCGCAATATGAAGTCCTTTTTTTGTAGCATTTAAAATATTAAGTTCATCTATATCCTTTTCTGACACAATTCCGACTCCCCAAGCTATTGATTCTTCTGTAATTTTTTCATATAATATTTCTCTCCTTTTTTCAGTTACCTTTTTAGAGTCATTAATCCACTCCAATTTAGACTCTGGTTTCATTATAACTGCTCCAACTACAACTGGTCCAGCGAGTGGTCCTCTCCCTGCTTCATCAACTCCGACATATTAGTTTATAGCTTTCATTATATAAATTCTCTTCATATTTTTTTAGTAGATTTAATCTTTGTTCTTCTTTTTCGTTCAATTTTTTCTCCCTATCTTTATTGTAAATTTTTATTTCTATTCTTAATCTTAATTATTTTCTTGTTCATTTGTTTTATTTTCGTTATTATGTTCTTCTTCCATTTCTGACAATTTATATTTTCCATTAACTCCACATGTAATAATCACTTCATTATTATCATAGTTTATCAAATAAAAAGCTTCATCTTCATTCCATACTTTGATATTTAGTTTTGCTAAATCGTCATTATTTAACATATAATATTTTTCATGTTGATTTTCTTCTATTATATTTAGGCTTTTAAAATTATTTATAATTTCGTTGTCTTCTATTTGATTTAGTTTAGTTCCTACTAATGGCTCTTCTGTTTTTTTAGCTACAGAATTCTGTTTGGCAACCTTTGCTGCACCTTGAATCAATAGCATATTTGCTTTTATTTCTTTTACATTTTCTGCTTTAATGTTATGTCTTACTTTTAAAATTGTAATTGCTACTACAGCAATTATTATACAAATTATAATAATTACTCCTATCATATTTAAACCGTTTTCTCTTCTCATATATATTCTCCTATAGTTTTATTAAGCAAATTATATACTATATTAATATAAACTGCAATACCAATTTAAAAGGTAATAAAATGTAACTAAATTGTAACAGTCTCTTCACAATTTCATCACATTTTAGTTATAACATAATATATATAAAATTAAAATTTGTATATGCCATTTTTGGCTAGAAAGGAATATATTTATGGGAGACAATAGTAATGGCTTTGTAGAAGTAAAGTCTTCAGAGAAAAAGCAAAAGTCTAAGAATTCGAGTAATCACAGTTTTGGTAAATCAGTTTTAGTGCCATTTATAAGTGGTATTCTTGGAGCTAGTCTTGTAGTGGGACTTTGTTTTAATGTTCCAACTATAAAAGAGCGATTATTAGGAAAATCAGCAGAAACAACTACCCCAGATTCATCTTCGGCTGTCAATTATAATAATGTAAATACAAGCTTGATATCTTTATCAAACTTCTCTGATACTGGAGTTGCAGTTGCCCAAAAGGTCTTACCTTCAATAGTAGGTATCTCTGTGGAGTATCCTATTAGTACTTTATTTTCTAAAGTTGTATCAACTGCTAAGGCTGAAGGATCAGGAGTAATTATTAGCAAAGACGGGTATATTTTAACTAATAATCACGTTATTTCAACAAATTCATCAAGTTCTGATTCATTCTATGCTGTTGGTGAAGCCTCTAAAATAACCGTTTCACTGTACAATGATGATACAGCATACGAAGCAAAAGTTGTTGGAACTGATGAGCAAACTGATTTAGCAGTTATAAAAATTGAGAAAGAAGGATTAACAGCGGCTGAGCTTGGTGATTCTGATTCACTTCAAGTTGCAGAATGGTGTATGGCAATTGGTAATCCTCTTGGGATGAAAAGTAGTATCACTACTGGTTCAATTAGCGCTTTAAATAGAGAAATTACAGACAGTGATGGGAAATCTTTCACACTAATTCAAACAGATACTGCTATCAATTCAGGTAATAGTGGTGGTGCACTTGTAAACAGCAAAGGTCAAGTAATTGGTATTAATACATTGAAGGCTTCTGGTACAGGAGTTGAGGGATTAGGTTTTGCTATTCCAATTAATTCTACAAAATCTATTTACTCTGATTTAATCACATATAATAAAGTTAAGAGACCTTATATTGGAATTGTTGGTATGGACATAACAGATTCGATTATAAAGCAAAATCCTTCTGCTCATTTAGTTATTGGAGCTTATATAAGAAGTATTGAAAACTTTTCTCCTGCTGAGAAAGCTGGACTTAAAGTTGGTGATGTTATTATAAAAGTTGATGGCAAGGAAATTAAAACTATGAATGAACTAAATGCTATAAAAGAAACGCATTCAATAGGCGATAATCTAACTTTAACAATTTCAAGAGATGGTAGAGAACAAGATATATCTATTACTTTAGGAGAACAGCCTTAATTTTCAAACATATCACATCAAGTTCACACAATAGACAAATTAGTTATTTATAATACTATTAAATCAGTAAGAATACTGATTATATTCAAAAACATCCCCTTTTATTTTTAAATAAAGCGACTACATATAAGTAGCCGCTTTAAATTTATTAATAAATGTATTTTTGTGGATTCACAGATGTTCCATTTATCCTTATTTCAAAATGTAAATGATTTCCCGTTGAGTTACCTGTAGAACCAACTTTTGCAATTAAATCTCCTGAGTTGATCTTAGTGCCTACTGTAGTACAAATTGAACTACAATGTCCATAGTAAGTTTCTACTCCATTTCCATGAGATATTATTACTAAGTTACCATATCCACCATAATTTCCTGCAAATTTAACTGTTCCGTCTGCTACAGCATAAATTGGCGTACCATTTTTTGAAGCAATATCTAGTCCTGCATGTGAATGACTTCTAATGCTTTCCCTACTTCCATATCTTGATGTTATTGTTCCACCTTGTAGAGGAAGACTTGCTAGATATATGCCATTAACTGTTCTTTTCTCTATTTGTCTTTTTTCACTAAGTTTTTCCTGTAATTCTTGCTCAATATTCGCTTTAGCTGTTTTAATTGTTTCTTCACTTACAGGCTCTTCTAAATATAATTCTGATATCTTTAAATTTGGTTCAATTTCATTATAGTTTTGCTTTAATGTATTAACTAATTCTTCTGCTTCTTCTACTGTATTAGTATATGCTACATCTTGTGAATTACAATCTGCAACTTCGTATATTCTATATATTTTTTTGCAACTTTCCTTAATCGTTTTTAATGTTTTATCTTCGTCAATTAAAGATATTGGAATAAATTTAAAGTCGTATTTTATTTCTCCAATGTCAACAAATGCAACATTTGATTCTTTTAAATTTAAAATTTCATTATCTATTTTATTTGAAAATTCTGATTTACTTTTTACATATCCCATTTTTTCCCCATTTAATGTAACGCTATATACTGGTTTATATTTTGCTAATACTATGTTTGACAGTAATGATATAAATAATATTATAACTACTACAATACTTTTCTTTTGTGTAATATGATATGATATTGTATTTTCGTTTAAAATAAAAATTCACTCTCCTTTTTGTCACACATTCTTTAATTATACCATATATTTTATTCAAAATCAACTTTTTTATACTCTAAAGTGCTTGTATAACTGCATTTTTGTAAATTTTTATCTTGCATTTGTTAGTTTTACATTAAAACAACCAACTAATAATTAGTTGGTTGTTTTTAGTTGTTATTGAGCATTAATATTAAATATATATTCTCTACCTTCGTATATAAATTTAATTTTTCCATTATTTAATTCTTGAGCTTTATTTTTGTTTGAAATTGCGATTCCTATATAATCAATTTTGCCTTCAGAATTTGTATAATATTTTGGTTTTATTTTATTCAATTTCTCTATACCGTTTTCATCATAAAATCCAATCTTTATTTTTCCATCTGCTATATTACTTACGATATTACCTGCATCTATTTTCTTTTTGTCTTCCTCATCATTTATATCTACTAAGTAAATTGCAATCTTGGTATATATATCAAAATCTGATACTGTAATTGGATTTCCTTCATCATCCTCATCTTCATAAGAAGTATCAACCTTATCTGTTAAATATGGATCATGTGGTCCATCTGTTGTATATAAATTGATTGTATTTATTTCATTTGGAGATGTTCCTTCAGTTGCAAATAGATTGTCATATAATTTTACTGAATATTGTGGAATTGCTTTTACTGTAAATGTCTTATCTAATATAGTTTTTCCGCCAAACTTTATTTTTAGTGCTGAAGTTCCAACCTCTGTAAACTCTATTGTTATGTATTTAACTTCTTTATTTTCTCCTGTTGGTATTGATTGCTTATTTACATCTAATAGAGTTACTTCCATTCCTGTTTTGTCTATTTCTAAAGTATTTGACCATACACTGTCTATTGCAAATAAATCAGTGTCTGTATATTTATGATAGAATTTTACTTCTAATTCTGTTAGTATGTCATTTACTCTTATTTTTTCTGGTATAGTCCCTACTAATTTAGCATAATTTAATTCTGTACTTTCTGATACTGTAGCTTTTATTTCTTTTGAACCATTTATAGTTCCTACTTTTGCATTTATTACATATGTTCCTGCTTTATTTCCTTTGAAGTTAACAACTATAATTCCATTATCACTTTCAGTTAAATTGATTTCTGTAAATTCTTTAATAGCATTTTGATCATTTATTTCGTTTCCGTCGTTATCAGTATACACTACTTCAAATTCTAGGTTTTCTTTATCTATTTTTTCTTCTTTTTCGCCTGATGTTATTGTTGCTATATTGGCAATTTTCTCATATTTTATTCCAGAATTTTGTTCACTTAGTGTTACATTTACATGTGCTAGTTTCTTTTCTAAGCTATTTATTGCCTCTGTAATCTTTGTTGCTTTGTTATCAATTTCTGATTGCTTATTTTCTGGCATTGCTAATGCATCTGTTAGTATTTTATATGTTGCTACTGAATAATCTGCTTCTTTATATTTTTCTGCTTCTGTCTTTGCTGCAACTAATGCTGTTTTATCAACTGTTAATCCATCAATTGCACTATTGATTGCTGTTGTCTTAGCATCAATTTCTTTCTGTGTATTTTCTGGCATTGCTAATGCATCTTTTAATTTCTTATAGCTTGCTACTGAATAATCTGTTTCTTTCTTTGTTTTTGCAAAATTTATTGCTGTATTTAAGTCTGTCTTATCTACTGTTAATCCAGCTATTGCATTATTTATTGCTGTTACTTTTGCATCAATTTCCTTCTGTGTATTCTCTGGCATTGCTAATGCATCTTTTAATTTCTTATAGCTTGCTACTGAATAATCTGCTTCTTTCTTTGCTTTTGCTAAATCTTTTGCTGTATTTAGTGCTGTCTTATCTACTGTTAATCCAGCTATTGCACTATTTATTGCTGTTACTTTTGCATCAATTTCTTTCTGTGTATTTTCTGGCATTGCTAGTGCGTCTTTTAATTTTTTATAACTTGCTACTGAATAATCTGCCTCTGCATATTTAGCAGCTTCTATTTTTGCAACGCTTAGTTTTGATGTATCTGTATTTAGCTCATCTATTGCTGTTGTTATTGCTTTTGTCTTATTGTCAATTTCTTTTTGTGTCTTTTCTGACATTGCTAATGCGTCTTTTAATTTCTTATAACTTGCTATTGAATAATCTGTTTCTTTATATTTTGCTGCTTCTGTCTTTGCTGTATTTAATGCTGTCTTGTCTACTGTTAGACCAGCTATTGCATCTGTTATTGCTTTTGCCTTGGCGTCTATTTGTTTTTGTGTATTTTCTGGCATTGCCAATGCATCTTTTAATTTTTTATAACTTGCTACTGAATAATCTGCTTCCTTATATTTTGCTGCATCTGTCTTTGCTGTATTTAACGATGTCTTATCTGTCTTTAATCCTGATATAGCATCTCTTATTTCTTTTGTCTTGACATCTATTTCCTTTTGTGTTTTTTCTGGCATTACTAATGCATCTTTTAATTTTTTATAACTTGCTACTGAATAATCTGCTTCTTTATATTTTGCTGCATCTGTCTTTGCTGTATTTAATGCCTTCTTATCTACTGTTAGTCCAGCTATTGCATCTCTTATTGCTTTTACCTTTGCGTCTATTTCCTTTTGCGTTTTTTCTGGCATTGCTAATGCATCTTTTAATTTTTTATAACTTGCTACTGAATAATCTGCTTCTTTATATTTTGCTGCATCTGTCTTAGCTACATTTAATGCTGAGAAATCAATTTCCTCTAATTTACCTGGAAATTCAGTTATGTTATGTGCAACATATTTTAAAATCATAACTGCATCTTGTGCATCAACTTTTCCAATTCCGTCAGTATTAGCAACTTTTAATTGTTCCTCAGAAAGTTCAATATTATGTGCTACATACTTAAGTATTTGTACTGCATCTTGTGCATCAACTTTTCCATTTTGATCTACATCTCCCATTATAGATCCTTTTTCACTTACTGTCATTGGTGTATTTATTTTTCTTGTAGTTGCTAACGTAGTCTTATTTGTTGTTTCACTTGTGCCTCCATTAAGTATACCAATAAATAAAGCAATTGTAATAATACCTGATAATAATTTTTTCATCTTTTTTCTCCTTTAAAATTATTTTTATAACTTTTAACGTTATTGTGCAGTCTGCGTTTCTACTGGTTCTGTTAATAATTCATCTACTGGGTCTTGTGGTTCTTTTATCTGTTCATTTAATTCTATTGTATTATTTAAGCTGTTTGTCTCTGGTATATTATTGTTTTTCCCATTGTTCATAACAACTAATATTACAACTATCAAAATTATTACTATGGTTGTAATGATAAATAACAAATTTTTCTTTTTTTGGCCCAACTTTTATCCCCCCTTGTCTCTTTCGTTTACTTTTTATAAATTAACAGTTCTTAGTTCATTTATGTATATTCATTATTATATCAATTCATTTCATTTCTGTCAATAAAAAAATCTCCAAAAGTTTATTTTCCGTAAGTATTTGCGTGTAATTGCTTAAAGCAAAATATTTGACTATTTTTATATAAATATTCGCTTCTGTATAAACTGTGTTTTTCCCATAAAGTAAAAAAATAGGCTATGCTTATGCATAACCTATTTTAATAAGTTGCTTTAGATATCTATTTCAAATGTTATTGGATCAATAGCATTACCATATATATCTTCTAATATTAACTTATATGTTCCCTTTTTCGCAACTCTATATTGACTTAAACCACTCAAGTCTCTTTCCTGATCTTCTGGATCATCTACATTTGGATCATAGTCAAGTTTAATTAGTTTCGCTACTCTGATACCATTTTCATCACTAAACTTAATTGTTCTTTTTGTAGTGAAATAAGATCCTTGTTCAATATTTACTGTTGGTGCTTTTGTATCTATTACAAATGTCTTTTCTGATGATGGGCATCCTTCTGCTTCTGCTCTAATTGTGTACTTACCATCACTTAATGTATCACCTGCAAAGGCTTCAAATGGTCCATCATTTTTGCTTATCGTAGCAGTTCCATCAACTACATATACTGTAATGGCTCTCGTAAAGTATACATTGCTTCCACTTGGGATTTCTGTTCTTATATTTTTATCATTGTAGTAACCAATAGTTGGTGCAGCAGCTGTAATCTTGATGTTTATTGTAACATTGTTTGCTTGGTTTCCTGAAGAATCTTTTGCTGAATATACTACAGTGTATGAACCAATGTCTGTTGGTTTTAGATTTGTTGTATAAGTTGCTTTAATTTGTTCTCCTGAGTTATCTGTTACATATACTGCCTTGTCAAAGTCAAACTTAACATTGCCTCTAACAAATGACATGTTTGCACTATATCCATCACTAATATGAATTACTGGTGCTTCTGTATCACTTGATGAAATTTTTACCAAGATGTCAATTGTTAATTGTCCTTTTACAGCATCATATTCACTTTGTAAAGTTGTACTTGTTGCTTTACTAATTGCATTTTGTAATTTTGTCCAACTTGCCTCAGTATAGTCAGCTTGTTTTAATCCTTTTAATTGATTATTTACATTATTCAATTCTGTCTTTTCAAAAGATTTTGCTTGTAATTGAGCTATTGCTGCATCAATTTCAGCTAATTTTTGTTCATATTGACTTGGTAATGCTTTTTTAGCTCTATTTGCTGCTTGTGTAACAATTTCCCAGTTTGTATAATCAGTTGAAACTAAAGTGTTTAGCTTACCATCAATTGCTGATTTTTGTGCAGTTGTTAAAGTTGCTTCTTTTAACTCAAATCCTGTTACTTCACTTACTCTTGCATCAAATGCGCTTTGTAATTTTTCAGATTTTACAGAATTTACTACTGCCATAAATTCATCCCAGTTTGAATAGTCTATACTAATTTTTCCGTTTACATATGTGTCTACTGCTAATGTATTTACTTTTACTCTTTGTAGGTAAGATATTGCTGTTTTTATTGCATCAACTTTTTGGTTAATTTCTGACTGTTTTTCTTCTTTCATATCTTTTGCTGCTGTTAATGCCTCTTGGAATTCTGTCCAGCTTGATGCTAAATAGTCTCCCTCTACTTTTCTGTCTGCTTCTGCTATTGCTGCTTCTAATGCTGTCTTATCTACTGTTAATTTTGCTA
>CAOSLI010000009.1 GCA_948524275.1 uncultured Clostridia bacterium
AAGTTGAACACAATCCATATTATTATCAAAATAGATATATGGAATTTATACACCCTAAAAAGAAAAAACAAAAATACAAAGTTTATAAATATAAAGGAAAATTTAAAGATATTAGTAAAATGAGTGGATTTGATGTACTTTTTTTATTACTATTTCATTTGTTAGGATTATTACCAAAACGAGAAAACCATCAGCCACTATCTCCAGAAATGAAACAAGAAGTAAGAAAAATGGAACGATATTCTAATGAAATTAGACTTATTGTAAGCGAAAAACTAAAAACAACAGAAGATGTAAAAGATTATATTTCACGAACTGAAGAAGATATTAAAGAGGTTATAGGTATAAGACAAAAATATCGAAACAAGTTAAGAAATTGTAAAGATGATAAGTTAATAGTAGAATATAAACAAAAGATAAGTGATTGTACTACTATTTTAAATAGATACAGAAAAAATGTAAAAACAGCAAACTATATTTTAGAAGATATACCAAAAGTTAAGGAAATTGTAAAAATTGAAAAACAAATGCAAAAGGCAGAACTAGAAGATATGAACAAAACAAATAAAAGGAATAAAGATAGATATGCAAGATAGTAAAATGGGGACTGATATTTATTACAGTCCTTCCGCAAATTTAAAAATTTAATACAAAACACTTGTTTTTATAATGCGTATATGATATATATAAAATATAAATTTTATTTGAAATATATAAAAAAATGTAGAAAAAAAAATAAGTTTATTATATAATCATATTAATTAGTTTAAGGAGATATTTAAATGAATATACAAGAAAAAGATATAGCACATGCATATTTTAAACTGAAAATTTACCAGAAAGACGGATATGAATTTCAAAACTTTTTTACAAGCATAATGAATAAATACGATAGCGAGTTTACTCCAATTAAAACACAAGGAAATATAGGAGACAGAAAAAATGATGGATATATTCCGTCAAAAGGAATATATTATCAAGTATATGCTCCTGAAAAAGTTGATGCAACAGAAGCAATAAGTAAAATTGAAAATGATTTGGATGGATTAATTGAATATTGGAACGATAAATGCCCAGTAAAAGAATTTAATTTTGTAATGAATGATAAATATAAAGGGGCTTATCCTACAATAAATGCAAAAATTTTAGAAGTTGGTAAGAAATATAATATTACAGCCAAATTATTATTGGCAAGTCAGATTGAAAATATATTTTTTCAATTAAAAGATGAAGAAATAATAGAAATATTAGGAAATATCATAAGTGTTCCAATAGAAAATTTATCATTTAGTAGTTTAAATGATGTTATAGAAGGAATAATGAAATTACCTTTTAAAACGGAGGAGTCATTAATAGCACCAGCAGAAATGGAAGAAAAAATTAAATTTAATAACTTGAATAATCAAGTATCAAATATATTAAATGAACATTCTATATATATAGGTCAGTTGGAAGAATATTTTTCAAATAAGGGAGATTTTGAACGAGAAAAGGTTCAACAAATATTAACTGGAATATATGAAGAAGCCATAAAGAAAATTAGTAACGACGAAACAGATGCAAACTCAATAAGATTCTTTTATATAGTTGATAAGATTACTCCAGCCCAAAATAATATTTCTATAATGAATGCTATATATATATTAATGTCATATTATTTTGAAGCTTGCGATATTTTTTTGAATCCAAATAATAAGGAGAATTAATAATGTTAATGCCCAAAAAACATATTAATATATCAGAATCTTTAATTGGTATAGGTGGAATAATTTTGCAATGTTTAGGTAAAAATATTAAAACTATTGATTCAATTATTTCATATACTAATCAGATGATTGATAATAATAAAAGTAGAACAATATATAATAATGTAGATAGTATTTTGCTAGCTATTGATTATTTATATTCAATAGGTGCAATAGATATAAATGAAGAGGGAGGAATATATAATGTATTTAATAGAACTTAGTGCAAATAAACCTTCTTTTCAGACAATAAAATTTAAAGACGGCTTAAATTTTATTATAGGTGGAAAATCAAATGAACAAAAAAACAAGAAAAGTACATATAATGGAGTAGGAAAATCTCTTATGATTAGAATATTACATTTCTGTTTAGGCTGTAATGCAATAAAGACATTTGAAAAATATTTAGAAGACTGGGAGTTTACTTTAAAATTTAAAGTAGATTATAACAATTATACAGTAACAAGAAAATGTAAAGAACAAAATAAAATATTTCTTAATGGAAAAGAAATGACAGTAAGTGAATTTAACGAATTTATGGGTTCTTCTTTATTTTATCTAGATAAAGTTAAATATAAAAATCTAACTTATAGACCATTAATTTCAAGATTTATTAGACCAAATAAGTATAGTTATGATAATTATGATATTTTTATACCTAAAGAAGCTGAATATGCGAGAAATTTATGTAATAACTATTTACTAGGCTTAGATGTTAGTTTAATTGATAAGAAGAAAGAATTAGTATGCAAAAAAAAAGAAGTTACAAATGCTAAAAAGATATTTGAAAAAGATGATACAATACAAACATTTTTTAAAAAGAAAGAAAAAATAGATGTAAGTATTATTAATTTAGAACAGAATATAGAAAAGTTAAAAAATGAAATTGATAATTTTAAGATAGCCGATAATTATTATGAGATAAAAAAAGAAGCAGATGAAGAACAAATAGAGCTTAATAATTTAGAAAATGATTTATTATTAATGAAAAATGCAGTAGAAAACATAGATAAGAGTTTAAATATTAAGACAGATGTATCAAAAGATAAAATAATTGCTATGTATGAAGAAGCAAAAATAGAACTAAATGATATGATAGTGAAAAAATTAGAAGAAGTAGAAGAATTTCATAACAAATTATTAGACAATAGAATGAAAAGACTGATAAAGCAAAAGAATGAATTAAAAAGTAAAATTAAAGAAACAGAAAAACAAAAGCAACAATTATCTCAAGCATTAGATGAAAATTTAAAGGTATTAGGAGCATTTGGAGCCTTAGAAGAATATAATTCTTTAAATAGCAAATTAAATGAATATAAAAATAGATTAGAAAAGTTAAATGATTATAAAGAACTAATAGAAAAATACAAAAATGAATTAAATAATATAAACATAAATTTACAACAAGAAAATATTATTACAAATGATTATTTAAAGGATTCTAGAGAAGTAATTAATAGAAATATTTTAGTATTTAGAGAGTTAGCACAAAGATTTTATCCAAACAAAACATCTGGAATACAAATAGATAATAATGAGAGCGAAAAAAATCAAAATAGATTTAATGTTTCAGTAGAAATACAAGATGATTCATCAGATGGGGTTAATGGAATAAAGATATTTTGTTATGATTATACAGTTATGATAAATGGATATAATAATAATGTTAGATTTATTTGTCATGATAGTAGGTTATTTTCAGATATTGATCCAAGACAAAAGAGTGAATGCATAAAAATAGCAGAAGAATATACAAATAGATATGGATTTCAGTATATTGTAACACTAAATGAAGATTTTTTAGATACAATAAAGGGAGGTACTTCTGAAGAAGAATATATTGAGATAAAAAAGATTATAGATAATAACACACAATTACATTTAACAGATAATAATGAAACAGGAAAATTATTAGGAATACAATTAGATTTAAAATATGATGAATAAAGTAAAGTTATTAAAGCTAGTGCTATATGTGCTAGCTCTTTACTATATATAAAGTGTAAATGCATTTTATTTTAGTAGACAAAGTAAATATCTTATAATAATTGTATTTATATTAATTTTGTGATATAAATAAGAAAAATATGAAATTGCAACATGATGTTGCAAAATTAACAAAGGAGTATTTCATTATGGATGAAAAATTTATAGATATAGCAATTGAAATTAGTAGAAAAGCTAAATATCCTTATGGTGCTATTGTGGTAAAAGATGGTGAAATAATTGGTAGAAGTGATGATAAAACATTAATGCAAACAAGTATGTATTCTCATGCAGAACTAGAAGCAATAGAAAGTGCATCAAAAAACAAAAATTTATATGGAGATTTAAAAGGTGCAATTTTGTATGTATCGTGTGAGCCTTGTATGATGTGCATGGGCGCTATACTTTATGAAGAGTTTTCAAAAATTGTTTATGCTGCAACATTACAAGATAGCAATGATAACTATTGCCCAGAAATAATTACAGATATAGATGTATTATCAAAGTATGGCAAAAATAAAATTGAAATTATAAAGGAATTACATAGAGATAAAGCAGTAGAAATATTAAAGCAAAGAGGAGAATGTTAATATGGATATAGAAATCAAAAAGGCTGATAGTACATATTTAAAGGATATTCAAAACTTAAATAATCAATTATTTGAGTTAGAGTACAACAATTTTGATTCTGCATTAAAAGTAGGTTGGACTTTTGAAGAAAAAGGAACAAGCTATTTTAAAGATATGCTAGAGAATGAAATTGTTTATATTGCATTAGATAAAGATAATGTAGTGGGATATTTAGCAGGAAGTATTAATATACAAGGAAGTTATGTAACGAAATCATTGGCAGAAGTAGATAATATGTTTGTATTAGAGGAATATAGAAAATATGGAATAGGTACGAAACTAATTGGTAAATTTAAAGAATACTGCTTGCAAAATAAAATTGAAGAATTAAAAGTTACAGCATCTGCAAAAAATATTAATGCCATAAGTTTTTATAAGAAAAATGGATTTAATGAGTTTGAAACAACATTAAAACAAGAAGTAAAATCTAATAATTTTGAAAAAATAATACATAAGACTTTAGATTATAGTTTTGCAAATAGCTGGCTTGAAAAATTAAAAAAGTATTGGTGGAGTAAAGATATAAAGAAAGCAACATCCTTATTTGCAAAAACAACATTTTATCAAGAAACACCATTTATGAAACCGTATACAACATTTGATGAAATAAAACAAGAATGGCAACACATTAAAAATCAAGATATAAAAAATATTGAATTTAAAATATTAGCTATAGACAAAAATGTTTTAATAGTAGAATGGTTATTTGAAAGAGATATAACAACATATAATGGTATTTATGAAGTGAAATTTGATGATAATTTAGAATGTATTTATTTTAAAAGTTGGGAAATGGAGAAATAGAATGGAAAAGCATGAATTGGTTGATATAAATGGAAATAAAACAGGTAAGATTTTAACACATGTAGAGACTCGTGATATTAACAATGTGCCTGATGGATATTATATATCAGTAGTTGGAGTAGTTATCATTAATGAAAATGACGAAATATTACTTCAAAAACGTAGTAGATTTAAAAGGGCAAATCCTAGTAAATGGGGTATCTGTGGAGGAAAAGTAGATTTAGGTGAAACACCACTTGAGGCAGGAATCCGAGAAACTTTAGAAGAAATAGGGATTTCTTTGAATAAAGAAGAACTAAAATTTTTAAGTATGGATACTAATGAAAAATCACATTTTACAGTATATTATGTTAGAAAGAATGTAGATTTTAAGGAATGCAAATTGCAAGAAGAGGAACTTGAAGAAGTAAAATACTTTAAAATAGAAGAATTACAAGATTTAGATAATGAAGGATTTGAATGGTTAGAAAGTTTGAAGAAAATTTTGGAGGAATGAATGATGAATGTAAATGATTACTTTAAAAATGATGAATATTGGTCTGAACATATTAATAAAAGTTTAGAAGAGGATTTATGGATAGATGAGTACAAAACTTATTTTAATTCAAAAGGAAAATGTTTAGACTTAGGATGTGGAATTGGACAATATTCAAAACAGCTTATGAAATATGGATATGATGTAGTTTCAGCAGATATATCAGATATAGCTTTAAATAAAGTTAAAGATTTTAATAAAAATGTAGTAAAATTGGATATGAGAAATAAATTACCTTTTTCAGATAGTGAATTTGATTTAGTATTTGCTAATTTATCTATTCATTACTTTTCTGATGAAGATACTAAAAAATTGTTATTAGAAGTAAAAAGAATTTTAAAAAACAATGGATTATTTATTGGAAGTGTGAATGGCATTCAGGGATTAGAAGTAATAGGAAATGATGCAAAAGAGATTGAATATCATTTTTATGAATATAACTATAAACCAATAAGATTATTTGATGTCAGTGATACTAAAAAATACTTAGAATACTTTGATATTATAAAGATAGATGAAAGAGAAACTATAAGATTTGAACATAAAAAGAATTATATAGTATTTATTGCAAAAAAATAGGCAAATTAAATTTTCAAGAAGTATTGCCAAACCCAAAATTTTATGTTAAATTAAAAGCATAGTTATAGACAAAAAACACCGATTTGTGGATACATTTCTTGCAAACTATTGCTATAACTGATTTTGAAACGGAAATAAGTAACTTTTTTGCGTTAGAGTTTTCGAATACGTCCTACGCAAAGGAGCCATATAAAGAATAACAGATTTACTTTAGGGTTTATCTGTTATTTTTTTGTAATTAATATTTGGAAAACAATTGTATTTATACCAATTTTATGGTATAAATAAGTAAAATATGAAATTTGCAACGCTACGTTGCAAATTTTAAAGAGGAGAAATAAAATGATACATTTAAAAGATATATTTCCATTAGGAATAGGGACATTTAGAATTGATTTGAACGAGAAAGAAACTAGTATGAATGCTTTAATTGAATCTTTCAAGTTAGGACAAAATTATATTGATACTAGTTATTTATATGAAAATGGTAATGTAATGGCTTTTATTGGAGAGTTCGTTAATAAAGTAGGCAGAGATAAACTTTTTATAACAACAAAAATAGAGCCAACTGTTGAGAAGATAACTGATATTGAAGATCAATTAAATAGATATTTGGAAATAATGAACATTGATTATGTGGATTGTTTAATGTTACACTCTGTTATTTTTACTAAATTGCCATTAATCGATACATACGAAGAAATGAATAGAATGATAGAATTAGGAAAAGCAAAAAGTCTAGGATTGTCTAATTCAAATTTTGAACAACTAAAAGAAATAAATAAACAATATCCAATCAGTATATATGAAGGTATTTATAATCTAGAATGTAAATTAAACGAAGACATTGGAATTATAGATTATTGTAAGGATCATAATATTAAATTTTGTGCTTATCAACCATTAAGAAGAAATAGGACTGCTAATAGAAATTATCCATTATTAGTTGAGTTATCAGAGAAATATAGTAAAACACAAAATCAAATTATATTGAATTGGATTATTAAGCATAAGAAATTGAATGTATTGATCAAGACTACTAACAATAATAGAATAAATGAAAATATAAATTCATTAAATTTTGAAATGGATATGGAAGATTATAATAAATTAGATTTATTCCGAGCAAAAGAATTCGATAATGTAGTGATTGATTGGAAAGGAAAAGGTGGAATTACCGTTGACCAATTAGCTAATCAATTTGAATAAACAGAATGAATGAAATTTAAGGGGAAATATGAAATTAAAAATATTGGATAATAAATTAAAAGTAGTAAAGTTAAAAGTAAGTGAAAATGTGCCAGAAATAGTATTTAGGCAAGAATTTTATTCTATCACAAAAACTGATGAGGAGTTTTCTATTGTAGTAGATGAGAATGTAGATATTGTAAATGGGATAGTAGAATATGATTGGAGAGCTATAAAGATTGTAGGTACATTAGATTTTTCTTTAATAGGAATATTATCAGAAATAAGTGCAATACTTGCAAAAGCTAGAATTAGTATATTTGCAATTTCAACATATAATACAGATTATATTTTATTAAAAGCAGATAATCTAGATAAGGCAATACAAGCCTTAAAGCAAAGTAATTATGAAATTTCTAACTAATACAGGAGTAATAGATTATGAATTATGAAGATAAAAAAATTGTGGGAATTATTGCATCAAATGTTGAGCCAGAAGTTGCATTAAATGTAATTGGACATTTAGCAATTTCAATAGGAAAATATTCTAATGAAGAGATAATGGGAAAATCAATAATAAATGACAAGTCAGGTGTAGAGCATTTAGGAATCAGTCAGTTTCCATTTATAATAACAAAAGTAAAATCAGGGAAATTAAGAAATGCAATAGATTCAGCTAAGAAAAATCCTAAATTATTAGTCGCAGACTATCCTAGAGATATGTTAGACACTAGAACAGATGATGAATTAGTTAAATCTATTCATTCAAAAGAAAATGATAAATTAGAATATTTGGGTGCTGTAATTTATGGAGATACAAAAGATGTGAATGAAATTACAGGTAAATTTCAATTGTGGAAAGTCTAGTTGATTTTATAATAGGATAAATTAAAAACACAATTTACAATATAATATTGCAAATTGAGAAAGCGAGATAGTATGGAAGAAGTTTATAAGTTTCTAAAGGAAAAGACAAAGGTAAATTTTGTAGCAACAATAAATGGAGACAAGCCAAGCAATAGACCATTTGGGGATCCAATTTTATTTGATAAAAAAATTTATGTGTTAACAAATGCAAAGAAAAATGTAGCAAAGCAAATACAGCAGAATAATAATGTATGCATAGTTGCATATGACGAAACAGATGATAGTTGGATAAGAGTAAACTGCAAGTTAATAGACGATAGTAATAATGTGGCTGCCAAAAAGGCAATAATAAATGAATTTGATTGGGCGGAGGAAGCAGGATATACATTGGATAATCCTGATTTTAAGGCTTTATATATGACAAATGTATATGCTACTATTTATGATTGTGAAGGAAATGAAATCAAAAAATATACTTTTTAAAAAGAAATAATAAATGTTGAAAGAGGATTAAAATGGAATTAAAAGAAAAATTAGAATTATTAAACGAAAAAAGTTCTGTAGCAGAAATTCAAAAATATATAGATGACATGAAAAGAGATAGAAAATTTGATGGAATTTCTATAGAAAGAGAAATGATGCTATTTTTAGAAGAATTAGGAGAATTGGCGAAAGCAATAAGAAAAAGCACAAAAGGACGTTTAGATGCAAACAAAAAATATGATACTACTGTTGATGAAGAATTGGCAGATTGTTTTATATATTTACTTAGTATAGCTAATATGAGTAATATAGATGTTTTTAAAGCATTTAAAGATAAAGAAAGAAGAAATTGTGAAAGAATATGGAGATAAAATGATAACGGTAATCAGCAGAAATAACGTGTATAACCATTATTTTCAAAAAAATTTGCTAATTTTCGACAAAATTTTGCAAATTCCCTTGATTTGGTATGAAAAGTATGCTATAATAATTTTGTAAAAACAAAATAGGAGGTAATAGTTATGAAGGCTACAGGAATATTAAGAAAGATTGATGGATTAGGAAGAATAGTAATTCCAATGGAGATTAGAAATAAGCTAAATATTGCAGAAAATGATCCACTAGAAATTCATGTAGAAGGAACATCAATAGTTCTAAAGAAATATGAACCAGATTGTACTTTTTGCGGAAGTTCTAAAAATGTAGTAGAATTTAAAGACAAAATAGTTTGCGAAAAATGCTTAAAAGAACTTAAGGGCATGTAATTTTTACATATAAATTAAATATTTTGTACAAGTAAAGTCTTACAAGGTGAGTAATTGCCAAGTGGGGCTTTTTTATATTGTAAATAAATTTTAAATTAAATTGTGTTTATTTTCTTTCAAATGAATAAAATTCAGTTATTTACTAAAAATAAACGTGTAAAATTTTAGGAGATGAATAAGTCACAATGAGAAAAAAAATATTAGTAATTTTGTTAATTATATTTATAATTCAAACTTCAGTATGTATAGCGCCAAATAATAAAGTAAATGCAGACTCATATAGATATGAATATGCTGGTGGAAATATAGCTTATCCAGGATATGCGGAAAGAATAAATGCAATAAAGGGCGCTCATCCAAACTGGAAGTTTATTATTATGGAAACTGGACTAGATTGGAATGATGTAATTGCAGCAGAATATAGTGGGCATTTTGATAGCCCAAAGAATTTAATTCAAGGAAAAAGTGGCGGATGGATATGTCAGATATGTGGTTCTAAAGTATATGACACTGGAAACTGGATGTGTGCATCAGAAGCTGCAATAAAGTATTATATGGACCCAAGAAATTGGTTAGTGGATAGTCCATATTTATTTCAATTTTTACAGACAGACTATATGGAAACATCGGATAATGATGTTTATTCATCACTTAATGGTTCGTTTTTGTATTCTTGGGAAAATGCATCGATAATAAATAGAGTATGTCGTGAGAAAAATTCTAGTCCCTATTTTATAATTGCTAGAATTTTGCAGGAACAAGGAAATGGTGGTGGAATGACTTATAGAATGAGAGACCCAATAACTGGAATTATTTATTATAATTTATTTAATATTGGAGCAAGTGGAAATACAGAGGATGAAGTTTATAATAATGCATTTAATAAAGCAAAACAAATGGGATGGGATACTATTGAAAAATGTTTATATGGCGGAATTTCCTTCTTGCTTTCATCATATATTGCATACAAGCAAAATACACTATACTTAAATAAATTTGATGTCGAAACATATATGGGAACTTATGCAAAACAATATATGCAAAATGTTGAAGCACCAAAGTCAGAAGGATTATCTATGTATAATAAGATGAAGAATGCTAACCTACTAAATAAAAATTTGACATTTATAATACCAGCATATAAGAATATGCCAAATCTTGCTTGCACATCTCCAGATGTGGCTGGCGAAGCTTATCCTAAAAATATAAGGGTGAAAGAAGGACACTCAGGAATAATAGTAAGAGCTGGAAGGGCTACAAGTACTTCAGTGTTAGATAGAATAGCTGACAGCAGTGTAAATATTTTATCTGTAGAAAGATTTTCTGATGGATGGCATAAGATTGTATTAGAAAATGGCACAGTTGGTTTTGTTAAATTTAATACTGATTATTTAGAAGAAATAAATGATGTTACTAATTGTTATGAAAGAATGACAATAGTCGATGACGAAATTATTTTAAGGGCTGGTCCTGGCTATGATCAAACAGAAATAACAACATTACAAAGGGGTAATATTATAACAAGAATTGATAACTCAGGTAGATACAATTTTGGTGGCAAGATATGGGACAGAGTAATGCTACTAGATGGAAGACAAGGCTTTTTAACAAGAGATAGCATAAGTAAAATGACCAATAATGAGCCAGAAAATAACACAATCAAAAATGAGACAATAGAGCAAAATATTATAGATGAAAATATTATTACAAATAACATAGTTAATGAAATAATAAATAATGAAGTTCGGAAATTATACAAATGAGACTATAGCTAATGAAATACAAAATACAATAATAGAAAATACAATTAATCAAAATATTATTGAAGAAGGATCAAATAATAATGTAATCAATGAAAATATAACAGGCGAAGAGAATACGAATCAAAATAATGTAGGAGGAAATATTGGTGATGACACAAATGGAGAAGAAAGAAAGTTTTTAATAATATCACCAGAGAAGATGGCTAAAGATTTAGATGGAATAGTTACTAAGGATGGAGTAGAAACTGAAGAAGCAGGAACAGGATATAAAATAATTATAGATGAAACCCAATATACTATAGTAAAAAGAGGAGATGCAAATGGAGATGGGTATGTAAAAGCAAATGACTATCTAATAATTAAAGATTATATAATAGGAAATAAGGCAGTAGTTCTAGAAGATGAGTATTTGCAAGCGGCTGATGTAACAAATGACAAAGCAGTAAAAGCAAATGATTATTTAAAAATAAAAGACCATATTATGTATGGAATAGATATTTAAAATAAATAGAAAGGAGACATTAATTTGAAAAAAAAGAATAAAATAATAGGATTGATAATAGCTTTTGAATTGATATTACAATTAATAATTTGTAATGTAACTGTAAAAGCTGCAGAATATAATTTTAATTTTACAGGAAGTACGACTGCAAATGTAGGAGATACTGTGACTCTTACTATAACTGCAACGGGTTTAACAGGAAATGTAAAATTAAGTAGTACAAATGCTACTTTAAGTGATTCTCAAAAATGGGTAGAAAGAAATTCGGTAAGTATAACAGCGAGAATAACTGGGCTTCCTGCAACAATTACAGCAACGCCAGTGGAACTTACTGATAATGATTATAATATTGTATCTATTGCTCAAAAGACAGTAACAATAAATGCAAAAACTCCGCCTGTAAGTCAAGAAGGGCAAGGTAGTAACAATGGAAATAACGGAAATCAAGGAGGTACGACGAATCAAGGTAGTACAACTAATAATCAAGGGAGTACCACAAATCAAGGTGAATCCAATAATCAAGGGAATAATGGAAATAACCAAAATAACAATGGAACACAAATAGTAAAGCCAGGCAATAATAATTCACCAAATAACAGTCCACATAATAATGGGCAAGTTGGACAGAACACTAATGGAAATAATTATGGAAATAATCAAAATGGAGTAAAATCAAGTAACAACTATTTAAAATCATTATCAGTAAATGTTGGAACACTTAAACCTGAATTTTACAGGGAAACATATGAATATACAATTGATAATATAATTGAGAACGAGATAGATGTAACTGCAGAATCGGAGGATGAAAAGGCTTATGTAAATGGAACAGGGACAATTGCACTACAAGAAGGAAAGAATGTAATTAATATTGAAGTAAATGCTGAAAATAATCAAGTAAGAACTTATACTATAACTGTAAATAAAAAGGAAAATTTAAAAGAATCGGATTTAAGATTGAAATCATTAGAAATACAAACAATAAATGAAAAAAATGAATTTAAAAATTTGAAAATTGATTTTGAAAAGGAAAAATTTAATTATAATCTAGATGTTGATGATAATATAACAGATTTAAGTATCTTACCAACAGTAGAAAAAGAAGGAATCATATTTGATATTACAGGAGATAAAAATCTCCTTACGGGAAATAATGAAGTAAAAATTACATTGACTAAGCAGGATGACCAAGCAGTAAGAACAGTATATACAATTAATGTAAATAAAAAAGCTAAGCCAATTGTAGAAGTAGGAACAAAACCTAAATTAAGTACAAACAATGTGATAATTATTATGGTAATTGTTATAGTATTAGCTGCTATAATAATTGCAACTATAATGATTTTACAAAGAAGAAAGAAGAAAAAAATTAATAAACATAGCAAAAAGTAGTAGAAGAGTAATACTAAACTATATATAAAATGACCATAAATTAGTAAAGTAAATGTAAATTTTTCTGTTGACAACTTTACATAATTATGATATTATATATATATCCCAAAAATATATAGTGAGGTGACTTTTATGAAGTGGGAAAAGAAGTTTGATTTACGCTGCGATGGGGACGTAGTATGGGCTGAGTACGAGCGGAAAAGAATGTACCGTCTAAGATTTTTGACAGGTGTAGAAGCGGAGACATTTGTAAAAGCCTTTAAATCTGCCCAAACTGAAATCGAGAAGTATGGAAAGCTTCAGACGAAAATTACGATTGCTGCGAACGCTAGCAGCGATACGCACATTAAGTTTTCTTTCATGGGAAAGGATAGAACAACTCGTATGTGCTGTGAGTTAGAGTCTATAAACGAAATGCTGTCATTTTATAGACGGCTGAGGAGTCAGATTTTAACTTATTCGTAAACCAAGCATTTGAGAACAATCTCACTGCTGGATGTCCATAACAATGGAAACTAGCAAAAAAGGCCATCTCATATGAGGTGGCTTTTTTCTGTAAAAACTATTGACAGTTGTGGATTTAAAGTGTATAATAATTATATAGCATAAGAGAGAGCAAAGAGTGGAAGCAAATTCCACTCTTTCATTTAGCTTAAATTTTAGGATAATAGGTGTAAAATGCTATAATTATAAGATATAAAAAGAAAGTGAAAGATATGACTAGTTTAGAAAACAAGATAGCAGAAAGTATAAGGCCAATAGTAGAAGATTTAGGGTATGAACTTTATGATGTAATTTATGAAAAGGAAGGAAAAGATAACTATTTAAGAGTTTTCATAAATAAAGAGGATGGAATAAGCTTAAATGACTGTGAGAATGTTAATAATAGTATTACAGACTTGCTTGATGAAGAAGACTTTATAAAGTCTGCATATTTTTTGGAAGTATCATCAACTGGAATTGAGAAAAGATTAAGAAGTAATGAACATCTAGAAAAAAGTAAAGGAGATAAAATTGAAGTACATCTTTACAAAATGCAAGATAAGCAAAAAATTCTTGTTGGAATACTAAAAGATTTTAGTGATAGTCAAATTATAATTGTTGTACATAATAAAGAATCTATTATAGAAAGAAGTAACATATCTTTGATAAAAACAGTTTATGACTGGGATTGCTAAACATATGATGATTTTAAACAGATTTATTATAAAAAGAGATAAAAACTAAATGAAAGGAATGATAAGAAAATGAAAAAGAAAGATGTAAAAGTAGTAAGCAAAGGAATAGATACAACTGAATTGCTATTAGCGATGGATGAATTAGAGAAGAATAATGGTATAAAAAAGGATTTCTTAATGGAATCAATTGAATCGGCATTAGTATTAGCATACAAGAGAAATTTTGAATGTGCAGATGAAAACGTAAAAGTAGTACTTGATAGAGTAGATGGCAAAATGCATGTATTTCAAGAAAAAGAAGTTGTAAAGGAAATTGAGAATGAAAAAACTCAAATTTTACTTGAAGATGCAAAAAAGAAGGACAAGAATTTTAAAGTGGGAGACGTAGTACAATTTGAACTTATGCCAAAAGAATTTGGAAGAATTGCGGCACAAACAGCAAGGCAAGTTATTACCCAAAAAATAAGAGAAGCATCAAGAGATGTAATTTTTACAGAATTTGCAGATAAGAAAGGAGAGATTGTAACAGGTTTGGTACAAAAATCAGATGACCGTACAGTAGTCCTTGATTTAGGAAAGATAGAAGGTATAATGCCTAAAAAAGAACAAATACCAAATGAAAATTATAAAGTAAATGATAAGATTAAAGCATGCATAATTAGTGTAGAGAAGGGTGTAAAAGGCTCTACACAAATACTACTTTCAAGATCAAGTCCTAATCTTGTTAGAAAGTTATTTGAAGTTGAGATTCCAGAAATATATGAAGGTCTTATAGAGATAAAGAGTATTTCAAGAGATGCAGGATCAAGAAGTAAAGTCGCAATATATTCTTCAAATCCTAGCATAGATCCAGTAGGTTCTTGTGTTGGACAAAAGGGAATTCGTATTCAAAATATTATAAATGAATTAAACGGAGAAAAAATAGACGTTATTGAATGGAATGAAGATCCATCAATATTTATATCAACAGCATTATTGCCAGCTAAAGTTCTTGCAGTTGATATTAGAGAAGATGAAAGATTTGCACAAGTAATAGTACCAGATGATCAACTTTCTTTAGCAATAGGAAAAGGTGGTCAAAATGCAAAACTAGCTGCAAAACTTACCGAATGGAAGATTGATATTAAGAGTGAATCACAATTTAGAAAGATGCTTGAAGAGGCAAACGAGGAAGAATCAAAAGAAAACAATGAAGAAATAGAAGATAATGATGTGGAAGATATTGAAGAATAAGTAATATTCGAAAATAAATGATATAAAATATAAATAAGACTTAAGGGGTGTTATATTGGAAAAGTTAATTTTTAAAAGAGATATATTAAAGAAAATAGGAGGTGAGTTTATTGGGTAAAATAAAGATTTATGAATTAGCAAAAGAACTAAATTTAGATAATAAAGAAATATTAGAAGTTGCCAACAAATTGGGAATAACTGCCAAAAGTCATTTGAGTGGCATAGAAGAAGACGAAGCAAAGAAAATTAAAGAAAGTTTTAAATCAAAAATTGTTAAAAAAGAGGAACAAAAAGCTAAAGACAGCAAAGAACCAAAACAGTCTAAAGTCAAAGCAGAAGCTAAAGGTGTAAAGCAAGTTACTGCAAAAGTAGATAAGAATGAAAAAAAAGAAAAGGATGATATAAAAACAACTGGTCAAGTTATAATAAGAAGAGAAGTTGTTGTAAATGAAGAAAAGAAAGAGACTAATATTAAGGAACAAAAAACTGGGATAGGCTTTGATACTACACAGAGAAGAAATAGAGATTTTAACATTGTGTATAGAGAAAAGCCAACAAAGCCTATGACAGTCAATGAGCTCTTTGGAATTAAACCTAAAAAAGAAGAACCTAAAAACGAACCTGTTATTAAAGAAGAAGTAAGTGAGCCAGTTGTAGATACAGTACCACAAGCTAAGCTAGAAAAAGAAGTAAAAGACCAAACTCCTAAAAAAGAAAATCCAACTTCAAATATAGATAGTGCAAGAGTAGTAAACAAATCAAATTCATTTGTAAATAATCAAAATGGTGGAAGATTTAATAATAGAGAAAGTTATAATCAAAATAACCATAGACCAATGGAAAATGGAAGTCACACAAGAGAAGGTGGCTTTAATAGAGACGGCGGTGGATTTAACAGAGATAATAATTTTAGAGGAAATCAATTTAATAGAAATCAAGACGGAACAAGACCAGCATTTAATAGAGATAATGGAAGAAATGGATTTAACAGAAATAACAGCCAAAGTTCTAATAATGTGGGCTTTAGAAAAGAAAGTAGAAGACCTATGAATGATAGGACTGCTAACAGAGGAATAAAAGAGGTTGTTTCTCTAGATATAATAGAAAAAGATAAAAAAGATTATAGTACAAAAATAATTGACAAGCAAAAAGCCAATAGAAATCTTGATGAAAAGAAGAGAACAAAGAATAGAAAGGGTTCAGAAGAATCTTTTGATGAAGATAAATTAAGAAATTTAAAACAAGTAAACAAATTGTCTAATATGTTTGAAAGTCAAGATGGTGGAATGTTAGACTATTATGATTTAACAACTGCTAGAGGAAAGAGAAACAAGAAAAAAATTAGAAAAGATGAAGAAAGAAATAAACAAAAAATATTTGAGCTAAAAGAAATTACAATACCAGCTAATGTATCAGTTAAAGATTTAGCAACTGAAATAAAAAAGACATCAGCCGAGGTTATAAAAAAATTATTTGACTTAGGAATAATGGCTAATATTAACCAAGACTTAGACTTTGATACAGCCTATTTAGTTGCAGATAGCTTTGGTATAACTGCAATTAAAAAGGAAATTATCAGTGATGAGGACATCTTATTTGATGATACAGAAGATAGAGAAGAAGACTTATTGCCACGTCCACCAGTAGTTGTTGTAATGGGTCATGTTGACCATGGTAAAACTTCACTTCTTGACGCAATCAGAAAAACTAATGTTATAGAGGGGGAAGCAGGTGGAATTACCCAACATATAGGTGCATATAAAGTTGCAATAAATGGAAGAGAAATTACATTTTTAGATACACCAGGACATGAAGCATTTACAAGCATGCGTGCTAGAGGTGCACAAATAACTGATGTTGCAATTTTAGTAATTGCAGCAGATGATGGTGTAATGCCTCAAACAATTGAAGCAATTAACCACGCAAAGGCAGCTGAAATACCAATAATAGTAGCTGTAAACAAAATAGATTTACCAGGTGCTAATGTTGAAAAGATTAAGCAAGAACTTATGAAGTATGAATTAGTTCCAGAAGAATGGGGTGGAGATACAATATTTGTACCAATCTCTGCTAAAAATAATATAAACATTGACAACTTATTAGAAATGGTATTACTTGTAGCTGATATGCAAAATATAAAAGCTAATCCAAATAGACAATCAAAAGGAACAGTTATAGAAGCAAGACTCGATAAAGCTCAAGGACCAATTGCATCAGTTCTTGTTCAAAGAGGAACATTAAATGTTGGAGATACAATCATTTTAGGGACTTCAATAGGTAAAATCAGAACAATGAAAAACGATAAAGGAAAACAGGTAAAGCTTGCAGGACCATCTACACCAGTTGAAATTACTGGTCTTAATGATGTACCAGAAGCAGGAGATACTTTCTATGAAGTTAAGAATGAAAAAGTTGCAAAACATTTAATTGAACAAAGAAAGATGCAAAATCGTGAAAAAGCTATTGCTAATACAAATGCTGTTACATTAGATAATTTATTTGATAAAATGGAAAGCGAAGATTTAAAGCAATTTAATATAATTGTTAAAACCGATGTACAAGGAACAGCAGAAGCTATGAAAGCGTCACTTGAAAAATTATCAAACGAAGAAGTTAAAGTTAAGGTAATACATTCAAATGCAGGAGGTGTTACTGAATCTGATGTTCAACTTGCAAAAGCTGCAAATGCAATTATAATTGCATTTAATGTAAGGACAGTTGGAGCAGCTAAAGTTTTAGCTGAAAAAGAGGGAGTAGAGATTAAGCAATACTCAATAATTTACCAAGCGTTAGAAGAAGTTGAAGATGCTATGAAGGGAATGCTTAAACCAGTATATAAAGAAGTTAATATTGGTAATGCAGAAGTTAGACAAACATTTAAGATTACTAATGTTGGTACAGTTGCTGGATGTTTTGTGTTAGATGGTAAATTAGAAAGAAATGCTGGAGTTAGAGTAATTCGTGAAGGAGTTGTAATACATGATGGCAAGCTAATCTCATTAAAGAGATTCAAAGATGATGCCAAAGAAGTATCAAAAGGATTTGAATGTGGACTTCAAATTGAAGGTTATGACGATGTAAAAGAAGGAGACACAATAGAAGCTTATATTCAAGAAGAAATTAAAAGGTAATTTCAACCATTGGGGACGTGCACTTTTGGTTGACCAAAAGTGCACGTCCCTACTGGTTGAAAAAGAAAGGATGATTTAATGGACAAAAGTAGTAATAGACTTGCAAGAGTTGAAGAAGAACTTAAAAGACAAATTAGTCAAGTTATAAATTATGAACTTAAGAATCCAGATGTTACAGGAATGGTCAGCGTTACAAAGGTAAAAGTAACACCTGACCTAAGATTTGCAAGAATTTTTGTAAGTGTTTTAAATTCTAAAAATCTAAAGAAAACACTTGATGGATTAAAGGAATCAAGTGGATTTGTAAGATCGAGAGTTGCTAACACAGTTAATTTAAGAACAACCCCTCAGTTAGTATTTGAATACGATGAATCAATAGTGTATGGTGAAAAAATTGATGCAATTTTAAATGATTTAAAGCAAGAAGAAAAGCATAATGATGAAAATAACTAAATATACTTATTTTAATGAACACTTAATAAGTTAAAACTTAAGCGAAGCATAATGAAAGGGAGATAACATGTCAACTTTAGATAATATTTTAAAAGAAATAAATAAAGCACACAACATTGTAATATTAACGCACCAAAATCCAGATGGAGATGCAATTGGAACATCAACAGCATTATATAATGGACTTGCGCGTTTGAATAAAAATGTGGAACTTATTATACCAGAGTACTCTAGAGTTTTTAATGAGGTTCCTGGTATAGAAGATGCGAAAAAAGAGGGGACAAGAAAAAAATATGATTTAGCAATTTCAATAGATTGTGCAACAATTAAATTACTTAATGGATGGTCAAATTATTTTGAAGATGCTAAAGAACGAATTGTAATTGATCATCATAGTAGCAATTCAATGTATGGAGATATAAATTACATAGATGTGGATGCACCAGCATGCGCACAAGTAATGTATGTTATTTTTAGATATTTTGATTGGGAGATTACAAGAGATATTGGAGATTGCTTAATGACAGGCATTATCACAGACACAGGTGGATTCCAATATTCGGGTGTTTCAAAGGAAACATTTGAAATAGCTTCTAATTTGTTACTTAAAGGAGTAAATATTTCTAAAATATACAAAAAGGTTATGGCAACACATAGCAAGAGTAGTTTTGAATTAAAGAGAATTGCTACTCAAAGAATGGAATTCTTAGAAGATGGAAAGATTACTTTTACATATATCACAAAGGATGATGAAAAAGAAGTAAATGCAGAAACAGGTGATTACGAGGGCATTGTTAATGAAGGTAGAGATATAGAAGGTGTAGAGGTTTCAATATTTTTACATGAGATGGATGATGGATTTAAAGCATCACTAAGATCCAATAATGATGTCAATGTATCTGATGTATGTATGATGTTTGGCGGAGGCGGACATCCAAAAGCAGCAGGAGCTACAATGCAAGGTGATCCAGTGCAAATAAAAGAAAAAATAGTGACTGAAATAAAGAGACAACTTAAATAAGATGGAGAGGATATATATAATAATGAATGGTCTAATTATAGTAGATAAGCCATTACATAAAACTTCATTTGACATTATTAGAGATTTAAGAAAAGAATATAATACAAGAAAAATGGGACACATTGGAACGCTAGACCCTATGGCGACAGGAGTGCTCCCTATTCTTGTAGGTGAGGCTACGAAGCTTTCAGATTACTTAATGGAACATGATAAAGAATACATTGCTAAAATATATTTGGGAGAGAAAAGAGATACTGGAGACACTGAAGGAGAAATAATAGAAAAATTACAAGTGCCTAGAATAAGTAAAGATAAAATTGATAAAGTGTTAAAGTCATTTTTAGGTGAAAGCATGCAAATTCCACCAATGTATTCAGCAGTAAAGGTAAATGGAAAAAAACTATATGAACTTGCAAGACAAGGAAGGACAGTAGAAAGAACCGCAAGAAAAATTAAAATATATGAAATTGAAGTAATAGACATCAAAATAGATGAAGGCATAATAAAAGAGATAGATTTTAGAGTAGTTTGCTCAAAAGGTACATATATAAGAGTTTTATGTGAAGATATAGCAAAAGAGCTTGGTACTTGTGGATATATGAAATCCTTAAGAAGGACAAGAGTAGGAAATTTCAAAATTGAAGATAGCGGAAGATTTATTGAAATGAAGGATATACTAAAAGTTAAAAATATTGATATTTGCAAATTAAAAATAAATAACGATGAACTATTAAAAAAACTAATAAATGGTGTGAGTATAAAATTGCATGAGAAAGATGGATTGGTAAATTTATACAAAGATGGAGTTTTTATCGGAATAGGACAAGTAGAAAATGAAAATTTAAAGAGAAAAATTTTGATTTAATATAAAAAGGCCCCACATTAGCCGTAAGACTGAACATTTTAAGAGCCTGCTTATCACAGGTGGGTGTCTTGTTGAATGCTCCTGGGTTTCTTAAATTAATTTAAGCATACACGCCACATTCAAAGTCGGACTCCCTTTAATCTAATTTGTGGTTCTAAAATACTCATCTACACGTACTATGCAGGGAACTATTATCTATATATAGATTATCACAAAAATATAAAAAAATCAATGGCAATCATTACTATTTTTATTACAAATAGGAGGAAACGGATGAAAAAGAAAGCAACAACTATAATATTTAATGGAAAAAGGCCGCGAAACACTAGAGAAAAGGTTGTTATAATTATTGCTCTTACAATAATTGCAATAGCTTTATGGACATTTATAATATTGAATTATGTGAACAATAGAAAGTTTGCAGAGGAGATAAATAACTTTTCTAAATTAAACCAAAAGACAGTTTTTAGTATTGACAAAATATACATGTATAGTAGTAGTGGAGCAACAGAGAATGAAGAAGATAGAGCAATATGGAATTTAAATATAAATCAATTTACAGATATTGCTTTATACATAAATAATAGATCGGAGCAGATATTAAATTATGAAAACGCAATAAAAAATCTATACATTGAAAATGTTAGATTTTCAGGATATGAATTAGGAAAGCCAAGTTTATATTATAAAGATATAAATGATTTTGGAAAAATGATTATTACTGATGAAAATAAAATTGAAAATAAAATAGACTTTAAAATTATAAATGATGGAGAAATAGATTATTCGAAACCACAAATTTATGCTGATGGTTCAAATCCATTAACAATTCAATATTTAAATAAAGACATAAAAACAAATGCAATAATTTCAGATATTAGTACAGATGTAACTTATGATGGAAATCTATTAAGAAAAACAGGGATAATCTTAAGCAAAATAAAATGTATATTAGCGTTTGATATTATAATAACAAACTTTTATAATCAGAAATTTATCTCCAACGTTTATATAGACATACCGTTGGAAGATACTGATGTTGGAACTACAATTTATGATGGAAAATTTATAAAGAAGCTTGAGAATACTAATTTAATTAAATTTTTCAGAGTGGAATAATGAGATATTTTAGAAAACTCATGAGAAGGGAACAAAACTTTGAACACAATAAAAAGTATTATAGATGAAGCAAGTAAAAAAATAGGATATATAGAATCAAGTATAATTTTAGAACATGTATTAGGAATGGATAAACCCCACATTATAATAAATAATAACAATGTGATTGGTGAAGAAAAATATGACGAAATAAATTATCTTATTTCGAAAGTTGAAAAAGGCTATCCAATTCAATATATTACCCATAAACAAGAATTTATGGGACTTAACTTTTACGTAGACGAGAATGTCTTAATTCCACAACCTGATACAGAAATATTAGTAGAAGAATCAATAAAGATAATTGAAAAAAAGTGTACCACAAAACAAGAACTTAGGATTCTCGACTTATGCACAGGAAGTGGAGCAATTGCGATTTCAATTGCAGATTACATAATAAATAATAAAAACGAGTCAGCAGTAGACATCAAGATAGTAGCTTCAGATATAAGTGAGGATGCATTAGAAGTTGCAAACAAAAACTGTGAAAATATTATAAAGAATAATATATCAATTGACTTTGTGAAGTCAGATATGTTTAAAAATATAGAAGGTAAGTTTGACGTCATTATATCTAATCCACCATATATAAAAAGTGAAGAAATTAAAACTCTAAGTAAAGAAGTCCAAAATGAACCTCATATAGCATTAGATGGAGGAGAAGATGGACTTAAATTTTACAAAGCAATAAAAGATAATATGGATAAGCACTTAAAAGAAAATGGAACATTGCTTATGGAGATTGGATATGACCAAAAACAAGATTTGCTTGAAATTTTTGAAGAAGCAAATTGTATACAAGATTTAAGTGGAAATGATAGAGTTATAATTATAGAGAGGTAAAAGAAATGAACTCTTTTTCGTCAAAAGTAAAAAAAGAATTAAGTGAGCTTACAAATTTATCAAATAAAGATGTTGTAAAAGCAGAATTAGAAGGGTATTTACTCACAAGTTCAGCTAATAAATTCACAACGGAAAGTCAATATAATATAAATAGATTCAGTAAGCTACTAAATAATATTGGTGAGAATAGCTATAACATAGAAATGAAGGGAAGAAATTTTTGTATTACAACTAAGAAAAATGTTCAAGTTGATATTAATATAAAAGATGAAAATCAGCTGAGAGCAATTACCAGAGGAGCATTTATGGGAGCTGGTTCGCTTACGAACCCCAAAAATGTATATCATATGGAGATAGTATTTCAAAGTGAAGAAAATGCAAATATTATAAAGGATATACTTGCTAAGCAAGACATTGAATCTAAAATAATAAAAAGAGATAAAAGTTATATAGTTTATATGAAGGATGGTGAAAATATTTCAAAGTTTTTAGCTTTTTGCCGGTGCTAGTAAATCAGTACTTGAATTTGAAGATACACGAGTAATTAAAGAGATGAGAAATAATGTAAACCGAATTGTAAATTGTGAAACTGCTAATTTAAATAAAACTATTTCAAGTTCTGTAAGGTTAATTGAGGATATAAAATTAATAAAATCCAAAAAGAAATTTGATATGTTATCAGATAAAGAAAAGGAACTTGCAATTTTAAGGCTAGAAAATCCAGAGGCAACATTAGCTGAACTTGGAAAAATGCTAGAAGTACCAATAAGTAAATCAGGGGTAAATCATAGAATAGAAGGAATAACTAAACTTGCAGATGAATTGAGATAAAAAAGCTAATAAATAAGATATTAATGGAGCTAAATAGATGAAAGAAGTAGGAATATATGTACATATACCATTTTGCAAAAGTAAGTGTAACTATTGTGATTTTACGTCCTTTTGCGATAAAGATGGCCTAATAAAAGAATATATTAAAAATTTAAAGATAGAAATTGTTGACAGAGGCAACCAAACGTATTTAGTAAAGACTATTTTTATAGGTGGTGGAACTCCATCATACATTGATGCTAAATATATAAAGGAAATTGTGGATACTATAAGAGAAAATTATAGTGTAGATGAAATGGCAGAAATATCAATTGAAATGAATCCAGGAACAGCTAAAAAAGAAAATTTAAAAAATTATAAAGAAGCGGGAATAAATAGAATTAGTATTGGTCTTCAATCTGCGAATGATAATATTTTAAAACAAATAGGAAGAATTCATAATTATCAAGACTTTCTAAATACAATAAAGATGGTAAGAGAAGCAGGATTTGAAAACATAAATGTAGATACTATGATAGGACTTCCAATCCAAACAATTTATGATGCAGAAGATACTATAAATAAACTCATAGAACTTGATATACCACATATCTCGGTGTATTCACTAATTGTTGAATCAAATACAAAGATAGAAAAGATGTTAGATAAAAAGGAGATTACTCTTCCAGATGAAGAGATGGAGAGATACATATATTGGTTTATAAAAAGAAAACTTGAGGAAAATGGATATACCCATTATGAAATATCGAATTTTGCTAAGATGAAATATCAATGTAAGCACAATTTAGATTGTTGGAGTCAAAAGGAATATCTTGGATTTGGAGTAGCTGCAGCATCATATGAAGATCAAACTAGATATGTAAATACAAGTGTTATAGAAAATTATATTTCTAATATTGAGCATAACGAAAGATATAAAAATGTAAAAGTTGAAGAAATTCAAGATAAAACAGCTATGATGAACGAATATATGATACTATCACTAAGAAAGCTATCAGGAGTGAATATAAGGAAATTTATGGCTAAATTTGATGAAAATCCATTGAAAGTCTATGAAAAGCAAATATATAAATTATCAAAATTAGATTTAATTAATTTAGATATAAATACTATAAGACTAAGCAAAAAGGGAATAGACTTAGCAAATATTGTATGGGAAGAATTTTTATGATGTAAAAAGAATTAATAAGATTTAAGTCAGATACAATGTAATCAAAATGTAAAAATAAAATGAATTAAATCTGTTGACAATAAAATATTAATTGGATATAGTTATATATATAGAAAGAGACAGAAGGGAAGTGTGAGTGGAGTGAAAAACACAAGAAGAGTAGCAATTAAAAATATAACAAACCTTGAAACTGCTGCGGCAGTACACACACACACACACACACTTTATGTTTACTAAATTGGGTTAAAGCCCATAAAATAATAATATATAAACGAGAGTGGATACTCTTATTTTGTATCTCAACCAATAGGGACGGTCCTTAATGGTTGAAAATTGAAATGCAAGATAAGAAAAGTCTACTCTTTTTGTGTATTTTGAAATAATTATAATTAAAGTTAGATAATCAATAAGCTAACGGAAAGGAAAAATAAAATGAAAAGAAATTTAAAAGAAAAAGGAATAACGCTCTTAGCACTAGTAATAACAATTTTATTCTCTTATGACGAAAAATTAAAATGTAGTAATAGCAAAGGTTTCCTCCTACAAACAATTTAGCAATTTATAAATTTTCACATATTTAAAAGATGAATTGTAAAAAATAATAATACAATGTCATCTTTTTTTGAATTTATAATGAAAAAACTGAAAATAAATGCTATAATAACTTCAATATAGTAAATAAATTGAGCAGACACCATCTGCACAATTGGAAAGAGGAAAATATGAACGAAATAGAAAATATAGATAATGTTAATATAGATGAGTTATATAATAGAATCGTTGTACTTATAGAAAATGCGAAAAGGAATGTAGCTGTAAAAGTAAATAACGAAATGACTTTTTTATATTGGAATATAGGAAAAGATATAACAGAAAATGTACTTAAAAACCAAAAGGCAGAATATGGAAAAGCTGTAATAAAGAAATTAAGTAAAAAGCTAGTAATTGAATATGGAAGAGGCTATGGGGAAAGAAATATATTTAGAATGTTAAAGTTCTATGATTATTTTTCAGATTTTGAGATTTTGTCGACACTGTCGGCAAAATTGAGTTGGTCACATTTTGTAGAACTATTACAGATACAAGATAATCTTAAAAGAGATTTTTATGCTACAATGTGTGCAAATGAGCTTTGGGGAGTAAGAACATTAAGAGAAAGAATAGGTTCAGCTTTATTTGAAAGGACAGCAATATCGAAAAAACCAGAACAGACAATAATAAATGATTTACAATTATTAAGTAAAGAAAACAAAATGACTACAAATTTATTTTTTAGAGATCCATATATTTTAGACTTTTTAGATTTAAAAGATACATACAGCGAAAAAGACTTGGAAAATGCAATTTTAGGCGAATTAGAAAGATTTATTTTAGAAATGGGAAACGATTTTGCATTTTTAGCTAGACAAAAAAGAATAACAATAGATGGAGAAGATTATTATATAGACTTGCTATTTTATCACAGAAAAATGAAGAGGTTGGTTGTTATTGAGTTAAAATTGGATAAGTTTAGACCAGAACATAAAGGACAAGTGGAACTTTATTTAAAATGGTTGGATAAATACGAAAAAGCAGATGGAGAAGAGCCACCAATTGCTATTATATTATGTGCAACTAAAAATGATATGATGGCAGAATTATTAGAATTAGATAATAGTGGAATACACGTAGCACAATATTTAACGGAATATGTACCAAAAGAAATATTACAGAAAAAGTTTATTGATAGTATAGAAAAAGCAAAAATACAATTAGAACAAAGGAAAAATATTGAAGATGAAGAATAGTTAAATTTTGTCGACAGTGTCGACAAAATTTAAAAAAGTATAGCTTTAGATTTAGAAATAAGTCTAAGGCTTATTTTTATGGAAATTTTTTGCCTACATTAGTAGAGTATAAAATACACTACTAATAATTTAAAATGGCTTAAAGTAAAAAATAAAGCGAATAAACGAAAGAAGGTGAGGGAATGTCTAACTTAAATTTAAAAGGTATATGGATACCAATAGAAATATTAACAGATGAAAAATTAAGTGATAAAGAAAAAATAATATATGCAATAATTTTATATTTAAGCAAAGAAAATAACTATTGCTATTTAACAAATAAAACCATAAGTGAATTACTAAATGTATCAATAACCCAAGTATCAAAATTAGTAAATTCATTAAAAAATAAGAAGTATATTGATAGTGAGTTAATCTATAAAGAAAATAGTAAACAAGTAGAAATGAGAAAACTGATTCCAATAAATAAAAATACCTATTTGACAAAAGTTAAATATCCTCTCCAACAAAACTTCAATACCCCTATTGAAGAAAAGTTTAAGGATAATAAATATAATAATAAAAATATAAATAAATGTAATAGCACAAGACAAGATTATAAAAAGTCAAGAACTAACTTTGAACAAAGAGATTATACAAACTATGACTTTACTAAACTATATGCAAATGCAGATATGCTAGTATAAGCTATGGCATTTGCATATAAGAAATCAGCTACTAGAGTAGATGTACTACTTTGGAGGCTGATTTTTTTCGTTAAAGTTGCAGGTAGCAACTTTGGCGAAAACATAAAAAATACGAGTAAGTATTTTTTATGAAAATGGGGTGTGGGGAAAAATTTTTTCCCTGCCACACTAACACTTTTTTGCCATAGGCTAAAAAAGTGTTGTAGTGTGTTACAATACCCAGCTAAAAAGAAGAAAAATTTTATTGGCTTATGGTATTTGATCCAGAGCCAAGCAAGGAGGTTATGTTAAAATGAGCTATGCAATAATAAGAAACACAAAATACAAAAGAGAAAACCTAAAAGGAATATTTAGACACAATGAACGAAGAAATAAAAATTATTCAAATGATAATATTGATAAAGAAAGGTCATATTTGAATTATTCAATAAAACAACCAAAATATAGTTATGAAAAGGAATTTGATAGAATAAAAGAAGAATATAATTTAAAAGGGCAAATAAAAACAGTAAGTAATATTGCTTGTGAATATATAATTACTTCTGATAGACAATTTTTTGAAACAATAGGCGAAGAAGAAACAAAAAGATATTTTGAAACTGCATATCAATTTGTAACTGAATATAAGAATTTAGGTGAACAATATATAATATCTGCAAAAGTGCATATGGACGAGGAAACTCCACATATGCACTTGATTTTTTTGCCTGTTGTTCACACGAAAGATAAAAAAGGAAATGATATTGAAAAACTAGCTTGTAGTGAATTTTGGAAAGCAAAAGATAGTTATAGACAATTGCAAGATGCTTTTTATAACTATATGACATCACATAATTTTGAATTAGAAAGAGGTATTCCAAAAGAAGAATCAGGAAGAGTTCATATGGATTTAAGTGAATATAAAGAATTAACTAATTTTAATGAAACAAAAAAGAAATTACAGAATATGAAATTAGAATTGCCAAATGTTCCAGATATTGCTGATATTAATATAAATAGATTATCAAAAAAGAGAGATGAAAAGATACTCGAAGAAATAATTAAACCTAAAGATAACTTAATAAATGAGTTGTATCAAGATAAATTGATATTGCAACAAGAATTATTAAGAAAATCAAAAATGTTTGAAAAGGCAGAGAAATATCAAAAAGAACGAGATAATATAATAGCTGATAATAAAGATTTACACAATCAAGTTGAACAAATAAAAAGTGAATACAAGCAAAAGGAATTTGATATTGAATGGAAGTATAAAAGTAAAATTAAAGGTTTAGAAAAAGAAAACAGTAGATTAAATAAAATAATAGATAAATTCTATGAAACTATTGATAAATTCATACATTGGATTTGCAAAAAGTTTGATATGGGTGCAGAAGATAATCTAATTAAAGATTTTCAAAAAGAAACTAATACGTATTTAGATGCAGAGAAACAAATTAAATATGAAGATAGAGAAAACGAATTAGAACGATAAAAATATTGTAATAATACATTTTAGAGAAGAAAATATTGAAAATTATGTAAAACTATGGTAAAATATTTATGTCAATCTATGGGAGAGGATGTTTTTTTATGGGATTAGAAATAAATATCTTAATAAATAAGATGCAAAGAGTGCCATTTTCTAAAATTCAAGAAATGTTAAGAGAGAATGAAGAAGAATTTGAAGAATTATCGTTTGCAAGTCAAAATGCAATTCTTAATTTTATAGAAAAAAGATATAATATCGCACAAAGAATACCTAAAGAAGAAATAATGTTTAATATGATTTTATTTAATGATTTAAGTAGAAGAACAAATATGAATAGACAATTAAGAGAAAGTGCAGAAGAAGAATTAAAATCATTGGATGTAAATTTAATGAATCTAATTGAATCTTTACAATATATAGAAAGTGATACTGTAGAGAAGATATTAAGAAACTATCATAAAGCTCTTGACAGTAAAGTTATAGAAACATTGATTATAAATTTACCAGAAAATAGACAAATTTCTGCAATTCAAGTGTGCAGAGCCGAATTGATGAATAGTGAGCCTAATACATTTCATAATTTTATGGCTTCAATAAGTAAAGAAGCACAAAGATTTGTATTAGAAAACTTTAGAGAGAAATTTGAGAAATATTCTCCACAAAATATGTCTGAAGTAGCACATTACCTATATCAAGACAATATGCCTGTATATGCAAATAAATATCAAACCAATATTGAACGAGATGTAAATTTATTTTATATATTACATTCTTGTAATGAAGAAAATTTAGAAAGTACATTAAATCAATTTAAAGACCAATTACAGAATTTAGATGCAGATGATTTAATGGAATTACTATGTTTTAAATCTACTAATTCTAAAATGTTGTTAGATTTGTGGAGTAATATGCCTAATAAGTTAGCAGAAGTTTCAAGCCCATATTTTAAAACTTTTATAAGAAGATTAGAGGACAAAGAAAGATTTGATGCAATATATAGACTTAAAGAGAAATTTTCTGAAATGAATCTTGATGAAATTGTTGAGTTATTTCAATATGATACAGATGAAGTAAAAGCAAAAGTTTTAATTGAATATCGTGATAGATTTACTGGAGAAACATCACCAGAATTAAGAAGTTTTATGACAAAATCAGTAAAACAAAAAATGTTAGATATTTATGCCCAAAAGCAAAGAGAAGAATTTGAAGAAAAGAAAGAAGCAGGAGTAGATTTAACAAAAGAATTTGCATCAATCGTTTTAAGCTTAAAAGACAATAAAAGGCATAAATTATTTGATGATGACTATATTAGAGCGATAACTTTGGCTAAAATGTTATTATTAGAAGATAAAAGTATTGATGATCAGAATTCAAGTTATATCGAATTAAGACAAAAATATATGAGTCATTTATTTAAAAATCTTCGTAGAGATAACACAGTAGATGATTCTACTAATAATAGTATGTTCTACAGAATAGTAAAAGGTAGTGTTAGTTTTAGCCAGATAGATGATTTAGAAACTGTTAAGGCACTTATTTATCTATCTCGTAATCCACAAGTTAAAGATGTTGCAAAAGTAGAAGATCTAGTGAGCAATTTATCAGAGAAACAAGTACAAAATTATAATATAAAATTATATAAAAAGTTATGTGAAAGAATAAAAGAAACATATAAAAATTCTTCTCCACTTGAAGAAAACATACAAAAATTAGCATATAAGATGTTTCTAGGATTTGGATATGACAAAGCAATAAGAATACTAGAACATAAAAAGTCTTTTACATCATTAGAATATTTATTTAATAATTTAAGAGTAAGAAATACTGAATTAAATGAGGATGGAACTCCTAAATTAAATGAAAAACTAATGAATTATTTATTTGGAAGTAATAGAAATGATAAAAATTCAAATATCAATAAATTACTAAACGATGAAATACCTAATTTTGATAAATACTTTTCATCAATTTATAATGATTGGGATTTAATTTATAAAAAATTAAATGGAAATGTTAATACAAAAAGAATTTTAGACTTATATAAAAATCCAGTTACATTCTTAAAACCAGATGAATATAAACTAGAAGGACCATTGCAAGAAATAGGAACATCAGATCCAGCAATAGTTCAAAAAGCTAAAGATTGGTATCAAATAATGAGAGAAAGACAATATTCGAGTATTCCTAAAGTAAAGGGAGATATTGATAATTATCAATATGAAATGTTAGATTTAGATGATCCACTTGCATTAGCAGTAGGATATATAACTAGATGTTGTTTTTTAATAAATGGATTATCAAGAGAATCTCTTTATCATTCAATCAGTAGTAAAAATGGGAGAACCTTTGTTGTTAGAAAAGATGGTGAGTTAGTTGCACAAAGTTGGGTATGGAGAAATGGAAATGCTTTGTGTTTCGATAATGTTGAAACAAGAGGAAACTATAGTCAAGATACTTTATTAGAAGTTTATCAAAGAGCAAGTGAAGAACTAATAGGGCTGTCAAATCAAACAGAAAATGAAACTGAAAGTCTTAAAGTAGTAACTTATGGTACATCTGAATCAAGAATGTCAAGACCAGAAAAGAAATTTGAAGGAACATTACCAAAGGTTTTAGAAAGTGTAGGGTATTCTGATGCAAAATACGAACAATGTATTCTTGCAGAAAGAAAGCATAAAAGTTTATACTATGGAGACGTTGTAGCAAGATATGAAGATCCAAGACCACAAATAAAAGAATTTAGAGATATTGCATCTATGAGTGATAAAGAAGTTGCTGACTTGAATAGGGAATTAGATGCTATAGAATATTCAAAAACTGGAAAAACTAGAGAAACAAATGTAAGAAATTGTAGATATGTTGTTTGTAGTAAAGATTGGTATATAGCAATAGGAAATGATGGAAAAGTTACAACTCAAATATTAAAGAAAGATGGTAGAGCAACAGAAGAATGTAAAGCAAAGGCTCAAGTAGTTATTAAACAAATTAAAGATGATAAGATAGTAGTACCAACTGATTTTGGAAATGTTGGAGGTGAAGAAAGATAATGAAATCACTAATATTAGAAGATATAAAGAAAAAACTAACAGGATATGATAAGACCGAAACACAAATGAGTTATGCTGATTATAGTGGAGAATCTGGATATAGAGGAAGGGGGACTTTAAGTGAATTTATGGTTGCTAAATATCCAGAAGAAATTTTTATGTTTTTTGAAACTTTATGTTCTATCTTACCTGACAATGTTACCATAGATGAATTTTTATTTAATATGGAATTGCTTATTAAAGATTTAGAAAAAGAAAAATGTGGATTTCACAATAATTCTAATACAAAAGATAGATTTAAGAGTTTAAATATGAGGTTTAAAAGTTTTGGTAATTTACCTAAAATTTTAACATATATTCCTAGATATATCGATGATGTAGCTGATACTCAATTTTCTACAGAATTTTCAAGAAGGTTTGGTGAAGAAATATTAGGTGAATATGGTGTAGAAGCACAAAAACAAGATTACGGATATATAGAAGTTGGAGAAGATGCGATAGATATTTCTAATAAAGATAAAGCAGAAGTTTTGGCAGAATTATATAATAATAGTCATCCTATGGGAATGGGAATTGTTCAATACGATCCGACTCCTATGACTGTTGAAATTGCAAGAAAATTATTAGAACAAGAGCAATTTTTTAGTTACTTAAAAGGTAGACCAATACATATTAACTTTAAAGATAATGTTATATGGGTGAGAGGTTACAATAATGATAATGCACAGGGATTAGCCCAGAGAGTAATATCAAGTTGTAAAAATATAAATGATATAGGTGCAGATGTCTTAAAGAAAGTTGAAACGAAAGTAGAAGAAGAAATCCAAAAACAAATTCAAGAAGAAATTGCTAAAAAACATAAAGAAGCAATAGAACAACAAGAAAGTAATACAAATAGTTCAAGTACAAGAAATAGTGGATTAGACTATTTAAGAGTACCACAATCAGAGTTACAGCCAATGAGAAGATTGATAGAAGAATCTGGATTTGATATAACAGAAGAAACTATAGAATTTATTAGAAATATTGAAAATCAAGCATATCCAGAAGAAATGAAAGTAATGCAAGATGCAGAAGATATTGAAGATTTATCAGATGTTTATGGATATTTTGAATCAGAAATTACAGTAGTTAGAAACAGAGATTGGTATATAGTTTATGGAGAGGATGAAGATTCTGTAGAAATATTAGACATAGCTTCATCACCAACTAGAGATAGAGAGGCTAGTCGTAGAGAAATGCACAATTATCTAGTAGGAGTAATAAATAGAAAAGCCAAAGATGGTAATAAGCCAGTTATATTAAATGCTAAAGAAGATACTTCGTATAGAATGATTCAAAGAATGGTATCAAATGGTGAATATGAAATTATCGAAGATACAGTAAATAGTTGGGAAACTGATGATTCAATTATAATGCACAATTTAGTATTAACTCCTATAATGGAAAGAGAGAAAGATATAGATGAAATTGAATAAGTAAAAAACAATGTCCTATAATTATTGAGTTATAGGACATTGAATTTTTTATCTGTCACTTATTTTTTAAAATCCACTCATAGACTTCATCTTCGGAAAGTTTGCCTTTTTTCATAAGATTAATTTTTTCTTTAGCTTGTTTTTTCCAAGTTTCAAAATTTTTAAAAAGTTCTTTATTTTCCTTATTTTTTCTAACTTGCATAAATTTTTGTTGATAAGTTCTTCTATATTCACCCATAGCCTTATTTTGTTTTAACCTTTCGGTGTAAGATTGAAAAGCACCTAAATCTCTACAAGTTTTTGAATTTTCTTTTGGGTAGTCGCAATAAATTTCATCTACTTTTGAAGCTGGAATAAAGTACATTCCACAATTTTGACATTTTTTAATTGGATAGTTAGGTGTTTTTGATAGTTCATCAAGTATAGCATAGCAAACACTTGATAAATCATTACTTTTATGAGTATCACTCATTGAAAGAAACATATTTTGAGTATGTAAAGATTCGAGTATATCATATTCATTTTTATTACTAAATTCTTGATATTTCTTTGAATAACTATCTCTCATAACAAAGTCATTCTTATAATATGTATGTAATTTCCCCATTCTTTTTATTAAATAAACTGCATATCGTTCTGTATATGTATATTTCTCTAATTCACTATTGTTATTTAAGTTATAAATATAAGTAACTGCTTTTATTAATTCTTGTTGTAAATCAATTAAGTTTTCCTGTAAATCTTCAAATATTTTAGTAGTTGCCTTTAGATAATTTTCATTACTGCCATAATTGCTACTTAATTCAAATTTATAATCTTTATCTAAATCCTTTAATATCTCAAAACCATAAGCATAAAAGAAAGTCTTGTTAGCCATTTCATAGTTAGATAAGTCTGCATTTAAAAAACGTAATAACATTAGTCCAAATTTTTCGTGAAATGGAAAGTATAAAGAGGCAGGATGTTTTAATCCATTATCTGTTTTTTCAGTTTCTTTATAATAAACATCTCTTAATTTATTTTCGGTATCTAAATGGAAATCAGCTTTATAAAAATATAAAGGTGTAGCATAATATTCTTTTTTAGTTTCAGTATTAAACCAAAAGTAGAAGTCATCAAAAAAGGTTACTTCTGGTAGTTCCATACAAATTTATCTCCCTTCTAAAATAAAAATTATATTTAAAAACGATAAACAATTTAATAAAAATAATAAATTGTTATTGACATTCTATATTTATTATACTATAATACTAATATAATTACAATACTTTCTTCAAAACTAATTGCTAAAAGTTGTAGAATGAAAATTCACTAAATTTTGAGAAAAGTTTGTAATAACAATGTGTTTAAGATTTTAAACAAACTATTAACAACACAGTAAAGTAATTTGATTTGTATATTTTTGTTTTAATTTGTAGGTGTGAAATTGTAGTTTGTTGGAATAGAGAATCTAAAAAAGAAAGAGGGTGAGAAAAATAAAACACAAGTTAGACAGCAGAGGTACAAAAGAGAAAATAATTGAATTATTTTTTACAAAACATTTAAAACCAGTTAATATAGCAAAGAAATTAAAAGTTGGTATGCCATATATAACAAAGATAATTCAAAAAGATTCAAGATATATTCGAGAGAAAGAAACAAGAAAGCAAGAAAACAAAGAAAAGAACAAAACTCAAAAACGAATATATGCACAAAATAGAAGAAAAAAGGAAAAAGAGGAAAAGCAAGAATATCAAAAATTATTAGTACAGATAAATAGAGATAATGAATATTTGTCTACTAAAAAGAAAGAAAATGATTTACAATTTGTAAACTATAATAGAAGTGCGTATGACTATGATAAAAATAGTAGTGATTTAGTATTAAAAGATAATATAAATGCTGGATATGCAGTCCCTAAAAGAGTTAGTAATATTGTAAATCCAAATAGGATAAAGAGTAATAAAATATGTGTTTAATTGTATGCTTTGAAATAATCAAGGTGTATTTTTTTACTCTAATTTAGAAAGAGGTATTAAGAATGATTTTATTAATCAAGAATTTTGGAAAATATGTTGAATAGCAATAGGTTAATAA
>CAOSLI010000010.1:0-5329 GCA_948524275.1 uncultured Clostridia bacterium
TTAGAAATTGCCTAGTATTTTTGAATTAAAACGGATATAAAATTTATTTTTGGACCAATGAAAATGATGAACCTATTCATGTCCATATTTCAAAGGGAAATCCAATAGCCAATGCAACTAAAGTTTGGTTAACTCAATCAGGCGGTTGTATTATTTGTCATAATAAAAGTAAAATTCCCGAAAATGAATTAAATATTATATGTGAAGATATTTCTTTACATTTTTTTCAAATTGTTGAGAAATGGAAAGCAATTCATTCAGGAAATATTAAATTTTATTGTTAATATTAAGTTAATAAATTCTGAAGACATTTCATAGGCAAAAATTTGAGCTGTTTCCACTAAGGAGACAGCTCTTTCCCTTTATCATTATTGCTTTTTTAATTTTGGCTTTGCTACAAGTGATGCAATGTATCCGAAAAATACTGCTGCAGCAATTCCGCCTGCTGATGCTTTAACACCACCAATAAATGCACCAAGAAGTCCTTGCTCTTTTACAGCTTCTAAAGCACCTTTGGCAAGATTAGCACCAAAACCAGTAAGGGGAACAGTAGCACCGCAACCAGCAAAGTCAATTAGTTTTTGGTAAATTCCAAGGCCACCAAGAACGGCACCAACTGTAACATATATAACTAATATTCTTGCAGGAGTGAGCTTAGTCTTATCGATCAGAATCTGACCAATTATACATAGAATTCCACCAACAATAAAGCACCAAAGCATTGTCATCCAATTTATACTCTGAAAAAATTCCATTTTATTTCCTTTCTTAAGGTCATAAGGACCATAATAAATTTTGTTATTATACTAGGGAGACAAAGGAGTGTCCCTTTGGCCCTGGGCCAAAAGGTCCGTCCCCTTGGTTGATTTCTTAAGGCATTTCAATTGAAACAGCATGTGCAATTCCGGGGATTGACTCTCCCTGTTGAGCAGTAGTTGAGTTAGTAAGTGCACCTGTTGCAATTAAAAGCAATTTTTTAATTTTATTTTGTTTCATTAATTTAAACAAATATCCAGAAAATACTGTAGCAATGCAGGCACAGCCACTTCCGCCAGAGTGTGTATCTTGTTTTTGTTTATCAAACATAAGAACACCACAATCATTATATTTTGGAGCAATATTATATCCCTTTTGTTTTGCTAGTTCACTTAATATATCTTTACCGATATATCCTAGATCGCCTGTAACTATTGCATCATAGTAATCTGGTGTTCTTCCTGTATCTTCGAAATGTGCACACAAAGTAGCTAGTGCAGCTGGAGCCATCGCTGCTCCCATATTATTTGCATCTTTGATTCCTAAATCTACAATAGCTCCTGGTGTTACATGAGTTATAAATGGTCCATTACCATTATTACTTAAAACAACTGCTCCAGAACCTGTTACAGTCCATTGACTAGTAGGAGTTCTTTGATTTCCTAATTCAAGTGGAAATCTAAACTGCTTTTCTGCACTACAAAAGTGGCTAGAAGTAGCACATATGGCATTTTTTATAGCGCCTGAGTCCATTAAGCAAGATGCTAAGCACATTCCTTCTACAAAAGTTGAGCAAGCACCAAATAGACCGAAAAAAGGTATATTGCTTTCGCGAAGAGCAAATGTAGAAGAAATACATTGGTTTAATAAATCACCAGCAAATACAAGGTCAACATCTTTAGCAGCTACTCCAGATTTTGATAAAACTGTATTTACTGTTTCTTTTACAAATTTACTTTCAGCTTTTTCCCAAGATTCTTCACCCCAAAATTCATCTTCAACGCATTTATCAAAATACTTAGCAAGAGGACCATCAAGTTCTTTTGGACCAACAATTGCTGCGGCGTCCAAAATTGTAGGTGTATTATCTAACTGAAAAGTTTGTTTTCCTATTTTTTTCATAAAAATTTTCCTTTCCTATATAAAGAAGCAAGCAATTATTCCAATAATTACTGAAGCAGAAATACCGTAAACTAATACTGGACCTGCAACTGTAAACATTTTTGCACCAACTCCCATTACATATCCTTCTGACTTATATTCCATAGCAGGAGATACAATAGAATTTGCAAAACCAGTGATAGGAATAAGTGACCCTGCTCCTGCAAATTTTCCTATTTTATTAAATACATTTATAGCACTTAAAAAAATTGCAATTCCAATTAAGCTTATAGAAACAACTGTGCTTGACGCTGTTTGGTCTAACCCTTTATATTTACAATAAAAAAGTATAAGTTGACCAATACAGCATATAAGACCACCAACCCAAAATGCATTAAAACAATTTTTTAAAATAGGCGAATTTGGTGATTTCTTATCTACATATTTTTGATATTCTTTTGGACTTTCTGTTGGATTCATTTTTTATCACATCCTTTCATTAACGATTATTGCTTGGCTTGTTCAACCATAAAAGTTATATCTAAGTCAACAGAATATTCAGTTATTTTTCCAGCTGCAATTTTTGCACATTGATTAACAATTTTTATAGAAGTAACACCATTTAACGTTTTTGAAACCTCTTGGACTGTTTGAACTATTGCATCCTTCCATGAAATACTTGATTTTCCTGTAACTTGTATATGTTTTTCAATTCCCATATAAAACCTCCTAAAATAATTTATAGTTAATATTTCCATATTTATAAAAAATATACAAAATGCTAATATATATATTGAAAATTTCTAAAAAAAGTAATAAAATAATAATCATAAAAATAAAAGGAAAGGAAGTAAATATAATATGAGATATCATATTTTAAGATTTGACATTTGGCTTTGTTTATTACTAAGTGTTTTACTTGCTATGGGAACAGGAAAAATAGCAAATAGTATTTTACCTCAAAAATATGAAGAGCATAAACAAGAACACATAGTAGAAGTAGGTCAAATTGGTGGAAAAGCAAATGACGAAACATTTAGAGCGAAAAATGTAGAGGATTTATTATCACATGAGACATTTACAATAGAATCAAAGGGCATACAATATATGAATAGAGGTGCAGGATATTACAAAGGAATGTATTTATATGCAGTAACACTTCCATCAGGTGAAAAAGTTGCAGCACGTATAAATAATGATTCAGTACTTAGAGGAGATGATATTTATACAGGTATGTCAACACTACCAGTTGGAAGAGTTATAAAGGAAGACTTAAGTACAGAAGCAAACTTTTTAAGCCAGATAGAACATTCAGAACCACTTGATAGAAAAGATTTTTACATAGATATGGTAGGTGGGGCAGAAATAAAAAGTGAAGAAGATTTTATAGAGCTTCCAGTTATGCTAGTTCAATTAGCAACAGTAGCTATAACATTTCCAATATTCCACATGATAGGCTCAAAGATAGGAATATTCCCATGTATCATTCCACCAAAGAAGAAAAAAGAAGAAGAGTGGCAATAAAATTTTAAGAAAGGAGTATGATATTTAATATCATATAGAAGTAAAATGGAAGAAAAAATTAAAAAGATTAACATAGTTTATTTATTAGGAAGTATATTTGCACCAATTCTAATTTGTTTAGTATGTTTTGCAATAAGTGCAAAGTTTTTCCCGAAGGGAACAGGAGCAGTTATACTAATTATGGTACCACCAGCGATTGCGTTTGTATGGTGGACATTTGGACTATCAATGGTTTTTAAGAATAGGACAAAGAATTTTGAAAAAGAATTAGATGGAATGAAATTTAATAGAAATCAGACTTTTTATGGAAAAGGAAAAACCGTAATAATAGATTTAGAGCAAGGAAAATTAGGAATAATATTTTTCTGGAATCCATTTAAGACATATATATTACCTGCAAGTAGAATTGAAAAGGCTTGGGTTGATGATGGCAAAGGTGGAGCAGGATTCTTAGAAGGGAGTAGTAGAGTAAGCTTTTTATTCATAGTTGATGGAATAAAGGTAAGAGTTGATACATTTACATCAAATCAGCGTTTTCGTATGGATAGCAACTATATCTTAACAGGAATATCAAAAGCAGATATGATGGTAAAAATGATAGAAGAAGCTCGCTCGAAATCTAAATAAAATGAATATTATAAGAAAATTGCGAAGCCCATTTCATGACAATTGGTGCAAAGAATGTGGAAAAGATATGGAAATTACATATAAACAGCTATATATGCTTCCACAAACTGTTGGACATTATGTTTCACACGAAAATGCATCATATTATAAGCAAAATTTAATAAAAGTTGACAAAAAGGCAGATATACCAGTAGGTACATATGCCTGTGGAATTGTTTCATATTATTGTGCAGAATGTGGATACAAGCTTGTAAAGCTATCAATATTTTTGCCTGTAAGAGATAAAGAGCAATATGATGATGTAGTATATTTTCATAATGGAGAAATGGATGATTTTTTAAATAAATAGGAGATAAAAATATGGGACTTAAGGTAGAAAATGTAAGTAAAAGCTTTTTAGATAAAAAAGCAGTTGACAATATTTCTTTTGAGTTAGATAAGCCAGGGGTATTTGGACTTTTAGGAACAAATGGAGCAGGTAAGACTACTACGATAAGAATGTTACTTGGAATAATAAAGAAGAATTCAGGAAGTATTACTTGGAATGGAAAACAAGTAGAAAGAAAGTCTGTAAACTTTGGGTATTTACCAGAAGAAAGAGGTGTATATCCAAAAATAAAGGTTTATGATCAGCTAATGTATTTTGCAAAATTAAAAGGAATGCCAGAAAAAGAAGCAGAAGCTTCTATAAAAAAATGGGCAGAAGTGTTTAAAGTTACAGAATATTTAAATGTTAATGCAGAGAAGTTATCAAAGGGAAATCAACAAAAGATTCAGTTGGTTGCAGCTATTGTACATAACCCAGAAATGATAATATTAGATGAACCATTTAGTGGGCTAGACCCAGTTAATGCAGAGATTCTTAAAAATGTTATAATTGATTTGGTAAAAGAAGGCAAGTACATAATAATGTCAAGTCACCAAATGTACTCAATAGAAGAATTTTGCAGTGATATATTAATAATAAATAAAGGAAAGACTGTCTTACAAGGAAACTTAAAAGAAATTAAAGAAAAGTATCCAGCTAATAGAATAGAACTAATATCAAATGAAAACATTGATAGCTATCTAAAAGAAGCAAATCTTGAAATAGAAAATTCAAAGAATAATGAGTATACAGTAAAAATAAAAGATGAAAAAGATGCACATAAACTTTTAGAAAAATTAGTTAAAGATAAGATAATAATTGAAAAATTTGAAATTAAAAAGCCAACATTAAATGATATTTTCATAGAAAAGGTAGGTGAGTAATATGAAGGACTTATTGACAGTAATGAAATTTACAATGAGAGACATGCTTAAAAGAAAGTCTTTCATTATA
>CAOSLI010000010.1:5339-32120 GCA_948524275.1 uncultured Clostridia bacterium
TATCAACTATAATTATTGCTTTAATAATGGTAATTGGATTTAATATACCTAATATCATAAATAGTTTTAAAGGAGATAGCAGTGGAAATGACAAAGTATTGATTATAGACAGCAAAAATGTTTTTGAAGGAACCTTAAGTACCTTAAATACAATGGAGATGGAAACTGATTTTACTATATCAAATGAAGAAATATCAAAAGAAGAAATCAAAGAAAAAATAGAAAGTGGAGACTATGATAATATATTAGTAATTGAAAAAGAGAATGAAAATATTACAATAAGATATATTGTAGAAAGTACAACAATGATGAGTGAAGTTCCAGACAATTGTGTAAATATTTTAAATACAATATACTCTAATCTTCAAATTTCTAAATTAGGATTAACAGCGGAACAAATAAATTCGATTACCCCAAAATTTGATTTTAAGCTAGAACAAACATCAGAAAAAGAAGTAAGCGGAAATGTATTTACCACAATGATATTATCAATTGTATTATTTTATGCAATATATTTCTGTGCATACCAAGTTTCAAGTTCAATTACGACGGAAAAGACATCAAAGATAATGGAGACTTTAGTAACATCAACATCACCAAAAACCATAGTGCTAGGAAAAACAATAGGAATAGGATTAGTAGGATTACTTCAAACATGTTTATTAGCAGTAATTGCGATAATTTGTGCTAAGACATGTTTAAGCCAAGAAATCTTAGATATGGTATTTAGTGCATCTAAAATAACACCTACATTTGCATTAGTAACAATTCTATATTTTATATTAGGATATTTTGAATTTGCACTAATATACGCACTTACAGGTTCTACAGTAAGCAAACCAGAAGATATACAATCAGCTAATAGTCCAGTTGCAATTTTAACTGTAATAGGATTTTACCTAGCATATTTTACAATGATGAATCCTACAAGTGAACTAAATACAGTAGCTGCAATGCTTCCAATATCTTCACCATTTAGTATGCCCTTTAGAGTAATGATGGGAATTAGTAGTATAACAGAAGTACTAATATCACTTGCAATTTTAGCTGTTACCATATTTATTGTCGGAAGAGTTGCAATCAAGATATATTCGTCAGCAATACTTAACTATGGAACAAAAATGAGTTTAAAAGATATTGTTAAGATATATAAAAGTAAAGATTAAAATTATAAGAATTCGCCCTCTAAATTATCGTTATTAGAGGGTGAAATTTTATTATTAATTAAAATATATGAAAAAATTAGTAAAACATATTTACAAACACATGTTTATATGATATTATAATAATCAAGTAAAAAATGTGATTTGACAGACAGCATTTTGCAAAGCAAAATACTGGATGGCGATTGATAAGAACGAAGTGAGCGAAAGGAACTTAAAAATGATAGCATATTTAAAAGGAATAGTAGCGATAAAAAAACAAGAATATATAGTAATAGATGTAGGCGGTATTGGATACAAAGTATTTATGCCAGAAAATGAAATTGAAGAAATTAAAATAGAAAGTGATATAAAAGTACATACATATTTAAGAGTTAGAGAAGATGATGTCAGCATATATGGTTTTTTAGGAATGGAAGAGCTTGCAATGTTTGAGCTTTTAATAGGCGTTGGCGGAATTGGTGCAAAATCAGCAGTTAGTATATTATCAAACATAGCACCGTCTAAGTTTGCCTTGGCTGTTATTTCAGATGATGTAAATACATTAAAAAAGCTTCCAGGAATAGGCGCAAAGACAGCTCAAAGAATTATTTTAGAGTTAAAAGATAAAATAAAGACAGAAGAGGCAGTATCAGAGTCAAAAGAAGACTCTAAACCAATTAAACTTGATGAAAGTGTAAATGATGCAATAGAGGCTCTACAAGTTTTAGGATATAGTAGAAAAGATATAGAAAATGAGTTATCTAAGATAAACACAAAAGATATGACAACTGAAGATATTATTAAGATTGGACTTAAAAATTTAGGAAGGTAAAAGAAAAATGGATTTAAGCAAGCCTTTAGCATATAGAATGATGCCTAAAACACTTGATGAATATGTTGGACAAGAACATATTCTAGGGGAAAATAAAATTTTGCGTAGAACTATAAAGGCAGATAGACTATCAAGCATTATTTTATGGGGGCCTCCAGGTTGTGGTAAGACATCCCTTGCAAAAGTAATAAGCAATACAACAAAATACAAATTTATTAAATTAAATGCAGTTACATCAGGTGTAAGTGATATTAAAGATGCCATAAGCCAAACTGAAAATACATTGATGAACCCAAGTGGAAAATGTATCTTATTTATCGACGAAATTCATAGATTTAACAAACTTCAGCAAGATGCACTTTTGCCATATGTAGAAAATGGAACAGTAATTTTAATTGGAGCAACGACTGAGAATCCATATTTTGAAGTTAATAAGGCTTTGATATCAAGGAGCATGGTATTTCAGCTTCATGAATTAACAGAAGACAATATTTACACAGTCTTAAAAAGATCACTGGAAGCAGAAGAAGGACTTAGAGAATACAAGATAAAAATTGAAGATGAAACCTTAAGAAAATTTGCATGTGTTTCTAATGGCGATGTAAGAACAGCATTAAATAACTTAGAAGTAGCAGTGCTTACAACGCCAATAGAGAAGGATGGATACATACATATAACAGATGAAGTTGCTAAAGAGTGTGTACAGACAAGGAAAGCGATTTTTGACAAAGATGGAGATTCTCATTATGATAATATAAGTGCATTTATAAAATCTATGAGGGGGTCTGACCCAGATGCAACAGTTTTTTATCTAGCAAGAGCATTAAATGCAGGAGAAGACCCAATGTTTTTGGCAAGAAGAATTGTTATTTCTGCAGCAGAAGATGTCGGTCTTGGAAATCCAAACGCTTTAGTTGTAGCAAATAGTGCAATGCAAGCGGTGCATATGGTAGGAATGCCAGAGGCAAGAATAATTTTAGCAGAAGCGGCAATATATAATGCAAATTCGGTAAAATCTAATGCTACATATAATGCGATAAATAGTGCACTAGATGATGTACAAAATAAAGAAACAGGGACAGTACCAATGCATATAAGAAATGCAGTGGCAGAAGGAATGGAAAAAGAAGGCTATCATGTAGGATACAAATACCCACATGATTATCCACACCACTGGGTAGAGCAGCAATACTTACCAGACGCAATACTAGGAACAAAATATTATATACCTGATGAAAATATTGATAATAGTAATGTACAAATTAAGGAGAAGTAAAGATATGAATTCAGAAAAACAAAGTAGAACAAAAATAGATGTAAGAGTAGCTAGGCTTGCGAATTTTTGTAAGGAAAACCCAATGGTATGGCTATCATTTATTAGAGAAATGCCAATAGAGTATGCAATAGGTAATATTGATGAAGATAAAAAAGCAGAATTGATGGAACAATTACAAAATGCAATAAAGGAATATAGATATATTTGTGATAGAAAAAGAAAAAATACTATAAGTGAAGAGAAAATAAATATACTAAAAGAAGCTGGAGTTGGAGGAGCATTAGGATATAAGAAACAAATTGAGGATTTAGCAGAAAAACATCAAACAGCAGGACTTAAAGGTGAAAAACTTAAAGATGAGCAATATATGAAGAAGCATAAAAAGAATCTAAAAAAATATTTATATACATTAGATATTTTATATGGAGGATTAGATAATTTTAGAAAGTTGTATATACAGAAATTATTAAATGGAGAAAGATTTGATGTACCTAATGAATTTGAAGGACTTTTTATAGAGAATTTTGATTTAGATAGTCCTAATTTTGTCAATCCATTATATAACCAACTATACAAAGATATAAGAACATTGTTTAAATTTGAAGATGAATCTATCATTGGAGAAATTTATAATGGAGATAAAATCAAAGACGCAATATCTATGCTAGACTATAGAAAGCAAACGATAATAAGACAAAGATATGGTTTAGATAATAATGAAGAATCTAAATATGGAGAACTTTCAGCAAGGTATAATATTACAGAAGAAAGAACAAGACAGGTTAAAGAAAATGCTATAATGAAGCTACAAATGACAACTGTATATGGAAGAAGACTACTTGCTTGTAGAGATGATGAAAAAAGAAGACAATTTATTACAAGATACTTTGAAAACTATGATATATTTGCAGATACTGAGCAAAAAATAAGCCAAACGGATAGAGAAGCGTTATTAGGTATAATAAATCATAGAAGCTTTACTGAACAGAATGTTAATAAAATGAAAGAAGAAATACCTAAACAGAAACAAGAAGGTGAAACTGAACCAACTGAAGAAATGACAAGTAATGAGACTAATATAACAACAATAAAGGAATTAGGATTTAATGGTAGATTATATAATGCTTTAAATCGAGCAGGTATTAAAACAACAAGAGATTTGGAAAATACTAGCGTAAGACAATTTTCTAGGATGAGAAACATTGGAGAGAAGACCTTAGAAGAGCTTTTAAGCAAAATGAGTTCACTTGGAATAAAGACTAAAGATGAATTATCTAACACAGAAATTGAATCTTCCGAGTTAAAAGAAAAAACAATAGAAGCATTAAGACCTAGTACAAGATTATATAATGTATTAGATAGAGCAGGAAAAACAACTATTGTAGACTTATCAAACACAACAGTAGATGAATTTTTAAGAATCAGAGATATGGGAGAAAAAACATTTGATGAGCTAATGACAAAAATGAACTCTTTAGGTATAAAGCCTAAACCTGTAACAGAAACAGATGAAGAACTATTAAGAACAATACAAAAGTTAAGCAACGCATACAAAGAAAATCAAAAGAAAGGGCTAGAATGCCAAGAACTAAAACAAAGTATATTTGAGTTGTTAGATAAAATAGAGAAAAATAATAGTAACGTTGCAGGAAGTGAACATGAAGGTAACGATAGTTATACCAATATAGAAAAATAAAGTTGGAGGTTTTTGTGATGAATTGTGATCATTATATTACGAAATTAGAACTTGAGGATCTTGGACTTTTAGAAAAGATTATGAAACAGCAAATAGATATAAAAGATGTTGAAATTGACACTAAAAAAAGAATAATAGAACTTTGTAAACAAAGATTAAATGAAATAAACATTCAAATAAAAGAAAAAGATATTAAAATATCAAAAATGAAAGAAAAGATAGAAGAACTGAAGACACACACAGATATGAATATATAAAAAGGTTTACAAAATGCAAAAATTGGGATATAATAAACAATGTTAAAATATCGGATCAAAATAGAATGTGCAAGTACATTTTAATGAGATTTGTCAAGCGCGATTTTCCAAAGGAAAATCACAGATGGTAATTGATAAAAGCGAAGCGAGAGAAAGGAAAGAATACTATGGAAGAGAATAATAATGCTCAAGAAGCAGAATTAGATATGAATCATTTAATGCAAGTTAGAAGAGAAAAACTTGATAAATTAAGAGAGGAAGGAAATGACCCATTTAATATATCAAAATTTGATAGAACACATACTAGCAAAGAAATTATGGATAATTATGATGAATTAGAAGGAAAAGATGTAACTGTTGCTGGAAGAATTATGGCAAAGAGAATTATGGGAAAAGCCTCTTTTTGCCACATTCAAGATGGAGAAGGAAAAATCCAAAGTTATGTTAGCATAAACGATTTAGGCGAAGATAGCTATAAACAATTTAAAGAGTATGATATAGGTGATATTATTGGAATTACTGGTTTTGTATTTAAGACAAGAACAGAAGAGATATCAGTACATGCTAAGGAAGTAACACTTCTTTCAAAGTCATTAAAACCATTACCAGAGAAATTCCATGGTCTAAAAGACATAGATCTTCGTTATAGACAAAGATATGTAGATTTAGTAGTTAATCCAGAAGTTAAGGATGCTTTTATTAAGAGAGCCCAAATAATAAAAGAAATGAGAAGCATCTTAGACGAAAAAGGATACCTAGAAGTTGAAACTCCTATTTTAAATACTATATCAGGGGGAGCTACTGCTAAGCCATTTATAACACATCATAATACATTAGATATTGATATGTATTTAAGAATTGCAACTGAGCTTAACTTAAAGAGACTTGTAGTAGGTGGATTTGAGAGAGTTTATGAAATAGGAAGAATATTTAGAAATGAGGGAATGGACTTAAAACATAACCCAGAGTTTACAAGTATAGAATTATATTCTGCATATCAAAATTTAGAAGATATGATGGATTTAACACAAGAACTAGTTACTAAAATTGCAATAAAAGTTCTAGGAACTTTAAAGATAAATTATCAAGGAATGGATATAGACCTTACTCCTAACTGGAGAAGAGTTACAATGATAGACTCTATAAAAGAAGTAACAGGAATTGACTTTAATGAAATCAAGACTGATGAAGAAGCACAAAATGTACTTAAAGATCTAAAGATAGAGATTAATCCTATAAAGAAAACAAGAGGAGACATTATTGCACAAGTATTTGATGAAAAGGTTGAAGAAACACTAATTCAACCAACATTTGTATATGAATATCCTATTGAAAACTCACCACTTGCTAAAAAATATGCAGATAAGCCAGAAATGGTACAAAGATTTGAATTATTTATTGGTGGTAGAGAATATGCTAATGCATTCTCAGAATTAAACGACCCAATAGACCAATATGAGAGATTTTTAAATGAAATTAAAAATAGAGAAAATGGTGATGAAGAAGCTGGTATGATGGATGAAGATTACATTAATGCCCTAGAAATAGGACTTCCACCAACAGGTGGAATGGGAATGGGAATTGACAGATTAGTAATGCTACTTACAGACTCAAGCTCAATAAGAGATGTATTATTATTCCCAACAATGAAACCTCTTGGGTAACGATTAATAAATTTTAAAGAAAGAAAAATAGTTATGAAATTTAATTTTAAAGAATATGAAATTCAAGATATAACTTGCAAAGGTCCAATGAGAAGAAGATATAATGATTTAGCAGAAAGATATAAAGGATATGTAATATATAGTTATATAAGAGGAGAATATACGAGATATTCGGTTGAAGATGAAAATGAAAATATATTTGTAGAAACAGATAATATTGAAGAAGCACGAGAATATGTAGATAATGAATTAGTAAGCAAATAAAAAACGAAAGGGGCGGAAAATATGCAATTATTGGATTTTTCAAAAGCTTTAGAAATAGCACCAGAATATACTGGAAGTGAAAAGAAAAAGACCATGATATTAGATGACAAAAAATATTTAGTTAAATTTCCAGATCCTAATAGGTCAACTAAATTAGAAATTTCTTATATAAACAATGTGTATTCTGAATATATAGGTACTAAAGTGTTTGAATTATGTGGATTTGAAACACAAAAAGTAGAACTTGGCATTTACGATAAAGATGGAAAAGAAAGAATTGTCTGTGGATGCGAAGACTTTACTAATAATGAAACTAAATTAGTTGAATTTGAAAAATTTGAAAATGCCAGTATAGAGCCTAACCCTTTCAAAAGAGAGTTAAAAGATATATTTCATATAGTACAATCGGGAATCTACAATATAGATTTAAATGAATTAAAAGAAAAATTTTGGGATATGTTTATAATTGATTGTTTAATAGGAAATGAAGACAGACACAATGGAAATTGGGGATTTTTAAAGAATATTAAAGATGAGAATTTAACATTTGCACCAATTTATGATTGTGGATCTTGCTTATTTTCAGTATACACAGATGAAAAAATGCAAGAATGTTTAGAAAATAACTCAAAGATGCAAGATTGTATAAAAAATACATCATCTGCAATTAGAGATGAGGGTGCAAAAATAAGATATTTTGAATTTATTACAAGTTTGAAAAATGAAGATTGTAATAATGCATTAATTAGAATGTATGATAAAATTAATTTAAATGAAATTAATAAGTTAATAGACGAAATTAATATAATTTCAAATATAAGAAAAGAATTTTATAAAGAAGTTATTAAAGGAAAGTATAAAGAAATTTTAACAGTAGCTTATAAAAAATTAAATAAATAATAAAACTTAAAGGCTTTTATGAGTATAATAGCATTACAAATTTTTAATAAAAGGAGATTTGATGAAAATTGCTGTATGTTGTTCATCATCAAATGATATAGATAAAAAATATATGCAAAGTTCAGAAATATTATTGGAACAAGTATTTAAAAAAGATAATGATTTAGTATTTGGAGCAATGAATAATGGAATAATGGGAATTGCATATAGGATTAATTTAGCAAGTAGAGAAGAAGAGTTATTTAGATAAATTAAATAATTTATAATAAAATTCAAGTAAAGTAAAAATGTGAAAATGGAGGGTAAGCATATGAAAATATCCATCAATGCGATGCAAAAATTGTCAAAAGTAAAAAATTCAGTATATGATGACATAAAAATAGAGTATTTATATCATTCAAATAAATTAGAAGGCAGTACATTTAACATTGAGCAATTAAATATTCTTTTAGAAGAAAATATGGTAGTAGGTGAACATTCAATTAATGATGTACAAGAGACTATTAACTCATTAGAATTATTTGATTTTGTTATAGAAACTTTAAATGAGAAACTAACACATAGATTAATTAGAGAATATCATTCAATTTTAAAGAAAAACACGAGTGATGAAAATTATGGCTTTGTAGGAGTGTATAAAAAAATTCCTAACAAATTAAGAAATGTAGATATTAAATTAGCTGAGCCACATGAAGTTGAAGAACTGATTGAAAAATTATTAGATAAGAAAATAGAAACATTAGAAGATATCGCTGATTTTCATCAACAATTTGAACATATACACCCTTTTCAAGATGGAAATGGAAGAATAGGAAGATTTATTATACTTAGACAATGTTTAGAAAATAATATTGATTTAATTGCCATTGATGATGAGTATAATAAAGAATATAGAGAAGCTTTATATAAGGCTCAAATTTCAGAAAATTTAGAACAATTAGTTCAAGTATTTGAAAAATGCCAAAAAAGAATTAATGAAAAATTACAAAGTTATATACCAACAATAGAACAAGTATTAAAGGAAGTTGATTAGATTATATAAAATATTATAGGTAGTAAAAAAGATAGTTTACAGCATAATGCAGTGAAACTATCTTTTTTTGACTTAGCGTATGATTTTTTATTATAAAATACAAAATCACAAAACTGACCACCTAGTATAAAGACTTTTTAAGAAAAAAGTGATATAAATATATATGTTAAAAATTAAGTGTAGGAGACAAAAATGAGTAAGAAACTATATGATTGTATAAATATAACTGATTTAAAAGATATGCTAAATAAAACAAGAAAGATATATGGAGAAAAGCCAGCATATAAAATAAGAGTAGAAGAAGGAAAATATAAAACATTTACTCATAATGAAGTAAGAGATATGGTTGATAGCTTAGGAACTGCATTGATAAATTTAGGACTTAAAGGTAAAAGAATAGCTGTCATTGGTGAAAATAGATATGAATGGGAGATAGCATACCTATCAATAGTATGCGGTACAGGAATAGTAGTTCCATTAGATAAGGCATTACCTGAGAACGAATTAGAGGACTTAATTGAAAGATCAGAAATTGAAGCCATATTTTATTCACAAAAATATAGTGAAGTAATTCAAAAAATAAGATATAGTGAGAAGAATAAATTAAAACATCTAATAGCCATGGATACAGAATTACACTCAGAAGGAATATACTCACAATCAGAGTTAATAGAAACAGGACGAAAACTTATAAAAGCTGGAAGCAAAGATTTTATAGATGCTAAAATAAATCCAGAAGAAATGAGCATAATGCTATTTACATCAGGAACAACATCAAAGTCAAAAGTCGTAGCACTTTCACATAAAAACATATGCTCAAATTTAATGGACATAGCAAGCGTGCTAGATGTAAATTCGAATGATACACTTCTATCTGTGCTTCCAATACACCATGTATTTGAATGTACAGTTGGCTTCTTATTCTCATTATATAAAGGAGCACAAACAGTATTTTGTGATGGACTAAGACATATTATAGAAAACTTAAACGAATACCATGTAACGGTTATGGCATGTGTTCCAGCCATATACGAAAAAATATTTATGATAGTAAGTAAGAGGCTTGAAAAACAGGGAAGGCTCAAAAAAATATTAGAAGATGAACAAAAATATAAGAATGAAACCATGGAAAAGAAAAAGGAAATATTTAAAGAAATACATGATATGCTTGGAGGAAAAATAAAACTTTTCATAAGTGGAGCAGCTGCACTAGATTATAAAATTGAAGAAAAATATAGACTATTAGGGCTTAATCTTGTTCAAGGATATGGACTAACGGAAACATCTCCTGTTGTAGCAGTTGGTTCAAACAAATATTATAAAACAGGTTCAATAGGTAAAACAGTGCCAAATGTAGAAGCAAAAATTGTAGATGCAAATGAAGAAGGTATAGGAGAATTAGTAGTTAAAGGTCCAAGCATAATGCTCGGATATTACAATAATGCAAGGGCAACTAAAGATGCTATGCAGGATGGATGGTTTTACACAGGAGATTTAGCAAAAATAGATGACGAAGGATACATATTTATTTGTGGTAGAAAGAAAAGCGTAATAGTATTAAAAAATGGAAAAAACATTTTCCCAGAAGAGATGGAGAATTTAGTAAATAAAATAGAAGGTGTAAAAGAATCATTTATTTTTGGAAAGAAACAGTCAGATGATGAAAACGATATAAAAATAAATGTTAAGATAGTATTTGATAGAGAAATAGTAAAAGATGCATATAAAGTTGAAACAGATGAGGAAATATTTAATGTTTTATCAAAGAAAATAAAAGAAATTAATCAAACAATGCCACAATATAAAGCTATAAGGGGAATAACTTTAAGCGAAGAAGAGTTGATAAAAACTACAACAAATAAAATAAAAAGACAGGAGAACTTAGATGCAATTGAAAAACTTAAATACTAAGTTTATAGGAAGAAATAGTATTTATTTTACTGAGATAGATTCAACACAAAAAGAAATATGGAGACTAATAGAAAAGGGCACTATTCCAAGTGGTACATTAGTTATGGCAGATATTCAAAATAGCGGAATTGGAACACATGGAAGAGTATGGCACACTGATGAAAAAAATAATATTGCATTTTCATTTTTCATAAATATGGATTGTAATATACCAAATTTGGATGGCATTACAATAGAGACTGCTAAAATATTAGTAGATATTTTTAAAGATAAATATAATGTTGCATTACAAATAAAAGAGCCAAATGACATTGTATATAAAGGCAAAAAAATTGGCGGAATTTTAACAGAAACTAAAGTTATGTCAGGAAAAGTAAGAACTTTAGTAATTGGCATCGGCATAAATACAGCAAAAGAGAAATTTACAGATGATATAAAAGATATAGCAACATCAATAAAAAAGGAATTTGATATAGATATTGATAGGGAATATATTATATCAGAATTTTGTAATAGATTTGAAGTGAAAATTTTAAAGAGAGTAGGTAAATAAAATGAAAATAGGATTTTTATTTCCAGGCCAAGGCTCACAAAGTGTTGGAATGGGAAAAGACATATACGAAAAATACGAAGAAGCAAGAAATGTATATGATAAGGTAAGAGAACTAACAGGGGTAGATATTGCAAAGATATCATTCGAAGGACCAGAAGATATTTTAAATCAAACAAAATACACACAACTTGCAATATTAACTGAAAGCTTGAGTATATTAGAAATCCTGAAAAAGAATAATATAAATGCTAATATATCAGCAGGTTTAAGCCTTGGAGAATATTCTGGTTTAATATATAGCAAAGCATTATCATTTGAAGAAGGTGTAAAGCTTGTACAAAAAAGAGGAGAATTTATGCAGGAATTATTGCCAGATGGAGAATGGCAAATGGCTGCAATAATGGGAATGAGTGATGAAGAGGTGGAAGAGGTTTGCAAAAAAGTAAAGTCTGGATTTGTCATTCCCGCAAATTATAATTGCGTAGGTCAAGTTGCGATTTCAGGTGAAAAGGAGGCTGTGTTAGAAGCAGAGAAAATAGCAAATGATATGGGAGCTAAAAAGGTAAGAATTTTAAAAACAGCAGGACCATTCCACACTGAAAAATTAGTAGAGAGCTCAAAAGCTTTAAGAAAAGAATTAGAAGGTATTACAATAAATAAATTTGAAAAAAAAGTTATAAAGAACTTAGATGGAGAAGAATATAAGGATACTGATGATGTAAGAGATATTTTAGCAAAACATATTATTAATCCAGTTAGATTTTCTAAAACGCTACAGACAATGATAAATCAAGGAATAGATACATTTATTGAGATAGGACCAGGAAAAACATTATCAGGATTTGTAAAAAGAATTCCAAGTGAAAAGGAAATTAAGATACTAAATATAAATGATGTTCCAAGTTTAGAAGAAGTATTAAGGGAGGTTAAATAAATGAATAAAGTTGCATTTATTACAGGAGCTACAAGAGGAATTGGAAAGCAAATAGCAATGGTACTAGCAGAGAATGGATATGATATAGCACTTAATTATAGAACTGAAAATGATAATTTAAGGGAAACTATAAAAGAAATTGAAAGTAAAAATGTTAAATGTTTAGCAGTTAAGGGAGATGTATCAAGCTATGAAAACTGTGAAACATTTGTAAGTCAAATAATAAATAAATTTGGAAAAATAGATGTATTAGTCAACAATGCAGGAATTACAAAAGATACTCTACTAATGAGAATGAAGAAAGAAGATTTCGAAGATGTAATAGATGTAAATTTAGTAGGAACATTTAATGTCACAAAAAATGTAATTAGCCACATGATGAAGGCGCGTTCAGGAAGAATAATAAATATATCTTCTGTTGTAGGTGTATCAGGAAATGCAGGGCAAACCAATTATGCAGCATCTAAAGCAGGAATTATAGGATTTACAAAAAGTTTGGCAAAGGAAGTTGCATCAAGAGGAATATTAGTAAATGCAGTAGCCCCTGGATTTATAGAGACACAGATGACAGATGTTCTGAAGGATGAAATAAAAGAGAAAATCGCGGAAACGATACCACTAAAAAGAATGGGAACTGCAACTGATGTTGCAAATGTTGTTAAATTTCTAGCATCAGATGACAGTTCATATATAACAGGTCAAGTAATAAATATAGATGGCGGAATGCTAATGTAGAGTGTTTGAATAATAATTGTTATTTGGCAATGTGATTTGACAGACGATGTTTTTCAAAGAAAAACATTGGATGGCGATGAACGGAGCGAAGCGTAGTGAAAGGATTATAAAAATGGAAAGAAGAGTAGTAATAACAGGTCTTGGTGCAATTACACCAATAGGAAAAAATGTAGAAGATACATGGAATGGAATCGAAAATACAAAATGTGGAATTGATAATATTACATTATTTAATACAGAAAATTTTAGAACAAAGTTAGACGCAGAAGTAAAAAACTATGAACCAGCAGAATACTTTGATGTAAAGCAAGCAAAAAGATTTGATAGGTCAAGTCAATTTGCTGTAATTGCGGCAAGAGAAGCTGTTAAAGATAGTAATATTACAAAAGAAAATACTGATTTTGAAAGAGTTGGTGTTTTTGTAAGTTCTGGAATTGGTGGATTAAGAACAATGCAAGAACAATGTGAAGTAAATTACATAAAGGGAAATAATAGAGTTTCACCAATGTTTATTCCAATGACAATAGCAAATATGCCATCAGGAAATATTTCAATAGAATTTGGATTTAAAGGAGAATCATCATCAATAGTAACTGCGTGTGCCTCATCAACACAAAGCATAGGAGAGGCATACAAAACTATAAAACATGGATATGAAGATGTTATCCTAGCAGGTGGAACAGAAGCTGCAATATGCGAAGTTGGAATTGCAGGATTTGAAAATATGAAAGCACTTTCAAATGCAGAGGATAAAAATAGAGCAAGCATTCCATTTGACAAAGAAAGAAGCGGATTTGTAATGGGAGAAGGTGCAGCTGTACTTGTACTTGAAGAACTAGAACATGCTAAAAAAAGAGGAGCTAAAATTTATGCTGAGGTAGTAGGATTCGGTTCTACAACAGATGCATACCATATAACATCACCATGTCCAGATGGTGAAATGGGAGCAAAAGCAATGATAAGAGCAATCGAAGATGCTGGAATAAAACCAGAAGATATTGATTACATAAATGCACATGGAACATCTACACATCTTAATGATTTAACAGAAACCTTAGCAATAAAGGCAGCATTTGGAGAAGCAAGTAAAAAAGTAATGGTTAGTTCAACTAAAGGAAACATAGGACACTTATTAGGTGCAGCAGGTGGAGTTGAAGCTATAATTTGTGTAAAAGCAATAGAAAAAGCCTTAGTTCCACCAACAATAAATTATAAAGAAAAAGATGAAGAATGCGATTTAGATGTAGTTCCAAACACGCCAAGAAAGCAAGATTTGAAATATGTAATGTCAAACTCATTAGGCTTTGGAGGACATAACAATTGTATTATTATAAAAAAATACGAATCTTAAGATGGCTTTGATAATAATTAATATGAAAGGAAGGAATGTTAGAATGGAATATGAGAAAATAAAACAATTAATGGATGATATGGGAAATTCAAAATTAACTGCAATAGATATCGATTTTCCAGATGGAACAAAAATTAGTATGAAAAAAGAAATCAAATATGAGGTTGCTAGTAGTGAAGTAATTACAAAAGAATATAATGGTGATGTTGTAAAAGCTGAAGTAATCAAGAAAGAAAAAGAAGAAGCTATAACTGGAAACATTGTAAAATCACCAATGGTAGGAACTTTTTACGCTAAATCATCACCAACAGCAGATCCATATGCTGAAGTTGGAACTGAGGTAAAAAAAGGTGACACACTTTGCATTATAGAAGCAATGAAACTAATGAATGAAATTGAATCAGAATATGACGGAAAAGTTGTAGAGATACTAGTAAAAGATGGAGAGCAGGTAGAATATGGTACGCCACTATTTAAGATAGGATAAGAGAGGTAATTATGTTAAACAAAGAGCAAATAAAAGAAATAATTCCACAAAGAGAGCCATTTTTAATGATTGATGAAATAGAACAATATGTGCCAGGAGAGAGTGCTACTGCCTATAAAAATGTTGATGAAAGTGAATGGTATTTTAAAGGACACTTCCCAGGAAATCCTATAATGCCAGGGGTCTTAATCACAGAGAGCTTAGCACAAACAGGAGCAGTAGCAATTTTATCAATGGAAGAAAACAAGGGAAAGAATGCACTATTTGGTGGAATAGACAAGATGAAATTTAAGAAAATGGTTGTTCCAGGAGATAGACTAAAATTAGAAGTTAAGATAATAAAAAGAAAAGGACCAATAGGTGTAGGAGAAGCAACTGCAACAGTAGATGGAAAAATAGCCGCAAAAGGTGAGCTTACATTTGCTGTGGTGTAAATCAAGTGTTACTTAAAACCAAGGGGTGTCCCCGTGGTCGACCAGAGGGACGTTTTTGGTCGACCAAAAGGCCCGTCCCTGTGGTTGAACGAGATAAAGAAAGGAATGAAAAATGAACAAAATACTAATAGCTAATCGTGGCGAAATAGCAGTACGCATAATTAGAGCTTGTAAAGAAATGAATATAAAAACAGTAGCAGTTTATTCAGAAGCAGATAAAGATGCATTGCATACAAGGCTTGCAGATGAAGCAATTTGTATAGGTCCAGCTGCCTCAAATCATAGTTATTTAAATATAAAGAATATTATTGAAGCAGCATGCATTACAGGAAGTGATAGCATACATCCAGGTTTTGGATTTTTATCAGAAAATGCAAAATTTGCACAAATATGTGAAGAGTCAAATATAAAATTTATTGGACCAAAATCGGAAGTAATAGAACTTTTAGGAAATAAGTCAAACGCCAAGGAAATGATGAAAAATGCAGGTGTACCTGTTATACCAGGTTCAGAAGGTAGTATAAAAGGTTTAGAAGATGCAATTAAAATAGCACAAAAAATAGGCTATCCAGTTATGATAAAAGCAGCAGCTGGTGGTGGAGGAAAAGGCATTAGAATTGCACAAAATAAAGAAGAATTAGAAGCGAACTATAATATAGTAAAACAAGAAGCTAAGATTTCATTTAATGATGAAGAAATATACATCGAGAAGTATATCAAAAATCCAAAACATGTCGAGATACAAATTTTAGCTGATGAGCATGGAAATGTAGTTCATCTAGGTGAAAGAGATTGCACAATACAAAGAAAACATCAAAAAGTGTTAGAAGAAACACCATCAATTGCAATTGATGATAAGGTTCGTAGCAAGATGGGAGTCGCAGCAGTAAAAGTAGCAAAAGCAGCAGGATATACGAGTTGTGGAACTGTTGAGTTTTTAGTAGATAGTGATAAAAATTTTTACTTTATGGAAATGAACACTAGAATTCAAGTTGAGCATCCAATAACAGAAATGAGGACTGGAATAGATATTGTAAAATCTCAAATTAGAATTGCAGCAGGAGAAGAACTTAAATTTAAGCAAAAAGAAATAGAATTTAGAGGTCATTCAATAGAGTGTAGAATAAATGCAGAAAATCCAGCCAAAAACTTTATGCCATGTCCAGGAAAAATAGGAGAAATAAATTTGCCAGGTGGAAATGGAATAAGAGTAGATACTGCTATATATAGTGGTTATACAATACCACCAAACTATGATTCAATGATAGCTAAAATTATAGTCCATGGAACAAGTAGAAATGAAGCTATTGCAAAAATGAAGAGATCTTTAGAAGAATTAGTGATTGAAGGTGTGGAAACCAACAGAGATTTTCTACTTGATATAATAAGGAATCTAAATTTTATTAGAGGAAAATATGATACCTCATTTATTGAAAAAGAAATCTTAAGTGATAAGGAGCAAGAAAAATGATTGTTGACAAAATAAAGAAAAGAGAATTTGTCACAGTAAAGACTAAAAAGCCTAATATAGATGTACCAATTGGTAAATGGGTAAAATGTGATAATTGTAGGGAAATTATTTATAAAGATACACTAAGAGAAAATCTAAATATTTGCCCTAATTGTGGACATTATTTTAGAATGCATATAGGAAAAAGAATAGAGATGCTTATAGATGATGGAGCATATAAAAGATTTGATATAAATATTGAAACAACTAATCCACTTGGGCTAGAAGATTATCCAAAGAAACTAAAATCTTTAAGAGAAAAAACTGGATTAGAAGAAGCTGTAAGCTGTGGTACAGGAAAAATAAATGGAGAAAAAGTTGTTATATGCATAATGGATAGTGGATTCTTAATGGGAAGTATGGGAGTAGTTGTTGGTGAGAAGATAACATATGCGATTGAGCAAGCAATAGAATTAAAGCTTCCACTAATAATACTTTCTACATCAGGCGGAGCTAGAATGCAAGAGGGAATTATATCTCTTATGCAAATGGCAAAGACAACAGCTGCTTTAACGAGGTTAGATGAAGCAGGACTTTTATACATATCTGTTTTAACAGACCCGACATATGGTGGGGTTACAGCATCATTTGCAAGTCTTGGAGACATAATTTTAGCAGAACCAAAAGCCATGATTGGATTTGCTGGACAAAGAGTAATCAAACAAACAATAGGAGAAGAATTACCAGAAGGATTTCAAACAGCTGAATTTTTATTAGAACATGGTTTTATAGATAAGATTGTTGAAAGAAAAGATTTAAAGGATACTATTTATAAACTAATTAAGCTAAATAAAGGAGGCGAAGTATAAATGCCAAAAACAGCATGGGAAAAAGTTGAAATAGCTCGTAATGCAAAAAGAAAAACATCGCTGGATTATATAAATGAAATTTTTGATGAATTTATAGAATTACATGGTGATAGAAATTTTAAAGATGATAAAGCAATTGTATGTGGTTTGGCAAGTATAGGAAATCAAAATTATACAATAATTGCAGAGCAAAAGGGAAGGACAACTAAGGAAAATATCGAGAGAAATTTTGGAATGCCAAATCCAGAAAGTTATAGAAAAGCAATGAGATTTATGAAGCAAGCAGAAAAATTTCGGTAGACCAGTAATTACTTTTATTGATACAAAAGGTGCATATCCAGGAATAGGTGCAGAGGAAAGAGGACAAGGAGAAGCAATTGCTAAGTCTATGTTTGAGATGGCTAAACTAAAAGTACCAGTCATATCGATTGTAATAGGAGAGGGCTCAAGTGGTGGAGCGTTAGCAATAGGTGTTGCAAATAAAGTTTTTATGCTAGAAAATGCAATATATTCAATATTATCACCTGAAGGATATAGCAGTATATTGTGGAAAGACTCATCAAGATATAAAGAAGCGGCTGAGAAAATGAAACTAACAGCTGATGATTTATACAAACTAAAAGTCATAGACAAAGTAATCAAGGAACCTAAAATGGATGACAAAGAAAGTTTTAAAAAATTAGCAAAAACAATAAAGAAAGAAATTGAATCAGAAATATTAAGCATGAAAAAATTAACAGAGGAAGAGGTTGTAAATCAAAGATATCAAAAATTCAGAAACATGGGTGAATTTATAAAATTATAGGAGGATAAAATTATGTTATTAGAAAAGAAAAAAATATTGATAATGGGAATTAGAAATAAGTGGAGCATAGCTTATGGAATTGCTAAATCAGCTTATGACAATGGAGCAGAATTATTATTTACATATATGGGAGAAGAAAATAAAGATAAGATAGAAGAACTAATATCAGAATTTAAAGGAAGTAAGGCATATGTATTAGATGGAGCATCAGAAGATGAATTAGTAAAAGAAGTGTTTACAAAAATCAAAGAAGAAAATGGAAAAGTAGATGGAATAGTGCATGCAATAGCACATGCAAATACTGAAGATTTACACAATGATTTTATATACACAAGTAAAGAAGGATATGCTCATGCTGTTGATGTAAGCAGTTACTCATTTGTACTAGTTGCAAGAATTGCAAAAGAGTTAGATATGTTAAATGAAAATGCAAACTTAGTAACATTAACATATCATGGTTCAACAAAAGTATTAGAAGGATATAATGTTATGGGGGTTGCAAAGGCAGCACTAGAAGCAAGCGTAAGATACTTAGCAGAAAACTTAGGTAAAGAAGGAATTAGAGTAAATGCTATATCTGCAGGACCAATAAAGACATTATCAGCTAAAGGTATTAAAGACTTTTCTTCAATATTAACAGTAGTAGAAGAAAAAGCACCATTACATAGAAATGTCACAACAACTCAAGTTGGAAATGTTGCAACATTTCTACTAAGCGATATGTCTGAAGCAATAACAGGTGGGGTTATATATGCAGACAGTGGATATAATATTATGGGAATTTAACAATTCCCAATCAATAGGGACGGTCTTTGGGGCTAAATTTGTGGCCAATGCAGACGGTCCTTTTTGGTTGACTTTTTTTATAAAAATAGTAAAATTTTATTGGGAAAAGTTGTATTTTACGTAAACCAGTGATATAATTATATTAGTCCAATCGGATTAGCAATATGGATACTAGTGTATCTAATTGCGAAAAGCACATTGAAAAGTTAGGTTAAAACTCATGAACGACGCTGAGAGGAGGATGCGTTATGACAAAAACAAAGAAGACCCTGATGGCAACTGCTATGGCAATGGTGATTTTCATCAGCCAAACTTTCGGAGTTAACATTGTATCATATGCAGACGAAATTCCGGAAGAGACAACAGGCACTGTGCAGAGCGCAGACTCTACTGAGACGGAGAAAAACTACTCTAATTCTGATGAATATTTAGGAGAAGAGCAAGACAGCAATGCCACAGTAGAAGAAAAAGAAACTACTAGTGGAACAGAAGAGGCGGAGAGTTCAGCTGACACATCAAGCAATGATACAGGTTCAGCTGAGACAACAGAGGTTGGTAATGTAACAGGATATACTCCTAAATCTACAAATGTAGAAGAAGGAGATTTCTCTGTAACGACAGCTGATGGGACAACGACATCTTGGTCAAAAGACGAGATGCTTACAAAAGCATGCGATGTAGAAAGCGGAACAAAAATCACTCTTAACAAGGACGTTATACTTGGTGGAGAGCTTACGTTTTCTAAGGTATCTAAAGGTCAATATCCAGAAAAGAACATAACATTTGACCTTGGAGGACACACACTTAGTGTAATGGCTAAATCCCGAATTATGTATTTGAATCCAGGAATTGAACTGACACTATTTAATGGAACAATTTCAGGAGGTACACCGACTGGCACTGGATTTAGAAGTAATGGTGGAGCTATTTACACTGAGGGTGCAAGACTTAACGCAAACAATGTAACCTTTACAGACAATACTGCTAAATTGGGTTCAGCTATATTTGCAGATAGAAGATCTTCAAATAATACTCCATCATATATAGAGCTAAACAATTGTATTGTTTCTAACAACAATGCACTTAATGGCAATAATGTGACTGGAGCTATTCATATTTTTGAATCCGAACTGAGGGCCAACAATCTGTTACTGAAGGACAATGTAAGCAATGGAGCATGTGCTGGATTGTTTCTTAATTCTAATGGTTTAGATTGCGAAATAAGGAATTCACGCATAGAAGGCAACAATGCAACAGCAACACATGATACCAAAAGAGCAGCAGCAGGAATTACAGTCCAAGATGGCAATCTTTTGATAGAAGGCACAGTAATAACGCAAAACTCTGGTATGTATGTTGGCGGATTAAGGTTGGATTCAACTGTTAGCTCTGCTAAAATATCCATTAGCTTAAAGGATAGCGCAATTTATAATAATTCAGCTATTGAAGAAACCATTGAGGGCGTTAGGGCAAATGATATTGTTATAATGCCCTTAACAGGGAGTATGACAGGTATTATTCCAACAGCTTCTACAATGGTTGATGGAGACTATGACTTTGCAACAAAATGCTGGATTGGTCTCAAGCACAACGATAATGTCGATAAAGTAGTTTATCGTGGCGACAATATTGACATTAGCAAGCTAGAAAAAGGATGGCGCTATATCTTAACATGTGGCGAGAAACCTGAAAAGGTTGCGGCAATTAATGCTGATCGAGATGATGCAACATTCTACGACACTTTAGCTGAAGCTGTTGAAGCTGCAAATGATGGAGATACTATTCGGCTTATTAAGCACGACAAGCCTGGTGTTCCTGATATAGTAAATGAGCAGATTACTGTTAAGGATAAAAACATTACTATTAACCTTAACGGCAATAAGTGGGTGAGTGCAGATGGCATGAGCCCTGTTCTAACTATTGAAGGAACGGGGCAGGTTACTCTAAAAGGTCCAAGCGAAGGGCTGGGAAACATTGGCGTAATTATACACAATGGAGCAGGCTTAACTCTTGATTCACATGCTAAAATTGATACCATAAAATTGGGAGATGGAAAGTTTGTTACATTGGGCGAACAGTTTGTACTTAATGACAAGTTGAATCTAGTTTTGAATTCCGATATAGTTGGAACGACTGGAAGAAAGCTTGTAGAAGCGCAATCAGACGAGCAAGCAAGAGAGCTTGTAAATAGCATAAGCGTTTCACCAGTGGTTGCTTCGACCGAAATTGTAGCTGAAGGAACAAGCATCATGAAGAAACAGATGAATGCTATCTTTTTAGATGGCATTAGTGGAAATGATGCAAATGATGGCACGACTGTTGCAACAGCAGTTAAGACATTTGATAAAGCTAAAGAGTTAGCAATTGACATGTCGAATACCTCTAACAAGGATGTTTACATATTTGTTGTGAATATTGTAACCGTAGATGGCAATGAAACTTGGGAGCTTCCTAATAATATATCTTTAAATAGATATCATTTTGAAAGAGTTCTCATCAATGTGAGCGGTACGCTTACTTTGAAAAACATAACCATTGACGGTTGGGCTGATAAAATGGAGGCCAACAAGCCTTTGATAAGGGTATTTGCAGGGGCAACTTTGAACATTGAGGATGGAGCTGTGCTTAAGAATAATTACCATGCACCTCGTTATTATACGGAAAGTGGTGGAGCAATTCACTCGAAAGGCACAGTCAACATGAGCGGCGGAACAATCTATGGTAACACCTCTCTTATGGGAGGAGGAATTTACCTTACTGGAGATACAGCACAATTTACTATGATGGGCGGAACAATTTCCAATAATACCGCAAAGAGAGGCGCTTCTGGTCAGACACCAAGTGGCGGAGGAATTGCGATAGATGATGGAGCAACCTTTGTTCTAAAAGGTGGAACCATTGAAGGTAATGAATCTGAAGATGATGGCTTTGGTGGTGGCATTTCCATTGGAGTATCTATGTGGTTTGTTGGATGTAAACCAAGCAACTTTGAAATGACAGGTGGAGATATAATAAATAATTCTGCCGGTCAAAACGGTGGCGGAATCTTCGTTCAAAGTGGCACTAAAGCTGTTATAAGAGCAGGTAATATTTCGAATAATGAGTGCAACAAAAATAGCACATTAGGATTTTCCCGTGGCATTTTCGGTGGTGGTGGTATCTATTCGAATGGACCACGTTCTGCTTCAGGACACGATATTCCACAGGCGGATGTTACTATATTTGATGCATTTATTGCGGATAATACTACCACATCTGGATATGGAGCAGGAATTGCTGGCTGTGCAACTTCTGATACTTTTATAAGGACAGAGGGTGCAACAATTTACAACAACCATGGCTCAGACCAGATCTTCGTTGATCCAACACGTGCTGGTTATGGAGATACAGCAAAGGCTTACATTTCCGAATTTGCACCTGGAGGTGGTATAAACCACTGGAAGGACGAGAACGGAAACTTGATGGCAAACGATGAGAAAGGTAGCGAGGTTAACTACTTTGATAAATCTAAAGCATTGCATTTATCAAATGATGATGCAGTTGGTTTGGATACTGAAGGAAAGCTCGCCAAGGTTTTCATTACTGGCAACCTTTCACACGCATATGGTGGAGGTATAGGAAGTAATGGTTCTGTGACGATAAAAAAGTCTAGTCCATTTGCTTATATTCCTGAACCAGAAGACATAAGCATTATTGTTAATAAAGTTTGGGATGACCAAGACAATAGTGAAGGTAAAAGACCTGATGCTATCACATTTAATCTTCTTCGCCGTAAAGGCGGGGGTGATGAATGGCTGAAAGTAACATTTATTACCATAAAGCCTAATGATGATGGTGTATGGCAAGCAGTTACCTTTGAGGGACTTCCGAAAATGTATGATTACACGGTAGGAGAAGAAATTCTTCAGGCTGAGTATGAGTATACTATTGAAGAGGTTTCCGTAGAAGGCTACACAAGCGTGGTAGAGGGTGATGCCGACAACGGCTTTACTGTAACGAACACTGTTATACCTGAAGAACCGCCCAAAGAGCCAGAGACAATCAACATTGTAATTAGCAAAATCTGGGATGACCAAGAAAACGCTGATAATACAAGACCTGACTCAATAACATTTACATTGAAGCGTAAAAACTCAGATGGTGAATGGGAGCAGGTATTTCAGAAGACAATGGGAATGATTGATGGTGTATGGCAGACAAGCGTAACTTTCGAAAATCTTCTTAAGTATATGAATACTGAGGGCGATGAGCTCGTAGAGTATGAGTATATGGTAGAAGAGGAAAAGGTAAAGGGTTACGAAAGCAAGGTAGAAGGAGATGCCAAAACTGGATTCACGGTAACGAATACTTTTGTACCAAATGAGCCAGAGAAACCGACAGAACCTGAAAAACCTGAGAAGCCCGAAGAGCCTGAAAAGCCGACTAAACCGGAAGAACCAATAATTCCGAACAAACCGGAAGAGCCGGTAAAGCCAGAGAACCCCACAGAGCCAGTAGAACCGGAAGAGCCGAAGAAACCCAATAAGCCCAACAAGCCTAATAAGGGTGATAACTCCAGCGATAAGGAGAATCCATCGGAGCAAAATCCAGGAACTGGTATTGCAAGCAGAATGATTATTCCAGCAGTTGTAGGAGCAGTTGCTCTTATAGCTCTGGCAATATTCAGAAAACGCAGAAAGTAATGTTTTAATCAATTTTTCAATGAATCTAGGAGCTGACTTGAGCTTCTAATGGAAGACCCCCGAAGAAATTCGGGGGTTTTTCTTGTGCATTTATATAATTTAATAAAAATAAAAAAAACACTTGACAGTTGAATATACACTCATATATAATAATAGTTGAATACATATTCACATAATAACTAAATTAAGAATATATATGAAGTAATAGGAGGGATATATGTCAAGAAATGAATTTATTTGTGATTGCAATATGATACACAGTGAAGTAGTTGAATCTACCATAAAAAACATGCCAGAATCAGATGTATTTCTGAAGTTAGCAGAATTTTTTAAAATCATAGGAGATACAACAAGAGTTAAAATTCTATTTGCACTTGACCAAAACGAAATGTGTGTATGTGATATAGCGAATGTTTTAGGAATGAGTAAATCATCTATTTCACACCAATTAGGAACATTAAGAAGAAGCAGCATTGTTAAATGCAGAAAATCAGGGAAAGAAGTTTTTTATATGCTAGATGATGACCACATAAAAAAAGTATTTGAAGTAGGCATTGAACATATAGAGCATAGGCGGATAAAGTTAGAAAGGATTAAGCAAATATGAAAAAAGATATAATACAGTTTACAACTGCTTTAATACTATATATAGTAGCATTAGTGGGAAATTTTAATAACCCAATAATCAATAATATTATATTTATTGTAGCTTACATTATTGTTGGAATAGAAGTATTAAAAGAAGCAATAGAAAATATCATAAAAGGAGAACTTTTTGATGAAAATTTTTTAATGTCAATAGCAACAATAGGAGCATTTGCAATAGGAGAATTCCCAGAAGCTGCAGCAGTAATGTTATTCTATAAGTTAGGAGAAATGTTTGAAGAATATGCAACAGATAAATCAAGAAAATCAATTGCAAGTTTGATGAATATAAGGCCTGATTATGCAAATGTTATTCAAGATGAAAAAATAAGAAAAATAAACCCAGAAGATGTAAAGATAAATGATATTATAATAGTAAAGCCAGGAGAAAAAATACCACTAGATGGCTATATAATAGAAGGAAATTGTCAGCTTGATACAAAAGCCTTGACAGGAGAATCTATGCCAAGAGAAGTTGGAATAGGTGATGAAGTTTTAAGTGGATGTATTAACTTAAATTGTGTTATAAAAATCAAGGTAAGTAAGATGTATGGAGAATCCACTGTAAGCAAGATATTAGATTTAGTAGAAAATGCCGCTAACAAAAAATCGAAGTCAGAAAATTTTATAACAAAATTTGCGCAATATTATACACCAATAGTTGTTGTAATTGCAGTAATATTAGCAATATTTCCTCCAATATTAATAAAGGGTGAGGAATTTTCTACATGGATATATAGAGCATTGTCATTTTTAGTTGTATCATGTCCATGTGCTTTGGTTATTTCAATACCTTTAAGTTTCTTTGGTGGAATTGGGGCTGCATCAAAAAACGGAATACTTATTAAAGGAAGTAATTATATTGAAAAACTAGCTAATATAAAAACAATGGTATTTGACAAGACAGGAACATTAACAGAAGGAAAATTTGAAGTACAAGAAATAAAAAGCACAAATATATCAGAAGCAGAGCTTTTAGAAATAGCGGCATATGCGGAAAATTTCTCATCACATCCAATTGGGATATCAGTAAAAGAAAGATATGGTAAAAGCATAGATGAAAATAAAATTAAAGATGCAAAAGAAATATCAGGACTAGGAATTGAAGCCAAAATAGATGAAAAGAAAGTATATGTTGGAAATGAAAAAATGATGAGGGAAAAAAATATTTCTTATGAAAGATGTAATAAAGTTGGAACTATATTATATGTAGCTATAAATGATAAATACATGGGATATATTTTAATAGCCGACAAGATAAAAGAAGACTCTAAAGAAGCAATAAAAGGACTTAGAATAAATAACATAACGAAAACCATAATGCTAACAGGAGATAAGAAAAAAGTCGGTGAAAATGTAGCAAAAGAGCTTGAAATAGATGAAATTTATGCAGAGCTTATGCCAGATGAAAAGGCACATAAGATTGAAGAAATGATAAATGCAAGCAAAATGGAAAGAGGTACAGTTGCATTTGTTGGAGATGGAATAAATGACGCACCAGTATTAGCTTTAGCTGATGTTGGTATTGCAATGGGAGCCTTAGGATCTGACAGTGCAATAGAAGCAGCAGATGTTGTAATTATGACTGATGAACCATCTAAAATAGTAAATGCAATTAAAATATCAAGAAAGACAATGAGAATTGTAAAAGAAAATATAGTATTTGCTATTTCAGTAAAAGTACTAATACTAATTTTAAGTGCTTTTGGAATATCAACTATGTGGCAGGCAGTATTTGCAGATGTTGGTGTTACAGCAATTGCTGTATTAAATGCAATAAGAGCATTAAATATAAGACACAATTAATAAGATTATGATAAATTTATATAAAAATAGACCTCAAGAAAAATCTTGAGGTTATTACAATGTTACAAAAATGTAAAAAAAAAGCATTGAAGAATATAGATCAAACTGTTATAATTTATGTAATATAGATGTAAAAGGAGATTAAGTATATGCAAACTGTAAGCAAAATAGCAATTGAAAAAAAGAGAACACGTAAAACACTTGCGGCTGTACACACACACACACACACACACTAGTATTTAATAGATATGAAATAAGATATAAAA
>CAOSLI010000011.1 GCA_948524275.1 uncultured Clostridia bacterium
AAGATGAAGAGGGAGAAATATCTATAATAGACATTGGACTATTCCAAAAAGAAGCGGCAGAGTTAATAGTTTTATTACTTTCTGCATTTGACAATGTATTGAAAGTTGATGAAGATTATACAAGAAAAATGAAAAGGCAGTAATTTAGAGGAGGAGTAGTTTGGGAAAAATAATAGAAACAAGACAACTCTACAAAGAAGTCATAAATGAACTTTCAGAAAGTGCAGAAAATTGGAGAAAGTTTTTAGATAGCAGTGCATGGAATTTCAAATATGATTTTGATGACCAAATTTTAATATATGCACAGCGACCAGATGCAAGAGCTTGTGCAACAATGGAAGAATGGAATAAAAAAGTAGTACCACATAGATGGGTAAATAGTGGAGCAACACCAATTTATGTATTCGACAAAAATCCGTATAGTAAATATCCATTTAAGTTAGTATTTGATTTATCAGACACGAACAACTATAATAATACAAAGTACAAATTGTGGTCTATAAAACAAGAATATGAAAAAGATATAATTGAAAGTTTAGAAGCCAATTTTGGAGATATAGGCTCAAAAGAAAATTTATCACAAGCTATAATTTCTGCAAGTTATAATATGGTAGTAGATAATATAGAAGATTATTTGACATCAATTATAGATAACAAGGCAAATTCAATGCTTGCAACTATATCAAATGAAGAGATAAAAACTATGCTTATTACTACTACATGGGCAAGTGTAAGCTATATGATGATGACCAGATGTGGAATAAATGCAAAAGAGCAAATACAAGAGCAAGAATTATCATATATAAAATACTTTAACAACCAAGAAGTTCTAACAACATTAGGTGCAAGTGTAAGTGATATAGCAGAAATGGGTTTGAGAGAAATTGCAAGGACAGTTGCAAATCTACAAAAAAGTGAAAAATTAAAAAATCGTACAATTGAGAAATTTGATAAAGAAATGTATTCTAATGATAATGAAAAAATCAAAGGAGGAAATGAAGATGGTAGAGAAAATAGAGTACACGAAACAAGGGGATTATTATATGCCCAACCTAACAATGGAGAAAGAGAAGATACCAACAGGAAAATACGCTCTGATGAGATACAATTATCTAAAGAATCACAAGAACTACGAGTTGACAAGATTAGTAATGAACAAGGAACTAGCACAACACTTGACACAAGTACAGGAACAAGTGAGCCAGAGAGTGGAAGAATTGGTAGAGATGATGAAGAAACAACAAGGAATAACGGAAGAATTGAAAGCCAAAGACCAGATGACATGGGTAGGACTCATGAACAACATCAAAGCGACAGCAGAGGAAATGGCAGCGAACGAAATAATTTACATTTAGGTATTTATAGTAGGGACAGTAGTAAGGACTGTCCTTATGTTGTTACAGATGCAAAAGTTAATCAAATACTAACTAATGCACCACATTTAAGAGTTTCTAATAGTGAAATTAGACAATACTTTGAAAATGAAAAAGACAAAAGTAAACGAGCAGAATTTCTAAAAGGTAGCTTTAATATTGATTATACAGAAATTACAATAAATGATGAAAGATATGGCTATAAAGCATTTGAAAATGGACTTTTAGTATGGAAAGGTAGTTTTTTATCAAGAGATACAGAAAGTTTTATTTCATGGGAAAATTTAATTGATAATTATGAAGCTATGATTATGCTTAATCAATTAAAAGATGTGGAAACAAGAATCTCATCTGTTACAGACCAAATGTCTTTAATCAATGAGGCAGAAAAAAAGCCAGAACTAGAATTTACACAAGAGTTTATAGATAGAGTATTACAAGAAAGAGGAACATTCAGCAAATATTCTATATATCAACAATTTGAAACACATTTGTCATTAAAAGATAATGCAGACTATCTAAAGAAAATGTATGGATTAGGCTATTATGGAACAACTGGAACTGTATCTGGATCAGGAATAGGTTTGCAATGTTCTCCTAAAGGTATGACATTAAATAGAGGTTATTTCAAAGACGAAATCACAACAACAATAAGTTGGAATGATGTAGCAAAAAGAATAACAGAACTTATTAAGTTAGAAAGATATTTGAATGAAAAGGAAATTGCAGAATATCCTAATTGGCTAAAAGAGCAAGAACAAGCAAAAGAATTAAGAGAAGCAGAAGAAAAACTAGAAAATCAAGCAGAACAACAAGAGCATGAACTTGCCAAAAGAGTATATTCATTTGTTAAGCTATCAGATTTATATAATTATCCAGATGATACAGCAGCTTTAAATACAGATGAAGAAAATATTGAAATAGTAAAATCAGATATAAGTGATACAAGAAATGTAAATGACTATGTAAATGCTTTAAATAAAATAAGAGAAAGTATTACTGATACTGATTCGCAAAAACATGAACTAGATGTACTAATATCTATATTAGAGAAAAGAGTTCCACATTATGAATATCATTTAGGAGATACTGTCTATATTGGTGCAGATAAGTATGAAATTGCAGGTATAAAGGACAATGTAGTTACCTTAATTGACACGAAATTTCCAATACTTAATAAACAAATGAGCTTTGATGAATTTGAAAGAAAAGTCAAGGACAATTATTCAAATGACCATTTAATTGTAAAAGAACAAGAAGAAACAACGGAAATTAAAGAAGATAATTTATTAGAAGTAAATACTAATAAAGAACAAAATACTCAAAAAGAAGAGATAGTACAGCCAGAAACAGAAGAACAACAAGGAGAAAATAAGCTACAAGATAAACAAGAAAAGCCATATAAAGTAGGACAAACAGTTTATTTAGAATCTGACAGAGCATATAACATATACAGTATAGACCTAGAAAAAGATAAAATAGAATTGCAAGACTTACAAATGCCTATACCTATTTTTAGAGAAGAAAGTATTTTAACCTTTGAAAGTCTATATAATCAGAACGAGAGAAACTTTCCAAAACAAGATATTAAGCCTAATTTTGTAAGAACTAAAAACAAAATACAAGACTTCGTATTACATCCAGAAGTAGCACTAGAAGATAGAAATAATTATAAAATTACAGATAATAATTTAGGAATTGGAACACCTAGAGAAAAATTTGAGAGAAATATTGCTGCAATTAAAGTATTGAAAAAGTGTGAAGAGGAAAATAGGTATGCGACTCCAGAAGAACAAGAAATTATGTCAAAATATGTCGGATGGGGTGGCTTACAACAAGCATTTAAAGAAGATGATAGTAGTTGGTCAAATGAATATAAAACATTAAAAGAATTATTAAATGATGAGGAATATAAAAATGCTAGAAGTTCTGTACTGACAGCATTTTACACACCACCTATTGTAATCAATTCAATGTATGAAATACTACAAAATATGGGGTTAAAAGAAGCCAATATATTAGAGCCATCATGTGGTGTTGGAAATTTCTTTGGAATGTTACCAACACAATTAAAAGAATGCAAAATGTATGGTGTTGAGCTTGATTCTATATCTGGAAGAATAGCACAACAATTATATCAAAAGTCCACAATAGCAGTAAATGCCTATGAAAAAGTAGAATTACCTGATAGCTTTTTTGATGTAGCAGTTCGGCAATGTACCATTTGATGAATATAAGCCAAACGATAAAAGATACAATAAGAATAAGTTTCTAACGCATGATTACTTTTTTGCAAAAACACTAGATAAGGTTAGACCTCGGTGGAGTGATTGCATTTATAACCTCAAAAGGAACAATGGACAAAAAGAATTCAGAAGTTAGAAAGTATATTGCACAAAGAGCAGAGCTGTTGGGAGCGATAAGGCTACCTAATAACACATTTACCAAAAACGCAGGAACGAAAGTAACTTCAGATATACTATTTTTGAAAAAAAGAGAGAATATGACTGATATTATGCCAGACTGGGTTTATTTAGACACTGACAAAAATGGTATTACAATGAATAAATATTTTGTCGATAATCCAGACATGATATTAGGAACAATGGAAATGGAGTCTACACAATTTGGTAGACCAGATTCGACTTGTAAACCTTATGAGGGAATAGAATTAAAAACTTTATTAGATGAAGCAAAAGAGAAGATAGAAGGAGAAATTACAGAATATGAAATAGGAGATATTGAAGAAAGAGAAGAAACAATGCTCCCAGCAGATCCTTCTGTAAAAAACTTTTCTTATACTATTATTGATGGCAAAGTATATTTTAGAGAAAACAGTGTAATGGCAGAACAAGACTTGCCAATTACCACAATAAGCAGAATAAAAGGAATGATAGAACTTCGTGATTGTGTCAGAGATTTAATAGATTTACAAACAGAAGATTATCCAGAAGAAAATATTAAAGTAGCACAAGCAAAATTGAATAGAATGTATGACAACTATGTTAAGAAGTATGGAATTATAAATAGCAGAGGAAATCGTTTAGCATTTGAAGCAGATAGTAGCTATTATTTACTATGTTCACTAGAAGTAATGGACAGTGAGGGCAGATTTGTGCGAAAAGCAGATATGTTCTCAAAAAGAACTATCAAAGCATATAAGGAAATAACAAGTGTTGATACTGCAAATGAAGCACTAATTGTATCATTATCAGAAAAAGCAAGTGTTGATTTAGAATATATGTCAAAACTTACAAGCAAAACACAAGAAGAGTTAGTAAAAGAGCTAGATGGTATTATTTATAAACTTCCTATGGAAAATAATAAATATGTAACAAGTGATGAATACCTTTCTGGAAATATAAGAGAAAAATTAAAAATGGCAGAAGCATCAGTTGGAATGCACCCAGAATTTGCAACTAATATAGAAGCATTAAAACAAGTAATGCCAAAAGATTTAACAGCCAATGAAATTGGAATAAAGTTAGGTGCAACATGGATACCAACAGAGATTATTGATAGCTTTATGTATGAATTGTTAGAAACTCCAAATCATGCACAATGGAATATGAAAGTAAAATTTAGCGAGTATAATTCACAATGGTATATAACAAGTAAAAATTATGATTATTCAAATGTAAAAGCTAATAAAACCTATGGAACAAATAGAGTAAATGCCTATGAAATTATTGAAAAAACATTGAATTTAAAAGATGTGAAAGTATTTGATACTGTAACAGATCTTGATGGAAACAAAAAAAGGGAATTTAATGCAAAAGAAACAGCTATTGCACAAGCAAAGCAAGACCAAATTAAGCAAGCATTTGAAGATTGGATTTTTAATGATGTAGAAAGAAGAGAGCGATTAGTAAGGCTATACAATGACAGATTCAATAGTATTCGACCTCGTGAATATGATGGAAGTCATTTGAATTTTGTAGGTATGAATCCAGAAATAAAGTTAAGGAAGCATCAACAAAATGCCATTGCTCATATTTTGTATGGAAGAAATACACTGTTAGCACATGAAGTACGGAGCAGGAAAGACCTTTGAAATGGTTGCTCGGTGCTATGGAAAGTAAAAGGCTTGGACTTTGTAACAAGTCTATTTTTGTTGTTCCAAACCACATCATTGAACAATTCGCAGCAGAATTTCTACAACTATATCCAAGTGCAAACATTATGGTTGCGACAAAAAAAGACTTTGCAACAGCTAATAGAAAGAAGTTTTGCTCTCGTATTGCTACTGGAGATTTTGATGCAGTAATCATACGGACATTCACAATTTGAAAAGATCCCTATGTCAATAGAAAGACAACAGCAGCTAATTGAAAAGCAAATTGCAGATATTATAGCAGGAATAGCACAAGCTAAAAGAGATAAGGCAGAGAATTTTACTATAAAACAAATGGAAAAAACAAGACGAGGGTTAGAAAGCAAACTTGAGAAATTAAATTCACAAACAAGGAAAGATGATGTAATCAACTTTGAACAGTTAGGAATAGATAAAATATTTGTAGATGAAGCACACAACTACAAAAATTTATTTTTATATACTAAAATGAACAATGTAGGTGGAATTTCACAGACAGATGCACAAAAGAGTAGCGATTTATATATGAAATGTCGTTATATGGATGAGATAACAGATGGTAGAGGAGTAGTATTTGCTACTGGTACACCAGTAAGTAATTCAATGGTAGAGCTCTACACTATGCAACGATATTTACAATATAACGATTTAAGAAAAATAGGACTTGAACATTTTGATAATTGGGCATCTATTTTTGGAGAAACAGTAACAGCAATGGAACTTTCGCCAGAACGGAACAAGTTATAGGAGTAAAACAAGATTCTCAAAATTTCATAATTTACCAGAACTTATGTCGCTTTTCAAAGAAGTTGCAGATATACAAACTGCTGATACTTTAAATTTACCAACACCAGAGGTAGTAAGACATGATGAAATAGTAAAACCTAGTCAAATGCAACAAGATATGGTAGCAGAATTAGGAGAAAGAGCAGAAGCTATTAGAAAAGGTAGTGTAGATCCTAGCGAAGATAATATGCTAAAAATTACTAATGAGGGTAGAAAACTTGCACTAGACCAAAGACTTATGAATGAAATGCTAGAAGATAATGAAAATGGAAAAGTTGGAACTTGTGCAAATAACATCTATAAAATATGGGAAGAAAATAAAGAACAAAAACTAACACAATTAGTATTCTGTGATTTGTCTACACCAAAGCAATTTGAAGAGAAATTTGATGACGAGGGAAATTATGTATTTACTGATGTTTATAACGATTTAAGAAGAAAGCTAGTATTAAAAGGTATTCCACGAGAAGAAATTGCCTTTATACATGAGGCAGATAATGAAACTAAAAAGAAAGAACTATTTGCTAAAGTAAGAAAAGGCGAAATTAGAGTGCTAATGGGAAGTACAAGCAAAATGGGTGCAGGTACTAATGTGCAAGATAAAATAATAGCTTTACACCATTTAGACACACCATATAGACCAGCCGACTTAACACAAAGAAATGGTAGAGGAGTAAGACAAGGAAATCAAAATAAGCAAGTTCATATATATACCTATGTAACAGAAAAAACATTTGATGCTTACTTATTTCAAATGTTAGAGAGAAAGCAAGGCTTTATATCACAAATAATGACTTCAAAGACTCCAGATAGAACAGCAGATGATATAGATGAAACGGCATTGAGCTATGGAGAAATTAAGGCTTTAGCAACAGGAAATAAATATATACTAGAAAAGACACAGTTAGATTCAGAAGTTGCAAAATTAAAAATAGTAAGACAAAGTTATCAAAGCCAGATTTATGATTTAGAAGATAAAATTGCAAGATCATATCCAAATCAAATAAAAGAGATACAAGAAAAGGTCGATGCACTAGAAGCTGATGTCAAGCAGCTAGAAGATAACACAATACCAAATGAAGATGGCTTTTCTAAAATGACACTTAAAGGAATTGAATATACTGATAAAGAGCAAGCAGGAAAAGCAATACTAGAAGTTTGCAAAGCAAAATCAAATCCAGATATTGAAGATATAGGAGAATATAGGGGATTTAGATTAGAACTTGGTTTTAATTCAGTAGAAAAGAAATTTACTATGACTATGAGAAATAAATATAGTTATAGTATTTTTTTAGGTAGTGATACTTTTGGTAATATTACAAGAATAAATAATGCACTAGAAGCAATAAAAGATAAGATTCCAGATGCAAAGTTGAGAATAGAAGATATTGAAAAGCAACTTGAAACAGCAAAAATAGAAGTTCAAAAACCATTTCCAAAAGAAGAAGAATTAAAAGAAAAAATGAAAAAACTTGAAGAATTAAATATTTTATTAAAGCTAGATGAAAAAGAAAAACAAGTATTAGATACATCAAATGATGAAATAGAAGATAATGAAAAAGATAAAAACAAAGACCATGAAAGATAATCTATATGCAAAGAAGATATTAAAAAATTAGTATCTTCTTGTATCTTTTTATAAAAAGATATGGTATAATCATCTCGACAGATAGTAATTTATAGGGAGGATTAAAATATGTGGCTAAGTATTAGTATAGCAGTAATGGTTTTTATAATATTGTTAATATATATTTTGAAAAGTGAAAAAAAGAAAAAAACTAATAAAGAACAGGAAGTTGGATTGTTGATAAATAATACAGAAAATTCGTTTCCAACAATTAAAATAGTAGAGAATAAAAATCTTATTCCAGATGAGAAAAATAGAATTAAAGATATAGATATAAAAAAAGCCATTTCTAGTATAGATAATATAGTTCCAAATACTGCAATGATTGGAAATAATATAAAAAATAGTACAGAATTATTAAATAGTAATAGGGCTTTCTTTTCAGCAAGTAAAAAAGGAACTGAAAATATGATGAAAGTAAAAGGAACAAATGAGCTATATGGAACGCAAGTTATAGGAGGAAAATTCAATAAGCAAACAAAATTTGTAAATGAAAATCAAATGATAAAAAATGCAGGAAAAGGAGCTTTAGTAAATGCTGGATTTAATATGGCTTCAATGGTTGTTGGGCAATATTATATGAATGAAATTAATAATAAACTTGATGATTTAAAAGAAGATATTAATTTGATTTCTGATTACTTGGATTCAGATTATAAGAGTAGAATAGCATATATTGTATCAAAGCTAAAAGAAGTAATTGAGAATAAATTAGAAATTTTAAGTAGTGAATTTTCTATAAACAAACGATATGATGATATATTAGAATTAGAAAGTGATTGTTCAAAGCTATTAGGACAAGCCAACGAAATGATAAAAAATAATATTAAGGAAGTAAATATAGATTATAGAAAATATGAAAAACAATTAAAACAAGTACATAAATGGTTTTTAAGACAGCAAATATTACAAACCTTATTATTAGAAATAGGAAATTTAAGATATGTATTATCAAATGGAAATGAAACATCCAAATTAAGTCATACTCAATACAACAATTATTTATTACAATGTAATAATGTTAATAATGAATTAGAAAAATGGCATAATTCAGTTGGTAAAAAATTAGGGATTGATGTTATGGTGGCAAGAAGAAATGGAAATTTCTTTAAAATAAAGAAGCATACAATAGGAAAGATAAATGAAGAGTGGGCATATAATAAAATCAATGAAAATATAGTTGAATTGATAAAAAATCAAACTAATGTAGCAAAATTAGAGCCATATATAAATAAAAAACAAGATGAAATAATTAAAATTCAAAAATATAATGGAGAATACTATAATTTGATTGAAGAAAAAAACAAATAAAAACATAGTTTAATCAGCGACAAATTACAATTTGAAAGTGAGATGAGAATATGGGAGATACAGAAATAATCTGCTCTAATAGAGATATTACTAAAAGATTAAGGCAAGTAGTTACTGATGATACTTTATGGCAAAGAGTATATATTTTTTGTAAGCATTTAGCAAAATTCATTCATGCACCTATATCATTAAGTGATTATAAAAGAATAGAAAAATATACTAACGACAAAGAATTAGTAGAAGCAGTATATAATGCTATAAAAGATTATTTCTATGTGGATAACACAGATGGTCATTTTGATATTATAGGACACGCTTATTGCGTAGCATTGTTATCTCAAACAAAATATAATAGAGAAAGTACAATAAATTATCTAAATAGATGTGCAGATATTCTAATAAAGAATAATGAGCAAGGTTATGGATTAGCAATGTATAGAAATATGAAAGCATTAAGCAAAGAATATCCTGATTTAAAGGATTTAGAAAAAAAGTTACAATGTTTTAAAGATTATGATTATTGGAAAGAAAAGAATAACAAGTAATTGCTAAATTACAAGTTGATGAAATAAAAAATATAAACAAATTTAAGAGATATTAAGAAATTAGTATCTCTTTTTTTGTTGGAAAGGTAGTGAAAAATATGCCTTATATACCACCAGAAATAGTAAAAAAAGCAGAAGAAATGGACTTATTAACTTACTTGCAAAACTATGAGCCAGATGAGTTAGTGAAGATAGGAAACGGAACATATACCACAAAAACACATGATAGTATGAGAATAAGTAATGGGTTATGGAATTGGTTTTCAGAGGGTATAGGTGGAAAAAATGCTGTTTCTTATCTAATGAAAGTAAAAAAATATTCCTTTTTAGAAGCTATACAAACAATTATAGGCAATATAAATGTTAAGCAGCCTGTAATTTATAAAGAAGAAAAACAAGAAAACATTGTGTTAGTTTTACCAACAAAATCAAATAATTGTGATCGTGCAAAAAGATATTTAATGAGTAGGGGAATTGCCCCAGAGATAATAAAAGAGTGCATAGAAAACAATTTGATTTATGAAAGTGAGCCTAATCACAATGTTGTTTTTATAGGTGTAGATGATGAAAATTGTCCAAAGTATGCTTTTTGTAGAGGTACAAACGATACAAGATTTATGGGAGAATCGAAAGGAAGTGATAAAGCATATACCTTTAGATTAAAGGCAAAAACAGAAAGCAATAGAGTACATTTATTTGAAAGTGCTATTGATTTATTATCTTATGCAACATTATTAAAAATGAAAAATATAGACTGGCATAGAGAAAATATGATTTCACTTGCAGGAGTAAATAGCCCATCAAAGACAAGTGAAAATAATAAAATACCAATAGCAATAAAAGAATTTTTAGAGAAGAATCCTAACATAAATGAAATACATTTGCATTTAGATAATGATGAAGTTGGAAGAAATGCAAGCATAGCTTTGCAAGAAACACTATCAAAAAGCTATAAAGTTTTAGATAGACCTGCACCATTAGGAAAGGACTGCAATGATTATTTACGATATATGTTAGGTATAAAAAAGTTGAATAAAACAGCAAAAGAAAAGGTATGCGAAGTAGCAAGATAAAACAAAAAATGGAGGAAAACAAATTATGAATCAATATAAAATTGAAATGAAAGAGATATTTAGAAAAGAAATTTTAGTATGTGCAGAAAGTGAAAAAGAAGCAACAGACATTGTAGAAAAGGCATATTTAAGAACAAATATGTTAGACCATTCTTATAAAGATTTAGCAGCAGTTGAAACAAAAATTATTGGAAAAAGAGAAGAAAATAACTATGATGAAATGGAAGAAGAAAACATTATTGATAAGGAAAATAGAGAAAATATCAAAGGAACTATTGACCAAATGTATGAAAATCTTAAAGAAATGGAGAATGCTTTAACAGAAGATGACATTGTATATATTGATATGTTAATTGAAAATTTGGAAGATAATATTGAAGATTTAAAAGAAGTTGTAAGAGAAATTGAATAAATTTTGAATAAAAATCAGCTTAAAAAATAGAAAAAATACAATAAAAAAATATGTAGTTTTATTTTAGCTTATTTTAGAAATGTAAAAATGATGTCCTAGCAAGCACTGAATTTGTACTCCCGCACAAATTCAAAATGTGGGGAAACCCCAAACCCCATAAAAAATGATTTTAGAAAGAGGTGTATAATTTTTATTTGAGAACAAGAGATATAAAAAAACAAGTATGGCTAAATGAAGATGAACTAAAAGCACTAAAACAAAATTCGAAGAGAGCAGGATTAAATGAAAGTGCGTATATAAGAAATCTTATTATGGGATACAAACCAAAAGAGCAACCAACAGAAAATATGTATGAAATAATAAAACAATTAAAACTTGTTGGAATAAACTTAAATCAAATTGCAAGGAAAGCAAATGCTTTAGATATAGTTGATGCACCATTTTATAAAAAGGTTTATGAAAAATGGAATAAGCTAGCACAAGATATAAAAAAAGAATTTCTTGATATGGAAAAATAGAATGGCTACAACAAAAATAAAAGCAATAAAGAAAAGACTTGACCATGTAATTGATTATACAACTAATCCAAGCAAAACAAGTAAGGAAGCATATAGTGAACTTCATAATGTTATTGAATATGCAAAGGCATCATATAAAACAGAAGAACAATTATATGTTACAGCAATAAATTGTGATAAAGATTCTATACATGAAGATATGTTGAGAACAAAAAGAAGATATAGTAAAACAAATGGAATTTTAGGTTTTCATGCTTTTCAGTCTTTTGCAAAAGGCGAAGTAACTCCAGAAATTGCACACGAAATTGGTGTAAAATTGGCAAATGAATTATGGGGAGATAGATTTGAAGTTGTTGTAACAACACATTTGAATACAGAACATATACACAATCACTTCTGTTTGAATTCTGTTTCATTTAAAGATGGAAAAAAATATTATGATGATCATAGAACTTATGCTCTAATGAGAGAAACATCAGATAGACTTTGTGAAGAATATAAATTGAGTGTAATAGAAGAAAAGAAGTGTCCAAAAAGTAAAATAGATTACAGAAATTTTTATAAATCAGAAGTAAATAAATCTAATCATCATACTATTGCAAAAGAAGATATTGACTATGCAATAGGACAAGCATATTCATATAAAGACTTTTTATCTATATTAAATAAAATGAATTACACAGTAGAAAATCGTTATGGAAAATTAAGTGTTAGAAAAAAGCCATACAAAAAGAATATAAGAATAGAAAGAGCCTTTGGAGATGACTACAAAATTGAAAATATTGAAAAAAGAATTTATGAAACACAAGCAATTAGAGAGCCATTTCCAGAAGCAAGAGCAAAACCTAAAAGATATAGAATGGTAAAAAAGCAAAATCTAAAAACTAGAAAAAAGGCTAAAGGAATAAAAGCATTATATTTGCATTATTGCTTTTTATTAAAAGTGTATCCCAAAAATAAGAAGATGAAAAAACAATATTCAAAAGAAATGAGAGAAGAAATAAAAAAGATGGATAAAATTTCAAAAGAAGCAAAGCTCTTGTGTAGAAAAAATATTCAATCTGCTCAAGAGCTTTCAGCATATAAAAAATCACTTATACTTGATAGAAAAGAAAATAAGGCAAAGGTAGAGAGCTTATGGAAGAAAAATAGGAAAGCAGCTAATGAAAGTGATAAACAGAAAAATTATGAAGAAATAAAAATGCTTCAGAGTGAAATAAAAAAACTAAACCAAGAAATTGAGTTAATAGAAGGTATTGAAACAAGAACACCAAAGATAAAAGAGATTATTGATGAAGTAGAAAATAGAAATCAAGATAAAGAAAAGGAGAAAGAAAATAGTGAGTATATCAAGTGATTCGGCAGAACAAACTGTTAAATTGCTATTAGATGGAACAGTAGTAGTAGCAAAAATAAGTGGACTAGCTGTAAAAAATATTGCTGTAGCATTATATACTATATCACAAGACCAAAAGCAGACAAAAGGCAAGACTAGACTAAATAATATGATAAAAAGTGATAACGAATTAAAAATCTTTTCTATTAAAAAAGAAGATATGAAAACTTTTTGCCATGAAGCTAGAAGCTATGGAATATTATATTGTGCTTTGGTAAATAGAAAAAACAAAAATATTGATGGTATGGTAGATATAATGGTAAGAGCAAAAGATGCACCACAAGTAAATAGAATTGTAGAAAGATATAATTTATGCACTTATGATAAGGCATCAATTCAAACAGAAATTGAAAATGAGAAAGTTACTAATAAAAATGAAAAAGACTTGTCAGATAATGCACCAGATATAGGAGAGGAAAGAACAGAAGTAAACGAAGCTATGGTAGATGATATTTTTTCTAAACCAAAGGAAAATGAAAATCAAAACCCCGAAGTAGCAAAAACGGAAAAAAACCCTCCGTCAGAGCCTTCCTTGAAGAGCAAAAACAATTCCGAGGGGGTTACTAAACCTGCACAAAAAGAATCTGTTAAGAAAAAGTTAAAAGAAGCAGAAGCAGAGTTAAAGGTTGAAACGGAATTGAAGAAAGCTCAAAAATCTAAAGAAAGTATTATGGTAGAAATGCCACAAGTACAGACACCAAAATTAGAAATAGCAAATAAGGAAAGAGGTAAATGAACATGGGAGAATTAGACCAAGTATTTGATAATTATAGCAGAAAAAATAGGCAATATAATAAAGAAGAATGGATTGAATATAAAAAACAAGAAAAACAAGAAGTATATGCACTAATTGATACAACAGCAGAAAAGATCGTACAAGATGGGCAAGAATTTAAGAAATATTTAGATACTCAAAGTAAGTTTGAGCAATATTCAGTAGGAAATAGTTTACTAATAACAGCACAAATGCCAGAAGCAACAGTTTTAAGAGATTATGATAGTTGGACAAATGTAGGTGGCTTTCCAAAGAAAAATCGTAAAAATGATATAAAAATATTAGAGCCAGCAGATTCTTATATGAGAGAAGATGGCACAAAGGCAACAAATTATAATGTAAAATACTTAACTGATATATCACAAGTTAGTATAAGAAAGAAACCAAATCCTATAATGAGATATGATAATAAATTATTATTAAGAGTATTTTTAAATAGTAGCCAAGCAAAGGTAGAAGTAGTAAATGAAATACCAAATACAGATAGAAGTGCATTGTATGATTCAGAAAAAGATGTATTATATATTGCAAGAGGTGCAGAAGCACCACAAATTTTCCATGAAGTAACACAAGAACTTGCAAAACAAGAAATAGGAGAAAATACAGAATTAGATACTTTCAAAGCTAATTGTGTATCTTATATGGTTTGCAAAAAATATGGCATAGATGTTTCAAATTATAATGTAACTGATATTCCTTATGAACTAAAGGAGTTATCAGCAAAGGAAATAAGAGAAGAACTAGAGCCAATTCATGATGCAATGGAAAACATAAGTGGAAGAACAAGTCATTGTATAGAACTACTTGCAAAACAAAGTAGAGAAAAAGAACAAGCAAGATAGGAGAAAAATATATTGGAAGAACAAAGAGTAGTAATATTAAATAAGTACGAATATGGAATGATAATAAATTCCCTTAACGAACTTCGTACAAAGTTAATAAGAGAAAACAAATCAACAGAATTTGTAAATGAATTATTATTAAGACTATTAAATATCCCCATTAGAAAAAGAACAATATTTCAAAGAGAAAGAGTAAGTAACGAGAGATAATGAAAAAACAAATGAGCTTTTGTATATATTAGGTATAATTCCAGTAGTATGGGTAGCTATTCTAATTGCACCATATATAAATAATGGAATCGTAGGAATAATAAATAATTTTTCAAAAATAATGGAAAATCCATTTAATTTGATATGGTGTGAGAATAGCATAAAAACTATTCTTATTTTTATATGCTTTTATGTATTAGGAATAAGTATATATGAATCTACAAAAAAGAATTATAGAAGAAGAGAAGAACACGGCTCTGCCAAGTGGGGTATAGCAAGTGTACTTAATAAAAAATATAGGCAAAAGCCATTTAATGATAATAAAATATTAACGCAAAATGTAGCAATAGGTCTAAATGGAAAACAACATAGAAGAAATCTTAATGTTTTAATTTGTGGTCGGTAGTCGGTGCAGGTAAAACAAGATTCTATCGGTAAGCCAAATGTAATGCAATGTGGCTCAAGTTCGTATGTAATCCTAGATCCTAAACGGCGAAATTTTGCGAGATACGGGGAATTTATTAGAGAAAAAAGGGTATGAGGTAAGAGTGCTTGACTTAATCAATATGGAAAAAAGTCATTGCTATAACCCTTTTAAATATTTAAAGACAGATAATGATGTTCAAAGGTTGGTAACAAACCTTTTCAAAAGCACGACACCGAAACGGAAGTCAGAGCCAAGATCCGTTTTGGGACACGGCAGCTAGTATGTTATTGCTAGCACTTATATTTTATCTCAAATATGAAGCTCCAGAAGATGAACAAAACTTTCCAATGGTAATGGAAATGTTAAGAGCAGGAGATGTAAATGAAGAACAAGAAAATCCTATAAGTGCATTAGATATTCTATTTGATAAATTGGAATATAATAACCCAGAGCATATTGCTCTAAAGTATTATAGAAATTATAGATCAGGCTCTGCAAAAACATTAAAATCAATTCAAATTACACTTGCTGCAAGATTAGAAAAATTTAATTTAGAGAGTCTTGCAAACATAGTAAAAATTGATGAATTAGATTTGCCTAGTTTAGGCGAAAAAAAGGTGGCATTGTTTGCTTTAATTCCAGACAATGACACGAGTTTTAATTTTCTAGTAAGTATATTATATACACAATTATTTCAACAATTATTCTATATTGCTGACCATAAGTATGGTGGAAGTTTGCCAACCCATGTCCATTTTGTAATGGATGAGTTCGCAAATGTAAGTCTGCCAGATGATTTTGACAAAATTTTAAGTGTCATGAGATCAAGGTCAGTATCAGTATCTATCATTCTCCAAAATTTAGCACAGCTTAAAGCACTATTTGAAAAACAATGGGAAAGTATTGTACGGAAATTGCGATACTTTTTTGTATTTAGGTGGAAACGAGCAAAGTACCCATAAATATGTTTCAGAACTCCTACGGAAAAGAAACAATAGATTTAGACACACATGGAAAAAGCTCTGGTAGAAGCGGCAATTATTCGACAAATTATCAACTTGCAGGAAGAGAACTTATGACTCCAGATGAAGTGCGTTTACTTGATAATAAATATGCACTTCTTTTTATTCGTGGAGAAAGACCAGTTAAAGACCTAAAATATGATATATTAAAACACCCTAATGTAGCTTTGACTACTGATGGCAAAGGAGAGCCTTATATTCATGGAAAAACAGATAAAGCAACAGCTTCTATTATTGTGCTAGATGAAGATATTGAAGAAAATGAGATAGATATATTTGAAAAAGAACAATTACTAGAAAATTATGAACTCCTATCAGAAGAAGAATTAGAAGAATTTATTAGGGAGGTATCATAAATTGAAAAAGAAAAAAACTTTATTAAAAATATTAAAAAGGTCTTGCATAATTATTTTGTATATTGTTGCATTATTTGTAGCACAAGCATCTCATGTATTTGCAGCAGATGAGCCATTATCAGTAATAAATAATTTGTCAGACTTTATTTTTGGACTTATAAGAGCAGTTGGAATGATTATTTTAGGATTCGGAGTAGTACAAGTTGGTATGTCATTAAAATCACACGATCCATCACAGCGAGCTAATGGTTTCATGACATTGGCACGGAGGAGTAGTTATTACTTTCGCAAAGGAAATCCTAAATATTATAACAGGTGGTTAAAAAGTAAAAGGAGTAGGTTATTAAGAAAAAATAATCTACTCCTAAACAACTTTAAGGAGGTAATTTTATAGAAGAAAATAAAAAATATAAAATCATATATGCAGATCCACCATGGCAATACAAAGTATATTCAGATAAAGGCAAAGGTCGTTCAGCAGAAAATCATTATTCTACAATGAGTATAGAAGATATATGCAAATTACCAGTAGAGAAAATAGCTGCCAAAGACTGTGTCCTTTTTATGTGGATGACTTTTCCAACATTAGTAGAAGGACTAAAAGTTTTGGAGAATTGGGGTTTTAAATATAAAACAGTTGCTTTTGTATGGATTAAGCAAAATAAGAAAACACCATCACTATTTTGGGGATTAGGTTTTTGGACTAGAGCTAATGCAGAGATATGCATATTAGCAACAAAAGGCAAGCCTAAAAGAATATCTGCGAAAGTGCATCAAGTAATTATATCTCCAGTTGAAGAACATAGCAAAAAGCCAGATGAAACAAGAAAAAGAATAGTGGAATTGTTAGGAGATATACCAAGAGTAGAACTATTTGCAAGACAAAAAGTAGATGATTGGGATTCGTGGGGAAATGAAGTAAAATGCGATATTGATTTAATGGAATATGGAGATGATGAAAAATAGCAGAACTAAAAAAATTAGAAACAGTAGTAGAAGAAATACTACGAAAAGATAAACTTGCAAGAGAAGATGACTGTTACTTAATATTACAAGTAATAAGCAAATTATATCCTTATGAAGTAGGAAAGCAATTTGCAACAGTAATGTTTAATGCAAAGAATAAAGGAATAAGTTTTGAAAGCATTACGAGATGTCGAAGAAAATTACAAGAGAGAAATCCAGAGTTAAGAGATGAAGAAATAGCCAAAATGAGAAATAAAAAACAAAAAGAGTATATCAAGTATTCAAAACAAAGTTAGGAGGTGGTAGATATTGAATTGGGTAGTAGGAAACCTACAAAATGCAATAGAAACATGGAACTCAAAATTAAGTGAAATATGGACACTTGTATCACAATCGCCAGTTGACTTCAAAGGGGGAACTATCTGGAATGTAATAACAAATATTCATGGGGCAGTACAAGCTATTGCATTAGCATTACTTGTATTGTTTTTTGTTGTAGGAGTAATGAAAACTTGTCGGAAGTTTTGCAGAAGTCAAGAAGCCAGAGCATGCCCTCAAACTTTTTATACGATTTGCAGTTGCAAAAGTTTTAGTAACTTATGGTTTAGAGCTAATGATGGCAATTTTTAAGATTGTGCAAGGTTTAGCAAGTACAGTAATGAGTGCAGCAGGATTAGGTGGAGCAACAAATACAGTTCTGCCAAATGAAATTATATCAGCAGTAGAAGCCTGTAATTTCTTTGAAAGCATACCATTGTGGGCAGTAACATTGATACGGAGGACTATTTATAACAGTATTGTCATTTGTAATGATTCTTACAGTTTATCGGAAGATTTTTCAAAATCTATCTATATACAGCAATATCTCCAATAGCATTTGCAAGTTTTGGTGGAGAGCCAACACAAAATATAGGAAAGAGCTTTATAAAAGGTTATAGTGCAGTATGCCTAGAGGGTGTAATTATAATGCTATCATGTGTTATTTTCTCACTGTTTGCAACAAGCCCACCAGTAGTAGATACAAATGCAGCAGCAGTAACAATGGTATGGAAATATATACGGAGAATTGATATTCAATATGTTGGTGTTAGTAGGTACAGTTAAAATATCAGATAGATTAGTAAGAGAAATGTTAGGTTTATAGGAGGAACAATAGAATGCAAGAACAGATAAAAATTGCAAAAGTATGGCATATTGAGAACAATGAATTAACTTGTAAAAATAAGAAAGTAGTATTATCAACATATAATGATGTTGAGATAGCTACTTTAAAAGAAGAAAGATATTATGATGTGCAAGAGTTTTTAATTAAAGACAAAAATAATGAATATTGGAAATTAGGAATTGCTCCAATAAGATTAAATATGTTTATAGGAAGTATAGATTCATATTTATCAGAGCCATCAGTAGTAGAAAAATATAGAGAAGATATAACAGAAGCATATAAGAAATTAGATCTAAAAGCATTCTGGAAAAAGAAAATAAATGAAAATAGGTATTTCAATAAATGTGAATTAGAATATATCAATAGGTACTTTCCAGAGATTTATGAACAAGCAAGAGAAAGTAGAAGAACATTTGAAGAAAATAGAGATAGGGAACAAGAACAAAAAAGGCAAGAACAGGAACAGAAAGAACAAGAGAAAATAAAAGCTGTAAATGACAGATTCAAAAAAGCGTTAAAAGAAATGAAATATAAAATCTTTATTGGAGAAATGATTTCAGTTGAGGACTTTGAGTTTTATAAAGATGATAAATGCAGTGGTAGAACAATACAAAATAATATTCTATATTTAGCAAAACTATATGGAATAAAAATACCATTAGCAACACAAGGATTTATAAACAATAGGTTAAAAAGTTATAATTTCAAAACAAGAGATTGCTTTTATAAAATAACAGATGAAAATAAGAGATGTAGCACAAAAATGGGGATTTATTTAGAGCAAATTTATCAAAAGATACAAGAAGAATATAAAGAGAGTTTTAAAAGGAAAATGAAACTTGTACCAGAAAAGAGTATGGAAAGGTAGGAAAATGAAATATTTAGTTACAAATTACAAAGATAATGCAGAAAAACAGGAAATAGAAAGCAAAGGCTTATATTGTTATGATTTAAGACATAGTGATGAGGGTGGAGAAATTGCAACTATTGAGAAAAGTGTTTTAGTAAATAGAATAGGCTCTATTATTACAGATAAGGAATTAAAATTTGGCAATAAATACTACAATAATTTTATAGATTTTGAGGAATTTTCAGCTAGAAATACAGAAGTATATACAATAGAACAATTACAAGACAAACAAAAAGAAAAAGTAAATGAAAATAGCCATAAAGTAATAAATGGTTATTCAATTCATAAAGAGGGTACTTGGTGTGAGATAACTAAAAATGGGCAACATATTTTTGATGGGAATGTAGATGCAAATATGACTTCAGAACAAATTTATAAAAAAGTAATGGAGAACTTTAATAAGAATAAAAAAGGAAGAGAGGCACGATAATTGGAAGTAAAAATCAATAGAGAAATAAGAGAATATACGGAAAGCATATTTTTTGGACTGTCATTAAGGCAGTTCATTTTTTCTATATGTGCTTGTGTAGTAGCTGTTATCCTATATTTTATATTAAAACCTTATTGTGGAATTGAAACTTTATCATGGGTTTGTATATTAGGTGCAGCACCATTCGCAGCACTAGGGTTTATTAAATATAATGGAATGACAGCAGAAAAGTTTGTTGCAGCTTGGATTAAATCAATGATACTTACACCTAAAAGATTAACTTTCAAGCCAATAAACTTATACTACGAGGATTTGAAAAACATAGAAAATAGAAAAGTAAAAAAAGAGAGAAAAAATAAAAATAAGGAGGATTCGCAAAGTATTGAAAACATTAAATAAATTATTTAAACAAGACAAAGAGAAGTTTGTCATACCACGAAGTGTGCAAGATGCCATTCCTATTAAGGCAATATGGGAAGACGGCATCTTTTTTATTGGGAAAAATAAGTATTCAAAATGTTATAAATTTAGTGATATAAATTATGCAGTAGCAAGTAGAGATGATAAAGAAGCAATGTTTTTAGAATATTCGGAGTTATTAAATTCATTTGATACAGGTGCTACTACTAAAATAACTATAATCAATAGAAGATTAAATAAAATTGACTTTGAAGAAACTATGCTATTACCTATGGAAAATGATGATTTAGATAAATTTAGAAAAGAATATAATAAAATGTTACTAGATAAAGCAACAGCTTCAAATGGTATAGTACAAGAGAAATTTATAACAATATCAGTTGATAAAAAAAGTATAGAGGAAGCAAAGAATTATTTTGCAAGAGTTGGAACAGACTTGATAAATCATTTCAAAGAATTAGGCTCTATATGTATTGAATTAGATGCAGTAGAAAGATTAAGAATATTTCATGACTTTTATAGGGTGGGAGAAGAAACTTCATTTAATTTTGATATGATAACTAATATGAGAAAAGGACATAGCTTTAAGGATTTTATTTGTCCAGATTCTATGGAATTTGAAAGTGATTATTTCAAAATTGGAAACAGATATGGTAGAGTTATATTCTTGAAAGAGTATGCAAGCTATATTAAGGACAGCATGGTAGCAGAATTAACAGATATAAATAAAAATATGATGATGAGTATAGATGTTATACCAATACCTATGGATGAGGCAGTTAGAGAAGCAGAGAATAGAAGATTAGGAATAGAAACTAATATCACGAATTGGCAAAGACGACAAAATGCAAATAATAACTTTTCAGCAATTATTCCTTATGACATGGAGCAACAAAGAGAACAAAGCAAAGAGTTTTTAGATGACTTAATAACTCGTGATCAAAGAATGTTTATATCAGTTCTTACAATGGTGCATACAGCAGAAAGCAAAGAAGAATTAGACAATGATACAGAAGCATTGCTAACAATAGCAAGAAAACATTTATGTCAGTTCGGTGTGCTAAAATTTCAGCAACTTGATGGCTTAAATACAGCTATGCCGTTTGGAGTAAGAAAAATTGACACTTTAAGAACACTTACAACAGAATCTCTTGCAGTATTTATGCCATTTAGAGTACAAGAAATAAGACACGAAAACGGAATATACTATGGGCAAAATGTCATTAGCAAAAATATGATTATTGCAGATAGAAAGCAATTATTGAACGGAAATAGCTTTATTCTAGGTGTTAGTGGTAGTGGAAAGAGTTTCATAGCAAAAGAAGAAATTGTTTCTATAATGTTAAAAGATCCTAATGCAGATGTGATAATTGTAGATCCAGAAAGGGAAGCAAGTTCACTTGTAAAATCGCTAGGTGGAGAAGTAATAAAAATATCAGCAACAAGTGGAAACCATATCAATGCTATGGACATGAATAAAGACTATGGAGATGGAGCAAATCCTATCATATTAAAATCAGAGTTCATACTTTCACTATGCGAACAGCTAGTAGGAAGTAATAATTTAGGTGCAAAACAGAAATCTATAATAGACAGATGCACAGCAAGTGTGTATAGGTATTATCAGCAAGGTAATTATCAAGGTACACCACCTACACTACAAGACTTTTATGAGGAATTGTTAAGACAACAAGAGCCAGAAGCAAAAGAAATAGCACTTGCTATTGAATTATTTGTAAATGGTAGTTTGAACACATTTGCAAAATCTACAAATGTTGATACACATAATCGTTTAGTGTGTTATGACATTTTAGATTTGGGAAAGCAACTACTACCTATTGGAATGTTAGTAGTGCTAGATTCGATTTTGAATAGAATAACAATGAATAGGTCAAAAGGTAGAAATACCTTTATTTTTATTGATGAAATTTACTTGTTATTCCAATACGAGTATTCAGCAAATTTCCTATTCACACTATGGAAGAGAGTGAGAAAATATCGGAGCATATTGCACACGGAATTACGCAAAATGTGGAAGATATGTTGCAAAGCCATACAGCAAGAACAATGCTAGCAAATAGTGAGCTTATTATCATGTTAAATCAAGCTAGTACAGATAGAGTAGAGCTTGCAAAATTATTAAATATATCAGACTTACAAATGAGCTATATTACAAATGTAAATGCAGGAGAAGGGCTAATAAAAATAGGAAGTTCACTAATACCATTTGTAAACAGATTCCCACGAAATACAGAGTTATACAAACTAATGACAACAAAACCTCGGAGAAGGTGTTGCATAGTGAAAAAAATATTGTATGTATTTTGTATTATGCTGCTAATAAGTGTAATTCTTATTAGCAGTTATTGTATTTATAAAGAATTGAAACAAAATAAAGAACAAGAAAACAATTTTGAAGAACTAATCGAAATAGTAGAACAAACAAATCCAGAAGAAAAAGAACAAGAAGAAACAGTAATAAATATAGATAACTTATATGCTATCAATAGTGATATTGTAGGTTGGTTAAGAATAAACGATACAACAATAAATTACCCAATAATGCAAACAAAAAATAATCCTAACTATTATTTGCATAGAGATTTTTATAAAAAGTATTCATCTTATGGAACACCTTATATGTCAGAAGAATGTAGTATAAATACAAGCGATAATCTTATAATTTATGGACATCACATGAATCATAGAAAGGTATTTGGAGCATTAGAAGATTATAAATCAAAAGAATTTTACGAAAATCATAAGGTTATAGAGTTTACAACATTAGAAGAAAAACAAAAATATGAAATTTTTGCAGTATTTAAAACAGTAGTATATAACAAAAATACTTTTAAATACTACAATTTCGTAAATTTTAGTAGCAGAGATGAGTTCAATATATTTATAAATAAGTGTAAAGAATTATCATTTTATGAAACAAATATAAAACCTAAATATAAAGATAAATTTATTACACTTTCTACTTGTGAATATAGCAATAAGAACGGAAGATTAGTAGTTATTGCAAGAAAAATAAACAATTAGGAGGTGTTTGTTTGGCAGATATTAAAGTTAAAGAAAGCAAAAAAGGAACAGTAAAAACAATTAACAAAGCAGTAGTTGGCACAGAAAAAATGAAAGACAGATTAGTACAAGCAAAAGACAAAACAAAAGAAACATACCAAGAAGAAACAAGTGATAGTGGAACAGAATACGCAATAAATAAAATATCAAAAACAGCAAGTAATCTTCCTAATAATATTTATAGAATTAACAAATATGGAAAAAGAAATTTTGACAAGACAGTACAAAATATTCAAAATGTAAATCAAAAAATGAAAACGATAAAAAAGAAAAATCATGCCAAAAAAGTAGTAAAACAAATGAAAAATGCAACAAAGACTACAAAAAAAGGAATAAAAACAGCAGACAGAACAGTTAAAACAACAAAACAAGTAGCAAAAACAACAGCCAAAGCCACTAAAAGAGCAATACAAATGGCAAAGGCAACAGCTAAAGCAACAGTAAAGGCGATAAAAGTAGGAATAAAAGCAACAATAGCAGCAATAAAAGCTATTATAGTTGCAACAAAAGCACTAATTGCATTTTTAGTAGCAGGTGGCTGGATCGTTGTTTTAATTATAATTGTAGTTTGCTTAATAGCAATGCTAGTTAGTTCAATTTTTGGTATCTTCTTTTCAAGCGAAGATACAGGTAGCACAATAACTATAAATGGGCAACAACAAGTAGTAACAATGAATCAAGTAATAGCAGACTTAAATACAGAGTTTATGAATAAGATAACACAAATACAGAAAGATAATCCTTATGATGAGTACGATATAAATTCTCATAGAGCCGAATGGAAAGATGTTTTAGCAATATATACAGTTAAATTAAGCAATGGTAATAATGAAGCAGATGTTATAACCTTAAATGATGAAAAGGTTAATCTTCTAAAAGAGATTTTTTGGGAAATGAATGAAATATCATTTACAAAAGATGAAGAAAGTCATGAAGAAATAAGAATAGGCTTAACATCTACTGATAGAGTAACAGTAACAAAGGTAAAATTGCATATTACAATAACAGGCAAATCAGCAAATGAGATGGCAGACAAATACAATTTTAGTCAAGAACAAAGAAAACAATTACAAGAATTGACAGACAATAAATATGCTAATATGTGGGCATCAGTAATATATGGCTCATCTGTTGGGAGCAATGACATTGTGCTAGTTGCAGCTTCACAAATAGGAAATGTTGGAGGACAACCTTATTGGAGTTGGTATGGTTTTGATTCTCGTGTAGAATGGTGTGCTTGTTTTGTTTCGTGGTGTGCCAATGAATGTGGCTACATTGAAGCAGGAATAATTCCAAAATTTGCAGGATGTCAGAGCGAGGGTGTTGACTGGTTTAGAACTTGTGGACTTTGGAAAGAAAAAGGTTTCACTCCAAAACCAGGGGATATAATTTTCTTTGACTGGGCAGATAAGGACACAGGAGTAAGAAGTGGACAAGCAGATCATGTAGGCATAGTAGAAAAAACAGAAAATGGAAGAGTTTATACAATAGAAGGAAATTCAAGTGATAGTTGTTGCAGGAGAGATTATGACATAAATAGTTTAGATATTTTAGGGTATGGAACACCAATGTACTAATAAAAATAAGCAGAAGAGGTACTTATAAAAAATAAGTATTTCTTCTGCGATTTTTTTGTTTTTTAAAGACAAAATGAAAAATAAATGATATAATGCAATACAGAATGGAGTGGAAACAATGACAACACAATTTGTAGAAAATCTTATCAATGAAAAAATGATAATAAACGAAAATGAAATTGTCTTTACTTTCTATGAATTAAGAGTTAAGCACAACTTATCAGAAGAACAAGTTGACGAATTTTTAGCATTATGCAAAACAAGATTAGAAAATTTAGATTATAAAGTATATTTTACAGGTGCTAAATTTACATATCAAAATGCAAACAGAACAGTACAAGACAATGAATTTATGATAGCAATAAGAGAACAGTTTTAATGAATTAAAATATAGAAACGAGGATGTAATAATGAAATATTCAAAAAGTGAAAAACAATTATTTAATGAGGCAGGAATATATGTTGAAGATAAAGATTATACAAAAGAAGAAAGAGAAAACTTAAAAATAAAAGTAACAGATTATATTATGAATCAGAGTTCAAAAGATATAAGTAATCTTAATAATAAATTTAGAAATATTTTATATAGTTAAGTTGAAAGACTAATAGTAATTTATTGCTCTAATTAAGGAGGAAATGTAAAAATGAAAAATAAAAATGTTAGAAATAGTGGAATGGGATTTATTAGTGTATTAACTTTAATATTCATAGTGTTGAAGTTAACGAATAACATTAGTTGGTCTTGGATATGGGTATTATCTCCAATATGGATTACAGCTGTTTTACTTATAATAATTTTTGCAGTTATTATGATAGGTGGTAGAATAAAAAAAGGAAAATGGTAAACACAAAATTACAATATATCACTAGGAATGGGGGAATAATAAATGAACTTTAAAGAATAT
>CAOSLI010000012.1 GCA_948524275.1 uncultured Clostridia bacterium
TGTTTGCTATCTTTTTAATTGCTATTATTCTTGTTTCCTTCATGCTTTGTACACTTCCCTTCACTAATTTTCTATACATACAAATATATACATTCGATATTTTAAAGTCAATATTTTTACGTTAAATTTATTTTACATTTTAGTTACATTCTCTATTTCTTCTTTTGTTAATCCTGTTATTTCTATAATTGTTTCAATAGGTATATTTTTATTTTGCATCTTCTTTGCTATCTCCATTGCTTTATTCCTCTCTCCACTATAATAATCCCATTTTGATACTGCCATATTAAAGTATAGCTCCATTATCTCTGGGTCTTGCATTATCTCATCTACTCTTTCTATTGCTTCTTCTATGTTTTTATTCTTTGTCTTAGCCATTTCTATCTTCTCCCCCTTACCTGATATTAACCATAGCCATTGATCAAGTCTATTCTCTACTCCTGGATTTTCTTTTAAAAATTTCGGCATCTCTATAAAGTGCATCTCTAGCATATCTGTTGCTATTTTCTCTTCTTTTTCTTCTTTATATCCCATGTCCACATACTTACTTTTTTCTTTATCAAACATCATTCTTGCTACTGAATGATAACTATTTATTTTAAAACAATTAAAATTTAATATCCATATTGCTATTGATGGCTTTAATACCTTATAGTCACTTCCTTTATCTATTTGGATTGATATATTTTTGCACATATATAATGGGCCTCTTTGTCTTATATCTCCTCTACTATCTACTTGCATCTCTATATCCACTATTTCTTTTCCATCTATCTCTGCTCATATGTCCAACACACTTGCCTTTTCTTCGATTTTGTCTTTTGGTATTTCATTGTTTTTTACATCTACTTTTGTTATTTTCTTTTCTAATACTGCCTCTAAAAAGTCTCTTAGCAGTGGCTCTGTTCCCTCTTTTGTAAATGTTCTCTTAAATATGTAATCATCTAATAATGGTGCTTCCCTATTTAAGATTTTCTTTGTTGTTTCATTTCCTTTTGTTTTCTTCATTCTTTTTCCTCCTTAATTATAACAAAATCAGGAGTCAATTTCAATATTATATAACGATTTTTCGTGATATTCTTGCAGACTTCTTTTAGATTTAAAATATTAGAAATAAATATTTGACTTAAAAATCTTGATTTAACTTACTATTGACTACAAATTTTGTTTGATTATAAATTTAATATTGAATTATAATTTTTAAATTAGATTTAATTTTTTGTATGTTTTACCATAATATAACAAATATTGCAAGTATTTTATTTAAAGATAATAAAAAATACCCCCGTATCATAGATACATGAGATATTTTTTCTCATTTATTTTTTAAACCAATTTTAATATAACAATTTCTGCTGAGTCTCCTCTTCTTGCACCTTTCTTTATTATTTGTGTATATCCTCCAACTCTTGTTTGATATCTTGGAGCTATTACATTAAATAATTTATCTGTTAAGTCAATATTATTTCCTTCACTATCTTTTACTTTATTTAATTTAGTCATCATTTTTCTTCTAGCATTTAATCTTGAAGGCATATCTTTTTGTCTTTTTTCAGTTTTTTCTTCCTTAACAACCTTTAAGAATTCTTTTCCGTTTTTACTTTTTACTAATTCTGTTTCTTTGTTTCCCTTAGAATCAAGTTTTGCTTTAACAACTTTAGCGTCAACTTCTTCAAAATTATCTTTTTCTTTTACTGCCATAGCAATTAAACTATCAACTATAGCTTTAACTTCTTTAGCTCTAGCTTCAGTTGTTTCGATTTTTTCATGCCAAACTAAGTCAGTAGATAAATTCTTAAGCATAGATAAACGAATATCAGTTGTTTTTCCTAGTTTTCTATTTGCCACTTTTCTCACCTTCCTTTTAAAGTTATATTTTACTCTTCTTCTCTATTTAAGTCTAGACCTAAATCGTGTAATTTAGCTATTACCTCTTCTAATGATTTCTTTCCAAGATTCTTAACTTTCATCATATCATTTTCTGTCTTATTTGCTAAATCTCCAACAGTTGATATTCCATATCTCTTTAAGCAATTGAATGATCTTACTGATAATTCAAGTTCTTCAATTGGTTTTTCAAGAATTTTTTCTGTTTCATCATCTTCTTTTTCAATCATTATTTGAGTATTTTTTGCGGTTTCTGATAAATCAACAAACAATTGTAAATGTTCTGATAAAACTTTAGCTGCTAAGCTTAATGCTTCATATGATTCTAAACTTCCATCTGTCCATAATTCTATTGTTAATTTATCGTAATCAACCATTTGGCCAACTCTAGTATTTTCTACTGAATAATTTACTTTCTTTACAGGAGTATAAATTGAGTCTATCGCTATAACTCCTATTGGCCAATTCTCTGATTTATTCTTTTCAGCAGTATTATATCCTCTTCCCATATCTGCAGTTAAATCCATTCTAAGCTTTCCGCCTTTAGATACTGTTGCAATATGTAAATCAGGATTCAATATTTCTACTGTTCCATCTGTAATGATATCTCTAGCCTTAACTTCACCTTCTCCCGAAAAGTCTATTCTAAGAGTTTTTTCTTCATTTTTATCTAACTTAAGTCTAACCATTTTTAGGTTTAGTATAAGCTCTGGCACATCTTCTACAACATTTGGTATTGTAGCAAATTCATGTTCTGCACCTTCAATTTTCACACTCTTTATAGCACTTCCTGGTAGTGATGAAAGTAATATTCTTCTTAAAGAATTTCCTATTGTAATTCCGTATCCTCTTTCTAATGGTTCACATACAAATTTACCATAGTTTGTTTCTTTATCAATCTCTACACACTTAATATTTGGCTTTTCAAATTCTATCATTCTTACCTCCTAATAATTTATGAGACTTTAAGTCTCCATCCCAAATAAAACATTAAAATCAAAAATATTATTTTGAGTAAAGCTCTACTATTAAATGTTCTTCGATTGGTAAATCAACATCTTCTCTAGCTGCTATTCTAATAACTTTACCACTTAATTTACTTAAATCTCTTTCAAGCCATGTTGGTACTGGTCTTGATTCGTTTGATTCTGTTGCAGCTTTGATTGTTCCATTATCTTTCTTTATTTCTCTAACAGAGATTACATCTCCTGCTTTGATTAAATAAGATGGAATATTTACTTTTATTCCATTTACATCAAATGCACCATGAGTTACAAGCATTCTTGCTTGAGCTCTCGAACTTGCAAATCCTAATCTATATACTACGTTATCTAATCTGCTTTCTAGCAATGTAAGTAAAACTTCACCTGTTTTACCTTTTGAATTTGATGCCATTTCAAAGTATTTTCTGAATTGTTTTTCTCCAACACCATAGAATGACTTTGTTTTTTGTTTTTCTCTTAATTGAGTTCCGTATTCAGAAAGTTTTGCTTTCTTTTGTCCATTTTGACCTGGAGCATAATTTCTTCTGCTTATGCTACATTTGTCAGAATAGCATCTTTCACCTTTTAAGAATAACTTTTGTCCTTCTCTACGGCAAATACGGCACTGTTCGTCTTTATATCTTGCCATTTTATACCTCCTAATTAAACTCTTCTTCTTTTTGGTGGTCTGCATCCATTATGTGGAATTGGTGTTACATCTTTTATTGATGTAATTTCTAGACCTGCTGTTTGTAATGATCTAATTGCAGACTCACGACCTGCTCCTGGTCCTTTTACATACACTTCTACAGTTTTTAATCCATGTTCCATTGCTGCTTTTGCTGCTGTTTCAGCAACTTCTCCAGCTGCAAATGGAGTGCTCTTTCTTGAACCTTTAAAACCAAGTCCACCAGCACTTGCCCAAGATAATACATTTCCTTGAACATCAGAGATTGTAACTATAGTGTTATTAAAGCTTGAATGTATATGAGCTTTTCCACTTTCTATATTTTTGCTTACTCTTCTTCTTGTAGGCTTCTTTGCTCCTGTTTTAACAGCCATTATATATTACCTCCTATTTGTTATTTCTTGCTCTTACTTACTAATTTTCTTGGTCCTTTTCTTGTACGAGCATTTGTTTTTGTTCTTTGTCCTCTTACTGGAAGACCTTTTCTATGTCTTGTTCCTCTGTAGCAACCCATTTCAACTAATTGCTTAATATTTAAAGCAACTTCTCTTCTTAGGTCACCTTCAACAGTATAATCAGCCATAGCTTTTCTTATTGCTTGCTCTTGATCTGATGTTAAATCTTTTACTCTTATATCTGGATTAACTCCTGCTTCTTTAAGTATTTTTTGAGAACTTTTTAAACCTATACCATAAATGTATGTTAGTCCTATTTCTACCCTTTTTTCTTTAGGTAGATCAACTCCTGCTAAACGAGCCATTATTAGCTACCTTCCTTTCTTAAAATATTATTATCTCAAGTCCTCTAAAGGTGAAATGCATCAAATAGACAAGTAGATATATTAGCTTTGAAAGGTATTTCACCAATATAGTACTGTCTACTCAATCTTTAGAAACTTTCGATAGAAATATATATAAACACAAATCTAAATCAGCCGCTTGCTAGACTTGTGTTAATATCTAAATTAAATAAAATTATCCTTGTCTTTGTTTATGCTTTGGATTTTCGCATATTACTCTAATTACACCTTTTCTTTTGATTACTTTGCACTTATCGCACATTTTCTTTACAGATGGTCTTACCTTCATTTTGATACACCTCCTAATATTTGCATTAGCTTATGTTTTGCTTATTTCGCTCTCCATGTAATTCTTCCTTTTGTTAAATCGTATGGAGATAGTTCTATTTTAACCTTGTCTCCTGGCAAAATCTTTATATAGTTCATTCTAAGTTTTCCTGAGATATGAGCTAAAATCTCATGTCCATTTTCTAATTTTACTTTGAATAATGTATTAGGTAATGCTTCTGATACTATACCTTCTACTTCGATTACATCTTCTTTAGACATATATATTAATTTCCCCCTAAAATTTCGGTTTTAAGTTATTAAAATCATAATAACTCTTTTATTATATAATAAATTTAATTTAATGTCAATATTTCTGGCTCTTTTTCTGTAATTAAAATTGTATTTTCATAGTGTGCAGATAGACTTTCATCATATGTCCATATTGACCATCCATCATCACCTTGACAAATGTCAGAATTGCCTGCTACTACCATAGGCTCAATTGCTAGAGTCATGCCTGGTTCAAGTCTTATTCCTCTTCCAGGCTTTCCGTAATTCGGTATTCCTGGTTCTTCATGCATTTCTCTGCCAATTCCATGACCTTCAAATTCTTTTATAACAGAAAATCCATTTTTTTGTACATATTCCCCAATTGCGTGAGAAATATCTCCTAATCTAAAACCCTTTTTTGCATATTTTATTCCTTCAAAAAATGCTTCTTTAGTAACATTTATAAGTTTTCTTGCATCATCAGATATTTGACCTACTGCATATGTCCTTGCACAGTCTCCATTAAACCCATCTTTGTATGCTACTAAATCTATACTTATAATGTCGCCATCTTTTAAAATATCATATTTTGATGGGATTCCATGAATTATATTATCATTTATTGAAGCACATATTGAGCCGGGAAAATCAGGAACACCCTTCATTCCACTTGGGTATCCCTTTTCCGCTGGAATAGCTCCATTTTCTCTCATAGTTTCTTCCGCAATCTTATCTAGTTCTAGAGTTGATATTCCTGGTCTAATAGCTTTTTCAATGGCTTTTTGAGCAAGATTTGCAACTCTTGATGCTTCACGCATTTTGTCTATTTCTGATTTAGATTTTATAGTAACCATTTATTTTACCTTCTTTTATTTATTTCTTCCACTGCTTTTGCTGTTGTAACTTCTTTAACATTTTCACAGTAAATATCAATATTTATGTTAAATAACAATCCTTCATTTACATAGTACTCAATAAGTTTTTCTGTATTTTTATGGTACACATCTAATCTTTGTCTTATTGTTTCAGGCTCATCGTCTTTTCTTTTTATTAATGGACTGCCACATTTATCGCATATTCCTTCTTGTTTTGGTGGCATAAATTTTGTGTTAAATGATGCTCCACACTCTTTATTTGAGCATATTATTCTGCTAGATGTCCTTGTAACTAAATCTTCATCTGGTACATCTAAATTTACAACTGCAGTAACTGATTTACCTTTAGACTCTAAATATTTTTTTAAACATTCAGCTTGATTTATTGTTCTTGGATATCCATCTAATACTACATCATCTAACTTGTCTAACTTAGATTCTACCATAGATATTGTTATTTCATCTGGCACTAATTGACCCTTTGAAATATACTTATCTGCTATTATTCCAAGCTCAGTTTGCTTTTTTATTTCTTCTCTAAAAATATCTCCTGTTGCTAAATGTGAGAGATTAAATTTCTTACATATTTCTTTACCAATTGTGCCTTTACCGGTTCCTGGTGCTCCAAGCATTATTATATACATATTCTTTCCTCCCTAAGCTTAAGTATTTTCAGTTAAAAAGGACTACCATATTTTATATAAACAAAAATTATGGTTCGTCCTCCTATACTTAAAATTTACATTTTATTTTTCTAAGAATCCCTTATAATGTCTCATTACAAGTTGTGATTGTAATTGTTGTCCTAGTTCTATTGCAACACCAACAACAATTAATATTGATGTTCCACCAAATGCTGTGTTTAAACCAGTTCCTCTAGCTAGCATTGGAAGTATAGCTATTCCTGCAAGGAATAATCCTCCAAATAGTACTACTTTTGACAAAACAGATGATAAATAATCTGCTGTTGGTTTTCCAGCTCTTATTCCTGGAATAAATCCTCCATTTTGCTTAATAGTATTTGCTACTTCTGCTGGATTAAATGTTGCATATGTATAAAAATAAGTAAATCCAACAATTAATAGTAAATATATAATAGCATTTATTATCGTATATTGCCATCCAACATTTGATGATGATGTTGCTATTGATAAATTATATATAACTCTTAAAAATCCTGCCTTAGCTTCTATATCATGTACAAATAATTGTATTATCATTGCTGGGAATGTCATAAATGATGATGCAAATATAATTGGCATAACACTTGCCATTGCAGGTTTAATAGGAATATGTGTATTTTGAGCTCCTACCATTCTTCTTCCTACAACTTTTTTAGAATATTGAACTGGTACTCTTCTTTCAGCTTGTTGTACAAATACAACACCTGCTACTAATAGTAAAATTCCTACTATCATAAATATTGCTGAAAGTAATCCTTTTGTACTAAATGCTCCATCTACTACTACTAAATTAAATATTTGTACTAAAGCTGATGGTACACTTGATACTATACCTGCAAATATTAGCATTGAAATTCCATTTCCAATTCCTTTGCTAGTTATCTTATCTCCTAGCCACATTAAAAGTGATGTCCCTGCAACTAATGATAGAACTACTACAAATCCTGTAAGGAATCCATTTTGTACGAATACTCCTGATCCTTTATATGAAAAGTATATTCCTAATCCTTCTACAACGGCTAAAATTAATGATATAAGCTTAGTATATCTATCAATCTTCTTCCTTCCTTCTTCTCCACCTTCTTTTGTTAACCTTTCTAATGATGGTATAATCATTGATAACAATTGGATAACAATTGAAGCTGTAATATAAGGAGTTATTGACATTGCAAAAATTGATAATCTTGAAAATGCACCCCCAGAAATCATATTTATCATTCCAGTTACGCTATTTGAATAAGTATCCATTGCTCCTTGCAATCTTACTATATCTACCATTGGTATTGTTATGTAGCATCCTAATCTAAAAATTACTAATAATAATACTGTGTATAGAATTTTTTTCCTAATCTCAGGTGTTTTTATTGCATTTTTTATAGTCTTTAACAACTAAATCACCTCTATCTTTCCACCTAAAGACTCAATTTGTTCTTTGGCAGACTTTGTAAATCTAGCAGCTTTAACTGTTAATTTCTTCTCTAATTTTCCAGTTGCTAGAACTACTATTCCATCTTTTTCTTTGCTGATTATTCCGTCTTTTATTAGGCTTTGTGCATCTACAACTTCAGTTGTAGCTTTATTTAACATTGTTAATGTTACTTCTGTATAGTCTTTACCAAATTTAGAATTGTTGAATCCTCTCTTTGGTAATCTTCTATATAATGGTGTTTGACCACCTTCAAATCCTCTTCTAACTCCACCGCCAGATCTCGCTTTTTGTCCTTTATGACCTCTTCCTGAAGTCTTTCCTAGACCTGAACCAATTCCACGTCCAACTCTTAATTTTGATGCATGTTTTTGTGCTGGTTTTAATTCGTCTAATTTCATTATGGATTACACCTCCTTGTTTTTATATTAGCTATTATTATTTTGAGAATTATAATATATCCTCAACTTTCTTTCCTCTCTTTTTCGCAACTTGTTCGATTGTTTCCATGCTTTTTAATCCCTCTAATGTTGCATATGCAACATTTCTAGGATTATTTGTTCCAACTATTTTTGTTCTTACATCTCTATAACCTGCAAGCTCTAGAACTGATCTAACACTTCCACCTGTTATAAGTCCAGTACCTTCTGCAGCTGGTTTTATAACTACACTTGCACTTCCAAATCTTCCTATATATTCATGTGGTACAGTTGTTCCAACTATTGGAACTTCTACTAAATTCTTTTTAGCATCTTCAATTGCTTTTTTTATTGCGTCTGGAACTTCAGCTGCTTTTCCATTTCCTACTCCAACATGACCTTTTCCATCACCGACAACTACAACTGCGCTAAATCTGAATGTTCTACCACCTTTAACAACTTTTGCTACTCTGTTAATAGCAACGACTTTTTCATTTAATTCAGATTCATTTTCTTGTCTTTCTTGCACTTCAATTTCCTCCTTTTCCTAAAATTTTAATCCGCCTTCTCTTGCAGCTTCTGCTAATTCCTTAACAACTCCATGATATAAGTATCCGCTTCTATCAAATACAACACTGTCTATTTTCTTTTCCTTAGCTCTTTTTGCAATCAAGCTACCTACTTCTTTAGCTGCTTCTTTGTTTCCGCGTTTTGTTTTTACTTCTTTATCAAGTGTTGATGCACTTACTAAAGTAACAGCTGAAACATCATCTATAATTTGAGCATATATTCCCTTATTGCTTCTAAACATACATAGTCTTGGACATTCTGCAGTTCCACTGATTTTTGTACGAACTCTTATATGTCTTCTTTGTCTTTCAGATTTTCTATCTGTTTTTGAAACCATCTCGACTACTCCTTTCTATTATTTCTTACCTGTTTTTCCTTCCTTACGTCTAATATGTTCTTCTACATATTTAATACCTTTTCCTTTATATACCTCAGGTGGTCTCTTTGATCTTACAACTGCTGCTGTTTGACCAACTACTTCTTTATCAATCCCTCTTACTATAATATTGTTAGCATCTGGTACATCAAATGTTATTCCAGCTGGTGCTTCCATTATTACTTGATGAGAGTAACCTAAGTTCATAACTAATTTTGTTCCTTGTTTTTGTGCTCTGTAACCAACACCATTTATTTGAAGAGCTCTTGTAAATTCGTTTGTAACACCTTCAACCATATTATGAATTAATGTTCTTGTTAATCCATGTAGATTTCCGAATTTTTCATCAGTTACTTCAACTTTTATTACTTTATCTTCAATTTTTACTGTTACATTTGGATTTAAAGTTTTTTCTAATGTTCCTTTAGGTCCTTTTACAGTAATTACATTATCATTTAAAGTAACTGTTACTCCGTCAGGTATTGCTATAGGCATTTTTCCTATTCTTGACATTTTAAGTTTCTCCTTTCTTCTCTAATTACCATACATAGGCAAGAACTTCTCCTCCTAAGCCTTCCTTTCTTGCATCTTTATCTGTTTTTATTCCTTTAGATGTAGAAATTAGTGCTATTCCAAGTCCATTAAGAACTTGTGGAAGTTCATCCTTTGAAACATATATTCTTAATCCTGGTTTACTGATTCTCTTTAATCCAGAAATTACTCTTTTTCCATTCTCATCATACTTTAATGTAATTCTGATGATTCCTTGCTTTTCATCTTTTATTTCTTCAAAAGATTTTATATATCCTTCATCTGATAAAATTTGAGCTATAGCTCTCTTTATATTTGATGATGGAACATCAACAGTTAAATGTTTAGAACTGTTAGCATTTCTAATTCTTGTTAGCATATCTGCTATTGGATCTGTTGTATTCATTTATTTTCTCCTTTCTCTCAATTACCATGAGGCTTTTTTAACTCCTGGAATTTCACCTTTGTGTGCTAATTCTCTAAAGCATACACGGCATATTCCATATTTTCTAATATAAGCATGTGGTCTTCCACAAATTTTACATCTATTATATTCTCTAGTTTGGTATTTTTGTGTTTTTTGTTGTTTAACTTTTAAAGATTTCTTAGCCATATTTCTCTTATTTTCCTCCTCTCACTTCGCTTCGCTCGTTCGTCGTGTATAAAGAATTTTCTTTGCAAATTCTTCATCCACGAAATCGGTTGGCTTCGCAATTAAATTATTTCTTAAAAGGCATTCCAAGAAGAGTTAATAATTCTTTTGCTTCTTCGTCAGTCTTAGCTGTTGTTACAAATATTATATCCATTCCTCTAATCTTGTCTACCTTGTCATATTCTATTTCTGGGAATATAAGTTGCTCTTTAATACCCATTGAGTAGTTTCCTCTTCCATCAAATGAATCATTTGAAACTCCTCTGAAATCTCTTACTCTTGGTAATGCTACATTGAATAGTTTGTATGCGAAATCATACATTTTTCCTTTTCTTAATGTAACTTTTGTACCAATATCAACTCCTGCTCTTAATTTAAATGCTGCAATAGCTTTTTTAGATTTAGTTACTATTGGTTTTTGTCCTGTAATCTGACTTAAATCTTTTACAGCACCTTCTAATGATTTAGGATTTTCTTTTATATCTCCTAAACCTATATTTATAACTATCTTATCTAGTTTTGGAACTTCCATAACTGATTTATAGTTGAACTTCTTCATCATTGCTGGAACTACTTCTTTTACATATTGTTCTTTTAATGTTTCCATAAGTCTTAATTAGACCTCCTTCCTTTTAGTTATTTCTTTAATTCTGCTCCGCAGCTCTTACATACACGTACTTTAGAATCTCCTTCTACTTTGTATCCAATTCTTGCTGCTTTTCCACATTTAGGGCATACAATTGCTACATTACTTGCATTTATAGCATGCTCTGATGCAATTATTCCGCCTTCTTCTCCTGCTTTTCTAGGCTTTGTTGCTCTTTTTCTAATATTAACATCTTTTACAACAATTCTATTTTTCTTAGGGATAACTTCAAGAATCTCTCCAGACTTTCCCTTATCGTTTCCAGATAATACCTTTACAGTATCTCCTTTTTTTAATTTCATGTATTTCACCTCTTTCCATTATAAAACTTCTGGTGCTAGAGATAATATCTTCATATAATCGTTATCTCTTAATTCTCTTGCAACTGGCCCAAATATACGAGTTCCAGTTGGTGTTTTATCATCTTTTATTATAACAGCTGCATTTTCATCAAATCTAACTACTGTTCCGTCTGCTCTTCTAATAGGATATTTTGTTCTAACAACTACTGCTTTAACAACTTGACCTTTCTTAACAACGCCACCTGGTGTTGCTGTTTTGACAGAAGCGACTATAACATCTCCCACATGTGCATATTTTCTATAAGAACCACCTAGTGCTCTAATACACATGATTTCCTTTGCTCCAGTGTTATCAGCTACTTTTAGTATAGTTTGTTGCTGTACCATAGCAAACTTCCTCCTTTATATAATTATTTTATTATTGCCTTTTCTGTTATCTCAACTACTCTCCATCTCTTATCTTTTGATAGAGGTTTTGTTTCCATAACCTTTACTGTATCTCCAACTTGGCATTTGTTTTCTTCGTCGTGTGCCTTTAATTTGTAGGTAGACTTTTTGATTTTTCCATATGTCTTATCCATCTTTTTTGTTTCAACTGCAACAACTACTGTTTTATCCATTTTGTCTGATACAACTTTACCAATCATTGTTTTACGAAGATTTCTTTCTACCATTATGGTATCTCCTTTCCTTATTTAGATTCTTCTAACTTTCTTTGTGTTAGAATTGTATTTATTCTAGCAATGTCTTTCTTAACTTCTTTTATTTTCATAGGATTATCTAAACCATTTGTTGCTAAACTAAATCTTAGTTTAAATAACTCTGATTTTAATTCTCCTAATTCTTTTTCTAGTTCTGGTGAAGACATTTCTTTTATTTTATTGTTCTTCATCTACATCACCACCTATTTCAGTTTCTTTTTTTACGAATTTTGTTTTAACAGATAGTTTGTTTCCAGCAAGTCTTAAAGCTTCTTTTGCAGTTGCTTCTGGTATTCCACCTATTTCAAACATAACTCTTCCTGGTTTTACAGGTGCTACCCAATATTCAACATTTCCTTTTCCTTTACCCATACGAGTACCGATAGGTTTTGATGTTATTGGTTTGTCTGGGAATATTTTAATCCAAACATTTCCACCTCTTTTAATGTAACGGGTCATAGCAACTCTGGCTGCTTCTATTTGGTTTGATGTGATTAGTCCTAATTCTAATGCTTGAAGTCCATATTCACCATCTGTTACTTTATTACCTCTTGTTGCTTTTCCTCTTAATCTACCTTTTTGTTGTTTTCTAAACTTTGTTTTCTTAGGCATCAATGGCATTTGAATCTCCCCCTTCCGCTACTTTCTTTTTGCTTGGAAGAATTTCTCCTTTATAAATCCAAACTTTAACACCAATTTTTCCATATGTTGTATCTGCTTCTGCAAATCCATAGTCTATATCTGCTCTTAAAGTTTGAAGTGGAACTGTTCCTTCTTTGTAGAATTCAGTTCTAGCCATGTCTGCTCCACCTAATCTACCAGAAACTGCAGCTTTAATACCTAAAGCTCCTGATTTCATAGCTTTTTGCATACATTGTTTCATTGCACGTCTAAATGAAATTCTTCTCTCTAATTGTCCTGCGATATTTTCTGCAACTAATTGTGCATTTGTATCAACATCTTTAACTTCAATTATATTTAGATTAACTTGTTTGTTAATCATTTTTTCTACTTCATTTTTTAAAGTTTCAGCTAAGTTTCCACCTTTACCTATTACTAGTCCTGGTTTTGCAGTGTAAACATTAACTTTTACGAATTTTTGTGTTCTTTCAATCTCTATTTTTGAAATTCCACTAATATATAACTTTTTCTTAACATATTCACGGATTTTGTGGTCTTCTACTACATAGTCTCCAAAATGTTTTGAATCTGCATACCATTTTGAACTCCAGTCGTTTATAACACCAACTCTAAATCCACGTGGATCTACTTTTTGTCCCATAATTGTTAAGGCCTCCTTCTTTTAAATTTACTTGCTTTCTTTTAATACTATTGTTGTATGACTTGTTCTTTTTCTAATTCTAACTGCTGAACCTTTAGCTGCTGGTCTAATTCTCTTTAATGTAGGTCCTTGGTTTGAATATATTTCAGCAATATATAGTTTACTATGATCCATGCTATTGTTATTTTCTGCATTTGCTATTGCAGATTTTAGAAGTTTTATTAGTACTTCTGCTCCTACTTTTGGTGTAAACTTTAAAATTGCCATTGCTTCATCAACTTTTTTACCTCTAATTAGGTCTGCTACAATTGCTACTTTTCTGCTAGATATTCTTTCATATTTAACTGTAGCTTTTGCTACTAATTCTTCATCAGAATTAACTTTGCTTGCAGTCTTAGCTTTGTTTTCTGCTTTTGGTGCAGTCTTAGTTGCTTCTTTTTTTGTAGCTTTTTCAGTTTTTGTGCTTGTAGCTTTTGCACTTGTAGTTTTTACTTCTTTATTTTCTTTTTTTGTTTCAGTAGCTTTAACTTCTTTTTTAGCTTCTGTTGTCTTTGCAGTTGTTCCTGTTTTCTTTGCAGCTGTTTTAGTTTCAGTTACTTTCTTTTCTTTCTCGTCTGCCACGTTTAAGTCCCTCCTTGTTTAAAATTTTATCTCTTTATTTTAAAATTTATTTTGCAGTTGTTGTATCTGCTTTTGCTCCTGAATGACCTTTAAATGTTCTTGTTGGAGCGAATTCACCTAATTTATGTCCAATCATTTCTTCTGTAATATATATAGGAATATGTTTTCTTCCGTCGTGAACAGCTATTGTGTGTCCAACCATTTGTGGATATATTGTAGAAGCTCTTGACCATGTCTTTAAAACTTCTTTTTTTCCAGATTCATTCATTGCATCTATTCTCTTTAATAGTTCTGGTGCTACGAATGGCATTTTTTTGCTTGATCTTGACATATTATTTTTCCCTCCTTACTTTCTTCTCTTTGTAATCAATCTATTTGATTTTTTATGTTTTGCTCTTGTCTTATATCCAAGTGCTGGTTTACCCCAAGGTGTCATTGGTCCTGCGTGTCCTACTGGAGCCTTTCCTTCACCACCTCCATGAGGGTGATCTACTGGGTTCATTGCTGATCCTCTGACTTCTGGTCTCTTACCTAAGTGTCTTGTTTTTCCTGCTTTACCTAATTTGATGTTTTCATGTTCTTCATTTCCGATAACACCAATTGTAGCTTTACAGTTAGCTAAAACTAATCTCATTTCTCCTGATGGTAATCTTAAATGAGCATATTTTCCTTCTTTAGCCATAAGTTGTGCTGATTGTCCAGCAACTCTTACAAGTTTTGCACCTTGATTTGGATTGATTTCTATATTGTGTACTAATGTACCTACTGGTATGTTTTCAAGCTTCATGCAGTTTCCTGGTTTGATATCTGCTTTTTCTGAAGCCATAACTTTGTCTCCATCTTTTAGTCCTTTTGGAGCTAATATGTAAGACATTGTTCCATCTTCATATTTTATTAGTGCTATGTTAGCACTTCTGTTAGGATCGTATTCGATTCCAACTACTGTAGCTTCCATGTCTACTTTATTTCTCTTGAAATCAATTATTCTATACTTTTGTCTATTTCCTCCACCTTGATGTCTTACTGTGATTTTTCCTTGTGCATTTCTTCCTGCTTTTTCTTTCTTTACAGTAAGTAAAGATTTTTCAGGTGTCTTTTTTGTTATTTCAGAAAAATCTGATACTGACATATTTCTTAGTGATGGAGTAATTGGTCTAAATTTCTTTGTTCCCATTTTAATTCTCCTTTTCTTTTTGCGGATTTTTTCCTGCTCCGCTTTTGCAGATATTCTTTATTTTCCGGGTATTTTCCCGATAGTTTTTACTTTATTTCGATTAGCTTATAAGCTCTAAGCTCCCTAAATTTTAGAACCAAGTATAGCAAGGCAACCGAATTAAAAAAGTTGAAACTATATATTCTATATGTTGAAACTTTTTTAATGAAGGTTAACGCCACTAGACGAAGGTTATAAGATTTAGGCTCCCATGAAAGAGTCTATTGAATCTTTGTACTTCTTAGAAACCTTAGTTTCTTTTCCGCCTTTTGCTAGGTATTTTTGATCTGATGGATTTGTATCTATTGTAACAATAGCTTTTTTCCAATCAGATGTCTTTCCTATATTTCTTCCAACTCTTTTTTCTTTTCCTTTAACAGTCATTGTTGTTACCTTTAAAACTTTTACTTCGAAAAGTTTTTCAACTGCTCTTTTTATATCTACCTTTGTAGCCTTTTTATTAACTTTAAAGGTATACTTTCCCATTTGTACTTCGTCATTACTTTTTTCAGTAACTACTGGTGCTTTTATTACTTCTTCTGGTATCATTATGCGTACACCTCCTCTAATTTTTTAACAGCATCTTCTGTTACAACTAATTTGTTGTATTTTACTAAATCATAAGCGTTTATTGTATCAACTGTAAGAGATTTAACCCCTTCAATATTTCTAGCTGATTTTTGAACATTTACATCATTTGCTGGTAATAAAACTAATGCTTTTCCTTCTACTTTAAGGTTTGATAATGTTTTAACCATTGCAGATGTTTTAATTTCTTTTAATTGTAGTTTATCAACAACTACTAATTCTTTTTCTATAACTTTTGCACTTAGAATTGATCTAATTGCTAATTGTTTTTCTTTCTTATTTAATTTGTAAACATATGAACGTGGTCTTGGTCCTAATGCGATTCCACCTTTTATCCATTGTGGTGCTCTTATTGAACCTTGTCTTGCACGACCTGTTCCTTTTTGTCTCCATGGTTTTCTACCACCACCAGATACTTCTGATCTAGTTTTTGTATTTTGTGTTCCTTGTCTTTGATTTGCTAAATAATTAACAACTACAGAGTGAACAACATTTTCATTTGGTTCTATTCCAAATACTTTTTCACTTAATTCTAAGTCCTTAACTTTCTTTCCGTTTACATCATATACATCTATCTTAGGCATCTTACTTCCTCCTTCCTTATGCTTTTACACTTGATTTAACTTTTAAGATTGATCCTTTAGCTCCTGGTACACTACCTTTTACTAATATTACATTCTTATCTAAATCAACTTTTATAACTTCTAAATTTTGTATTGTAACTGTTTCACATCCCATATGTCCTGGTAGATTTTTTCCTGGGAATACTCTACCTGGTGTAGATGTTGGTCCCATTGAACCTGGTCTCCTATGATACATAGAACCATGTCCCATTGGTCCTCTTGATTGTCCATGGCGTTTGATTACACCTTGGAATCCTTTTCCTTTTGATGTTCCTTGGATATCAACTTTATCTCCAACTGAAAATACATCAGCTTTAAGTTCATCTCCAACATTTATTCCATCTATAGAATCTAATCTAAATTCTCTTAAGTATTTCTTAGGAGCAAGTTTAGATTTTTTAAACTTTCCTAATTCAGGTTTTGTTAATTTTGTTTCTTTAACTTCTTTGAAACCTAATTGAACAGCTTGGTAACCATCTTGTTCTACAGTTTTTATTTGTGTAACTGTACATGGCCCTACTTCAATTGCTGTTACAGGAATAACTTTTCCTTCTTCATCAAAGATCTGTGTCATTCCTATTTTCTTTCCTATTAATGCTTTATTCATTTCTTTCCTCCTATTGGCTAACTGCTAAGGTTAGCATGGTATTATAATTTAATTTCTATATCAACACCTGCTGGTAGTTCAATTTTCATTAAGCTATCAACTGTTTTTTGAGTTGGATATAAAATATCAATTACTCTTTTATGAGTTCTAAGCTCAAATTGTTCTCTTGAATCCTTGTGTTTGTGTGGAGAACGTAAGATTGTTACAATTTCCTTTTCTGTTGGAAGTGGAATAGGTCCTGAAACCTTAGCTCCTGTTTTCTTAGCAGTATCTACTATCTTCTCAGCAGACTGTTCTAAAATAACATGATCATAAGCCTTTAGTCTTATTCTAATTTTTTCACTTTTTGCAGCTGTTGTTGTAACAGTTTTTTCGCTTGCTTTCTTTGTTGCCATTTTGTTTTCCCTCCTTAAAATTTTAATAATTTGGTCGGAAGTTATAAACGCACCCTGGTGTTTCTATTATTACCATTATAAAATCCCAAGTTTGCATGATAATCTTGGGGCTAAAGTGCTATAATATTTATAAAACTTGCCGCCTGGTCTAAGCCATGACATACTCCATAGAAGTTCCCTCCATCGCCTATCATTCTAGGTGTGTAGCCACATTCCACTTAATCGCACTCACTTACATGCTTTTCTATTATATATCATATATTAATTAAAGTCAATGGTTTTCTTATTATTTTTTATTATTTTTCTACGGAAATAATAATTTGGCGATTTTGCGCAAATTTTAGACTATTTTGCAACATAATTGTATTATATTATTTAAAAAGCAAGTACCCGTAATAAATTCTACGTGTCCTTGCTTTTAATTTTTAATCTATGGAACTATTTTATATCCATCTTCATTTACTTGTAGTTTGGTACCTGATTTTAAGCAAACTAAAGGACATAATCCTACAGTTCGGGCACTAAAAGTACTCATATAGTTTATAGTACCAGTATAGCAATAATGCCCCACATCACCATTGTACCAAGCAGCCATTACATATTCACTACCTTTACTAGATGGCGAAGCAAGCCACATTCCAACTGGTTCACTACTGCTTCCAGGTGTGTAAATTTGATAGTTTCCTTTATCTACTCCACTGCGCCAACTATCATATTCTCCTACCGTTCCATTTTCATGCCATGCTACATCATACCCTTTTTCATAGCCAAGCCCTCTAGTTGTTATTTGACATTTTAAATATTTTTTAGGGTGTGAATCTTTATATGATGCACAATATTGTTGTATTGTAGGACCTCCTTGCACATACTCTGCTTGCTTTCCTGTACTGTCCCCAAATTTATCTGTCCATATTTGTTTATCTAACATGTAGTTTACAGCTATTTGTTGTGAATACTCTTCTCCTGTTTTATAGCTTGGGCACTTCATTATTCCTTCATATTGACTATAACCAAAACTAGTACTCTTTTCTTTATATCCACTTTGTACTGAATATGTTGTACCACTTACTGTTTTTGTTGGAGCCTGTGTACTTTTTATAAAGTTTCCTATTAGATATACTTTTTGTGCAGAATCATCCACATAAAAAAGTCTCCATGTTATTCCTGATACTTTGCTGTTGCTGTTACTGTTTTATCGTTTGTTTTTAATGTCATACTTGCTGTT
>CAOSLI010000013.1 GCA_948524275.1 uncultured Clostridia bacterium
CCTTGAAAATACTGAAAACCGTATCTTTACAAAATTAGCTTTCTTATGATATAATTAAGCAAAAGGAGAAAAATAAAGATGAATGATATAGAAAGATATAAAATGCCAGTATCTGTTCAAGTTATAATATTTAATAAAAATAATGAAGTGTTATTATTAAAAAGAAAATCAACAGGATTTAGCGATGGGCTATATGGATTCGTAGGCGGACATGTAGAAAAAAATGAGCAGGTAATTGATGCTGTGATAAGAGAAGTAAAAGAAGAAATAGATATAGAAGTAAAAAGAGAAAATTTGATATTTAAATCTGTTATGAATAGAAAAGTAAATGAAAATACGGAATATATTGATTTTGTATTTACAGTAAGAGAATGGAATGGAGCAATAAAAAACAAGGAACCTGAAAAGTGCAGTGAAGTAATATGGTACAATCCTAACAATCTACCACAAAATATAATAGACTTTGAAAAACATTTGATAGAGAATGATGATATATTTTTATCTTGGGGTTGGTAAAAATTAATGTTAACATAACTTTTGAAAAGTAGCCATATCATTAGATATGGCTACTTTCTTTTTCATCTGCTTTATTAAGCGTAAATATTCTTTTTAAAGATTCTATAATATGACTAAATGCTGACTTCTTAACAACCATTGGAACTGCAGGGTTAGTAATCTGTTCATATTTATTATCTAATTCAGATATTGTTTTTACATAAAAATCATTAAAGAATGTATATCCGTCTGACATTCCAATTAAGTTTGTGAAACTATATAAATACTTTCGTGTTTCTTCTACATCATTAGCATTAACAATTGATTTCATTTTAACACTAAAGAATGATGTAATAATTAAGTTCTGAGTTGAAAGAAATGTATTTTTTATATCTTCTTTATATCTAGAAACCGTGTCTGATACTTTTTTGAATTTCATATAAGACATATCTTCGGTTTGTATTTTTTCATTTAGCTTTATGATTTTTTCTTCTATCATCATTATTTTCTCAAAGTCTTGTTGTATTTTAAAAGCATTTTTTTCGCCAAAGCATTCTTTAAATTTATCAAAGAAAGCATTATTAGCATAAAATGTACTTTCAAATAGAATAGAGAAACCACAAGCATAGCCTACTTGTTTTACTAAATTACATAGCATTGGATAGTATGATGGGCTATCTGTTGGAAATGTTACACCATAGTATTTAACAGTATCTTTTTGTTCACCAGTTGCATAAGCAGACATTAATTGGACAGAAGCTTCGTTAAGCGCATTTCCGTAAGCAGATAAGTTAGTATATGTACATAAACCTAATCTGTGTAATTTTCCATAAGAATCTTTTACTTCTTGAAAGTGATGTAATAATTCATGAAAAGCTAGTTTTTTGATAGTATCAAAACTAAGTCCTCTTCTAAAATAAATAGATTCATTCTTATAAAAATAACATGCATCTGACATACCATAAGGCATTTCAGCAATATACATTGGAATACGTGATATCTTAGAAAATGTAGCTGCATAATCAATTTTAAGTTCTGGCAACTTTGAATAAAGCAACTTAGACACATAAGCTCCAATTTCATTTACATTAAATGTATTGATTGGACAGATAATTTTAATTCCATTCTTTTCTAACTCTTTAGTAATTGACTCCACTTTTTAATTCTCCTTTGTTTATGTATATATTATACACTATAAATTGCTTAAAAATATGACAAAATCAATAAGAATATGTAACATTTAAGTAATATATTTAACAACAAAATTTAATATTAAAGTAACCTAAATATTTGCTAAAAAGTATAGATTTTTAGGGCTATATGTAGTATAATATAAACGAATTCTTACGGAAATAATGAAAGAGGGGATTTTTATGTACAATTTTAGAGAGATAGAACCTAAATGGCAGGAATATTGGGATAGAAACAAAACATTTAAAACAGATGCTTGGGACTTTTCAAAGCCTAAGTATTATGCACTTGATATGTTTCCATATCCATCAGGACAGGGACTTCATGTTGGTCATCCAGAGGGATACACAGCAACTGATATCATATGCAGAATGAAAAGAATGCAGGGATATAATGTGCTTCATCCAATGGGATGGGATGCATTTGGATTACCAGCAGAACAATATGCCATAAAGACAGGAAATCACCCAGAAGGATTTACTAAGAAAAATATTGAAACTTTTAAAAGACAATTAAAGATGCTAGGTTTCTCATTTGATTGGGATAGAGAGATATCAACATGTGATCCTAATTACTATAAATGGACACAATGGATATTTAAGAGACTTTACAATGATGGATTAGTAAAGTTAGTTGATATGCCTGTAAATTGGTGTGAAGAACTTGGTACAGTTCTCTCTAATGATGAAGTAATAGATGGAAAGAGTGAAAGAGGTGGTTTTCCTGTTATTCGTAAAAATATGAAACAATGGGTAATGGATATTCCTAAATTTGCTGAAATATTACTTGATGGACTAAACGATGTTGACTGGCCAGAGTCAACAAAGGAAATACAAAGAAATTGGATAGGAAAATCTACAGGTGCAGAAGTTACATTTAAGATTGTTGGAACTGAAGATAGTTTTGTAGTTTTCACAACAAGACCAGATACATTATTTGGAGCAACTTATTGTGTTCTTTCACCAGAACATAGTCTTATAAATAAAATTACAACAAATGAACAAAAACAAGAAGTTGAACAATATATAAAGCAGGCAGCAGCTAAGTCTGAACTAGAAAGAACGGATTTAAATAAAACTAAAACTGGTGTATTTACAGGTAGCTACGCAATTAACCCTGTAAACGGAAAAGAAATTCCAATTTGGATATCTGATTATGTTTTAGTATCTTATGGAACAGGAGCCATAATGGCAGTTCCAGCGCATGATCAAAGAGATTATGAATTTGCTAGAAAGTTTGACATACCAATTGTTCAAGTTTTAGAGGGTGGAGATATTTCCAAAGAAGCCATGATGGAAGATGGACTTCATATAAATTCAGATTTCTTAGATGGGCTAAACAAAGAAGATGCAATAGAGAAAATAATCGATTGGCTAGAAGAGAAAAATATAGGTAGTAGGAAGGTAAATTACAAACTTCGTGAATGGATATTTGCAAGACAAAGATATTGGGGAGAACCAATACCAGTAGTGTTCACTGAAGATGATGAAATTCATGTTATTGCAGATGAAGAAATGCCACTTATTTTGCCAGAACTTGAAGATTATAAACCATCAAAGTCAGGCGCATCGCCACTATCTAAGGCAGAAGACTGGGTTAATACAACATTTGAAGGAAGAAAAGCAACAAGAGAGACAAGTACAATGCCTGGTTCTGCAGGTTCAAGTTGGTATTTCTTAAGATATATTGATCCAAATAATGATAAAGAATTAGCAAATCCAGAACTTCTAAAACACTGGATGCCAGTAGACCTTTATGTTGGTGGATCAGAGCATGCAGTGGGACATTTGCTATATTCGAGATTTTGGAACAATTATTTATATACAAAAGGAATCTCACCAGTAAAAGAACCATTTATGAAGCTTCGTCATCAGGGAATGATATTAGCTTCAAATGGTGAAAAAATGAGCAAATCAAAGGGAAATGTAGTAAACCCTGATGATATGGTTAAAGAGTATGGAGCAGATGCCTTAAGAGTTTATGAAATGTTCATGGGACCAATTGACGCAGTTAAACCTTGGGATCCTAATGGAATAGATGGATCTAAGAAATTCCTAGATAGGGTATGGAGATTGTTTGTAGAAAGTGACAAGATTACAGATATGGATAAGATTCCATCAGATAAGAAAACCGCTCTAGAGAAAGCATATCACTATACTGTAAAAAAAGTAACAACAGATTATGAAAATATGGACTTTAACACAGCAATTTCTCAAATGATGATATTTATAAATACTGCTAGCAAGGAAGATTTTATACCAAAAGAATATGCAGAAGGATTTATAAAATTATTAAATCCAGTTGCACCACATATTACAGAAGAATTGTGGAATAGATTAGGACACGATACTTCAATTACATATAGTTCATGGCCAACATTTGATGAAGAAAAGACAAAGGATGATATTATAAATCTTCCAGTTCAAATAAATGGAAAGCTAAGAGCAAATGTTGAGATAGAAGTAGGAGAGTCAGAAGAAAAGATTAAAGAGAAAGTTCATAATGATAGCAAGATAATTGCACAAATAGAAGGAAAAGAAATAGTAAAAGAAATATATGTAAAGAATAGAATTTACAATATTGTTGTAAAATAAGTTCAAGGGAGAAAAATATGTGGAAACCAGGAAAAGATAAAAAGAAAACCACAAAAGACAAAGCTTTAAATAATACAAGACAAAATTCAAAAGAAACAAAGGAAATAAAATTAGAAAAGATTAATAAGCTAGATAAAAATAAAAAGACTGATAAAAAAGAAATAAATAAATCTGAGAAAAGTCTTAAAATTGCATTTAATATATTAGCAATATTTTGCCTAGCTATATTCTGCATATCAATTGTGCCAAAGGGATTACAAAATGATACTTTTTATACCATAAAGTTAGGACAGCAGTTAAGAGAAACAGGAGTTGACTATGTTGACCATTATTCTTGGCATGAAAGTTTACCATACATGTATCCACATTGGTTATATGATATTGTAATGTCTATTATATATGATTTTATGGGTGGTTTTACTGGTATATATATTTCAACAATTATACTATCAGTTATCTTAGGAATATTACTTTATAATACTAATAAAAAAATAACTAAGAATTATTTAATTTCATTTTTAATAGCATTTGGTCAAATGGTTCTTATGAGAAATTATATTACTGCAAGGGCACAATTGGTGACATTTATATTATTTGTACTAACAATATGGTTTATAGAGAAATTTTTAGAAAAGCCTAAAGTACGATATGGTATAGGATTAATACTAATACCTATATTTATTGCTAATATTCACTCAGCAGTTTTCCCATTCTATTTTGTACTTTATTTGCCATATATAGGTGAATATGTAATTAGAGTGATTTTAGATTGGCATATTCCACATAAAGTTTACCAAATGTGGATAAAGCATAGGATAAATAGCTTAAACAAGAAATTGAAAAAAGCTAAAAGAGAAGATGTTGAGAAATATCAAAACAGTCTTCTTAAAGCAAATAAGAATTTAGAATTTTCGAATACAAATTTTGAATCAGGACTTATAAAGCAAAATGATAGAAGAAAGAAACCATACAAGATTATTTTAGAGAGAAACGATAATACTAGATGGCTAATAATTATTATGGTAATATGTATTTTCACTGGATTATTAACACCAATAAAAGACATGCCATATATGTACACATATAAGATAATGCAAGGAAATACAACTAATAGTATAAGTGAGCATTTACCTTTAACTTTATCAGAAAATATTCCTATATTTGTAGCCTTAGCAATTACCATAGCGCTAGCTGTGTTTACAAAAGTTAAGTTAAGACTTAGAGATGTATTTTTCCTAGGAGGACTAACTTATTTAGCATTTGTGACAAGAAGACAAGTATCTATGCTTGTATTATTTGGAGGTTTTGTACTTGCAAGGATGATATCTGAAATTATTGAGAGATATGATAAAAATGGTACGAGAGATTTTATGGAGTATATGACTACAATAGTAGGAGAGGTCTTGACTATTGTCTTGGTATTTATTGTTTCTTTTAGCCTATTTAGAAATAATACAAAACAAGATTATATTAGTGAGAATTCATACCCAGTAGAAGCAGCAGCATGGATAAAGGAGAACTTAGATTATAAAAATATAAAATTATTTAATGACTATAATTATGGAAGTTATCTATTACTTGAGGATATTCCAGTATTTATAGATTCTAGATGTGATCTATATACACCTGAATTTAATGGAAACTATGATAAAGAAAAAAAGAAATATGTTGGAAAAGATATATTCTCAGATTTTATAAATATATCTAGTATTGGGACATGGTATGACAGTAAATTTGAAGAATATGGAGTTACTCATGTAATTACAAAAAGCAATTCTAAATTAAAAATGCTAATATCACGAGATTCAAAATATAAACAGATATATACAGATAATTCATTTATTATTTATGAAAGGAATTAATCAACCATTGGGGACGTGCACTTTTGGTTGACCAAAAGGGACAGGTTAAAATGGAACAAAGAAAACATATTATAACCGAACAAAATCAAAAGCTGAGGCTAGATGCATATGTTGCAAAAATAGAAGGAAATATCACAAGAAGTATGGCTCAAAAATTGATTACAAAGGGTAACATTTTGGTAAATGGTAGTAAGCAAAAAGAATCTTATAAAATAAAACAAGGTGATGAAATTTTAATAGAAATTGAAGAACCAAAGGAAGCCTCTATAAAATCTCAAGATATTGCATTAGATATTGTTTACGAAGATAATGATATACTAGTTGTTAATAAATCTAAAGGAATGGTAGTCCATCCTGGAAATGGGAATATGGATGGAACTTTAGTAAATGCGGTCTTAAGTTACTGCAAAGATTCTCTTTCAGGAATAGGTGGAGAGATTAGACCAGGCATAGTTCATAGATTGGATAAAGATACTTCAGGACTAATTGTAGTAGCTAAAAATGATAATGCACATGTAAATATTTCAAATCAAATAAAGAACCATTCAGTTACTAAAATATATACTGCTCTTGTTAAAGGTAATATTTCAGAAAATGAAGCAACAATAGATATGCCAATTGGAAGAAGTAACATTGATAGAAAGAAAATGGCTGTTAAAAAAGATGGAAAAGAAGCAGTAAGCCATATTAAAGTTATAAAAAGATATGGAGACTACACATTAATTCACGTCAAGATTGACACGGGAAGAACACATCAAATTCGTGTACATATGTCTCAGATTGGTCATCCAGTTGTAGGAGATGAAGTATATTCTAATGGAAAAAATGAATTTGGAGTCCATGGACAAATGTTACATAGTACAATTTTGGAATTTACTCATCCAAATTCAAAGGAGCGAATGCATTTAGAAGCAGAGCTTCCTCAATATTTTAAAGATGTGTTGGAATTACTAGATAATAGAGTGTATTAATGTGACAAAGTTCGGGGCCAAGAAGAACCGTCCTTGATGGTTGAAAATTTTAGAAGAGGAGAAGTGCAGTGGAAGAAAGATTGCAAAAATTTTTGGCATCAGCTGGTATAGCATCAAGAAGAAAATGTGAAGAAATAATAATAGCAGGAAAAGTTAAAGTAAATGGAAGAGTTGTTACAGAACTTGGAACTAAGGTTAATTCAGATAAAGACAAAATAGAGTTTAACGGTAGGATTGTAAAGATATCTAATCAAAAGGTATATATTTTGCTAAATAAACCAATAGGATATGTGACTACAAGTAAAGACCAATTTGATAGAGATACAGTTATGGATTTAGTAAAAGGAGTAAAAGAGAGATTAGTGCCAGTTGGAAGACTTGACATGTATACATCAGGAGCTTTAATTCTTACAAATGACGGAGAATTTGTAAACAAGGTTACTCACCCAAAGCATGAGATAGAAAAGACATATAATGCAACAGTTGTAGGCAAGATAAAAGAAGAAGAGGTCGAAAAGTTACGTGATGGTGTGGAAATTGAAATTGATGAGAAGGATTATACTGATAAAGATGTTAGAGATAATAAAGAAAAAATGAGCATTAAAACTATAAAGACTTCTCCAGCAAAAGTTAAAATACTAAAAATAGATGAAGAAAAGAACTTATCAAGGATTCAGATAACTATTCATGAAGGGAAAAATCGTGAAGTTAGAAGAATGTGTGAGGCAATTGGTAAAAAAGTTTTAGCACTGCATAGATCAAGGATAGGAAACATTGATGTAAAAGACTTAAAGTTAGGTACTTGGAGATATTTAAAACAAAGCGAAATTGATAGCCTAACTAAGTAGGTACAATATTTATAAACAAAGGATGAAAAAAATGATATACCAAAAATTTATTCCAGAGGGATGGAAAGAAAACGAAACTAAATATACAAAAGATGATATAGAAAAAGCATATGAAGATAAACAGACTCTACAAGGCATGATAGAGAGCATAGATAAAGAACATAATGTGCATGTTAATCTAGGAAGTAATATTAAAGGAGTTATACCACAAAGTGAAGCTGGTATAATATCTAGAAACAATAAATATGTGCAATTTAAAGTAAAAGGAATGGATGAACAGACTGGAGATTACATACTGTCAAGAGCAGAGGTAAAACATGATAGCTTGGATTGGGCAATTAGTTTAAAAGAGGGAGATACAGTTAAACGGAATTGTAAGAAGTATCAAGCCATATGGAGCGTTTGTGGAAATTGGTGGTGGAACAAGTGGACTATTATATGTAAATGATATTTCAGTAGCAAGAATGAAATCACCAGAGGAAAAACTACAATTAGGTCAAAAGATAGATGTAAAAATAAAGATGGTTGACAAAGAAAATAAAAAATTCTTTTTATCATATAAAGATATGCTAGGAACTTGGGAGGAAAATGCAAAGGAATTTAGCGAAGGTAGCATAGTAACTGGAACTGTGAAAGAAACTGCTAAAAATAATAATGGACTTTTTATTGAACTAAAACCAAATCTAATTGGAATGTGTGAATATACAAATAAAATTAAATATGGAGATAAGGTTAATGTAAAGATAAAAAAAATTATTCCAGAGAAAAAGAAAATAAAACTAGTTCTTGTAAAAGATTGAAATTCATGTTATAATAGAAAAGTAGAACATCTATAAAATAATTTTTGTAGGAGGAAAAGATGGTAAACGATAATGAAATTAAAACAACAGTCTCACCTTTCGCTATGAAGCCAGGTGAAATAAAAGTATTTGATGGTAAAGATGGATATGTCTCTATGAATCAAATAATTCAAAAGATAAATTTAGGACACCTAAAGGACATACACTTTAGAATAATAGAGTTAGTTAATAAATTTGAATTTTTAACATCTAGACAAATATATCAATTGTTAGAACGCGAGAATGCAGATATAAAAAGTCAAGATAAATTAAATAACAAACTAGATCAGCTTATTAGAAGTAAAATACTTACAAGATATTATTTTACATCAAATGAAGGAAGCGGAATATATAGGGTGTATTGCTTAGAGAAGATGGGAAAGTACTTACTTGAATCTAGAGAGATTGAATGCAAATGGCAACCAAGTGACAATGTAAAACCAGTTCATATGATTAAGCAAAAGCTGGCAGGAAACCAATTGCTAATAGCTTACTTAAGGAAAGTTCAGACAGTATCTAATTATACTCTAAAGCCTGCTATAAAGGCAAAGATGCTCAATAAAACATTTAAACCAATGGAAAATATTGAATTCAATCTTGGTGGCAGAAGAGTTGACTTTGTATATGAGGTAGTTAGAAGAAATGAAAACTGGGAAAAGAATCTTATAGATAGAATGAATTTATGGAAAGACTTCTATGAGAACTTTGAACCAGGAGATTCTGGATATCCAGCAATGCCACAACTTATATTTATATGTGAAGATGATAGACATATGGCAGAAGTATTTAGAACAATAATAGTGAATAATTTACAGATAAGCAAGATTAACTTATATTTTACAACAGATCTAAAGCAAAACAATGATAAACTAAATACAAGTTTATATGACTTTGTACTTGACAACGGAAAATATAAAGTAAGAAATATTGAAGCTAAGATTTTAGGGTAGACCTAAAAAGTAATAAAAAGAAAAATCACGGAATTAAATTCCGTGATTTTTTAATTACCAGGTTTTCTAATTGGATTAAAATTCTTATTATCTACTATTGGATTATGATTTAGTAAATTACCTGAATTATTTTGAGTCATTCTTTTATTGGAATTACTGCTATGGCTACTACTAAATCCAGTAAAGTCATAATTCTTAACTGCCTGCTTTTCTTTATATTTAGAAGGTAAGAAGTCAAGGTTTGCAGTACCATTTACAATGGAACCTTTTACGTTTTTAATCTTAAACATACATTTTTTGAATTTAAGTGATTGTATTTTACCAGCAGGATATTTATTCTTAAACTCAAACTTAGCGTTAATTTTTTCATCGTATTCCATATTCTTAGTATGGAAACCAGTATTACTTACAGTCCAATCCTTTTTCTCTCCAAGCTCTTTAGACCACCACTCGTTGTCTTCAGGTGTATTATTACCAAATACAATTTTATTGCTACAGTTAGACATAATTGTATTTCCTATTTTTTCGCCATGCTCAAATATTTGTGATCTAGATTGTGCTGATACTGTAGTACCAATTCTATATTTTCTATAAACAGTAAATATAGTTTCTGTGGCTGGACATATAAAATCAGGAAATTCATCAATATATAAGAAATGAGGAGTACGTGTATTTTCATTACCAGGTCTTCTTAATACTGAAAATTGCATAAGTAGTAAGAAGAATAGACCAAATGCCTTATGCGCTGACTCTCCTAAATCACCACGACGTGTACATACTAGACATACTTCACCATTATCCAAAATTTTATCATAATTTAAATTGCTATTTCTATTACATAGTATATTTTTTACACCAGGATATCTAAGAAGTGTATCTAATTGAGCCATTGGTATTGATACTGCTTTTTGCATTTCAGATATATTTGGGCTATCTTTATAGAAATTCTTTTTAAAATATCCTATTTGGTTTTCATATTTAGAAGCAGTTTCTGGGTCTGCTTCTAATATCTTACACATTTTTTCAACAAGATCAAAATTATTTAAAAGTTTAAGCATGTCATCTATATTTGGCAATTTTCCATCATTTAATTTTGGATATACCACTTTTAAAAGAATAGCTAAATTTTCAATAATTTGAGTTGAAGCATTTTCTTGATATGCTTGTGCCATTTCTGGATTTCTATCAGTATAAAAGCCCTTAAGTACAGTCGATATTGATAATGCTGTTTGAATTGGATCGTCGAAGGCAAATGGGTTCAAACCAGGAGATGTAGGATTATGAGGATCGATTATATTATAAGGTATATTAAAGTTATTACAAATATTTTGAACTTTTGAAATTGTCTCATCATCAGGAGCCATATATGTAATACCTAAATTACGGTAAAATATCTTTGATGATGACTCAGAAGATATTAGCTTTTTAAAATATGACTTATATACATCAATCTTTGATTCGACAGGTGTAATCATATTTAAATTAAAATGTGAATTTATATATTCATTATTATATGGTGCAGTTAATGTTGCAATCCCTGTCTTTAATGCTGCAAAAGCAAGCGTCTTAGATGATTCTCTAAAAAAGTGTTTTTTACTAATATCTTGTGCTACCCATGGTTCGAATATAAGAGACGTTTTACCAGAGCCAGATACACCTACAACTAATGTAGACTCAAATCTTCTTATTTCTGGAATCTTTACATCAGAACCATGTTCTTTGTCTGTACCTATAAAAATTTCGTTTGTATAAGTACCAGTTCCAGTTTTTTTATCTGAAAGATTTATTCCTTCATAATCAAATATAGAATCTCTAAAATCTTTGGTTTGCTTTATATCATTTATAAATTTAAATACTTTATGTGCTGTTGAAAGTGGAAGTATTAATACAAATGACGAAAGCGCTGGCTTTATAAGATAAGCAAATTGTGTAGCAATGGTTGTATATCCAGGGAGTGATAAAAGTCCAATCCAACATAATTTGTTTACAAATTCAGTAAAACATGTAATTGTTAATACATATAAGGCAATGAAATACGCAAACAAATAATGGAGTTTATCATCATCACTCTTGATAAATTTTGAAGAGTATGAAAATAGAAAAGCAAATATAGGGCAAAGGTATGCTAAGCCATATTGAATAGGTCCCCAATATCTATAAGCAACTCCTGTAAATAGTATAAAAAGAAATTCTACTACTCTGTCAACTATTACATAGATTGAAAGTAATGTTAGAATATATGTAAAAAATGTATTTCTATCGGTTTTAAGTTTTTTTAGAAACTTATCAAATAATTTCATATTAAAATCCTTTCAAAAAAGTACATATATATTATCCTACAAAATGTCGAAAAAAACAAGTCTTTTGAGTAATTTTTTTTATTTTTTTATTGGTCTTTTTAGCTTTAAAAAAGCATATACCTAAGTAAGGTGAAATATGAGTAAAAATGTAAAGGAAACTTTTAAGCAAAGTGTATTAGTTTTATTAGTATCGCAAGTACTAGTAAAAGTTTTAGGAATGGTATATCGATTATATTTAACTAATAGAAGTGGATATGGTGATGAAGGAAATGCTATTTCCTCAGCCGCTTTTCAAATATATTCATTAATATTAAGTATAACCGCAATTGGTGTGCCAGGAGCAATATCAAGGTTAGTTGCGGAAAGAGATTCAAAAGGTGATCATCAAGGTGCTTATAAAATATTTAAGATATCACTTTTAATATTTAGTATAATTGGAATTATTGGAACATATCTACTTTGGATAATGGCAAAAAAAATATCTCATAGTTATTTAAATATACCAGAGGCAGAATTATCACTAATTGCCCTAGCGCCATCAATATTTTTAGTATCAGTAATATCAGTATTTAAAGGATATTTTGCAGGAATAGAAAGGCTAAAAGAAACTGCAAAGGCACAGACTTTAGATCAAATTACAAAGACTTTTTGTACAGTGATGTTTATTGAAACTTCAGTAATTATAGCACAAAATGCAAACACTAAGGTTATGGCTGCATGCACGAACTTAGCTACTACAATAGCAAATATAATTGAATTGTTATGTTTATATAAATCATTCCTAAATATTAGAAAAGATATTGCATATCAAAGTAGAAATAGCATTAATACTAGAAATATAAGGTGTTTACATGTAATATGTGAGATTCTTGCAGTTGCTGTGCCAATATCGCTTAGTGCTCTAATTGGTACAATTGCAAGAAACATAGATTCTACAACAATAGTAAATGGTCTAAAAGACATAATTGGATATGAACAAGCTAAGAAGGAATATGGAATATTAAGTGGAAAGGTAGATACACTAATTAGCTTTCCATTATCATTTAATGGAGCAATTACTGTAGCATTACTTCCAGCAATTGCAGCTGCCAAAAATAATTTAAAAAAGAAAGAAGGAGTCATAAATAAATCTATTTTATTAGGAGTAATTATTACAATGCCTGCTATTGCATTGTTTATGGTATTTGGAGATGAAATATTAGAATTTTTATTTCCAAATGCATCAAGTGGTGGGTTGATATTAAAGGTTAGTTCTATTTCAATAATTTTTATTGCCATAGAACAGACATTAGACAATATTTTATATGGAATAGGAAGGTCATATATTCCAATAGTTTCAGTGATAATTGGTGTAGCAATAAAATTTATTCTTAACAAAACATTGGTACCAAGAGTCGATTTATTTATAGGTGGTACAGTTGGAGCTGCCTTTGCAACAGCAGTTTATAATTTTGTAACATTAATTATCAATTATATTGCTGTAAAAAAATATACTAAAATTAAACTTAAAATATCAAGCTTAACAAAACCTTTAATATCAAGTATTGTAATGATTGGGGTAGCAAAGATTATCTATAATATCACTGGAACAATAATGCATGTAAAATTGCGTCTTATTATCTCATTGGCAATTGGAGCGTTAATTTATTTATTAATGTTATTCTTTACAAAAGCTTTGAGAAAGGGAGATATTAATTTTATAAAACTAAAAGACAAATAGCTATAGATATAAAAAATAAGAGGTAGCAAATGCTAAAATTAAAGAGAATAATAACCAACGAAATGCAGTAAAATCAACCTATTCAAGACATGCAAATAGCAAAACCTTAGAGACAACTGGGCTCAAAAGAAAAAAGCCTAAAAAAAAAGAAGGATTTTGTTTTTTGTTGGCGAATATTAAGGTAGATAGAGAGAAAACAAGCTATTATAGCAATCTCATCTATCGACATTTGTAACTTAATAGGAGGTAAATTAAATGAACAAATCTGATTTAATCGCAGCTATGGCTGAAAAAACAGGAGAAACAAAAAAGAATGCTGAAGCATCTTTAGATGCTTTCATTAGCGCAGTTACAGAGAGCTTAAAGAAAGGTGAAAAAGTTCAACTAGTTGGATTTGGATCTTTCGAAGTTAGAAAAAGAGCTCCAAGAAAAGGAAGAAATCCTCAAACTAAGGAAGAAATAAAAATACCAGCATCAAAAGCTCCAGTATTCAAAGCAGGAAAAGCTTTAAAAGACTTAGTTAACAAGAAATAATTAAGGTGAGTTTAATATATTAAATATGAATTCATAAAAATAGGCTAGTGATAGCCTATTTTTTTGGAAGTTTTATGTGTAAGATATTGGCAGACTAATCAAATCCAAATTTTTCACTACGTAGAATGCTTTACATTTTATGTAAAGCATGATATAATGAGAACCGTCTCATAACTGTTGAATTTCTAAAATACTTATGGCAACACGGAAATGCAATAGTTAAATAACTTTTAGAAAGGGGTAACCTATTATGAGAGACGAAACAATTTTCGCAGGAGGCATTCCTGCAAAATACCTTGCAATTTGTCCATTGGACGGACGGTATGCTGAAATCGGTGAGGTGTTAGCACCGTACTTCTCCGAATATGCCTTGGTGAAAGAAAGGGTTAAGGTGGAGGTATATTGGCTTCAATTCTTGATTGAAAATGTTGAAGATTCCGACATTTTGATGGACTTTAACATGAATATGAAGGAAATGGTCAAAATTCTCGCCATCTACAACGAATTCTCGGCAGCATCCTTTAAAAGGGTAAAGGAAATCGAAGCGGTGACTAATCACGATGTTAAGGCAGTTGAGCTCTTTATCGCTGAAAAGCTCGAAGAAGCGGGATTAGAAGAGCTGAAAAGCTATGTGCACATAGGATGTACATCAGAAGACATCACCAATTGCGCTTATGCGAGCATTCTTAAACGGGCTTTGAACGAAGTATGGATTCCCGCGGCTAAAAGGTTAATTGAGGAAGTTGTAGACATGGCACTTAACTATCAAGAGATAGCAATGCTTGCACATACTCATGGACAGCCGGCAACTCCGACTACTGTTGGAAAGGAATTTATGGTGTACGCTTATCGTATGCGTGAATCTCTTGATAACATTGAAAGCATTAAATGTCGTGCTAAGTTTAATGGTGCGACAGGAAACTATGCGGCAATTTCGGTTGCATTTCCGAAAGTGAATTGGCCGGAACTGTCTAGGAAGTTTGTTGAGACTTGCTTAGAGTTGGACTTTAATCCGGTAACAACGCAAATTGAATCACATGATTACATGTGTCACTTGCTCGACGGGATATGCCATTTCAACAATGTCGTACTTGATTTGGACCTTGATATGTGGCTGTACATCAGCATGGAATACTTCAAGCAGATTGCTGTTAAGTCAGAGGTTGGCAGTAGCACGATGCCTCACAAGGTGAATCCGATTCGATTTGAAAACAGCGAGGCAAACATTGATATGTCAAATGCGATTTGCATGGCATTATCAAATAAGCTGCCGCGTTCTCGTATGCAAAGAGATTTGTCTGACTCGTCTTCGCAGAGAAACTTTGGTTTGTCATTTGGATACTCATTGCAGGCCATCAACCAGACTATTGGAGGGCTTAAGAAGGTGGCAGTCAACAAAGAGAAAATTGCAGAAGACTTAAACGATCATTGGACGGTTCTGGCAGAGCCAATTCAGACGGTTCTGCGTAAGTATGGAATTCCTGATGCTTACGACAAGCTGAAGGAACTTACAAGAGGAAAGCAGATATCCGCTGAGGATATCAAGCAGTTTATCTCAACTTTGGATGGAATATCCGAAAACGATAAGTTCCTCTTAAGTATGCTTACACCTGACAATTATGTTGGGTTTGCAAAGAAAATTGTTGAGGACGAATACTTATCATAAGTTCTCGCACTCATAGGCAAAAATTTGAGCTGTTTCCACTAAGGAGACAGCTCTTTCCCATTATAATTCTTTTTTTAGTTTTGATTATTATTAAAAATAATTTTAAATTGTATGGATTTTTCAAAAAAAATAAAGTATAATAGTAATAAATAAGTTTGTATAAAATAGAGTGACAATTAAAGAAAAGGAGCGTGAAATATAATGACATATGAATTTGCAAAATATTCTGATGGGACATTAGGGGTATTCTCTAATATTGGAAAAAAAGAAAATGGAGAAGAATATATTCGTATTACTTTTGAAAGACCAAGGGAATATGGATTTGATACTTATGTTATTGAACTTCCAAGTTATAAAGTTATTTTAGAAGAAGGAAATTATTCAGAAGATGAAAAGAAAAGTTTTCTTGAAATTGTTAAAAATGGATCTTCATTCTTTTTTAAATATGCGCGTTTGGGAGGTTTAGAAATTGCCTAGTATTTTTGAATTAAAACGGATATAAAATTTATTTTTGGAC
>CAOSLI010000014.1 GCA_948524275.1 uncultured Clostridia bacterium
CGCTACATTACCTATTTATAAGTAATGTAGCGATGTTATGTTTATATTATATCATAAAATCTATTTAATTCAATTTGTTTCCCCGTTTCTCCAAATCGAACTTCTCCAAGTTTACTTCTATAATGCATTCTATCTTTTCTGTTTTCTACAATAGTATTTCTTCTTTCAATAATTTGTTGCAATATTCTTTCTTTTTCTTCTAATGAATTTCCAATTATTTTATACATTTTTTCATCATTTAAACAACATGATCCAAATCCATATGGTGTAATTCTTAATTTAAAGCACCCTCCGCAAGGATATTTCCATGAAAACATCGCCAATATTCCTATAGTTAATGAACCATTTATTTTATAATATTTTACTGTAGGATTATCTCCTACAATCTTTTCGCATCTTTCCGTTATAAAATTTCCGTTTTTCTTAATTTCATCAATTATTTCTTGTTCTATTACATATTCATCTTTCCAATACTGTTGTCCTTTCTCATTTAATTGATTCGGATTACAAGGAAAAAACTGCAAAAATCTTATGATTATTCTATCTTTATTATACTTATCATTAATTTTTTTTGCAAAATCTATAAACTCATTAACCTCTTCTAAGTTATCTTTCATTACGACCATGTTTATTTTTATTTGGCAATTTGATATCTCTAAAGTTTTACAAATTCCTTTTAATACTCTTTCTAGTCCATTTCTTCCAGTTATTTTTTCAAATTTTTCCTTATTTAAAGTATCTAGACTTATATTTATTCTTGATATTCCTGATTTTATTATTCTTTCAGCCTGTTCTTCTAATAAAAAACCATTAGTAGTTATTGCTTGTTCAATATATCCTAAATCTTTGGCGTATTGTATATATTTATATAAATCTTTTTTTACTAAAGGTTCTCCTCCTGTCCAGTGAAGCTTAGAAATTCCAATGTTATATGCTGCTGTTAAAACTTCTTTTATTTCCTTGTCTTGCAGTTCAGGAACTAATTTATTATTTGTATTGCAATATTTACAATTAAAATTACAATTTGCTGTAACGGCAAATCGTAAATGCCATTTATTCATTATTAGATAATACCTCCATTAAATAATTATATTTCTCCTTTATTTCATCCTTTTTATATTCAAATTCTATCTTATTCCAACTTCTTTGCAATTTACTTTTTATTTCTGTTGCTCCTTCTTCTAGTTTGGCTTTTCTTTTTCCATACCAAGTATAAAATAATGGAATTGGATATTCAATATGTGAAATAGCATCAGCAGTTGCTATAATCTTTTCTTCTATTGTTTTTCTGTCATTTTTTGTTGACCCACGATGATTCCTTATACATTTTTCTATTAATTCTATTTTTTTATTGTCAAATGCATATTTTTTCAAAAAGTCTCTAGCATATTTTGCACCAGTTATATGATGAGTCTCCTTATTTCCTAATATCCTTGTTACATCATGCAAATATGCTGCTATTTCTACAACTTGTTCATCTGCATTTAATTCTTTTGCCATTTCAACTGAAATTTTTACTACTGGAAGTATATGATATTTCATTCTTCCGTCGTCACAAATTTTATTTAATAATTTGTTTATGTCACTAATAATCTCTTTATAATTTTCATCTATCACCGATATCCACCTCTTTTACTCTATTTCTAATATACTCTTCCATATATAATTCAATTTCATTCTCTGCATCCTTAGGTAAAGATCTATGAATTGCGTTTATATAAAATTCATAGCCGTGCAATGAGATTGGTTCTCTTATTGTACTATATTTATATCTTATTGAATTTTTATCACACATATCCGGTATATATTGTTCTCCACATACTTCAAACAGTCTCTTCTTGCAATTTTCTCCTGCAACAATTCCAATTGTAGCAGTTTTATTTAAAAAATATTCTATGTTCAATAAGTTAACAATATCATCATCTTCAGCACTATACAATTTTAGCAAAAAATTTTTGCTCAATATTACATCTCTTACATATTGCAATTCAAAATTATTTGCTCTTAATTCATTTAGAATTTCATTTTTATATTTATATGAATCTGGTTTTATTATAAATAGACTTCTCTCAAAGTTATTTAATTTTAGGCTATCTTTCATTATCATCATCTCTTTCTGCATCTTTCATTTTGTTTAGATAACTTAGTTTCAACTCAATCATCTCTCTTTGATGATTATAAATATCCACTTCGTTCCATCCTTCATAGCTATGTTGAGGTAATGAATTTCTAAATGATGGTTTATAATCTTCAGATAGTTTTATCCCATATCTTTCTTGATTATCAAATACATGAGAACCTTCTAATGGCATAAACACATAATCTCTCATTATTTTTAATAAATTTTCTTCTAATATTTCTTTCCTTCTTAAATAATCTTCTTGTGCTGTTATTGCATTTTCCCCTGGTAATCCTTGTATAAAATTTCCTCTATATGCTACAGAAGTAGGAGCATTTTCTTTTAAAATTCTTAAAGCATTTTTAATTTCTTTAAATGTTACACCTTTTCGCACTGTTTTTAAAATTGTATCTGAAAAGCTCTCTATTCCTAAATATAAATCAACAATATTATGTGAGTACATTTGTTGTACATTTTCTTTTGTAAGTCTTTTTGCTCTTGTCTGAACTATGAAATGGTTTGTTGGTTTTACTTCTTCAACTGCTTTATAAAATAAATCAGATCCTCCTCCCGGTGTAAGAAAATCCGAATCTATAATATGTATTGTAGAATGCTGTCTTATTTTTTCTATCTTTTCTAGCACTTCTTTTATTTGCTCATATGTTTTCGCTTGTATCGGAGCATGCTCAACGCAAAAACTACAACAATAATTACAACCTCTTGCAGTTTCTATATAAACTTGTGTTTGGTCTATATTATCTATTAAGTCATAAGCTGGTGTTGGAAGAGTTTTTAAATCAATCACATTTACTCCATCATTCTCAATATACTCTCCATTCTCTTTCCTGTATTAAACTCCTTTACATTGCGGTAATATATCTTTTCCATAAGTAGCAATATCTGATATTACTTTTTCTCCTGCCCCTTTAATAAATACATCAAATGGACCTTCCATACCACATAATGTTACCTCTGGTCCTCCTGCTACTAACATTGCATTAGAATTGATATATTTAGAAAACTCCACCAATAATTTACTTCTTTCTCTATTTACTGTTTTTACGCTTATGCCTATTATATCAGAATTGTTAATATAATTTTCAAGCACCTTTCTATCAACTGTGCCATCTTGTATATATTTCACATTATGTCCATTTTCTCTACAATATGCTGCTATACTTAATAATCCTAAGTTCGATATATATGGATAATCTCTAAAATGTGTTTTTATTCCTCTTTCTTGAAAGTATTTTTTCATTTCTTCATTGAAAATTTCTTCTTCTAATTGTTTCTCTCTATGTCTTAAATCAATTAATGGATCTGACACATTTTTTACTTCATCATCTTTGGGATTAATTAATAAAATGTTAGCCATTATTATCCTCCTATATAATACATTGAACATATATAATATATCACGTTTTCAAGATTATGTCAACCGTATCAAATAGAGGATTGTTTTAATTTATAACAAATTTATTCTCGTAATTTCTTCCAAATTTCTACTATTTACTTTGAGTACATTCATAATGTGTTGTTTTTTTCTCATACTTTTTTGATAATCTTTTTATAATGCTTTCAGCTGCATTTCTCCCCGACCTTGCAGCCCATGCTACTGTGGACTTTTCTCCTGCTATATCTCCACCTGCAAATACATTAGGAATATTGGTCTCCATATTTTCATTTACATTTATATATCCCCATTTGTTCTTCTCAAATTCAGCAATGTCATCTTCCTTTGGTTTTGAACCTGTTGCCATTACAACATAATCCATATCTAACATAAAATTGCTTCCTTCGATGTTAACTGGTGATAACCTTGCATCGTACTCTTTTTGAACAAGCTCAGTCTTAATGCATTCAATTTGTCCAATATCTGTTTCTAATTTAGAACAGTCCTCGTTTTCTTTTTTTATCACCCTTACAATATTGGTTTGAAACAGAAATTTAATACCCTCATTTTTTGCATCTTCAATTTCTTTTCTCTCTGCTGGCATTTGTTCTTCTGCTCTTCTATAAATTACATATACATCTTTTGCTCCAAGTCTTTTTATTGTTCTTGAAGCATCCATTGCAACATTTCCACCGCCTATAACGCATACAGTCTTATTCTTATAATCTGGATGAGAATTATCTTCTAGTAATGTATTTCCACCATATACTCCTTTTAAGTCTTCTCCTTCTATTCCCATCTTAGTTGGAATATTTGCTCCAATTGCAATAAATACTGCGTCATATTCTTCTGTAAGTTCTTCCATTTTTATATCTTTGCCAAGCTGCTGATTTAATTTAACATCAATTCCTAAATCAAGTATTTTATCAATTGTGCTTTTTATAATTTGCCTATCAAGTCTAAAATCAGGTATTCCATGTGTTAAAATTCCTCCAAGAGTATCATGTCTTTCATAAATTGTAACTTTTACACCAACTCTTGCTAAAAACGCACTACAAGTTAAGCCTGCAGGACCACTACCAACAACTGCAACTTTCTTATCTTTTAATTTCTCATATAATTCTTTTTCTTCCTGGCTAATATCATTCTTATCCATTATCTTAGGAATCTTATAATTATTCTCTATACTCTTTTTGCCAATAAAAGCTTCCATTTTTCCTATTGATACAGGTTCACCTTTAATTCCCCTAATACAGCTTCCTTGGCACTGTTTTTCATGTGGACATATACTTCCGCATATCGCTGGCAAAACTGTTGTATTTGATAAAATCTCAAATGCTTTTTTCATATCTTCTTCATGAATAAATACTGGTATGTCATTATTTAATGGGCATCCATTCTTACTACATGGTTTATTTATACAATTTAAACAATAGTTTCTTATTTCATCAATTTTAGTTTCGTTCATATTAGTTTATCCCTTCCAAGTATGTCATTACTTTTGACTCCTTATAATTTTAGTCCCTGCTTTTCAGCTTCTTCTTTTACTAATTTTAAATCCTTCCAAAATTCTATCTTCTTGCTCTCATCTCTAAGTATTGCAGCAGGATGCCAAGTTGGCATATACCTTATGCCCTTCTTTTCTGTCCATATTCCTCTTTCTTTTGTTATTGAATGTTCATCACCCAATATGTTTCTTAGTGCTGTACTTCCTAATAAAACAATTATTTTAGGCTTTACTAATATAACTTGATTTCTTAAATAATTAAGGCATGCGTTTGCCTCATCTTTTTCAGGAACTCTATTTTGTGGTGGTCTACATTTTACTATATTAGCTATGTAAACATTATCTCTATTTATCTCTAGTCCCTGAAATGCCTTATTCATAAGCTGTCCAGCTTTACCCACAAAAGGCACACCTTGGCTATCTTCATCAGCTCCAGGGCCTTCTCCTATAAACATTATATTAGCTTCTTTTGTTCCCGTACCAAAAACTATATTTGTTCTATTTCTACATAATTTACATTTAATGCAATCTTTTATACTTGTTTCTAACTCTTCCCAATTATCAAACATCTTATTTCTCCATTTAATTATAATCCATTTGTATTTACTTTATTTTCACTTTTATATATAATCTAATCATTGATTTATTTTTGGTAGTTTTATTTAATTTCTTATCATCATAAGACCACCATTAGTTTGGTATTGCTCTCCTTCTACTCTACGAGAATGAAATTTGTCATTGTGGCACATTGTGCAAAGATTACTGTCTATAATATTTTTTTCTAATAGTCCAGCCTCTTTAAGCAAAACCGTGTTTAAAAGCACAGTATCTATTCTGTACTGTTTTCCCTTTTCATTAGATAAGTCTGTATCCTCAATTATATTGTATTTATTACATATATCTAAAAATTTACTTTGAAATATTTGCATTACATCATCATTTACAAGGAAGTGGTCCCTTCTTATAGATGGACCAAAACAACAAATAATGTTTTCAGGTTTGCAATTGTATTCTTCTATCATTTTATGAACTGCTTTAATGCCAATTTTCTTTACAGTACCTTGCCATCCAGAGTGTATATTTGCTAAGGCTTTATTTACTGGATCATACATAAGTAGCGACATGCAGTCTGCAAATGTAAGTAGTGTAGCAACATTAGCTTTATCTGTTATAATTCCATCTACTCCTTGAGAAGTTTTTATTTTTTCTGCAACTCTTTTTGGGTTTTCCACTCCTATTTTAGGTTCATATATCAAGAATAAATCATTGTCAACACCGTATTTTGGCGTCATCTTCACATTCAATTTTATAAATAATGTCTGTATGTTTTTGAATTGGTTTAATGATACAATTATCTTTAATATTTAGTACATCTGCAATTCTTTCACAACTTTTTTCAGTAATATTATCTCTATCAAATTTTTGGTTGAAACCAACATCATATGTTTTTAAAGTATATGCATGTATTAAGTCATCTTCAAATTCTAACAATCTTTTAAACTGTAGATATTCTATGTCTTTAGTTTTAGTAATAATTATATCTTCCATTCTAACTCCTTTTTGCTTTTTCATTTTACTATAAATTATACTAAAAGTCAAAAAAATAATGTATATATTTTATGCCAAATTGCATAAAACAATACATTTTTATTTCATTGTATAATATAAATTTATCATATATTTCTTATAATTACAATATTCTCATAAATATTTTAAAGTTTACTAGTTAAAAACACTTATCTTTACTGGATATCGTATCGGTATAGGATAAATCCAAACTGCCTTTTTAACTCTTTCTATTTTACTTGTAATTTCTACAATATCTCCTTCTTTTAATTCAATCCAACTAACTCTTTTCCCCTTACTATTTGTAATCAAAATATTGTCTTTATATGCTAAAAAATATTTCATATCATCCATATATACTGTCATATCTGATTCAGATATTAACAAAATCACAGCCTTTCTAGTTTCATAAGTCAATTTTATATATATATAAATTCCAAATAGTAATAAAATAGCAATAGTAACCACTATTATTATCTTTTTCTTATTCATTATAAATTTACCTTTCACTTTATACATAGTGTATATTGTATTTTTATATAAATAAAAAAATCTGGCAACAACCTATTTTCCAAGCAAGGTAACTCGCAAGTATCGTCGGCACATTTGAGCTTGACTTCCGTGTTCGAGATGGGAACGGGTATTTCCTCAATGTTATCATCACCAGAAAAGTACAGTGTACTTATACATGTTATTTAATTGTTAGCACACTCAAAAATATATAGCAAATTTTAAGAATATTTCATATATCTTTTAAAGTCTTATTTTATACTTCTTGTTTTCCACAATGCTTATTCTTTTTTATCTCTCTACTTAATCATATCTTATGGTTAAGCCCTCGATTTATTAGTATTGGTCAGCTCAATAGCTCTCACTACTTACACCCCCAACCTATCAACCACATAGTCTTTATGGAATCTTACTATCTTTCGATATGGGATATCTTATCTTGGAGTGGGCTTCACACTTAGATGCTTTCAGCGTTTATCCCATCCATACTTGGCTACACAGCTATGCTCTTGGTAGAACAACTGTTGCACCATCTGTATGTCCATCCTGGTCCTCTCGTACTAAGGACAGCTCTCCTCAAATATCCTCCGCCTGCGATAGATAAGGACCGAACTGTCTCACGACGTTCTGAACCCAGCTCGCGTACCGCT
>CAOSLI010000015.1 GCA_948524275.1 uncultured Clostridia bacterium
GCTTCTTTTTGGAATAGTCCAATGTCTATTATAGATATTTCTCCCTCTTCATCTTTTTGTGGTATAGAATATCTTAATAATAAATCTTGTAAGTTCTTAGCTTTTTCTTTCCATTCTTCCGTTATAATGTTTTCTTCTTGAAAAGCAAGTAATGCCATTAGTTTATTAAAATTGCCCTTGTTTACAATGAATTTTACTGATGGCTTTTTATAATGTTCTATCATAGTTCTCTCCTTTCTGTTTCTTCTTTTCCTGCTAAAAATCCTATTACATTTTTCTTTGCTACTGCTTCTTTTAAATCCATAATAAAACTTTTTTCGACAGGGCTAAACTGTTTCAAATTTTCCCATTTTAGAGCTTTTATTTTTTGCTCTGAATCTATATTGTTTTCAAATAATTTTTCTAGTGTTTTTACACTTTGTGTTAGTGTATATTGTGGCATTAAAATTCCCCCTTAAAATGAATTAAGGTGGCTAATTAAAGCCACCTTGTTACTGGTTTATTTTTTATTTACTGATTTTCTCTTTTTATATTCGTGTACTCCAACACTAGCTAATGCAATTAGTGATAACCCTAATAAACCTGCATATAGTTTTAGATTACTATTATCTCCAGTCTTTGGTGTATCTACTGGTGCATTTTCAAATTCAAAAGTATATACTGAATCTTCGCTTTCTACTTTTTCATTATCAATAAATGTTCCTTTGTCATTCATTTCAACTTTAATCACTTTGTCTGATAATACATAACCCTTTGGTGCTGCGATTTCTTTAATATAATAAGTTCCATATCTTAAATCTTCAAATAAAACTGTTCCATTTTCTTTGTCTGATTTTACTTCTTTTATAAGTTTTGTGCATTCTGCATCTTCATATATTCCAAAAGTAAATTTATCTTTGATAACTTCTTTTGTATTACTATCGATTTTTACTAATTTAATATCTTGAAGAATAGGCATATCTTTCATTTCTACTCTTTGTGTTTCTTTATTTTCACTTACAGTAAACTCGATTTCTTCTGTAATCTCATAGCCATAAGGTGCAGTGATTTCAACTAATTTGTATTTTTTGTTTTCTTCTAATCCAACTACTCTATGTGGCTCTTTTGTAGATGTCCATTCATCTATTACATTGCCATCTTCGTCAATTACTTTTAGTTCTGCTCCTTCAATTTCTTCGCCTGTTACTAGATCTGTTTTTACAACTTCTAACACTTTGTCAATCATAATTACTTTTTGAGTTTCTTTATCACTTGTTACTGTGAATTTCACATCAGTAGCTTTTACATAGCCATTAACGGCAATTTCTTCGTGCAACACATATTCTTCATTTTCTATAAGACCATTTACTTTGTGTGGCTCTTTACCAGAAACCCATTTATCTACAATATTCTTTGTTTTTGTGCTAGTAACAACTAAAGTAGCTCCCTCTAGTTCGTTTCCTGCAATATCTTGTTTTGATATTTCTACTACTTTATCTATCATTTTCACTTCTTGTGTTTCTTTATCAGTAGTTACAGTAAATTTGATTTCATTTGATATAACAAATCCATCTGGTGCATATTGTTCAATAAGTGTATAAGTTTTTCCCTCTACTAAATTGCTGATTCTATGTGGCTCTTTTGTAGATGTCCACTCATCAACTACATTATTATCTTCATCAATAACTTGAAGTTCTGCTCCCTCGATTTCATTTCCACCAATGTCTTGTTTTGTCATTGTTACTACTTTGTCTATCATTGTTACTTTTTGAATCTCTGTTGTATTTTCTACTTTGAATTTGATTTCTGTTGCTACTACAAATCCATTTGGTGCTGTTTCTTCTTTTAGTGTATATTCTTTTCCTACAACTAAACCTTCAATTTTGTGTGTCTTTTCAGTAGATACCCAACTATCAATAACTTCGTTATTTTCGTCTGTAACAGTTAGTTTTGCACCAATTAACTCTTTTTCTCCTGTTATATCTGTTTTGCTAACCTCTATTGCTGTTGTTTTATTTTCAATATCTTTCTCTACAACATATTCTTTTGTTACTGTATCTTTTTGTTCAAATATTACTTCGTATTCTGTTTTATCTAACACTGCTCCATCTATTGTTGTTAGTTCTTTTAAGTGATATTTGCCCATTGGTAAATTTGATACTGTCAATGTTCCATCAGCTTTTAGATTATATTTCCCTACTACTTTTCCTTTTTCATATATAGTAGATCCGTCAGCATAATCAATTATTTTTTCATCTGCTACTAATTCAAAAGATATTTTTGTAAAGTCAATATCTTTTATCATTGTTTTGTCCATATCTTCTCTTAATGCTACTTTTTTATTTAATTTTAGTGTTCCTGTTGGTTGCTCATTTTTTGCTGTTACTGTAATCCAAGCATCCCAGTCTTTATCATAATTTAGTGTAGAGTTTCTGTTATCTACTTTAAAAGTTAATTCTTCATCTAATTGTATAAATCCTGTTGGAATTTTTATTTCAGTTAATTTATACTTTCCTGCTTCTAACTTTGTTTCTGTTTTTGCAACTCCCTCACTATTTGTAGTCCAAGTTTTATAATATTTATCGCTAATTTTACATTGTACTTGTTCCCATTTGTTTGTATCTTCATTTAATCTGTATAATTCAAATGTTGCATTAGAATAAGTTACAAATTTTCCTGTCTTTTTATCTTGTTTTTGCATTTTTATATATGCCTCAAATGGCAAATCATTTTCAACAAGTTCTTTAACTGGTGTTTTACTGTCTTTATCTATTGTTACATAGAATTGTTCAACTGTTGTTATCTCTGGAGATGGTGTATAAGTTTCATTTACTGTATATTCTCCATAAGCTAAAAGTCCAGAAATTCCGTGTCCATTAGTTCCTGTTCTAAATATTGAATATTCATCTGTCGCAAATTCGTTTAAATGTTTCTTTGCTTCTTCAAAACTTCCGTAATAGTCAACATATTTTGAAAGTATTGCTGTAAATTCTGCATTTGCTACTGTTTCTGCTGTTGCATTTTCATTTGTGCTAACCTTGATTACTTCAAAAGGTGCTTTTTCTACTGTATTTGTAACTGTTCCTGCTACTTCTATAACCTTTGTATTCATATCTCTGTATGAAAATGTATAATCATACACTTTTGTGTCTGGCATATAACCTGTTGGTACTATGGTTTCTTTTGCATAATATTTTCCCATTGGTAGTCCTGTTAATTTTGTTCCATCTACACTTATTTTTGCTGGTGTATTATTGTTTGTTATTTTTATACTAGCTACTCCATATTCATTGAAAGTAAATGTGGCTATTTGTTCATCTTTATCAAAATATTTTATTGTTCCTGCAACATTTGTTATTCTTTCTTTTGCATATAAAGTATATTCAGTTCCTTTAAGTGTTGCATCTCCGTGATGTGATTTTTTATCTACTCTATTTTTATTTCCTGTTTCTTTATCTGTCTTTTCAATAATTAAATTTCCTGTTGGCTCTGTATTTTCTACTGTAACACTTCCAAATATAACATTTGTGTTTTGGTCTTTATATCTTAAGGCAACTTCCTTTTGTTCAGTATTTAATAAGTAACCTGTTGGCACTTCAATTTCCTTAATTTTATATTTTCCAAGTGGCAAATTTGATTTACTTGCAACTCCTACACTATTGGTTGTAATAGTTGCTACTACATCTCCTTTTGAATGGTGTTTTACTGTTCTGGCAACATTGTATATATCTTCATTAGCAATTATTTGAAATTTTGCTCCTTGTACTTTATCTCCATTTGTATTTGTTTTTGTTACTGTAATTTCTGCTGTTGGCTCTGTGTTTACTATTGCTTGCTCTGTTGTTTGATTAGGTTTTACTTCTGCTGTATAAGTTTCTGTATTTAGTAAATAACCTGTTGGGCTTGATTTTTCTTTTATATAGTAAGTTCCTTTTCTTAATTTTTCTAACTTGATTTTTCCATTTGTTACTGTTACATCACGATTAAATCCATTTTCCCCTGTTACATTAAATATTGCTCCGTCAACTAAATCTCCATTTGTGTTTAGTTTACTTAACTCTAAATTTCCTAAAAGATTTATTTTTAAACTTAAAGACATTGTTACTGGATCATTATAATTCAAAGAGTATAATTGATTTTGTACTCCATCTCTAAAAGTGAAATATACTGTTGAATGTTGGTTATGTGTTTCTTCTTTGATAACACCCCAATCAAACATTGTATTTTCTGATATTCTTATTGCTTCCTTTGTGCAATCTTCATTTGCTGTAACATTTAATGTATTTTCTCCTTTGTTATGTGTTATTCTTATTCCATCTACTGTTTTATCAAAACTAACATATTGTCCTAACACATTATTAGAATCTGTAAGTGTTTTTGTTTGTCCTACTTCAACTGTTATTGTTTCGCTACAAAAACTTGGTTTTCTTTCCATATTATCAATTTTTGCATTTATATCTGCTTTAAATGCTTCATATTGGCTTTGAATACTTGCATTTCTAAAAGTAGCATTACTTTGTCCTAATGTTGACCATACCATTTGTTGTGTGAATACATAGTCCATTTTTCTTGAGTTCATATCTGCTGCCATTATTCCACCATCAATGCAATAATTACCATATTTTTGATACCACCCAAAGAAAGCTACTTTACAAGCTCTTTTTACTTTAGGATCTGTTGGTGTATTATGTGTTCCTGTTTCTACTGTTCCTGTTTGTGAATTTACACCATGTTCTGCACAAAATACTGTGATTTTTTCTCCTGTTGTGGTATTTACTAATCTTCTCATAAGCATTCCTAAATCTGACTTATTATCTGTTGTGTAAATATTAGAATCCCATTGTCCTGCTGTCCATTTTCCACTACCACTATCTGTTACTGCAAAAATAGGTTGTGCTGTGCTTAACAATGTGATTGCTATAAACATTAAAGCTATAACTTTCTTTAACTTCTTTGCTTTTAACATTAAATTTTCCTCCTTTTAACGAAAAAAAGAACAAGTCTTTATAACCTGTTCTTAAATCAAATATTATTATTTTGTTATTTATTATAATAGAAGTTTACTGTCCATTTTTGACACTGAGGACAAGTCCAAACTTCGTACCCGTAAGGGCAATTCTTATGATATTCATCATCTGTTATCTCAAAATTCTCCCATTGCTTTCCCCACTTTGCTATTTCTGTTTTGAAATATGCAGCTGCTTGTTCTTGTGTTTCAAACCATTTACCAGTATTTCCTGCACTTACTTTATGATTATTCCCTTTGCATTCTGTCTTTGGTGCAATTTGAACTTCTTGCTCTTTATAACTATTATCATTATTTTTTACTGGTGTTGTTTGTTGTTCACTTTTAGAACTTTGCTCACTTTTTTGAGGTTGTGATGGTGTTTTTTCTTGTGTTGTTTGCTGTTTACTTGTTGTTGTAGTTTTATTATTTTCTTTTTTAGCTGATGTCTTTACATTTTTTTCTTGAACTGGTTGTGTAGTTTCTACTGTTTTACTTTCTTCTACTGCTTGATTTTGTGATGTTGTATTATCTTCAACAGTATTACTTTGCTCTACATTGTTTTCTACTGTATTCTCAATAATATTTTCATTATTTATTATATTTGCTGACTCATTATTCTCTTGCATTTGATTTTTATTGTTTTCCCCAATAACAATATTATCAACTTTCCTATTCTTATATATGAATATTCCTGCAATTCCTAATACTATTATAACTAATATTGTAATTAAAATAACAATTTTCTTATTTTTACTCATAACCAAACATCTCCTTTTTTCTTTATTTTACTACAATGTTTAGTTACTTTCAAATATACAAATCAAAATATTATTCTCATTTTGTACTCCCACACAAATTATCTAGCCATTTCTTTTTGTTTTCTTTGCCATCTAATATGATATTCTTCTAAAAGTTTTTGCATAATCTGTTGCATTTTTTCTACACTATAACCTTTTGGAAAATAGTTTCTAACCTTATCAACTGTGAATTTTATTTGTTCTTTTTGATTAGGTTTTTCTTCACTTAATATTTCTTCTATCTTATTTCTTTCTAGCAAACCTTTTTCACTTAATTCTCTCATATCTTTTGCTTGCTTTTCTGATGGTGTTGCTTCATTTAATAAAATGACATCTAGCAATTCTTCTTGATCATGTTTACTCATATATGAAATTTCTACTGCTGGTCTTAATGCAATTTTCTTTTCATCAACCATTTTTAGTAATCCTTTGTTTAGCTCTGTAAGTCTTACAAATCTTCTTACTTGTTCTCTGCTCATTCCAAATTCTTCGGCTATAATATCAACTGATAACTTCTCCACCGTTGGTGTAGAAGTTAAATCAATTCTCTTTCCTTGCCTTTTTATGGCTTCTAGTTTCATTTTAAAGGCAAAGGCTCGTTCACTTGGTAATATTTCTTCTCTTTGAACATTCGTATCTACCATAAGAATTGTTGCTTCATCATCTGTTAGTTCTCTAACTATGCAAGGCATTTCTGTTAGTTCTGCTATTTGACAAGCTCTTTTTCTTCTGTGTCCTGCTACCATTTCATAGCTTCCATCTTCCTTTTGCCTAACTATTGCAGGGTATAAAACACCATGTTTTTTTATACTTGCAACTGTTTCAATCATTTTATCATCATCTCTAACTTGAAAAGGATGATTTGGAAAATTTGATATATCTTTTATTGGTATCATTACTACTGTTTCTATTTTGCCTTTGTTTGTGCTAAACTTTAGTAGCTCATCTACACTGGTCAGCTCTAGTTCTAGTTTTTTCGCTATTCTTCAACACCTCCTCCGTAAAATTTTCATAAGCTACTGCTGGCTTACTTTTCTTGTCATAAGCATATATACTCTTGCCTTCTATCGTACTTTCGGCTGCTTTTACTCCCATAGGAATTACTGTGTCATATATTTTTATTCTGCTTCCATAACTATTTCTTAATGTTTCTATTGTTGTCTTTGCTAAATTTGTTTTCATATCTGCAAT
>CAOSLI010000016.1 GCA_948524275.1 uncultured Clostridia bacterium
AGTAGTGAGAGCTATTGAGCTGACCAATACTAATAAATCGAGGGCTTAACCATAAAATATGATTAAGTAGAGAGATAAAAGAAGAATAAGCATTGTGGAAAGCAAGAAGTATAAAAGAAGACTTTTAAAGATATGTGAAGTATTCTTAAATAAGCTATATATTTTTGAGTGTGCTAACAAATTAATATATGTATAATACTTAACAAAGATGTCTATAATAAATTTGTAAAAAAATATAAAAAAGTATTTACAAAAGATATTTGTAGTAGTATACTAATAAAGTATTAATTTGAGAAGTATACAAAACTTTTCTGGTGATGATAACATTGAGGAAATACCCGTACCCATCTCGAACACGGAAGTCAAGCTCAAATGTGCCGACGATACTTGCGAGTTACCTTGCTTGGAAAATAGGTTGTTGCCAGATTTAATATTCCTCGTTAGCTCAGTTGGTAGAGCGCTCGGCTGTGGAGCAGATTCCCAAAGAATCAAAATGTTAGCAGCTCTATAGGGAAACTTATAGATGATAAAGGTGGCTAATTCGGTGAAACTCGTAAATAGGAAACTATACGACAATACCGAGCAAGGTTTATACCGTGTGTAGAGACTATACACCACCTACCTAAGTCGCAAGATATGGTAAAGATATAGTCCAGACTACAAACTATGTATGTAGTGCTAATGAAAGTTAGTGTAGTGCAGTAACCGATAGGTCGTTGGTTCAAGCCCAACACGAGGAGCCATAAAGAAGTTTCGTCGAACTTTTGAAAAGCTTGATACAACTTAATTTCAAGACTATCAAAAAGTTTGATGGACACAAAAACTTAAACCGTTTCAAAAGAAACGGTCTTTTTTTGACCAAAAATATTGAAAAAAGGAGGTTTTTGTGGTATTATGTTACATATAATTAAACAAGAAATCAATATGAGTAAAGAATTACTCTCTAAAATCGAATGGGCGTGCCGTTTAAAATTTAAAGGAAAGGAACAGCCACAAATAATAAATGGTTGTTTAAGAATTATTGAGCATACCAATTTAGCGTATGTAGAGCCCCATAGAGTAATTATTAAAGATAGCTTGTACCTATTCTTTAATGAACACGATTATTTCTATGTAAATGATTTAAGTACAAAATATCCGTTATCCAAATTACAAGAACATATCAGCGGAAATACATAACATAGAACGGCAAAGCATTTTAGAGTTTTTAAAAAATTATACTATATTGGTTTATTTGTGTTATTTATAAGAAAATTAAAGAGATAGTAATAATAAATATAAAAACTCTAAAAGTGCTAATAGCTAAAACTATGCTATGTGGCACTTTTTTGTTGCCTTTCTATTCATATGCGAAAGCATACTAAGACTGTAACAGGCAAAGCCTTAACAGTCTTAGCAATTTGGAAGGAGGATATGTAAAAATGAATGAAGAAAGGAAAATTGCAGGAATTTATATTCGTGTAAGCACAGAAGATCAAGCAAGGGAACGGATTTAGTTTAGGAGAACAGGAGGAGAAATTAAAAGCACTTTGTAAATATAAAGATTATAAAATATATAAAGTTTACAAAGATGCAGGAATATCAGCAAAAGATATGGCAAACAGACCAGCTTTTCAGCAGATGTTAGAAGATATGAAAGCAGGTAAAATCAATTATATTGTAGCTTATAAATTAGATAGAGTTACAAGGTCTGTTAGAGATTTAGAAGTTCTAATATCAGAGTTAGAAAAGCATAATTGCTATCTAATTTGTGATAGGGATGATGTCAATACGAGCAGTGCTAATCGGAAGATTTTTTGTAAGAATGTTAACAGTTCTTTCACAACTAGAAATTGAGATAGTATCAGAGAGAACAAAATTTGGAATGACAGGAGCAATAAAATCTGGACATGTACCACGGAACTTGCCCATTAGGTTACAAAAGAGAAAATAAGAAAATGGTAATAGATGAAACTACAAAAGATTTAGTTATAAGAATATTTAATATGTATTTAGCAGGTAAAAGTTATCAAACAATAGCAAATATTTTAAATGCAGAGAAAATACCTACGCTAACAAACAAGCAATGGAAAGATGCAACAGTATCTAAAATAATTAATAACAAAATTTATGTAGGAGATTTTGAACAATATAGAAATAAGCAAGAAAAAGAGACAGTTGTTTATATGAATGTTGTAGAGCCCATTATATCAAGAGCAATGTACGAAGATGTACAGCTACAGAAAGAAAAAAATCAAAGAGCGTTTTGTAGAGATAGAGTTTATATATTTATGCAAAAACTACTATGTCCTAAATGCGGAAAAATAATGCAATGTAAAGGCTCTGGTGGTCAAAAGAAAAAATATATGTACTATCATTGTTCAGATTGTAAAACTTATTTAAGAGAGGATTTAGTTGAAGATTCAGTTATGTTTTTAATAATGAACTTAATTGAATATGATATGACAGTAAAAAAATATTTCTTTCCTGTTTTAGCAGATAAGAAAGAACGAAATACAGCTAAACTAGATAAAGAGATAGCTAATTTACAAAGCCAAAAGAATAGAATTAAGGAAGCATATCTAAAAGGAATTGTAGAGGTAGAAGATTTTTCAGAAGATTACAGAGTAATTGAAGAAAAATTAAATATGCTAGAAGAAAAAAGAATACAAGATATTGATATAAATAAGCAATCATTTAGTCCACAAGCAATAATGGCAGATAGAGATGTAGAAAAAGAAAAGCTAATTCGTTCTAATAAATTTAAAGAAATGCTTATGGCAGAATGGAAAAATAAAACAAAAGAAGAAAAGCAAGAATTTATTTCTAAATTTGTAGAGAATATTGTAATTGAAAAAGATAAGAAAGGCTATTATAACCTAATCAATATAAAATTTAGAAGTAGTTATATAGAACAAATTTCTAAATTGATGGATTTAGGCATGTTTGATATAGCATTACCATTTGAGCAAGGTAAAAAAGAAAGAATAGTAAATACTACTGTGTTAATGGACAAAAAAGAATTAAAAGAATATATGGACAGATTAAATGAATACTACGAAGTTTCTTATTATGAATTAAATCAGTTAGACAAGCCTAAAAAAGGTTACCAGAAAAAATATCTTACAATAGAAGAAGTAAATAGAAATGGAGAACAACTTTTTAAATTAGTGGAACTAATAAGTGATGATAAACAATTTCCACAAAAAGAAGAAAATAGGATTTTAGGAGAAATAAGAATAAAAGAACGAGAAAAAGTTAGTTAAAAAATTTTATAAATGGAGGAATTGAAAATGGAAAATAAATATGGAATTGAATACACAAAACAAGGCGATTATTATATGCCAAATTTAGTATTAGAAAAAGAAAAAATTGTGCTAAATAAATATGGAAGAATGAGATTAAATTTCTTAAAAGAAAACAAGAAAGCAGAATATACAATTATGTTTGTGAATGGAACACTTAATAAACATTTAAAAGAGATTCAAGAAACAGCAGAAAAGAGAATTGATATTATAATCGAACAACTAAAACATCAAAATAATCTAACAGAAGAAATGAAAAATACAGATCAACTTTATTGGGTGAGTATGATGAATAATTTTAAAAATACAGCAGAAGAAATTATATTAAATGAACTAATATATGTATAAGAAATTACTGGTAGGAGCAAACAGACAAATGTATTGCCAAATTTGATGTCTATAAGTGTAGCGAGCATAGGTTTTGTATTGCCACAAAACCGACAGCTTACGCTGAAAGGGGAAAATCTTCCCCTGTAACCCCTACCTTATAAAACAAAAAAATTAAATAAGAACTTAAGATTTTAAGAAAGATTTTATAAAAAATAGAGTGAAAATTTATCAAAAAGGAAGTGAAAAATTATGAGAAATAGAACAATAGGAATTAATGTTAGAGTGAGTGAAAATGAGAAGAAAAAATTACAAAGAAATGCTAAAAAAAGTAACTTAAATTTATCATCTTATTTAAGAAAATCAGGCTTACAAAAAGAAATTTATTCAATACCAGATGAAGCACTTCGCAAAATTTATACAGGAATTGTTGAACTAAAAAATGAATTTCAATATATGAGTGATGAAGAAATAAAAGAGAAAATAACAAAAATGCAAAGTGATTTCTTAGACATTTATAATTATAAGAAGCGGAGATGATATAGATGGCAACAACGAAAATATGGGCAATTAAAGATAGTATATCTCGTGTAATAAGCTATGCAAAAAATCCAGAAAAGACAACATTTTCAGATTTAAAGCAAGTATTAAAATATGCAGAAGATGATGAGAAAACTATTGATAAAAATGAAAAAACTATGTATGTAACAGGAGTAAATTGTAAAGCCAAAACAGCTTATGAAGAAATGATGGCAGTACAAAATAGATTCGATAAATGCACAGGAAATGTTGCTTATCATGCATATCAAAGCTTCAAAACAGGAGAAGTTTCGCCAGAGCTTGCACATAAAATTGGAATAAAACTTGCAGAAAAAATGTGGAGTGAATACCAAGTAGTAGTTGCAACACACTTTAATACAGGCACATATCATAATCATTTTGTAGTAAATTCCGTTAATATGTTTACAGGCAAAAAGTTTAATTGTAACAAAGGAGCATATTATCATTTCAGAGAGTTATCAGACAATTTATGCGGACAATATGGATTAATAGTTATTGAAAAGCCAGCAGGAAAAACACCAAGAAGTATATATTTTGCAGAAAAACGAGGAGAGCTAACAAAGTATAATGTAATAAGACAAGCTATTGATGAAACAATGCAAATGTGTATCAATTATGGACAATTTAAAAAGATAATGCTTAAAAAAGGTTATATAATCAATGATGACTATAACAGAAAATATCCAACGATTCGTTCAATAAACGATAAAAAAGCAGTAAGGATGTATCATTTAGGCGAACAATATTTGCCAAAGAATATAGCAAACGAAGTTGAACACAATCCATATTATTATCAAAATAGATATATGGAATTTATACACCC
>CAOSLI010000017.1 GCA_948524275.1 uncultured Clostridia bacterium
TTTGATTAACTTTGTCGCAGTCCCTGGGAGTTATCGTAACTTTCATGGAAAAAGCGGCTAAACTTTTCTTTAAAGTTACTAATTTTCAGGGACTTTTACAAGAAATAACTAATTAAAAATCAATAATATAACCGACAAAATTCATTTTTTGTCATCTACTAAACTCCCTATTATTAACTTTAATTACATTAGATATTATGAAAGCAAAAGCTTTAAAATTGTTTGGAGCCGCAGCCATCTTTGCTGTAGCTTTGGTCGTGAACGCATCTGTTAACACAGAAAACGGTTCACAAGATGTTAATCTTGCTGATTTGGCTAACGCTACAGAAGCAAATGCTGAATGTGTAAGTACCTCTTTTAATAATGGCAGTTGTGGAATAAGCAACAACTGTTTTTGGGGACGTGGTGAAAACTATGACTGCGATACTACTCGTGGATAAAAGTTTTACCTAAAATTCAGAGTATCAGAAAGAGAATAAAAAATGAACCTTTCTGATACTCTTAGATAACAATTAAATTTAATATATGTCGATATATGTATAAATTATTTTATTTACTTTTGTTTTCTACGACATTTATATCATGTTCAAACTCTATTGTATCATCAAAAAATGAACAAGCTGGAAGACTCCAGTCAAAGTATAATCTAATAGTAAATAGTGAGAAAAAAATTCTTTTAGATGACTATACAGCACCTAAATCTCCTTACATGCAAATCTATCAGGATACTTCTGGAATAAAAATGCTTACTTTACTTAACCCTTACAACAATTCGATTTATTTTTACAACTATACAAATGGCGAATTTATAAAAAAAATTCATTACAATAAAGAGGGTGCAAATGCAGTTTTAAGCATTGCGGGTTATTATATAAAAAACACGGACTCGATTTTCTTATACAATCGTCCATTGGTTGAATTAGTATTAGCTGATTATAAAGGACAGGTAAAACAGCGGTTTTCGTTAAAAGGAAGCGAACCTGATTGGGCTTTATTTTATCCTCAGTATGCTTTTAGTACAGTATGTCCGATTTTTGAAAAGGACAACCATATTATATTAACGGGACTATGCCCATTCTCAATTAAAGAATCTTCGATTGATAAGTTCTTATTTACTACTTGCATCAATTTAGATAATAATCAAATAAAACACTATCATTCTTATCCTGCCCAAATTTACGGAAAGAACGCAAATTGGGAAGATCCTCTATTTATGCAGGTTTATCCTACAATATCTTCTACTGGAAAAATAGTGCATAGTTTTACTGCTTCACATGAAATTTATATATCTAATTGGAATTCTAATGTTAGTCAATCTTTATATGGTGGAAGTAATGTGGCGCGAACTATATATTCTATTGATTGGGATTTCCTATCAGAACGAACACCTAGGGAACTAATTTATACCCACTACTTACAACAAGATTTATATAGTGCTATTCTATATGACCCGTGGCGTAAAATATATTATCGTTTTATGCAACAAGGTATAAAAAATGCAACGACTCGTACGCAACTAAATGAAAAGCCATTAATTATAATTTTTATGGATGAACAATTTGAATATTTAGGCGAAAAACTTATAGGAACAGCAGAAGAATGGAATTGGACAAATTCATTTGTAACAGAAGAAGGGTTAAATATTGAATATATTGACCCCAAAGATATAGAAGAAACTTATATGAATTTTAAAATATTTACAATCAAACAAATCTGATATTAATAAAATTTTCATTTATCAATTACACATGAAAAGATTAGTTTTTTGTATACCCATATTTGTCATATTATCTTGCTTAATTGCTTGTAATAAGAAAACTGAAGAAAAAGAAAAAAATTTCTCAGTAATTGTATTGAACGGTTGGATATTACAGATAATTATCAATGGATAGTTATTTTACCTGGTACTGGTTGTCATGGATGTATTCAAGATGGAGAATTTTTCATGAAAAAAAATATAGGAAACAATAAGGTTTTGTTTATTTTAACAAAGATTTCTTCTCTTAAAATTCTTCAACAAAAGTTAGGTCTTCAAATAAAAGACCACTCTAATATATATATAGATAAAGAAAATATATTTGACATGTAACCATTCTATTTTCCGCCTTGACACGCATCGCAACCCAGCATATCTTTGC